>CANPUE010000034.1 GCA_947577185.1 uncultured Lachnospiraceae bacterium | reverse complement strand
TCAACAGCAGAAACATATTGAGTGGAGGCGTTTTCTAATCCGCCGATTGCTTGCAATTCCTCGCTGATTTCGTCTTGTGTAACCATTCGTTTTGCTACGGCTTTCTGATACACCGCTCCGCTTTCAACACCATATAATTCCTGTAAAGCATCCGTCTCCGTGAAAGCGTCAATATCTGTATTTTTTACTGTGACCATCACATCCCAAACATCCTGATACTTCTCAAAGTATGTCATGTTCTGATTGACAATCAGCAGCGTGAAAAAGCACATCATAAAAGAAAAGGTCAAAAAAGAGAACACAAGAGATAATGTGGCTGTACGCATTGACCTTCTTTGAGCCTTTAACGCATTTCCAGCAAGTTCTCCCTCCACACCAAACACAAGGGATAAGATACGGGATTGCTTTCTTCTTTTTAATTGTAGTTCGTTTGTGTTCCTGATTGCCTCCATCGGTGTCAGTTTGCCCATTTTTCTTGCTGGAATCCATGCGGAAATCCATACAGTCAAAACTGTAGCCAAAAGAGACAGCACAAGAATCAAGGGATGATAACGAAACGGCATCACTAATCGTCCGGGCACATCAGTCATCGCGAAATTGATCCCCTCGATAACTCCCATACAAATCAAAATACCGAGCACATTACCAACTATGATCGGTATGGTAGATAGCGTAAAGGCTTCCTGCAACAAACAAGCCCGAATTTGCCTGGGTGTGGCACCAATACTTGAAAAGATGCCAAATTGATGGATACGGGCGCTCATTGTTACTGCAAAGGCATTGTGGATAACCAAAATCAGTGAAAGACAGGCAATGACCGTAGTTAACAAATAGAACGGAAATATCCAACGAAGCGCGGGATCCTCCGCACTTCTGATAAGGTATAAGCTTAAAAGTGAATAGTGGCAGGAAACAGATTCCGCTGGCAGACCTGCAAGTTCAGCAATTTTGGGCATATCTGTAAAAACATTTCCCATATTTGTGAAATATACATCTACCACTATTCCTTGCTCATCAGATAGATTCTCGTTGACTGTAACTTTTTCAACGCTGGCATAGTTTTCAATGAGCGTCAAATCATCCGTGCTGATCTCTCCAACTAAACGGCCCTGCCAGTCGCCTTCCTCTATTTTCAGTTTTTGTACATCGTAAAACCATAAGTTATAGAACAGGCTGCATAGTAGTGATAAAAGCAGCGCCGAAATAAAGGCGGCTATGATAATGAATACGCTGGAGGATCGGTTATTTTTTACATAACTTAATGAATAATCTTTCCACACATTCTTCACCTCCTTCTTTCATCATTGATGATGCGTCCATCTGCAATCGTTATAATACGATCTGCCTCCAGAGCAATTTTTTCATCATGCGTTATAAAAACAATGGTTTGTTCCAAATTGAGGTTGGACAATTTCAACATATCAATGATTTCCTTAGAGTTCTTCTGATCAAGGTTTCCGGTGGGCTCGTCCGCCAAAAGCAGGGCGGGACGATAAATGAGTGACCGCGCGATGGCTGCTCGCTGTTGCTGCCCACCAGATAATTGATTGGGAAGTGATTCCAGTTTATCGGCAATTCCCAATGATTTTACAATCTGGTCAAAAAATTCCTGATTTGGTTTCTTTTTATCCAAAAGAAGAGGCATAAGTATATTTTTGCGGACGGTAAGAGTAGGAATCAAATTGTAAAACTGATAAATTAGCCCGACCTTCCGACGCCGGAATAGCGCAGCCTGCGTCTTGTTCGAAGCAGATATATCAGTTTCCCCGACAACAACTTTCCCCTCGGTAGGTTTATCAACGTTGCCAAGAATGTGTAACAAAGTTGATTTGCCGGAGCCGGATGCCCCAATAATAGCTACAAATTCGCCTTTGTTTACAACAAGATCAATTCCATCCAGAGCCTTTACCTGATTAGCCCCAGAGCCGTAAACTTTTTTTATCCCCTCGCATTTTAGGATTTCCATAAGATTGTCCCCTTTCATTTTTTAGTTGTATAGCTACATTTTTATTATATCAAATGAAAGTGACAATTCAGTGACTGTAAAAACGAATTTCAAAACAAGCGCCGCCGTCCTCTTTCTTTGTTCCGAGCATTGCCCCGACTGCGTCGTGATACCAGCCTCTGCTTATATGAACCGTTCTGCGCATAATTCTATAGGGGCGCATCAGGTATTGCCCTTGCTGTCTCCAAACGCTGTCTCTGACCTCCGGAAAAACTTACGCCAGTCAGCAAAAAATCCGGATATAGGACACTATAGCCGGATTATACTGCCTTCTTTTATTCTGTCAGACAAAGATTTGTCCGCACTGTAAATCTGTCCAGCTCACGTTCAATCTGAATAATGCTCGCATATTTCTCTGCCACTGTTCTCATGGCATCCAGACCAAATCCATGTTTTTTCGGTCAGCCTTTACCGCATATCTGTATTCTGCGTCTTGATGGAAGTATGTAATAATTATATGCGTCTCTCTCGTTTTTACCGGGATTGCCTGTGCCACTTTGGCCTCGCAGCCGGATCTTGTCGGCATCCTGCAGGGAACGATTGCCGCTGCGGCTGTAATTAATGAGATTATCGCTGTGATCGCGGCGAAAAAGGGCTTCATCTCATCTCCGAGATACGGCAAAGTGTTCAATTTATGTGTCAGTGCATCGGATTGTCTCTGTACCGCAAGAAACGTATCGAATTCCGAACCAGTCTGCGGAGCAATGACTTCTCCCGCCAGTTCTCTTTCAAATATATCCCTCTGTCTGCACCCCTTATCTGATGAAATTCGTAAATGTTGCCTCTTCGTACTCAGGCTTGGTAATCCCTGCGTTTTCAGCAGCTTCCCCGGCTTTCAGCAGATATGCCATGTTTGCGCCGAGCGTACGCATGGTCTGCAGGCCTTCCTCGTCCTGTCTGGCTTCTTCCGCTATAAAGCCGTGGATCTGATTCCAGTACTGGGAAGAAACCACATGCATATTTGTCATCAGAAAATACTGATTCAACCGTTCAAAGGCAGCCGTTGCGCCGCCTCTGCGGCATGACACAACCGAAGCCGCCAGCATCCCTCTGAACTTTGTTCCATCTGCGCTGAAGAACAGACGGTCAAGGAAAGATGTCAGCCTTCCGTTCGGGCCGCCATAGTAGACGGGCGAGCCTACAATCATTCCGCCAAATTCGTCTAAACGGGCAGCTATCTCATTTACCTGATCATCAAAAACGCACTTACCCTTCTGCCGGCACTGGTAACAGGCAATGCAGTCCTGCATCGGCTGTTTCTCCGGCTTTCTGTTTCCCATTCTGCGCCATAATACCTGCAAGGGCGTGCGGGACATACAATTCCTCCAAATAATCCGTTTCTTCCTGT
>CANPUE010000033.1 GCA_947577185.1 uncultured Lachnospiraceae bacterium | reverse complement strand
AAATCCATACGAAAGGGTTATTTTTTTATTGAGAACTTTCAACTCATAAGTATGAAAAAAGAAAATGGAAGGGTTCAGCTGGCAGAAATAAAAAAGTGGAGAGCAATCTATTATACACGTCCTGTACGATATGAGGTAATAATTGAATATATGACAGGTAGTGGAAAAAAGACCGTGACAATTGCAACAAGCAGTTCCTTCCTCAAAAAATATAAGGATGAGAAAAGTATACAGATCGTAACAGTATCTGGTACAAATTTTGTTTTTCTTGCAGAGGAGAAATGGACAGTACAGAATATAGAATTATGGGTAGTGATATTCGTTCTCTCTATCTTTATAGCAATATTCTTGCTGATGGGATTTTTACAGGCATGGTCAATGGGAATGCTGCAGGGTGTCATATTTTTATCTTTTTTGTCCATTTATCTGAAACTGCGGCATATAGTACGTCCGCGGATGCGCTGTAAACACAAAGCGAGAATGAAGTATGTTACAGACCTTTCATGTGAAGAGGTAATGGAAAAGCTCAGGCAGGAAGCGCATAATGATTTTCAATTTGCAAAGGAGAATGAGGATGAAAAAGACAATATGTATATATTTTCTATTGATTGGAAAGCTCCATTTTATCAGAAATATTTGTGTGCAGGAGCCAGGTACCGTGTAATGGTGACGCCGTCACAGACAGGCAGTACAGTTTGGTTTTATTTATCTGAGTGCAGTGATGATTATGCACTGGATCACTTTGCAGAAAAACTGAGAGGATTTATGATAAAGTGCAGGTGTCGATCATGGGTGATGAGAACGCACATCAGACCATCAATATCTGGTATCCTTATGCCATGGTGTATTCTACACCGGATGGTACAGGCTGGTACTGTATGCCAGAACCAGGTGACATGGTGCGTCTGACGATACCGCAGCATCAGGAAAGAGATGCATTTGTGGTAAGGAACTGTAGAAAATAACTGACGCATCTTGCGTAGGATATTTCTCCGAGGATGCATGCCCAAAAGCCTCGCCGTAGCCCGCTACGCCTACATTTTTTGTCATGCATCCTCGAAGAAATATCCTACGCAATCTGCATCACTTATTTTCCTACAATTCCTAAGTTCCGTGCATGTGGAAACAGACAACCCAGATCGAAAAGATCCTTTACACAAAGTATTTAAGAGCAGGTATCAGAAGGAAGTGCGTTTTACGCCTGATTCCATCGTGATCACCAACAACAAGGGAACAAGAATCGAGCTGACAGATGCGGAGGGAATCCACATCGTAAGTGCGCATTCTATTATGCTGGAAACAGCAGAGGATCTGACGATTGCCAGTGATGCCGTATCGCTGATCGTCGCGGGAGATTCCTTTGTAAATTTCAGGCAGATAGGGACAAGCTTACAGCTTGATAACGGAATCTCATTTATCGGCGGGAATCTGAAGATACAGTAATAAAACGAATAATCACGACAGGGGGGATATGCAATGGCATACAGGAAGCAATGATAGCAGATGCCAGGAAATGGGGCAAAGCAGTATTTTCCGGCAGTATCAGGATGCTGGAAGCCGAATACCAGAAAACAGCCAGAAGGGATGCAGTCCTGCGGGCAGGCGGGATACGGCTGGCATTATTCGGCAGGGAATTTTACCTGGATGAGAACCAGCTGGAAAAGACTTGGCAGCCGCCCTGTTTTTTCCAGCAGTATGAGCAGGATATATCAGCAGTAATGGACAGACTCAGGAAGGAGTATCCCCGAATATATCCATATGAGGAAGATGCTGTCCGTTTCTGGTATGCCGAATATTATTATGCGGCGCTGGAAACCCTGTGCAGGGATATGATGGGGGAGATAAGGGAGAGCAGGGAATACCGCATGCTCAATAAAACAGAGGATTTTTGACATTTATGGAGAAAGGAAAGAAGAGAATTGTGGTTTACTGCGTTATATTTTAATACCTGCATCAGTAAGCATTTTTTTTAGTTTTGCTATTTCAGCATCCTTATCAGCGAGCCTGGCATCCTTATCAGCGAGTTTGGCATCCTTATCAGCGAGCCTGGCATCCTTATCAGCGAGCTTGGCATCCTTATCAGCCAGACGTATTTTAAATTCCATAATTTCAGGTGCCAGCATCTCCTTTAATTCTTCACACATTTGATCACCCTCCTGTATCATTCTCTTAAATAGTTCTATATTTGCTTCTGATGTGACATTTACAACGGAATCCGCATTTCGTCTGTCTTCGTCATCCTCAAGTTCTGAGCAGCTGTTAAGAAGTCTCTGTGTCCGTATCCTGTCTATGGTCCGTGTCAGGGATGTAACCCATACATGGGTCTTTGGATCAAGCTCCCCTGTTGCAAGAATCTGTATGGGGAATAACAGGCCGCTGATCCGATAGATGCCATCGGCCTTTTTGATAACCTCATATTTTTCCGCCAGCTGTTCTAACAGTATCACAGGTTTCTGTTCCCTGACAAGTGAAACTGTGATATCCATGTCGAGGATTTCACTGACATTTCCTGCCTCGGATTTATACAGACATGCATAGGACAGTGCTTTGTAAAATGTACCGATGTTCATGTCATCTCCCGGCGATTTATATTCAAAGATATTATTTCCGAGGAAGAAATCACCAATGTCATTTTTGATCGTGACGCCGGGGTTTTTCCTGATGACAAGGAAATCAATCTTTAACGGCATTTTGCCCAGATTGTGTTCACGTTCATATCTTAAGTATTTTTTATATTCCCGCAGTTCCAGCTCCATGGCAGAACAGAATGCTGGATGCCACTGTATTTTATCTTCAATCTTCAATATAATAATCGTGTTATTGTTCACTCTGCTTTGCAAATAGATTTTATCCGCTGCTGGCACTTTTTCATATGGCTTAGAAAGTCATACATGGACAGTAACATTTTCCCTTCATTTATTGTTTCAGTATATCATACCAGACAGTAGTGTGCAATAAGATTGTGTGATATCAGAAAAGCCTGAAAAATTCCTGATACTGTTCACACAGGACTTAGCATTTACTACTAAGGAACTGTTCAGAAATTACTCATGATAATTACTTGTCTAAATGTCCATCTGCGTCATCAGAAAATCTTGACATAGCCCGCTATGCCTGCGATTTTCTTCTTTGCAGCTGAACATTTATACGGCGTACTTGTCACAAGTAATTTCTGAACAGTTCCTAAGCAGTATGCAGCTTACAGCCAGAATGGAAGGACTGGACGCAGAGTGCAAGTTACTGCTCAGCAGCCGGGAAATACTGGCTGTGATTCTAAAGGAAACGATTGACGAATACAAGGATTATAGCAGAGAAGAGATTATAGGCTTCATCGAGCCGGATTCCATTGAGTCGGACAGGGAGGTATCACCGGGGCGGACAAACTCACAGATACAGGGAGATACGCAGGAATTTGCGGCCCTGAATGAGAAAGTGTCCCGGTTCGATATCCGTCTGAGGGCAAAAAATCCAAGACTGTCAAAGGAAAACATCGTCATTAAACTCCACATAGACATTGAAGAAATAACAGGTTAGGAACTGTAGAAAAATAACTGACGGGGGGGTGTCAGTTTAAGTGTGTAAGTTGTTTTCAAAATACTACCTCTTAACATGGCAGGGCTGCTGGTGGGATGTATCACCAACATCATCCTTGACCCGATCTTTATTTTTGTTTTCCACTGGGGCGTAAAGGGAGCAGCATGGGCGACGATTGCAGGACAGATCCTGAATGCTTTTCTGTATCTTGCCTACATCCGGAAATTTAAAAGCATCCGGCTGGATAAGGAATGTTTCCGTATTTCCGGTAAAGTTATGGCGAAGGTCAGCAGCCTTGGCATATCCAGCTTCATTACACAGATTGCCATTGTGCTGGTCATGGCGGTTACAAATAACATACTGGTATCCTATGGCGCAGAGTCCAAATATGGTGCAGAAATCCCGCTGACGACGATCGGCATTACCATGAAGGTAAACCAGGTTGTCTCGGCAGTCCTGCTTGGACTGGCAACAGGGGCGCAGCCCATCTTTGGTTACAATTACGGAAGCGGGCAGAAGGACAGGGCAAAGCAGGCATACCGCATCATACTGACCGCATCAACAATCATGTTGGTTCTGGCGTTTTTTGTGTTCCAGTTTGCGCCCATGAGTATTGTCCGGCTCTTTGGCTCGGAGTCAGAGCTGTACAATGAGTTTGCGGTGAAATGCTTCCGTATCTTCCTTCTGGCGTGTCCGA
>CANPUE010000032.1 GCA_947577185.1 uncultured Lachnospiraceae bacterium | reverse complement strand
TTCCTCGTAGCTGCTTCTTTAAGCAAAATGGCGATCAGACCTGTTTTCCAGTATCCCTGAAAGTAAAAATGCCATCGTAGTCGCAGTTTAGGATATCAGCAATTTCACGCAATTCTTTTTCGGTTAGATTATCTCTCCTAAGTTTATTATAAAGGTTTGTACCTTTATAGCCCAATTTATCACTTAACTCTTTAATAGACATATTTCTTTCTAAAAGAATTGTCCGTATTTTTAATGCCATTCCCATTTTTTCACCTCGTTTCCTTTGAGAAATTATATACTTTTTGGTGCAGAAAATCAAATATAAATGTAATTCTACACATTAGAATATAATTATATTGTTGACTAGATGCACTTTATAGTGCATTATTTACTCTTAAAATCATGATGAAAATTTTTTTGAGAGATTTTTCAAAAGCGGAAAGGAGATGAACGGAATGGGAAAGATTTTAGAAGCATTTTTAAACGAACAGCTTCATGTAGGCGGCGGAACAGAAGGGCGGAACCTCGAACAGCAAAAAATATGTGAAAGGGGAAGTGAACTTCAGAATAAATTAGCCGAAAAACTGAATACCGAAGAACAAAAAATGCTGTCAGAATTAGTGGAAATACTTTTTGAGGAAAGCTGTTATGACGAACAAAAAAATTTGAACGAGGGTTTCGATTAGGCGTTCTGATAATAGCAGAAGTTTTCACAGAGCAGAATATATTTCTTTAAGGGACAGCCAAGAGATAATTACTGTTATAAAAGATTAAAACAGGTGGTGTTCTCCTGCAAAGAAACACACCACCTGTTCCATGCATCTGCAAGAAAGCAGACCGCAAGATTATTATACTTTGTAGTTTTCTGTCTTGCGAAAAATAATCTGAAAAGAAAGGCTAAAAATGGATATACAGATAATACCAAACGCACCCTTAAATGAAAAACCTGTTATGATATTAAAAATGTGGACTGCCTTCCGATTTTCAAACACTCATCAGAGTGGTCAGCTCCGGTAAAACAATTTGCCGTAAGCAGCATATACACATCACTGGATATTACAACTTCCCACAGGTAGTGCAGTAAACAATGCCATGAAAAATATTATAATACGGGCAGTTGTTCCCCTTCATAATCGGCGGTCTGCGGTCTATGAGCTGCTGCACCTTTTCCCACTCCGCTTTAGGGATAATGGTTTCGTGGCAGTTCTCTATGACTTCCCTCTGCTCCCTAGGAATGATGTTGTAAAGCAGACTTGCTTCCTAGGATCTCCGCCCATAATCTGCGGCATACCGCCTGTACAAATATGGCAAAGCAGGGGATGAATGTTAAGGTGTTACAATATATCATGGGACACGCTCACAGTGATGTGACAATGGATGTGTATAACCATATCGCAAATAAGCAGGATATCAGAGAAGAAGTGGAGCGTTATGCGAGAGTGGCAGGGAATTAGTACACCAAAAAATTTGAAAAAATGGTGTAGTAATGGTGTAGTAGAACATAAAACATCTGTTATTTTAAAAACATATAGCCGCAAACCCGCGTAAATACTGGGTTTGCAAATTTTTAATAAAATAATTAGCACTCACCTCTTGACAGTGCTAATAAAAAGGGATATTGTTATATTGCAACTAGAACAAATGCGTAACAGAAGCTCAAACTAACGGCAGACGTTACAAACACCGCAATATCGCAAAAGGGAGGCAGGAGATTATGAATTTAACGAAATTTACGCAGAAGTCCATGCAGGCAGTGGAACAATGCGAGAAACTGGCGTATGAATATGGCAATCAGGAAATAGAGCAGGAGCATCTCCTTTACAGCCTGCTTACCATAGAAGACAGCCTGATACTGAAACTGGTCGAGAAAATGGAAATCCAGAAAGAATATTTCCTGAACCGTGTGGAGCAGAGTGTGCAAAAGCGCGTCAAGGTACAGGGCGGGCAGATTTATGTCGGACAGGATTTGAACAAAGTACTTGTGAGTGCGGAAGACGAAGCGAAGCAGATGGGGGATGAATATGTTTCGGTCGAACATTTGTTTTTGTCCATGCTCAGGCATCCAAACAGGGAAATCAAAGAGATCTTCCGGGAGTTTGGCATCACGAAAGAGCGTTTTTTGCAGGCACTTTCCACGGTGCGCGGCAACCAGAGGGTGACTTCCGACAATCCGGAAGCGACTTATGATACGCTGGAAAAATATGGGCAGGACCTGGTGGAAAAAGCCAGGAACCAGAAATTGGATCCGGTCATCGGCAGAGATCATGAGATCCTCAATGTGATCCGCATACTTTCGAGAAAGACCAAAAACAATCCGGTTCTGATCGGTGAACCCGGAGTCGGTAAGACAGCGGTCGCTGAGGGGCTTGCACAGCGGATCGTGCGCGGGGACGTGCCGGAGGGATTAAAGGATAAAAAGATTTTTGCACTGGATATGGGGGCGCTTGTGGCGGGCGCAAAGTACCGTGGAGAATTTGAAGAGCGCTTGAAGGCGGTATTAGATGATGTGAAAAACAGTGACGGACAGATCATTCTGTTCATTGACGAACTGCACACCATTGTAGGGGCCGGCAAGACGGACGGCGCACTGGATGCGGGAAATATGCTCAAGCCCATGCTTGCGCGCGGCGAACTGCACTGCATCGGTGCCACGACACTGGACGAGTATCGTCAGTATATTGAAAAGGATGCGGCGTTGGAGCGGCGTTTTCAGCCTGTTATGGTCGAGGAACCTACGGTGGAAGACACGATTTCGATTCTGCGCGGGTTAAAGGAGCGTTACGAAGTTTACCATGGGGTGAAGATCATGGACAACGCGCTTGTGAGCGCGGCCATGCTTTCTCATCGTTATATTTCCGACAGATTTCTGCCGGATAAGGCGATCGACCTGGTGGATGAAGCCTGTGCGCTGATCAAAACAGAACTGGATTCCATGCCGACAGAGTTAGATGAACTGCGCAGAAAAGTAATGCAGCTTGAGATAGAAGAGACTGCGCTCAAAAAAGAGGATGACCGGCTGAGTCAGGAGCGTTTGGAGAACCTGCAGAAAGAACTGGCGGAGTTAAAGGCTGAGCTGGATAACCGTCTGGCGCAGTGGGAGAATGAAAAGGCATCGGTCGAGAAACTTTCAAAGATCAGGGAGGAGATCGATGAGACGAATAATCAGATTCAGATCGCACAGCGCGAGGGCGATTATGAGAAGGCGGCGGAATTGAGTTATGGAAAGCTCCCGTCTTTAAAGCAGCAGCTTGAGATAGAAGAGGAAAAGGTAAAGACGCAGGATCTGTCGTTGGTTCATGAGAGCGTTTCGGACGAAGAGATCGCGAAGATCATTTCGCGCTGGACCGGAATCCCGGTGGCGAAACTGACAGAGAGCGAGCGGAACAAAACGCTGCATCTCGATGAGGAACTGCACAAGCGTGTGATCGGGCAGGAAGAGGGCGTTACGAAGGTGACGGAAGCGATCATCCGTTCTAAGGCGGGCATCAAAGATCCTACGAAGCCGATCGGTTCTTTCCTGTTTCTCGGGCCTACCGGGGTTGGAAAAACGGAACTGGCCAAGGCGTTGGCAGTGTCGTTGTTTGACGACGAGAACAACATGGTGCGCATCGATATGAGTGAATATATGGAGAAATATTCTGTGTCGAGACTGATCGGAGCGCCTCCCGGATATGTCGGTTATGAAGAGGGCGGCCAACTGACCGAAGCGGTCAGGAGAAAACCGTATTCGGTTGTGCTGTTCGACGAGATTGAGAAGGCGCACCCGGACGTATTTAATGTACTCCTGCAGGTACTTGATGACGGCCGCATCACGGATTCCCAGGGCAGGACTGTGGACTTTAAAAATACGATTCTGATCATGACATCGAATATCGGCGCAGACTATCTGTTAGACGGCATTGACAATGAGGGAAATATCAGAACTGAGGCGGAAAGCATGGTGCTGAACGATCTCCGCAATCATTTCCGTCCGGAATTTTTAAACCGTCTGGACGAAACGATCTTATTCAAACCGTTAACTAAAGAAGTCATTGGAGGAATCATCAAATTGATTATCGGGGATCTGAATCAGCGTCTGGCAGACAGGGAACTGAGCATTGAACTGAGTGAAGAGGCGGAGCGGTTTATTGTCGAGAATGCTTATGATCCGGTTTACGGGGCACGTCCCTTGAAACGCTATATTCAGAAATACGTGGAAACGCTGTCTGCCAAACTGATCCTTGCCGATCAGGTATCCGCGAAAGACACGATTCTGATCACTGTGGAAGATGACAGTCTGAGCGCCAGACGAAAATAGAAACGCAAAGAATCGGGACAGAACAGGGTAAGCTATATGTTTATGAAGTGAAATAAAAAAGAATCAGATCAGTCAGGGCACAGCTGGACAGCGCGGCCGGGACTGGTCTGATTTTTTGTGTTTAGCGGCCGGGACTATGATCTGCGGCTGGAACTTCTGACACAGATAAAGATCACGATCGCAGTTGCGATGAGAAATTCGGCGAAGATGACGGGCTTGAAGGCCACTGCTGTTGTCATGATCTGAAAACAATAGTAAAGTACAGTTTACAAGGGACTACACAAGGTAACGGTCTGACGGGCGCTGATAT
>CANPUE010000031.1 GCA_947577185.1 uncultured Lachnospiraceae bacterium | reverse complement strand
AGCAAGGGATGTTTCGGAGCAGTATAACCGTACATCGGAAAGTGAAATAGAAATGCGCCGGAGCATCTTAAAAGGCCTTCTTGGATCGATCGGTGAATATTCTGAAATTTATCCAACTGTGAAATTTGATTATGGCTGCAATACATATATTGGGGCACGCTGCTATATTAATTTTAACGCAGTGTTTCTGGATTGTGCTGAAATCAGGCTTGGAAACGATGTTTTTGTAGGTCCCAATGTATCATTTCTGACCCCGGTACATCCATTATTGGCAAAGGAACGTAATGTAAGGATGGCGCCGGATGGTCACCACTATATGATAGAAACCTGCAGACCTATTACAGTTGAAGACAACGTCTGGCTGGGAGGAGATGTAACGATTCTGCCTGGCGTGACGATAGGCCATGATTCAGTCATTGGAGCAGGCAGTGTTGTGACGAAAAGTATTCCGCCAGAGGTGGTTGCGGCAGGCAATCCATGTAAGATAATCCGAAAGATAACGGAAAATGATGCGAACAATATTTAAAAGGAGGTTCATATGATATTTGAAAAGAAAAATTTGTTTTGGATCAGGGAAGCAGATCAAAGTGACGTGACAGATGACAGGATTATTATTTACACACAACCGAAAACCGATTTATGGCAGAGGACTTACTACGGGTTTCAGAATGACAATGCGCCTGTCCTGCAGATGAAAACGTCTGAAAAGTATTTTTCGTTCATCGTAAAAACAGAATTTGACAGCAAGGCCAGATTTGATCAATGCGGTATTGTAGTGTATCTGGATAGTGAAAACTGGATGAAAGCATCGATTGAATATGAAAATGAGCAGTACCAGAGGCTTGGCAGTGTTGTTACAAATCATGGGTATTCTGACTGGGCAACGACAGATATTGATGCATCGGTGAAATCTATGTGGTACCGGCTTAGCCGAAGGGAATCAGACTATTGTATTGAGTGCAGTACAGATGGCATCACATTCCAGCAGATGCGGATATGCCATTTGTGGGAAGGAAACGAAGAAATTTCTTTTGGCGTTTATGCCTGCAGCCCTGTAGAAGGTTCTTTTCAGGCAAAATTTACGAATATGCAGATTACAGAATGTATGTGGGAAGCCCATAAATAAAAGGATCGTCCATGTTCAGGACTGGTGAAGGTTCAGGTGGGGCATCCCTGATTTTGGAGATGTGACTGACACTCCCATAATATGTCTAAAAATGGTAAAAGAATGCGATACATAATTGGAGGGCGTGTTGCGTTTCATAATAGATGTGGACTGCAGTACGCCCTTTTTAACTTTATAAGGGGAAAAATAAATGTTTACGCCCGATAAAGGCGGCCATCCTGACCGCACTTTGCCGGGTGTTTTCTGTTGCTCAAGGAAAGGACAGGTCATGCCGAGGAAAGTTCCGGGAGGGATTTCCGCCTTTGGCAGAGTAAGCTTTGTACAGTAAGCTGTAGTTTAAATCCTCCAGTTCGTGGCTCAGCAGTCTGACAGATCATCTTCAGGAACCAGACCTTCCAAAGCCAAAGGCAGATAAGCAAAACTTCAATGGAAATATGCTGGCTTGTATGGTAGAATAACCATGCCAGGGACAACTGATACTTTACAGTTTTGTATTGTTATGGGTTCCACTGGAAAGCAAAATGTAAATTATCAGTTTACATTTTAAGCTAAAAAGGCAGACAATAGGTGGTAGTTTTTCGTTGTACTATGATATATATTGGGGATATGAATTGGAGGTGAAAAATATGTATTTAACCAAAATTAGAATAAAGGAGACATTATGGAACTGATTAAACAACCATTTCTGTCAGATTAATGAGTCGATGGAAGCGTTGTGTGCTGAGGGGCTGGATGCCTGCAGAATGAATCCAGTCAGGAGCATCATAGTCTGCCGGTTAAGTATATTATGGCTAACGGCTCAGGATTGAAAAAATCTGAATGTGCAATGAGAACGGAGCAGCTAAAGCACAAGGCAGAGGCTTTATTGTATCAGTATGGAGCGAATCAGGAACGTGACTTTGTACCGAAGGAATGCGGAATCGTTCATACATATATATCAATGTAATACCGATAATGAATTGAAAACGACTCCTGCAATTAAAGGAGGAGGTGACCGCGCGTATTCAGCATGAACCTGTTGAGGTATGAGAAGAAACCATTTTAGGATAAAGCGGAGAAAGAAGGAACTATGTCAGATAAATTTGCAGTGATCGATACTGAGACAAACTGGAATGATGAGGTTATGTCGATCGGGGTGGTGGCAGCTGATTGGGCGGAGAAGAAAAAAATCGATTCGGTCTATTACATAATTGACCCCGAATACAGGGCAGGCGGAATGTACGCAAATGAGCTGAGGCTTGATGAAAAAGGGGTTACGGTTACAGACAGAAAGCAGGCGTTAGAAAAGATCAGGCAATGGCTGGACACTTACCATATAAGGGATCTTTTTGCTTACAATGCGTCTTTTGATAAGAATCATCTGCCGGAATATTCAGATTATAGATGGTATGATATTATGCGATTGGCGGCATACCGTCAATATAATAAAGCGATACCGGAATGCGCGGACTGCTATGGAACCGGAAGGCTGAAACGGGGATACGGCGTTGAAAATATACTGAAAATGCTTCGGGATGATCAGGAATATCGTGAGACGCACAATGCGGTTTTGGATGCAGAGGACGAACTTGAGATCATGAAGCTGCTTGGATATGCACTGAGTGGATACGATATTGCACTTATATCTGAACGGAAATGTCTGTCGGCAGGGATACAGAAGCGCGCTGCAGCATTTTCCGGTAGAAAAACAGATCTGTCAGGCGGTCGTTGACCGCCTTCTTCCGGGGATTTCCCCCGATCATGCCTATATGGAATTTGCCAAAAAGAAAGCGTAGGAATGCCGGCTGACAGAGAGTCCGGCAGACCTGGCAGAATATGCATAAAAAACACATAAAATACTGACTTAAAAGCTGTGGGAGTACTTGTCCGCTGAAAGCGCAAAGCGTATAATTACAGGGAGGATTAATGTAAAGGTTTCAGGGGTGACACCCTGGAGGAAAGGAGTATTACAATGGCATTTTTGCAAATGAATCTGATGTCGCAGTCTCTCATGAGGTCGGTTCCGGTCAATGTAATCCTGCCGGCGGATAAGCTGGTATTTCCCGGAATGCCGCAAAGAGAAGAGAAACCGTACAAGACGCTTTATCTTCTGCATGGCGTATTTGACAACCACACCGCGTGGGTGAATGGGACAAACATTCAGCGGTGGGCGGAAGAAGACGATCTGGCAGTCGTGATGCCGGCCGGTGACAACATGTTTTATGTGGATCAGGAGGCGGCCCACAATTATTACGGTGAATTTGTCGGAAAGGAACTGGTTGAACTGACGCGGAAAATGTTTCCGCTGTCTGACAAAAGAGAGGATACTTATATCGCCGGTTTATCGATGGGCGGATATGGGGCGCTCAGGAATGGTCTGAAATATCATGAGACATTTGGCTGTATCGCCGGGCTGTCAGTGGCATTTATTATTGACGATATTGACAAAAGGACGAATGACACTCCGTTTTTTATTGAAAGCAGGTCTTATGCGGAGAGCGTCTTTGGGGACCTGAGTCAGGTAGCACAGAGCGACAAAAATCCGAAATGGATCGCAAAGAACCTGGCAGAAGCAAAAGCAGAACTGCCGAAAATCTACATAGCCTGCGGTCTGGATGACTCTTTGCTGTCCAGGAATCAGGAACTGCAAAGAGATCTGAAAGAACTCGGATATGATGTGACCTATGAGGAAGCTGCCGGCGCGCACGAGTGGGATTTCTGGAACAGACATATTAAAAGGGTTCTGGAATGGCTTCCGCTTGAAGGCGGGCAGGCCGGGATCAACGGCGGGAATGTCGGCATATAAAAGCGGACAGTTCCGGAGCTGCTTTGGTCGGGCGGAATGAAATCATGTAATCAAAACACAAAGTAAAGCAGGAGATATTATGCAATACACATGGGATGAGATCGAGCAGCATGTTGCCGCCTGTACCCGCTGCCCGCTGAGCCGGACCAGACATCTTCCGGTTATGGGGCGTGGAGACCATCAGGCCGATATTATGCTGATCGCTGAGGCGCCGGGAGGACAGGAAGACGAACAGGGCGTTCCGTTTGTCGGAAAGTCAGGGGAACTGCTGGATCGTCTTTTACAGGACTGCGGACTGTATAGAAAGGAACTGTACATTACGAATATTTTAAAGTGTCATCCGCCGGGCAACCGAGACCCGCAAGCGGAGGAAAAAGAAGCCTGTTTTCCCTGGCTGAAATATGAAACATTTCTGCTGAAACCGAAGATCATCGTCTGTCTTGGACGTGTCGCCGCACAGCGGATCATTTCGGCAGACTTCAAGATCACCAGACAGCATGGTACCTGGACATACCGGAAAAACTGTGCGCTGACTGCAACATACCATCCTTCTGCGATCCTGCGGGATCCGTCAAAATATGAGGAAGTGAAGCAGGATTTTGAGGAGATCGTAAGAAAACGGGCAAAGTTAGATTAATAAGACAAAAATGAATAGAGTCGTGAGGGGGAAAAGATATGTTAACGATTCATTTGACTGATACGAAGAGCGCCCTGATATTGGGAGCGCCTTATATGATAGCGTTTGGCGTTGTTCTTGTGCTGGGACTGATTGCGCTCATCGTTTATAGGAAACTTCCTGAGGACAGGAAGCTTTCGATCCGGGCGCATGCAGCGGCCGTAATTGTGTTTGGACTGGTGATTGCGGCTGCGATTGGAGCCATAATGGTTCCGGTGGGAAAAGCGATGGTTGCCGGGGCAGTGGTTCCTGAAACCGTACCGGTAAGTGAAACCGCAGCGGATGTGAGTGAAGAAGATGCACAATCGTCAGCTGTGGATGTGAGTGAAGGAGATGCGCAATCGCCGGCTGTGGATGTGAGTGAAGAAGATGCACAATCGCCGGCTGTGGATATGATGATAGAAGATGCGGCTTACACGACGGTCACAGAAGGCCAGGACTGGGGGCCGGCGGTGACAAAGGTGATTCTGGATCCCGGTGTTGTGCTGGATGCGGGATCACTCAGTCCTGAGAAATTTGCGGTTTCGTCTGTGCGAACCATTTCCAGTGTGGATTTTTCTACTTACGAGGTCTCCGAACCACGTCCGCAGGAAGCTGAGCGAAGTGTGACAGCAGCTTATCTTTCCGATGAGACGGGCGCGCCCAAAGAGGAGGGCAGTTTTCTTACACTGGAACTTGAGATTGCGCCTTATCTGGATGCAGGTTCACCGTTTGGTTACAATTTTTCTACGTACATGAACGAGTATATTGAAATAGACCATACTGTTACCACAACGGAAAACCTCCAATCTGCTGATGGCCAATCTGTTGCACTGGCGGTGCCGGCTGAAAATAATAAAGGAAATGTGACGCTGCTTGCCGATGATTTTGATGTGACAGGCAGACATACGTATACTTTCGGGGAGGAGAATCAGGAGATCACTCTGACGTACGCGTCATGGTTCCCGCAGCAGGAGGCGGAAACAGCGTCTACACCGCTGATCATCTGGCTGCATGGAATGGGAGAGGGCGGAACCGATCCGAGGATTGCAATTCTTGGGAATAAAGTGGTGAATCTGATCACACAGGAGGTTCAGGAAAATTTTGGAACAACAGGTGCGGCTGTACTGGCTCCGCAGACTCCTACCATGTGGCTTGATACAGACGGAAATGCTCATATGGCAATGGGAACGGAAAACTGTGAAAGTTATTATACGGAAGCGTTAATGTCTCTCATTACTGATTTTGTTGCACAGCATCCCGAAATTGATGACAGTCGGATCTACATAGGCGGCTGTTCTAACGGCGGCTATATGACGGTCAACATGCTCATACATTATCCTGGCGTATTTGCGGCGGCCTACCCGGTATGTGAACCGTATCAGAATAACTGGCTTACAGAAGAGAAACTGAGCGTCCTGGTGGATACGCCGATCTGGCTGACGGCTGCAAAGAGTGATACGGTCGTTACGATTTATAAGGGATACAGGGAAAATGTATATCCGTATTTGTACCGCGTGACGACTGATGAAAATGGTGAAGAAGTACCGATTTATGAATATTCCAATGCCTTATATGACAGACTGGTTCAGGCAGGAGCCAAAGATGTTCATTATTCCCTGTTTGATACGGTGTCAGACACAACGGGACTGTATAAAAATGCGGCCGGAGAGCCATATGAGTACGATGGGCACTGGTCATGGATCTATACGCTGAACAATGAATGCAAAGAAGTAATTGACGGAAAAGAAACGAGCATTTTTGAATGGATGGCAGGTCATAAACTTGGAGGAAATACAGATGAGATGAATCAGTAAGATTTCATCCCTGATTGTTCGGTCCTAAGAGGAAGTCCTGGTAAAAAAGATGATTGCTGAACGCTCTTAAAGAACGGGTAGTCTGTGCTGCTTTTTTTGTGACAGGTAAAATTTTAAAATGAAGTGCTAATGGATTAATGGACGACCACATATCATGTGTGGTCGTTTTATTATGCGTATCTAAAAGCGATCAGCTTCTTCCCTAAACGAATTTATATTGCATGCATATAATTTATTAGGATAAATGCATCATACGAATCGAATACAAAGAGGTGATCTTAATTGAATAACTTTAATGCGAACTGGATGTTTAATATGCCGAATCTGTTTGGAATGAGAGTTCCCAACAGAAATAACAGCCAAAATTCAGCCCGGACTTTTCAGAATAACAGATATGAGACAAACCGTACGGTAACGGATCAGGATCAATATGCAGATACCGCGAAAGAGGAAGAATGTGCTCCTTCCTGTGACAGTAGTTTATATACGCCCGTTTCTGAGGAAATGCCAGACTCGCTTAACGTTCCTTTTGAGCGTTGGGAACCGGGTCCCATGGGACCAAGAGGAGAAACCGGTCCGCCCGGCTGTTGCGGAGAGCGCGGAGAAACCGGTCCACAGGGTGTCACAGGGCCGCAGGGACCGCAGGGGGCTACGGGGCCTATGGGGCCGAGAGGAGAGCAGGGACCGCGTGGTCCGGCGGGCCCGGCCGGTTATCCGCAAAACAGTATCTTTGCAGCTTTTTTGGGACAGAACCTGACTATGCCGGAGAGTGCCAGTCTTCCGCTTAAAATAGAGATACCGGATATCACGCAGAATATTTCTCTTTGCAATAACAGGTGCATTGTGCTGACGCCGGGTTGCTATGTCATAAGTTATTACCTGTCAACAGAACTGAAAAGACGCGGTATCATCAGCCTCACACCAGTAGTTAATGACTGTGAACAGACGGTATATACCGCATGTGCGGAGGCATTCAAACACAGGGAGATGCTGGTGATAACAAGATTCTTTATTGTACAGATTCCGGATGACGCCTCATTGTTTTTTTCATGGCACAGTTCGGCAGGAGTCTGTAAGATCAACATGAATCTGAGCATTGTAAAACTTTGCAGACAGTAGGAAAAAGAAGAGAGAGGTGGAAGTTTGAAAAATTTATTCTGCACATACAGATCCGCGTCTGAAAACGGGATTGATACTTTGGAAGAAAGGTGTGATTACTGATATGCCTACAATAAGTCTTTGTATGATTGTAAAAAATGAAGAGATACATCTGGCGCGCTGTCTTGAAAGTGTGGCAGAACTCGTAGATGAAGTGATAATCGTCGATACCGGTTCCACAGACAGAACAATACAAATAGCATCCGCTTATACATCGAAAGTCTATTCGTATACATGGAAAGATGATTTTTCTGATGCCAGAAACGAATCCTTTTCCAGAGCGTCAATGGAATATTGTATGTGGATGGATGCCGATGATATTCTGGAACCATCTGAAAAAGACGGATTTTTAGAACTAAAGAAGTCTCTGTCCCCGGATACGGATATTGTAATGATGAAATATAATACTTCTTTTGACGAAGCGGGCAGACCTTCTTTTTCGTATTTCCGGGAAAGATGGATCAGGAACTGCGACAGGTATCGCTGGATTGGCGCAGTTCATGAAGTGATTCCTCCAAACGGCAGACTCCTGTATTCTGATATTGCGATCAGCCACAAAAAGATCAATGCCGGCGATTCCGACCGGAATCTGAAAATATATCGGAAAATGATCGCGGATGGAAAGAGTTTGGAAGCCCGTCAGCAATATTATTTTGGGCGGGAGCTATACTATCATGGGCAATATGAAGAAGCCGTTTCTGTTTTGGAGCAGTTTCTGCTTTTGGAAGAGGGGTGGATTGAGAATAAGATAGAGGCTTGTTCTGTCTGTGCCAATTGTTACGACCGGCTTGGTCAGGAAAAGGAAGCGTTGATGACTCTTTTGCGGAGCATGAGTTTTGATGTGCCAAGGGCGGAACTTTGTTGTGAGATCGGGAAGTATTTTCTCAGGCATGATAAGTATCAAAATGCCGTCTACTGGTATGAGACGGCATTAAATATACCTAAAAATGAATATTGCGGAGGATTTATGCTGCCGGATTGCTATGATTATATTCCTTTTTTACAGCTTTGTGTATGTTATGACAAATTAGGAGACCGGCAGAGAGCGGAAGAATACAATGAAAGAGCCGGGGCCTGCAAACCGTATTCGCAGGCGTATCTTTACAACAAAAGATATTTTGACAGCCTGTAAATATTCCAGAGCGTGCTTGCGGCACGCTCTGATTCATTTTTGGAAGGTTTTTTACAGGAACACATTTTATTGTTTTATTCGACAATTTATAACAATTCTTTCAAAGTAACATAAAATAACTGTAGAAAAAGGTATTTTCAGATACCTTTTACAAATCAAGATAAAAGGATGTGTATCAAGTGAATCAAAATAATTTTTGTAACTGTTGTCAGAATCAGTGTCACCCTGCCTGCTGCGAACGCGGTCCTGCGGGGCCCAAAGGTGACCAGGGACCGGCCGGGCCGCAGGGAGTCAAGGGGGACACTGGTTGTCCGGGTCCTAAAGGTGACAGAGGCGATCCGGGTCCTATGGGGCCGCAGGGGATTCCCGGTGTTCCCGGAGCGCGAGGTCCGAGAGGAAATACCGGCCCGGTAGGTCCTGCGGGAGATACTGGACCAAGAGGTTACGCGGGGCCAAGAGGTTATGCGGGGCCACAGGGGATTCAGGGAATACAGGGTGTTCGCGGTGATGTTGGGCCGAAAGGTGATCCCGGCTGTGAGGGGCCGAAGGGAGATGCAGGTCCACAGGGGCCTGCAGGCCCGGCGGGTCCGGCAGGTCCGGCAGGTCCGCAGGGAGATATAGGTCCGCAGGGGCCAAGAGGCATTCCGGGTCCGACAGGTCCGACAGGCCCAACAGGTTCAATGGGGCCTCAGGGCGTGACTGGCCCACAGGGAATTCAGGGCGTCACGGGGCCCATTGGTCCGCAGGGCGCAAAAGGGTGTCCAGGAGACGAAGGCCCAACAGGTCCGACGGGAGCGACAGGTCCGACAGGAGCGACAGGCCCAACAGGAGCCG
>CANPUE010000030.1 GCA_947577185.1 uncultured Lachnospiraceae bacterium | reverse complement strand
GAGCACACGGCTGTTAACCGTGGGGTTGTTGGTTCGAGCCCAACTCGGGGAGCTTGAGAAGTCCTGTAAACATCAGTGTTTGCAGGATTTTTTGTTATTGTGTCACAGACAAAAATAGAGCATTGCAGAATAGTTGGCTATTCTGCAATGCTCCGAGGTATAGTAATAGTGAAAGTGCATCCGCCCTCAGGGGTATCGCTTAAATATATCTTCCCGTCAAGGAGTGAGACCAGTTCGTTTGCAACGCTAAGACCTAATCCGTAGTGGCCTTTTTTGGTGCGTGACTTATCGCACCGATAAAATCGTTCAAATATATGCTTCTTATCATCTTCGCTTATTCCGATTCCATGATCTATGATGCTGATAGCCAGATTATTCTTTTTGATGGAAGCATCCAGTAAAATAGAAGACTGTTCCGGTGAATAGGAAATCGCATTGTCCAGAAAAATACTGATGATCTGGCTCAGACGGTCTTCATCAGAGAAAAGAGGCGGGAAACATTCTTCCGGCATCCTTATCTGCAGGTCAATTGCTTTCTTTTGGCAGATAATCTCATATTTTTCATATAGGTTGATAAGCAAAGTGTCCACGTCTATTTTTGATTTATGGAACATCCAGTTCCCTGCATCAATGGAAGAAAGAAGGAGCAGGTCTTGGATTAGCCTTGCCATGCGGGAAACTTCCGTTTCGATGAGAGCAGCGTGGTTTTTTATGTCTGTAGTACAGCCGGGGGAAGTTTCAATGACATCGGTGGCAGACAGCAGGACTGCCAGGGGCGCCTTTAATTCATGGGATACGGCAGCGATAAAATTTTTCTGGCTCTGCATGGCTTTTTCAGTAGGCTTCATTGCCTGCCGGATGATCAGGACTGATACAAACAGGACGGCAATGAAGACTATGAGCCATATCAGAAAATAATGTATGACCGTGGAGGAAAAAGCTGCTATTCCGCTTTTCTCTTTTATTATGGCAAGATTCAGGTATCCATCATTGGCGTAAATGGAACAGAGTATGCCATAATATGTCCTTCCATTTACAGAGCGGAATGTATGGGTTCCGGTCTGGGTGCTGTAGCCGGATTCATTGCTGTCAGCGGATTCTGTCGATTCTGTGAATTTCAGTGTTTTCAGAAAGAGATCAATCGTTTCGGCTGCATCTTTTATATTAGTGCTTTCATAGAGCAGTTCATCGTGTTCTGTAAATAAGCGGAAAGCATAGTCATATTTCTTTTCACATATCCCCAAATTTTCTGCATAGTTCGTAGAACTTTCAAAAAGCAGGACGAGGTTGGTAGCCTGCCTGTTTACAAAATTTAGCTCCGCATTCTGCATGGTTTCTATATTTTCGGATGCCAGCAGGAAAAATACGATTGTAAAGACAAGCATAATGCTGCTGGCAAAAAGGAAATACAAGTTCCGTTTAAGGTTTCTTATCATGGCAGACCTCCAGTAAATACCCTGAACCATAGGATGCTGTAATGGAGCAGCCGCTGTTCAGCGTCCGCAGGCGCTTGCGGAGAAAATATACATAATTATCGACATTGCCCTGCTCAATAGGGGCATCTGTTTCCCATACTTTCTGCATAAGCTGTTCACGGGTAAGGATTGTATCAGGCTTTTCCAAAAAGGCACACATTAAAAGAAACTCTTTCGGGGTAAGCGGTATCGTATTTTCATTGCATGATAATTCTTTCCTGCCGAGGGTCAGGGAAAGGTCATGGTATTGCAGGCTGCTTTTTTCCGATATGACTATCGGCCGGCGTGTCAAAGCGCGGATGCGGGCAGACAATTCCGGTATGTGGAAAGGCTTTACCAGATAATCATCCGCCCCGTTATCCAGGCCGTCTATCTTATCATTCAGTTCCGACATCCCGGTAATGATGATCACAGGAATGGATATCATTTTTTTACGCATGGCTTTAATGATGGTCAGTCCGTCAATGACCGGGAGCATCCGGTCTATAATGGCAAGCGCGTAGCCGTTATCAGGACCCAGGGCATAAATCATCCCATCTTCGCCGCTGGTGCAGGCATCAACGATATAATTTTCCTTTGTAAGCTGCTGCTTAATCATGCTACAAAGGTTCTTGTCATCTTCAATTAAAAGAATCTTCAATTTTTATATCTCCTCAGAAAGTTTTATAAACAGTATACCAGCCAATTATCGAAAAATCTTCTAAATAATCCTTTAAATTTGTGAGAAGCTTTGATGATTTTTAGAAAATTTTTCTGCTATCCTTACGTCATGGCTTGTGGGCCAAATAAATCAAAGCGAGGCAGAAATATATGAAAAAAAAGTTGAAAGAGACAATCAATGTGATATGTGCAGGCGGATTGGCGGTTATTTGTCTGGCGGGATGCGGCAAAGGCGCAGCAGACTGCCAGGTAATACCGATACAGGAAGTACAGCAGGACAATTTGGTGGACGGGGTGCAGGCAAACAAGGAACCTGATGGGTTTCTGGAAAACGATGATCCATCGGAACACGGGGTGGATAATAATGCGGCAGGTGACGGTGCATCCGGCAGTATGGGTAATGGCACATTTTTCGATGGGGCAAACTTGCAGGGAAGCGTTGTAGAGTTTTCTGATAAAGGATTTTCTTTATCTCCTGCAACGACTGAAAAGGAAGAAGGCGGCGGTGAGGTAATGGAAGAGGCCGCCCCTGGGGCGGAAAGTGATGAAACCAATATCCAGATTACCTATACGGACAATACGGTTTTCCAGATTGTAAATCTCAGTATGAGCTCACAGTCGGAGGTTTCCAGGGAGGACACGGATAAGGGAAGCGTTAAAAAACAGTCCAGCGTCTGCGTATTTGGGTCATGCCAGGATACTTACCACTGGACGGCAGATAAAATCCTGATTCTCAGGTGGCAGTGACAAGGAGGGGCTATGAACTATTTGCAAAGAGCCGTCTGCTATATCAGCAGGAAAAAGCTGAAATCTTTATTGCTGTTCCTTATCTTTACTGTGGTCAACTGTATGGTGCTGGGCATATTGGGGATACAGGATGCATCGGAAGAAGTCATGAAAAATCTGCGCAGTAATACGGAAAGCAAGGTAATACTGGAAATCCGGCAGGAAACAGAGTGCTTCACAGAGGATGATATACGGGGATTTTCAGATATCCCCAATATAAACTGGATGAACTGCCTGTGGTCGGAACAGAAGGAAATCCCCGTACTGGAAGCAGTTATGGGTGATGAACAGTCAGACCAGTTATTTACCGTCCATCTACAAAACAGGGTTGATAAGGACAGCCCTTTTGAAGAAAAAATATACCGTCTGGTTGAAGGGGATTTCCCTTCGACCAGTAATGAGATTGTCATAAACCAGATGCTGGCAGATCAGAACGGACTTAATGTTGGTGACAGTATTTCGGGGGATTACAAGATAGCGGGGATATTTTTGTCCGGGACGGAAAGGCAGCAGACGGAGAAGGTCGCCACAGTGAACAGGATAGAAAACCAGATTTATATACTGGCGGACGAAAGCCACGAAGGTTACAAAAAGGTCATCTGTTATGCGGCAGAACCGGAGAGGCTTGATGAACTGGCTGGGGAATTGGATGAAAGATGCAGCGGAAAGGCTTATGTCCAGGCGAATGATACGACCTATCAAAAGACGAAGCTTTCTATTGAACAGACAGGTAGGATCACCATGTTCGTTCTGGCGATCACGCTGATAACGGGCTGTCTGGTGACGGGGCTGCTTCTGGCCATGTGGATGTGGGGGCGTAAGATAGAAATTGCTGTATATGTGAGCCTTGGGATAGAAAAAGGCAATTTATTGCTGCAGGCTGTATCAGAAGGGCTGATACTGTATATCATTTCATTTTGTGTCTCGGAGCTTCTTACAGACAGTCTGCTGCCAATGGCAGGCAGCAGTTTGGGGATACTGGAAAGCACTGGCGGAGGCTGGAAGGCAGATTATGCAGGCAGCCTGTTTGTTTTAGGGTGCGGCATGTGCATGATCGTATTGCTGACGGTGATCGCCATTTTCCCGTATCTGAAAAAGCACCCGAAAGAAATCTTATCGGAAATGGAGGGATAAGAATGAACCTATTTGGATTAAGCATACGTTCTGTCCTGCGGAAGCGGGCAAAGACGGTACTGCTCCTGCTGATTATATTTATAACTTCCGCATTTATATTCGCCGGATGGGCCTGCAAATCTGCCAGTATACAGACGCAGAATGAAAGCAGACAGGCCATCGGTGCGTCATTCCGTTTAGAGGAAAACGAGGCGAACCGCCATGAACGCATGGGGGAACTTTCCAAACTGGTTGGGGAAGGGAACGGTGGTGAAGGGGGATACTACCAGGAGCAGCTTGCATCAGGGGACTGGCTGATATGGACTGATAATTCCTTTGAGACGCTTCTGATGGAGGATATATTAAGAATTGCGGAGGTGGACGGCGTAGAGGAAGTAAACATAACAACCGCAAATACAGTTGTCAATCCAGTGAACTTTGAACGTATTGAGGATAAGGATGTAGACCAGAGTTCTGACCAGCGGGGCGTGTCGCTCCGTGGGACCCTCCGCATGGAGCTGGATTTTGACGTCCAGAAAGGAAACATTGAAGTAAATGAAGGCAGGATGGTCACGCCGGAAGATACGGATGTATGCGTGGTTTCCAGGGAGATCGCGGATTTGAACGGACTGCAGGTGGGGGATTATCTGGAATTTAATAACTGGAAAGACAGGGAAAACTCCAATGTATATCAAGCAGAGGTTATAGGAATCTATACTCCCATAAATGGCATTACACCGATCATGTATGGAGACAGCTACCGGAGTGAGAACATTATTTTTACAGACCTGTCCTTTCCTGAAAAACCGGAAGGGAATGAGGGCAATCCACTGTACCAGTACGCAACTTTTGTAGTGGGGGATGTAAATGAATATGAAGCCGTAAAGGAAAGGATACAGGCAGTGGATATCGGATGGGAAAGATATGATTTCCTTGACAATACGGGAATGAGTGACACGATGAAGGAGAACTTCGGCGAATTAGAGAAAATGAGTTCGCTGATTCTGATATTAGTCTGTATATCCGGTGTGGTAATCATATGTCTGGTTTTCCTGTTCTGGCTGAAAGGCAGGGTGCATGAAATTGGTATTTACCTTTCACTTGGCAGGACAAAACTCAGTATTATCGCCCAGATGCTTCTGGAGGGTGTGCTGGTCGGATGTGCGGCATTCCTGCTTGCAACTGCAGCCTCCCCAATGGTTTCCAGGGGAATTGTCGGGTATCTGGTGGACTGCCAGGCACAGGTGCGGACAGAGGATGAACAGTTAAATGCAAATATGGTATTGAATGGTTCATTAGAGGGTGACAAAACAGAAATCGTGGGCATCACGGTGGAGATCAGCGGGGATGTGGTATTTTTATCCGGGGTATCAGTGCTTGGGGTAATCATGATTGCAATTGCATTGTCCTGCATTTCCATCATGGTCCAGAAACCGAAAGAAATATTAAGCAGGATGAGTTAGGAGGGCTTTATGTTAGAAATAAAGGATGTAATGTATTATTACAGATCACAGAAAGACAAAGTGATATTGAACCATATATCTTATCGCTTTGAGGACGGAAAGATGTATGCGGTTTTAGGTACAAGCGGCTCCGGGAAGACCACGCTGCTTTCCCTGCTGGCGGGACTTGATGTGCCGGTAGAAGGGGAAATCTGTATGAATGGGGTAAATATCATGCAGAAAGGGTTAAACGGGCATAGAAAGAAAAATATCTCACTTGTATTTCAGAACTACAACCTGATCGATTACCTTACGCCAATTGAAAATGTCAGACTTGGCGGAAAAGAAGATGCAATTGGGCTATTAAGATCAATGGGGCTGGATGAAACCCAGAGCAGGCGTAACGTAATGCAGTTATCCGGCGGGCAGCAGCAGAGGGTTGCCATAGCGAGGGCATTGGCAGGCAATGCGCCCATCCTGTTGGCAGACGAGCCTACAGGAAATCTGGACGAAGATACTGCGAATGAGATTATCGATATTTTTTCAGAGCTGGCACATGAGAAAAATAAATGCGTGATTATGGTCACGCATAGTAAGGAGCTGGCTCAAAAAGCGGATGTTATTTTGACTTTGAAGAAAGGAACCGTTGTAGCAACGGAGGATACTGCATTGGAAGAAAGGGTATGAGAGGGGCTTATTAAATTAAATGAGCAGCAAATTAAGCGGGAATAAAAATTATAAAATATTTGACCGTCCCCCGTGAAAATAGTGTCACGGGGGTGATTTGTCTTTATCATGCTGATTCTCTTTGTCACTGAATAGATACTTTCGTTCGTTTCATATCATACAGTCATTGTTTCTATGTATTTTCACATATTAAATGTTATTTTCCGTATCTAAAATATTGCCATAACTGTTATCAGCATCAAAATGCCTACTGCAAGTACAGATATTGCGATCAATGTTCTAATACCTATGTACATTATTATACGGATCGAATTTATTATATTGTATCGTCTCATCTCATATCATATCAGTTACGATTCTACTAAGGGTAAATCCTGTTATCATAACATTGCGCCTGTTATTTCAAAAATCGACGATATCATTGAAAATATAATTGCAGTCAGTCCAGAGTATCCTTAACATCGTATCCGCTTTATTCCGCATGATTCATTTCTGAACACCATTGACAACAAACAGCTTCTGAATATATAATTAAACTCATAGTTTAATTATTGCGGGAGGAACCAATGGGACGGAGAAAAAAAGAACCAAGAAGTGTGCACCGGGAAAATATAGTGTCGGCAGCATCTGCATTGTTTATGGAAAAAGGAATTGCCGCCGCTTCTATGGATGATATCGCGAAGGCCGCGGGATACAGCAAGGCAACATTATATGTATATTTTGAAAACAAAGAGGAAATCGTTGGTATTTTAGTATTAAACAGTATGAAAAAACTTTATGATTCTATATCTTTGGCTCTGTCGAAGTATGAAACGACAAAGGCAAGATATGATGCGATCTGTTGTGGGCTGGTACAGTATCAGGAAGAATTTCCTTTTTACTTCAAAATGGTATTGGATAACATTAACATTGATTTTGAGAGTCATCATTATCTCCCGGAGGAAAAAGAAACCTGGCAAGTGGGGGAAGAGATCAATGAAGCGATAAGGCATTTTTTACGATCCGGCATGGAAAAAGGGGATTTACGGGGCGATCTGGAAATTATGCCTGCCATATTTAATTTTTGGGGTATGATTTCCGGAATCATTCAGCTTGCCGCGAACAAAGAAGCGTATATCCGGAAGGCTATGGGATTGTCGAAACAACAGTTTTTGGACTATGGTTTTTTACTCATTTATGATTCGATTGCGAAAAGGAGCGATGATTATGAGAGAAAGAAGAGCAAACAAGAAACTGTTAAGCAGACAGCTGAGATGACTGAGAGGTATTTGAAATGAGATGGAACCGAAAAAGAATTGTCATGTCGATTATAGTCTTTCTTTTCCTGATCGGGTTGACTGTTACGGCGATTTATCTGAAAAGTGTGGCGGACTATAAGAAGGCAGTGAGAGAAACTGATTTTTCTGAGATAGAAATCTGCACACTCCCGGATGGCATTTACGTTGGAGAATACGACGTGGATTTCATTTATGCCAAAGTGGAAGTGACGGTTGCAAATGGAACAGTCACAGCCATTGACATACTGGAGCACAAAAACGGCCGCGGAAAACCGGCGGAGGTTGTTGCGGACAGAATCATTGAAGAACAGAAAACAGATGTAGACGCAGTTTCGGGGGCAACCAATTCAAGCATTGTCATAAAAAAAGCTGTTGAAAATGCTCTCAGGGGAGAAACGGTGACTGTTCCCTCGAAGGTCTGCCGGTTTCGAAAAGAGTAAGTTTTTTATAAGCTTACGCCAAAATTGCATATGAGATGAGTAGTAATGTTACTGTTCACGCCGTTACAGTAACAGGTAAAAATCCATGCAAAATTTGCTTTGCAAATGGAGTTTCATTTGCAATAGATACGTTTTCGTACGGACTTGGCAGTAAATGCCAAGTCGTGTGTGAACAGTAACGTAGAAATACAACCTGCCCCAATTCACATTGAATACATATTGACATAAAAATATAATAGAAGATATAATACTTCTATATTTAAAAATCGCAAAGCGACATGTCTTTTCATCAGCACACCAGTGGGAACAGTTCATCAGGCATGGGTTCGCATGTCACTTTTTCGTTTGAAAGAATAGAAGAAATATTCAACTGTTATGATCCGATAGCAGTGAGTGGGAGAGTAAGAATGAAAAAAAGATACAGTGGAAAAAAGATAGATAGTGGGATCTCGCTGTTTCTTTCTATTGTTCTGGTATTTAGTATTCTGGGGGCCGTAGTATTTTCGGTGTCACGCAGGATATCAACAGAAATGTCCGCATCGGCAGTGCAGAATCTGAATGAGAGTCTGAATCTGATAAAGAGTACGATAGAAGCAGTGATCAGGAATGAGGCGGAATTTCAGCAAATGATGGCGCAGGACATTTCCAGGCAGGACGATATGGAAGAATATATCCGCTCTTATCAGAAAAATGAGACGATGGTCAGGATTTCGCTGATCTGTTCGGGGGAAACGGAAGGCATATCGAATACCGGTGAGGTATTTTCCGAGGATGGGCTGGAATTTTCGCCCGGCGGCGTGGCGGAAGGCATGGAAATTTCGCAGTCTTATATTAATCATATGGGGACATGGGCATATTCGATGAGGTGTCCTGTTTTGAAAAATGGACAGGAAGCCGCACAGCTTTACGTGGAATATATCTATGATTCGCTCGACCGGTCACTTCCGGAGGGATTTTATAATAAGCAGGCAATGCTTTATATTATGGACGCCAGGACGGAAAGATTTGTGCTCAAACCTGAGGGGATGGGGGAACGGAGCGCCGGACATTTGAATCTGGAAGACTTTTACCGCGCAAATGATATCCAGGAGGAAAACCTTCGGGTAGAGGTGGAGTCGTGTATTAAAGACAGAAAAAATATAATGTTTTACCATGATATCCGCAATAAAAATTCTCTCAATTATATGTGGATGGTGAACAACGGTATGATCTATCTGATTGGATATGTGCCTGTCGAAGCGATCCAACAGGAGGGAAACAGCGTAAACCACAATATCTATATTGTAGTCACTGTGATGCTGGTAGCATTTTTCCTGTGCTTTTTTCTGTATTATTTTAATCAGAGGCAGCAAAATAAGATCTTGAGAGAGCGGGAGAAGGAAAGGGAGACACACAATAAGCAGCTGGCGGAAGCACTGCAGGCAGCGCAGATTGCGAGCAATTCCAAAACAATGTTTCTCTCCAATATGTCGCATGACATCCGTACGCCGATGAACGCGGTCATAGGATTTACGACACTGCTTGCCAAAGATGCAGAAAATCCGGATAAGGTAAAGGAATATACGAAAAAGATCATGGCCTCCGGTCAGCACTTGTTGAGTCTGATCAATGATATTCTGGATGTATCCAAGATCGAAAGCGGTAAAGTCGTACTTAATATTCAGGAGTTTACCCTGAATGATCTGGTATCTTCTGTGGATGCGATTATCCGGCCGATGGCGAAGGCAAGAGACCAGAAGTTTCATGTGGAAGTATCAGGTGTCGGACATGAGTATCTGATGGGAGACGAGACAAGGATCAACCAGATCCTGATTAATCTGCTTTCCAATGCCATAAAGTACACGCAGGAAGGCGGCAATATCTGGTTTCGCATCATCGGGCTCAAGCAGCGTTCGAGCCAGTATGAGCATATTAAGATAGAAGTGGAAGACGACGGGTATGGAATGACGCCTGAATATCTCAAGACGATTTTTGATGCGTTTACCAGGGCGGAAAACAGTACAACCAACAAAGTACAGGGCACAGGTCTTGGCATGGCGATTACCAAAAATATTGTTGAACTGATGGGCGGAACGATAGATGTTTTCAGTGAAGTGGATAAAGGAAGCCTTTTCCGGGTAGAACTGGAACTCAGGATTCCCGAAAAACAGGTGGACCGGCAGTTTTGGAAAAAATACGGAATTTCCCGGATCCTGCTAGTCAGCAGTGGTGCGGACAGCCCTGAAAATATGCAGATGCTCATGCGTGAGCAGGAGGTCATTCTGGATATGGTGTCGAATGTGGAAGAGACTGTGGAACTGATACGGGACAGCAGGGAGGAACAGGAGAACTATCATATGGTGCTTCTCGACTGTGGGGAAGATGATAAAAATGCCATTGAGGCAGCAGAAAGGATCCGCGCGGTATTGCCGCAGCATGTTCCGATCGTGTTTTTGGTTGCGGATGGCACAGATGAAACAGGGGATATGTTAAAGATGGAACATACGGGCGTTCTCGTCAAGCCGTTTTTTGTATCTGCCCTGCAGGAAAAAATTTTGGAAATGCAGACCGAGAAGAAGACGGAAGCGTCTTTGGAAGACGAAAAAAGCAACAATCTTAACGGTATGCATTTTCTTGCGGCAGAAGATAATGAGATCAATTCTGAGATTCTGTCGGAGATTTTATCGATCGAAGGAGCCAGCTGTGAGATTGTTGAAAACGGCAGGCTGGCATTGGAGCGGTTTACTGTTTCCAGAGAAGGAGAGTTTGATGCGATTCTGATGGATGTGCAGATGCCGGTCATGAACGGATATGATGCAACGAGAGCGATCAGGGCACTGAGCCGTGAAGACGCGCGCAGGATACCGATCATAGCCATGACAGCGAACGCTTTTGCGGAGGATGAGAAGGAAGCTTTGGATGCCGGAATGAATGTTCATCTGTCAAAGCCGATTGATGTGGATCTGCTAAAAGATGTGATCAGACAGACTTGTACAGGATAGTGTTATTTTTTCAGAAGAAAGGGAAATGTTTCTGGATATGTTAATCAACAAAAATAGAATCATGGCAGTCCTTACGGCTGTGATAATGATATCAACGGCAGCCTGCGGAGCGAAAGAGGAAATGAAACAGAATGTGATCTTATTCGAGGAAGAGACGGAACGGGTCGTGAATCTGTTCAGCCCGATGGAGAAAACTGCTCCGAATGCTGAAAATGTTGCCAGGACTGCCTCGGATTTGACAGTCACCATGGCGGAGGAAAAACTGGGCGTAAAAATGACCTACAGAACTTATACAGCCCAGGATTATCAGGATAAAACTTATGATGATGTCACGTTGGACAGAGCACGTAATAATATGGATGACATGTATCTGCTCAATCCGGATGTGATCCAGATACTGGCGGAAGAAGGGAAGCTGAGGGATCTGTCGGGGCTGGAGAGTGCGGCGAATCTGCGGGATGTTGTCAAAGCGGCGAATGTTATCAATGGAAAGCTCGTAGCAATTCCTCAGGAAGTCGTAGTGTATGGTCTTTTTATCAATAAAGATATGTTTGATGAATATAACCTGAGTCTGCCGGAAACGCCGGAGCAATTCCTGGAGTGCTGCAGGGTGTTTCAGGAGAACGGAATTGAGACCCCGGTCGGCGCCAACCGCTGGTGGCTGGAAACATTTGTATTCGCCCAGGGATATGCGGATCTGTACAACGGGGGAAACGCGGAGGCGGAAATAGCGGCGCTAAACAGCGGAGAAAGCAAATACAGCGATTATATGCGCCCTGGCTTTGCGTTTCTCAAAGAGTTAATTGATCATGGCTACATTGATGCCAAAAAGGCATATGTGAGTGAAGCCATCGAAGGGGAAGGAGCAGATTTTCTGGCACAGAAGACCCCGATTGTAATGGCATACTGGGGGGCGGCGAATGCAGACATTGCATACGGCAGGCCTGACTTTAACATGACGGTCATCGGATTTCCAAGCAGTATGGGACAGATGCCGGTTGTGACACTGACAGGATTCGCGGTCGGGGCGGAAGCAGAACACGCTGAAGATGCAATGGAAATGCTGGATATCATGCTTTCGGATGAAGCGCTGCAGATCTATGCGGAAACAAATAAAGTAATCTCACCGTCCAAAAACGTGGAAGTAGAGTGCATTCCGGCGTTAAAACCACTCAATGACAGGATTCAGGAGAATGTCTACGTGCTTGCATCTAATGCGAGAATGAAACTGGAGCAGTGGGGAAATACCTGCCTGATCGTACGGGAGCTGTTAAACGGCGCAACGGTGGATGAATGTATGGCAGAATTCGACAGATTGCAGGAAGAAACAATCAAAAAATAAAAATTTCACATAAAAAATAAAATCTGCTTGCCAAAAGTCTGTTGATATGGTAATATATTATCCGTACGGACAGTAAATCGTATATGGCTCCGTGGTCAAGCGGTTAAGACATCGCCCTTTCACGGCGGTAACACGGGT
>CANPUE010000029.1 GCA_947577185.1 uncultured Lachnospiraceae bacterium | reverse complement strand
CCCCGACCTTTTGGTCCGTAGCCAAACGCTCTATCCAGCTGAGCTAAGCGCACATCCGTGAGTAACAACTCACAACACTTAAATTATAAATTTTTTTTCAACAAATGTCAAGAAAAAATTTTACTTTATGCGGATCTTTTTTTCGCCTTTTTTTCGAGCCTTTTTACGAGCCGCAGGATTCCCCACACAAGAAGAATAACAGCAAGGAGCACAGTCAGGACTGCAAGGACGATGATCACTGCATATTTATTAGGCTGTTTGATCAGGTCTGACAATGCTCTGGAGTTTTCTACGACCTTGCGGTTTCCCGGTGCGGCATAATCTTCCGGGATGTCGGAAATGCCGTCTCCGTTGGTATCTTCCAGAGAGTCAAGATATTGTGCGATAGCGGACCAGGCTTTCAGTTCCCGTCCGCCGTCTGTGAGAATGGCATCTTCTATATTCTGGATGGGCGTGCCGTCTGCAAATTTCGGCTGGATGGATAAAATGCCGTAGGAGACATCTGTCACGGCGCCCAGCATCTGGCCGCTGTAAAGGTCGCATACAATGCGGTAAAGCTTATCATCTTCGATGTCCACACGGTTTCCCGCATCATCGACCAGATAGCAGTCGGTGACTTTATTGAGAATGAGGCGGTTCGGGTTATAGGAAAAGCAGCATCCGCTCAGATAAAGTCTGGCCGTGGGCATAAAATCTGATACGGAAGCGTCGATTTCGGCGCCGGTTTTCAGTTCTCTGCCGGTCAGGTACATGCTGATCAGCGGATAACCCGGAACACCGTCGAGGCCGATACCGAGAGAATAGGCGTTGAAGACATCTTCTACTGTAATGTCGCCTTTGGCAAAGGAGCCCCTGACACAACCGGAAGGGACAATGGCGACATCTACGGGATGGCCGTCAAAATCAGCGGCATTTTCTACTGCATAGGCAAAAGAATCTGCCAGGAGGTTTCCCAGCGTATGCTCTGTGTGAATTTTATTCAGATCATTTGAGGTAGAAAATTCCCAGGTGTTCTGTGCCAGAACCTGATCCCTTGTATAGCCGAATTGGGAGAGGTAGGCAGAATCCACGGCTTCCATGAAGCTGTCTATTTTTTCCTGAGCGGCGGTATCTGCAGGGGTTTCCTGCGTGATGGGGAGCATATCATAGGATTCGCATGACCAGGAGCCGTCCGGCTGCATGGAGAGCGTCATACTGCCCAGGTTACGGCCATAAGAGCCACAGGAAACGATATAGGTGCTGCCATGCTGAATAGGCTCGGTCAGGGTCGTATGGCTGTGACCGCTGATGATCACGTCGATGTCCGGAACCGCTTTTGCGAGGATCTCGTCTTCTGATTTATCTGCATCTGCGCTCGTTCCGGCATGAGAAACACAGACAATCATATCGACATCTTCTTTTTCTCTGATCTCTTTGACGGTATCGGCCGCAGCCTCCGAAGCATCACGGAACTTTAAAACACAGGTAGGCGCACAGATAAAGGAATCTTCGCCAAAGATCCCCAGGACGGCGATTCTGACGCCGCCTTTTTCCAATACGACATAGTCTTGCAGACCGTAGGCGTCAAAGGCGTCTTTTAAAAGTGTCTGCTCTTCCGTAAGGCCATCGGCCTCCATGGTTTCCCAGTCGATATTGCACAGGACCATTGCGGGAACGGGGTCTTTGCTTGCGGCCGCGGCATTGAGCGCTCCGGCAAGACCGGAAGAACGGTAGTCAAACTCGTGATTTCCCAGAGTCGTGGCCTCACAGCCCAGAAAACCGAGCATACGCAGTTCCGGCGCATCCGTATGGAAAATCGTTTGTACCAGAGTCCCCATGGAGAAATCGCCTGCATCCAGGACCAGTGTATCAGGATTTTCCTGTTTTTCTTGATCAATCAGAGACTTTATGCGTGCAAAGCCGCCGAGAACGGTATCTTCGCTGTCTTCTACTGCGAGAAACTGGTTTAGATGGGAATGCGTATCATGCAGGAAAAGAAGATCCACCTTCTGTCCTGTTTCAGCGGGTGCTGCTGATACGTTCAAAAAGGGCAGGAGCAGCAGAAGCGTGATGCAGAAAATAAATACATTCATTTTGCTTTTTTTCATAGATGATCTTACCTTTCTTAATTAAAAAAATGAAACAAATTTAACAAATCAAATATAAATGAAATCGAATCACAGTTAATCAGAATGAAAAAAGACCGGAAGCGCGTTCCGGTCTTTTGGAATTTTCTTAAAGCTGAAAGAAAGCAACACTGTTATTGAGCTGTTCTATAACGGCTTTTAATTCATTTGCCTGCGCCGCAACTTCTTCGACATTCGCACGAAGTTCTTCCGTGGAGGCATTGGCCTCCTGGGCCGAAGCGGCATTTTCCTCAGAAATACCGGATAAGTCACTGACGGAATCCAGAACACTTATTTTACTCTTTTCAACATCGCCCACAATGGCCGAAATCTTATGGAAAGCGCCTGCCGCAGCGGAGATATTGCTGTCTACGCTTTCAAAGCTGTTGTCTACACTCTTCAGCGCATCGGCTTCTTTGGTGACAGCATCCTGAATCTGTCCGGCAATTCTTGTACATTCATCCGTCTTGGAGGTGATCTCTTCAATAATAGACTGAATCTGTTGTGCGGAAGAGTTGGACTGTTCCGCCAGCTTTTGAATTTCGCTGGCAACTACCGCAAATCCTCTTCCTGCTTCCCCGGCCCTTGCGGCTTCTATGCTGGCATTCAAAGACAGCAGATTGGTCTGATCGGAAATTTCCATGATCATCTGTGCGGCAGTCGTGATCTGCTGTACGGCCCCGCTGACGCTGGAAATACTGTTGATAACGTTTTCGGCGCTGGTAGTGGTATAACTGTTGGCATCCAGCAGCTCATTGAGATCTGATTTTGCGGTGTGGCTGACATCGGTGACGGATTCTGTCATTTCCAGGGTTGCCTGTGTGTTATCAGCGATCTCAGTGATATGTCCGGAGATATCATTCATGTCAAAGGCCTGTTTTTCTACGGAAGCGGCCATGCTCTGCGCACCGTATGCCAGTTCTTCCATCGTTGCGCTCAGATCTTTTACGGCCTGTGTACAATTGCCCAGAGAGCTGTCAACATGGTTGACGGAAGCGTCTACCGTACCGGCACAGCTTAGAATCATCTGAACTACATCGACCAACTGGGTGCGGAGCTTTTCAGCGGCATTTGATACATCATACAATTCTTTGATATGATTCTTATTATCCATCTGGAAGTTCAGTTTTCCTTCAGAGAGCATAACGGTTTCATCACGGAGGATCTGAATACGTTTTGCGATCAGCCTGCCCAGAATAACAGAAACCGCAATGATGATAACGGTAAGTACGACGCTGATCAGAAGGATGTATATCAGGAAACTGTTGGTTGATTCATGCAGTTCCGTGCTTGGTTTACCGGTAAAGATCATTCCGATAATACTGCCTTTTTGTTCGATCGGAATATAAAAACCGTAATAGTCGTGACCGCCGATATCGATATTCCTGGCGAAGTAAGTGTTTCCCTGATTCAGCACGATGTTGCGTACGGTGTCGGAACACTGTGTCAGCAGCATCCGGCTGCCGGTCTCATCCATGATCGTTGTAAGATAGCGCGTGTCCCCATAAAATAAAGTACATTCGATTTCAGTTTTTTCCTGGATGAAATCGATGATACTGAGACTGTCGGACAGATTCGTTCCGCCTTTAAAAAGCTGGTCACCGGAGAGCCGGTAAGTACCTTTATCAACTGCATTGAATGTTTCCAGCAGTGTGTAACCGGTGGCTTTTAAGGTGCCTTCTATCTCGGTTTCGGCAGTTTCCTGCATATACTGAAACGAAGCGATTACGTTTACGACAATGGAAAAGATAGCAGGCAAAAGCCCAAGAAAAACTAAAATGACGATAATACTTATTTTTTTCTTCATGTTTTGATCACCCCATATGTTGTACAGAACGTACAGATACAACATCCCCTCTGCTGTTTTTCTACAATACCAGTATAATCTTAAATTTGAAAGATGGCAAGCCAGAAAATTCAAAATTATCAGAAATTAAACGAAAAAAATCAAAAAAAACGATAAATAGATAAATAATGACACCATCATAATAAAAATAAAAAACAAGGAAACGATACGGTAGAAATGGACGCTGAAATATGCAGTTGCAGTTCCTCATTTTTAGTGTTAGGATGTAAATTGATCGATTTTGAGACAGAAGGATGAGAGTGATGCAGAAAAAGATTGCAGTGATCAATGATATATCAGGTTTTGGGCGGTGCTCTGTGGCAGTGTCGCTTCCGATCATTTCGTATCTGGGCGTACAGTGCTGTCCGGTGCCGACGTCGATTTTTTCTAATCATACGGGATATCCGCATTTTTTCTTTGACGATTACACGGACAGGATGCCGGAATATATTTCAAACTGGAAAAAACTGGGACTTCACTTTGACGGGATCGCCACGGGATTTTTGGGTTCTGTGGAACAGATTCAGATCGTAAAGGAGTTCATCAGAGAATTTGCCGGTGAGGACACCCAGATTTTCATCGATCCGGTCATGGGCGATAACGGGAAGCTGTACTCCACCTATACAGAAGAACTGTGTCAGGAGATGAAGAAACTCACAGCCCTGGCGGATATCCTGACGCCGAATCTGACAGAATGCTGTAAACTCACGGATACGCCCTACAAAGACAGCGGATGGAAAAAGAAGGAACTGCTTGCGATGGCGCAGGCGCTTTCCGCCCAGGGGCCGGAGCGGGTCGTCATCACAGGGATCAGACAGGGAGAGTTTATTGCCAATTATATCTATGAAAAGAACAAAGAAACCAAATGGATCCGCACGCACAGGGTAGGTACGGAGCGTTCCGGGACAGGCGATGTGTTTGCTTCTGTCATCGCGGCGGATGCCGTCAACGGGGTCGCTTTTGAGAGGTCTGTGAAAAAAGCGTCCGGTTTCGTGAAAAAATGTATTCAGAAGTCGATCGAACTGGAGATTCCCAGAACGGACGGTGTCTGCTTTGAGGAAATTTTGTACCAGTTGAAGCGGAATTGAAAAGAGCCGTTTTGAAATGCTTCTGGCCTGCGCTTAATTAGCAGGCTGAGCAGGAATGGAGGATAACAATGGTCATTTTATATGAAGTGCATGAAAATTTATATGTGAATCTGACAAACCGCTGTCCGTGTGCCTGCGTTTTTTGCCTGCGGCAGACGAGAGATGAGATGAATCATTCGGGCAGCCTGTGGCTGGAGCGGGAACCAACGGTTGATGAGATCATTGCGGAGTTTGACAGATTTGATATGAGCAAATATCGCGAGCTGGTGTTCTGCGGATTTGGGGAACCTACCGAGAGACTGGAAGATCTGCTGAAAGTGGCGGCGTATGTAAAAGAAAAATTTCAGATTCCGATCCGCCTGAACACAAACGGACTTTCTGACCTGATCTGGCAAAAAGACACAGCCCCTATGTACGAGGGACTGGTCGATACGATCTCCATCAGTTTAAATACGCCCGACAGTGAGGAATACCTGCGGCTGACCCGCAGTAAATTCGGGATCGGTTCTCACGAGGCGATGCTGCATTTTGCCGGAAACGTGAGCAGGTATGTGCCAAACGTCATTCTTTCTACCGTTGAGACGACTATCACAAAGGAAGAAGAACAGCGCTGCAGGGAAATCTGTGAAAGACTGGGTGTGACTTACCGTATCAGGCCGTTTGAGTGATAGCATACGGGCGCTGATTTCTGCGGCGGCCGCCTTTCAGGAGGAGCGCAGCTGCAGTTCAAAAGGATACCCGTTCTTTTTATTCCGGGCGGAGGAGGTGTCTGTCTCAATGATACAGAAAAAGTCATTTTTCAGAACTTCTTTCATTTCCTCCCGTACAGACCCTGACATATGGGTAGAGATCTTACGGCAGATATAGTCCCCTCCCGGAAGCAGACGGACAGCCTCATTGGATGTCGTCTGTGCGTCTTTTGCCTCATCCGCGCCGGTATTGACCGTTAAGAACATATACCTTGTCAATTCGCCGTCCCGGTATTCGTGCAGCACACCGGAAGGATAGGATACATTCAGTCCTGCCTGCTGCGCGGTCACGAAGAGTTTGAGAATATGCTGTCCGTAATATTTTGGCGTATCGATTTCTTCTAACGGTACGGTCAAAACAGTACGGTCTGCCAGCGTATTCTGATAAAAACCGTCCGGCAGCAACAGGCCGGTCCTGCTTTCCGGGATTTTGGCCAGGCCGTCCACAGCAGGGGAGAGCTGCTGCAGCGTATCCTGTAATGCTCCCAGACATTCATGTATTTCCATGATTTTTTCTTCGGCGCGTATTTTGCCGTCATAAAGTAATTTCTGCAGATTAATCGCATTGTGCTCCACGTAATTGTTTAAATCTTTTAAAGGGATACCCAGTTTGATGCACAGCGTAATGGCGTCCAAAAGGCACAGCTGTTCCGGCGTATAATACCGGTAGTTTGTCTCTGCATTGACAAAAGCGGGCTTTAAGATGCCGATTCTGTCATAGTAGCGAAGGGATTTGATGCTGACATTTTTCAATTTTGAGACTTTTCCGATGGATAGATACTGATTCATATGCGGCCCTCCCCTGAGAAGAAAACTCTAACACAATGTCACAGTTATATAAATTAACTATGACACATTTTGAAGATTTGTGCAACCAAAAAATGACAGTACGGTGCATTTTAATAGAAATTTAAGAATGCATTCGTAGTAAAATGGAAAAAAATGTGATAAACTGATTACAGATCACGGATCGGAAAGGAAAACACAGCTTAGAAAATGTCTCAGATCATATACGCTACAGAGAAAGTAAGGACATACGACGGATTAAAAAGATTGTGTGAATATGCAGGGAAATCGGACGAATGGTGCAGTGAGCTGTGGATTGCCCTGTTAGCGGATCCACAATTATACAGAGAGTTTGTCTATTATTTGGAACATCATGCTTTTGCAGATCATATGAAGGTGGAGGGATATTCCCTGACAGATTTTTATGTGTGGCAGATGGAGCGTCATAATCTGATAAACGATACGGGAAAGAATACGGAAGCCTGCAATAAAGAGGCAATGGTCCTGCAGGCGTTTTGGACAATGACGGAGATAAAAAAGGAGCCTGCGGGTTTGAAGCGCAGATTGGAGGAAGGCTCCGGAATGGATAGAGAATAATGGAGATGGATAAAAGAGAGTTTATAGAAAAATTACAGCATTCTTTGGCGGGCGGATTAAGCAGTTCTCAGGTGGCTGATAATGTGCGTTATTATCAGGACTATATTGAAGCCGAGATCCGCAGAGGCAATACAGAGCAGGAAGTGCTTGCAAAGCTGGGAGATCCCAGACTGCTGGCGAAGAGTATCATTGAAGCGAACAAACGTGCCGGAGCAAGTTACGGCTCCAATCGGGAGTATGATGAAGAAGTGTCTGATGAGACGGTAGTGGAAAATGAAAAGTCCGGCGGGAAACTGCATCATGTGATATTGCCCGGCTGGCTGACCATGCTGATCGTTACCGTGGTCGTGATGCTGGTCATTGGTATAGCGACTTCGCTGATCTCTTTATTTGCGCCGGTCATCATTTTCGGCCTGGTCGTTCTTTTATTTGTCAAGATTTTTCAGGGAAATACAAAATAGCCCATTGGAATCAATGGGCTATTAAGGGGAGTATAAATAATTAATATATAAGGGTTTGTAAGATAGAAATATGAAGGGGTGATTCTATCTACACTTTTATTATATACAATTGGCCAGAAAATGCAATTTAAAATAGTACCAAAGTACTATGCATTATTTTGGTAAAAATATCTAAAAGAAATAGTACTAAAGGCCTATTATGTTCCCTGAATACTTTTTGCATGATCTTGCAATACTATTCCTGTAACTAAAATCAATCAGGAGGTATGTAAGATGTCTAAGAATGATTATAACCAGAATTCACAGAACAACGAAAAACAGCAGGACAAGGCTAACAACTGCAACAGCCAGAATTCTCAGAACAACCAGAAGAACAATTCTAAGAACAGCTCCAGCAACGCGCAGAACAGCCAGAAGAACAACTACTAAAATAAAAGCAGAAGCGGCACAGTCATTTGGCAATCGCCATTTGGCTGTGCCGTTTTTGTTTGACAGCATTGCCTTAATTTTATATGATAAAGATGAGAATGCAGTGAAAAGAATACAGATACATAAAAAGGCAACTTGAGTCATCGCAGTAAACTGCTCTGACATGGAGGATAGGTTGAAAAAATAAATTTTTCAACCGGCAATTTGAGTCAGAGCCTCAAATATGCTTTGATTGCAGATGAGAAATCGCCTGCGCGAATTTCTCATCGCACTGTCATCGCAGTAAACTGCTCTGACATGGAGGATTAGATTGAAACAATTTGAACTCGAATATCATGACCCGGAAACGTTTGCCGGGGAGCTTGCCGCACTGCGGCAAAGATGTGATCATACCGGGCTGGACGCAAATCTGTTTCAGATATATTCGGAAGTTCTGGACGTTGAGATCCTGCGCGGGGTCAGCGATACGATCGGGCTTTTTTTCCCGATACGCCATATATAGGATGTTCCACGGGCGGGAATATCATTGACTGTCGTTTATCGGCGTCTGTCACTGTCGTGTGTACGGTGTTTGAACTGCCTGCGACGAAACTGAGGGTTTATCAGTATGATTTGTCAAATGAAAAGACAGAAAAGATTACGGCTGCGATCGTGGAAGAGACGAAAAAGCATCCCTGGGTGAAGGCTGTCGAAATGTTTTTTACGATACCGGAAGGCTCGACCACTCGTTTTTGCGACGGGTTAAAGGACATCGCGCCGGAGGTTCAGATCTTTGGCGGGGTAGCCTGCAGCGACGACATTACAAGCGGTGTGTCCTGTGTTTTTTCAAAAGAGGGCGGATTTTCCGGGACATCAATCATCGTTGTATTTTATGGCGGAGAGGATCTTCATGTAGATTCCATCAATGTGACAGGATGGAAACCGCTTGGGAGGAAATTCCATGTCACCAAATCAAGCGGCTCTATCCTGCAGGAACTCGACGGGATTCCGGCATACGATGTCTATCAGAAATACTTAAATATCAGGAATGATGAAAATTTCTTTTATAATACATTGGAATTTCCATTGTTTTATGAACATAATGACACCACGATACTGCGTACGCCGGTGGCAAGCAGCGCCGATGGATCGCTGACGATGACCTCGGACATTGATACGGGTTCGATCGTGCGGATCTCCTATGGTGATCCTAAGACGATCGTGGAAAGTATCAGGAATGACAGTCGGAAAATAGCGGCATTCCAGCCGGATCTGCTGCATATCTTTTCCTGTGCCGCAAGGCGGACATTCTGGACGGATAAAGAGCCGACTTATGAAATTCAGCCGTTTAAAGAGATGGCTCCCTCATGCGGATTTTTCTCACATGGGGAATTTCTGCGCACATGCGGCAGGCTGAACCAGCATAATGTGACACTTGTGATCGCGGCGATGAGAGAGGGCGAAAAAAAGGGGGCTGCCGCGGTTCCGGCACAGCCGGAGGAAGCGGCGCTCTCCAAAGTACCGTTGGTATCCCGGCTGGCGACTTTTATCAGTATGACCTCGTTGGAACTGGAGGAAACGAACCGCCGGCTGGAAGATGCGAATCACAGATTAAAGACGGCAGCGGTCATTGACGGTCTGACCGGACTGTATAACCGCAAAGAGATACAATCCCAGATCGAGCAGGCGCTTCTTTCCGTGGAGCGGGAAAAGTTTTCGCTTGTGATGCTGGATATCGATAATTTTAAGCAGGTCAACGACACGTACGGCCATCAGGAAGGCGACGCGGTCATCATCGCTCTCGCCGGTATCCTGCGCGGCAGACAGGCGGGCTACATGCAGAACATATCATCCGGCAGATGGGGCGGGGAAGAGTTTATGATGCTTTTGCAAAATACCGATCTGTCTTCGGCGGCCTATATCGCAGAACTGATCAGACAGTGTTTTGCCAATACCGATTTTCCTGCCGCAAGAGCGCAGACGGTGAGTCTGGGAGTCACGCAGGCGAAAGAGGGAGATACGCTCGATAAGGTATGTACCCGCGTGGATACGGCTCTTTACAAGGCGAAAAAGGAAGGAAAGAACAGGGTAGTGGTGGTTTAAGGAATAAACGGCGTAATGGATTTTGTTGACATAGAAAGAGCAGCGTTTTAAAATATGGTTATGGAAAAAATGAGTTTGATCGCACCGTGTCATTTTGGACTGGAAGCGGTGCTAAAAAGAGAGATAATGGATCTGGGATATGAAATATCTGCTGTGGAAGACGGACGTGTGACTTTTATCGGTGATGCGGCCGCGCTTTGCCGCACCAATGTATTCTTGCGTACTGCGGAGCGGGTGTTGTTAAAGATCGGCAGTTTTCATGCAGAAACATTTGAAGAACTGTTTCAGGGAACCAGGAATCTGCCCTGGGAAGCGTATATACCGGAGAATGGAAAATTCTGGGTTACAAAGGCTGCGAGCATTAAGAGCAAGCTGTTTAGTCCGTCAGATATCCAGTCAGTCATGAAAAAAGCGATGGTGGAGAGATTAAAGTCAGTCTACCATAAAGAGTGGTTTGCGGAAGACGGCGCGGCTTTTGCGGTGCGTGCCTTTTTGATGAAAGACGAAGTGGTCGTCGGACTGGATACAAGCGGGGAATCTTTGCATAAAAGAGGCTATCGGAAACTGACGGCGAAAGCGCCGATTGCAGAGAATCTGGCGGCGGCGCTTCTCATGCTGACTCCATGGAAGGGCGACAGGATTCTGGTGGATCCATTTTGCGGCAGCGGTACGTTTCCGATTGAGGCGGCTATGATGGCGGCCGGGATCGCACCGGGCATGAACCGCAGTTTCACGGCGGAGGAGTGGACGCGCCTTGTGCCGCGTAAATGCTGGTATCGGGCGATGGACGAAGCGGAGGAGCGGATTGACAGGACCTGTAAAACAGACATACAGGGTTATGATATCGACGATAAGATGGTGGCGATTGCGAGAGAAAACGCACGACTTGCCGGTGTGGAAGAGATGATCCATTTTCAGCGCAGGAGCGTGGAAGCGCTCAGCCATCCGAAAAAATACGGTTTTATCATTACCAATCCCCCTTATGGAGAGCGGCTGGAAGACAAGGCGGCGCTGCCGGCGCTGTATGAGACGCTTGGCCGGCGCTATGCGGCTTTGGATGACTGGTCTTTATACGTGATCTCTTCCTATGAGAAGACCGAGCAGTATATTGGAAGAAAAGCAGACAAAAACCGAAAGATTTATAATGGGATGATGAAAACGTATTTCTATCAGTTTATGGGGCCGAGACCACCAAAACGGCAGGAGGACAGGCAGAATGCAGCAAAACAGGTTAATGAATAAGACCGCGGTCTGTACGGTACTGTTTGCGGTCTGCGCGCTTGCGGCAATCTTTCATTTTTCTCTGAATAAAATGGTCGTCGTGGCGGATATGCCGCAGGACGAGATGACGCAGAACGCACAGACGCTGCCGGAACAGCAGGCGGATATGACGCATGGACAGAAAAATCCCGCGGTTTCGGCAGAAACGGTGCCGGGTGAGAACAGGATCCTTTTCGGTCAGAATGATCAGGAGATGAATTATTTTTGTATTCCGCTGCCGGAGAGCATCAAGGCGGAAGACGTCACGGTCGAAAACCGGTATATGGATAAAGAGATCTGGGTCAGACTGAAAGAAAGAGGAGAAGAGGACGAATACGCAGAGTTTTACCGTACGCAGGGTGTATATGGCAAACGGGATGCCGTCGTGGACGGACATTTCGAGGGCAGCGGGGATACCTTCTTTTTGAAATTCCGGTTGACAGATATTTATGAGCATCATAGTATATTTGAAGACAATAAACTGTATATTGATTTTGCACCGCCCAAAGAGATGTATGACAGGATCGTTGTGATCGATCCTGCATATGGCGCCGAAGAGAACGGGGCCGTTTCCGGAGAGGTCCAGGGAAAAGAGGTCACCCTGGAGATTGCCCGTGCCCTGAAAAAGCTGTTAGACGAGACCGACATCAAAGTTTATTATACCAGAATGGACGACAGCTGCCCTTCGGATGAGAGCCGGGTGGAACTGGCAAATACAGCAAAGGCGGATCTGCTGATCCGTATTGAGGTGAATCAGGATAAGGACAGTAAGATCTATGGAACAGAGGCCGTTTATAACAGCAGCTTTTTCATTCCGGGATTTGGCAGCGTTGAGCTGGCGGATCTGCTGGAAAGAGAAGTGGTGACGGCGATCAGCGGAAAGGTCAATGGCCTTGTGGAGTCAGATAAAAAAGATATTGTGATCAACAATGCGACTGTTCCGGCTGCAACGATCCGGGTCGGATATGTGAGTAACGGACAGGAGGCGATCCTGTTAAGACGGGAGGACTACATTCAGAAGATCGCAGACGGCATTTACCAGGCAATTTTGAAGGCGTATGCCGACTAGAGGCAAAAGGCAGACATGGGGAGAGACAGATGGAAAAGACAGTGATTTTTGCTACCGGTAATCAGGGAAAAATGCGGGAGATACGGCAGATCCTTGCGGGTATGGACATAAAGCTTTTGTCAATGAAAGAGGCAGGCATCGTGCTCGATGTCGCTGAGGATGGAACAACTTTTGAGGAAAATGCAATGATCAAGGCAAGAGCGGCGGCGAAGCAGACTGGTCATATTGTTCTGGCTGATGATTCCGGCCTCGAGATCGATTATCTGAACAAAGAACCGGGAATTTTTTCCGCACGCTATCTCGGAGAAGACACTTCCTATGATATTAAAAATGCTGAACTGTTAAAACGCATGGAGGGTGTGGAAGAGGATAAAAGAACTGCAAGATTTGTCTGCGCGATTGCCGCGGTACTGCCGGACGGGGAATCGTTTACGACACGTGGTGTCGTGGAGGGCAGAATCGGATATGCGATGCAGGGGGAGAACGGGTTCGGGTACGATCCGATCTTTTACCTTCCGGAGCGCGGCTGTACGACTGCACAGTTGAGCGAAGAAGAGAAAAACGTAATCAGCCATAGAGGAAGGGCGCTGAAAGCGATGCGGGAAGAACTGGAAAAAAGAATGCAGCAGGTGAGCTATGAAGATCTTGATCGTTAGCGATACACACAGGCAGAATGGGAACTGTCTGAGAGTGATAGAAAAAGTGAAACCGATCGATCTTCTCGTGCACTGTGGGGACGTAGAGGGCAGCGAAAATCTCATCGCCGATGCGGCGGGCTGTCCGATGCATATTGTAAGCGGGAATAATGATTTCCTTTCGAATATGCCCAGAGAAAAAGAATTTATGATCGGCAGGTATAAAGTCTGGCTGACACACGGACATAACTATTATATTTCCATGAACTATGAAACGATCAAGGCGGAGGCGTCAGACAGAGGTGTGGACATTGTCATGTGCGGGCATACGCATAAGCCGGTCGTGGACATTTCAAAAGAGATTACGCTGGTCAATCCCGGCAGTATGAGCTATCCCAGACAGGAAGGGCGCAGGCCTTCTTATATCATTATGGAAATAGACAGAGAAGACGTGCCGCACTATACGATCAACTATTTGTAATCGGTTTTTCAGGACCAATTGATTTTTTTGGCAGGTTTTAGAAAAATTTAGGAAAAAAGTAGTTGACAGATGAATGCCCGTGCTATATAATATGACTTGCGTTGTGGCTCAAAATTGTCGCGGCAGTGATACCACCGGGGTGTGGCTCAGCTTGGCTAGAGCGCCTGGTTTGGGACCAGGAGGCCGCAGG
>CANPUE010000028.1 GCA_947577185.1 uncultured Lachnospiraceae bacterium | reverse complement strand
AGCTTAGGCATTCATATCCTTGCAAAAAAAGTGTCAACCGATATTGACAATATCACGGTCTAATAATTCTTTCAGTCTCTTTTCATACTCCATGGTGGGCAATTCCCACCCCAGTTCAGGATCGCCGTGAAGCTGGAAGTCCATCAGTTCCCGCAGGGCATCACGGATGTGGAGCATCCCGTCTACCCTCTCTGCCTTTTTCCCTGTCAGCTCCTGACGGTACATCCGGGAATCTTCCCGGTAATAGAAAGCGTCCCCCACCTTGGTATAACTGTAATTCTTCACATCCGGCGTTGCTGGAAGCCACTCTTTGATAACCGTGTCTTTGTCCTCCGATAGTTCACTTGCCGGTTCCTCATACTGCCCATGGAGCCTGCCTACTGCTTCCTCCAGCAGTTCGCTTAAAGTTTTATCCGGGTATGGCTTACATGTCACAAAATCATGGCTTCCATACATACCGGTTTCCTGCGCCATAGTTCCCAGCACCATCTCCGGGTGGTCGATAAAATAACTATTGTAAGGAACTCCATTCTCATCCCTCTCTACGGAGAGCCATGGTGTATTCTTTTCATCCGGTATGATTTCCTGCTCCCGCTTTTTCAGAAACAATATGTCCGTGGTCACTTCTGTTCCTGCCACCTGTTTGAAAGCATTTTCCGGCAGACGGATGGCACCGATCAGTTCCGCCCTCTGTGCGATATACTTCCGCACAGACTGGTTCTCCTTATCCATGGTGAATTTTGTGGTAATGACTGCAATGATGCCTCCGCTTCTTACCTTATCCAGACTTTTCGCCAGAAAATAATCGTGTATCTTGAAGTTATAACGGTCATACCGCCTGTCACTCACTTTGATATTGTGAAATGGCACATTTCCCACCACCACATCAAAGAAGCTGTCGGAAAACTCTGTGTCCTCATACCCTTTGATAAGAATGTCTGCCTGCGGATATAATTTCCTTGCAATGCCTCCAGCAATGGGTTCCAGTTCCACTCCATAGAGTCTTGACTGGTTCATACTTTCCGGCAGGGCTGAGAAAAAGTTGCCTGTCCCCAGTGCCGGATCCAGAATGTTTCCTGACCGGAAACCAAACTGGTAAAGTGCCTGATAGATAAACTCTATGACGTTCTGATCCGTATAATAAGAGGTCAGGGTTGAAGCCGATGCCGACTGCATTTCCTCCTCTGTCAGCAGCTCTGAAATCTCATCATATTCCTTTTCCCAGCCTTCCTTTCCGGGTGTCAGGGCATTGGCAAGACCGCCCCAGCCAACAAAACGGGCTAAGACGATCTGTTCCTCCGTAGTTGCAATACGGTTCTCCTGCTGTAACTGTTTCAGTAGCCTGATTGCCTCCACGTTATTGCGGAACTTTGCTTTAGGGCCTCCCTCGTACAGACGATGCTCCGGCTGATAGTGATAATTCAGTGTACCGTCCCGAAAACGCTGTTCCATTTCCTTTGCCACATCCATGGCATACTTCTCATTTGCCTGCCCGATGCGGCTCATGTTTTCTATCCGTTTCTTTGCTGCTTCCGAAAAATCTCCATCCTCTACGGACTGCACAACCGTCTGAGCCACTTCTCCCTCTGTGTAATTGGGTTGCAGAAGCTCTGCATTTTCAATCAGGACTACCGGCAGTCTCTCTATGACCTTATAGCCATGAAGCCCCTGTAGCTGCTCTATATCTCCCAGTTCAACCGTATGGTTATCGTCCAGATACTGAAGCACTTCAAAAATACGGTCGTCATACGCAATCCGGCTTCCCACCGGGAACGGCATATATCCGCTCTTTATTTCCTCCGGCTCTGTTTCTTCCGGCAGTATCTGGTCGCCCCCTTTCCCGTCATCCTCGTAAGGACCGGGATAAAGTTCAAACAGGCTGAGCTGTCCGTCCTCATGGTCTTTTCGGGAACCAAGCTGCATATCTTCTATTTCATCAGGAATATTGAAATCGCCAATGGCATCTTCTTCCTCATGGTATGGGATATACTCGCTGTTCTGCATCAGAGAACCTATCACATGGGTAATCACATCCCACGAAAGCCGCACAAAGCCCTCTTCCCCGAAAAAGAAATCCGCCACATCCTTTCCCGGCATGATTCCCCGTGTTCCGTCACTGCTTTTTTGCAGTCCGTAATCAAGGTAAATATCCCTGACGGCATTCCTTTTTACAACCGGATCTGTCTCTTTTGCAAACACCTGATTGATACGGTCATACAGTTCCAAAGGAAATACGCCGGTATCGGTCAACAGGCTCTGCACTTCCTCCCAGTCCTTATGCTCCCTGATATTCTCTTTTGTCGCTGACTGCGGAATATGAAAAGAGGAACCCTCTGCGGTATGTTCCGCTTCGGATTCCTCTGATGCTTTTTCGGTATTCTTTTTTACAGGCTCCGGCTCTGCCGCTTCCTCTTTTTCTGCTATCTTAACTGGTACACTACTTCGTGCAGGATGATCTCCTCCGCCTGTCTGGTTATCATCTCCATGTGTCCGGCTCTCTCCAGCATATCCTCGGTCTCCGGCATCGGCTGTACCTCCAGAAGCTGCTGAATCAGCGTTTCTTTCTTCGCTTCTGCTTCCTTGTCCACCTTGGCTATCAGCTCGTTTATCTGTCCCAGTGCGATCAGCTCCGACAGTCTCTGCGGGTGTTTCGACTTCATGTAGTCCTTCCATCTTCTCCCGAACATCCCTGTCGGTCTTAAGTCGTACTCCTTGTTCACGGATATCTGAAGGTTCGGATACAGCATCCCGTCCTCCCCTTTCGTGTATTCCAGTTTCGCTAACGGTTCTCGGCTCATATCTCTGACTCCTTTCTTCCTTGATTTCCTCAATCTGTTTATGTATCTCTGACAATACCGGTCTTGCTATGGCGCAGGTATAATACCCAAGTCCCATGAACAATTCCAGACTTCCAAAATGGCTGATATTCTCAAATGCCCCTGTCTCCTCAAAAATCTCTGTCTTGATTCCGCATTTCTTGAAAACAATGTAAGCTGCACTGTCTGATACAAGTTTTGCAAACTCTGCCTGCACTGCCCCGGCAGGAAGTCCATACAGTACACTGTTCTCATCCTTTACCTCTACACGGGAAAGATATTTTTCAAAAAACGCATCCGCCTGCATACCGAGAAGCTGGCAGAGACAGTTTTCAATACTATTCTCGTCTGTCCCAAACTGTTTATGGAAACGGTCTAATATTTCCGGCTGATACTGCCTCTCCAAAGACCAGACCGCACTCATGGCTCTCCGAAAACCCTCATAGTCGCCACGGGTATCTGCAAGGTCAAAATAATAAGCAAGCGTGGCTTTCGGATTATTCATATCCACAACGCCGATGCCTTTGGAACCGGCTTTCAAATATCTTCCGGTCTGCTTCTCCCAACCCATCTTCGTTGCAAGAAGTCCCGCATCCGGTCTCTGCACATAAATCAGCACGTTCTTGTCAAAGGACATCTTGTAGTATTTTGACACACTGGACAAAAGCCCCATCCACTCTGTCCTGTTCTGTGTCAATGCCTGTACTGACTGGCGGTACAGGTCTGCAAGATAGGTTTCTCTACCCAACCTTCTGCTCCGGATTTTCGCTGTTCCGAGCGAAATAAAACTCCAGTGCCTTTACAATCGTATCCTCGATTTCCTTTCTGCTCTGCTCCCTGCCAAAAAATCTGTTGATGACTGTCTCCTTGATTTTGATGGGTTTCGGGCTGCCACTCCTTGCAGCCTTCGTTTTTTCTCCGGTAATAATCTGCCGTAACAGTTCCTCTGTCAATTTGCCTTTCTTAGCATAGTCATGTATCAGTGTTGATTTTTTTGTATCTATGCGGCAGTTATCATTCACAATCAATTCCGCAATCACAGGCTGCATTTCTTCCTTCACGAATGAAATATCATAGGCTGCTTCAAAACCAAGTGTCTTTGCATCCAGACAGTCAAGCAGCGGTGTGATAAGTGTTGCTATCCTTAGATACCGTGCAATACGGTCTTTGCTTAATCCGTATTCTTCGCTGACGGCTGCTCCTGCATCTGACTTCTTTGGGTTTTCCAACGAAGTCCCGTTTTCCCCGATTTCATGCGGGTTTACGAGCTCTTCAATCTCTTTTATCAGGTCATTTCTCCTCCCCTGGCTTTTGATTGCATCATAGTGCTGTTTCAGACAGTATGCCTTTTCAGAGGGACTTAAATCATCAAAGGAACGCTGGCGCAGATTTGTCTCTGTCGCAATCAGAATGGCATCTTCATAGGTCAGATTTTCCCTGATAATGACCGGACCTTTGGTAAGTCCGGCGATGCTTCCTGCATTCTGTCTGTTATGTCCGCTTAAAATCGTGTTCTTGCCTTCGTGCACCCATACGATAAGTGGTTCAAGGATACCAAACTCACGGATACTGTCTACCATATCCTGAAGCCGCTGTCCTGTATAAAGCTTGAACTTATGATTTGGAAGCGGCTCCATCACAGCAAAGTCCATTTCCGTGATTCCCGTTCCGTCGTTTTCCTGCTCCGGCTGGCTTAAGTCTTCCTTTGTCTTGAAATCAAAGAGGTCGTCCATACCGTCCAGAGAAGAATTAAGCAATGTGCTTCTTGCCGGTATTTTGGGTGTTCTTGTCGCCATTTCCCATCAACTCCTTTACAAATTTTTCGTAGGCTTTCGCCGCCGGATTATCTGGTTCATACTCACAGATCGTCATACCATACTCTACAGCCTCCGGCACTTTAATAGACCGGGGAATACTGTTTGTAAAAATACGCACTTTTTCCCCAAGTGCCTGCTGTAACTGCGCTTTCACACGCTTAGATACCCTTGTCCGTTCATTATCCATGGTGATAAGGATTCCTTCGATTTCCAATCTGGCATTTGCGTGGCTCTTGATTCTGTGGAAAGCTCTTAGAAACTCTGCCATTCCCTCTACCGCCAGCGTTTCCGACTGTACCGGAATAATCAGACTGTCACAGCATATCATCACGTTTATCATAGCTGTCCCCATCTTCGGCATACCGTCAATGAGGATGTAGTCATACTGCTCCTTAATGGTGTCCACAAACTCTTTCAGCTTGTATTCTGCCAAATCAGTATCACACATCAGCTTATCAAAGTTATCCAGCTTGTTATTCGCTGGAATTAAATCTACTCCTGTCTCTGTCCTTATCATGTAGGACTCTTTATTAGGCAGTTCCTCATTCATTACAATACACTTCAAAATATCATAGATTGTTACGGAAAGCTGCTCCGGTGCGGTCACTCCGCAAAGTTTTGTTGTGTGCCTCTGCCCGTCAAAGTCAATCAATGCGACCTTACAGCCCTCCTTAGACAGCAGATATGACAGGGTTGTGGCGGTCGTGGTCTTACCTACTCCGCCCTTTCTGTTTACAATTCCTAAAACCTTGCCCATACGTTTGCTTCCTTTCTCTTGTTGAATTTGTTATTTTGGTTACATTAGATTCTCATGCAGGCAGCGAGCCAAGGTCAGGCTTGCTGAACCTTGGCGACTGCCCATGGTGTCAATTTCATATGACACTTGGATAAAAGTAGGACTGTTCACTTACCTCCTCTGTTCTTGTGCGGCAGCTAAATCAGCCTCTATCCTGCAATTTCCTTTTCCAGCCTTTTTCCGGGCGAAAAAAAGCGGGACTAAAAGAGCCTGCATAGAAGAAGGCTAATTTAGTCCCACCAAAAATTTTTTTGCATTTTGTAGCTTATTACCCTGAACAACCCTCCTTATGTTACATAATTGCTACATCATGCGATTTTACTTCAAAATTTGATTGTAAACAGGCCTGTCTTAACCAAACTTCTGAATAAAATCAGTATTTTTCATTAGGACTGAATTAGCGGAATCCCCTTTGTTTACGGGCTTCTTACTAACGTAACCTTATTATATCCCCCTCCCCCCACTCCATCAGCAATGCCGCCGCTCCCGTGACAAAGGGCGCCGCAAAGGAAGTGCCGGTGACGGGCGCATAAGTACCCTCCCTCGTGGGCGCCAGAATATTCACACCGGGTGCAGCGAGATCCGGCTTAATAAAAGAACCTTCTGTCCGTCCGCCAAGACGATCCTGATATAAATAGCCCCTTCCGGAAAAATCGGCATAGGACTCTGATGATGGATGCCATGCGCCTACCGTGATTACTTTTGAGGCAGTAGAAGGTATGGTCAGCGTGACGGACGGGGTTGGCCGTACAAAGCGTGTCTGAGCAGATCTCACAGTTTCAGACGGAAGGTAAAATTCATAGTTTCCCGTCACAGTCCTGACGGGTTCCAGAACAAAGGTCCAGACACCGTTATTGATATATCTGCCGTTTTGAGCCGGCATAAGATCGAAATAAATCTCCTGACTGGTCAGATAAGGCGCAGGTTCCCCGTTATACAAAAGAATTGTGGTCTGCTCCAGCCGGTAAGTCTGTTTACCGGCTCTGTCCGTATCAACGCTCAATTCTTCTCCGGACGGCGATATGACACGCACCAGATAACGGTCAACATAGTCTTTCCAGAGCTGAACGTTCAGCCCCGTCTCATAATTCCCGACAACGAGTTCGACCAATGTCTGCGCCGTGCTGTCTGTATTCCCGGAACCGCCTGTCTGACCGACAGGCACAGTTCCGGGTGTCCCGGCCGTTTTCTGCGTTACACCGACACTGCCGCTGGTATGTCCTCCGGATGCGCCTTCGTTACCGCTTCCTACACAGATCACACTCCGTCCCGTTTCCGACAGGTTATCAATAAACCGTTCCAGGAGAGAGGTTCCGTTATGCGCACCGTAAGTATTTCCAAAACTGAGATTGACCGCCAGCGGCATCTGCAGTTGTATGGATTTGCCGGCCACATAAGTAAGTGCCCGCATCAGTTCTGTTGTCCGCGGAAAAGAATCCGGGCGCGGTGTTCCCAGCTTGACGATAATAAGTTCGCTTTCCGGTGCCACACCGGCATTTATGCCTCCTGAAAGTGATCCGTTTCCAGCGGCAATCCCGGCAACTGCCGTTCCGTGCCCTGATGTATCCACACTGGGAAGGAGAATATTACCCTCCATTTCTGAAGCGGCATTCAGCGCTTCATCAATCTGAACACGATCAAATTCCACCCCGACAGTGAAGCCTTCCGGCGGTGCATAATCTTCCCGTCTCTCTTCCGAAAGAAGTTCTCTTTGCGCGATCTGTTCCCATACACGATCTGCCTGTAATGTCTGATCCCACAGATATCGGATTCTGCTTGTTCCATCTGCGTTGCAAAAGTCCCGGTTGCGCCATGCGATCCCGGAATCGATCACAGCCACCAGCGTTCCCCGTCCTTTCAGGGATTCCGCAAACGGGCTTCCCGGTATGATGCAGGAATCGATTTTCCCCTGCAGAGTTTCAAAAAAGAGGCGTTTGGGTTTCTCGATATATTCAATTTCTTCCACTTCTGCCAAAGCTTCCATCATGGATTCCGGTACAGTCAAAATAGCATATCCCGCCAACAGTTCTTCAATCTGCACCAGATTTCCCTGCGGAAGAGTCAAAAAAGGGGACATCGCCTGTTTCAGATCACCATGATATTTGGTGATCAGTTCCCAGGTATTGTCCCTCTTTTCAAATCCGATATTTAATTCCAAAGATTTGTCACGCTCTTCCTGCGAAGTATCAAGCGCAAGATTTAATAGATTTTCAAATTTCTGCGAGTCCATGGCATTCTCCATTTTGACCTGATCAGTCATTTCATTGTATTCCTACAATATATGAAAAGAGTTTGCACTCTATGTGGAGAATCTTTTTCAACACAATTTAAAAGGTATCACACATTCTATAAAGCATTTTCAGGATTGTCTGTATTTTATAGACCTGTCCGGGTTCCATCATTTCCAATACACAGGCAAGTTTCTGTACACCGCAATGCTCCTTTTCTTCACCGTACATTATATAATCGCAGCTTACAGATAATGCCTGTGAAATCTTGCAAAGCGTATCTGCAGAAAAACCTTTCTTTCCTGCTTCTATCTCATATAGAAACTTTGATGAGAGGTCTGCTTTTTCTGCAAATCCTTCCCGTGTATAATTCTGACTTTCACGCAACTCTCTGATACGTTCTCCAATTTCTATATGATCTGCCATTTTGGCCTTCATATTATAATCGCCCCTATATCCTGTCTAAAATGTGTCTGTTCAACCATCTGCTTAAATTCATCGGACTAAAATAATAAAGTGATACGATAATTATATACTCTTAAAAGAGAAAATGTAAAAAATTGCCGAAAATTGACATAAAAAGGGGAAAAATAATTCCGTACCTATCCACTCCTGCGCTGTCAGACTTCACCCTCCAATGAGCACCCTGTTTTCTATTTTAAATTGTCATCCTGAAAGGCCGCTGTTTTGAAAAGTATCTTTGCTTTTATTGCGTTGTAAGTCTTTCTTCGCTCAGAATTATTCTTTTGTGGCTGCCATTATCGGATATCATACACACTCTTTACCCTGAGGCCCTCCGTATCGCCTTTCAGGATTCGGATGCTCCGGCTTCCGCCGTTCATGTCAAAATAATTATCTTCCAGAAGAAGATCTTCTTTTTCATTGGTGATCCTGATGCTCTTCGCATAGCAGTCCGCTGTCAGCATGATCTCATCCCCGTCCACATGTATTTGAATGTCCGGCTTCCTGAAATGGAAAAATTTAGGGGCACAAAACAGAACCGTTCCTTCAGAGCACACCTTACCGTCCACTTCCATATGATAGCTCACATAATTTTCATATATATCCGCTTCTTCCAGCATCACCTTATCCAGCCAGCAGGACGACAGCGGCTCCAGCGTCATCTCACTGCGACCGCTCTTTAAAACCTCCGCCCCGGCGTTTCGCAGTTCCCATGTAACGGACGCCTGTTTTTGTTCAAAAGTCTCATTGCAGGCACAGAGCGTAATGGATTTTTCCAGGTGGAAAGGCTGTGCATTCACATTGGGATCCTGGCTGAGCGTTCCCTCTTCCTTGCAGGAAATCATAATTGGTGCGAAAAAGCGCTTCGCGTAATACTGGGCTGCTTTCCATCTCCCGTAATAATCGATCATGGACCAGCTTGCACCCGGCCAGCAGTCATTGAGCTGCCAGATCACACATCCCATACAGCGGCCGCGGTTGCGTCTGAAATGTTCCACCCCATAGCGCATGGCTTCCGCCTGCAAAAGCTGGGAGGCATAAAGGATCGTATCAAAGTCGCCGGGATAAAGATAAGTCTGCTCCATGTAACTCATGATCCTGCCGTTGGCTGAATTGTTCCTCTGATGCTTTTCCATTACATAAGAAAAAATATTCCGGTCTTCCGGCTCTGTAAAGGATTCAACGGTTTTCAGTGACGGGAACGACTGGAACCCGAATTCCGACACATAACGGAAATAAAACTTTCTGTACTCCGTAATCGGTTTCCCGCCGTGCCACACATCCCAATAGTGAACGTCCCCTCTGTTTTCATCGTTGGGGTTGTCGAATCCGCCGCCGGAAGAAGGGCTTGCCGGCCAGTAAAAGGTCTGCGGATCGTACTGTTTTAACAGCTTTGGTATGATATATTCAAACATTTTTATGTAATCACTGAATTGAATCGGATTCCTGCACCAACCGTCCTTATTTCCTTCCAGAAAAAGTTCCATCTCATTGTTACCGCACCACAGGCCCAGGCAGGCATGATGGCGGATTCTCTTAATGTTGTCGATAAACTCGGCAGTGATACTCTCCTCAAATTCTTCTGTCAGGTCATACACACAGCAGGCAAACATGAAGTCCTGCCATACGATCAGCCCCAGCTCATCGCAGATGTCATAAAAGAAATCATCCGGGTAATAGCCGCCGCCCCAGACGCGCACCACGTTGTGATGAGCATCCCTTGCCGACTGTAGAAGGCGCCTCGTCCCTGCCGCATTCACACGTCCGATCAGATTATCCTCCGGGATATAGTCGGCTCCCATGGCAAAGATTTTCACACCATTCACCTCATGCGCGAAGGACTCCCCATATTCATCTTTCTCACGCCGAATCGTCATGGTACGAAGACCGATCCTTCTTTCCCATACATCCAGCACCCGATCTGCTTCTGCTGTACTGTTCCCGCTGCCGCTTTCTCCTTCTGCCTGCCCTCGAAGCAGTTCCACCCTGACCTGATACAGCGCCTGGCTGCCATAGCCGTTCGGCCACCAGAGAACCGGATCATTGACAATGATCTCCTTTGGACTGTCCGAATAGACTTGTTCCTTCCCATCAGGCGAAATCAAGGTCACACTGTAAGGAAATGCCGTCCTGGTGTCTGAGGCAGATTCCGTCTTCACGTCCAAAAGAAGTGTCACCGCCTCATCTTCATGCCGCTGTGTTATATAGACGCTGTCAATCGATGCCTCTTCTATCCCGATCAGGCTGACCGGACGGAATATTCCTGCATCCGGAATACGCGGCCCCCAGTCCCAGCCAAACATACAGTGTGCCTTCCGCAGCCTCGGAAGCCCCCGCATAGCGTCCATACATCCCTCAATGGGCTCTTTCTCATATGACTTTTCGATAAATTCCGTCGGGGAATACAGGGTTACCGTCAGTTGATTCCCTTCTTCTTTCAACATTTCCTGCACCGGAAATTCCCAGATACGGTGCATATTGTCCGTCTTCCCGATCTCCCTGCCATTTAAGGATATGGAGGATAATGTATCAATCCCGTCGAAACGAAGCATGATTTTCGGGCATTTTAACAATCCGTCCGGCACATCAAAGCTGACGCAGTACTCATAGTCATGAGAGATCACCTCCAGAGCTTCCTTTTCCTGATCCCGGTAAAAGGGATCCCCCATCCTTCCTGCCGCCATCAGATCCAGATATACGCTGCCCGGAACCACGGCTTCCAAATACGCATCCGAGGTGCGCTCTCTCATCTCCCATCCCTTATCCAACATCACTTTCATCATATCTTTCCTCGTTTCTGCCCGATGCACGGGCCATTTTCTCAGTGCTTTCCTTCTTTCCTGAATACCATACAAAAATATGCGGTGCTGCCCTCTGTCCCTAATGACATGCCATCCGGTAAATCGCCAGCATATCCGCCTCCCGCAGTACCCTGGCGGATCCTTTGCGTCCTCCTGCTCCGACACTGCACATATGCGCCATTTTTTTCAGATCATCTTCTGTCGGCGCAAGTCCGAGTTCCGCAAAGGAGGTCGGCATATGAATGTCACGGTAAAAAGCTTCCATAGCCTCTATGCCCCGCAGGGCAGTCTCTTCGGGTGAACTGCCTTTTTCCGCCTGCATGACGTTGACTGCAAAACGCTCAAAACGGGGCAGACAGTCCTGATAAACATATCTCGCCCAGCTTCCCCATACGGCGGCCAGACCCGCGCCGTGCGCAACGTCAAACATTCCGCCGATCTCATGTTCCAGCGCATGCGTGGCAAAATCGCCGCCGTCGTTTCCGCACCCGGTCAGGCCGTTATGAGAAAGGCTCCCTGCCCACATGATTTCCGCTCTCGCCTCATAATTTTGCGGATCGGCGCGCAGAATATAGGCGTTCCGGATTACGGTCCGCATCAGCGCTTCCGCGATGCTGTCGGTGACCTCCATATTTCCGCCGTTTGTAAAATAACGTTCCATCGTATGCATCAAAATATCCGTACAGCCGCAGGCAGTCTGGTAGTCGGGCAGTGTCAGCGTCAGTTCAGGATTCATCACCGCGAATTTGGGACGGCTGCTGTTATGGTTGCAGCCTCTTTTCACGCCGCCTTCATCCTTTGTGATAACAGAACTGTTGCTCATCTCGCTGCCCGCCGCGGCGATCGTGAGGACTACACCGATCGGCAGGCATCTTTCCGGCGTCCTCGTATGTTCATAATAATCCCAGACATCGCCCTCGTTTGCCAGCCCGTATCCGATCGCCTTGGCGGAGTCGATCACACTGCCGCCGCCGACTGCAAGAATGAAATCCACCTTTTCTCTTTTGGCCAGTTCGATGCCCTCATAAACCAAAGACAGTCGCGGGTTGGGGACAACGCCGCCTAACTGCACGTATGCGATCCCTTCCGCATCGAGAGAGTCCCTGATCCGGTTAAGCAGACCGGATCGCTCCGCACTCCCGCCTCCATAATGGAGCAGTACTTTCCTGCATTGCTGCTCCTTTATGAGCGCGCCTGTCTGTCTTTCGGCGTCTTTTCCAAAGATGATCTGTGTTGGGGTGAAATAGCTGAATGAATACATTTTTCGTTTTCCTTCCTCTTTCATTTATTTTGCATTTGACTCTTTCCTGCCGCTTCCGACTGTGCTCCTGCCGGAATCTTCGCCGGGCTGCTGACGATGCTGATCAGAATACCGCTTACCATGCCAAACAGGATGTCGCTTGGATAATGCGCGCCCAGATAGAGTCTTGAAAGCGCGATCAGGACAGCCAGCACGATCGCTGCTATCCCCCACTTTCTTTCCATTTTCCGGTAAAGTACGCCCGCCATGGCAAAGGAACTGGCCGTATGTCCGGAGGGAAACGAATAGTCAGACGGCGGCGGAATCAAAAGTGTCAGTCCTTCGACCGCCGCGTAAGGTCTTGTCCTGGCGATCAGATTCTTGAGCAGAACATTGTTGATGAGCAGGGAAAGCAGCAGGGCACACGCGCTCATATAGCCTATGTTTCTCGTCTTTTTAAACAGAAGCAGGAGCACAGTCAAAAGAATCCAGATCATCCCTTTGTCTCCCAGCCTCGTCCAAAAGGTAAAAAAGGGCGTCAGAATCGGATTCCGCACGACGTCCTGAAAAAATAAAATAATATTCCCATCGATTGTCAATATATTCTCTAACATAATTGCTCCCTATTCGACTCATTTAGTCAATAGAATCTGAAACCCTTTCACAAATCCGTTGCTGCGCCTGCTTTCCAGGGTTAACTTCCCACCATGCATCTGTATGATTTTTGCAGAAATGCTGAGTCCAAGCCCGCTGCCGCCTCTTGTACTTCTGGCTTTATCTCCTCTGGAAAACGGTTCAAAAATATGTTCTGCCAGCTGTTCGTCGATGGGAGTTCCATTATCTTCTATGCAGATTTGGTACTGTTCGTTCAAAGGCATGCCAAACGTCATGTCAGATATGTCAGATAATTCCTCCAGACTGACACGTACTTTCGTGCCTTTTTCATTATATTTGACTGCATTGGACAATATATTCGTGAATGCACGTCCCATCTGAATCTTATCCAGACTGCACGGAAAAGGCGTTTCCGGTATTTCAATTTCCAGTTCCATGCCGTTCTCTTCAAAATCAGCGTACAATAACGCGACATTTTCACGCAGCACTTCGCCCAGATCCGCCTTCTCTTTGTGAAGGGTGAAACCGTCACTGTCCAGCTTCACATACGTAAACAACAGCGTGATCAGTTCATCCATCCGCATGGATTTGGCATAGACTGCCTGCAGGTATTCTTTCTTTTTTGCTTCCCCTTCCACCACATCATCGACCAGCGCCCTCGCGTAGCCGCACACCGTCGTAAGCGGCGTCTTGATATCGTGTGCGATATCAGATAAGAGCAGGTTTCTCTGCCTGTCATACGCTTCCTTCTGCTCTTTTTCCTCCTCCAACAGGTCTTTGACTTTATCGGTCACCGTTTTATAATACCAGCACCCGGCAAGAAAATACGGCAGTAAAGTGATTAAAAACAGTAAAAAAAAGATAAACAGGATCCCTAACTGATAAATGTCTAACATCCTCTGGTTTGTCACTCCCTCCAGTGCGGGGGAAATGATATCGAGCCGGAACGCACTGTCCATATTCCGTCCGATCAGATTCCTAAGCCAGGCTGCGATCCCTCCCGGCAGTAAAGATAGCGCAGAGATCAGGAACATTTTCAACATCAAAAGGAGCATGCTTCCCTCTTGCGTCACAACGGAAAGCTGTCTGATATGCAGCGTTTCTTCCAGAAACGGGGCAATCTTCAGGCGGTAGCCCACATTGAGCAGTTCTTCACTGACGAAAATAAACAGTATGATGACCAAGAAACGCTGTATCAGAAACCATTTTAAAGATCCCGCCCCCTGCGCGGACTTTTTTTCCTCCATCACTATTTCTCCAATCGATATCCAAGCCCGCGGATGGTCCTGATATATGCGTTCCCGTCCTCGCTCAGTTTTGCGCGCAGTTTGCTGATACATACCATGATATTATTGTCTGAGACAAGATAATCATCTCCCCAGCCCTGTTCAAATAACTGTTGTTTGGTAAAGACTTTCCCCGGATTTTCCATAAACGATTTCATGATCTTAAATTCCACGGATGTCAGTTCCACTGGGCGTTCTCCCTGCCACAACATGCAGGAGGCGGTATCCAGTTTCAGATCCCGCACAGTCAGAACCTCAACCTGTTTCTGTCTGCCCGCCCCCAGTGCATAAAACCTGCGGATATTGGAGTTGACTCTGGCAACAGCCTCTAATGGCTGAAAAGGTTTCGTGATATAATCGTCCGCACCCAGGTCCAGCCCCAGGATCTTATCGGAATCGCTGCTTTTTGCCGACAGAATGATGACCGGAATATTATTGTTCTCCCGAATATTGCGGAGTACCCTGTACCCGTCGATTCCCGGCATCATGATATCCAGAATCAACAGGTCGACGGCCTGCCCTTTTCTTTCCTGCTCCTGCAGAAGGGACAGCGCTTTCGCGCCGTCCTCCGCTTCCATAACCTCATAACCGTCTTTTTCCAGATAAAGTCGAAGAAGATCACGGATCTCTGATTCATCATCCGCTACCAATATTTTATAAGCCATGACAGTACCTGCTCCTTTTCCTCAAATTACGCTGCTATGCTTTTTTAACCGTCTATTCATTTTGTATCGTTATTTCCAGAGCCGCTCTTTTCTCCTGTCCGCATAAGGTACGATAGAGTGACGCACGTGTCAGGTATATATAAGGTCTTGTATAAAACACTTCGGTCAATCCGCAGGTGAGCGTACCGAGCATATGCCAGAGGATAAAAGAAAGATCCAGAATGAAGGTGTTCCATTTCTGACCATCCATCATGTTCTTACTGCGCTCCAGCACCTCTCTGTATGGCATATCCGGATTTTCTGCCAGAATGTAATCCACCATATAATACTGGTATCTCTTATAGATACCGGGCACAATCAACAGCAATGCCCACAGAAAAATCTGTAAATCACGGATAAACGTTGTCTTTACGCCGTTTTTATAATTATGATCAAAAGTATATCCCAGCTCTGCTACATTTCCCGTACCATCCACACTCTTTAACATGAAGCGCTGTGCGCCGACACAAAGAGGGTTTAATAATAATGCATCCATCAATGCCACCATTGTAAGCATGGCCGCCATGATCACTACGACGACAATCACAAAAACCACCACATAGGCTGTCATAACCGCAGGACTGATCTCCTCAAAGGCTTGGAATGTATCCAGGACCTCCTGTTTCACGCCATCGCCGACCTTCTCTGCGATCTCGCCTGCCGTTACATAGGAATGAACAAATTTTCCATCCTTCATGCCCTCAAATTCACCTGACCGGACAATCGCTTCTCCTGTTTCCACCTGCACTAACGCCTCATCCACAATATCGTCCCGACGTCCGTTTGCACCGCCGAACATAGCTGCCGATGCACTTCCGCCCCCTATGATGAGCAGCAACAGAGAGACCAGTACTGCTTTCCAATAATTTCTCGACAGCGCCGTTTTTCCTTTTTGCTTTAACTCTTTTCTCCTCCACATAATGCATTCTCCTTGTCTGTTTGTTCTCTTATTACAAACAGATTACCACCACACTCTTAAAGGAAAACTCTGCAAACCTTAACACAATCTTAAATAAAACAAAATCATACGCTGCACCTGAAAAAATCATCAGATGATCGAAAAGGCCGCTGCTGACCTCTCGGATCAAAAAATGTTTTCTATCATCACCGTGATAGAAATCTGTTCAGACAAACTGATTTCTATCTTTATCATAATGATAAGAAATCGAAGCCAGCCGATCAGTGATCTCCTCTTCGCTGACATCCATATCTTCGCACATGGCCTGAAGACTCGGGTAAAAATCCCGCAGCTTTAAATTTACATAACTAAGCAACATAACTGGATCTTTCGGTACCATAATCGTTTTCCTTTCCTTTTATCATTCCAGCTCCTTTTTCAACGCAGGCTCATCTCCACCCGGTACGAATTTCCTTCTACATGCACCTGCGCCATGCTGCCGCAAAGCAAGGGCATCATGGGCGGGAGGTGGCCGATGTCAAGGTCCATAACAACCGGAACCTGATATTTTCTGACCACTTCATACACGGCCTGGTACTGGTCGAGTCCCATCATCTCCTGTCCGTAACACAACGGTCTGCCGATCAGAAATCCCCTGCAATGGCGGAACCAGCCGGCATGTTCCATCTGCCACATGGCACGCCTGATTCCCATGACATTCAAATCGCAGGCTTCCAGAAACCAGAGAATGCCGTCTTCCTGATAGCGGTCCGCAAAGTCACCGACTTGATCGTACTGCGTACCGGTCAGGTTTACAAGACAGTCCATACATCCGCCTAACAGCCTGCCTCCAAACGAAAGCGCACCGTCCGGAAAGCTTCGTATATTGACCGATTCCGTCACATGATAAGGCTCCAGCGGGTTTTCTTCATTTTTCAGAGATTCTTTTTCCCACTTATCATATCCGTGCAGGCAAAGCTTCCTGCCTGTCAGAACATCCATCGCATCTTTTAAAGATTCATGCTGCGGCTCCATCCCAAACGCCGCCGCACACGGTCCATAGACGGAAGCCGTGTCACACAGTGTCGCCAGCAGAAACGTCATATTGGTGTTATCGGAGAATCCCATATACCATTTGGGCGGTGCCTGCCTGATCTGTTCAAAGTCGACGTAATCCAGCGTTTCACACATCAATTCCCCGCCGCCGCAGGAAATGAGCACATCACTGTCCTGTCCGCAATACATCGACTGTAATTCTTCGCCGCACTTGCACGGCGTATTGCTGATACCGATCCCTTCCTGCGCATAGCAGTTCGGCCCCAGAAGAAGTTGATACCCCTCTTCTTTCCATTTTTTCTGCGCATTGAGAAACGCGCTTTTATACGGCTCCGTCGCACAGCCAAATGAAGGCGCTGCAAAACCGATCGTACCTCCCGGTTTGAGAAATTCAGGATATCTCATCTCGTTGTATTCCTTTCTGTCTTTTTAATATGTATTATACCCTTTCTTTCCGATAATTGCTATGTGTAAAATGACACGAGAACGAATGTACCCGTTTATGTCAGCCCTGATTTACAAAAAGCGCGCAGATTCCACCATTTGCTACGCGAATGTATCGTCTGCCTGATACCATGCAAACAGATATTCTGTTAAGATAACAGTACAAAACAATTCGCACAGACAAAAGGAGGAACACTTATGGAATTTGCCGAAAAACTCATCACACTGCGAAAGAGCAGAGAATTAACGCAGGAACAACTTGCTGAACGGCTGAATGTATCGAGGCAGTCTGTTTCAAAATGGGAAACAGGGCAGGTCATACCGGAAGCGGAAAAACTGCTCGAACTGAGCCGGACGTTTGACGTCACAATAGATTATTTATTAAAACCATCCGAAATCGATGAATTGTCGGTCAAAACAGATATTCTGGAACAACAGCAGAAACAAATGCTGGAAAGAGAAGAAAAACGCACGAAACTTTTGAAAAACATTCTGTATGCAGTGATTGTTTATCTGGTCTTTTTAGCTGTGGTTTTGACAGAACATTAGGTCATTTTACAAGGAACTACACGCAGACCGTGAAACGGGCTGCTGACAACA
>CANPUE010000027.1 GCA_947577185.1 uncultured Lachnospiraceae bacterium | reverse complement strand
CCAAAGCATCCATCAGGGTTTCTTCTGTCACCAGATGGGCATGTTCACAAAACTGCTTTCCCTTTTTGTTGTAGGTGCCGCACACATAATATTTCCCACGGTTCGGGCGGTTGATTGCAGTCAGCTTCATGCCGCAGTCCTTACAGTACAGACACCCGGAAAAGAGGTTGATGTGTTTCCTCTGGCCCCGGTACTGGCTGTGATGGCGGCTGTCCTTCACCTCAAAGAGCAGCTTCATGGTATCGTCATCAAATATTTTCGGGTGGTGGTCCGGGAAAACATATTGCTGATCTCTGGAAATCTTTTTGTCTTTTCCGTTGATGGTCATTCTCTCTCTTTTGTGTGTTCGGAGTACGCCGTTATGATAATCATTAAAGAGAGTATCTTTCACCATACCGTAACTCCACATATAGGCAACTTCCCGGTGATAGGGCAGCCCCAAAGCCTGGAAGCGCTCCTTTTGCAGCATGGTAGGCGTAGGGACGCCCCGGTCTGAAAGGATTTCCGCAATCTTTCGTATGCCGTTTCCTTCCAGATAAAGGTCTTTTTCAAGGTTCAGGATGGCGGCGGCTTCTTCATCAATTAAAACCATCTGCTTGTTCAGTGGGTGCCTTGTGTAACCGAATGGGGGAGCGCATTTTAAGGTGCCGTTTTCCTGCTCCATTTTCTTGATTCGTTTTACCTTTCGGCTTGTGTTCTTTACATGGCGTTCATTATCCCATGTTTTGATTCCGATAATATCATCATCAGAGTAGAGGGAATCATAATTGTCATCAATCAAAATCACACGCTTTCCCTGTTCTTCCATTTCTTCGAGAAAAAGCAGTACCTTCGCATTGTGCCGTCCGATTCGAGAAAGGTCTTTCGCCACGATTACATCTATGGAACCGAGATTGGCCATCATGTTCTGAAACTGGGGACGGTTGAAGGAATAACCGGAAATGCCGTCGTCCTCGTAGATGTGGCGTACAATCATGTTGTTTTCTTCTGCGTATTTCTGGATAATCAGTTTCTGGTTTTCGATAGAGGAATAATTTCTCTTGTTATCGTCTCTGGAGAGGCGGACATAACCGTCTATCATTGTGGGAGTATGGATTGCTGTCATCATAAAAATCGTCCTCCTTATCTTGCTTTCTACCTATATTTTACCATATAGGCAGGATAACACAATGTTGTCGCCGGTCAGTGAAAATGGTTGCGAACCACATCCCGCAATCCATTTTCCATTGCCTGATTGCCCTCGATAATGGTAACGACCAGATACCCCCGTCTGCTAAGAGCTTCCTTTTTCCTTGCGATTTCATAACTATCAGAATCCTTTTTTTGAAGTAAGTAGCAAACCTCCTTTTGCTTTCCTATGACAATCACCTCAAATTCTTGCTTCATATTATTGTATGAAAAGTCAGGCTTATCCTATCAATCAAAAACTCCGCTGCAAGCAGCAGGGTTTTTGATCCTCGCGGCATTCGCCAAATATGCGTGCAGGCACGCCTACTTGGCTCATTGCTCGCGGGAATAAAACAGCTTTCTTCATACAAAATGACATGGTGGCCCGTTTCCTTTTTGTCCTATGGGGAAACACGAAAAGGCAGCGCCCGGTAAAGAGCGCTGCCCCTTCGTCTTTCTCCACGCTTCGGGCCAGCTTGGCCCGGGGTCAGGACTGCCAGTGTTCATAATAGGCCGCCGCTTCCTCCACGGAGCAGAAGTCAAACACTTCGTACAGTTCCATAAGAACCTCCCGGATGTCCTTTGACTTATAGCCGCAGCTTTCCATCGCCTTGATAATATATCCACGGCAGGCGTTGTTGCTCCATTTGTCTGTCAGCATGTCCTGGATTTCCTGCAAAGATTTTGCCATAACCTGCACTTCCTTTCATAAAAGTTCAGGGAGCCGCACCGTTTTAGTTGGCCTGTCACAAGACAGTGAGAGCGGGCGGCTCCCTGATTGGTTTTGTAAAACAGATTCCCCGGACGGGTGTAGGCCTGTCCACCCCATAGTGTCTCAACTCTCCCCATTCTTATGGCAAGGCGTCCTCATTGCCTGCGACGGCTCACGGCTTGCAAGGCCGCGGTGGCGCTCGGACTGTGACTGAGCGCAAGTATCCGGGTTCTGCGCCTTATCCAGCGGGGCCAGCCACGGCCCCGCCTGCGGCATGGGCTTTATCGCTATTCCCGCCCCCAAAGTGAAAACCACAATGGAAACGGAAGTCACGGCGGGCCTGTCGCCTGGCACATCCACCCTTCGTATCCGGGTATCTTTTTATTCAGTTTTCAATCTGCCGGAAAGGTCCGTCCGCGCTTCGGGCCAGTTTGTCCCGGGGCGCCTCCGCCTTTCATATACCATTTCATTTTTCAGGCTTTTTCGGTACACCTTAGAAATTATTTTTTAAAAATTTTTCCATGTTCCGAAGGCCGCGTTCGATTTCCTTGGAGCTTAGATTGAATGTCGATAATCAGGTTGACCCTATGGCTATGATTGCCCGTGCCTGTTCGGGAGCCAGACAGCGCCGCCTCTATATCCTTCTGGCCGTAGCCCTTCCCCAGCGTGGAGGAACGCAGACGGGTAAACCGTTCCTGGCTGGGAACCCGGAAACTGATTGCGCCCCGCTGCTGTTTCACCTCATAGCCGGACTGCTCCATAAGTGAGAGGAATGCAGCAAGGCCGGAGGGCTGTTTTTCAAGAGCCGCGTCAATGGCGGCGCACAGCTTCTGCTGGAAGGTAAGCGGTCTTTCCCGGCCCTTGGCCCATTCCCCATAGTTCTTATATTTCCCCTGGCTTTTCATCTTCGGCTGCTTCACGACAGAGAGGCCGTTTTCCAGACAGAGGGTGTCGGACAGCCGCCCGAGGGCACGGCCGGAGCCGAGGAAATCCCGGTATTTATGGGTACAGTCAAGGGTAGTGGAATTGTAATAAATGTGGTTATGGATATGGGCCTTGTCGGTGTGGGTGGTGACGATGAACTGGTGCTTTCCCTTCGTCCACCGCATAGCCAGCTCATAGCCGATACGGTTGGCGTCCTCCGGCTCAATCTCCCCGGGGAGGAAGGACTGGCGTATCTGGTAGCACAGCACATCCTTATCTGTTCCCTGCTCCCGGCCGGTGGCGGCTTTGTACCTGCTTTTCCACAAGAGAAATTCAGCGTCTACCGTGGCCGGGTCACATTCATAGGCAGAGATATATTTTCCTTCCTCTGTCTTGACCGGGTTCTTTCCGTAGTCGGTACAGTCTTTTATGGACTGCGCTATGGATAGCCCTGGCGTGGTCTTGCGTTTCATCAGCCGTGTGGTAGCTATGGTCTGTCTCTCCTTCCGGCTTCGGGTCAAGTTGGCCTGAGATAATATTGCATAGTTGGAATGTACAAGTTATAATAAAATAAATACATTATGGAGGTATGAGATGTTGAAATCGCTTAATTCTATGGATTTTACTGTTGCTGTAGCATCCAATTCTATGACTATCGAACAAGATATGACATTTATCAAAGCTGCTTTGCTTTACTCTGATACTATTACGTTGGTAAGTCCAGTTGCATCTACATATATCGAACTTACTGATAATGCTAATAAGAAAAATGAAAAAGCATTATATAATTTAATGCAGAAAGTCATACCATTTTGCCAAAAAGCAGATCCTATATTTTGTGAGAATATTAATCAAACACTTGACCAATTTAGTTCTATATTATACAGTAAGCAATATCGTTCAATTCCACTACCGTTAAAGTATAACATTAAAAAGGCGCTCCTTGAATTTAGTACCGGAATAGAATCTGTGTTGATACAAAATCTTGGTGAAGAAAATTGTAATTCTTTGAAAAAATTAGTTGAGTCTAAAAAAGTAAGATTATATGATTTTAAGAGTTCATTTGCTAATGATGATGATGATTATGTTTATGAATTTTACAACATATTAAAAAAATCCGTTAGTAACTCATCGACCTTTCCATTGTTTGATGATCTGTCCAATAACTTGATAAAATCAGCAATAGAGGAGAAAATTATTACCCTTAATAAAAGTAGTGAGTTTGAGGCGAAACATGCAAAATTAGCAGGTAATTTACTTATTGCTTTACCTTCCTTTGAATTTGCAACAACAGATGAAATATTAGATATTCGCAAGGAACTAGAAAAGCCTCTAGTACGTTTTAGAAGCAAATTACTCGCTTATGATGCTGAAATACAGTCTATGCCTTGGGATGAGGAATTTCAATTTGAATGTATAAAACTTTATCAACAAGAAGTGGCACCAGCAGTTTTAGAAATTGATGAATTAACAAAAGAATCATCTTTTATAAAAAATCTAGGATATAGTTTTTTGACGGATAAATCTGCACTTGAAAAAACCGGGAAAATATTTATTACTGTAGCAATGGCGGGAATTATATCAGCATTTACTGATGTACTGTCACGTGGACAAACTTTGGCTGCAGCAGGTGGGGCATATACAATTTCTAAGGTGGCGACAGCATATAAAGAGTATGAAAAAAATCAGCATGATATTATGAAAAAGGATATGTATTTTTATTATCGAGCTGGGAAGCTTCTTGAAAAACGTTCAAAATAAAAAGTGATAAGCGTTAATAAGGAGAGGTATAGTCTACAAAGGACCATACCTCTTCAATTTATTTCCCCACCAGCGCCGCCAGCTCCTTCAATACCCCGGACAGCTGCCCCCACAGCTTTTCATAGTCCTCTTTCCGCCCGTCTATCTCCTCCGGGTACAGCCCGTAGGTGTGGGCGTGGACGGTTATCTGTTTTAAGTTGTTGGAGCACCGCCGATGCAAAGAGACCAGCTCCCGGACGGGCGCAAGGTCCACATGGAGGATATAGCCGTTTATGGCCATCTTCCGCATATAGGCTCCGGCGTTGGAGATGTCGGCCTCGGCCATGCGCCCGTGTATCTGGGTCAGTTCGTCCGCCGTCACCATCACGTTCAGGTGCCTGTCCCGTTTCCTCCCTGCCGTCAGCGTTCCTCCCGTTCCCGGCTCCGTTTCGGGGCAGGCGGCTCCTTCACCCGGTCAAGCTCCTTTTCCTCCGGCCTCTGGGGGAGCGGCGAAGGCGGAAGGTTGTTCAGTATGCCGTCCAGCATGTTCCCGTTCTGTTCTTCGGTAAGCTCCGCAGTCAATAAGGGATTGTCTCTCCTGTTCATAGGTTCTCCTCGTTTGTCTCTATGGCAGTTCCCTCCTTTCCGGCCTCGGGTCAGGTTGGCCCGAAGCTCCGGTTGTTACGAAATACCCCCGTAAACCGGGCCGGAAGGTATTAGGATACCTTTGCCCGGAAAACAGGGTCAGGACCCCTTGGAATCCCGGGCTTTCGGCAGGTCCAAATCGTAACGCCCCTGCCGGGGGTTGAGCGTTTCTTCCTCATGCGCTCCCGGCTCCTGCGGCGGCTCTTCCTCACAGACGGCCTTTTCCAGCACCGGGTCCAGCGGGAGGACATTCTCACGGAAATAACGGCAGAAAGAGCCCGTCCAGTCTTTCCCCAGCATGTAGCATGGACAGTCCAATGGAAGGCAGGCCAGCTTTAAGGGCGGCGCTTCCTTTGTTTCCTCCCACGTCGGGATTGCTGTTTCCTATCCGTTCATATCTGTTTCCTCCGGGTCGGGGAATGACGACCCCGCCCTGATAGTCATAGCCCGCCGCATGGATGGCAGCGAGAGTCTCTTCGGATACCTTCTGGAAAAGAAGAGGGTCTGTGTCGGCCGCGAAGGCCAGCATGTCCCTCTCGTTAAATTCCTCCGTGAGCTTCCCGTAAAAGGCTGGGCGCGTGTCCCCGTTTCCGTCTGTTTTATAGCGGCGGGGTGCCCGTTCCGGCATGGCATCCCGCCTTTCCTGCTTCGGGCCAGGTTGGCCCGGAGCAATAAAAAACCGCCAGCGTCAGCCAGCGGTTCCATCGTTACTATATTTTGTTTTATCCTTCGTTGTCATTCTGCGGCAGATCAGGAAACAGAATCCGAAGATAATCCCGTCTGCCATAGAGAACACGGTCAATGTACACGTCCTGCCCATTCACACGGTAAAAAACCATGTAATTTCCACTGGTGAGAAATCGGTAGTCGCTTTCTATATCTGTCACAGCGGACAGCGGAGCGCCGATTTCTGAAAAATTTTCCAGTTCATCAACAGTGTCCATGATTTTGTTTACGGTGTTTTCAGCGGCTTGCGGATTGCATAATTCAAAGGTAATATACTCCCAGATTTCGTCCAGGTCGTTCTGGGCTTCCGGGGAGTAGTGGATGTTATTCTTCATTTGCCTTTGCCCGGAAATGTGCTCTCACATCCGAGGACGAAAGCCATCCCTTTTCCTCTCCAGATTTTTTCCCTTTTGCAAGTTCGCCCATGAGTTTCAGGGTCGCCCGTGTTCTTTCATAGTCCTGCATGTCAATGATTGCATAGCGCCCGCGTCCGTTTTTGGTGAGAAAGACCGGTGCGCCCACAGATACGTCACGGAGCACATCACTGTAATTCCTCAAATCAGAGATTGGTTTGATATTCGGCATAATCACATTCTCCTTTCTTACCCTTAGTATACCCTGATTTGATGTAAAATTCAACAGCATATTTTACAACAGTATTTTAGTGAGCGCCCCATATAGATTTTGAGAGGCTCCCGGTCTTGGCCTGTCCTTCTTCTGGCAAAGTGAGTAAATGCAGTTATGCTATGAGACGGAAACAACCTTTTCCTCATATTTAAAAACCTTTAAATCCGGGGCTTTCCGGATTGTCCACTCATAAATCCCTTTGATGTGTTCCCATGTTACATCGTGGCTGGGCATCCCGCCGGCCCTGCCGCCCAGAACGTTTTTGCCAACAAGCATCTGCCAGTCAAAATCGGCGATCTCTTCTCTTGCCACCAGAAAGTTGCCGGCACGCTGTGTCAGCTGTGCAAAATTGACGGCATAATCCGAAGAACCGCCGATGTAAGTGTAAATGGTGCTTTCGCTGCCCATGAAACCGATGTCGGCTTCGCCGGTGAGCAGTGCAGTCATGGTCTTATCGGCACCGAAGCCGGTGATCAGAGTAAGATCAATACCTTCCTCCTTAAAATAGCCTTCCTCTATGGCGACATACATGGGCGCATAAAAAATGGAGTGTGCCACTTCATTCAGTGTAACAGGTACGGCATCTGTCTTGCCGGATGGTTCATTTCCTTTGTTTGTGCCGCATCCGCTCAAAAGAAAGACTGTGCATAGTGCTGTGAGAAGCAGCGAGACAGTTTTCCTGCCTGTGAGCTTCTTCTTCTGATGTGCTTTATTAAGACGTTCTTTATTCAGATTTTTTTCTTTCATATACCTCTTCATTTCCCTCCTGTATCTGGTTGATCGTTTTTTAACATTTATTCTATTATATTGTGTGGATGGTTTTTTCGTGCAGAAAATACTTCTAAAAAATGAACGGATGTGGTATAAAAGAAGAGGCGTTCTGCCTGTCTTACATAAGAGATTTCGTGGAATGGAATTGTGAGGGGCAGTATGATCCGGGAGACAGAAAGGATGGTGCGGCGGAGATGATGTGGGTCTGGCTTGTGCTTTTTTATGGGATCATGAAAGGGCTTCGTGAAATAGTTAAGAAAAAGGCATTGGAGAAAGACGGGACGATCGAGGTGCTGTTTTTGTACACACTGCTGGCCTTTTTGATGGTGCTTCCGGACGCAAAGCAGGCTATGGGGCTGGAAGCAAAGTATTTTGTTTACATTGGGTTGAAGTCTTTTGTTATCTTTCTGGCGTGGATGTTCAGTTTTAAGGCGATTAAGAAGATGCCGATCAGTCTCTATGGGGTACTGGATCTTTCGAGAGTGCTCTTTGCGACCATGCTCGGCGTGGTCGTTTTGCAGGAGAGACTCGGATTTTTTCAGGTCATGGGGATTTGTTTCGTATCGGCTGGCCTTCTGTTTTTAAAATATAAACCGGGAATGTTTTCGAAGCGGGCCATGAAAACGGATGGGAGTTCGGAAGAAAAAGTGGATGTAAAGATCGTGATCATGGCATTTGCCTCCTGCCTTTTCAATGCGGTTTCCGGTCTTCTGGATAAGGTGCTGATGAAAGATGTCAACAGTTCTCAGCTGCAGTTCTGGTATCTGTTGTTTCTGGCGCTTTTGTATCTTGTTTTTATTTTCGTGACACGAACGCCGATCCATATAAAGCGTGTCCTGAAAAATTACTGGATATGGCTGTTAAGCATTATGATTGTGCTGGCGGACAGGGCGTTGTTTGTGGCAAACGGGATGGATGGGAGCAGGATTACGGTCATGACACTGTTAAAACAGTCCGGCTGTGTGGTCACGATCCTTGCGGGACGCCTGTTGTTTCACGAGAAGAATACAGGGCATAAGCTGGTCTGCGCGGGTATCGTGATTGCCGGAATCGTCATGGGTGTCTTATAGAAATGCGTCTTGTGCTGTATCTATGATTCATGATATACTGAAATCTATGATAGTGCGAAGAGAAGTTCTGGCTTGCGCAGCAAGTCTTGCTCACATGGCAAGTCTGATTCGCAGGCGTCGGAAAACAAATGAGGGAATCAGTGCTGCGAAAGCGCGGATGCGTGAGCCTGCCGGTGCAGCCTCACAGACACGTAGCGCAGGAAGTGTCGGAGCACTCTGACGAGACGTTTGATATCAGTGAGAAAAATATGGATACTGTGAGCCAGGCAGTGGAGCTGGCGGAGAATCTGAGCAGACAGGCGCAGAGTCTAAGGAGCAGTGAACAGGAATGAGAATAGAAACAGTAAACACAATGAAGGAAAAGAAAGGTTGGTTATCTGAATGGGATTATTTTCAAATCAGTTTTCAAATGTAGTGGAATGGAGCGAACCCGGAGAGGGCGTGCTCTTTTACAAATGGCAGAATCAGGAGATCAAGAAAGGGTCCAAACTGATCATCAGGCCGGGGCAGGACGCGATCTTTATGTACAACGGCGTTGTTGAAGGTATTTTTGAGGAGGAGGGAAGCTATGATATTGAATCCGATATCCTTCCGTTCCTGACAACGTTAAAAAGTTTCAAATTCGGCTTTAATACTCCGCTGCGGGCAGAGGTTCTTTTCATCAATACAAAGGAGCTGCTCGTTAAATGGGGGACAAAGAATGCGATCAATCTTCCTGCGGCAGGACTGCCGGGCGGGATGCCGATCCGTGCCTTTGGGACGTTCAACTGCAGGATTGCCGAACACAGCGTGGTCATTGACAAGCTGGCAGGGATCCGCCAGACCTATACGGTAGGCGATGTCAAGGAGCGGATCATCGCCAGTCTGGATCAGCTTCTGATGAGCTGGATCGCCAAAGAAGGCAGAGACATGTTCAACCTGCAGGCGGATGCAAGAAAGATTGCAAAAGGCATCGAATCCGAACTGGATGCGGATATGCGCAGGCTTGGCATCGGCATTACGGATTTCACGATCGAAAGCTTTTCCTATCCGGAAGAGATCAGGAAAATGCAGGAAAAAGCTGCGGCACAGTCTATGGTCGGGGATATGAACAAATACACGCAGATGGCGATGGCTGACAGTATGGGAAAAGGACACGGAGGCGGAGCTGCTTCCGATATGGTGAGTCTGCAGATGGGGATGGCACTCGGACAGCAGATGGTAAACCAGATGAACCAGAACAACACGGCGCCCCATAATATGCAGGCGTCAGCGCCGCAGGGCGGCGGGAATCCGTCAGGACCAAAATTCTGCCCGGACTGCGGAACACCCACAGGCGGTACAAAATTTTGCGGCAACTGTGGAAAACAATTATTTTAAAAGGGAAGCGCAATGAGTATTTACGATACACTGAATGAGGAACAGAAAAAAGCGGTCTTTACGACCGCAGGACCCGTATTGGTGCTGGCCGGGGCAGGAAGCGGCAAGACCCGTGCCCTGACGCACCGGATCGCTTACCTGATCGGGGAAGAGGGCGTGGAGCCATATCGTATCATGGCGATTACCTTCACAAATAAAGCGGCCGGAGAGATGCGGGAGCGGGTCGACCAGCTGATCGGATTCGGCTCCGAACAGGTGTGGGTGTCGACTTTTCATTCCACCTGTGTCAGAATTCTGCGCCGCTACATAGACCGGATCGGATATGATAATAATTTCACAATATATGATACCGATGACCAGAAAGGGATCATCAAGGAGGTATGCAAAAAACTTTCGATCGATACGAAAATGATCAAAGAGCGCGCGGTCCTTGGTGCGATCTCGTCAGCGAAGGACGAACTGGTCTCGCCTGTGGAATATGAGATGCAGAACATGGGAGATTATTACGGCAGTAAAGTCGCCAAAGCTTATAAGGAATATCAGGAGACACTGCGAAAAAATAATGCACTCGATTTCGACGATCTGATCGTGAAGACGGTCGAACTGTTTCAGAGCAATCCGGAGGTGCTTGAATCCTACCAGGAAAGATTTCGTTATATCATGGTTGATGAGTATCAGGATACCAACACGGCACAGTTTGAACTGATCCGCCTGCTGGCCGCCAAATACAGAAATCTGTGCGTCGTGGGAGATGACGATCAGTCGATCTATAAATTCAGAGGAGCGAATATCCGTAATATTCTCGATTTCGAGAAAGTATATCCGGAAGCCTGTGTCATTAAATTAGAGCAGAATTACCGTTCGACGCAGAATGTTCTGAGTGCTGCCAATGCGGTTATCAAAAACAATGTCGGCCGTAAGGAAAAAGCGCTTTGGACGGATCAGGAAGAAGGCGCGCTGATCCATTTTCATCAGTTTGATACGGCGTTTGATGAAGCGGAATATATCGCCGATGATGTGCGGGAGAAAGAACGGGACGGCAAAGTTTCTTTTGGAGGCTGTGCGGTGCTTTATCGTACGAATGCTCAGTCGCGTATGCTGGAAGAACGTTTTATCATGAAAGGAATCCCCTATCAGGTAGTAGGGGGCGTTAACTTTTATGCCAGAAGAGAGATTAAAGATCTGTTGGCTTATTTAAAGACGATCGATAACGGAAGGGATGATGTGGCGGTCAAAAGGATCATCAATATTCCCAAAAGAGGGATCGGCGCTACGACGATCCTGCGCGTTCAGGAATATGCGGACAGCCGAGGGATCAGTTTCTATGACGCTCTGCGGGAAGCGGATCAGATAATGACGATCGGCAAGAGCGCTTCCAAATTGAAGCCGTTCGTGACAATGATCCAGACTTTCCGCAGCAAACTCGAATTTTACAATCTGGAAGATCTGCTAAAGGATATCCTAGAAACGACCGGATATCAGAAAGCGCTGCAAGAGTCCGATGAGGAGGATGCTGAGGACAGGCTGGAGAACATTGATGAGTTGATCAGCAAGGTAGTTTCCTATGACGCGGCACATAAGGACGCGACACTCAGCGAGTTTCTGGAGGAAGTGGCCCTGGTGGCGGATATTGACCAGGTTGACGATGATAACAATAAAGTGCTTCTAATGACACTGCACAGTGCAAAAGGCCTGGAATTTTCTCATGTGTACCTGGCCGGTCTGGAGGACGGGATCTTTCCGAGTTATATGACGATTATGTCAGATGACCCGATGGAAGTGGAGGAGGAAAGACGGCTTGCCTATGTGGGGATCACGAGGGCCAAAGAAGATCTGACAATCACCTGTGCCAGACAGCGTATGATCCGCGGTGAAACACAGTACAATCCGATCAGCCGCTTTGTGAAAGAAATCCCCCCGCTTTTGATGGATCATAAAGTGCCGGCGCCGAAACGGAAAGCTTTTGACACATACGGGGAGGAGTCCTACAGCCGAAAGCCGGAAACGCCATATAGAAGGCAGTCGGATTCTTTCGGGGGGATCGAAAAGTTTGGAAAAGATGCGGATACGATCTTTGATAAAGACAATCTGTCACAGCGTCCGCAGGCAGCAGCAAGACCCGTAGCGGCCGCAAAGCCCAGAGCGATTGTCAGGCCGAAGCGGACAGCCTATGAAGCACAGCCCTATATTACGCGCGCCGCGAGCCAGATCGCTGAACGGACAGCCGGAGCGGCGGTTGCTTCCAGGGGACCGCTTGGATATGAACAGGGTGACAGAGTCAGACATTTGAAATACGGCGAAGGAACCGTCATGAAGATCGAGCCGGGACCGAGGGATCATCAGGTGACAGTCGTGTTTGACGAGGTCGGACAGAAGATCATGTATGCAGGCTTTGCGAAGCTGAAGAAGGTTTAGGGAAATCGTTCGGCCGGCTAAGGAACCGGGCAGGGATCGTTTCTTAGTGGAACGGGAAATTGATTGTTGAACGAAAAATTGATTTCAGGAAAAATTTGAAAAAAATGTAGTAAAAAAAATGAAATAGTGGTATATTATATTGTATAACACAAAAAGAAGCGGAGCGGCATGCAGAACGCGATAAATAAATTCAGGAAAGAGAGGATTCGGTATGAGCAGGACAGATATCAGAGAAATGAAAGACGAGGTTTTGAATAAATTGGATGAGGTATTAGATAATACGGGAGTCAACGAACTGTTGGGCAAGAAGAAAAAAGAAGAGAAGAAAAACACTCTGTTATGGGTGCTGGCTGTGATCGGCGCGGTAGCAGCAGTTGCAGCGATTGCGTTTGCAGTATATCGTTATATGAAACCGGATTATCTGGATGATTTTGATGACGATTTCGACGACGACTTTGACGATGATCTGTTTGAAGACGAAGAGGATGAGGAAGAGGCGTCCGCAGACGAAAAGACAGAGTAAGCGTCAGACTGTGACAGCGGTCAGATAGATAAGCGAAGTAAATGAATGAAGGCAGGATGTGCGAAGGTACGGTGCGTCCTGCTTTTTTGTGCAGGATATTTTTCACAGCCGGACAGGCTGCACAGGGACATGGCGGGAAAGGACAGAATATATGAAAAAAGGACAGATTGTTGAGGGAAAAACAGCGAGGATTGATTTTCCCAATAAGGGAATCGTGGAAACGCAGGAAGGTGTCTGTGTTGTCAAAAATGCGCTGCCCGGACAGAAAATCAGATGTTCGGTCAACAAAGTCAGAAAGGGAAAAGCAGAGGGCAGGCTGTTAGAAGTCATAGAGCCTTCGCCGTCTGAGCAGATAAGCCCCTGTCCGCATTTTGGTATCTGCGGAAGCTGCATTTACCTCTCTCTGCCTTATGCGGAGCAACTGGAGATCAAGCAGGGGCAGGTGAAACGGATACTGGATGCCGTGCTGTGGAAACAGAGCGGGTACACCTTCGAGGGGATCAGACCGAGTCCTTCCTGTTTTGGTTATCGCAATAAGATGGAATTTACTTTCGGAGATGAGGTCAAGGACGGGCCTCTGGCACTTGGTATGCATAAGAGAGGAAGCTTTTATGATATTGTGTCCGTTACGGATTGCCAGATCGTAGATGAAGATTACAGGCAGATCTTAAAATGTGTCAGAAATTATTTTGCATCGCTGCAGGAGAAAGGGATCGGGATCCGTTTTTACCACAGACTGCGTCATACCGGATATCTGCGCCATCTTCTGGTCCGTAAGGCAGCAAAAACAGGTGAGATTCTGATCGCGCTTGTGACAACGACCCAGGAGATAGAAGGATGTGCGCAAAACAATACTTCAGAAGAAGAAATCCTCAATGGATGCAGGGATGCACTGCTCGCGCTGCCGCTGACAGGGAAAATTGCCGGAATCCTGCATACCAAAAATGATTCTCTGGCGGATGTGGTGCGCAGTGACGAGACAATCGTTCTGTATGGACAAGATTACTTCTATGAAGAACTGTTGGGGCTGAAATTCAGAATCTCACAATTCTCTTTTTTTCAGACGAACAGCCGCGGAGCGGAGGTGCTTTACCAGACGGCAAGAGATTATATTTCAGACTATATCCAACCGGCGAAAATCGTGTTTGATCTTTACAGTGGAACCGGGACGATCGCACAGCTGATGGCGCCTGTGGCAAAGAAAGTGATCGGTGTGGAGATCGTGGAAGAGGCAGTGGAGGCCGCCAGGGAAAATGCCGCATTAAATGATTTACATAACTGTGAATTTATTGCGGGAGATGTCCTCAAAGTGATCGATACGATAACGGAAAAACCGGATGTTATCATCCTTGACCCGCCCCGTGACGGCGTTCATCCGAAAGCGCTCGATAAGATCATCCGATATGGGGTGGAGCATATTTTGTACATTTCCTGTAAACCGACCAGCCTGGCACGGGATCTGGAAGTCTTTTTGGAGAGAGGCTATCGTGTGGAGAGAGCGGTATGTGTGGACATGTTCGCGTTTACGGGGAATATTGAGACTGTGTGCCTCTTGTCGCGTAAAAAATCAAGTAGCAAATCCACTAAGATTGAGATAGAAATTGATCTAAATGAAGCAGATAGGCGGGAATGCATCGGCACAACAACCTATCAGGAAATTAAGGACTATATATGGGAGCATTATCAAACAAAAGTGTCACATCTGTACATAGCGCAAATCAAGAAAAAGTGTGGCTTGGAAGTAGGCGAAAACTTCAATAAACCCAAAACAGAGGGAAACAAAGTTCCCACCTCTCCACCAGAGAAAGAGAGGATGATTAGAGAAGCACTGGAATATTTTGGAATGATAAAGAGTTAAGAATGATAAAATAACAGAACTTCTTAGAAATCTAGGGAGTTCATTGTTTTAAGAAAGTTCTATTATTTTAATGCAGGGCATGATGCAGAAAGCCTGAAAAGATATGATGAAATAGAAAATAATAAGCAAGCAGAGTAATTCTGTTTGCTTTTTTAGCATAAATTGTGGGTATTCACTTTTTGAAAAATTTAGCATAAAATGCAATATTATAATAATTTATGAAACTATATCTCAATAAATAAAACAATATAATAAGCTGTCATAAGATGCTCAAAAACCAATCTATCGTATAGAGAAAGAAAACGATAAATATATCCAAATATTAAATTTTATAGCCCAACGGGTCGAGCGCATCTCGAATGGAAGAAGACAATAAGCTCCAGTGGAGGTTATTGTTTTCTGGAATGTCCCGCATCAGGTTGCTGGTCCCCAAGCTAAAATGTGCAGCTTGCTGTGCATTTTACCTGATAGCTCCATGCTTTTTGGAGCGTCAAGGGCGAGACAACCTGTTTAGCAAGGAACTTGCTAGGTTGGCGAGACCCGTGTACTTTGCAGGTGATACTTTATTAGAGTGTATGCTGTGGGTACTGGCTTTATTTGGATTTTCTGAATGGAAGCGAATACCCAAAGATGGGATAAAAGGTATTATACATAAATTTGCTTGCAATCTGATAAAGAAGCATTATAATGATACCATAGGAAAAAAATTTGAACATAAAAGGTGATGGTGATGAACAAAATAGAATTTTTTATAAATGATAGATATTTGGTATTGAAAACATTATATGAACATCAGATAGAGATTAACAATGCGGAGATATGCCCTATCACCCAACAGGAGATAGCAGATAGTCTTGGATGCAGCAAGGCGAAGGTAAATATGGTCTTGAATGAGTTGATTGACAATGGTTATGTTCAAATTTACAAGAATACAAAGGGCAGATATGTCCTAACAGAAGATGCAAAAAAGATAATAAAGAAATTAAAGTCCTAAAAAATGGACATCAAATAAATTACAATAGAAAGAATTGAGGGAGAAAAGATTATGCAGTTGACACCTGGAGAAATTGCAGAGCAGCAGAAAAACGAAGAGAATACAAAAAAGAAATATATTACACCTATTATTCAGGAAAGATGGGGAAAAGAAAATTCTGACAATATTATTATGGAATATTACTTTACCGATGGCAGAGTAAATATTGACGGTGATAAAGTATCAAGGGGAGATAAGAAAAAGGCTGACTATCTTCTGCTGTTTAAAGACAACATTCCTTTGGCATTGGTTGAAGCGAAGGGGATAGATCATAGTGCAATGGAGGGATACCAGCAGGTCCTTGAATATGCTGAGACTTTGGATATTCCATTTGCATATACAACAAATGGGATTGATTTAATCGAAGAAGATTTGATTCTTCACAAGAATAATGAAAAACTGAAAATGCAGGATTTTCCATATCCCGAAGAATTGTGGGATAGGTATGTCAAAGAAAAAGGTTTGACAGAAGATGAAGTTAGATTGATCAACCAACCTTATTATATTGATGCTTCAAAGGCAAAACCCAAGAAGCCAAGATATTATCAGAGAATTGCTATTAATAGAGTAATTGATGCAATCGCACAGGGAAAGAACAGGATGCTTCTTGTTATGGCAACGGGAACAGGCAAGACATTTACGGCATTTCAGATTGTATGGAGATTGTGGAAGAGTAAGACCAAAAAGAAGATTCTGTATTTAGTTGACAGAAATGCTCTTGCAGACCAGACGAAGCAGAAAGATTTCAAACCTTTTGTGGATGCTGGTGTTATGGTGAAAATGAAGAGTGCAAATATCAAGAAAGATACTGCTTATGAGGTATATACTGCACTTTATCAACAGTTAAAGAGCAAAGACAAAGATTATTATAAGGAACTTCCATCAGATTTCTTTGATATGATTATCGTGGATGAGTGTCATAGGGGTTCTGCGGATCTGGATTCTAATTGGCATGAAATATTGGAATACTTTGGCTCTGCTACACAGCTTGGACTCACTGCAACACCCAAAGAAACAGAAGATGTGTCAAATATCAATTATTTCTGTGCGGAAACAGATAATAAGCCTTTATATACATATTCGTTGAAACAGGGAATTGAGGATGGCTTTCTTGCTCCTTACAGAGTTATCTCCGTGGAACTTAATATTGATAAAGAAGGATACAGACCGCCATCAGGTAAATTGGATGTAGATGGAAATCCTGTAGAATACAGGGTTTACACACAAAAAGACTTTGACAGGACTATTGTTGTTGAAGAAAGGCAGGAGATTGTTGCAAGAAGAATTACAGATTATATGAAAGAAAACGATTGCAGATATGCAAAGACAATTGTATTCTGTGAAAATATTGACCATGCGGATGCGATGGTTTTGAAACTGAAAAACCTTAATTCAGATTTGGTTCAGGAAAACAGTAAATACATAATGAAAATCACAGGTGATGATGAAATTGGAAAGGCAGAATTAGAGAATTTTACTGATCCTAATTCAAAATATCCTGTTATTGCAGTTACAAGTAAATTGATGTCAACGGGTGTTGATTCAGAGACCTGCGAACTGATTGTTTTGGATAAGTCTATTGGTTCTATGACAGAATTCAAGCAGACAATCGGCAGAGGAACAAGAATTAACGAAAACTTTACGATTGATGAAGAAAAGAAAAGTAAACTGCATTTTACCATCTTAGATTTTAGGTCAAATTACCATCAATTTGAAGATCCAGAGTTTGATGGGGAGCCTGTGGCAGTTATGGAAGTGGGAGAGAATGGTTCCTTTCCAAAAGGAAGTCCACAGAAAGAGACAGATGAAAATGGTGAGGATAAAAATAAAGGTAAATCAAAGGGACATATCCAGAAAGTTAAAGTGAATGGCGTGGATGTGACTATTGATGGGGAAGAAGTACGATATACAGATGAGAATGGAAATCTGGTTAAACAGAATATTGAAAGCTGTGTAAAGAATAATATTCTGAGTCAATATCCCAATTATCAGGATTTTTATGTTTCATTCAAGGCATCAGATGATAAAGATGGAATTACAATGGATTTGCTGATAGAGGGATCTTATGTAAAAAAGGTCAGGGAAACAGTAGGATATTACATTGATAAATTTGATATTGTTGGCTTGGTTGGATATAAGCAGCCACCAAAATCTAAAGAAGAGAGACTGCAGAAAGTTTATGATGCAGACATTCTGGATGGATTGGACATTGAAAAAAGGGATATTATTCAGACTATTTTGAACGAATACAAGACAGAAGATTTTTCAAAACTGAAAGATATTACTGTGTTCAATCTGCCTGTATTTAAAGAAAAGGGTTATACATCCATGAAAATATTGAAAAATGTTTTTGGTGGAAATAAACAGAACTTTATTGACTTAATGAAACAGGTAGAAGAAGTGTTATATTAGACAGCAAGGAGAAAGAATTATGGCATTAGCTACATTAATAAAAAGATTACAGGACATCATGCGAGGAGATGCAGGTGTCGGCGGGGATGAGCAGAGATTATCCCAAATTGTATGGATATTGTTTTTGAAGATTTTTGATTATAAAGAGGAAGAATGGGAACTGACACAGGATGATTATGCACCAATCATTCCAATAGGTTATCGTTGGAGAGACTGGGTGACTTCAACCTCTGTAAAGGATCAAATGACAGGGGAAGAACTGATTGATTTTGTTAATAATAAGCTGTTCAGAGTCTTGTCGGGAGATGCTGTTAAGAATGAAAAAGGAGAAGATGTATATCTTTTTACGAAATCAGACAGAGCATCCCTTATTGTAAAAGAACTGATGA
>CANPUE010000026.1 GCA_947577185.1 uncultured Lachnospiraceae bacterium | reverse complement strand
TGTAACCATCACAAGATCCTTAGTCTTGCTCGTCTGCCAGTTCCGACACTTCCGCGAACGTTCACAACGCATTTAATATTCTACTATCAGATCTTAAAAATGTCAATACATTTTTTCAATTTTTTTTAATATATTCAAATTTAACCGACAGCATATTCGATTTATCCCGATAATATGATATAATAGTTAAAGTCGAATGGCCTTAGAGAAATGATTCAAAAGCCGCAGGCCCGGCAGTCTGAGTCGGAGGGATTACAGCGTAATTCCTGCCAGAGAGGTAACATTTTGTGCCGTCCTGACATCAGTATCGGTATAGTAATGGAAAACAGGAGGATATCAGTTATGTATTATTTCACGGATGATTGTTTAATTGGAGTAGAAATGATTGATGCGGAGCACAGGGAGCTGTTCCGTATCATCAATGAAGTGCAGGAACTGCTCACCAATGATATGGTAGAAGACAGGTACGATCAGATCAAGGAAATACTTGGAAAACTAAAAAATTATACGGAACAGCATTTCGCACATGAAGAAGAGTATATGGAAAGCATCCAGCATCCTGAGTTAGAGATACAAAGACACCAGCATGAGATCTTTTCCGCGAAAATCTATGAGGCGGATGCCCGGTTTTCCGACAGCGGACAGATCGTTTTTCTGGAAGAGATATTAAAGTATCTTATCAAATGGCTGTACCGGCATATTATCGGCTCAGATCTTATGATCGGAAAAATGCGTCCGGCAGAGCGTAACAGAAAAATTCCGGTATTTACAGAGGAATATCTGACAGGCATCGCACTTGTTGATGAAGAACATAAAGAATTATTCAGGATCATCGGGGAAGTATACCGTGTGATCATGGACGAGTTTATTCCTGACAAATATGATGAAATCGTCCATTTACTGGAGGAAATGAAGGATTACACGAAGTTTCACTTTGCGGATGAGGAGAAATACATGGAAAGCATTCAGTATGAAGGACTCCCGGCGCAGAGAAGGGCACACGATGCTTTTGTGGCAAGACTGGAAGAGATAGATCTGGAACATGTCGAAGAACATCAGCAGGAAACTTTGGAAGAATTATTGGAATTTTTGACGGAATGGCTGATTAATCATATCCTTCACACGGATAAAAGGATCGGAAAATGAAGTTATTTGAAATAATATGGACATATTGTTGAAAAAAAGTGAGAAAGGAGTATAATTAAAATTGTAACGATGGAATGATTGAGAGAGGTGGTACAAACAAAGTGGGGAAAGCAAAAAAAATAACAGAAGAGCGTTCAACTAAATGGTCAAAGAGTATAGCAACAGTTCTTGTGGCAGTTATATTTTGTATGATTGCAGGTACAGTGGTTATACTGGGTGCACTCAGTATTTCCTGTTTAAAGAAATCGATGTCTGAAAGCATCGAGACATATGAAGAGACTGTGTATGACGGGTATCGTCTGGAGGTCAAATCGGAGATCCAGGCGGCATTAGCGGCCATTAACCGATGCTATGAACGCAGTCAGTCGGGGGAACTGACAGAGGAGGAAGCAAAGGAACTGGCAAAAGAAACGGTGCGCTATATGCGTTATCGTGATGATGGTTCAGGTTATATCTGGATTGATGATGTAGACTGTAATCTGGTGATGCATCCGATCCTTACAGATCAGGAGGGAGATAACCGTTATGATCTGACTGACCAGAATGGGGTTAAGATCACGCAGAGTGTCGTGAAGACAGCGCAGTCAGGCGGCGGATATAATGAATTTTCATTTACAAAAGCAGACGGAGTAACGGTTGCGCCGAAACTTGCATACTGTGAGGAGTTTAAGCCCTGGGGCTGGGCAGTGGCGACGGGGAATTATATTGATGATATCTCAGCGAGCATTGAGGTGGAAAAGCAGGGGATAGAACGGCAGTTCAGAATTATGATCAGCATTTACGTAGCCTGTGTTGCAGTGATTCTGGTTATCGTCCTGATTGTTTCCGTCATCCTGGGCAGACGTCTTGCTTCCGGTATTCAGAAGGTGGAAATGCATCTGCGCAAGATCGAAGAAGGAGATCTCTCATTTGAGATCGATCCCAAGCTCACAGGACGTTCTGATGAAATCGGAAAGATCGCTCAGTCGTTAGGCCAGGTTAAAATGTCATTGGCAACGATGATCGGAGAGGTCAGCAATGCGAGTGTACAGCTCAAGAAAAGCAGCGAGGATTTCAGTGTAAAATTTGGCGATATTACGACCAGTATCAATGATACGAATCAGGCAATAGACGAGATGGCGAAGGGAACAGCCAGTCTGGCACAGGAGACAGAGGTTGTCAATGAGAAAGTACATAAGCTTGGTGATGTCATTGACGTTGAGAACGGCGAAATGAATAAGCTGGCGGCTTCTGTTGATACGATGATGAAATATTCTGACGGCGCATTGGACAGCATCAAAAAGCTGTATGAAATCGCAGAGGTAACGACGAATGCTATTCAGGTGGTATCCGAGCAGACGCAGCAGACAAGCGAATCGGCAATCCATATTAACGAGATGTTAGAGATCATTAAAGACATGGCATCACAGACGAATCTTCTGTCCTTAAATGCAAGCATAGAATCGGCACGGGCAGGAGAGGCAGGACGAGGTTTTGCGGTGGTTGCGGAAGAAATCCGCAAGCTTGCTGAGAAATCGGCGGAGAGTGCGGCAGGCATCGAGACGGTTGTAAAGGAACTTACCATGAACGTGGAAACTTCTACCGAGCGGATGCACGAAGTGATGACAAACGTATCAGAGCAGCAGGGGCAGCTTAACGAGACGAAAGAGGCCTTTGACAATCTGTATAAAGAGATCAATCTTGTAGATGAAGTGGCTAAGATAATCGGAAGCCAGACAGAGATCCTCAATGAACTCAAAGTGGTCGTATCGGATTCCGTATCCAATCTCGGAAGTGTAGTGGAAGAAAATTCCGCGTCGGCACAGCAGACAAGCGCAGGCATGCAGCTGGTAGCTGAGGCGATCAGTGACTGCTATGAGGATACACAGATGCTGGTAGAGCTGAGCGACAATCAGAACGAGAAGACAAAGCAGTTTACACTGTAACCTTTTGACAGATATTTCTTATTTTTGATAAAATATAAAAAATATTGAAAAATATTTCAAAAGGCACTTGACAGATAATAAAGAATGCGTTAGAATAACAGTTGTCTGCAGGAATGGCGGAATTGGCAGACGCGCACGGTTCAGGTCCGTGTGATAGCAATATCATGAGGGTTCAAGTCCCTTTTCCTGCACGTTACTGTTACATTATAAAAAGGCACCGTATAACGGTGCCTTTTTACGTTCCCGGAAATGGCGATTATCGGAACGTTTTCTGGAGAATGTGAAGCTGAAGTATTTTCTCAATTGTCGCTGCCTGTCGGTGTTTTTTAATTCTCTTTTATTTCGTGACTGTCCAAATCGGTATATTTTTGCAGCAGATAAAACTTTTTTTGCTTTTTTGCAGGGAGTATGATAGAATATACCCGATTTAGATGTATTCCGGATTTGATCCCGGAATCATCCTGGAGGGAGATTATGAAAAAAAGTAAAAAATGTCTGGTGTGTTTTATGCTGATGCTGGTCATTGTTCTGGCGGCATGCGGCAGCGATACTTCGGAGGAAACAACTGCCATGCAGCCTGTCACAGAAGGGGAAACGATGTCGGAGGCATTGACCGGTGAATTTTTGGCGGATTCTCTGGAATATTTACTGAAAGACGAACCGGAAAGAGAGGAAGAGAAAACACCTGTAAAAGAAGATGCAGGGAAAAAAGAGACGGCAGACGAAGAAGCGGTGCTGTCTGAGGTGGAAGTGACAATTTATTACGGAAACGGCGCCTCAGAAGAACTAAATACGGAAGTGTCATCGATGGAGCAGATCACAGCCGAGAATCTGATCAAAGCGCTTGTGAGGCACAACATCGTATCCCTTGGAACAAAGGTTAATTTTTTTGAAGAGTTGGAGACAGACGGTGTCAGGACACTGCATCTGGACCTTTCCAAAACGTTTCCTGACTATTTAAAGACGATGACCAAAGAGGGCGAAGATGTGATCATGTCTTCTATGGCGGCCACTTTTCTGCATGCATTTGACGCGGAGAAAATGGTGATCACAATAGATGGAGCCGTTTTAGAGACGGAATATGCGGTCTATGAAGAACCGATCCAGTATCGGCCGGAGCATTTGACGACTCCGGAGAAGTAACTATAGTTCAGGTATACAAAGAGAAAGGGGACAGAAATGGCAGAGATATCAGCGAGAGAGCATCTTATTTTTGATATTGCGCAGACAGAGTGGGAGATGTTTCAGAAAGTTTATAATACAGGCGGACGGGCGGCCTGTCAGGACGATCCGGAAACTTTTTTCCGCATGAGGATGAGCCAGTGGATGGTTTATTCGGACGAGCTGCTGCACTCCTACGTGGAGGATTGCAGGCAGGCATACAGAGAGGGCAGGAATCTTATTTTCGAGAAATATGCACGGATGATGGAGACGACCTACCCCGATGAATATGAGAAAGTAAAAGAGCATCTGCCGGATGTGGAAGACAAAAAAGAAATCGTGGAACAAATCGTCAGGGTGCACCTTGAATGGGATGCACGGGTGTTAGCCGATTATCCGAATGTCAGAGGGCGGGGAAGAAGCGCCACGACAGAACAGGACAGTGAGAGCAACGGTTCCTCCATGGAGAGTTATCTGCGCGCGGAACTGCTTACATACTCGAAGGAGACACTTGCGCTCGTGTGGAAAGAGACGGAAGCAGCCTGCCAAAGAGGAGAGAATCTGTTAAAACAGATCATCTCCAATGAAACTTTGTTTTACGGCTACCAGTCTCTGGAGGATGCCGAGGCAAAACACTAAGAGAATATCAGAAATGAAGACGTCTGCTGACTTCGTTGCGCAGACGTTTTTTTGTGATAATCGTAATCAGTGTGATATCAATAATGGTGCACACTGTCAAAACGACGGCCGACCACGTAATGTGCAGCGGATCGCCGCAGAAACGCCTGATGAGCAGTTCCAGCGAGACACACAGGATGGGTACTTCTATGAAGAGATACAGTGAGGTAGTTAAAATGGAAAACGGCAGCTTGCGGCACAACAGGGTGAACAACTCGATCAGGAGTGTTACCGTGATCACGATGGGCAGTCCGAGGTGGAAAAACCATCTGGAGGAAGCGGTCAGATAGGTGATCAGATACAAATAGACGCCTACGGAGACGCCGTCTATGAAGAGGCTGAGGTAAATGGGCGTCTTGGTATAGATCACTGCCGGAAATGCAAAAAAGAACAGACAGATACAGACGCCGATGACCAGAAAGGACCAGAGAGCGCCCTGAAAGACAAGCAGGTTTAACAGCAGGCAGGTAATGCTTGTGGCGGAGAGCACAACGGATAAGAGGATGCCCAGATCTTTTCTTTTCACAACCTCAACCTGTCCTTTGGAAGCCGGATATGGCCTGGAGACCGGCTCCTCTGCGGGATGGGCCGGGTTAATGACAGGCGTATTGCAAAGAGGACATTCTTTCAGGGAAGATTCTAATTCTACACCGCAGTTTACACAATATGACATGATCGTGATTCCTTTCTTTATTTTCTGATTTCCCGATTGCTTTCAATCTTTACATGAATGCCGTCCTGTACCAGCTTTCGGAAGAAATATTGTTCCACATCCGTTTCCACGATGCTGCTGGCAAAGTTCACGGTAAGCGTATCTTCAAAACTGATAATGGCGCAGTTGGTACGGGAGGAAAAGGGCTGCCCCATATAAATATCAAAACGTTCGATAAATGGTTTCATATCTTCGGGTACCTGCAAGGCGCCCATGTTGGTCAGTCCGGCGGAAGAGTTTTTGTCCTGGACCTTTGTATAAAATGTACGCACGACGAAATCCTTGATAAAGAGCGGTACGATGCGGATGACAGGATTTCTCTGCGTGGCGGCATTGGTCGTGATATCGCCCCGCAGGAACTTGTCATTGATATAGTACTTCATATAGTGATGTACCTGATTTACGATCTCTTCAAAGGTGTAGTCGCCTAAACGCGGATCGATGGAAGGATAGACCATCGTGATAAAATTGCGCAGCGTTTTGGACGGAAAGAAACGCCTTAAATTAACAGGCATTGCAATCTTGACCGGACGGAAGCGGAAAGGCGCATCATGCTCCTGTTTTAACAGCAGAGCATAAAGAAGCACCGCATTGAGATATTCGGTCAGGGTAGCATGGTACTTTCTGGAAACAGCCATGACTTCCTGTACGGACAGTATGCCGTCTATGATATTCAACGTATAAAAAGGCTCTTTTGTGCCTCTGATGCGGTATGTCTTTTCGCCCGGACGGGGCGGTTTCACTCTGGCGTTGGCATAACGCATGTAAGCGTCTTCCAGTTCTTCCGGGTCGGGAGGCGTACTGGGATCGAGCACGAAGCCGGACGGCGTCACCGGATGCCCTTTCAGCTTTAAATACATGGCGGTCAGCGTCTGCAGGACGCACATGCCGCCGGTGCCGTCTCCAAGGCAGTGGTGTGCTTCCAGGGAAATGCGGTTATTATAATAATAAACCCGCACCAGATACCTGTTGTTGGCTTTGAAAGGCATCGGCATGCAGGGATTTTTGATATCCGGCATGACAAACGGGCCGGGATTGTTATTCGGCTCTAAATACCGCCAGAAAAGCCCTTTCCTGATAGCGACCTTGTAGGTTGGAAAGCGGGGCAGGGTGATGTCCAGCGCCTTCTGCAAAAGTGTGGGATCAATTTTTTCCTTTAAGACGACGGAAAGCCGGTATACAGAAGAAAAATCTTTCCGCTGCAGAGTCGGATAGACGATGGCGGACAGGTCGAGCTTATACCAGACCTCTTTTTTATTTTTTTGTAAAACAGGTTCCTTTTTATTGCGGACAGACATAGTATTCCTCTCATGGGGCGGCCTGTTTCCTTATTTTTTTAGCCGCATTCATTCTTACTATTTTACCACAAAATTAAAAATATATGGTAAAATAAGTAAGAAGAATCAATAAAAAAACAGTGAAAATAAATGGAATCGGAATGATTCTGAATGAATTTGAATGGAAAGGAAGGCATGAGAACCGGCATGGCAATGTCAGAGAAAAGAAATCAGAATCTGATGAATCTGATCAGAAAAGTGCACAGTGTAGTGGAGAATGCGGATCTGGAGAAGCACAGACAGTCGCAGGACCATTTCGGCGTGCTCCTTGGGAGCAGCAAGGAAGTAGCGGTCCGGGAATTTGAGATAGAACAGATACCGGTAGAGTGGATCTGTGTGAACAGGGCGCATATGAAGAAATATATCATTCTGTATTGTCATGGCGGCGGCTATTCCACAGGGAGCAGGGTCTATGCCCGGGCGCTGACCAAAAAGTTTGCGATGTCTACGTCGATGGACGTGCTCTGCTTCGATTACAGGCTGGCGCCGGAGAACCCGTATCCCGCGGCCGCGGAGGATGCTATGAAGATCTGGGATTACCTGATGCTCTTAGGGTATGGCGCAAGGGATATCATCATGGCGGGAGATTCTGCAGGCGGTAATCTTGCGCTGTCGCTTGTCCTGAGACTGAAACAGGAGGGGAGACTGCTTCCCCGGGGCGTAATCTTAATGTCGCCATGGACTGACCTGACTTCCTCTGGAGAATCCCACACGACCAGAGCTGCGATCGATCCGGTCCTGAATGCGGCCTATCTGCAGGAAATGATCGATCATTACGCTCCGGGAGAGGATCTGAAAAATCCGCTTATCTCACCGTTATTCGGGGATTATACCGGTTTTCCGCCCACTTACATTCAGGTTGGAGATAATGAGATTTTATTAGATGACGCGACGCTGCTGCATGCAAAGATGATCGAAGAAAATGTTTCGGTGAAAATGGATGTTTTTCCCGGTATGTGGCATGTGTTCCAGATGTCGCCGTTTAAGACGGCCTATGAGGCGATGGATAAGAATGCGGAATTTATTTATGACATCTGTCGTTAACAGGCGAAAAGAAAAATCAGAATTTAAGAAGGATTTTGGAAAGAAAAGCAGAATATTATAAATAGAGCCGTTGTTTTTTATGCAAGAAAGGCATTTCTTATGAATATACGGGAAAGTTTGGAGCAGTGGGAGAAAGAATATCTGAGCCCTTATGCCATGCTGAGCATGAATTCCGCAGGAAGGGCAAAGCCGGAAGAACAGTGTGATATCAGGCCTGTATTTCAAAGAGACAGAGATCGTATTTTACATAGCAAGTCTTTTAGAAGACTGAAAGATAAGACCCAGGTCTTTTTGACGCCGGAGGGTGACCATTACAGGACCAGACTGACGCACACGTTGGAGGTCAGTCAGAATGCGCGTACGATAGCCAAGGCGCTGCAGCTGAATGAAGATCTGGTGGAAGCGATCGCGCTGGGGCATGATCTGGGGCATACCCCGTTTGGACATGCCGGGGAGCGGGCGCTTAACAGAGTATGTCCGTATGGTTTCCGTCACAATGAGCAGAGCGTCAGGACAATCGATATTCTGGAGAAGAACGGGAAAGGGATCAATCTGACTTACGAAGTAAGGGATGGCATATTAAATCACCAGACATCGGGGATGCCATGCACATTAGAGGGCAGAGTAGTCAGATTTTCCGATAAGATCGCCTACATTCATCACGATATGGATGATGCGGTGCGGGGCGGTATTTTGAAGGAGGCGGATGTTCCGAAAGAGATCGGAGAAGTGATCGGCTACAGCTGCGGACAGCGCCTGGACTATTTTATTCATGATATTGTGACGGTCAGCCGGGAAAAGAATGATATCTGCATGTCTCCGGAAGTGGCGGAGGCGATGCAGAAACTGCGGCGCTTTATGTTCGAGCGCGTTTATCAGAATCCGGTTGCCAAGAGTGAGGAAGGAAAAGCAGAAGGACTGATAGAGACTTTATATGAATATTATCTGAAACATATCGAAAAACTGCCGGCGTTTCTGACGCGGCTGTTAGATACGGGAGAACCGGCCGAAAAGGTTGTGTGTGATTATATCGGTTCTATGACCGACAGATTTGCGATTGCCAAGTATCAGGAAATCTATATTCCAAAGACATGGCACGGTTAGGACAGGAGCGGGGAATCAATGTATTATCCGGATGAATTAGTGGAGGAAGTAAGGACAAGAAATGATATCGTGGATGTGATCTCCGGATATGTGCGCATCCAGAAAAAGGGAAGCAGCTATTTCGGGCTCTGCCCTTTTCACAATGAAAAATCTCCATCTTTTTCAGTATCTCAGAGCAGACAGATGTATTATTGCTTTGGCTGCGGTGCGGGCGGTAATGTCTTTACTTTTTTGATGGCATATGAGAACTGTTCTTTCCCGGAGGCGATTAAGACGCTGGCGGACAGAGCCGGTGTGGCCCTGCCCGAGATGGAACGTTCCGGAGAAGCAAAGCAGCGGGAGAGCAGGCGGGCGAAACTGTTGGAAGTCAATAAAGAGGCGGCAAAGTATTTTTACTATCTGCTGCGCTCACCGAAAGGCGAGGCCGGATACCGCTATCTGTCAGAAAGACAGTTAAGCCGTGAAACAATTCAGAAATTCGGGCTTGGATTTGCAGGCGTGACCAACAACGAACTGACGGCCTATCTCCGCTCAAAAGGTTATGGAGATGATCTGATCCGGGAGGCGGGACTTGCCGGGTTTGATGAGAAGCGCGGCATTTATGATAAATTCTGGAACCGGGTCATGTTTCCGATTCAGGACATTAATCACAGGGTGATCGGTTTCGGCGGCAGAGTGATGGGGGATGCAAAGCCCAAGTATTTAAACTCTCCGGAGACAATGATTTTTGATAAGAGCAGGAATCTTTACGGACTCAATTTTGCGCGCAGCGCGCGGACAAACAATGTTATTTTGTGTGAGGGATATATGGATGTCATTGCCATGCATCAGGCCGGTTTTTCTCAGGCGGCGGCTTCTCTGGGAACGGCTTTTACGGTTGGACAGGCTTCCCTGATCCGCCGGTACACGCAGGACGTGCTGCTTGCTTATGACAGCGACGGTGCGGGAACGAATGCGGCGCTGCGTGCGATCGGCATTTTGCGGGAGTGCGGACTGCGCGGCAGGGTCATTAACATGTCACCGGCCAAAGACCCGGACGAGTTTATCAAGGCCAACGGAGCGGAGGCATTTCAGGAACGGATCGAGAATGCGGAAAACAGCTTTTTCTTTGAACTGCGGGTTTTAGAGAGGGAGTATGATCTCAGGGATCCCGATTCGCGGACGCGATTTTATAAAGAAGCGGCCAGAAAGCTTTGCAGTTTTGAAGAAGAGGTGGAACGTGAGAATTATTTGCAGGCGGTGGCGGAAAAATATCATATCGGTTTTGACGCGCTGCGGAAGCTGACCGCGTCGCAGGCGGCGCAGACAGGACTGATCAGGCCTGTGGAAAGGCCGAAATCTTCCGTGCAGAAGAAAAATACGCCGCAGGAAAACCAGAAAATGCATCAGAAACTGCTGCTCACGTGGCTTTCGGAAGAACCCGCACTTTATCATAAGATTAAAAAGTTTATTACGGTGGAAGACTTTACGGAACCCTTATATAGACAGGTGGCGGACAGGCTTTTCCCGGATCTCGAACAGGGAATCGTCGAACCGGCGCCGATCATAAGCATGTTTCAGGATGAGGAGGAGCAGCGGGAGGCAGCTTCTTTATTCAACACAAGGCTGCAGGGGACAACGACAGAGGTGGAACGTGAAAAAGCCTTCCACGATATTGTAAAACATGTGAAGAAGGATAGTTTTGCTTATTATACGAGCCGCTGCGGATCGGACATGGAAGCGATGAATAAAGTGCTTTTGGCGAAAAAAGCATTGGAAGAACTTGACAAAACGCATATTTCTCTGCATTAGAGGAAAAAATAATCGAAATATAAATCGTTTAACCCGGAAAAAGGAAGGATGGACCAAGTAATGGAGGAAAATGTACAGGCAAAGTTTGAAGAGCGGTTAAAAGAACTCTTAAATATTGCTAAGAAGAAAAAGAATGTTCTGGAATATCAGGAGATCGGCGATTTTTTCCATGATATGACATTGGAAGAAGAGCAGTTTGATAAGATTCTGGAAACATTAGAACAAAATAATGTGGATGTGCTGCGGATCACCGAAGGCGATGACGTTGATGATGAGGAGATCATTCTCACCGAGGAAGACGAGGTGGATGTGGAGAACATCGATCTGTCCGTGCCGGACGGCGTCAGCATTGAAGACCCTGTCAGGATGTATCTGAAAGAAATCGGTAAAGTACCGCTTCTGAGTGCGGAAGAAGAAATCGAACTCGCCAAGAAGATGGAGATGGGGGATGATGAGGCGAAGAAAAGGCTTGCAGAGGCCAATCTCCGTCTGGTTGTCAGCATTGCCAAAAGGTATGTAGGCCGCGGTATGCTTTTTCTGGATCTGATTCAGGAGGGAAACCTGGGTTTGATCAAGGCGGTTGAGAAGTTCGATTACAGAAAAGGGTATAAATTTTCCACTTATGCGACCTGGTGGATTCGTCAGGCCATTACGAGAGCGATCGCGGATCAGGCGAGAACGATCCGCATTCCTGTTCATATGGTGGAGACCATCAATAAACTGATCCGGGTGAGCAGACAGTTGCTGCAGGAACTTGGAAGGGAACCAACCCCGGAAGAGATTGCTGTGGAAATGAATATGCCGGTGGAGAGAGTCAGAGAAATTTTGAAGATCTCTCAGGAACCGGTTTCTTTGGAGACGCCGATCGGTGAGGAGGAGGACAGCCATTTAGGCGACTTCATTCAGGATGACAATGTGCCCATTCCTGCGGACGCGGCAGCATTTACGCTGCTCAAGGAGCAGCTCGTGGAGGTGCTTGGGACATTGACGGAGAGAGAACAGAAGGTACTGCGTCTGCGCTTCGGGCTGGATGACGGCCGCGCCAGAACGCTGGAGGAAGTTGGAAAAGAATTCAGTGTTACCCGTGAGCGCATCCGTCAGATCGAGGCCAAAGCGCTGCGGAAGCTGCGCCACCCGAGCAGGAGCCGGAAATTAAAGGATTATCTGGACTGATGGGAGCAGAAAGAACGATCGTCCTTTCGGATAGAATGTCTGCTGTTGCCGCTTTCGTGACAGCAGGAAACCGGGTCTGCGACGTGGGCTGTGACCATGCATGGATCCCGCTTTATCTGGTGCAGCAGGGCATAAGCCCGGGGGCGCTCGCGATGGACGTAAGGGAAGGACCGTTAAAACAGGCGCAGGAGCATATCGCAGAATACATAACAGTACAGGAGAAGATTAAAACAAGACTTTCAGACGGCCTTAGCGCGTATCATGCAGGGGAAGCGGACTGTCTGATCTGTGCCGGAATGGGCGGCAGGCTGATGATGCGCATCCTCGAAGAAGACCGGGAAAAGACTGCTTCCTTCCGTGAATTTGTATTTGCGCCACAGTCGGAAATACAACAGTTCCGCGCTTATCTGCGGGAGCGGGGATATCTGATCGCGGATGAGAATATGATAGAGGAAGACGGAAAATTTTATCCGGTGATGCGGGCTGTGACAGAAAAGGTGCAGGAAGGGCAGGAGATCCGTGAAAAAGAGAAAAAGAGCCGGGAATACGGAGGTTTTGATAAAAGTGTGACATCGTGGGAGAGTATGGATGCGGCCTGGCACATAAAGATGGAGGACAGATACGGCCCCATTCTGCTGCGGAAAAAACACCCTGTACTGTATCGGTATCTGGAGCGGGAAAGGCGTATCTGCAAAGAAGTTTTGGCGCAGATTGACGCGCAGGGAAGCACAGACGGCAGGCGGAGCGCGCGGTATCAGGAAATCGAGACACAGATGCAGGACTGCGAACGGATTATGGAGGGTATGAGGTATGGTAACGATCAGGATTGACGGCAAAGAAAAACTTTATGAAGAGGGAATCAAGTATGAGATCATCGCCAAAGAGCACCAGCATTTATACAGGGATCCGATTGCCCTTGTCATTGTGGACGGCAAGATCCGTGAGCTGATGAAACGCGTAGACAGGGACTGCGAACTGGAATTTGCCACTTACGGAGACGCGCTTGGGCATAAGACGTATGTACGTTCGGCTATCATGCTGCTCATGAAAGCGCTCAGGGATGTCGCGGGGTTTGCGTACGCGGCGGACGCAAAAGTTGAGTTTGCCATCGGAGCGGGATATTACTGCCGGTTCCGGGGCGGAAAATCGCTGGATGAGAAACAGATTCTTCAGGTAAAACAGCGGATGCGGGAACTTGCGGATGCGGATCTGCCGGTCACAAAGAAAGCGTATCCGGCGGAAGAAGCGATCCGCATCTTTGAAAAATATGGTATGATGGATAAAGTCAAACTGTTCCGTTACCGGAGAAGCTCTACGATCAATGTGTATTGTCTTGGCGATTATTTTGATTATTATTATGGATATATGCTGCCGAGTACAGGATATGTCAGGCAGTTTGACCTGATGCCGTATGAGGACGGCATGATATTGCTTTTGCCGGAACAGAATGCGCCGGACCAGCTGCCGGTGTTTGAACCGAGAAAGAAACTGTTCCAGACCTTATTACAGGCAGGCCAGTGGGGAGAGGAGATCGGGATCGATACGGTAGGGGATCTGAACAACCAGATCTGCGAAGGGAATATCGCGGATATGATTCTGGTTCAGGAAGCGCTGCAGGAGAGACGCATCGGTGAGATCGCGCGGGACATCGCGAGGAGAGAGGGCGTTAAGTTCGTCATGATCGCAGGCCCTTCTTCTTCCGGTAAGACAACTTTTTCACACCGTTTATCGATTCAGCTTCGCACATACGGCATGAAGCCGCATCCGATCGGCCTTGATAATTATTATGTGAATCACGACAGCACGCCGCGCGATGAAGACGGCAATCCTGATTTTGAATGTATAGAAGCGCTCGATGTGGAGCAGTTTAATAAAGACATGGGAGATCTGCTCGCAGGCAGGTGCGTGGAACTGCCGTCCTTTAACTTCAAGACAGGCAGAAGGGAATATAATGGAAACTTCATGACGCTCGGAGCGGATGACATTCTCGTGGTGGAGGGCATTCATGGGTTAAATGAGAAAATGTCTTATTCCCTGCCGGCAGAGTCAAAGTATAAGATTTATATCAGTGCGCTGACCTGCCTGAATGTCGATGAACACAACAGGATCCCGACTACGGACGGAAGACTGCTGCGCCGCATGGTGCGGGATGCAAGGACAAGAGGCGCCAGCGCAAAGAGAACGATCGAAATGTGGCCGTCTGTCAGAAGGGGAGAGGAAAAGTATATCTTCCCGTTCCAGGAGCAGGCGGATGCAATGTTCAATTCCGCGCTGATCTATGAGCTGGGGGTTTTAAAGCAGTATGCAGAGCCCCTTTTGTTCAGTATCCAAAGGGGAGAACCTGAATATCATGAGGCGAAACGGCTGTTGAAGTTTCTGGAATATTTTCTCGGCGTCAGCAGTGAAAATCTGCCCGGCAATTCTCTGTGCCGGGAGTTCGTGGGCGGAAGCTGCTTTGAAGTATAACCGGTAATACGGCGGGAAGCAGTAACCAATAGAAGTGAAAGAAAGACTAAGTAGAATAAATGATCGCGCCTGCATGGCAGGTGAGGAAAGTCCGGGCTTCACAGGGCAGGATGCCGGATAACGTCCGGTGGAGGCGACTCCAAGGATAGTGCAACAGAAATAATACCGCCGTAACATTACGGTAAGGGTGGAATGGCAGTGTAAGAGACTACCGCTTTTCTGGCAACAGAAAGGGCTGTGTAAACCCCATCCGAAGCAAGACCAGACAGAGAGCGACAGGCTTGCCCGGCCTGCTCTCAGGTAGGTCGCTTGAGATTACCGGCAACGGTAATACCAGATAGATGATCATTCACGACATAACCCGGCTTATCGTTCTGCTTAGTTTCTTGAAAATCTCTCCTATGTGGAGAGATTTTTGTATCAGGATCTGCATAATCACAGGGATTCGCATGATTTGTATTCGCATGATATCTATCTGAAACTGCAGGATCCGTATCAGGACAAATAATTGGGAATGGTTGAGACATGGGACATAGAAAAGGATTGCGTACCTGTCTGGCGGCCGTCTGTTTCATGCCGGTCATGGCGGCCGGCCTTACGGACGTTTCCGTTTCAGGCCAGGAGGCGGATACACCGCCCCCGCATCTGATCCAGACTGTGACGAATCAGGATCTTTATGAGGGAATGCTGGCGCTCGGCTTTCTGGAAAATGCGCTTCCGGAAGCGGAAGAGAGTGAAGCGGTCTATCATGCCATAAAAGACAGCATTGTACGCATCTCGATGGGAGACGCTTACGGAAGCGGTATGATCTGGGAGATGACGCCTGGGCGGATCGTGGTCGTGACCAACAGACATGTGCTTGACTGCCTGCAAAATGAGACCGCTCTGATTACATTTCCTGTGGGCAGGACGGTTCCGGCGGAAGTTCTTGGTGTTTCACAGGAATCTGATATCGGCTTTGCGGCGGTTGTGAACAGCCAGTTTCCCTATGAAGAGCTGGAACAGCTTCGATATGTGCGCAAAGATCTGGAAGCCTTCGCGCTGAAACAGCCGGGCGATCGGATTTTCAGCGTCGGAGCGGAGCGTGCGGACGGTGGAAAGGTGACAGAACGCTGTTATGAGGGAAGTATTGGCGATATGTGGCGTTACCTGGAAGATTTCGGCGCTTATATGATTTACGGCTACGGTTTTGCCAAAGCAGGGATGTCGGGCGGCGGGGTGTTTGATGCAAAAGGAAATCTGATCGGAATGCTCAGCGGGACAAACGGGGATGGTATGATAGCCGCCGTGCCGCTGTCGGTCATGCTTGAGGCGTGGGAGGAATTGAAGTGATCAAAATCAGAGTCGACGAGGGAAAACTGCCGTGGATCGTCGGGATCGGGGCGATTCTGGCAGGCGTGCTGCTCACTGCAGCGTGCATCTTTTATGCAAGGCCTTCCGGAGAAAACGGTGTGGCCGCCTTTCTGGTCATAACCATGATCATTGTGTCGGGATTCGGTCTGTGTATGAGCGGCAGAAACAGGAAATTGATCGTTGAGGATATGAATATATGTTATGTAAACTCGTTTGGCAGAAAGAAGAACTTTACGCTCGATGAGATCGGCTATTGCAGGAGCGCGATGGAGACCGGGCGGGAGAACAGGGACTATCTGAAACTATATGATCTGCAGGGAGACAGGCTGTGCAAGATTGAATTTAATATGAGAGAGAGCGTTACTTTTCTGCAATATCTGCTCGATAATAAAGTGCGGGTTGAATGTTCTGAGAAATCCGCATATTTTCTGAAAAGTATGATCGATATGAAGTCTCTTTGCCCGGAGGAAGTGCCGCGGGCCGTCAATGAGGCGTATGAAGCGGCGAAGCAATGTATCCGGGAGTGGACGCAGCAGAATAAAAAATTCGGAGTGGAATGGAAAACGGGGATCGCGGTATATCTGGCGCAGGAGCTTTCCGACCGCAGACAGTTATGGGAGCAGGAAGGCTTTGCGGGCGCAGTCTTCCGTGACAGTTCCAGTGTCCGGCATAAGCCGGAGGCCCCGGACATCCCGGAAGGATGTTTGGTTCTGATTGAGGCTTATCTGTTAAAAGACGGACAGTTCGTGATTGACAAAAAAAACCGTGCAGTTTCGGTATTTGCAAATGTCATTACCGTTTCCAGATCGATGCAGGTCGGGGAAACGCTTAAAATCCGTCTTTTTTCTACGGTGACGGAAGAACTGACGGAACAGCTTGGTTATTTACATCAGGTGCTGCCCAAAAACCGGTATCATACGGAAACGATTGTACTGCGGCATGAACTGTTTGAGAAGATGTAAGGGGACTTGGAAAATATTAGAAATTGATATATAATAACATTAAAATACATTTCGGACAGGAGGACGCTATGGCATTATTTCAGATCGGTAATGAGGACATTACCATACAGATAGACAGCATGGGGGCAGAGCTGAAATCATTAAAAAAGATTACCACAGGGGAAGAGTTTATGTGGGAGGGTGATCCCGCTTATTGGAATCGGACTTCTCCGATTCTGTTTCCGCTTGTCGGCAGTTTGAAAAACGGAGAATATCTTTGCGACGGAAAGCGTTATCAGATGGGCCAGCATGGTTTTGCAAGGGATATGGAGTTTCGCTTAAAGAGTCAGACCAACCGGGAAATCTGGTTTTGTCTTGAATCGGATGAAGAGACGCTTGCAAAATATCCGTACGCTTTTTTGCTTGAACTTGGTTATGAGTTGGAAAAAAGCACGGTCATTGTGAAATGGAGAGTCAAAAATCCGGATTCCCGTGACATGTATTTTTCCATCGGAGGCCATCCCGCTTTTCGCTGTCCGATCCAGGAAGATACAAAACAGACGGATTACCGCATTCGTTTTGATGAGAAAAAGAGTCTGGTATCAGGGATTGTCGAGAACAGCCTGATGGGGCATCAGGAAAATGTTTATCCGTTGGAAGACGGTCATCTGCGGATTACGGAACATCTTTTCGACGGAGACGCACTTGTGATCGAGAATCATCAGGCACAGGAGGTTTCGCTTGTGAAACCGGACGGAACGGCGTATGTGACAACAAGTTTTGACGCACCGCTTTTTGGCATCTGGTCACCGTCCGGCAAAAAAGCGCCTTTTATCTGTATCGAACCGTGGTATGGCAGATGCGACGGGATTGATTTTGAGGGAACGTGGCAGGAGAGGCAGTGGGGACAGCATCTTGGCGCGGGAGAAGTGTTCGAGACGGCTTACCGGATCAGCGTCTGAGCAGTCCTTAGTTAACCGCCTGCGCCGCAGCCGCCCGGCTCACAGGAATCATGTATGCAAAGACAGGAAGGAATGGATAGTAATATGGATAATATGGCATCGATGGCACAGATGGACCCAATGGCTCCTGCGGCGCCGATTGTACAATGCATGGGGCTGACCAAAACATACGGAGGCAAACTGGCGTTAAACCAGATCTGTCTGAATCTGGAACGCGGCAGGATTATCGGCCTGCTTGGTCCCAATGGAAGCGGCAAGACGACCTTGATCAAAATCATGAACGGCCTGTTAAAACCGACGGCGGGAGAAATTTTTATTACCGGGGAAAGACCGGGGATCGAGACGAAAGCCAGAATTTCATACCTGCCGGAGAGGACATACCTGCATCCGGGAATGAAAGTTATGGAGATGGTACAGTATTTTCAGGATTTTTATTCCGATTTCAGGATAGAACGGGCTTATGATATGCTGCACAGACTGCAGATACCGCCCAATGAACGGCTCAAAAACCTCTCAAAAGGGACAAAGGAGAAAGTACAGCTGATTCTCGTGATGAGCAGGGATGCGGATCTTTATATTCTGGATGAGCCGATCGCGGGAGTGGATCCGGCATCCAGAGATTATATTCTGCACACGATTGTAAGCAACTACAACAGGAATGGAACGGTGCTGCTCTCTACCCACCTGATTTCGGATGTGGAAGGGATTCTGGATGATGTGATCTTTATCAAATACGGAAATATTATTCTGCAGGCGCCGGCAGAACAGATCAGGCAGCAGGAAGGCAAGTCGGTAGACCGTTTCTTCAGGGAGGTGTTTGCATGTTAGGCAAATTAATGAAATATGAATGGAAAGCGACCTGGAAACTGCTGGTGCCTCTCGATGCCTTTATCGTACTGATGGCGATGCTTTCTTATGGCACGATCCAGTTATCTTTTTTTGATTCGAGCAGCAATGTCGTCATTATGACGGGAATCCTCATGATCGTAACCTATTTTCTCAGTATGTTTGTGATTGTGGCGGGAACGGTGATCTATCTGGTTTACCGGTTTTATAAATCGGTTTATGGCGACGAGGGATATCTGCTGCATACGCTTCCTGTGGATAAGCACCATATTATTATCGCCAAAGCGGTCGTCAGTGTATCCTGGCTGCTCCTGAATACAGTGACTATTTATTTCTCCATTCTGCTTCTGTTTTCTGCCAATTCAGAAGTGATCGAGAATTTTACGGGAGGCTTTGACTACTATGTGAATATTATGAGCGGCAACTATCTCTATGACAGGGCGGGGGCGTTTAACGTGATCATGTCGCTGATCACATCCCTGATTGCGATGTTTGCAAAGATCCTGAAAGTTTCGGCCTGTATTTCTCTTGGACAGCTGGCCTCAAATCATAAGGTGCTTTCATCCATTGCTTTTTATTATGGAATCTATTTTGTACAGAGAATGTTTACTGTGATCTATTATCTGTTCGCAGAATTATTTGAGAAGGTATCAGGCGCTTCCTATTCCGGTTTTTATGGAGCGGGCTACGGATCCCTGTGGGCATTTAATCTGATTGCGAATCTGATCTATTGCGTGGTCTTTTATTACCTCACATGGTATGTGATGGAGAAAAAACTCAATCTGGACTGAGCAAGTTGACAGAATCACCAAACAGGTGCAGGATAGAAGTTAGAATATTTCGATAGAAAAGTGTGACGCAAATAGCGCAAGCTGAGAAAGGAATGAAAGTGAACATGACAAAAATTGATATTGTCTCCGGATTTCTCGGAGCAGGGAAGACAACTCTGATCAGGAAACTGTTAAAAGAAGTGCTGGCGGATACGAAAGTGGTGCTGATTGAGAATGAATTTGGCGAGATCGGTATCGACGGCGGTTTTTTGAAGGAGGCGGGAATTGAGATTAAAGAGATGAATTCCGGCTGTATCTGCTGTTCTTTGGTGGGCGATTTCGCCTCTTCCCTGAAGGAAGTCCTTTCTGCCTATGCGCCGGAAAGAGTTCTCATTGAACCATCAGGAGTCGGAAAACTTTCCGATGTCATGAAAGCCGTCCAGGGCGCAATGCAGAATGAGGATGTTGTTTTAAACAGTGCGGTGGTTGTGGTAGACGCAAATAAATGTAAGATGTATCTGAAAAATTTCGGTGAGTTTTTCACCAATCAGGTGGCTTATGCGGGAACGATCATTCTGAGCAGAACGGGTCAGATGAGCGAAGAGAAGATTGAGGCATGTGTCGGGATGCTGCGCGAACACAATGCGAAAGCGACGATCATCACGACACCGTGGGACGATCTGGAAGGAAAGACCATTCTGGAAACCATCGAGGGCGCCAAAGATCTGGAAGCAGAGCTGATGAAAGAAGTGCTGGAAAGGCAGGAAACGGAGCACGGGCATCACCATCATGAACATCATCACCACGATCACGATGAGGAAGGACATGACCATCACCACCATGACCACGACGGAGAATGTCACGGTCACCATCATCACGATCATGACGAAGAATGTCACGGTCACCATCATCACGATCATGACGAAGAATGTCACGGTCATCATCATGATCATGACGAAGAATGTCATGGTCATCACCATCACGATCATGACGAAGAATGTCACCATCACCATCATCATGCAGATGAGATCTTTACGAGCTGGGGAATCGAGACCCCTGCGTCCTATACGCCTGCGGACATAGAAGAGCGGCTTCGCAGTCTGGAGCAGGAAGAAACGTATGGTATCGTACTGCGTGCGAAGGGGATGGTTCCTGCCGGAGACGGTACATGGGTGTATTTTGACTATGTGCCGGGAGAGTGTGATATCAGAAACGGTAAGCCCGATGTAACGGGCAAGATCTGCGTCATCGGATCTAAGTTAAAAGAAGAAAAGCTTACAGCGTTGTTTCAAAAATAAACAGGAAAGGCATGGTTATCAAAATGAAACCGGTATACGTGATTAATGGTTTTCTGGAAAGCGGAAAGACAGAATTTATTACCTATACACTGGCACAGCCTTACTTCCAGATCCGTGGCAGGACACTGCTTCTTTTGTGCGAAGAGGGGGAAGTGGAATATGATGAAACGCTTCTGAATAAAAGCAGAACCATAATAGAACTAATCGAAAATGAGGAAGACTTTAACTCCCGGAACCTGATCGAACTGGAAAAGAAGCATAAACCTGAGCGCATTATCATTGAGTACAACGGTATGTGGAACTATAAAAATATGAAGCTTCCGTGGCACTGGTCGATCGAGCAGCAGGTTACGACGATAGATGCATCCACGTTTCCGATGTACTTTACGAATATGAAATCTCTGCTTGCAGAAATGATCCGCAAATCGGAATTGATCATTTTTAACCGCTGTGATGACGTGGAAGACCTTAGCAGTTATAAGAGAAATGTCAAAGCCATTAATCAAAAGGCGGAACTTGTTTTTGAGGACGCCAACGGGGAAGTCAATGAGATCATGGAGGACGATCTGCCTTACGATCTGTCCGCGCCGGTTCTGGAACTGGACAATGAAGGTTATGGAATCTGGTATCTGGATTCGCTTGATCACATCGGGCGTTATGAAGGCAAGACCGTACAGTTTACGGCGATGGTGCTTATACCGCAGAATTTTCCGAAAGGATATTTTGTGCCGGGCAGGATGGCGATGACCTGCTGCGCCGAGGATATGGCGTTTTTGGGCTTTGCCTGCGAATATGACAGGACAGGTACGCTTACCGATAAGCAGTGGGTGAAAGTAACCGCCAAAGTGGCGAAAGAGTATTTCGCTGATTATGGCGGTGAGGGGCCGGTTCTCCATGCGCTTTCCGTAGAGCATACGAAGAAACCAAAAGAGGAAATCATCAGTTTTATGTAGGCGTTTATCTCAGGCATAACAAGAACGAAACAGCATACAGTGACGGATACAAAGACAGATATAAAGACAGAAATAATGGATATGGCGAATAAAAATGCCGTATGAAACCCCTGTCCGCCATTTTATCGTGGTGAAGAAGTTTCTGATGACGTAATGCAG
>CANPUE010000025.1 GCA_947577185.1 uncultured Lachnospiraceae bacterium | reverse complement strand
ATCGGCGGCATACCAGTAATGGACAGGGATTTCTTGAAATGTTTTCACCTGCTTATAAAGGACAGGATTTATATGTAGACAAGCCATCAGTAGCAGATCATAACCTCATTACCGCAAATTCTACGGGTGCTTTGTTGTGGGCAAAACAAATTATTGAGCATCTAAGTGTTTTTCAGGCAAATACACTGGAATTTTGGTATGACTATTTTAGTACTGGAAAAGCAGAATCCTTCTTTGCCCTCATGCAAACAGTAGCACCTGGTAATGAAAAGTAATACATCATCCCTGATACATCACAGAAGAAAAGTTTTACCCTTTCGGAACAACATCCGAAAAAAGATAGCGTCGGACAACCGCAAGCCTGCTTACATAAAGCCTGTTTTATGCGCAGGTCATAAGGCCGCTTCATTCGCTGCCGGGAAGTGACAGACAGATTGCTGTCGCCAGATAAATATAATATAATTATTCCAGTGAACCTCATAGAATGTAAAGGAGAAAATCGTATGGAAAAATTAATGTACATGATGATGATTGAGAAAAGCAAGACCTATAATAAAATGACAAAACAGGTAGTTATGGAACACGTTGAGAACATAAGAAAGCTGGACGATGAGGGAAAGCTGGAAATCTGCGGTGTTTTTAAAGGCTATCCGGGAATGGCAGGTATGTATATCCTAAGAACAGAGAGCCGTGAAGAAGCAGAAGATATTTGCAAATCAGAGCCGCTGGTTATGGGAGGATATGCAACCTACAAATTAGTCGGTTTACAGATTGCAAACCGGGAAAATAATTACTTGCTGTAATCAAGAAAAGGTTTCCTGTTTTTCTGTGTTCATTTTTGGCATCATGAAAAATCGCCAGTATTATGCCGTACAAATGGGATAGTCGGAACGGAAAGAGAACGGGGATTATTTTCAGCGGGAAGATGAGTTATACTTGATTCAACAAACCAACTGACAAATCGTGGTATGTATGAAGATGTGGCTGCGCTGTATGATACGTTTACTTTCTTTTTAGATAATTAAACTTTGGCTGGCTGTCCATCAGCAGCGCCTCTCTTTGTGTTTTTATTGTAACAGATTCCCCCTCGGTGTCAAATGCCGAGGGGTTTTTTCGGCTCCAAGCGGCGGCGAGGGGATATGTTGGGAATATTATAAACTGGAAGGGCGACACTGGCAAGTATGAGAAAAATATGACTATTGAAACGAAAATTGAAATGAATAAGGGAATGTTTGCTGACTGAGCAACAGGGCGTCATATAGGACCGCCACTAATAGCCAGAGCAGATTATTAGGACAAAAAATATATGGCATTTTTTCTGAAAGATTGATTTGACGTACATAAATAGACTTCTCCATAGTAAGATACGGAGAATTAACCCTGTAAGAGATTAAATATTTTCTGTATGGAAAAGCAATACATAGAGTAAAAGTGGTATCGCAACTTCAAGTTGCGAAAAAGCACGACAAAATTGGTGGCATAATAAAGAGCATCGGTTAAAACAAAACCATCAAAAATAAGGAGGACATACAAATGGTGTTTGGGATTAGGATTTAATAAACCCGGAGGATTTTATTCAGTAACGATTGAAAACATTTCCAATGATGAAGTGATTGCTTGTGATTTGAATAAATGTAAGCATACCAGCAGATTATCAGATGTTTTATCTATCAAAGAATGCTAAAAACAAAATTCTAATAGGGGAAAGTCAACAGAAATATGAATATTGTTTTATTCTGCTATTGATAACAGCATCAAGTATTATTATCGCTATTTAGAGGGACGATAACAAAAAGTGTTGCCGTCCCTCTAAATTATAAAAATGTATCTATAAACCATGCACCGCATTACCGGGGAGAATTTCAGAAAAGCCAGAGCAGGGGAGAAAATGGAACCGCTTAAAAAGCTGCTGAACAGAAAGGAACGCCTATGACCGACACCCCCAACAGAAGCGCCGCCGCCGGACACAAGCCGCCTTTTACCGCATAAACCGGGCATGAAAAAGCGGTCATGCCGTGGAGAGTGACCGCTGGAATAGCAATAAATGACACCATGTTTATTTCTTGCCTGATTGCCGTGTTTCATTTGCCAGCAGCACGATACCATACAAACCGCAAATCAGTAGAATTATATCTTCATAGGCGTTGAAGATTACTGATTTTATCCCGGTCAATCCCCATATAGTCAATAAAGCGAGGAGCAGCTTATTTTTTCTTTTATAGCCAGCATAAACCGTCATGCTTATGCTGATTACGGGGCAAGGCATGATGTATGTTACCATTTGCGGGAAAGAATTACCTAAAAGAATGGAAACAAAAGGGTACGCTAAATAAAGCACCAGTAGAAACATCTGAAATGCGGTAGGTGTTTTGAGTATATCGTCCTTGTTATGCAGACTTTCGTATAGGAACAGAACACCGCAAGTGATATACAACGGAAATGCAAAAAATTTCTGAATAGGCTCTGTTCCATACCAAGCGAAAAATCCAATGCCTATAAAGAGGTTAATAATCCCAAGCGAGAATTTTGCCGCCCACTTTATTTTTTTTGTATAGGACAAAGCAACCGCTATGAGTAAAAAAATGAGTAATGCAATTTGGATTATCCATGTTTGTCTGTTGTAATTGCCGATAACATCCCAAAAAACTTGTGCGTCCATTTATTGCCCCCGTAGAGTTAATCTGTCACTTTCTGACGAACTAAAGTATAGCATAAAAATTTGAAATTTTATACCATAAGAATACCACCGCTATCTGTTTGTGCCGCCTTGCGGGGTATTTGCCCACAAATCGGGCGAATGGATAAATTGCATTTTCGTTTTGGTGTGGCGGAAGGAAAAAAATTCATGCTGATAAATCCGCTTTTCATGCTATCGGCGTTAGACAATATGCCGTTTTTTACGATATAAAAAGTGAAAGCCGGAGGAGGTGGCGTGTGAAATTGCAGAGTATGTCTGTCAGGACAGGGAACGCTGTTACAGGAAAGGAGCAACCATGAATAATACGATCAATGTAAACTACATGACAAGGACGTGCAGCAGTTTTTTGAAAAACAATCAAGCAAAGGGCGGCAAGACTGAAAGCCCGTCTTTTTGTGACAGGGTGGCGGAAAAAAGCCAGAATGTATCAGAAACGGGAAAGGCGGGGGCCGTTTCGGCAAAGGACATGACAATGGATGAATACAAGCAGTATATCCATGAAAAGATTTCACAGATTCCCATGCACCCGACCCGTATGTCGGAGAGCATTTCCATCCATATTTCAGAAGCAGGGTTTGAGGCGATGAAAAATGACCCGGAGTATGAGGCGTGGGTGCTGAATGACCTGCGGACAGGATGGGCGCAGCCGGACAGATGGGCAGGCGTCTGCGGAGGGGCTTATTCCACCATCTATTACGGGGCGACAAAAGAGGAGTGCCACGCAGAGATGTGGAGCGCAGGCTACCAGAACGGAAGCGGGAAAAGCCTGTTTGACGGCAGGGCAAAAGACAGTTTTTGGGAGCGCAGGACAGAGCAGAAAAAACGGACGGAGGAGCAGATAAAAAAGGAGCAGGAAAAGAAACGGGTGCGGGAAGAAGCCAATGCGAAGGCGGCGATGGAAAAAAGCGATGCACACAGGCGGCTGATGTCACAGTGGGCAAAAGAGGCCGTATATTCCGATTCCGTTCTGGCAAAATCGGGGACTGCGGCAACAGCAAATGCTGCTTATGAAGCAAATTTCGTCATGGCGGATAATTCATTCATTTGATCTGAGACTGCCAGGATATACAGGAAGTTGTGGATGTGCCATATGAAGCGGCGGGCATTTTGAAGTAAGGAAGATATGGGGAGCGGGTGCAGTTCTGACTGACAGAAGGACTGCCATAAGAAAGAAATGGAGGACTGAAATGGGTATTAACGGAATAGGGACAGCGGGATATCCGCTGACAGGACACATGGGAACTAAGACAGGAAGAAGTGCAGAATCCGGGGCTGTGGGATTCATGGAAGCGATGAAAGAAAAGGCGGCGCAGGGTAAAGCAGCCGATCAGGATGAAAAAGCATTTGAGATGGTCGGCCCGAACGCCCCGCAGGAAGTGAAGGATGCATGGATGGAGGCGGCGAAAGAAGTAAATGCGAATGGCATGGGAATCCGGGGCAACGGAATGATGAGCCATATATCGCAGATGATGGTGCAGCGGTTAAATAAACAGCTCAAGGGTGAAACGGAGAATTTTGACATCCTTGGAAATACGGTGGAATCTGCGATCCAGGCAGCCCAAAAGGCACTGTACGATTTGGAGCATCCCCTGGTATATACGCCAAAGAGCATGGAGGTCCGGCAGGCCCGCATCAAAGAAGGGGAATTTTACAGGGCGTTTTTGGAGAAGCTGGAACAGATCTGATGAAACGAAGCGGCTCCTCTTTTTCTGCCTGAAACCAGAAAACGGACTTCGAGGAGTCCGCAATTCACAATATAATAATATAATAAATAAATTAAAATACCATAAAAATGATACCGAACCTGGCGCAGCTTATCAACTGGTTTGCCATTAAGTCTGTATGCGAAAATGACACTGAACTGTCTAAAGGCGGGATTTAAATTTTATGGTATTTTTTCGGGTATTTTTTCGACTTATGATGCGCTGGCCTGTTTTTTTCAAATGTGATATACTGTAAAAAACAAATGGTCAGAGGAGGTATTGATCGTGGGAGAAACGATGAAAGATTATGAAAGAGAACTGGAAGCTTCCTTCCGTACAATTCAGGAAGGAGACGTGATCCAGGGAACTGTGATCGATGTCAATGAGAAAGAGGTGACACTGGATCTAAAGTATTACACACAGGGAATTATCAGGGCAGAGGACATGAGCGATGACCCGAATTTCTCCGTTTTGGCGGATGTAAAAGAAGGGGATGTGATCGAAGCAGCGGTTGTAAAGACGGATGACGGACAGGGAAATATCCTTCTTTCCAGAAAGGAAGCGAATTCCGTACTTGCATGGGAAGTGCTCAAAGGTTATCAGGAAGAAAAAAAGAACGTCACTGTGAAAGTGAGCGAGATCGTAAACGCCGGTGCAGTCGCTTATCTGGAAGGGATCAGAGGGTTTATTCCGGCTTCCCAGCTTGACATTTCCTATGTGGAAAATTTACAGGACTACAAAGGAAAGGCGCTCGATGTCAGAGTCATAACAGTCGATCAGGAAAAAGAAAAACTTGTGCTTTCGGCAAGGGACATCCTGCGGGAAAAGGCAAAAGAAGAACATGATCACAAAGTGGCCATGATCGTGCCGGGAACCGTTCTGGAAGGGACTGTTGAGAGTTTACAGCCGTATGGTGCATTCGTTGACTTAAAAGACGGTTTAACCGGACTGGTGCACATTTCCCAGATCTGTATCAGAAGGATCAAGAAACCGTCCGAAGTGCTCAAAGTCGGTGATAAAGTCAGGGTCAAAGTACTTAACACCAACGACGGCAAGATTTCACTGAGTATGAAAGCCGTCGAAGAACAGCAGGCGGAGGAGATGGAGGACATCAATATCGGGCAGTACAGCTCCGGTGAGAGCCTCGGAACAAGTCTGGGGGATCTGTTTGCAAAGCTGGATCTGAAATAGGGACATAGACCCCAAACCAATCCTTTTCAATCCTTTCGTCTTATGTTAAACTATACCTATCAGGATTTGTTTTAAAGACAGACATTTGTTAAACGGGGAATTACTATGCAGGGCAGAATTTTAGTGGTGGATGATGAGGAGGTCAACCGCCTTTTGTTGCGTGAGATACTGGAAGATGAATATACTGTGGAAATGGCGTCAGACGGGGAAGAGGCGTTGTATGAACTTCTGAAGCATCATAAGGAGACCGCGGCGGTCCTTTTAGACTTGCAGATGCCTAAAATGGATGGTTTTACGGTTCTTTCGAGGATCAAAAAGAATGGATGGATGAATCATATTCCGGTGCTGATCATCAGCGGGGAAGAAGCGGTTGACATTGAGAACCGCTGTTTTAGACTCGGGGTTTCCGATTTTATCCATAAGCCTTTTGAGTCGTCGATTGTAAAAAACAGAGTCAGAAATACGGTGGAACTGTTTGCCTGCAAGAACCAGCTGGAACAGAAAGTAGAGCGGCAGTCAGAAGCGTTAAAAGAACAGTCCCGTATTATCCGGATGCAGGCGGAAAAGCTGAAGGAAGCGGAGTCTTTTCGGAATCTCATGATGCAGTACCGGTGCGCCATAATGGAAGTGGAGACGAAGTTAAAGGTACTGAACGAAGAATTTTCAAGGGTATATAAAAGAAACCCTTTCGAGTCGATCAAAAGCCGCCTGAAAACGCCGGAGAGCCTTTATGAGAAACTGGAAAGAAAAGGGTATCCGGTTTCTCTCGAAAGTATTGAGGAATTGATAAACGATGTGGCGGGTGTGCGTGTGATCTGCTCTTTTCCCGATGATATTTACCGGCTGGCGAAACTGCTCATCCGTCAGGACGACATCATTTTGCTTAATGAGAAAGATTATATCAAGAATCCAAAAGATAATGGTTACAGGAGTCTTCATCTGATCATTAAGATTCCCGTTTTTTTATCGGGAGGCAAGACATACCGCAAGGTGGAGGTACAGTTCCGCACAATCGCCATGGATTTCTGGGCAAGTTTAGAGCATAAGCTGAAATATAAACGTTATGTGGAGAATGCAGAGGAGATCGTGGGACAGTTAAAGGCATGTGCGGATTCCATTGAGATTCTGGATTACCAGATGCAGGAAATACGCAATAAGATAGACAAAAGCAAAGAATAAAATGACAGCGAGGAAAGGGCATGGTGGAGAAATTAATGGACAGGTTCAGACAAAAACCCAAGCGGGGTGTGAAATTACAGCCGCTTGATGAGATAGACGGATTCAAAGTCCGTCCGGGTTTTTACAGCAGGGACGGTGCGGCGGCGGCGCCAAACGGAGTCAGTTTTACGATTCATTCTTACGGGGCGACGAGCTGTACGCTTTTGCTGTTTCGTCCGCATGAAAAAGAACCGTATGCGAGATTAAAATTTCCGGAAGCATATCACATCGGAAATACATACTCCATGCTGGTCTTTGACTTGAAAATTGAAGAGTTTGAGTATGCGTTTCAGCTTGACGGCCCTTACGACAAAGAAAAGGGGCTGCTTTTTGACAAGAATAACATTCTCTTAGACCCGTATGCGAGGGCGGTAACCGGCCAGAAAGAATGGGGCGACCGACCGGACGGAAAAGGTTTTGTCTACCATGCAAGGGTTGTGGAGAACAACTTTGACTGGGGAAATCTCAGACAGCCGGAACACCCGATCGAGGATCTGATTATTTATGAAATGCATGTGAGAGGATTTACCAAACATGATTCTTCCGGGGTGTCTGCCAAAGGAACCTATGAGGGGCTGCGCCAGAAGATTCCCTATCTGAAGGATCTGGGCGTCAATGCGGTAGAACTGATGCCGATTTTCGAGTTTGATGAGATGGAGAGCGCCAGAGTCGTAGACGGGGAGCAGCTTTATAATTATTGGGGCTATAATACTGTCTGTTTTTTTGCTCCGAATACAAGTTATGCCTCTGTGGTGGAGCACAATCACGAGGGGGACGAATTAAAGCAGCTTATTTATGAATTAAAGAAAAACGGGATCGAGGTTATTCTCGACGTAGTCTTTAACCACACTGCGGAGGGGAATGAAGACGGACCCTGCTTTTCGTTTAAGGGGATCGACAACAATATTTATTATATCCTGACGCCGGGCGGCGGTTATTATAATTTCAGCGGATGCGGTAATGTTTTAAGCTGTAACCATCCGATGACGAGAAGATTTATCATTGACTGTCTGCGCTTCTGGGTGGTCGAATACCGGGTGGACGGATTCCGGTTCGATCTGGCATCGATCCTTTCAAGAGATATGAACGGCGCGCCGATGGCGGAACCGCCGATCCTGCACGAAATCGCATGTGATGCGATTCTGGGAAAAGTCAAACTGATCGCGGAAGCATGGGATGCGGCCGGGCTGTATCAGGTGGGAAATTTCCCGGCGTTTAACAGATGGTCGGAATGGAACGGGAGATACCGCGATGATATGCGGCGCTTCTTAAAAGGTGATGCGGGCATGGCATCGACAGCGATCACCAGGATCACAGGTTCAAAAGATATGTATGACCCGATGGAGCGCGGAGGAGGGGCCACGATCAACTTCCTGACTTGCCATGACGGATTTACGCTCTATGATCTGTATTCTTATAATCAGAAGCACAATGAGAAAAACGGATGGGGCAATACAGACGGGGATAATAACGGCAACAGCTGGAACTGCGGTGTGGAAGGAGAGACGGATGATCCTAAGATCGAAACCCTGCGCCGCCGGATGATAAAAAATGCGTTTGCCACGCTGATGTGCAGCAGGGGAACGGCGATGTTCTATGCCGGCGATGAATTCTGCAATACGCAGTTTGGCAATAACAACGCTTATTGCCAGGATAATATTACATCCTGGCTCGACTGGAACAGGCTTTCGCAATACCGGGAAATTCATGACTTTTTCCGCTATATGATCGCTTTCCGCAAGAGATATGCCATATTGCGCAGGCCGACCTGCCAGGCATCCTGCGGACTTCCGGAAGTCAGTATCCATAACGGATATCCATGGAATTCGGGAACCGATCATAACACCAGACTGATCGGAGTGATGTATGCGGGCAGAAGCGAGGACGATACGAAGGACGATATTGTTTTTTACGGGATGAACGCATATTGGGAGCCGCTTGGCATACAGCTTCCGAATCTGCCGGATGGGTTTGTGTGGAAAGTCCGTATTAACACGTTTGTGCCCTATGAGGATGGCAAAGATGTGGAAAACGAGACGGAATTTCACAACCGGAACCATCTTTTGATCCCGCCGCGGACGGTTGTGATACTGACAGGCGAAAAGGAGCTTTAAGTACCGGGAGGCCGTCACAGGTCACAGGAGGCTGAAACCTGTCAGAAGGGATATTCTGTAAAAAGCATTTTGGAGATTGAAATGGGGGATTGTTATGCAGATTACGGACGCGCTCACGACGAAGGATATAAAGGAAGTGACATATCGGGCAAATCGCAGCGGTGTGATTGGCGCCGCTCCTGCAAAGACAGAGACCGCTCCTGAACTGCTGCAGGAGGAAGGCGCTACGGCATCCTTTTCCGCACAGGGGCTTGGGATGATAAAAAAACAGGAGGACGCCCAGGACGAACGGGAAAGTGCGGAAAAACAGATGTATCAGGAGATGCTTGAAAATGCCAGAGAAGCTGCCAAAGCACAGGAGAAAGGCTTCGGGGATCTGGCAAAGGCATTGGAGATCGCGAGGCGGATTCTGGACGGTGACATTGTTCCGCTGCAGGACGAAGAGTTTCTCATGGAGTTTAACAGTGAGATCTATATGAAAGTAAAGAGCATGGCGAAGCTCAACGAGGATCCCAGAGAATACGATTCTCTGATAGAAGAGGAAGACGAGGATCAGAGCGGAAAGAAAAAAGATGCGTCTGCGCCGGGAGAGACTGAGCGTGCGGAGGCACAGTCACAGGCGCAGGCGGGGGCTGCTCAGGCAGACGCCTGTGACACAGCGCAGGCAGAGGGGTAAGAGCCGGAGCATATCAAGGGCAAAAAAGTATCCCGGAAGATGATTCCAGGATACTTTTGCTGCTGTTTATGACGGGTCAGCAGTACTCCCGAAGATTGATAAAAGTGCAATAAGGAAGAGCTTTCTTCGTATATCCGTTCGTGTAGACATGGATCGTCTTCTGCTGTTCCTTTTCACAAGCCTCGTCAAGTACTTCTGCGAAAAATTTTTTGGCAGGAGAATCAGACGGGTTCTGTTTGGACGGGTGTCTTTCCTCGTCGGAAGAGGTCTTCCTCAGAGACGGTATCACCGCAACCGCGTGAACTTTATAAAGCGTGTCATATCCGTATGCGTCTTTTCCCTCCTTGGAATTTTACTTTATACATTCTATTATATATATCGGCACAATTGGAATTTTGTATAGAGAATTGTCAGACTTTTTGCAGGGAATTTAGTCGCCTGCGCGATGGGAATTGTTTACAATGCGCTAACAGACTCTTTCCTTCTCATTTTTTTTGTGTTATACTTATATCCAAAGACAGCGAATGTTGTCAAAAATGGGGAAAATACGGATAGAAAGTAGTTGGGATAAATGAAATATAAAAAAATTAATGAAGCGACCATTCAATGCATTATTTCGGAAGAGGATATGGAAGAGTATGGTCTGACGATTGCGGATATCTTCGAACGCAATGAGAAGGGCGAAGATTTTCTGCGCGATATCGTGGAAAGAGCGCATGACGAGGTTGGATACCGCTTAAACGGGGACAACATTGCAATGCAGATCACACCGATCCGGGACGAAGGACTGGTGATCACTTTTTCTGACGAAGGATTGTCAGGCTTTCAGAGCATGCTGGAACATATCAAAGAGGTTTTATCCGGTCTTGACCCAGAGAGCATCCGAGATGCGGCGCGGGCGCTGGCGGAGCCTGCACCACACACACGTAAGAAGATGGAAGAGACATGCAGGATGTATGTGTTTGCGTCCATGAATCATCTGACGCGGTATTGTGCGGCGATTCCTTCGGAATTTTCGGTAAGGAGTCACTTGTATAAACTGGATGATACATATTATCTGGTGATGGAGAAGAATCGTCTCTCCAAAAAGAACTTTAATAAGATCAGCGCACAGGCGGTCGAGTTTGCCAGACTGGTCGTGCCCTCCCAGGAGAAGCTTCTGTATCTGCAGGAGCATGGAGAGTGCCTGATCAGAGACAGGGCAGTGAGCGGACTGCGCAAGATAGGCATAGGTAAATAAAATTGAGAGAATATCAGGAAAATAATCAGATACCAGAAAATTTCGAGCAAAAACAGGAGAATACACCGTTAAAATACCGGGATTCCGGCGTGGATGAGAGGATCATACGTGCAGTTGAGGAACTCGGATTCGAGGAGATGACGCCGATCCAGGAGCAGGCGATCCCGGTCTTTTTATCCGGGAGAGATGTGATCGGGCAGGCGCAGACAGGCACAGGCAAGACAGCGGCATTCGGCATTCCCATTTTGGAAAAGATCGATCCGGAAGACAAAAATCTGCAGGCGATCATCCTGTGTCCGACCAGAGAGCTTGCCATGCAGGCGGCAGATGAATTGCGAAAGTTTTCCAAATACATGCATGGAATCAAAGTACTTCCGGTTTATGGCGGGCAGGATATTATCAGACAGATTAAAAATCTAAAAGGCGGTGTGCAGATCGTTGTCGGGACACCGGGGCGCGTTATGGATCACATGCGCCGCCGTACGCTCAGACTCGATCGGGTGCATACAGTTGTACTTGATGAAGCGGACGAGATGCTCAATATGGGATTCCGCGAGGATATCGAGACGATTTTAAAGGAAGTTCCGGAAGAAAGGCAGACGGGACTTTTTTCTGCGACGATGCCCAAACCGATTCTGGACATCACAAGAATGTATCAGAAAGACGCGGTATTTTTAAAGATGACGCCCAAAGAAGTAACGATACCGCTCATCAAACAGGCTTATTATCAGATTCAGCACAAAGATAAAGAGGAAGTGCTCTGCCGGCTGATCGATTACTATGATCCGTCGCGTGCACTGATTTTCTGCAATACAAAGCGTATGGTGGATGAACTGACGGAGCATTTGAAACAGCGCGGCTATGGGGTGGAAGGACTTCACGGTGACCTTGCACAGCATCAGCGTGATACGGTCATGAACCTTTTTAAGGGCGGTCATGCGGGCATTCTGATTGCGACGGACGTTGCCGCCAGAGGGATCGATGTGGATAACGTGGAGGCAGTCTTTAATTATGATGTGCCGGATGACATCGAATATTACGTGCACCGGATCGGCAGGACCGGACGCGCGGGCAAAACGGGGCGTTCCTTTACGCTGGTGACGGGTAAGGAGATCCGCAAACTGCGTGAGATTGAGAAGATCTGTCATACGAAGATCCGGGAGAGAAAAATCCCGTCCGCTGCGGACATCACGGAGCGGAAAGCAGACAAGATCCTGCGGGAAGCGGAGGGCGTCATCGAGAAACAGGATATCGCGAATGCACTGCGTTTTGTGGAAGAGCGATGTGCTTCCGGGGAATACAGTGCGGTACAGTACGCGGCCGCCTTTATGAAACTGAAGCTGGGAGACGATATTGAAGATATCAGATATGAGAGCTTTCTTTCTGAATGGATGCCGCGCGGGGTAAAAGGCCGCGGCAAAGACAGGACGAGAGCCGGCTCCGGGCGGGAAAAGGCAGACAGGAACCAGACCTCTGTCAGAGGAAAAAGATCCGAAAAGGGTGTCAGAAGCAGATTCGATAAGTCTGACAGATCTGACAAAGGCAAATTTGACAGAGGCAGATCAGACAGAAACAGCAGATATGCTGCCCTGCGCATTAAGACGAAAAAGCAGGGCAAAGGGTAAGCCCTCTTTTATATGACCAGTTCTTTTCCATGATCTTTCAGCCACTTTCTGGAAGTGCGGTAATCAGGACAGACCGCTTCCACAGCCGCCCAGAATTCGGGGGAATGGTTCATGTGGGTCAGATGACAGAGCTCATGGACGATCACATAATCGAGAACGTCAGAAGGTGCAAGGATCAGCCGCCAGTTAAAGGAGAGGGTTCCCTTACTGCTGCAGCTTCCCCACCTTGTTTTCTGGTCACGAATACAGACACGTTGATAGGTGCCTCCTGTCAGCCTCTGATAAAATGCCGTCCGTTTCGGAATGTAGGAATGGGCGGCATCTTTGTATTTTAATTCCAGTGCGACTCTCTGTACACTTGACAGATTGGAAACCGGTCTGTTTTTTACCTCTGCAAGGGCTTTCTGATAATGTTTGATGATCCAGCGGCTTTTCTCCCTGGCCAGTTCGGCGATCGTTTCATGATCTGTATCAAGCGGCACGCGAAAGAGCAGATTTGCATTGATATCCAGAGATATGGAACAGGTCTTTCTGCTGCTTTTCATTACCTGATAAGGGATTGCGTATGTTTCCCCTTTGTAGGTGATTTTGATTGTATTGGACATATTGATCTCCTTTCCGGTCATACCAGATTCCCTGGATACATGACTCGTATGCCTGTATGTTTGTCTCTATCTTATCACACCTTCCCTGCAAAATGCCAGTAACAGATTATTGATCCGAAATCCGTTTAGTGATTGATTGTCCCTGTGTAATGTGTTAATATGAAAATTGAGTCTGACACATATCTTTCTCACACCGGAGAATCCCAAAAACGGGGCATTCTCCCTGACAGGCTCTGCCTGTCCGGGAATTAAAAATTCTGCGAAGCGGAATCCTGGAAGATAATGTGAGAACCTATAAAAGATTTTGACAGGAAAAGGAGAGATAGAAGATGGGAAAGAAACCGGCAGTATTGATGATCTTAGACGGCTACGGCCTGAATGAGAAGACGGAAGGGAATGCGGTCGCACAGGCAAAGACGCCCGTCATGGACAGACTGATGGCGGAATGTCCTTTTGTGAGAGGAAATGCGAGCGGCATGGCCGTAGGACTTCCGGACGGACAAATGGGTAATTCTGAGGTGGGGCATCTCAACATGGGGGCCGGACGCATCGTGTATCAGGAATTGACAAGGATCACGAAGGAGATTCAGGACGGCACATTTTTTGAGAATGAGGCTTTGCTTCATGCGGTAAACAACTGCAGGGAAAAAGACTCTGCACTGCACATGTACGGGCTGATATCGGACGGCGGCGTTCACAGCCACAATACGCATCTGTACGGCCTGCTCGAACTTGCAAAAAGAAACGGTCTTTCGAAAGTGTATGTGCATGCATTTCTGGATGGACGTGACACACCTCCGGAAAGCGGAAAAGGTTTCGTGGAAGACCTTGAAGCGGAGATGAAAAAGATCGGCGTCGGTGAAGTGGCAACCGTAACAGGGCGCTATTATGCAATGGACAGAGATAACAATTACGACAGAGTACAAAAAGCGTACGCTGCGCTGACAAAAGGCGAGGGACTTGAGGCGGAGAGCGCGCCTGCAGGAATTCAGGCTTCTTATGACAGAGAAGAAACGGATGAGTTTGTGAAACCTACCGTAATCATGAAAGACGGTTCACCGGTGGCAACGATAAAGGATGGGGACTCGGTTATTTTCTTCAATTTCAGACCTGACAGAGCGAGGGAGATCACCAGAAGCTTCTGTGATGATGATTTCAAAGGATTCGAGAGAGGAAAGAGACTGGATGTGACTTATGTCTGCTTTTCCGACTATGATCCGACAATTCCCAATAAAGAAGTTGCATTCCACAAGATTGCGGTTACCAATACTTTTGGCGAATGGCTGGCGGAAAACCATATGAAACAGGCCAGGATTGCCGAGACGGAGAAATATGCACATGTAACCTTTTTCTTCAACGGCGGCGTGGAAGAACCCAATGAGGGGGAGGACAGGATTTTAGTCAACTCACCCAAGGATGTTGCGACCTATGACCTGAAACCGCAGATGAGCGCTTATGAAGTGTGTGACAAACTGGTGGAGGCGATTCAATCCGGAACCTATGACGTCATCATTATCAACTTTGCAAACCCGGATATGGTTGGACATACAGGCGTGGAAGAGGCAGCGATCAGGGCTGTCGAGGCTGTGGATGAATGTGTCGGCAGAGCAGTGGACGCTTTGAAAGAGGTGGACGGCGTGATGTTTATCTGTGCCGATCACGGAAACGCGGAACAGCTCATCGATTATGAAACGGGAGCGCCCTTTACCGCACACACCACCAATCAGGTGCCGTTCATTCTGGTGAACGCAGATCCTTCCTGTAAACTTCGTGAGGGAGGATGCCTTGCGGATATTGTTCCGACACTCATCGATCTGATGGAAAAGGAACAGCCGGCGGAGATGACGGGAAAATCTCTGCTCATAAAGTAAACTGTGCTGACAGGGCGGTAACAATATGGAAACGGATGTGGACAGATCAGTCCCATCCGTTTTTTTTGCTGTGCGCAAAAATAATGCGTGCATTCTGTCCTGCTTTGTGATATGCTAATTTATATGTACAAAAAATTAATAAAAGTATATTATAAATAGCGATTTTAATGGCAGATGCTACATTGCCAGGCGGAAAGGAGTCCTGTCTGATGCAAAGAAGAAAGTCCTTTGCAGAACTATCAAACAAATATTTCGTGCTTTTGATCATAACGTCTTCGCTCGGCGTGTGGGACAGGAAGATAACATGGTTTCCGATATTCGGGTTTGTGCTCTTGTTAATCGCATCGGTATGGATGAGTGCGGGGATTATCCATGGACACAAAACGCGGCGGGCTTTTTTGCAGGTCAGGAATCTGACAGATATTCTGGCGTTTGCGGCGGTTCTTTATGCGCTGCTGTCCGTTATCGGAAGCTTATTTCGAAATCCGCAGGAGGGAGCGATTGATATCGCGGCAGACACACAGACGCTGGCTTTCGCCTTCCTTTATTTTCTGTTATCATCCGGTATCCGGTTTCAACCGTTATATTTTGATCTGCTTTTATATTGCGGGCTTTTGTCGGCTGGTATCTTCCTGTTTCCATATTTTGCAGGTGTAGAGACTGCCGGCATGGCGGGAAGCCTGTTTGCGGATTCCGGGGCGGCGGCCTCATTTTTTCTGTTATTTTGTATGGTCAGCGCTTATCAGTATTGCTTTTGCAAAGATAAAATGCGGTCGTGCTTTTATCTGATGGTATCGGCGGTGGGATTTTTGGCGCTGTTGTTAAACTGCAACAGGATCAGTCTCTGGCTCATGGCGGCCTTTTTTGCCGCGGTGCCGGTCTTTTTGCGGCCGACCGCCAGCCTTGTCAAAAGAGACATGCAGCTTTTTTTCCTGTATGCGTTTTTGCTGTGTAATATGGGGCTGGTGACAGAGTATGCGGATGTGATACAAAAACAACTGCCTTATTCGCTGGAAAACGGCGTTTATCTGGAACTGTTACCGGTACTTGCAGGCCTCTTCTTTTTCCATTATTGGGAAAAGATTCCGCAGGGAGTCGATTCGGATCGTCTCGTCATGCGCAGGATGCGGCGCGGATACCGGCTGATTGCAATAGCCGCAGTCGTCCTCTTTGCGGGCATGATACTCAGCGGGGAAAAATGGGGGCTGATGGCGGATACGATGCCCGACAGGATGTGGAAGAGGCTTGCCTGTGCGCTCGCCGCAGAAGCCAGGGACGGCACAGGAGGCTTTTTTACCTGCTTTGTGAATCTGGGCGCGGCGTCAGGTGTCTTTGCCGTTATTTTCTGTCTCTTCCTGTTTGAAAGAATGCGCAGACAGTTTTGTTTCGACAGGCCGGTGACGGCGATATTGAGTCTGATATCCGGATTCTTTCTGGTGCAGCTTTTCTTCTTTGCGCCGTCTTCCGGTACACTTACGCTGTATTTTGTACTGCTTGTTCTGGCAGCTTTTTCAAAAGAAGAAAGGATTCGGGTGACGAGCATAAAATTGAAACAGGAAACATTGCTTGCACGGTATGGTGTGCCCGGTACAACAGAAACGGAATGAGATAGCAAACGGAATGAGACAGCAAACGGAATCTGCAGAGAATCCGGAAAAAAGATTATGGAAGGATCCTGTCAGGAGCATGAAAAGGCAGGTGAGAGGGAAAGGGGAGCAGGAAGGATGAAAAAAGGAAAATGGATTGGCAGGATAAAAAAGACCGCGGCTTTGGTGCTTGCAGTCACAGTTTTGTGTGCGGCGGGAGTTTTAACACTGCCTGTCAGGGCGGCAGGGAATGAGCCGGAGGTGACAGCGCTCAGCCAGATCATGTCGGCCAAAGAAAGCTTTGACATGAAGGAAATGCCGGAGGAGAGTGCGCCGACACTCATGACTTATGAAAAAGGAGACTCTGTTTTTGTCACGGGTGAAACGTCCGATGGGTGGTACAGGATTATTTATCAGGATAAGACCGGATATGTCAAAAAAGAAGTCCTTGGCGAGGAAGAGATCGATATCGAAGGGATTGACAGTGAGCTGGCGGCCAATGCGGAGGAAACAAAATTCGTGGTGGAGGCGGTCGAACGATACCGCGTCGATGCGAGACGGTCTAAAATATGGGGAAGCGTGATTATCTTACTGGTGGCCGGCATTTTCGCAGTCGGGATCATCTCTGCGCTAAAAACACAGAAAGACGAGAAGGAGAAAAATAACAAAAAGAAAAAAATACAACTGGAGATTGAAGATCTGGATCTGGAAACCAAATAAGCACAATCTGTGAGGCATTGCCGGAGTCATCGGCAGTGCCTTCTTGCATCTGAGAGGAAAGGGCGGTAACCGGAACATTCGGGTTATCGTTTCTGTTGCAATAAGGGAAGAATCTTGCTAAAATTGAAGCAGATTAAATGGACAGGTGGGATGAAGATGGAGACAAAGGGAGATTTGATCGTAGAAGGATATCAGTTTGCGACGCTGGCCGATGCTGAGGCGGCCAGACAGGATATCAGGAGAATTAAAAATCTGGAGGACAATCTGGATTACAGGAAGCCGCAGAGTGTGCTTATGCTCTACCAGAAAGCGCTGGAAAACAGGATCTTTCAGACACCGGTCGGATTTGCATACCTTTTGCAGATGCAGGAGCGTATGGCGCATTTCGGGATACCGACAGAGCAGATCAGACCGATCCCGTTAAATATGACCTTCAGCAATAAAACAGATACCGTCCGTTCCGTTCAACGGAGCGCGGCGCTTAGAAAGCTGGAATATAAAAATAAATTTATCACCTCAGTATGTCTGAATGTGATCATGGTGATCGTCGTAGCGGCGATGTTCGTAATCTCTCTCCGAAGCGATACACCGAATATGGTCAATTACAGGCGGGCGATCGTCGACGAATATTCCGAGTGGGAACAAAAACTGACAGACAGGGAACGTGAAGTACGTGAAGCAGAGCGGCAATTGAACGCAGGTCCTGACAATTCCAATTAGAAAGGAATGGATAGAAAGATGGAAAGACTGAAAATACTGGTGGTGGATGATGAAAGCCGGATGAGGAAACTCGTCAAAGATTTCCTGACAAAAAGTAATTATGAAGTGCTTGAAGCGGAAGACGGCAGTCAGGCGCTGGATATTTTCTTTGAGCAAAATGATATCGCGCTCGTTATACTCGATGTCATGATGCCCAAGATTGATGGTTTTCAGGTCTGCCGTGAGATCCGCGCCTATTCCAGAGTGCCGATTATCATGCTGACAGCAAAGTCAGACGAACGGGATGAACTGTTAGGGTTTGAACTTGGCATAGACGAATATATTTCCAAACCATTCAGTCCCAAAATACTGGTCGCCCGAGTGGAGGCCATTTTGCGCCGGACGAATCAGATGAACGTGGATACGGTTTTGGAGGCGGGCGGCATTGTGATCAATAAGGCGGCGCATATCGTGACGATAGACGGGGCGCCGGTGGATCTTAGTTACAAGGAATTCGAACTGCTGTCTTATTTTGTCGAGAATCAGGGAATTGCGCTTTCACGGGAAAAAATACTCAACAGCGTCTGGAATTATGACTATTTCGGTGATGCCAGAACCATTGACACGCATGTGAAAAAACTGCGCAGCAAGATGGGGCAGAAGGGAGATACGATCAAGACGATTTGGGGAATGGGATACAAATTTGAGGCAGGCAGTTAAAAACGACCGGCAGGGAATCCCTTTTCTGCAATGGGAACTGCCGGGACGTGGAATGTGAGGGAAAGAGATTGCATATGGAACATGTAAAATATCTGATTCTGGGAGCGGGCCCTGCGGGTCTGACTTTTGCCAGAAGACTGGCGGATAAAGGGGAGACTTCTTTTCTGGTACTGGAAAAGGAAGAAGAAGCGGGCGGACTGTGCCGCAGCGTGGAAGTGGACGGGGCGCCTTTTGATATTGGCGGCGGTCATTTTCTGGATGTGAGAAGACCGGAGGTAACCGCGTTTCTCTTCCGCTTTATGCCGAAAGAGGAATGGGTCCTGTTTGAACGGGACAGTCGTATCAAAATTTACGACATAATGATAAATCACCCGTTTGAGGCAAACATATGGCAGATAGATCTGGAGGATCAGGTTTCTTATCTGCTCTCCATCGCGCAGGCGGGCTGTAACTGCGGGGAGGAAATGCCGCAGAAGTTTACCGACTGGATCTCATGGAAACTTGGGGATAAGATCGCGCAGGACTACATGATACCGTATAACCGTAAAATGTTTGCGGACGAACTGGATGAACTCGGCGTTTACTGGCTGGAAAAGCTGCCCAATGTCAGTTTTGAGGAGACTTTGCGCTCCTGTCTGGCGAAAAAGCCCTATGGACAGCAGCCCGGACATGCACAGTTTTATTATCCGGAAAAGTATGGCTATGGTGAGGTATGGCTGAGAATGGCGGACTCGATGGCGGAACATATGTGTTACGGACAGACCGTATCCGGCCTTGATGTCACGAACAGAATCGTTACCTGCTCCGATGGCGGAACATGGCAGGCGGACTGCCTGATCACCACGATTCCGTGGATCTGTTTTGAACAGATTTCCGGAATGCCGGAGCAGCTTTTGGCCGCGTTGCGAAAAAATTTGAAACACAGTGCGATTGAGACGAGATACGTCAGGGAGAATCTGGATACACAGGCGCAGTGGATCTATGTTCCTGATGAGGCTGTGCCCTATCACAGGATCCTTGTGCGGCATAACTTCTGTAAGAACAGCAGAGGATACTGGCTGGAGACAAGACAGGAGCGAACGGATGTCTACGAGAAAGAAGGGGAGCATTTTTGTCCGGGATACCATTATCTCAACGAATATGCTTACCCGCTCAATACCGCGGGGAAACCGCAGCTGATGAAAGAACTGAATGTTTATTGCGGAAGCAGGAAGATTTACGGACTGGGGCGCTGGGGAGAGCATTCCCACTATAATTCGGATCTGGTGGTGGAACTGGCGATGAAAAAGGCAGATGAGATCAGGGCAGGAGAATAACAGAGATGAAACAACAAAAACTGATAAAAGCGGTTCAAATTTTGGTAGTATTATTCGCTCTTGCCGCGGTGTTACTGGTACTCGGCCATACGGTCAAAAACGGACGAAGGACAGAAGCGGTGCTTCCTGCGGTTGAGGATGTGCCGGTTTATGTGGAATGTGAGGAAGGCAGTGTCGTCACGGTCTTCCTGCAGGCAAAAGAAGATTTTCAGATCAGCGGATTAGAACTTTTACTGGTCAATATTTCACCAGAGAGCAAAGGGACACTGCACCTGACGCTGAAAGATTCCGGACAGAACCTCCTGATGGAACAGATTCTGCCCGTGAATACGCTTACGCCGGGAGAGTGGTTCACGGTTCCGGCAGAAATCGGTCTCACGAAGCAGGAGACCTATGAATTTGCGATGACAGCTGATGGCAGTGAGCCGTATTTTATGCAGCTGCCTTTAGAAGAAACGAACCGGGCACTCCCGTTTGTGGAAACAGTCGAAAAGAACGGAGCGGAAGTGGGGAGCGGCGTTTCATTGGGCGTTGATGTGGTGACGGAAGCAGCGGTTACGTTCGGCGATATTTTTTATTACTCCGTACCGCTTTCCATTGCGGCGGCGTTTGTCCTGATTCTGTACATCTTATTTGGAAAAGAGAAGCTGCTTTGCGGGATCAGAAAAATTCCTGCGCGGGCGTTTTTATCATCTTATGGAAATGATCTGTTTCTGGTGCTGTTATTTGTCGGCATCTGCATCAGCATTTATGTGCGGGCATACCATAACGGGGTCTATATTACATCTGACTCGGCCGGATATCTGCGGGAGGCAGTGAATCTTGTACAGGGTAACGGATTTCATTACGACGGTATTGCCGGGTATGACTCTTGGTTTGCCAATTGGCCCATCCTTTATCCGGCGATGATTGCGGCGGTCATGTTTGTCACACATACGAACGCATACCTGGCGTCCAAGATTCTGTCCATGCTGCTTGCCGGCCTGATTTTGCTCGTGCTCAGGCGCCGCTTTGGGAAAGAGGCCTGGTTCTATGCGCTTTGCCTTACGAATATCGGATTCCTGAACCTGACATACTATACGTGGAGTGAGATCCCGTTTATGCTGTTTTTATTATTATTTGCTTTTGCTCTGGCAAAGATTTTAAAGGAAGAAGACCCTTCCCTGAAATGCTATGTGTTTCTTGGACTGTGGGGCGTCTGCTGTTTCCTTACAAGATACTATGGGCTTTATGTCTGGTTTGTTGTGGGGCTTTATCTGCTGATCCTGCTTGGGAATTACAAAAAGACAAAGGAAAAACGTATTTTCCGCAAGGGCATCTGCCTGACTGCAACGGCTTTCCTGTCAGGCATACTGTCTTTATTATATCTTTTTATGAATAAAATGAGGAACGGCATGGCTTCCGGCGTCAGCAGGAGCCTCTGGTGGGATGATTATGAGAAACTGACGAATGATCTGATCGAGTCTCTGCTTGTTGAAATTTTCAATATTTTTTCCCTGCAGGTGCCGCAGATCATTGATGACTGCCCGTATTCGATCAAAGTTCTGATCCTGGGGGCTGTCTTCCTTCTCGTATTCCGTTTTATCACGAAAAGATGCAGACGATTTTCAACGGAGTCCGTGCTGATTGTTCTGGCAGTCAGTTATTATATCATTTTTATCGGGATACGATATGTATCCTCCATGGATACCTTTTATTTCCGGTTTTTTGAACCGGCCACGTTTTTGTTCTGCATTGGAGCGGCCGGCCTGATCCTGCCGGATATCCGCCATAAGAAAGGGACGGCTTCTTTTGCGGCGCTCGTTGTGACCGTGATGACAGCCGCGGTCTTTTCCCTATTGTACAACGGCGTCCAAAACGGGGGCATGAGGGCTGAAAATTCCTATTATGCCAGCCTGGCAGGACAGTGGGATGAGGCATATGCGGAGATTCCTGAAAAATCGGTGGTTATCTTCAGCGGCCTTGATTTTCGCGCCTCCTGGTATCGGCCGGATGTTGTGGAGGGGATGATCGTGCCGGAAGATACCTGGGAGAGCCTGCAGAATACTTATTATGGTTCCGATTATCTGTGTATCCGTGCGGAAGACGCGCGGACCATGGTGCGGGAAGGAGATTATGACAACAGTGTCAAAACTGCGCTGGAGGATGGACTGGAAACATACGGGAACGGGAATGGCTATGTCACGATTGCCCTTCATTAGACGTTTCATTAAATTCATCAAATAATAAGGCAAGGATGAGGAATGAAATTTACTTATTCGATTCAAAAACAGTTTGCAGGCGTTTTCTGCCTCCTCATGACGGGAACGATTGTACTTTGCTGGTTTATCAATAATACGTTTCTGGAAAACTATTATGTGACAAATAAGCAGAATGCGCTGATGAATGTGTACCGGTATCTGAATAACGCCTCCAACAAAGGACAGATCAGCACAGAGGAGTTCGACAGGGAATTTCAGAAGATCTGCGGAAGGAATAATATCAGCTTTATCTTACTGGACGCGGAGACAAGGACGATAAAATCATTTGCAAGCGATTATGAGATGCCGCTGCTTAGCAGCCAGCTTTTGCGGTATTTATTTGATCAGAGAAAAGGAGAAGAGATTCACAGGCTTGAACGCGGAGAACGATATGCGATCTATATCACACATGATGAGAGTACCAAAACGGATTACATTGAAATGTGGGGTTTTTTGGACAACGGCAATCTTTTTCTGTTCCGCAATCCGTTAGAGAGCATCAAAGAAAGCGTGAAGCTGGCGAATCGCTTTCTGGCTTATGTCGGTATCGCAGGAGCCTTTTTAAGTGCGCTCGCAGGGCTTTGGGTATCCGGAAAGATTGCACGGCCGATCAAGGAACTCACGCGGATTTCCGAACGGATGATGCACCTTGACTTTGATGCGAAATACAGCGGAAAGAGCAGGACAGAGATCGCACAGCTTGGCCACAATATCAATGAACTGTCCTGCACGTTGGAAAAGACGATCTCCGAGTTAAAGAGCGCAAACAACGAACTGCAAAGGGATATTGAGAAAAAGAACGAGATCGACGGGATGCGCAAGGAGTTTTTGTCGAATGTGTCCCATGAATTAAAAACGCCGATCGCACTGATCCAGGGATATGCGGAAGGTCTCAAAGAGGGGATCAACGACGATGCCGAGAGCAGGGAGTTTTATTGTGACGTGATCATTGACGAGACTGCGAAGATGAATGCGATGGTTAAGAAACTCCTGACACTGAATCAGCTTGAATCCGGAAATGATGCGGTTGCAATGGAACGCTTTGATATCGTTGCCCTGATCCGTAATTATATCCAGTCATCCGAGATCATCACAAAACAAAAAGAAATCTCGGTGCGCATGGATCAATACGAACCTGTCTATGTGTGGGCGGATGAATTTAAGACAGAGGAAGTGTTCATGAATTATTTCAGCAACGCCATCAACTATGCCTTACAGGAGAAGATTATTGACGTGAAACTGCACAAAAAAGACAGACAGGTCAGAATCTCTGTTTTTAATACGGGAAATCCCATACCGGAGGAGAGCCTCACCCACTTATGGGAGAAATTCTACAAGGTGGATAAAGCCAGAACAAGGCAGTACGGCGGGAGCGGGATCGGGTTATCGATTGTCAAAGCGATCATGGAATCCATGAATCAGGAGTACGGTGTGATCAATTATGACAACGGTGTGGAATTCTGGTTTGAGCTGGAGCTGGCCTGATTTACGGCTCCTGAGCTTTGGATATTTCCGGAGCAACATTTTCGGAATAATAATTTCAGAAGAATTTGTTTGTCAGATATACAATTTTGGGGTATAATGTAGGGCAGGGCAGAGAAACTGGCATCTGTCCGGGGTTTTTGGTCGACAGAGTGACCGTGAGAATATAGCGAGAGTTTAGGAGATTGATGTTACAGTGAAAAAGATAAGTATTTTGCTATGCAGCATTGGAATCGCCTGTGCAATCACAGGATGCGGCGGCACAATGCCGGAATTGACACAGGAAGAAAATGAAGTGATTACGGAATATGCGGTAGGGCTGTTATTGAAATACGATAAAAACTATAACAGTCATCTGGTAGAAGTGTCCGAGGAGGAAGAGGAACCTGAAGAACCGCCTGTGGAGGAAGAACAGCCTGTACCGGAAGAGGAACAGGAGCCGGAGAATGTACCGCCTGATACGCCGGTGATCGATGCAACGGAGGAAGCCATGGCCTCCTCTATCGAAGAGTTTTATGGAATATCAGGATTTGCCTTTCAGTATACAGGCTATGATTTGAAACAGGAATATCCCGATATGGCAGAGGATGGAGCAGACGCTTTTTTTGCAATGGAGGCAACGCCGGGAACACAGCTTTTGGTCTTAAAATTTCAGGTTGTCAGCCAAAACGGTGCCGATACGGAACTGAACATGCTCGATCATGATGTGAGGATGCGGATCAAGATCAATGCAGATATGACCAAAAATGCATTATCCACGATGCTCTTAAACGACATCCAGACATACAAAGGTACAGTAGCGGCCGATGGTTCCACACAATTAGTCGCGATCACGGAAGTGCCGGAGGGAACCAGTGTACAGAATATTTCGATTACGCTCAGAAATGGCTCTGACAGAGCGGAGATTTCCCTACAGTAAATTAACAGACAATCAGCCTGTATGAGGTTCATCCGAACGCATACAGGCTTTTCATTTTTCAGCCTGATCCTGCCCCAGTGGAAAAAAATATATGGTGAAAAATGGCTTAAATATGGGCAAAAATAGAATTTTTGAAAAAAAATGAAAAAAATATCAGATTTTGTGTTGACAAGACGTTTTGGGAGTGCTATACTCAATATCGTTGCTGAGGCAAACACAAAGCACAGCAAAAAGCACCTTGACAAATCAACAGTAATGCAACCCTGAAAATTCAGAAGAAAC
>CANPUE010000024.1 GCA_947577185.1 uncultured Lachnospiraceae bacterium | reverse complement strand
AAATAAGATAAAAACGTCAAAATCTCACTGATTTATAAGATTAAGAAACTTAGTTCTTCTCCCGCAGATTTGCTACAATAACACATAGATAATTCTATCCAAAACAACTGAACAGACACGAAACCAGACTGTTGTAAACCGGACAAGTTACAGCAGTTTTTTTATGCCCAAATTTAGAAAGGACGATGCAGAAATGGCAAACAGGACACGAACCAGCTGGAATGAATTTCACTTAGATGATAAAGAGCAGTATTTTTTTTAAGGATACGGATTCCCCTCTCCCCCTTGTTTACATGGCGGTTGAAATTCTTCTGCCATGCCTGATAGCCCGCCACTAAAGTTGCTTCGGGCTTCTGCATGGCAATCAGTAACGTGTTGTTAAAACTGTAATTATGGAATTTTGACATGGTGGAGAGGTAGCTTTTGTATTTCTCGCTCTCAAAAAGCTCCTTTAATCCTTCCTCCAGTTTGTCCGTAATCTCTTTTACTTTCTGCTTTTCTGTCTTTGCGTCTGCCATATTTTAATCCTTTCTCTGCATGAAAAAAGACAATCTGTTACGACTGTCTTTCTTCCTGAAAACAGAAAAAGCAGCGAATTGCTTTATCTCTAAAACAAATTCACTGCTTTACTGCTTGTGTTATGAAGTTGCTGTGGTTATGCCAGCACAGGCTCTCTCTTTTTTATGACAGCCTCTACTTCTTCAATCGTCTTTTTTACAATCTCTGCAATCTGAGCAGAAGTATATCCTTTCTCATGCATCGTCATGATTACCTCTGCTAAAGTATTATCCCTAATCCCCTGTGACAAATTACACATGGCGCTCACATCCTCTCTTATTCTATCATCTACTGCAATATTGTACTCTTTTGCCATAATCCCTAATTTTTCGTCCACAGACAGCTCCATTGACAGCAGCGTACTCAGCAAACGGTGCAGCTCATATTTCTCATCATGCTCAGGAAGTTCATTTGCTATACCGATCAAAACAATATTCAACAGGTCAAGCCTACCCTTCCACGGATAAGAACCGAGCAGATCGTCTTTTGCCAGATGCACATAAGCCATGCTGTTTTCGTCCATGCCCATACATACCCATATCGAAAATACACGCCTGATGTCATTATAGTTTGTCTTGACAAAATCTCGTTCCTTCTGTGAGGAAACAAGGCGGCTTACATAGAATACTGCCCTGTTCAGGATATGATAGCCTGTCGGCTCGTCTTTTTGTACTTCCACATTCACGATAACCTGTGAGATACCGTCTTTCATGCGTACATAAAAAATAATGTCAAACCGAATAAGCCCCTCGTTAATCTCCGCATTCTCCGTATTCAGCCCGACAATCCGCTGCCCGTCTTTCAAGCCGTCGCCAGACGGTATTTTTTCGGCATTGGTCAGCCCCAGTTCTACCGGAACCACGCTGATAAAAGGTTCTCCCTCAATGTAGGACACCACATCTTTCGGGTTCATCCCCTTAAACTCATCAACTGTCTTTACCAAAATATGCGCCAGAATGATTTTATTTCCCAACAGGCGTTTTGCCTTTTCATCGTATTGTGCGTCTTTGTCCGCCGCACGCACAGCATTTTTTATTTCTGTGTCCACAGCCATAAACCTCCTTTTGTATATTTGTAGGAAACGCAAAAGCCATTCCCCAAAGGTTTATGACCTCAATGCCATTATACCCTGAAATTGCTGCTAAATCAATCGTAACTTTCCAGAAGGCGAGCCGGCCGTATCTGGATTTTATTGATTGTTGAATCGTTATAGCGTTTCCTCCTTCCCTTTCGCTTTTCCAATCTCCGGCTTACCAGCGCCAGCCGCCCGTACTTTGAATGCTTCCAGTTTCTCTTTTAGCGATGCCCTCTGCACAGGCTTGTCAGCCATTGCCGCCGCAACTCTCAGCCCTCCATTCCCCACTGTATAATCATGCCTTGCATTTTCCACCGGGTACGGTGTTGGCGCATCTGCGGTCTACGCTCCGCTTCGGTCGTTGCTAAACAAGCGCCACTGGCGCTTAGCAACCCTGCTCTTAACGCTGTGTTGTTCATCTCGTGAACCTCCTTTTCATTTTGATAAATAGTATGACTGTTACCAAATGTGCATTTTATTTGTTGGACTAGCCCGACATTACAATTTCTTCATAAAAGGCTAAAATCTTACTTGAAAGGCGCAAAAAAGAGCGTTTCGACTATTTCCGAAACGCTCCTTAGGAATCTGTGGATTAACACTGATTTTGTTGGACTCCGAGATGACAATTGCATTATGGTTTATTATGATGTACAACGTAAAAATTTTTGTTGGACTTCTGATATCTTTGTTGTACCCTAAATCCGAATCCTACTCAATAATTTTAGCTCGAATTTTGAATTTTTAATCTTCTAATAATACACGTTTTCTTTCTATCATTTCCCCGATTCTCTCGATATATTGGGAAACATCCTTCACATTCTCGCATCGCTCGATCCTTCCGTCCGGGTACACCCTTTTACTGATCGAACCGGCTCCGACAGCGATAATGGTCTGCACTTCCTCCATAATCAAAATGTTATAAATCCCATATTTTCCCTCTTTCGCATAACCAACGTTCTCAAAATTGCCCGCCATGTTTTTTTGCCGGTAAAGATAATAGGGATTCATCCCCATCCGGCGCGCGCCCGTCTCGGCAATCCGCATCGTCTCTTCCGTATTGTGGAATGCGGACACCCCGTTTTCCTCAATCCATCCGGCCAGCTTTGAGGCACGTTTCACCGCCAGGGAGTGTACCGTGAGGGAATCCGGATCGAGCGCTTCTATCGCTTCTATTGTCCTTCGCACGTCCTCTTCCTTTTCCTCTGGCAGCCCCAGAATAATATCCATGTTGATATTGTCAAGACCGACATGCCTTGCCAGATCAAACGCCTGTACCACCTGATCCACCGTATGACGGCGTCCGATCAGCTGCAGCGTCTCCTGTTTCATCGTCTGCGGATTAACAGAAATCCTCGTCACGCCGCACGCACGCAGCACACACAGCTTTTCCTCCGTAATACTGTCTGCCCGTCCCGCTTCCACCGTCAGTTCCTGCAATGCCCTGCAGTCAAAGGATGTCCTGATCTTGTTGAGCAGCCATTCAAGTTCTGCTGCCGTTAAGGACGTGGGCGTACCGCCGCCTATGTAAACAGTATCCAGAATTTTATCTCTGTAACAATCGGCTATATAATCGATCTCTTTCCCAAGAGCCTGCAGATACTCAGCCGTACGCTCTCTCCATGCGCTGATCGGATAGGAGGTAAAAGAGCAGTACAGGCAGGTCGTCGGGCAAAACGGAATCCCGATATACAGACTGTATCCGTCCTCATAATGAAGCGGTTCCAGTATTCGTTTTTCACGTTTTGCAATTTCCATACTGAGCATTGCCTTCTCTCTGCTTACCAGATGTTTTTCCTGCAAAAATGAAAGGATCTCATCCTCTTTTTTGCCCGCTTTCAGCATCGCCATCGGAATTTTAGTCGGCCGGATCCCTGTAAGGTTGCCCCACGGCAGAGTCTTGCGTGTCTCTTCCTGCAAAGAAGTATAGAGAAAACGCTTAAAGAAGTCTTTATATTCCCCCCGCTGCTTCTCTTCCACATGCCACACATAATCATGGCAGGATGTGCCGTCACTTTCTTTCTCTGTGGAAGCACCGTTTATCATAACACGGAAAAGTACTTCTTCCTCTCGAAACGTAAGCGTCATTGCGGCCGGATATTCGAGAATCCGTCTGTCTTTTATGATGGAATCCGGCGTCAGAATACGCACTTCTTCTTCCGGATAAAACGCTTTTACGAGCGAATGGATATCATATTCGTACTGCGCTTTATTTGATTTTATAATAAACATATTGCTTCCTCTCTTTTCTCCTGTTCTTTTCTCTTTTCACATTGTAACGATGCTCATTGTAACTATATTCAGGTGATTGCGATACTGCGTTTTGGTGATATTGTACCATTCCCTCCCCGCTTTTTCAATCGATTCGTGACCAAAAACGGAACCTCAAAAAAGGAGCCAGCTGCAGGCTGACTCCCCCGGATCTGCTTTCTTTATCGCTAAATCTTATTGAACGGTTCCTTATAGCACGCCACGCTTCCAAGTTCCTCCTCAATGCGCAGCAGCTGGTTATATTTCGCGACACGATCGCTTCGGCACGGAGCACCTGTCTTGATCTGTCCCGCATTCACGGCTACTGCCAGATCGGCAATAAAAGTATCTTCCGTCTCACCGGATCGGTGGGAAATCACAGTCTTATATCCGTTTTTGTGTGCCATCTCGATTGCTTCCATCGCCTCAGATACCGTACCGATCTGATTCACTTTTACGAGGATCGCATTGGCAACCCCCAGCTTGATCCCTGCGTCCAGACGTTTTGTATTGGTCACAAAAAGGTCGTCGCCCACCAGCTGGATCTTTTCTCCGAGCGCTCTGGTCAAAAGCTGCCAGCCGTCCCAGTCGTCTTCAAACAGGCCGTCCTCGATAGAAAGAATCGGGAAACGCTCTACCAGATTTTCATAGTAGGAAACCATTTCCTGTGCACTCCTTCTCACATCCTGTCCGGTCATCTGTGATTCACCCGGAAAATAATAAGTGCCTGTCGTCTCATCATAGAGTTCGCTTGCCGCGGCATCCATCGCTATTTTAATATCCTCGCCGGGCTTATATCCCGCCGCTTTCACCGCTTCCACGATCAGTTCCAGGACTTGCACCGCATCGGAAAGGGAGGGGGCAAATCCGCCTTCATCTCCGACCCCCGTAGACAGACCGCGCTGATTACAGATCTGCTTCAAATTATGGTAAATCTCCGCACAGATGCGCAGACCGTCAGCAAAGCATTCCGCCTGCACGGGCATGATCATGAACTCCTGAAAATCCACTGTATTATCCGCATGCTTTCCGCCGTTTAAAATATTCATCATCGGCACCGGCAAAAGCCTCGTATGGGCGCCCCCCAGATAGCGGTACAGCGGCATCTCCAGCGCCATAGCAGATGCTTTGGCACACGCCATCGATACGCCGAGCGTTGCGTTTGCCCCCAGATTGCTTTTATTATCCGTACCGTCCTGTTCGATCAAAATACGGTCGATCAATCCCTGATCAAGCGCATTTTGTCCAAGTAACGTTTCTCTGATCTTTGTATTGACATTATTGACTGCTTTGGTCACACCAAGTCCAAAATATCTTGTCTCACCGTCACGCAGTTCCACAGCTTCAAATCTGCCTGTGCTGGCGCCGCTCGGTACGGCGGCCCTCCCTGTCATCCGTCTTCCCTGCGTTTCTGTTTCCACTGTCACTTCCGATTCTATCGTTGGATTTCCGCGGGAATCAAGAATTTCCCTCGCATGTACCTCCACGATACGCAGTATTTTTTCCATGAAAAAACCTCCTTTTGGCATACATTCAAAAACAGTATGCCCAAAAGAGGCTTAACTTATCAAAATACCCTACTCGTTTCGAATCGCCGCAAGCGGGCTCAAACGCATTGCCCTAAGCGCCGGGAAAAATCCTGCAAACATCCCGACAAACACTGCAAAAACAAGCGACAGTATGGCAAGCCACGCCGGAATATAGGAGATGGAGGCGGCATTCACACCCATAAAGTTCCCGGCCCCGCCCGCAAACTTATTGATCACTAACGAGATCGTATAGCTGAACGCCAGCCCGATCACACCTCCGATAAAGCCGATAAAACCTGCTTCCAGCAAAAACAGAGAGCGAATATTACGCAGGTCGCATCCAAGCACCTTCATAACGCCGATCTCTTTTGTCCGCTCATAGATGGACATCATCATGGTATTCGTGATCCCGATCGCCGCAACAAACAGCGATACCGCGCCGATCCCGCCAAGTACAGCCTGCACATAGCCAAGCGTCTTTTGCTGTGATTCAATCCATTCCGCATTGCTGCTTGCCTCATAGCCCAGATCCGCGATCTGCGTCTTGACATCCATGACATTATCCATATCATCCACACTGACGATGATCTGGTTATAGAAAATCTCCTTATACGGCTTTCCCGATTTCGTTGCAGGCTGTCCGGGTATCACTTTATTTTTGAAAATACGTTTTAGCTCCGGGAGCAGTTTATCCAGATCGCAGAACGTATACCAGCCAAACCGTGTATAGCCTTCCTCACTGGACGCCTCAATCCCCGCAGTCTCGATCAGATATTTTTTTGGCGGCGCAGTCGTCGTCCCCGGTTCTCCGCCGCTTTGCGACTGCCAGTAGGAGTCTGTGTCGAAAATGATAAAGATCGGATCATTCATCAGATCAATATCGGGCAGTTCCCCCGTCTGCCAAAAACCGGAACCGTTTTTGGAATTGCTGAAATCCTGCAAAACCGTAGAACCGTAGAAAAATTTCAGCTCATTGTCCTCTGCAGAAGGAAGTCTTCCCTCTCCGACCTCAATACCGAGATTCTCAAGCGCTTCCAGCGGCATTGCCCGAATCTGCAGAAAATTTTCATAAGCGCCGTATTTTGCAAGCGCCGACATCTGCATCGTCGGATAAACCGCCTCCACATGATCCATATGCTTGATCGTCTCGATCAGTTCATTGTCCAGCCGTTTGGTCTCCTCGGAATTACCATTATAATTCCACGATTCATATACTGTGATCTCTGTCAGACTCCCATATGATTCGTATTCTTCTAACAGTGAGCGGCTCAGTCCAAGTCCCAGAGAGATCATCACCACGATAGAGGCGACGCCGATTACAACGCCCAGAATCGTCAGGATCGTTCTCACCTTTCTCTTCCAGAGGCTGCTGCTGCTCATCCGCAGCAAATCAAGAAATTTCATAACAAACCCTCATTTTGACTCACATTCCTTTTCCGGCCTGCAGACATTAAAACACAGGCCCTGCTTACTCCTGATCCTTTTTATCTTCTTCGATAGACAGCAGATCATCAGCCAGAAGAAGCGCTTCTTTTTTCTTTTTGCGCATACGCACAAACAGCAGAATACATACTCCGATCACTACTACGGCTGCCGCTGCGACCGCCGCGATCAGACCAACCCTGGAACCGCCCTCTTCTTCCTCTCCTTCCATCATCATACCGTCATCGATCGGAAATTCTTCAAAAAATTCCTCCGTAACGAACAACGTGATCGTTTTTGTATCCGTTGTCACATTACCCGCATTGTCTTCATAGGAAATATCCACATTGACCGTACCGTCATCCATCGTCGGGCCCACACCGGTTAACATAACATCAACATTTCCTGTCGCTCCGGATGCCAGATTACCTACAAACGCGGTCGCCTCGTCAATCGAATCCGCATAAAATTTCACCTGCACATTGTAAAGAGAGGTCTTTCCTGTATTGTAGATACTGAACATGACATTAGACTGTGAACCGACCGTAATGTCACCGGGCATGATCTCCGGCGTACTGATATCAAAACGGCTCTCCTGACTGATCGGGATCGACACACTCGCCGTATCCGTCAGATCAAACATCGCGCCCGCGTCGTATTTCATATTGACATCCAGCACATAAGGTTTCTGCGCCAGATCCGCCTTGGCCGTCATCTCTATCACAATATCCGATGTCGTATCCGCGGAAATCCTGTCCATATAGACAGAGCTGGAACCTGACGTCGGCAAAAATGCCACATAAGTGTTCGTCTTGTCTTCCCCTTCAACCGCCGCCTGCATATCAAACAGGAGATTCGTCACTGCCATCTCTTTGGATGTATTCTTCACATGGATCGTCAGCGTGAAAGTGTCTCCTGCAAATACCTGCTCAGGGTTTGTCTCGAACCCCGTAACGATGATCCTGGGCTTGGCTCCGCTCGTCTCTTCTCCGCTTCCGCCGATCGTGCCGCTTCCCGGCTTACCGATCGTGCGTACATAAACCGTCAGTTCCGCCGGTTCTTCACAGCGGATTCCTGCTTTTGTATAGGACACATGGAACTTTAGCGGATAATATCCGCTCATAACATCTTCCCGCGCCGTAAAATAGAAGGTAAACTCTCTTCGGTTTTCCATCGCGTTCGCATAGGTCTGATTCCCCGGAATATATGGTTCCGTCTGGATATAACTTGTCTTATCCGGCACAAAAGGCCATTCTGATACGATGGTCGACGTCACCGGTTCGATGATCAGATCATTTAATTCTTCCGTACCGAAATTAATAACCGGCAGTACCACCGCGACCTTCTGACCATAGCTGACCGTAGGCGTGGACCAGTTATCTCCGACCTGTAAAAACTCACTCGTTGTAACCGTCACATTATCGACCGCCGCGGACTCCAGATTTCCCTTCGTCTGCGACACGTAAGCCTGCAGTTCCGCCACCGTCATATCCGTGTTGGCAATATAATAGACCGCGCTGTCAAATGTCTTATGCAGTTTTTCCATCACTTTCGCATCCAGATGGTAACGCACCTCCAGACTCTGCATATAATACAGCAGATCCTCGTCCGCCTCAAACCGGTCCTGATCATTGATGATACGCCTGCTGTCATCCACCACAGGCGGCGTATAGTTTCCGCCCGGGTCCTGGTTGTCATTGTTCTGATTCCCGTTATCCCCAGACGGGACATCCTGTCCTGGATCTGTCAGCCCCGGCGCTTGTTCTGCTGCATTCACATACAGGACTGACGGCGCTGCCAGGAGACACGCCGCTGCCACCAAAAGGCCGGCCAATCCTTTTTTCCATCTTTTTCCCTTATACATATCCTCTGTTTCCTCCGACTATGATTACATTTCCGGCTCTATGTCCGTCTCCCTTTCTTTCCCCCTGTTATCCTCGATCTGCACGATTCTGCCGTCTCTAATATGCAGAATCACATCCGCAAATCCTGCCAGATAATTGTCATGCGTTACCATGACAAGCGTCTGGTTTTTCTCCCGTACGATCTTCTTCATCAGATTCATGACTTCCACCGAAGTATTGGAATCCAGATTTCCGGTCGGTTCGTCCGCGAAAATGATCTCCGGCTCCACGACAAGCGCACGTGCCACGCCGACACGCTGCTGCTGACCGCCTGACATCTGATTCGGCCTGTGTTTTTTATGTTTCGTAAGCCCGACCAGATCCAGCATGCTCTCCGCCTTTTTGTTTCTCGTTTTTTTATCCATTCCCTGAAACGTGAGCGGCAGGGCCACATTCTCGATCGCGTTCATCGTTCCGAGCAGATTAAACGACTGAAAGATGAACCCAATATGTTCCCTTCTGAACGCGACAAGCTGATTCTCTGTCTTGGTCTCCATATGTTCCCCGGCAATGACAATCTCACCCTTTGTCGGCTTCTCCAATCCTGCCATCATGTTTAAGAGCGTAGATTTTCCGGAACCGGATGTCCCTACGATAGAACAAAAATTCCCTCTCTCTATCGTAAAGTCAACCCCGTTAAGCGCCCGCACCTTCGTTTCCCCTACCCGGTATATCTTATATAAGTCTTTCACTCTGATGACAGGCTCAGCCTGTTTCTTTATCACATCCATATTTAGCCATATTTCCTCCCCATTCCACCAGATACAGTATTCTTTCCCATTATAAACCATAACACTGAAAAACGATACTGTTTTCTGCTATATATTTTTCTTAATATTTTCTTAAAAAAACTGACAATATCTACTATTTTGATTGCATCCGCTCAAAACTCCCGTTCAAAGTCCGCAGAAAAAAACTGCAGCATTCTTATTTCCGGGCAAAAGCGCACCGACAAAAGAATGTGCAGATTCTTTTCTTTTCATTTCCAGGCTTCTACTTATCAGGCAGCGCCGTCCGCTCCGCGACAAAGGCGGGCGCCATTCCGTCTATGAAACGGTAATGATAATACCCTACGCTGTAGGGCCGGTCTGTTCCTCTCTTAAAAGTGATCTCAATATAATAATTGTCATCAAACGTTCTGCTTCCAACCCAGTATGCGTCGAGATCTCTCGGATAAATTACTGTCAGGATCTCTGCAATCTCATCCGGATCATCAAAGATCTCAGTGACAGGTTCCGTTGCCACAGCCTGCTCAGCAACATTTCTGGTAAATGCATCCTGATTCACAGATGCGTCATACAAAACCTCCTCATTATGATAATTGGTAATCTCCAGCCGCTCAATATCTTCCGCACGCAGTGTGACAGGATAATATGCGTTCTGTGCCTCTAACAGCGCGATCGTATTGTCGAAGCATTCATAGACAGGCAGTATCCAATCGATATACGATCCCTGCAACCCGAATCTGAGCTGTCCACACGGCCGCTGCTTTCCGGCCAGTGAAAAATCAAACTGTTCCATATCAAGCATCCATGCTTCTCTCAGTTTCTGCGCTACCGTATCAGACAGTTTGCAAATGATCGCCCCGTTTTCATAGTAAAGTTCCAGTGACTTCTGCCGAACCACTGTATCCAGGATATCAGGCGCTTTCACGATCTGATACACTCCCTCACGGTATTCTTTTGTACCAATAATCCGATTGATCAGTTCCTCATTCGAAGGATCTGCAAAATCAACCTCAATTCTCCTGCTCACCTCTCTGCCCGATTTTAAGCGATACAGGACGGAAACTCTACGCGGATCAGTCATATCCCACTGATAAGAACGTTCTTTATAGGAAAGCAGCGAATCCTGACTCTTTTTTGCCAGTTCACAGACCGCACCAACATCTGTCAGGAACATATTTTCCGATAGATAGTGTTCCTGATTCATATGACTTACCACCTGCATATCCTCAGACCATTCCCAGTAATTTTGTGAAGTACTGAACTCTATGGCGATACTCTCCACCTGATCCGCATCCGGAATATAATCGTCATATCCGAAAATATCAAACAGGTAAATACAAAGTACGATAAAAGAGGCCGCGACAGCTGTCCATGTAGATGCCCAGTGTTTCAGCGCGGCAAAGAGATCAAATTCATAAATAACCTCCATCACGATGCCGCAAAACAATGTTCCGAGTATCAGTGCAAATATCATGATCGGTACATTGTAATAAGCATAGTCATAAACAAAATAAGCAAGATAAAGGCCAAACGGTACACAGACAGCCACTTTCACAAACGGTCTGATCACAGGAAACGCAATCGCCCGCCCCGCTGCCTCGGCAGGGCGTTTCGCATAGCAAAACCAGACCAATATGAAAAGAATGACTGCATACAGTACCCATTTGCCATAAACCGGCAAAACTGCCTTCACAACCTCGGAAAGTGTCTCTGCATATTTCAGAACATATACATTCTTCTTATAGTCCACCAGAATGCTGAATGTATGTCCCGCTTCCACAAATGTGGTGTCCGCCGTGGCAAAAAAAATCTGCTTCATCTCCTCGGTAATCACATAGATGAGATACCCGAGCAGCGAGAACGTCCCAAACGCACACAATGTAATGATGATATGTCCCGTTAGCATCACAGAAAGGATCGCGATATGATAAACGATCAGAAAATAAAGCAGGTGAAAAAGCATTCCCATCGCAATTTCTGCCAGCACCCTGACACACATCGCCCCCTGAACCGCCGCGATCAGACATCCGATCACGAGAGACAGAATATTGGGCAGGAGGTAGATCAAAATCCCATTCGTATAAATCACCAGAAATCTTCTTTTCCCCGAAACCGGAACACTATGATAAAGATCCACTTTTTTTCGGTCATACAGATAAGAAAATCCCTGTATGGCAATGATCGCTCCCAGCAGAAAAACAGAAAAAAGACAGGCTGGCTGGAATCCGAGTGCGTCCGCCGACGCATCTTGCAGCGCCAGTCGATAATGTCCGGGATCACTATATGCGTTATCCTCATGCCAGAAATTAATCCTGCTCAGATAAACAATTAGTATACCCGGATAACAGGCAAGCTGCGTGAGCAGGCTCACACTCCACACCCATATCCTGCGTTTATTATTCTCTCTGGCACTAACTAAGAATGAGTTTTTTGACATCATAACCTGCTACCTCCGTTTCACTGATAAAAATTTCCTCCAAAGATAATGGAAGCGCTTCAAAAAATACGGTATCGACTGTTGCAAAATGCGCGCTCACCTGTTCTCTGGTGCCCCTGAAAGTAAACGTGCACAGACAGCCTCTCTGCTCTTTTTTCAGAATCTCCAGCCCTGCAAGCGCCCTGGCCTCATCCTCTGCCGAAGTAAACACGCACTGCACCTTCTGGATATTACATTTCATATCTTCCAGATCTTTCGATAAAAGTACACCGCCCTTATGTAAAAGACCGATATGATCACAGATGTCTTCCAGCTCGCGTAAGTTATGCGACGCGATCACCGGTGTCAGGCCGTTTTCTTCCATCTCCCTGGCCAGAATACTTTTTATCCCCTGACGCATCACCGGGTCAAGGCCGTCAAATGTCTCATCACAAAACAGATATTTCGTGTGAGCACAAATGCCGAGCAACAGAGCGAGCTGCTTCTTCATCCCCTTGGAATAGGTATTGATCTTTCTGCGGCGCTCCAGATTAAACTTATCCAGATAAGTATAAAATTCTTCCGTATTGAAATGCTCATAAACACTCCTGTAATAGTGCTCCATTGTCTCCGCATTCCCGTTTGCAAAAAAATACGGTTCATCCGCAATAAAAAACATCTGTTTTTTTGCGTCTGCATTGTCATAAACGGGCATATTATCAACCGCAATCGTTCCCTCGTCCGGTTTGAGAACGCCTGTTATCATACGCAGTACGGTACTTTTTCCCGCACCGTTCGTTCCAATCAGACCAAATACAATATTCTCTCTGATCGAAACGCTGACCGCATCTACCGCTTTGATCCGGTCAAAACTTTTACTTACATTATATAACTCTATCATACTTTTCACCCCTCCATTTGCTGCAGACTGAATATGATCTCTTCTCTGGTAATGCCGTACTCCATAGCCTCCCCGACAAGTTCGAGAATCTTCTCCATACAGCTCTTCTTTTTTTCTGATAAAAGCTTCTCCGTACCCGCCACAAAATTTCCCCTCCCTTTGATCGTATAAATAAAGCCCTGCCGCTCTAATTCTGCATAAGCTTTCTGAATCGTATTGGGATTGATCGACAGTTCCATCGCCAGATTTCTCACCGAAGGCATCTGCTCATCAGGTAAAAGCCCGCCTTTTAAAATCAGGGTCTTGAACCGTTCAACCACCTGCTCATAGATTGGTCTCGTATCCTTATAATCTATGACTACCATATAACTCCTCCCTTTCTGATCTTTTTCACAGTTGTGATCTCCATTCCCGCAAGTTTCCTTCCCACTTTCATACGTCTTATGCACACATGCATACTATATGTATTATGTGAATTAAGTGTATTATTTATATTAGTACACTTAGTATATATCCCTGCTCGCATTCTGTCAACAAAAATTTTAGGAAATATCTAAAAACCAAAAAAGAGCCTGCCCGGAAAACTGCAGATACTGCATGTTTTCTTCGGACAGGCCCATCGCCTGCAATCTGTTTCTATGTAATTTAAAAGGAAAGGATTGCTGTCACGCTACATAGTCAGACATTATGACGGCAAAATAAATTTCGCAATCAAACCATCTAATGCTGTTGCCTGCGCGGTCAGCTCTTCGCTCGTCGCCGAAGACTGCTGTGCAACGGCTGCATTTGTCTGGATAACATCGGAGATCTGGCTGATGCCTGCTTCCGCTTCCTTCATCGTCTCAGCCTGATTTGCCGAAATGACGCTGAGTTCCTTGGAGGAAGAAGCAACCTCTCTGATACCGTCTACTACAGCCTGGATAGAAGTGACGGCACGCTCCACCACTTTATTTCCGTTATCAACCTCTGTCATTGTGCTTTCGATCAGGTTCCTTGTATCAACAGCTGATTTGCTGCTCTGCTCGGCAAGCTGTCTGATCTGATCAGCTACAACGGAGAATCCGCGTCCCGCTTCTCCTGCTCTTGCTGCCTCGATCGAAGCATTCAATGATAACAGATTGGTCTGAGAAGCAATGCTCTCGATCTCGGAAATAATGTTTCCAATCTTTTTGGCAGTTTCGTTGATACGGGACATAGCTTCCACCATCTCTCTCATATCCTTGCTGCTCTCAGTTGCAACGTCCGCATATTTCTGAGACTGCTGGTAAGCATCCTCCGCTGATGCCGCCGCTTTTCCGGCTGACTCTGCGATCGTCGTAATCGTTGCCTGAAGTTCCTCAACCGCACCTGCCTGCTCTGTAGCGCCTTCTGCGAGGCTTAAAGAAGTCTCTGAAAGGTTTCCGGCTCCTGCCGTAACCTGTACGGAAGATTCCTCGATGAAATGCATCGTCTCTACCATAGATTCTTTCATCGTCTTGATGGATTCAAAAAGCTGTCTGAAATCCCCGACATATCTGCTGCCGTCCTTGGAATGTACTGTATAATCGGATGCCGCCATCTTTGCCAGAATATCTTCCATATCGGCAATGATAAACTCCAGTGCCTGCGCCATATCGTTTGCAGACTTAATCATCTCTGCAACTTCGTCTTTCGTCTCCACAACCGGAAACGGACTGAACAGATCACCCTGTGCAAAGTTCTCCAGTCTGTCGCCTAACTCAACAAGCGGTTCGGAAATACTTGTCGCAATCGATCTGCCGAGACGAATCGATAATACAATTACAAATGCAATCACAAGCACAAGCACGATTACTAAAACTACACAAACCGCCGTCATCGTTGCGGAGACAACATTTCCACGCTCTACTTTAATATCCATGATAGAAACAAGCTGTTCATTGAGTTCCTTATTCAGCGGCGCCAGTTCATTCATGGCCCTCTCCTGCGCCAGTTCGCAGACCGATCTGTCCACAGACGCACCCTGCGTCAGAATATCATTTTCCAGTGCCCAGTATGCCGGCAGTTTTTCTTTGATCGACTTGTAAACATCTTTATTGGCCTGCGATACCATATACTTTTCCAGATCGGCAAAGCTCTTTTCGAACTGCTCCATGCTCTCGTTATGCTGCTCAACCATCTCGTTGATCGCATCCTGGTCATCATATCCGATCGCGCCGCGCAGTGCGGATCTGGTCTCACTGAAATACGTCATTATCTTACCCGCATCACCCTGTGCAAAACCATAGTTTTCCAGTGCGTCCGAGTAAACCACCGCAACGACAATCAGCGCAATCAACACCACTGTCGCCACTGCGGCCGGAATGCCGCATGCAAGAACAAATGCCCGCATAAGCCTGTCCTGTATGCGGTACTTGCTCAAATTTTGTTCGATTTTCTTTAACATTACTTCTTTTCCTCCTTCATCTGCTGTCCCGTTGCCTTTTCATGCATTGAACGATAACCCCAAATTTAACCCCAAGCTGCCTTTTTCACAAACCTGGCAATCATTCAGACACAAAGTCCAAAACTACCTTCTTCCATCGCGCATTCTATGCTGGCAGATGACTGCAAAAAAGAAACACATAAAATGTATACAGCAGGCCGCGCTAAAAAACCCGCACAATTATTCACGGCCTGCTATTCTGATAGGCAGACGATCTCTGACATTTATATCTGTTTGTACTATATTGTATTCCTTATAATTATATTCGTCAAGTAAAAAAAACTACTCCTGCATGCGTTCCGGCCTGCCGTTACCGAAGTCTGAAACGCTGCACGGAAATCCTGAGTTCTCCTGCCTGAGAATTCAATTCTTCCGCGGAAGCCGCCGATTTTTCTGCGGTTGATGCGTTGGTCTGCACCACATCCGAGATCTGTCTCATGCCCTGCGTCAACTGATGAAGCGCCTGCACCTGCTGCTCTGCAGATTCCGCAATCCGCTCAGCCAGTTCTGTTGATCTGTGCGCCTCTGTCACGCCGTCGGAAAGCGCCTGCATCGTATCTGTCGATAATAAGGTGCCTTCTTTCACAAGCCGAATAGAGTTTTCGATCAGGCCTGTAATATCCTGTGCCGCTGCGGAACTCTTGTTCGCCAGACTCCGCACTTCCTCCGCGACAACCGCGAACCCTTTTCCTGCCTCGCCTGCCCGGGCTGCTTCCACAGCCGCATTGATCGCCAGTATGTTCGTCTGGAAAGAGATATCCTCGATCGTTTTGATGATCCCGCCGATTTGGGAAGACGCGCATGAAATGTCCTCCATGGCCGCAGTCAGTTCCCTCATCTTGCCGCTGCATGTCTCCAGCTGGGAAGAGGCCACTGAAGTGCACTGTTTTGCATCCTTCGCATCCGATGTGGCTCTGCCCACCTGACTGGACAATTCCTGAATACTGGCTGACAACTGCTCGACTGCCGCCGCCTGTTTTACGGCTCCGCTTGAGAGAACTCTGGCATCAGACGCCATTTTCTCTGATTCTCCCGACACCCGTCCCGCCGTCAAATTGATCTGGGCAAGGGCGTCGTTCAGAGAATCTAAAATCTGTCTCAGCGCATCCTGGATCGGAAGAAATTCTCCGCGGTATGTCCCCTCTATCTGCAGATTCATATTTCCCTCCGCCATCTGGGACAATTTGAAATCAATATCGTTTATGTATGTTTTCAGCTCCCGCTTCGTCTCATGGATCGACTGCACCAGCATACCGATCTCAGAAGTATCAGGATTCAGGGAGAACTCAGCAGAAAGATTTCCCTGTGAGATCTCTCTCATCTGATCCCTGACTGCGATCAACGGACGCAGTACTTTTCCGCGGACAAAACACATACTGATAATCTGAAGGATACCTACCACCAGAACCGCCAGCGTCATGCTTTCCTTGATTCTACCCGCTCTTGTACTCAGGGAATTGATACTTTGCAGCGTTCTGTCATCCAGTATATCCAGAAACTGCTCCTTCAGAGAATTGATCTGGGCGATTGAAATATTATAGTCTGTTCCGTACACATAATCGACCGCATCCTCCATCTTTCCTTCCATTACATTGTTCATTGCCTCTTCTTCCAGAGGCACCAGTGTATTGGACAATTCGGCCATCTTGTCGATCATCGCCTGCTCTTCGTCCGTGATACCGATTCTCTGCATCTCTGAAACACCGATCTCCCGGTTTTTCCGGTTGTTGATCTCATTCCAGTAATTATCATAATGTTCTTTCTCACCGGTAGCTGCAAAAGCCCGCACCTCATTTGTCAGATACGAAGAACCGTTCATAAAACGGTTGGCGTTCTGCGTCAGGGTAAAACGGTCTTCATTGGCCTTTTCCAGATGATTGTTTACTTCCCTGTATTTCGATAATGATATGACCAGAAACACCAGTGAAATAATTGAAATTCCGTTTAGGATCAAAGACAAAACGGATTGACTGATGGCTTTTTTCACGATAACTTTCTCCTTTCAAAAACTGTCCTGTATTTTTATCCTTCTACTTTTGGAAGTCTTGCAATGGCCGCCGCGAGTTCCTCATCGGATGGAATATAGTCGCCCATCTCCCCGTCATTGTATCTCTGATAGGCAACCATATCAAAATATCCGGTTCCTGTTAAACCAAACACAATATTTTTGGCCTCTCCGCTCTCTTTGCATTTTAACGCCTCATCGATCGCAACTTTGATCGCGTGACTGCTCTCCGGCGCCGGAAGAATCCCTTCCACTCTCGCAAACATCTGCGCAGCCTTAAATACTTCCGTCTGCTCCACGCTTCTTGCTTCTAAGAGGCCCTGATCGTACAGTTCCGATACCGTGGAACTCATGCCGTGATAACGAAGTCCTCCCGCATGATTCGATGAGGGCATAAATCCGCTTCCGAGCGTATACATCTTCGCTAACGGACAAACCTTGCCGGTATCGCAGAAATCATACGCATAGACGCCCCTTGTCAGACTCGGACAGGAAGCCGGTTCCACCGCGATCATCTGATAAGATGCCTCTCCCCGCAGGATCTGACCCGCAAAAGGTGAGATCAGTCCGCCCAGATTCGAGCCGCCGCCTGCACAGCCGATGATCATGTCCGCCTGGATGCCGTATTTATCAAGCGCCGCCTTTGCCTCCAACCCGATGATCGACTGATGCAATAACACCTGTGATAAAACAGAGCCCAGCACATAACGGTATCCTTCCCTTCCGGTCGCCGCCTCCACGGCTTCCGAAATAGCACAGCCAAGGCTTCCCGTTGTACCCGGAAATTCTTCATTAATCTTTCGCCCCACATTCGTATCCATGGACGGAGACGGCGTCACTTTCGCTCCATAGGTACGCATTACTTCCCGTCTGAAAGGTTTCTGCTCATAAGAACATTTTACCATATAAACCTGACAGTCCAGATCCAGATAAGAACAGGCCATCGAGAGAGCCGTTCCCCACTGCCCTGCACCGGTTTCCGTTGTCACTCCGGTCAGTCCCTGTTTCTTCGCATAATATGCCTGTGCGATCGCAGAATTCAGTTTATGGCTTCCTGACGTGTTATTTCCCTCAAACTTGTAATAAATATGCGCGGGCGTTTCCAGCTTTTCCTCCAGACAGTATGCCCGGACAAGCGGAGACGGGCGGTACATTTTATAAAAATCCCTGATTTCCTGCGGAATGTCAAAATAAGGCGTGGTATCATCCAATTCCTGCTTTGCCAGTTCCCTGCAAAAGACCACGGAAAGTTCATCCTCTGTGACCGGTTTCAAAGTGCCCGGATTTAAAAGAGGCGACGGCTTTTTCTTCATATCGGCACGCACGTTATACCACTGCCGCGGCATCTCCCCCTCTTCCAGATAAATCTTATAAGGTATTTTCTTCTCCATGATAACTCTCTCTTTCTAATAGATATGGCTTCCATTGAAGACATTTCTATTATTATACAATGAATCGCATTTTAATGCAATCAAACTTCATCTATTGTTCTCATTGAGTCCCCCGCAAAAGATAGAATAATCTTCCTCAGAAACAGGGATGATCACTTGTTACATACAACGGTCTGAAACGACGGTGAGATGACTGCCTCCGCTGTTTTTCTTTGCCATGCACAGTACAGTCCGCTCTGTCCTGCCGGAGTGGTTTTACTCCATGAGAAACCGGAAGATCGAGAACGACCTGTGGCACCATACACGCAAATACCTTGTCCCGGCGGCTATGATTTACCTGCAGGCGCATCCACAGCTGTACCGCTCATGATCCCCGTATTGTTCCTTCTTCAGCCCGTTGCGCTCATGATATTGCTCTTTTAACTAAGAATTTCCTCCTGATTCCTGATTAATCGGGACGAAAACATTGACTATCGCCCAATAAGTGTGTAAAATAGAAAAGTAAAATTTTGATAAACAAAAAATGGTGGTTACAATGTACTTAATGTTAAAAGACACAGATGTCCTCTATTTTAATCTGGAGGATTTTGTTGTGGAGGTACTCAGAGAGGACCTGCTCCCCTTCTGTCTACGTTCTAATATCAGAAAATCTGTCAAAACCAAAGATCTTCTACATAATATTCAGGAAGTAAAAGGCTATTTGAGCAGCCGGATCCTGTCGTTGTCCAGAGACAACGCCAAACAAATCTATGCCGCATTTCAGATTCCACAAATTGATTCCATTGACAACCGGGTTAGTATCTGCCTGCGCTGTAAAGGCGTGTCCATTCAGGACAGCTTCTGGATCAGGGATGATTCCGAGTCGCTCGACTACAGCCGGGTAAATATCAGGCAAAATAAACTGTATGATATCGTTGATATCTCTCTGGGCGGATTTAACCCGTCCATTACGACAAACAGATACTGTCCGGAACTGACCACAAAAGGGCTGTTTCGGAAAGGCTGGATCCATCTGGGCAATGATCTGTATATGTTGAAATCCGACAGAACAGATGCCTATGTCAATACCAAAATGGAAATCCTGGCTTCTGAAGTACTGGACTGCTTCGATAATACGATCGACCATATCTCCTATGTCGGGGATATGAAGCAGACTGTGGACGGTACACAGTTTATCTCTATCTGCAAAAATTTTGTCGGGGAAGACTACTCTTTTGTGGAAGCATGGGAAGTCATGGAATATATGAAACGCTGCAACATGGATTTCAGAAGTTATTGCCTGCGGCGCTGGCCTGAGACTTTTTCCAGTATTCCGGTACTTGATTATATCATCATCAATACCGACAGACATACCCAAAATTACGGGTTCTTTATGAATAATAATACCGGAACCCTGGATAGATTAGCGCCAATCTTCGATTATAACTGCGCCCTTGTCGCAGACTATTTTAACAAAGAAGCCAACGACACCCTGAGCCAGATGTTTAACACCGCAGAAACGCTAAGACAGCTTGCCAGCCAGTTTCAGCCCTATACCAACATAATCCTGAATGAGCGAAAGTTTTTAACGCTGATCAATCAGAATCCCGAATATGAATCCATTTTTGATAAGATCTATCAGAGAATAAAAGAGATGCACATTGCATAAAGGCATCTCTTTTTGTCTTTTCACGGTTCTGCATTCTCACTGAGGCGGGCAAACACGTCAAAACAGTCTAACGTCGCAAAGTAATCTTTCGGTGTTTCTGCTCTCCTGATCAGCTCCACACTGCCGTCCTCCTTCAAGAGTAATTCTGCCGACCGCAGTTTTCCATTGTAATTATATCCCATCGCATGTCCATGCGCTCCGGTGTCATGAATCACAAGGTAATCGCCTTTATTGATCTCCGGCAGCATTCTGTCTATGGCAAATTTATCATTATTTTCACAGAGTGAACCCGTCACGTCATATTGATGATCACAGGGCGCATCTTCTCTGCCAAGAACAGTAATGTGATGGTATGCGCCATACATAGCCGGACGCATCAGGTTGACCGCGCAGGCATCCACACCGATGTACTCTTTATGCGTGTGCTTCTCATGGATCGCCTTTGTAACCAGTTCCCCGTAAGGTCCCATCATGAAGCGGCCCATCTCGGTATAGATCGCTACCTCTCCCATACCCGCGGGTACTAACACCTCTTCATATACTTTCCGGACGCCTTCCCCGATCACCTTAATATCATTCGCCTCCTGTTCAGGCCGATATGGAATCCCAACGCCTCCGGAAAGATTGATAAAAGCGATTTTTGCTCCCGTTTCTTTTTGCAGCCTCACCGCCACTTCAAACAGCTGCTTTGCAAGCTGCGGATAATACTCATTGGTCACGGTGTTGCTCGCCAGAAACGCATGGAGTCCGAAGCGTTTTACCCCTTTTTCTTTCAGGATACGGAAACCTTCAAACAACTGCTCCGTAGTAAAACCGTACTTTGCATCTCCCGGATTGTCCATGATCCCATTGCTCATCTGGAAAATGCCCCCCGGATTGTAACGACAGCTCATCGTCTCCGGCAGCTGCCCCAGAATTCCCTCCAAAAACTCAATATGGGTGATGTCATCCAGATTGATCACCGCGCCCATCTTCACAGCATACTCATAGTCTTCCACAGGCGTATCATTTGAGGAAAACATGACATCCTGCCCTTTGATCCCAAGCGCATTGCTCAGCATCAGCTCTGTCAGGGAAGAGCAGTCACAGCCGCAGCCATATTCGTGCAAAATACTGATCAAAAACGGATTTGGCGTCGCTTTCACCGCAAAATATTCTTTAAAACCTTTATTCCATGCAAAAGCTTCCTTAACGGCTCTCGCATTTTCTCTGATTCCTTTTTCATCATAAATATGAAACGGTGTGGGATAAGTCTTTACGATCTCCTCCACCTTTTCTTTTGTCACAAATGGGATTTTTTTCATTGGTAAACCGGCTCCTTTCTATTACCATCCTGTTCTATCCTGTTCATTCATTTCATCACTTTCTGTCATGGCTTCCGTCTCTGATCCGACCGTCTGTTTCTGAAATTTTCCTGATGCTGCGGCAGTTTTTCCCAAAATCTGCCCGAATTAACAGAAGAATGCAGTCTTTGCATTCTTCTGTGTTTGTCTGTCATATATCTTATCACTGTTTTATTCCATCCGTAAATAAGATTATACAGATATCAGTAATTTATTTTTCGAATTATTTTTTCAGACTTTCATGCCTGAACTCACTTTCCATCTGTCATTCAATATTTTCGATCTGCCAGTCAATCGGTTCCACGCCGTTTTCCTGCAAAAATGCGTTGGCCCTGCTGAAATGCTTACATCCAAAAAATCCTCTGTATGCCGAGAGCGGACTCGGATGCGGCGCTTTCAATATCAGGTGTTTTGGATTGGTCAGCATCGGTATCTTGCTCTGTGCCGGCCGGCCCCACAACAGATAGACGATCGGCCGCTCCTGTGCATTGACCGCATGGATCACCGCGTCCGTGAACGATTCCCACCCTTTTCCCTGATGAGAATTGGCCTGATGTGCTCGCACCGTCAAAACGGTGTTCAAAAGAAGCACCCCCTGCCTGGCCCATTTATCCAGATAACCGTTATTCGGAACATAACAGCCGATATCATCGTGCAGTTCCTGATAAATATTCTGTAGTGACGGCGGGATCTCCCTCTGGTCAGGCGGCACGGAAAAGCTCATGCCGTGTGCCTGATGCTCATTGTGATAAGGATCCTGTCCAAGCAAAAGCACTTTCACCTCTGAAAGCGGCGTAAAATGAAACGCATTGAAAATATCATCCGCCGGCGGATAGACCACAACCCGGCTGTATTCTTCCCTGATAAACTGATAGAGCTGCTTATAATATGGCTTCTTAAATTCGTCGTTTAATGCCTGCGCCCAATCATTACTTAACATTGCCATATCGTTTTCTCCTTATGTGCTTCCAACGTCCAAAACAGACATCTAAAGTCTGACGGATATTCCTTTTTCCCGTAAATAGCGTTTTAAATCACAGATCTCCATCTCTTTAAAATGAAACAGAGAAGCCGCCAGCGCCGCATCCGCTTTTCCCTGCGTAAAAGCATCGTAAAAATGTTCCATCGTACCGGCGCCCCCGGAAGCAATAACCGGAATGGATACGTTCTCAGAAATGATCCGCGTCAGTGCCAGATCATACCCCGCTTTCGTCCCATCGCCATCCATGCTGGTAAGAAGGATCTCCCCTGCTCCGAGCCTGTCCGCTTTCATCGCCCACTCTACCGCATCGATTCCCATATCGATACGGCCGCCGTTTTTATAAATATTCCATCCGCTGCCGTCAGCCCGCCGTTTGGCATCGATCGCGACCACCACACACTGACTCCCAAACTTATCTGCCGCGTCACGGATCAGACGCGGGTTCATGATCGCTGCAGAGTTCACGGATACTTTATCCGCTCCCTCCCGCAAAACCGCCTTAAAATCCTCCACACTGCGGATACCGCCGCCGACTGTAAATGGAATAAAGACTTTCTCAGCAACCTTCCTGACCATTTCCACCGCAGTTTTTCTGGCATCGCAGGAAGCCGTTATGTCCAGAAAAACCAGTTCATCCGCGCCGGACCTGTCATAGGCCGCTCCGACCTCGGCAGGGTCACCCGCATCTTTAAAATCAACAAAATTAACGCCTTTTACCACCCTGCCGTCTTTCACATCCAGACAGGGAATTATCCTTTTTGTATGCATCCGTTTTCCTCCCCGGTTTCAAGGAAATTCTTTAAAATTGTCATTCCTGCGGCAGAGCTTTTCTCCGGATGAAACTGACAGGCAAATACATTGTCTTTTTCGACTGAGGCATGGATCGTACACCCGTACCCGGTGACTGCTTTCACGATTTCCGGGTCTCTGGCCCGCAGGTAATAGGAATGGACAAAATAAACATAAGACTCCTCCGGCAGGCCGCGAAATAATCTGCCCTCATATGGATACCGCAGAGAGTTCCAGCCGATATGCGGAATTTTCAGACCACTGCTTTCAGGAATCCTGACGATCTCGCCCTCCAGAATACCAAGTCCTTCCACACCGGGGCTCTCCTCGCTGCGCTCAAATAAAAGCTGCAGTCCAAGACAGATCCCCAGAAACGGTATGCCGCGCGACACGACTTCCTTTATGGTGTCCACAAGGCCGTAAGCGGACAGCTTTTCCATGGCCTCCCCGAAGGCGCCTACCCCCGGCAGGATCACATGGTCCGCAGCTAAGATCTCTTTTGCATCTCCTGTGATCAGCGCTTCTTTTCCCAGGGCAGTCACAGCCTTCTCCACACTTTTTATATTACCGGCATCATAGTCAATGATCGCTACCATCGGTCCCACCTTTTATCTGTCAATTCTGATGAATCTCTACGGAAACCGGCTCAATGTAGCGTATTACTTCCCCGTCCGAAGAAACATCAACTGTATTGTCCGCATTTCCTGTCTGTGTATCTGTCATATCTTCCGGCAGGTCTCCCATTGTTTCCTGACCCGCCTGTTCTGTCGACAGACCATCCTGCCCTTCCGGATCCGGCATCAGACTGTCGAGAATTTCCTGTTCTTCCGGCAGCATATCCTCTAAACCGCCTTCTTGAGGTTCTTCTTCTGAGAAAGAAGTTCCGTACACGATCTCCATCAGACGCTGTGTGTAAACAGTGTCGTCAGCGGATGCCGTTATTTCAATAACGTCTGCTTCTGTAAGGGCATATTGCTCCGATAAAACTGACAGGATCTCATCATATACTGCTCTGACCTCGTCCGTCACAAAATACTGCTCTGCCTCCGCAAGCAGGCCATGATACAGTGAAACACCCTGCGCAAGCGCATTTAAAGCATCCAATTCTCTGCCCTCCATTTTACAGTAATTCCTGTAAGCGGAAAGCCTGCGTTCCATTGTCAAAATGATCGTACTCTTATGCAGAATCAGTTCTTCTTCTTCATTCAGTTTCTTACCGTACAGAAGTTCATACGTTTCCTCATAATTTCCCATATCATATGCAATCTGTGCATCCTGCTTCTGCAGGTAATCCGGTACAAAAACAGTAAGAATAAGGATGCCGGCCAGAACTGTTGCATTCATAAGAATAACAGATATTACCTTTTTCTTAGAAAGTTTCCTGCTCGGGGGTTCCTGCTGAACCTCTTCTCCTTCTTCTTTTTTCTTCTTTTCTTTTTTCGGCTTCTTTTTCTTAGCTGCCTTAGCTCCGTCTTCGCCTTCTTCTTCGGAAGCGTCCTTCCCTTTCTTTCCCTTCTTTTCTTCTTTTTCTTTCTTTTTCTTATCCTTTTTGCTTTTTTTCGATTTTGCGTCTTCCTGCCCCATCTCAGCCAGCAAGTCGCCGTCTTCTGACCCGGATTCTCCTGCATCTTCTGCGTCATCATCTTCGGATTCAGTTAAAAATGCGAGAAATCTTGCAAATGCCCCCGGCTTTTTCTCAGCCGCTGCATCCTCTCCGGATTCCGTTCCTGCCTCCTGCTCCGCTGACTCTTCCGCTGCGCCCTCGGCCGTCTTTTCCCCTTTCTTCCTTCTTCTTTGCTTCTTTTTCCGCTTCTTCTCTACAGGCGGGGTATCCTGTACCGCGTCTCCTTCATCTGCAGACTCCGAACTATTATCAGTATTTTCCGCATTCTGCAGGAACGCAAATTCGTCGCCGTCTCCATCTCCCAATCCGTCTTCTGCCGGATCCGAAACACTCTCCAATAATGCGAGCATTTCATCATCGATCTCATCCTTCTGACCAGACTGATCCAAAAGATCGTGAATCTCTGCAAGGTCATCGTCCATCCCCTGCTCTTCCAGTGCAAAAGCATCCTCTTCTGCTCCAAATCCAGTATCGTCTAACGGTATCTCATCCATTCCCTCATCATCTAACATCATATCGTTCAGGCCCAGATCATCCAGATTCATATCATCCAGGCTCATCTCGTCTGCCCCGGTATCATCCAGCGCCATATCGTTCAAATCTAAACCTTCTAAATCCATATCATCCGCTCCGATATTTTCTTCTCCTGTATTCATCTGGTCTTCACCTGAAAAGATATCATCGCCAAGACTCAGCTCATCCGATGCTATGTCATCTCCAAGGCTCAGTTCATCCAGTTCCATGTCATCTCTAAGACTCAGTTCATCCAGCGCTATGTCATCTCCAAGACCCGATTCATCCATTGTTATGTCATCTCCAAGATTCAGTTCATCCAGCGCGATATCATCTCCAAGATCTAATTCATCCGGCGTCATGTCACCTCCAAGACCCGATTCATCCATTGTCATGTCATCTCCAAGATTCAGTTCATCCAGCGCTATGTCATCTCCAAGATTCAGTTCATCCAGCGCTATGTCATCTCCAAGACTCAGTTCATCCAACGCGATGTTATCATTCGGGTCTGCATGATCCGCCAGCATATCATCCAGATCGTCCATACCAGATTCCTCCAATGCCATATTATCTGTTCCAAAACCGTCCAGACCATCTGAATGCAGATCGTCCAAGCCGGAATCCATCAAAGACATATCGTCCATCCCTGTATCAGAGACCGTCCTATTATCCATGGTCTGTTCTTGCAGTTCGATGCCGTCCTGATTTTGTTCTTCCAGTACCATATCATCCGATCCAAAACCATCTAAATTGTCTGAACGCAGATCGCTCATATCCAGTTCATCCGCTCCCGGATCATCCATTCCTATATCATCTGAACGCAGATCATTCCCATTCAGGTCATGCATACCCAAGCCACCGGAAAGAAGATCATCCGATTCAGGGTCATCCATTCCTGAGTCATCGGAAAGCAAGTCATCCATCTCAAGACCATCTATTCCTGAGTCATCGGAAAGAAGGTCATCCATCCCAATACCATCTATTCCAGAATCATCGGAAAGCAGGTCATCCATCCCAATACCATCTATTCCAGAATCATCAGAAAGAAGGTCATCCATCTCAAGACCATCCATTCCAGAATCATCGGAAAGAAGGTCATCCATCTCAAGACCATCCATTTCAGGGTCTCCGGAAAGCAGGTCATCCGTCTCAAAACCATCCAATTCAGAGTCTCCGGAAAGCAGATCATCCGTCTCAAAACCATCCAATTCAGAGTCTCCGGAAAGCAGATCATCCGTCTCAAAATCGTCCATAACGGCCGCTGTCAGCCCCATATCATCCACCTGAAGATCATCATCTGTAGGCAGACCATCCATGTCTGCGCCTTCCGACATCATATCATTCATACCAGAGCGGTCCGCATTCAACGGTTCAGAAGTATGTACACTGTCTTCTTCCGAGATGATCCCGTTTTTATCAGGCTGGCTGTCCAAAATATCAGGTTCCTCTTCGTGAGAGCTGTTTGACTCCCCATTCATGATAGACTGTAATAAACTCTCCAAATATGCTTCACTTGAACCATTCATAATCTCTCTCCAGATCATTCTTTCTATTTAGAAACCGCTTTCATCAAAGCCGTCTCTGTTATTTTATCACATACTGTCTCATTTCACAAATCCATTTGCCAAAAAAATATCAGGTTTTTGTTTTATCCCTGTTCCCCTTTCTCCCACCGATTCCCCAAGCTGATACAGTGCCGGGTGTATCCGGTACAAAAAGGATTTTTGATTATATGATACGATTTTCTCGAAGGGCCATCTGATAATACCGGGAAACTGCATGCCCGCACCTAATTCGACCACACATGTATTTTTATTTACGGTTCCCTGCAGCCACTTTGTATAGATCTGCCACTGTGGCAAATACCCCTCCTCAGCATATTTACTCACGCCAAGCTGATTAAATCTTCTCTTTTGACCACATTGGCCACATGTCGGTTCCGGCGGAAGTTCCTGCAAAGAAATCTCTTTGTTATAATATGATCTGACTATTTGATAGCTTTGCTCATCAAACGCACTGATCACACCGCTACAATTATGATCACACTGCATTTTCCGAAATCCCCCGCATGGTGTCACAATCCGGTCTTCTCTCAGTCCATGCCGGTAAACGAGATCGTCCATTGCAATGGATAGAATAAAGTAGTTTTTCCCCTCTATTACCTCTCTCAGTGTCTCGTATGCCCGCTCTAACGTCTCATCCGGATACTGTTCCAGAGACATTTTCTGCAGGAACGGAACAATCCAACGGTATTCTTCTTTTCCCTCTATTTCCTTTTCAATTTCCTGATACCGCTCATTATTAAGAAGAATTTCCCAATTATACTGGAACGCTTCCCCAATTCCAATCAGAACCATATCAGCCTCTCTGCACTTTACAGATATTTCCGATAACGTATGCTCCATGACAGCTTATTATACCTTTCTTCACATTTTCTGAACAAATTCTTTCAAAAAGAAAAAACCGGGAACCCCCGGCTTCTTCCTATTTATTTAATACCAATCCGTCAACCACTCTGACCAGATTACCAATCTCTGGTTTAGAAAGCTGGGCGTCCGCACCTAATGCCTCGCCTTTTCTTTTCATCTCATCATTGACAAGAGAAGAAAAAATAACAACCGGTATATGTTTTGTATCATCATCATCTTTGATCAGTTTTGTCAGTCGGTGGCCATCCATCAGCGGCATCTCAATGTCCGTAATGATACACTTCACATGCTCGTCAAGGGTTCCCTCATGCAGACATTCCTGAATCACATCATATGCCTGCTGTCCATTTTCTGTACGGATCAGATTCGTATAGCCTGCTCTGTGCAGCGAATCTACGATCAGTTTATTCAGTAACGGAGAATCTTCTGCAATTAAAATCGGAACATCATATCTTCCTCTCTCCCCAAGCTCATCAATGTCGGTCATCTTCAGACCGGTCTCCGGATTGATATCCGTCATGATCTTCTCGAAGTCAAGAATGATGATCAGTCTTCCGTCCAGTTTGATAATTCCTGTCGAAATACCTTCCTCCGCAGAAGAAACTGTCGAATCCGGTTTGATAATCTCCTTCCATGACACTCTGTGAATTCCCACAACAGAATCAACATGGAACGCAACATCCAGCTTATTAAAGTTTGTGATAATAAATAAGCCGCCCGGCTTGGCCACTCCACGCTGGAGACAGTTCTTTAAGTCAATCGCCGTGATCATAACATCCCTCGGCATAAAAATACCTTCTATACTGGGATGTGCATTGGGAACCGGCGTTACTTCCATATAATTAATGATTTCCTTAATCTTAGCGACGTTAATACCATATGCATTCCCGTCCAGTTTAAACTCCAGTACCTCCAACTCGTTTGTTCCATTTTCAAGCAGAATCTTCGTATCCATGTAATCCACCTCACGTTATATTTGTTCATACCCATCCACATTTTACTGCAATGCTATATATTTTACATTATATCATAACTCCCAACAAAAAAAAACACTATTTACACTTTTTTGTAAATAGTGTCCTGAGGGACATACCCTCAAAACCAAATACCAAAAATCTGTCATCCATCATCGTGTTCTATCCATGCAG
>CANPUE010000023.1 GCA_947577185.1 uncultured Lachnospiraceae bacterium | reverse complement strand
GAGCGCCGCCCTGTCACGGCGGAGGTCGTGGGTTCGAACCCCATCCGGGTCGTTTGAGACAAATGTCTTATAATTTTATAAGTTGGGATCTTAGCTCAGCTGGGAGAGCATCTGCCTTACAAGCAGAGGGTCATAGGTTCGAGCCCTATAGGTCCCATTTATCACTTCTAATCAGGCCATGCTGGTGTGGCGGAATAGGCAGACGCAAAGGACTTAAAATCCTTCGGTGGCAACATCGTGCCGGTTCAAGTCCGGCCACCAGCACTATAATCAAGAAAGAGTCCAGACGTGCATTGTTTTGGATTCTTTTTTATTTTCACATCGTTTAGCAATGGGAAATGACGCGATTGAGCGAATAAAATCTGCGATTAGAAAGGAGCATTTTTATCATGGCGATTGAGAAAGTCAAAAGATATTTTAATCAATACGGAATGGAAGAGCGTATACAGGAGTTTGCGGTATCCAGCGCGACCGTGGAACTGGCGGCGAAGGCGCTCGACTGCGAACCTTGCAGGATCGCTAAGACGCTTTCATTTAAGATCGGAGAAGAGCCGATTCTGATCGTTGCCGCCGGGGACGTGAAGATCGATAATGCGAAATATAAAGCCCGGTTTGGGACTAAGCCGAAAATGCTGACGCCGCAGGAGGCGGAAGAATGGATCGGACATGCCATTGGGGGGATTTGTCCATTCGCAGTCAATGACGGAGTGACCGTTTATCTGGATGAGTCGCTGAAGCGCTTCCAGACTGTTTTTCCGGCATGCGGCAGCAGCAACAGCGCGATCGAGCTGACGATCGAGGAACTGGAAAGATATTCGGCGTTTGCAGGATGGGTAGACGTCGCTAAATGGCAGGCATGTGAGAACCGAATCCGTATTGCGGAACACATGAGGACAGGAATGACGGACGTATGGGCGGAAAAGGCGAAAGGGGATCAATCAGGAAGGGAAGTTGAAGGATGAATTTTGAACAGTTGGAGCAGGCCAGAACGGAATATGATGAGATCATGCCGGTCGGAAGGGACGTTGTAAAAGACGGGAAGCGATACCATATCATTGGCATGACACGCAGGCGCGCAGAAGCCTTTTTGTACGTCATAGAGCGGCAGGAGCCGATCATAGATGAGCGGATGAAGAAAAGGCTGTGCTGTCAGAAAGGAAACATACGTTATTCCAATAGAGATGACAGGATCGTGACACAGGGACCAGACAGCTATTTTTCGGGTGTCAGCGCGATAGGCATCGGAAAGACGAGACTGGAAACCAGAAGCAGCACGTCAGGCCCTATGGCGTTTGAGACAGGTTTTGACTGCAGGAGTGCTCTTTTGTTATCTGAGATGATGAAAGTCGGCTGGCATCTGCCGTCAGACAGCGGGTTTCAGACACTGGACTGGCAGAATGTATGGCTTACGGAACTGTCGTTTCGTACGGAAGTCGATACGCTGCCTGTATGGTCCGAAGAGGATATTTCAGTCACTGCCCGCAGAAGAGGGGAGAGCTTCTATATACAGGAGCCGATCCTGCTCACAGTGGGAGAGGAACAGGAGATCCCATTCACCTACGGCGGAGATAAAAAGGCCGTGTGTTATTTGAACAGGGTTTTTGTGATGGACGTCTGGGAAGGATTTGAGAAGATGTTTCAAAAGCAGATGCAGGATCCGCGATTGGCGCAGAAAATGACGAAAGAGGAATTTGACCATTACAAAGAAGGGTTCTACCGGTCCCTGAGCGAGAACTGCCCCAGGGGAACCTGCTATCTGGGGATTGAGTATGAGTGTACGGCGCAGGGGGCCTTGTTTTTTACAGCAGGGAATTTCTGGATGCTGAGGTGGAGGAAAGAACAGGCAATCTCAGTACCATGCTGATGCACATACGGCCGGATGAGGCTGTTGGAAAGCATGGGCTGCGCAGTCAGGGGTGTGTGATCCAGACACCTGTTGCGCCAGATGTGCGGCAGATAGAGGCGGAACTGTTTCAATTTACGGAAAGGAGCTTTGAGCAGGAGGAATCGCTGTGAAATGAGACTGCGGGCGTGTAGAGCCTGCGTGACAGACTGCTGAGGGGAGGGAAAAGAAACGGATGGAACGATTGTTGATCGTAGAGGATGACGTGGAAAATAATCAGATGATAAAAGAGTATCTGCAGGAACACGGTTATGTCTGTGTGCAGGCATTTTCCGGGAGCGAGGCAAAGCTGCTCTTTTCGATGGAAGAATTTGATCTGATTCTGTTAGATCTGATGCTTCCGGGTATTCCAGGAGAAGATCAGGTGGCGGTTTTTTCAAAGAAAACACCCGTTATCGTACTGTCAGCCAGGAGCGGACTGGAAAGTAAAGTGGATGTACTTTCGGCGGGGGCAGACGACTATATCTGTAAGCCCTTTGCATTTCCCGAGCTTTTGGTGCGGATTCAGGTACAGTTACGCCGTCAGGATAAGAAATCCGCCGGAGACAGTGCGGGGGCGGATTCGATCATTTATCAGTATAAAGAGTGGCAAATGAACCCGGAGACGCAGGAGATGACGGCAGCCGGCGAGAAGATCACACTCACGAAACACGAATTTCTGATTCTGGAACTGCTGATCCGCAATCCCAGGAGGGTATTTTCGAAACAGATGATTTATGAATATGCATGGGGGGAAGCGTATTTTGCAGAGGATAAGACAATCAATGTGCATATCAGCAATATTCGGTCTAAACTAAAAGAAAGCGGGACCGATTCTTATATCCGGACCGTGTGGGGACTGGGATTTCAGTTGTTGTAATGTATGCTTTTGCAAACTTTAACATTTCTTAAACTTTTCTGAACGCTTTTTGAAACTTCGGGAATTACAATGTATTACAGATGGTGATGACCATTGGGGAGAAAAGAGCAGAAAGGAGTAAAGACTGGATGGTTCAGAATAAGAAAGTGTCTGTCGTGGAGACGAGGGCGTTAACGAAGATTTATAAAGGAAAAGCCGCGGTAGACCATATGGATATGAAAGTGGAGGAGGGAGCGATTTACGGCTTTATCGGCAGAAACGGTGCGGGAAAGTCTACTACGCTCAAAATGCTGTGCGGACTGGCGAAACCGGATGAGGGAGAGATTCTTTTGTTTGGAAAGCCCGGAAACGATGAGGTGACCGCAAGGAGGGTTGGTTCGCTGATCGAGTCGGCTGGCCTGTATCCGGGTATGACCGCAAGGCAGAATATGGTTATGAAGGCCAGATGCCTGGGTCTGGCGGACGAAAAGAGCATAGAAAAAGCGCTTGCCGTGACAGGGCTGGCGGATGCAGGAAGTAAGCGGGTGAAACATTTTTCGATGGGCATGAAGCAGAGACTGGGGATTGCCATTGCCCTGCTGGGGAACCCGGATCTGCTGATCCTTGATGAGCCGATTAACGGGCTTGACCCGGAGGGAACCAGACAGATCCGTCAACTGATCCTGGATCTGAATGAGGAGGGGAAGACCTTTATTATCAGTTCTCACATTTTGGGAGAACTAAGCAGGATTTCCACGCATTACGGGATCATCAAGGACGGAAACCTTGTGGAACAGATGGACAGGGAAACGCTGGAGAAAAAATGTATGGATTATTTCCGGATCGAGGTGAGCGACAGCCGGCTTGCACTGGCGCTGATCACCGAGCATGCACCGGATATCCGGGCGGAGGTTTATGATACCCGGACGATACACCTTTATGATGTAGAAGATGGCGCGTGGCTCAATCGGCTTCTCATTGAAAACAAGATACAGGTGTATTCTTCCGTTTCACATCATATGGATCTGGAAGAATATTTCCTGAGCAGGATGGATGGCGCGGACGGTATGGAGATGAACGGCAGGGAAGGCATGAAAAAAGGCATGGGAACAGGAGGAAATGGAAATGTTTAATTTATTGCGTATGGATCTGTATCGTATGATCAGAAGTAAAGCGGTATATATTTGTCTGGTCTTTTTGCTGGCGACGATCTTTCTGTGCTATGGGATTGTTTTCCTGGTGGGGACATCGCAGGGGCAGGAACTTGCACCCAGGATCGGGATGGGCGTGCTGACAGAAGAGTATCAGGATGGAAATAATCTGTTAGAAGGCGTGACTGTAATCGAGATGATCCGTCAGAGCTTTATGGATGGCGGCTGTTACAGCCTTGTTCTCGGGATCGTGGCGGCACTTTTTGTCTGCAGCGACTTTCAGAGCGGTTTTGTGAAAAATATTATGACACTGCATCGGAAGAGATGGAAATATATCGGAAGTAAGCTGATGACGATCGGTATTGTAAATCTTTTTTATCTGATCACCTGTTTTGGATTCGGTATGGTGATGAACCTGCTGTTTCACCGTATGGTGCCATTTGGCCCGATAAAGGACCTGGTATTTTATCTGACATGGGCCTGGTTTGTCATGACTGCGTTTGCGGCGTTGATCATTATGATCTGTATTCTGACAAGAAGCATCGGGGCGGGAATTGCAGCTGTTATTCTGTTTGGAAGCGGGATCATCCTCTATCCTGTAATGGGAATTACGAATCTGTTTGGTCTGGGAGAATGGTTCAATTACACGCTCTATTATAACATTTCTACCGGTCCGTCACGCTATCAGACGACTGCAGATTTGAAAGCACTTGTTATTGGTATATGTTTCCTGGCTCTTTATGGAATTTTGTCCATGACAGCGCTGGCTAAGCAGGACATCTAATGGGTAAAAAATAAAAACAAAACTTGACCGTACGGATTTCGGCGGAATGAAACAAAATTTTCATAACGGTCAGTGATTAAAATGATAAAAAAACAGTAAATATGGTTAAATGGAGATTTTATTTTTGAAAATTCTTTGCACTGCACTAATAATTGCAATTGTTATTGTATTTGTATTGTATATCAGGATGCGAATGGAGCTGCATTTTCTTTCGGAACAATTGAAAGAAATTGAACGGGGAAGTCACATCGAACTGGCAGTAAACAGCGCGCAGAGGCCGTTGAAAGCCTTTTGCAGAGTATTAAATCGTGTTTTAACAGGAAAAGACGCGGCATATATTCAGTACGAAAGGGCGCAGAAACAGCTCAAACAGAATATTTCCGGTCTGGCGCATGATATCCGCACGCCGCTCACAGGTGCTTCGGGATATGTACAGCTTGCAGAGGCGTGTGAAGATCCTGGCAAACGGGAGCATTATCTGAAGGCCGCCGTGAAGAGACTCATGGAACTGGAAGAGATGTTGGAAGAACTGTTTTTGTATACGAAGCTTACAGGCGAAGAATTTTCGCTATCGCTAAACAAGATGCAGGCGCTCCCGCTTTTGAGCGAATGCCTTTTAGGTCTGTATGCCCAATTCGAGGAAAAAGGCGTATCTCCACAGGTGGACTTTGCTTCGGAGGATTTCTGCGTCCGGGCGGATGAGGAAGCGCTGCGGCGCATTTTCCTGAACCTGATCCAGAATTTTCTGGTGCATGGAGTTGGGGGGATCACGATTATGCAGCGCGGCAGCCTGTTGATTTTTGAAAATGATATCCCGGAAGAGAGCGTATTGAAACCGGAGCAGATGTTTGACAGGTTTTATAAAGGCGAAACGGCCCGAAGGAAAGGTTCCTCCGGGCTTGGGCTGTTTGTCGTGAAAGAACTGATGAGGCGGATGGACGGCGATGCCGGAGCGCAGATAGAAGGCCGGAGACTGCGCATCATTTTGTCGTGGCCGGTGAACGGCAGTTCTTTCCCGGAAGATTCCTGTTCAATGAATTAAGATTCGCTGAGAATGGGCAGGAAAACGGGCAGGGGGGAGGACGGCATGCAGTTGAAACGAATAAAAACAAATGTTATTTATATTTTCAGGTTTATCCGTGAGATTGACAGAGGTACGTTTTTTACGCTGAGCGCTGCGGTGCTTCTGTCGGGACTTGTTACATTACCATCGTTATTTTTACCGAAACGGATCATAGACGAGTTTGTGTCGGGCCGGAACTTTCAAAATGTAGTCCGTTATGCACTGCTTTATGCGGGACTGACACTGATCCTGAATCTAACGAATCAGATCATCGCCTCCAAACTGGAAAAGCAGACAAAAACACTGGAATATGAAGGGATCATCCGGCTCTTTAAAAAGATAGCGGAGATCGACTATTATATGCTGCAGGATGCGGACACAATGGATCATTTTGCCAGGGCAACGAAATGCGTCATGGCACAGAATTTTTATCAGCTGATCACGTCTCTTGTCAGATTCTTTTCCAGTATCTGGCTGTTGGTGGTGGTGAGCGGCACGCTGCTTTTTTTGGATCCGAGGATCCTGCTGATCGTAGGAGCGGTCATCGTGATCAATGCCTTTACAAATTCCAGAATGAATCAGCTCCGCTATCAGGCGAACAATGAACTGTGGCCGTTAGACAGGCGAATGACATGGTTCATGCGTTTCGCGGGAGATCTCAAATATGCGAAGGATGTCCGGTCCAATTCCGCACAGGACTTTCTGTTTTCCAAATATCGGAAACTATCGGAGAATTTTTATCAACTGCAGAACAGACTGATCGATTCCGACCGTAATGTGAAGCTGATCAATTTTGCGCTGACTTCTGTGCAGGAATTGTTGATCTATTTGCTTCTCGGGTTTCATATCATTGTCAAAAAAGTCTTTACAGTGGGCGATTTTTCCGTTGTCTTTAACGCCATGAATGCTTTTAAGTCAGGATGCAGCGGCATCATTGACGGTTTCATAGAGATCGGCAGCCGCGGGGAATATTTCAGGCAGTATCTGGATTTTATCGCGATACCGAGTACATTTCGTTCCGGAGAGCAGAAAAGGTGCCGCCTTTCAGAAGATGATGATTTTGTGATCGAGTTCCGGAATGTGAGTTATCGTTATCCGAATCAGGATACAGACGCGCTTCATCAGATCAATGTGACGATCAGGTCGAAGGAAAAGGTTTCCATCGTCGGGGAAAACGGCGCCGGAAAGACGACGTTCATCAAACTGCTTTTACGCCTCTACGATCCCACAGAGGGGGCGATTTATCTGAACGGAGTGGATATCAGAAAGATCGATTATGAGGATTACTGCAATCTCTTTTCTACAGTGTTTCAGGATTTTAACCTGTTTACCCTGACGCTGCGGGAGAATGTGACGTTCGGCAGTGAGAGGATAACAGACGATGAGATCAAAGCGGCAGCACAGAAGATCGGTTTCCTGCATTTTATAGAAACAGCGCCCAGACAGCTGGATACATTGTTGTTCAGCGATTATGACAAAGAGGGGATTGATCTTTCCGGGGGAGAGGCACAGAAGACAGCGATCCTGCGTTCACTTTTGCGTCAGAGTAAAGCGGTTATCCTCGACGAACCGACAGCGGCGCTGGATCCGCAGGCGGAATATGATATTTATAAGATGATAGACGAATCGGTTGGAAACAGGCTGATGGTTTATATTTCCCACCGCCTTGCCAGCTCCCGGTTTTGCGATAAGATCCTGCTGTTTGCGGATGGCGGTATAGCCGAAGAGGGTACACATAAGAGTCTGATGGAGCGGGATTCGCTCTATCAGTCGTTATTCCGGCTGCAGGCGCAGTATTATATAGAGGACGCAGAATGAGACTGAGAAACCTGAGATCGACAAAAAGGAAAAGTAAAATGCAAATTTTTGCCTGTAATACGCAATTTCTTCCCGCTGCCTTACATGGGGCAAAATTCTGTGATACAATAGCAGCGTATTCTCAATCCTTTAAACTTTTTGTTTAGATAAGAAAGGTTTTCACATGGCAGACATCTGCCTGCGGTGGAAATCTTTTTTATCGTTTACTGGAGGAACCAGCTTTTATCGTGCCGTTTTCATAGCGCCATTGCCTTGGAGAGACAGTATACACATTCTTGAAAGCTCTGGAAAAATGGAGCTGGTTTGGATAGCCGACAGCATTTCCGATATCTGCGATCGATAGATCTGTGAGTTTCAGCAGTTCTGCGGCTTTTGTCATGCGGTAGTTGATCAGAAATTCCTGTGGGGACTTTCCCGTATTTTCATGGAAGATTTTGCCGAAATAGCTTCTGTTTAAGCCGCAGGAAGCCGCGATATCTTCTACGGAGATCGCATTCTGAAAGTTTTGTTCTATGAAGGAAAATGCTTCCTTGATATAAAAATCGCTCAGACGGTTTCCGCTTCCGAGCTGTGTGGAGGTGGAGGCGCGGACAAAGCTGTCAATGAATAAATAGAGGTGGCCGATCAGGTGAAAGGGCGACTCCTCTTTGTGATTGACAATATATAACATTTCATTTTTCATTGTTTCTGCAATATCTTTATAGCGTGCCTTATAGACTGGCCGGTCAGGAGTCAGGCCGGCGAAGTTAACGACTTCTTTGACGCGCAGCCCGTCAAATTCAATCCATACATATTCCCAGGGAATTTCATGGTCGGCAATATAAGTGCATACCTGATTGGGAAAGATCATAAAACCCTGTCCGCTTTTGATCTGATAGGAAGGAGAGGGAAAATCGCCTTTCGTGTTATCTGCGATCAATGTGCCTGTGCCGGAAATACAGTAATGAAATAAGTAGTGGTTTCTGGCGGCCGGACCGAAAGAATGGGAAGGATCACACTGCTCCCAGCCGAACTGGTATAAACCTAAATCCACAAAATTCTGACTTGGAAAAACGGAAAAAATAACTTCACTCATAAATCACCTCGACAATTGATATATTATATTATATACCAAAATGCTAGATGACTTCAATCACTGGAAATAAAAATAGCATATAGATATAAAAGTGGCAATATAAGTCTATTTTCAACAGCATTATGGTATGTTACAATGTCAAAGACAAATCCACAGAGACGTTTTTTTAGCACTGCATATTACAAAAAGGAAGGAGAAAAGTAATGAAGGGAAAAAGATTTAAATGCCTGGGACTGACATTATGCTGTGTGGCGGCAGCACCGGTTATGTGGGGATGTGGGAATTCTTCAGACGGCAAAACTGAAATTGAAATTGTGCAGTATAAGCCGGAAGCAGCGAATTATTTTAAGATGGTGGAAGAGGAATTTAATTCGACACATGATAACATCCATCTGACGATCAGTTCGCCAAATGATGCGATGACCATCTTAAAAACAAGGTTTATCAGAGAGGATTATCCGGACATTATAGGAATCGGAGGGGATATTAATTATTCCTATTTTGTGGATGCGGATATTCTGACGGATGTTTCGGGCTATGAGGGGATGAAGGAGATTAATGAAGGGTATTTGGAAATCGCGGAGGCACTGGAACTGGTTCCGGTGGACGGCACTTACATAATACCATATGTGGCGAATGCCGCTGGTGTTTTGTACAACAGGGAGATGTTTGAGGAACACGGATGGGAGATTCCGGAGACATGGGATGAAATGCTTTCCCTGTGTGGGGAGATACAGGCAGAAGGCATCCTTCCCTTCTATTTCGGATTCAAAGACACATGGACGTGTCTCGCGCCCTGGAATGCAATGGTGGTAGAACTTGCACCTGCGGACACTACAAAGCAGGTGAACAAAGGACAGACGACTTTCACAGAGCAATACAGGGAACTGGCGGATAAGTATCTGCAGCTTTTGCCATATGGACCGGATGACCCGTTCGCTTATGGCTACAACGATGCGTGCACTGCATTTGCAAGGGGAGAATCTGCAATGTATGCGATCGGAAGCTATGCGACGCCGCAGATCCTTTCGGTGAATCCGGATTTGAAGATTGACTCTTTTGTAATGCCGGCGTGTGATGATAAGGACGGCAGGACATTAAACTCGGGAATCGACCTTGGCTTTTGCGTATCCGCGGCATGTGAGAACAAGGAAGCGGCCTGGGAGGTGCTCGATTTCTTATATGCGGATGAGAATTTACAGAAATATATCGATGCACAGAATGCAGTTCCGTGCAAGAAGGGCGAGTTTACGCTTTCCCCGATGCTTGACGGCATGTCTGAGTTTATCAAAAACGGGAATATGACCGACTATCAGGATCATTATTATCCGTCTGAAATGTCGGTGGATGCTTTGCTGCAGACACTTCTGCTCGAGAAAGATACGGACGGTTTTCTGGCAACATTTGACACGAACTGGCAGAGGTATAACAGGGATATCATCCGTATGGTGCAGGACTATGAGGCTTCCCATGGAAGCGCAAACTAGGAAAGGAGCAGAATTATCATGAAACATGAAAATGAAAGAAAAAGAACATTTTTGCTGATTACAATTCCGATTCTGGCGCTGTTTATCTGCTTCAATACGATACCGCTGATCCGCGGCGCAATGTACAGCTTTACGAACTCGAGAGGTTTCGGAAGCCATGACGTGGTTGGTCTTCGCAACTATATTGACCTGTTTTTGGATGCGCGTGTGGGAAAATCTTATCTGTTTACGATCAAACTCGCGCTTGTGACGACTGTGGTAGTAAACGTGATCAGTCTGATTCTGGCGCTCGGGTTAAACAGTAAGATCAGAGCGAAAGGGTTTTTCCGAGGCGCTTATTTCCTGCCAAACATATTAGGTTCTCTTGTTGTAGGTTATATCTTTAATTATTTCTTTACTTATATTATTCCTGCACTGGCGGACATGACAGGGATCACGTCGCTTGGTTCCAGTATTTTGTCGAATCCGAACAAAGCGTGGATCGGTGTCATGATCGTATGTGCATGGCAGGCAATCGCGATGAATACGATCATCTATATTTCAGGTTTACAGACTGTGCCGGAGGATGTTTATGAAGCGGGCGGACTCGACGGTGCGACCGGATGGAAGCAGTTCCGTTACCTCACCTTCCCGTTGATCATTCCGTTTTTCTCGATCAACATGGTACTGTGTGTGAAGAACTTTTTGATGGTATTTGATCAGATCATTGCTTTGACAAAAGGCGGCCCGGCGCAGAGCACGGAGTCCATTTCCTATTTGATTTATAACAATGGTATGTCAGGCGGGCAGTTTGGATTCCAGAGCGCCAACGCAGTTGTATTCTTTATCGTAATTGTAGTGATTTCTGTCGCGCAGATGAAATTTTCCAGTTCAAAGGAGGAGCAGTTATGAAAAAAACATCAACAGTCGGAAAGTCAAACAGGCTTGTACTGGTACTGCTTATTCTCGGGCTTTCCACGATTATTTTTCCGCTATACATGACGATTGTGATTGCTTTCAAGCAGCCTTCGGAGATGACCAACAGCATAAACGGTATCCTGTCGCTGCCTAAGACGTGGAGCCTTGCCAATTTCAAAGAGGCGATGCGGGTGACGGATTTCTGGAATTCACTCAGGAACAGTCTTCTGATCTCAGTACTGACCGTAGTGCTTTCCATCCTGCTGCATTCGGTGATGGGATATACACTTGGGCGTAACAAATCCAATAAATTTTATAACTTTGTTTATCTGTTCATTGTCAGCGGTATGTTTGTGCCGTTTGCAATCCTGATGATGCCTCTTGCGAAACAGACAGCGGAAATGGGGCTGGCAAACTGGTTTGGCGTCATCCTCTTATATGTCGTATTTTATATGCCGATGAATATCATGTTGTATTCGGGATATCTGGTAAATATTCCGCTGGCGCTGGAGGAAGCGGCGAGAGTGGACGGCGCGTCCACCTGGCGTACTTACTGGGAAATCATTTTCCCGATCATGAAACCGATGCATGCAACGGTTGCGGTCATTACGGCGCTGGCAGTATGGAACGACGTTATGACGCCCCTTGTTATCATGGCAGGTTCTTCGCAGAACACGCTGCCGCTGGCACAGTTGAATTTCCAGTCACAGTTTGGCACAAACTATAATCTGGCATTTGCTTCTTATCTGTTGTCATTGATTCCGATCCTGATCTTCTATCTGATCTGTCAGAAACAGATTTTGAACGGTGTTGTGAACGGAGCTGTGAAATAGGAAACAAAATATTGCGAAAAGTTGGATTGGGGATAAATTATGGCAATTAGTTATCAGCAGAGAAATCGGATCTTTACATTAAAGACAAGAAATACGACTTATCAGATGAAAGTGGATGATTATGGTTTTTTGCTGCATCTGTATTATGGAGGATGCATCTATGGAGATATGGACTATCTGTTGACTTATTATGACAGAGGCTTTTCCGGGAATCCCTCAGACGTGGGGAATGACAGGACCTATTCTCTGGATGCACTGCCGCTGGAATACCCTGTGATGGGGAGCGGGGATTTCAGAAACAGTGCGCTGATCATCCGCAATGCGGATGGCTCTGATTGTTGTGACCTGCGCTACAGCGGATATGAAATAAAAGAAGGAAAATATAGACTGCCGGGACTTCCGGCAGTCTATGCTGACTCACGGGAAGCGCAGACACTGGAAATTTACCTGGAGGATAAGATCAGCCATGTGCAGGTTACGCTGTTATATGGAGTGCTGGAGGAGGATGACATCATCACAAGAAGCGCCGTCATCAGGAATCAGGGCAAAGAAAGCGTGACCGTAGAAAAGGCGGCTTCGTCCTGTTTGGATTTTCTGACAGGGGAATATGAGATGCTCAGCTTTTATGGCAGACATACGATGGAAAGAAATCTCCAGCGTGCCGAAATCGGACACGGAAACCACAGCATTGGCAGCCGCAGAGGCACATCGAGCCATCAGTACAATCCGGCAGTCATTATTGCCGGGAAGGATACGACGGAAGACAAAGGGCGCTGCTACGGGATGGTATTTGTTTACAGCGGCAACTTTCTGTGTGAGGCGGAAAAAGACCAGTATGACCAGACAAGGGTGCTGATGGGCCTGCAGAGCGATCTGTTCCATTATCCGCTGAAGACGGACGAGGAACTTGTCGTGCCGGAAACGATCTTATGCTATTCCGGCGAAGGGTTTGCTGTTTTATCGGAGCGTTACCATCACTGTATCAGAGAGCATTTGTGCCGGGGAAAACATAAAAACGCGCCCAGGCCGATTCTGCTCAACAGCTGGGAGGCGGCGTACTTCCATTTTGATGGTGCGTTGATCTGTTCGCTGGCAGAAAGCGCGGCGGAACTTGGCATCGATATGGTTGTTATGGATGACGGCTGGTTTGGAAAGCGTGAGGATGACAACAGCGGGCTCGGAGACTGGCATGTGAACGAGGAAAAACTCGGGTGCAGCCTGCGGGAATTGATAGATCGAGTCAATGCGTTCGGCGTGAAATTCGGTATCTGGATCGAACCGGAGATGGTTTCGGAGGACAGCACCCTGTATCGGGAGCACCCGGACTGGGTACTGCGGATTCCGGGAAGAGAACCTGTGCACTGCAGGAACCAGCTTGTACTGGACTTTTCCAGAAGTGATGTCAGGGAATTTATTTTCGGACAGATCTGCTCGATACTTGATCAGGGCAATATCGAATATGTCAAGTGGGATATGAACCGGAGCATCGTGGACGTCTATTCGATGGAGAACTGCCAGGGCAGAGTGACTTATGATTATATGCGGGGTGTCTATGATTTCCTTGAGAAACTGCTCTCCAGATATCCGGACCTTCTTCTGGAGGGATGCAGCGGAGGCGGAGGCAGATTTGATGCAGGCATGATGTACTATACGCCGCAGATCTGGTGCAGCGATAACACGGATGCACTGGACAGGCTGCGGATCCAGTATGGTTCGTCATTCTTTTATCCGGCATGTGTGACTGCTTCCCATGTATCGGCCGTACCGAACCATCAGACAGGACGCAGCGTGAATTTGCATACGAGAGGAGTCGTCGCTATGGCAGGAATATTTGGATATGAACTGGATCCCGGAAAGCTGACAACAGAAGAGAAAGAAGAGATTAAGGGACAGATCGTGCGCTACAGGCAATGTGAGGAACTGGTCAGGCTGGGAAGCTATTACCGTTTGTCGGATCCGTTTCGGGCTGCTTATGTTGCATGGATGTTTGTATCGAAAGAAAGAGAGCGGGCACTGCTGAGTGTTGTCATGCTGGAGATACACGGCAATATGACGGTCAGTTATGTGCGGTTAAAGGGGCTGATACCGGACGCTTTATATCAGGATGTGGAGAGCGGCAGAAACTTTTATGGTGCGGATCTGATGGAGGCGGGTCTTCCTATGCCTGTGGAGCAGCGTGAGAATCCGGCTTACCAGATTGAATTGATCAGACAAGGAGCATAGGCTATGAGACTGCGGCCCAAAGTTCGCAGGCTGAGAGAAAGGCATGGTTATTAGATTGCGTCAGAGCCGGGAATATGCCTTGATCGCAGGGGACTGCTCTGACATGGAGGATTCGTTTAAAATGAGAAAATCAATATTTGACAAACGGCTGGAGCATCATTTAGAAGAACTGCGATGGCTGTATATGGAATTATATGATAATGGTTCGATGTTTGCAGAATTGTGTGACCAGCTGCGGGAATTTTATGATGACCGGAGTGTCGATCTGAAAAAACAGGATAAGGCGAGGGAAGAAAATCCTGACTGGTATAAAAAAAATGACATGCTGGGTATGATGCTGTACATTGATAACTTTGCGGGGAATCTGCAGGGAGTACAGAAAAAACTGGAGTATCTGAAACATTGTAATGTGAACTATATTCATCTGATGCCGTTTCTCGATACCCCGGAGGGGCGTTCGGACGGCGGTTATGCAGTGTCCGATTTCCGCAAGGTGCAGCCGCATTTGGGCACGATGTCTGATTTGAAAAAACTGACATCGTCGTGCCGCAAAGAAGGAATCAGTGTCTGCATGGATTTCGTGATGAACCATACTTCAGAAGAACATGAATGGGCGAAAAGGGCGAGAGCGGGGGAAGGCGAATATATGAGCCGCTATTTCTTTTTTGACAATGACGCCATTCCCGCCGAATATGAGAAAACTGTGCCGCAGGTGTTTCCGACGACGGCGCCCGGTAATTTTACATGGCTTCCGGATGCAGGGCACTTTGTCATGACTTCTTTCTACCCCTATCAGTGGGATTTGAATTATAAAAATCCTCGGGTATTTAACGAGATGATGTACAATTTCCTGTATCTGGCCAATATGGGCATTGATATCATGCGGATCGATGCGGTTCCTTATATCTGGAAGGAACTGCACACACAGTGCCGCAACTTAAAGCAGGTACATACGATCGTTCGTATGATGCGTATGATCAGCGAGATTGTCTGTCCGGGCGTTTTGCTGCTGGGAGAGGTCGTCATGGAACCGGAAAAAGTCGTGCCGTATTTCGGAACGGTAGAAAAGCCCGAATGCCATATGCTCTATAATGTAACGACAATGGCAACGACCTGGCATACTGTGGCGACAAGAGATGTCAGTTTATTAAAAAAACAACTTGACATTGTAAACAGTCTGCCGAAGGAATATGTATTTTTAAATTACCTGCGCTGTCACGACGACATCGGCTGGGGACTCGATTATGGGACTTTGCATCGCAACGGAATGGAAGAACGTGCCCACAAACAGTATCTGAACGACTATTTTCAGGGAACTGCAGGTGAAAGCAGCAGCAGGGGAGAATTATACAATGCAGATCCGGTGACGGGGGATGCGAGATTCTGCGGAACAACCGCTTCCATGTGCGGCATCGAGAAGGCGGGCTTTGAGCAGGATGACGCGGCGATGGAACGTGCCGTCAGGCTAGATGTGACGCTTCACGCCTATATGTTCATGCAGTCCGGTATTCCGGTACTTTACAGCGGAGACGAGATTGGACAGCTCAATGACTACAGCTATAAAGACGATCCCAACAAGGCGGCGGATTCGCGCTATCTTCACCGCGGTGTTATGGATTGGGAACTGGCAGAGCGGATTCGCGACAAAAAGAGCGTGCAGGGGCAGATCTTTAGCCAGCTCGACCAGCTGGAAAAGATCAGAAAGACTGAGAAGGTCTTTATGACGCAGGCGGATACGCACACGGTCGATACCGGAGATGTTAATGTTTTGTGCATTACAAGATGCTATGAAGGGGAAGAGATCACCGGAGTGTTTAATTTCAGTGAGTATGATAAGGAAATCCTGCCGGAACGGCTGGGACTGCAGACGTCGAATCCGGAGACGGAAGGCGTGGAAGCGGCAGGCGGCTGTCTGGACCTGATTTCAGGGAAGCGGGTGGAGGCTTCGGCTGTACGACTTCCGGCGTATGGGTTTTGTTATTGGAAGAGAGTGGGATAACTTTTTTGGCAGATAGATAATAAGAGAGCAGAGAGAAAATAAATCAACACCGAAGTATATTCGTACAAGATAATGCTTCGGTGTTATTTATTATTTCTATTTTTGATCAGTGAGTTAACATTAATGACAGGAAGGATTAATGGATTGACATTCGCGTTGGCGGTGTAATTGGTTACGATAGATCTGATATATGGGTACATAATCGCGATCGCATTTGGTTTGAACTTGTCGATTTCCCTGTCATCACCTTCGATTCTGAAGTAACCGACGAGACGGATCTTCATCTCGAAGGGGTAGTTGTGTTGTACTGCGTCTTCAAAGATTCGTACTTCCAGGGAAACAATCAGGTCTTGTTGATCTTCACACTCTAAAAACTCAGGAAAAATATCAAAGTCTATTGTGATATCCTCTTCTGTAAAATTTAAATTATTTTTGAATTCAATATAGTCCACAATATAATTAACAAATTTCATTGTACTATGACAGGTTTTCTTTTCCATAAATTATGCGGCTCCTTCAAAATCCAAATCATAATGATAATATTCTTCCTCGACCGAAAGGAGATATTTCGGCTTTTTGTCATAAGTTTTACCAGTTTGCGGAAACTCCTTTTGCAGACATTTGACATAATCAGAATTGATCGATGCTTTAATATGAGTGATACCGCATTGTTCCAGCATCGTATCAAATTCATCAGCATTCATAAGGTCGAGTTTTCTTCTAATATCAGCTAATTCCTGATTCAGATCGAACATGGTCAGTCCCTCCTTTTATTTACGTAGCTGTAATTACGTTTTGCAGTCCCTTTCTTTTTATATTTCTGAGCGATACTGTTTTGCGAACTTTGCCTTAACAGTTTTTTCGATTGCATATAATCGTCTATAAATATTTTAAAATTTTCCGGGACAGAATCACAATTCCATTTCTGAGGATTCTGGATCATGTGCAGATTCTTCACACAGATCTGTTTTTCTGGCAAGAAATCCAATCTCGAGTCACAGTTTGACAGCGCAATGGGAAAGGTTGCTTCCACAACATCAAAACGTTGATCATATCCCATATATTCAAATAAAATATTGATGATGACACCATCCGCAATGCCTTCTCTTTTTATTTGTTCCTGATATCGTTTAGAATATTCGGCCTTTTTTCGGATTTCATTTTTTACTTTGATAAACAAGGTTTTGTGTTTAATCTGATCCAGAGAGAAAAATCTGCTGGATGGATGCAGCGATACTGACAAAATGGTATATACTTCAAATATTTTATCGTAATTTATTTTGAATATGTTAGTAAAATTTTGTGTGTATTTTAATAAGATCCAACGAAAGGCATATTCCGCATCGGAATAAAAATAATATCCGTCGCCAAGCCAATGGTGATCGCCTATACTGGGATTAAAAAACCCCTTAGCCAAAATATCATTGGCGTTTTCTGCTTTTGTCCCATGGTAATACAAGGATTTCACCTGCAATTTCTTTCTGGTCGTATGAATAGGTATAAAAATAGTCGCAAAGCAATCGATGCCCTGCGGCTAAAATATAAAAAGCAGGTGAGGGGAATCGAACCCCCCTCTTCAGCTTGGGAAGCTGACATTCTACCAATGAACTACACCTGCTTACAAAACTATTGTACCATCTTTTTCAGGAAAATCAATCTTTTTTTTCAAAAATTACTTGACAAAAATATTCAAAGTGATATCATAATGATATCGATACGAAATTAATCTGAAATAAATACACGTATCATTGCTTCAACTGGACGTGGAGTGCGAAGGAGGAAGGCGAATGGAAGAAAAAATCTTATCAGGAAAGAAAAGAGGAATGCCGGTTCTGATATGCTTGTTTGCAGGATACGTTCTGGCGATCTCAGGAGCGGTTGTCGGAATTATGGCGGATAACAGGGGAGATACTTCGGCTGGAAATACGGCACTGTTAGTTGTCAGTTTTGCGCTTATCTTTCTGGGATGGCTGGTACTGCCGGGATTTAAGGTGTTAAAACCGCAGGAAGCGCTTGTTTTGACACTGTTTGGAAAATATATCGGCACGCTCAGGGGGGACGGTTTCTATTATGTAAATCCGTTTTGCGTCAGCGTGAATCCGGCGGCCAGAACGAAACTCAGTCAGAGCGGTGATGTCGCGCCGTCAAATGCAATGCAGGCGCTCACGATCGCAGGGCAGTCGGGGAATACTATGGAAGCGGCAGGAAACAAAAAAATTTCCTTAAAGATTATGACGTTAAACAACAGCCGACAGAAGATCAATGACTGTCTGGGCAATCCGGTGGAGATCGGAATTGCAGTCACATGGAAGGTCGTCGATACGGCGAAGGCTGTATTTAATGTAGACAATTATAAAGAGTTCTTATCTTTACAATGTGACAGCGCGCTCAGGAATATCGTGCGTATCTATCCTTACGATGTGGCGCCTAACGTGGATACGACAGGGGATGGTATGGCGGATGAGGGCAGTCTGCGCGGATCGAGCGAGATCGTCGCGACGCGGATCCGGGATGAGATTCAGGCGGGAGTGGAGGAGGCCGGAATTGAGGTTGTCGAAGCAAGGATTACCTATCTTGCCTATGCGCCGGAGATCGCTGCGGTGATGCTGCAAAGACAGCAGGCATCTGCGATCATTGACGCGAGGAAGATGATCGTCGACGGTGCGGTCGGCATGGTGGAGATGGCACTGGAGCGTCTCAATGAGAAGCATACGGTAGAACTTGATGAGGAACGTAAGGCGGCCATGGTTTCCAACCTGTTGGTTGTTCTGTGCGGAAACCATGATGCACAGCCGGTTGTTAATTCAGGAAGCCTCTATTAAGGAAAAGGATAGTGATAGTCTATGGGAGATTCAGGCAAAAAGCAGGTTCCGCTCCGCCTTTCGCCAAAGCTTTATGATGCGGTCGCCGCCTGGGCGGAAGATGATTTCCGATCTGTCAACGGGCAGATCGAGTATCTTTTGACGGAATGTGTGCGGCAGAGGAAAAAAAACGGGAAATATGTTTCGGATGAGATTGATGTGCCTCCCGAGATAGATATCAGCTGAGAAGGAGGAGAGTGTATGAAACATGGAAAAAAGATGGTCGCACCGATTGTGATCGCCGTACTGATTATTTTATATTATGTTGGTATTGTAGTATTTTTTGTCAGTGTACCGGGTATACCATTTTTGATCAAGATGCTGATGACCGTGATACCGCTTTTATTGTCCGGTGTCATGGCAGGCGTACTGATAAGCAGAATAAAAGAAATTCAAGGAGGAGAAGAAGATGATCTTAGTAAATACTGATTACATTACAGGAAAGGAACTGGAAATGTTAGGCCTTGTGAAAGGAAGTACGATTCAATCCAAAAATATCGGCCGCGACATTACACAGGGATTTAAGACGCTGGTGGGCGGCGAGTTAAAGGCTTATGCGGAAATGATGAATGATGCCAGAGCGCTGGCGACAAAGCGTATGGTAGAGGAAGCGCAGGGAATGGGCGCCGATGCGGTGATCAATATCCGATATGCATCTGCGGCAGTGATGCAGGGGGCTGCGGAAGTGATGGCTTATGGGACAGCCGTGAAGTTTAAAGCGTAATGCCCGATCTGATGAAGAAGGTGTGACAGATGGAGAAAAAAGGATATTTTGAAGCCGCACTTTCAGATTTTGTGTTCGATGTGGCAGCCGGCGGTGCGATCAGACATTTAGTGGACAGAGGACATTCCGTGGAACAGATTGTAAAGGAACTGGATTATCCGGTTCCTTTTGCCAGGGTAGAAAAAACGGTATACCGTTATCTTTTAGAGTCCGGTATATTACTGGAAAAGCTGCCCCAAGGGGCGAAAGAACTGCCGGTCTGTCCGGGGCCAAAGGCGTGGGAGAATGCCTGTCGAAGCCTGCTGCGTTTTGTGGAAGAGTATGGGGAAGAGAACTGCTATCTGGAGTGCCCTTTCGGACTGTGGCGGGTAGAGAATGCACAGGAAAAGGGAAAAGCGGAGAACGGAGAGAAACTGAGAAAGGCGCTGTCTCGCCTGACAACCAGAGAGCAGGAATACATTCTGGGCATCCGGTGGGAACAGCGAATTATGTACCACAGACTCACGGCCCGTATGCGGGAGATCGCCATGAAGCTGTTAAAAGATACGGAGGAGGAGTGGAGGTTTTTCTTTTGTGGGATGTAAGGCGGGAAAGTTGTTTCCCGCCTGTTTTTGCATAGCCCCGTGCAGAAAAACATGATTACACGGAGGTAAGAAAAGACGATGCTTCACGACGCAGCACGATTTTGACAACGGTATCGGCGGGATCGGGAAGAATCTGTGTTTCATTTGATTTTGAGGCGAGACTCAGAAAAGTGTAGTCAGGATAATTTTCCGAGGCCCATCCTTTGGTCAGGACTTCCACTTCGGCTCCGTCAGAGAGCATGCGGGCATAACAGATGTCCTGCGGCCGGATCCCGGAAAGGGGCAGGGGGCCTACAGGCTGCTGCATTACGTGCAGATATAAAATATTATCTCTGGCAGTGACCCGGCATCCGAAGGAGGAAACGGGAATCGGGCTTTCTTTACAGCAATAGATACTTTCGCCGTTGCATTTCATCCAATGGCCGATTTCCCGCAGAACGTTTACGGATTGCAAAGGAATCGCACCATTGGCATCCGGGCCGATGTTTAACAGATAATTTCCGCCCTTTGAGACGCAGTTTACCAGTTGTTGGACACAGATACGTGCGTCTTTGTAGACATGGTCGTCTGCCGTATAACCGAAACTGTTATTCAATGTCTGACAGGCTTCCCAGCATACAGGATTTCCGGAAGGCGTTTTGAGAGGGAACGGAGGGATAATCTGTTCCGGCACTGCGAAATCCCCGGCCCAGGGGGTGGGAGAATCTGTCAGCAGACTTCCCAGGCATCCGCCGCTGGCCTCTAAGCGGCTGTTTATAAGGATATCCGGCTGGAGGGTTCTGACCACATCGATCAGTTCCTGCGCCCGCCAGTCCGTTCCGGAGTGCCCTTCATAGGAAAAATCAAACCAGAGCAGATCGATTTTTCCGTAGTTGGTACATAATTCCCGCACCTGGTTATGCATATATTCCAGGTAGCGGTTGAAATCACATTGTTCATTTTGGGCGGCGCTGCTTCCACGGAGGGGATGGAAGGGATCACGCAGAGCTGGATAGTCCGGATGGTGCCAGTCTACCAGAGAGTAGTATAACCCTACCCGCAGCCCTTCTGCGCGAAAAGCGTCGACATATTCACGGACCAAATCCCGTCCGATGGGGGTATTGACAGATTTATAGTCGGTATAGGCGGAGTCAAAAAGACAGAATCCTTCATGATGCTTTGCGGTCAGCACGGCATACTTCATCCCGGCCTGTTTTGCCAAATGTGCGTAAAAGGCCGGGTCATAATCCACAGGGGAAAACGTCTCAAAATATTCTCTGTATTTTTCAGGGGATACCTGATCAATACTCGCATACCATTCTCCTTTGGCGGCCACGGAATAGAGGCCAAAGTGGATAAACATACCAAATCTTGCGTCTGAAAACCATTTTTTATCAGTCATTTGTATACACCTCACGTTCAAGCAGCTCCAGAAGAAGATTTCCGGCGCCGGTTAATTTTTGTCCTTCCCTTACATAATCGCGGAAACTGGTACAAACACTCCGGATGATCCGGTCAGTTTCCTCCGGAACGGTTTCGATTGCCTGCATAAGCAGTTCGTAGTCTTCGGCGCCGGCTCGCTGGGCTTCAAACCGCATACTGCGCCAGGGACCGTTTTTGCCGGGATATACGATATGTGCGTCTCCCGCAGGCAGCAGTGCGCCTTTATGAGGGCAGCAGGCGCTTCGCCAGATATCGCTGCCGATATAGTAGTTAAATCCCCAGTGCAGGAAGCCGGAAAGGCGGTATAATGCGCCCATCCAGAATACAGCGCGGCTGGCAGTGAGCGGGAGATCCATACTGCGGTTCATAATTGGGCCGGCAGGGAAGGCACAGGTGTAGAACCACATGGTCTCTCCTGCCGCCTGTAATTTATCATATTCGGTGCGCCATTTTTCATAGGTATCCTGTTTGGGAACCCAGATATCAATGCCGCCCCCCAGGTTGGTAGTTTCCACTGCATCGATAATGGGGATGCAGGGAAGGAACTTCCGAAAGATACCGGCAAGGATCCGATAGGTAGTGTCATTATGGACTTGCGGCTCGTCTGCGAGAGCCTGCGTCATACAATCCTGCCAGTTGTTTTTTTTGATCACTTCTGCCCATCCCGTCAGATAAAGACGCAGCTGCAGATAACCTTCCGTAGTGGACAGGCCAAGCGACTGGTTCCAGAAAGGGTAGTACTCCTGTTCGTCCCATTCGTGCCAGTGGGCGATATGCCCTCCGCAAAGCCACAGGGCGCCTTCCTTTTTGGCAATCTGCCCTGCCTTCTCGGCCATGGAGAAATCAAAACCTGTAAGCGTTCCGTCTTCAAAGAGCGCCTCCCCCGGCGGAAGCATTATGTGGGTGCAGCGCATATCAACCTGCGCTTTTACATAGCGGGCGAATAATTCCCAGTATTCGCTGCCGCCTTTTTCAACGTGGTGCTGCCTTGCAATACCGTCGTAATCGAAAAAATTAAGCATGCCGAGGCGGGAGGAAGACAGCGGGGGAATCAGGGCGGTGCTGACTCTGCAGGTCAGAGGGATGTCAGTCTCAAAACTGCCTTCTCGGATGGTCAGTTCACCGGTATAAGTACCGGGAATGGCACAGTCTTTTACGGTAACACACAGATAAAGGGCAAGCCGCCCTCCCTCAGGCGCATCTTCCAACGGACACAGGGCGTCATAGACTTCAAATGGCGCCTTTCTTGTGACAAAGTCTCTGCACCGTTCATAATCGGTTGTGGTCATGAAAGTGCTGTCTGTATTTTCGTTTACGCATACCGGAAGAAGTCTGAAAAGTGTGACTTCAAGGTCTGTTTCCTGATGCCATACAAACTTCAGCTGTAAACTGCCGGACGGAATTTCACAAAGGATCTGCGCGCCGGCGTGACCGCCGCGCGCCGCGTGAAGCTGTATCGTTCTTTCTTCGCTGTGGGGGGAGTCCGGAAACAGCCAGTCGGTATCAGTAAATACGGAATAGTTCATAGTGATGAGTCTCCTTTCGGGGTTTCTGGTTCAATTGCGGGAATCGTTATCGTGACGCGGGTGCCTTTTCCCGGAGTGCTTTCGCAGGATAAGCCGTAAGGCTTTCCATAGGCGATCAGCAGGCGGTCACGGATGTTATGGACGCCGTAGCCTCCGGAAGATTCTGAAATGGTTTCGCCGGAGGCAGAGGAAAAGTTGGCCTGTCGTACCGCTTCGTCCATGCCGACGCCGTCATCTTCAACGGTAATCGTGATGATATCGCAGCTGCGTCTGACACATACGCACAGCCGGCCGCATTTGGACGGCTTTTCCAAAATGCCGTGCAGGATGGCGTTTTCTATCAGGGGCTGCAGTATGATTTTGATGATCAGGCATTGGGCGGCAGATTCGTCCATCTGCCATGTGGCCTGTATCCGGTCTTCAAACCGCATATTCTGGATATCTACATAGAGCTGTGCGTGTCTGATCTCGGAAGATAAAGGAATCCGCTCATTTCCGCCGCTCAGGGAAAGCCGGTAAAACCGTCCCAGAGATCTCACCATACGGCTGATCTGCGGGACGCTGTGTGAGATCGCGGTACAATTTATCAGATCCAGCGTGTTATAGAGAAAATGCGGATTGATCTGTGCCTGAAGCGCTTTCAGCTCCAGGCTCTTAATCTGCTGTCCATAAATCACCTGCTCTTTCATCAGCTGGTCGATATGATCCATCATTTTATTAAAACTTTCCATCAGCTGTGCGATCTCGTCATTGCCGCGCAGCTGCGGCCTGACGGTTACGTTGCCCTCCTGCACAGCCTGCATGGTCTGCGCAAGCAGTGAAATCCTGTTGAGGGTAGAACGGCTGATCGCAACCGCAAGCAGGTAAGCGATAATGCTGACCAGGACTACGGCTGCCAGCATTTCAAAGCGCAGTTCGTGACTCAGGCGGAAGACGTCGTCAAAAGGGAGGACGGACGCCATATACCACCCGGAGCCGGAGAGGGCGCTGCGCTGGGCATAATAATGCCTGCCGTCTGCCTCGATGGACTCCCAGGTGCCAATATCCGCCGCAGGAAGTTCTTCCACGATGGAATATAATGTGTCAGAAGGTGTGTTGTCAGCGGAATGATAAATAATTTCCTTTTCTTTTAAGAGGAGCAGGATTCCGTTTTCCGTGATGGAAGTGCTTTCGGCAAGCTGTATAATGCGTGCGGCATCCACGTCGGCTCGAAGCACGGCAAGCGGTTCTGTGACATTCCGGGGATTGTAGATTACCTGCATCGAGGAAAACCAGTCCGTCTCCCCGGAAGGCTGGTCTTGAAAATCCACGGGGGCGAACCACATTCTTTCGTCCTGTCCGGCGAGGGCTTTATACCAGCCATGGGACGATGCGTCACGTAATTGAATAATGTTGCCCTCCCTGTACAGATAACCGTTATCGGCATAAAGGCGGATGCGCTCTATGCCTGAGAGGATGCACAGGTGATCAAAGGTCAGAGCAAGCTTGTCCGAGTCTTCCAGCCGCCGTATATAAGTATAGTCGTCGGGATCGTTGGAAGCCATTTGGTAGACAAGAGGATCCATGACAAGAATATCAAGTACTTCGTCCAGTTTTCCAAGGGACTGCTGCAGGGAGACCACCGTGTCCTCAAACGCATTCTGGGCTGCGATGAAGGTCTGTTTCTGTACGACGCTGCGCACGCGCAGATAGGCATACAGAGTAAAGACTCCCAGAGGAATCACGACCAACAGGAAATAAGTGCACAGAAGTTTGGTTTTAAGGCTTTTTGGGCCGAAGCGGCCGAATAATCCGGGGTTACCTTTCATGTCGGTGTCTCTCCCTGTATTCTTTCGGTGTAAGTCCGGTTTCACGGGTAAAAAGTTTTGTAAAATACTTGCCGTCGGCGTATCCTACATCTCTGGCTATTTCGTATAACTTCCGGGAAGAGCCCGCAAGCAGTTCTCTGGCATGCAGAATGCGGATCTGTGTAAGCCGCTGATTGATTGTCTTTCCGCAGCTTTTTTTGTAGGCTGCGCATAAATACGTATTGGTGAATCCAAGATCATGGGCGGCATCCTGCACCGTGAGACCGGAGTTTTGGTAATGCTGTTCCAGGTAGCGTTCCACGCGGGATACAATATCCGTGTCCTGACACTGAAAGGCCGCAAAGTAGGTTTGCGAGATCTGCAGAATCGTGTCCCACAGAAGCGCCAGCGTTTCCTGTTTGGCTGCTGTGTATAAATAATGATCGGCGTTCTGGGTCAGTGCGGTTATATTGTAGTTTTCCGCTGCCGTCAGGAACAGATATACAATCTGCCGGTAAAGGTGGCGCAGATAAGAAGGGTCAGTGCCTTCGCACTGCTGGATTTCCCAGTGGAGTCTGCGCAGTGCAGTTTCCGTATCGTTATCTTTCCTGTGCCGGATCATATCGGAGATGGAATCCAGCTGGGACTGACTGATCTGAAAGACCCGGTCACTCAGGGGCGGATCAGGGTCCTGACTGCCGCGGAAAAAAAGTCTGCGTCTGCTGTCAGGATTTTCCGCCAGCTGTATTTTTTCCAGTTCGGCTATGGCTTCCGTAAGAGACTGGGCGATTTCTTCCAGGTCGATCGGTTTTTCCACATAACTGGAAGCCTTCAGCTTGATCGCGCCTTTCAGGTATTCCTTGTCAGAATACCCGCTTAAAAAGATGAACTGACAGTGAGGGCAGAAACTCCGGATCTCGGCGGCCATCTCGAGACCATTCATCCGGGGCATTTTGACGTCGCTGATAATAATATCCGGCATGCACTGACGGGCCTGCTCAATCGCTTCAAGGCCGTCAGATGCCTGAAAGATCCGGGTGACTTTAAAGCTTTCCCAGGGAAGATGCTCGCTCAGCACTTTTCTGGGCATGGATTCGTCATCTACGATCAATACTGTGTAATTCATACAATAACCCCCTGCATGTAAACTTGCGTCATGTTCATAATATACAATAAATGAGGAAATTTCAATTCAAATCCGACAGATTTATGGTCAAAATGACAAGTAACATAATCCTGTACCCTTTTCGTAAATTAGTCCCGTTGTATCACCGGGCAGGTTTTTGCTAAGATAAGTTTAACAGAGAAACACAGGTAATATACGTGCAAGGAAAGAGAGGGAGAAATTTATGTATAACGGGAAACACCCATTTTTGCATGATCTGTATAAGAACCGTACCAAGTGGCTGATGCTGCTGCCGGCCGCCGTGGTGGTGATCCTGATGTGTTATATTCCAATGGCGGGTATTGTGCTTGCATTCAAAGAGTATAACTATCATGACGGTATATTTGGAAGTCCGTGGACAGGATTCGAAAATTTTCAGTATTTTTTCAAGTCCGGAAAAGCCTGGCTTACCACAAGAAATACGATTCTCTATAATTTGGCATTTTTATGTGTGAATACTTTTTTACAGATTACCTGTGCGATCATGCTGAGCGAACTGGCAGGCAAAATGTTTAAAAGAATTACCCAGTCTGTAATGTTCCTTCCTTACTTTATTTCGTGGGTAGTGGTTGGTGCATTTATCTATAACCTTTTTAACTATGAATTTGGCGCAGTGAACACATTTTTAAAAGGTGCGGGACTGGAACTGGTGGATGTCTATTCCAACAAGAAAATGTGGCCGTTCATACTGATTGCGGTCAGTGCATTTAAAAATGTAGGGTACGGCACAGTGATGTATCTGGCCAGTATTGTAAATATTGACGGGGAAATGTACGAGGCCGCTGATCTGGACGGCGCTACGATGTGGCAGAAGATACGTTATATTACGCTGCCGTGTATCCGTCCTACAGTAGTGATCCTGTTCCTGCTTGCAATAGGCACGATCATGAAAGGGGATTTCCAGATGTTCTGGCAGGTCACGGGCAATAATCCCATGGTGCTTGAAGTGACGGATGTCATTGACACTTATGTGACACGTTCCCTTCTGACACTGCAGGAATTTGGGATGACAAGTGCGGCGGGGCTGTATCAGTCAGGCGTGTCCTTTGTCCTGGTGCTGATCGCCAATTATATTGTGAAGAAAGTAGAGCCGGATTACGCATTGTTCTGACACTGCAGACAGACTGAAAGGAGGACGCTTCCATGCGAAAAACACAACATAAAAAAATAAGGGGATATGACAGGATACTGTTCAGCTTTTTTTCACATTTGGTGCTGATTGTACTGTCTGCGGCCTGTCTGCTTCCCTTTTGGCTGGTGATCAGCGGTTCGCTGTCGGATCAACAGTCAATTCAGTTAAACGGATATCGGCTCATTCCCCAGCAGTTTTCGCTGGATGCTTACAGGATGCTGTTTAAGATTCCGGAGGAACTGATCCGCGCGTATGGAGTGACGATACTGGTCACAGCGGCAGGAACCGGGCTTGGACTTCTGGTTACAAGTATGGCATCTTATGTCCTTGCAAACAAAGATTTTCGATACAGGTATCAGGTTTCCTTTTTCTTTTATTTTACTTCCATTTTCGGAGGCGGGCTGGTTCCCTGGTACATATTTAACACCAAATACCTGCATTTTCACAATAACATCATCGCGCTGATTCTGCCGATACTTGTGAATGTAACATATTTGCTGATCTTAAAAAGTTATATGATGAGCATACCGGAATCCCTGTATGAATCAGCTTATCTGGATGGTGCAGGGGACATGACCGTTTATTTCAGGATCGCGCTTCCGTTATGCAAGGCAGGACTGGCGACAGTAGGACTTTTTATTGCACTGAATTACTGGAATGACTGGTATAACGCAATGTTGTTTTTGGATGAGGGACGCAGGGATCTCTATCCGCTGCAGTATTTTTTGAATAATATCCTGACAAAGGCGCAGGCCATTAATGCGGCGGCGGCCCGCAGCGGTATTCCGGCAAGTGATGTGCCCGGGGAGCCGATGAAACTGGCGATGACAGTTATCGCAACAGGCCCTATCGTTTTGCTTTATCCTTTTTTACAAAAATATTTTGTAAAGGGAGTAACGATCGGTGCGGTCAAAGGATAACGATATAACATTTAAGTTATAGAAATTATTTTTAAACAAGGAGGAAAAAGTATGTTTAGTAAGAAGAAAAAAATCATGTCTTTATTGTTGGTACTTGTCGTACTGATGACGGGACTGTGTGCGTGCGGTTCAAAGGAGGGAAATACCGGAGAAACTGCGCAGACTGCCAATAAAGAAGCAGACAGTCCGGCCAAAGAACAGGAAGAGACACAGCCGGCTCAGGCAGAAGAAGCAGAGGCAGAAACTGAAGCAGCGGGGCCGGATATCTCACAGGAGGTTACGCTGGTCATGTATCTGATCGGAGACCGTCCGGTGGACAATGACGAGGTGTTTGCAAAGATCAACGAGCGGTTAAAAGCGGAGATCAATGCGACGATCGAAGTGAAGTTTATGAGCTGGAGCGAGTATGAGCAGAAATATCCGCTGATCTTTGCATCAGGAGAAGACTGGGATATCATTTATACGGCTGACTGGTGTTTCTACAATGCTCAGGCTGCAAAGCAGGGATTTTATGAGATTACGCAGGAAGCGCTTGAAACCTATGCACCTATGACTGCGGAAACAATGTATCCGGAAGCATGGGAGCAGGCAAAGGTAAACGACAAGGTGTATATGCTGCCGATGAATTACAAAGAAATCACAGCGTATGTATATATGGCAAGAGGCGATCTGATGGATAAATATGGTATTACATCCGTTGCTTCTCTGGATGAAGCGGAAAGCTATATGGATGCCATTGTACAGAACGAGCCTTCCCTGATCCCCATCGATGTGGGCTCTGACTATGATAAGCTGTTCCTCTATGACCGTATGTTTAAGAAAGCCAATTGGGAAAGTCCGGAAAAAGTAATCGGAATCGGACCGTGGCAGGTAATGGCGAGTGTCAGCGAAGTAGACGATGAAGTAAAAGTTATGGGAACTTATGACTATCCTGCATTTAAAGAAACGATCGTGCGGTTAAAGGACTGGAAAGACCGTGGGTTCTGGAGTAAAAATGCCGTTGTTAACACACAGAATAATACAGAAAGTTTTCAGGCAGGCAAGTCTGCGCTGGCAATGATGAATGCAAATACGGCAAAAAGCGTCTATGCATCTGTCAGTGCGGAGCATCCTGAATGGGATATCCGGGTGTTCGATGCGCAGGACGGTGTACCGCCGGTACTGAACTCCTATCTTGCAAACGGGATGAGCATCTTTTCAAAATCAAAGAATCCGGAGCGTGCTTTGATGGCGCTTGATTACCTGCGTAATGATGAGGAAGTCAACAGCCTGTTCTGCTATGGTATTGAAGGCAAGCACTGGGAAGCGTCAGGGGACGGAGCGCTGGTGTCTCTTCCGGACAGCGCAAACTATGCTTATGACAGTAACTGTAACTGGGGCGTGCGCAATGACGCATACTGGCGTGTGATTGAGGGCGGTATCCCCAATCTGCCTGAATTGAATAAGGTATGGCAGGAAACTGCAAGAAGTGAGAGATATCAGACATTTGTGTTTAACGATGAATCTGTCAAGAATGAAATCGCAGCACTGGGAGAAATTTTTGATACAGATTATAAACTGCTCGGACTTGGATTTACAGATGATCCGGAAGCCGATATCGCCAAATTGCGTGAAAAGATGGAGGCAGCAGGCGCACAGAAGGTATATGACGAGATACAGAAACAGGGACTTGAATTTCTGGCAGCACAATAAAATTCATCCGGAAAAGGGCGGGGCAACCTGCCCTTTTTCGTCTAAGAACAGGCCAGATGTGACAGCGGACAGGAAGGACAGAGGATATGGGAATCATTTATGGGGCAGAGCTGGGATTGAAACCAGGCGGCGACATCTGCCTGACGAAAACATTGAAAGAGGCACTGCACAAACTGCAGGGCACGCGGAATACGGTTCTGCGGTTTGAGCCGGGAGACTATCATTTTTACCCGCAGCATGGGACGGCGTGCAGGTTTCATATTTCAAACCATGCGGAGTGGGGGGAGAGACGGGCAGCTTTCTGGCTGGAGGAGTTTGAAGGATTGGAAATTGACGGCGGCGGCAGCAGATTTATCTTTCATACAGAGATCCTCCCCTTTTATATTCATAAAAGCAGCAGGATCAGGCTCAGAAATTTTTCTGTGGATTATGCGCTCCCGGCTTATTCGGAAGGGAAAATTGTCAGTATCAGTCCGCAGAAAATGGTGGTTGAAATAGATTCCGGCAAATATCAGTGGCAGGTAAAGGATAACTGTCTGTTTTTTTTCGGTGAAAATTTCTGTTACCCCCTTCATCTTTGCCTGGAGATGGACGGCATGCACGGCGGGCCGGCTTATGGGACGGATGATCTCTATTTTTGTACGCAGGAGCAGAAGGTGGGACTGCATCCGGTGATTGAGAAGCTGGATTCTGACAGAGTATGCTTCACGTTAAAAGGAGAAGAGCGCTTTTTTTCGGGAAGCCGTGTGGGCAATATGCTGGTATTGAGACACCATCCCCGGAGTCATCCGGCTTTTTATGCGGCGGATTCCTGTGATGTATCACTGGAAGAGATAACGGTTCATTATGCAGAAGGGATGGGGCTTCTTGCAGAGCGGTGCAAGGATATCAGCCTGTTTCGGTTTCATGTACTTCCCGATGAAGCGTCGCCCCGATGCTTCACGGCGGCCGCTGATGCCTCGCACTTTGTAAACTGTGAAGGTGAAATAAAGCTGGAGGAGTGCCGGTTTGAAAAGCAGATGGATGACGGAGTCAATGTGCACGGCTTCTATTCTCCGGTTGTGACGCAGATAGATGACAGAAGGCTGCTGTTGGGCTGGGGGCACCCGGAACAGAGGGGGGTAAAGATGGCACGCCCCGGAGACAGGGCGGCAATTATGGATGCACGTATCCTGCGTCCGGTCTGGGAAGGATATTTGGAGAATCTCGTTATGCAAAAAGAGGGGGTTTTGGCAGAGTTCGACAGAAATCTTCCGGAATTCTTGCCCGGAAATCCGGTGCTGGAAAATCTTACGCTTTCGCCGGACGTGATCATTAGAAAATGTGAATTTCGGAAAAACCGTGCCAGAGGCATACTTCTTACCTGCAAAAACGCGCTGGTAGAGGACTGCCTGTTTGAAACGGCCGGCGCGGCTGTTTATCTGGAAGGAGAAGCCTGTTCCTGGTATGAATCCGGGGCGACGGATTCTATCATACTGAAATCCAATCGTTTTATTAACTGTGCCTATATTCCTGCATGGGGGCAGGCGCCTGTCACGGTATGTCCCAAAACAGAGGGAGACGGGCACTGGTATTATCATGCACAGTTACAAATGATCGGCAACCAATTTGAATGTTTTGACGAGAGGATGCTGTATGCAAGGCAGACGGGGAAGATCCTGATCAGAGATAACAGATACAGCAGGACAAATGAATATCCTGAACGGGAAGGGGGACGTTTTGATATTGCCGATTACGGTGTTTTTTCGGAAAAATATGAACTGATGTAGAGGTGGTCAATAAAAAATGGCGGAAATAACCTTAACAGGTATTTCTGCCATTTATACGAGCACAAGCGCAAAAAAAACGTGCGTAACCGCACAATTTTTTTGCGCTGGGGGATTCGAAGCTAACCTTAAATGTCCGGGAATTCAGTAAAGAAGGAGGTACGCCGTTTTCCCTAAATGAGTGTAACAAGGGTGTAACTGCTTTACAGGCCGGTACTTTCACGTATTAAAGCCTTACCGCTTCACTGACAAAAGGGTGTGCCGCCTCAAAACGGGATGCCTCTGCACTGATTTCTGCTGGCGTCTTAGCATCAAAATATTCCCTCTGCCATTTTGTATAATCAAATTTTTCCCGAATAATCGCAGAAATAAAATGCTCCGCTTCAACAATACCCGTCTGTTCCGTTAAACATCTCATTCCCCGGTTCAAAATCTCAACAGTACTTATCGCCATTTATTCATCCCCTTCCATATCTGTAATAAACTCTATCGGTGTCACCATTTTTATCTCTTCTGTGCGATACTTTAACAGTCGTACATCAGTAGATATAAAATATTCACATTTCGCATACTGGACACAGGCCTCTGCCTTGGAAAACCTTACGTTGCATAAGTGCTACTCGAGGTTATCTTCTCAATCAGAAATCTATTTATTTTTTTGTATGACTGATAAAAAATTCAATTTTCAAAAGGGTATATCAGATGTATAATAAAAAGTGAAAGAAGGTGGTATTTTTGACTGCAACAATCAGGCACATCAAAAACAGATGCATCAGCAGGACTTGGAACGCCTGAAGTCACTCCGGTATATGGATGACGACTTTATGGCAGTCTGCCTTGCAGATAATTTTGAGGGCGTAGAACTGATACTCCGGATTGTCTTAGGGCGGGAGGACATAAAAATCAAATCGGTCAGGGCACAAGAAGCGATGAGGAACTTGCAAGGGCGTTCTGCCATCTTAGATATCCATGCGGTTGACAGTACCAATAAGGAATTTGATGTGGAAATCCAAAGGAAAGACTCAGGAGCCGGCGCAAAAAGGGCAAGGCATAACAGCAGTCTGCTGGACGCACACATATTAAAGCCCGGGGATGATACGGAAGCTATTCCTGACAGTTACGTTATCTTCATAACAGAAAATGATGTAATGAAAGGAAACCAGCCGGTATATCCAGTAGAGAGATATATCACTATCGGGGAAAACAAGATATTGTTTGGCGATGGTTCACATATTCTATATGTGAATGGGAAATATAAGGGAAATGATGAAATCGGAAGACTCATGCATGATTTTTCATGCACTGACCCCGATGATTTGAATTATGAAGCACTTGCTAAAAAGGCACGGTATTTCAAGCAGAATGAGAAAGGAGTTGCGGTTATGTGTAAAATTATGGAAGATATGAGAAATGAAGTGGCATTAAACACCGCAAGGGAAACTGCAGAAAGAATGATAAAAAAAGGGAAAATGTCACTTGATGAAATTGCGGAGTATATTCCGTTATTATCACTTGATGAACTAAGGGAAATTGAAATGAAACTTATGCAGTTGGCATAATCAGCCAAACAATTTAATATTGCAAACAGGGAAAGACGCATGGAACAGTAAAATGTAAACCATGCGTCTTTTTTACAACTAAAGGATAGACATTTCCTGATACTGGCAAATAAAATTTCTTTGAACAAAACAACGTACTTGCTTGGGAGCGCCAACTGGACACAGGTCGCTACTCCGGAAACCTTACGCTGTTAAAAAAATGAAACAAAATGAAACAGTAAACAGGGGGTTCAGTCCTGTGCATGAAAAAAGCGGAAACGCCGAATTTATCGACATTCCCGCTTCTCATTACCAACGTGCGCAAGCACACAAAATCGTGCGCAACCGCACAAGAAAACGTGCGCTAGAGGATTCGAACCCCCGACCTTTTGGTCCGTAGCCAAACGCT
>CANPUE010000022.1 GCA_947577185.1 uncultured Lachnospiraceae bacterium | reverse complement strand
GAATAACTATACCGTTAATTTCGGAATAGGTGTACCGTTCGACCGGAATTTGCACGAACGGGAAGATGACATTGAGTTTCTCATGGACATGGTAAACTACCAGCTCCGCAAATTAGGATACCAGGGCAGAAAGCCCCGGTTCCCTGTCAGCAGACACTTAAATCTGTTTTGCGCAGAGCCATTATATATAAACGACGTTAAAAAGGGAGGGACAGACCATTGAATGTGATCTGTCTCTCCCTTTTCTTCCGTGCCCACGCAGGAATATCGGTTTTCCTTATCGTTGCTTGATCGAGCTATTGTCCGACCATCTATTCCAATCTATATAACGGTACACAGACTATTTCTGTCTTTGATATGCTTATCCATTTTCCCTGACAATATCAATCGGTATCAGGAAATTAGAAATTAGCCTTCTTGTTCCGAACTAGTTTGTAAACAGCTTCATTTTCATCTGGGGTAAAGTCATTTATGAACCCTGCCGCTTTCATTGCTGTTAATACTTTTTGGTTTACCGTAGTAACTTGAATTTTTGGTCTTTTTTTCTGCTCAAAAATTTTAGCAATCTCCCGCATATCTAATAATTCAAGATATTGTTTACATTCATCGTCCGATAGTTCCGCCAACATAGCAATGAATAGATCAACTCGATTGGTTATGCTTATATCTTCTAACATCTCCCTGACCATATCTTTACTTACACTCTGAGGATTACTAATAATCTTAGACATATTTCTTTTTGCCACTGCAAAAATCTCGCGCCTGGTTTCATCTCCATAACAACTATAATCCTGATATAACGTAGGTAACTCTGATTCAGACAGATTATGCTTAAGTATGTATGCCATAATCCTATCTGAATAATTATTACCTAAAACGGATATTTGACCCTTAATATTAGTTAGCAGTTTGATTTTTATGTCCTCATCAATATCATATTTTATGATTTCTTGAACTTCCCCTGCAGATGCCATGTTTCCTGTTGCAATATCTGCATATTCAGCTACATTGCTAATAATATATTGCATCTTTTTATCAGAATATTTATTTCTCATAAAAGTAAGAGTTTCCTTCGTCATAGGAATGAATTTTTCCTCAATTAATATTTCCATCTTATTGCCTGGAACTCCTGCAAGATTAAATTCTGTATAATTTGGTGAAATTGACAAAAGAATTTCTCTAAACTTTTTCAATGATAATTCTTCGTTTATGATGCATTGATTCCAAAAAATACCAAGCGCCCCCTGATCCTCTTGACCACCGTAATCTAAACAATCATGCCCCGAATTGATAAAAACAGCTAAATTGCTTGTCATCCCGACCTTCCCAAAATACTCTAAAATATTTTCTACCGTATATTTTACACCTGCCCTGCCTACCAACTCTGTCTGATATATCTCCTCGTCAATATCTGCCAACGACTCAATAGGTGTTTCCAATTTTCCAATATATTCTACCTTATGCTCTTCCGTTATATCATCATGATTTATCACCATTACCGCATCTGCACTTTTATCTGTAAATCCAACTTTCGGAATGTTTAATACGATTTCTATAAATGAATCCATGCTTTCCTGCACATACCCACACAATGGCTGTTCCGGCTGACTAAAGATAGACGTGACGCATTGCTTTAATGCCCCGTCAACATTCTGAAAATGATACTCTACCTCTAACATCAATCTAATATTATCAACATTAATTTCATAAAGTGAATTCCGATACACTTCCTCAAATAAATCCTGGTTACTCACTTGATAATTCAGCCGCTTAAAAGAAACCTGCAGTGTGTTCAATGCACTACTCAATTTAGATATATTAGGATTCTCAATAGCCAGATAATCCCTCTGTGAATCAATATAAGTGGTTAGGCCATCGTCCACATTGACTGCAAGCAAATCATCGCCCTCCATATATTCCAATGTTACAAGACTGTAATCTCGAATCTGCTGAACTGTCATTTTATGATTTGACACCACTTGTCCAAAAAATTGAGGCCACTGGGTATTTAATACCATTACAAACTTTACCCTCTCGCGGTTTTCTTCAAAAAACTCACTTATAAACTGAAATCTGCTTTTTTTCTTTAACTGCCTTACGAAACATGAGAGCAGTTCTTCCTTATCCTTATTCTGCAATAAATATTGTAATAGGTCAAAATTCAAAATCTCTTCCTGCTCAAAATCAGACATACCTAAATTTGACATCACCAAATTTACATCATTCAACGAATATGTATATGGCTTCGCCACTTTATCTGTGATACTGCGAAGGAACATCTTGTCCCCTTTAGTAAGGCTGTTTTCATAGAAAAATGTCATATAATCACTATAAGATTCATCTATATAACCATTTCTTATAAGATATTTTAGCAATGCAAAATATTCACTTGATTTTATTTCCTTATATTCGTTGACATCCCCAATCTCATTTTCAGATGATATCCTAAATATCTTATCTACATTTTCTCTGGTAATGATTTCATGCAGCTTCTTACTTATAACAATACGTTTTTCCTCCTGAAGTAATAATAGTTCTTCCTCTAACGCGCTTAAATTATTTTGTAATTTATCCTCTATAGCTTTTTTACGCAAGGGATATTGATTATTTACCCATTCATTATACTGGCTAGTATTACGATATCTACTTTTAACATAATCCAACTCCTCTAAAGAACCTAATTCCTCCTTTTTTGCATTCTCTATTTGTTCTTTTTTTTCTTCAATCTTCGCTTCACACTCGGTTCTTCTTAGTTCAACAAAATCGTTCTTTCGACTAAACAATTCATGCACAAATCCCTGATTCAGTTGCAAATCTGAAAAATCGCGCGGAAATATATTTTTATAGGTAATCATAGCAAACATTTTATTCGCATTAAGTTCTATCGTATTTAACTTATTATAATAAATCATAAATTCATTATAGATATTCTTTAAAACCCGCATATCATCAATATATAACGACAACTCTCTTAAGAACTTTTCTTCAAAGATCTCAAAGATTCCGCCCCGTTTTAAATGATTTTTTATCTGATCATATGCATTTGAGCCGTCTACGACAGGAATCACGGGCAGAATGAAATCAAAAAATTTCGTTCTGTCCTTATTTACAAAAATATCATCTCTTAAAAGATAAAAAAATCGCAATGGCCCACTCTGCTTCTTATCTTTACCATTCTGGAGTCTGATATTGGCAAGAATATTAATCTCTCTCAATCTCTCAAATATCTTGTTGTCATCAAATCGATCCAGATCTTCAAAAACAATAACATCCCTTCGAGAATTTTCAAAAAGATATAAAACCTCATTTAGATATTTATCAAAATAAGAATTATCATCCTCCCCAAATATCTCTATCTCATTTCCCTGTACACTTAGCTTACGAAAAATATTTTTATTTTTCTGCGCTTTTATCAACTGATATAAGCCCAACCCAAATAATACTGTAGCCACAACGCCGCTGATAAACAGCGAATAAGGATTTGCAAAAAACTGCAATAACGTTTTTAAGTACAAATCTGTTAATGAATCAACCCAGCCAGACCATGCTTTGAAATATTTTAAATGCAACAAAGCCAAAAGAAATACCACTGTCCCCACTGCAAACGCTATGCATCTGCTATCATTTACTGTCCTTTTAATATGAAAATTAGTTTGGGGAATATTTCCCACTTCAATCTGTTGTATTAATTGGTTCAAAATCTTACCCTCTAATACACCTTCTATATCCTTATCTTTTCTTACAGCGCCATTTGCAGCCGTTTCCTCGAAATGTGCCAAAGAAATATGCAGGAATTTTTTATCACTATGATCTTTTTTATAGGTTTCCAATAAACTGCTCTTTCCAGCACCATAAGAGCCGGCAATCGCTATGTTTTTTATATCCTTGTTCTCAAATATATATTTTAATGCAGCATCATACACTTCCATTTTAACATCATCAGTCGGTGTTAACTTACTAAATACAATATCTTTTCCCATTAGTTTCCTCACCTCTCTATGCAGTGCCCAACATTCTTTTGCCATTACTGCCTTTGCCCTCTTCCTCTTTGAAAAAGCCAGCTCTTCTTTATCTCCATCCGTCAAAGCCCCGTATCCAGAAACTGATTAATCATATCCATGTCTATACTGATCGGAATGACTTCTATCTCTATACTGTTTTCAACAATCTCCCCATTCGGCGCTGTTGCAGTAACAATAATCTCATGGACGCCCAACTTATCAAAGTAGACTTTTTTCTGCCACTCCATTGTGCTTTTTCTATTGAGCTGCATTGTTTCCTTACCGCCAGATTCAAAAAATGCTGTAATTGTAACTTCATCGGCTTCAAAATTCAACGTTGCCGTCATTTCCGTTTCCACGCCCACCTTCACCTTGCTATATTCTGAATACAGATAAATCTCATACTCCGGCTCCTTAACGGCAGATTCCGCTTCCATATCCGCTTCCTCTACTTCTGCTACAGATTTCAATCTATGATAAACATCCACAACCGATAGGCCGCCGACTGCAACCAACAAAGTAATGATTGCTACAATTAATGAAATAAGAGGAATCTTTGACTTGCTGCTTTTCTCAGTAACGTTCTTTATGTCATCCAGCTTCTCGCTGATCTGCCCCGTATTTTCCGCCACAGTCCGGCTACTCTCATTAATATTATTTAAAGCATTTTGCAACTCCTTATTCTGCTTTCTGTTTCTCCCCACAAACATCACCTCCAAGTCTTCAGCCTATAGCATGAGATCGTCTTCCCAATAGAATCCAGCTCTTTTTGGCAAACGGGGCGGCTTACATAGGAAACCGCCCCGTTTAAGATACTATATCATGTCACCAATTTGTCAATTTCAAAGCAAAACTTTACGCCTGTCTTTCCTCTGCCAGCCACTTCTTAAGCATCACCCGAAACTCCTCTTCCCGTCCGGCCGGTATCTCCACGGTTACTCTCTTTACTTCCTTTCCCTCTGATCGGAAAACCTGTGCAATCTCATCCCGCGTCATATTCTTCTTTAACACATTCACCTTCGCGTCGCTGATCTGCTCCGCATACTCGTCGTACATCCACTGCTGTGTATCTTTTGGGAAAAAGGCAAAACGCATAACACTTTTCTTTTTCAGCACACCGTCAAAAAACAGCTTCTGCAGCGGTTCAATCACATTCTCATTCAGTGCAATGGCGTCATATATCGCCGACTTTTTCAAGCCAAAATCTTTCATGAGCTGGTCTATGCGCTCTCCTTTTGCATAATGACGCCTTTTATAGATCGCCAGCCTGTTGACCACGATCTGCTGCTTTATCTTTTCCGGCAGTTTGGAAAAGTCCCTGTAAAGATTCGTGTCATCGATAATCTCCCTTGCTTTTGTCTCATCCAGTTCATCCTCCTGATATACAATACAGGGGATCATGCGATACTTTTCTTCATCAAATCCTTCCTCTTCCCTGCAGTCCGTTATGATCTCGGCACAGATGTCCCGCCTGTTATGCCCTGCCAGAATCATATACACGCCTCCCGGCTGTTTCCAGAGCACAAGCGGGGTTTCGACGCCCTTCTCATATATGGACAGCTTCAGTTCAAGGTATTTATCCGGCTGATTGTCTTTTAAGAGCGGGTATCGGTTCCACTCCGCTGGTGCACCTTCCATTTTTGATATGTCTATGTACTCTATCTTCTTTCTGCCGTCATCATCCCACAGCGTTCCAGATCCCGCCTTTTCCAGCGCCCTTGACACATTCTGCGCTGCTCCTCTTGATGTGGCGGTAAGACCGTTCAAAAATGATTGATTGTCCACCTTCCCTTTTTTCCCTGCCATAGATTATTCTCCCTTCCTGTTCTGATCTTTCCGAATCCTCTCAACCGCCTCTTCTGCAAATTCCGTCATCTGTTTACTTGCCGGACTCCTGCTGTTATAATAGCCTATCGGCATATGCTCCTTCTGGGAATTATCCACATTCGCATCATTCTTGATGAATGTCTTAAAAATACACTGCGGTGCGATCTGCTCCACGAGCCCCATGTTATCTGCCATAGAAGCCTTCTTGCGCAGATCCACCTTATTAAACAAAACGCCTAATAATTTCAGCTTTGGATTCGTTTCAGCCACCTCATCGATCTGTGCAATCGTGGGCGGCACCGATTTCACGCCAAATATGCTGGACTCAATTGGCGCCAGCACATAATCCGCCTCGGCAAGTATCGTCTTATTCATGACGCCTGCTGTTTTATCCATGTCGATAATAATAAAATCATAGTAGTTTTCTTCGCGGACGCTCCTTAAACATTTCTTCCACATTTTGTCCCTGATCTTGTCAGTCATCATGCACAGCGCGCCCTCAAGCGCCTCGCACTCTGCAGAACCGGCGACAACATCAATGCCGCTGTATTCCGTATGCATGATATATCCTTCTTCTTTAAAATCTTCCTGCCCGAGAAAGGCATTATAAAAGCTGACGTCCGGCTCTCCGATATAATCCGGGTACAGAACGCTTGACATATCCGACTGGCTGTCCGTATCGACCGCCAGCACATTATAACCTTTCTTTGCCAGCTCATAGGACAGATTTGTCACTACCGTTGACTTTCCCATGCCGCCCTTATGCGCCCATACCGCGATCATGACAGGCGCGTCAAACCGCAGCAGGCTTTTATCCAGTTTAGCCTCTTTTGCCTGCTCATAAATACCTTCAAGATTTCCTTCATCCATTTCTGAAAGATCCATCTCCATCAGATTTTCAAGCTGCCATTGGTTCAGTCCCGTTGCCCTATGCCAGTCTTTGATGTCCCACCCTCTTCTTTTTAAGAGTGTGTTCATCCTGTCTTTCCAGTCGTTCTTTTGCATTTACATTTCCCTTCCCTGCTGAAATTCTTTCTCACAAATTTTCTCTCGATTCTATTTTTTATTATACAGTAAATTTTTTATTATTCAAGTTTTTGCGCGATTATTTTTCCGCGCGGCGGAAAATGTGTTATGAAGTATCTCATCTGTGCTTCAAAATCAAATATTCCGTCCATACCATAGCAGATGAATTTGTCCCTTTCTGTTTAAAAACATACTGGTTTTTCCGCCGCGCGGAAATCTACGCAATATTTTCACTTGCACAAAAGATCGCCGGAGAATATAATGTTTCAAAAATCTTTATTTTATTTTCGGGATGGACTGCGGCTTTTGCTGCAGGACGTCCTTATTTTGTCCTCTTTTACAGGACAGGGGAATCACTGGTTGGTTCCCTGCGGGCACGGCAGATCGCCAAGCCAACAATTACTAAACAGGTAATTGGAAGGAGAATGAAATGTCAAACTTTCGTAACGTCTCAAAATCCGAACCCTGTCCAATCTGTGGAAAGCCTGACTGGTGCTCCATACAGTATGTCGAGGGAAACGTGAAGCTGCATTATTGCAGACGAATCCTAAACTGCTCTGATATCGTCAGCAGCGTCAACGGGATGTCCTATGTCTTCATCAAGCAGACAAAGGACGGCTCCTGTATGTACAAGGAAGAATCCGCATACATGGAATCGAAAAAAGCCTGGGAGCAGGCAAAAGGAAAAAGCAGCGGCAAAAAGCGGAAGCCTGCCGCACCACGCAGTGCCCCGGCACAACAGCCTCCATTTGTACAGCCAGCCGAATCCATACAGCCGTTAGATAACCATAATCTCAACGCCATCTACCGCTCTTTCCTGAGAAAACTGCACCTGCACAAAAACCATGTGCAGTATTTAAAGAGGGAACGCTGGACGGAGCAGATGATCCTGCACGCAATGATCCGTTCCATGCCTCCGGGCGGGAACAACTACTATTACGGCACAAGCAGGGAACAGATCACAAAAGAGTTGCTCTGGGAATTTGGTTCCTTAAAAGGCGTCCCTGGCTTTTATGAAAAAGCAGACGGCATATGGAGCTTTGCGGGCCAGAGCGGATTGCTTCTTCCTCTCTATGATCACAACGGAAACCTCTACCGGCTCAGGCTCAGGCTGGACCACCCGGAAGTAGATGACCACGGTAAGGAAAAGAATAAGTACCACAATTTCTCATCCTTTTATGAAATTCCGACGGATGGAAACGGCGCCGTAAACGCATTTAAAAACGGATGCCGCTCCGGCAGTCATGCAAGTCTGTACACGGATCCGTCCCGTGATGACTATACGGTCTGTTATATTACGGAAGGGGAAAAGAAGTCTCTGTACGCAAATCATGTGCTTCATGCGCCCGTCATCTCCCTGCCGGGAGTAAACGCCTTTGGGAAAGTCCTTGAAGCCATGGATGACGGCAGGAATGTCTTAAACTATCTTTCTGCCAAAGGCTGCTCTACGGTTGTGATCGCTTACGATGCGGACAAATATGTCAATGAAGCCGTGCTGATGTATGAACAGAAGCTTGCCGAACTGCTCTTAGGAAGAGGTTTCCGTATTGCACTGGCATACTGGAATCCCGGTTTTGGAAAAGGACTGGATGACATCTTATCCATTCATGTCCGCCCCAACTATGAATTGGTCAGGGTGTAAAGCAGTCTGCTGTCGGTCCTCCGGCACAGGCTGTTTTATTTTAATCGATCATTTTTCCGCGCGGCGGAAAAAGCATCATGGCTCCACACTGGCGATGCTGCACTGACATTGCACTGGTAAAAACTTTCTTGCACGCCTTTTGGATATCTGCTATACTATCAGCAGTATTCATTATTCTTTTACGGCTGTTTCTTACGATCCGGCCGATATTCTTAATCCCTGGAAACAGGTTTATATCATATATTCCGGCATGGCATCCTCTGGATGCTTTTTTTATTGCCAAAGTCTGACCAGATCCGGTCACTATTCAAAAAAAGGAGGAACAACATGAAACAGAAGAAAACAATTGACGTGCCTGATTCCATATTTGAGGCGCTTGGATTTGCACTGCCAGAAAACACACAGGCAGAATACGAGAAGGGAGATTCCATAACAGATTATGTGGGAGAAACCCGCATCATATCTTTGCAAAAGGCACACACCTACCATAAGGCATATCCCGTAATGAACAGGATTGGACTGCTAAATCTAAACTTCCCGAATATGCCCAAGGAAGAATATGAGCGGGCAGATTATGTGCTTCAGGTGATCCGCCGGCACATAAAGAATGTCCTTACCTCTTTCCAGAAAGAGACGGTCACAAAAGCGGATACAGAGCATATGACAGACGCCCTTGCCTTCATAAACAGTATTCTGAAACCTTTTCAGGATGAGGTTCAGGTAAGCATCGCCGGCCGCGGCTCAGATCCGCTGGCAAAGGTTGCCTGTGAAATATTCCAGTTGCCTTCCTGTTACCGCATAAGCCTTAACTGCATGGGCGGGGAAACCGTCTACGGGGCTGTCGGTATGAAACGGAAACGCAAGGACGGTTATTACTATCTTGGATATGACTGTTCCCACATCGCACATATCGCCGATCTGGTACATTTTCTTTCCGACGCCTTTTTGCTTGCCGGAATCCACCAGATCCGCACCACTGTGGAACTGCCGCTGGTACAGGACGTTTTTGAGAAATATCTGGCAGAAGAATCCGCAAAGGAAAAAGAAGATATATACCGCATCCTAGAACAAAGCATAAAACAGGGATTCCCTGTATCTTTAAAGAATCTTTTCTTCGCCTATAACAACCACGGAAAAGAATATTTCTGTCTGAAAGAAAGTCCATATCTGATAGCGGATGCCGTCCACCTTTTATACAGTGTGCTTGAGATTTACCACGATATCCGTTACGAAAACAGGCACCGGCGGGAGATAGGACGCTCTATAGCGACTGCTTACATAACAAAGAAGAATATTCCACAGACCATACAGGACGCCATGAAAAGAACAGCTTTCATGGATTACTTTAAGTTCGTGGAATTTGATGAGGATGTAGACCTTACGTCCGTTCTCACCATTGAGAAAGAGTTTGAAGTTCTTAACCATGCCTATTTTATGGGAAAAGCATTTAAAAACGTTACCCTGCGGTTCCGCAAGCTCGGCAAACATAAGGCAAGCGGGCTGTATTACCCGACACTGCATACACTCTGCGTCGATATCCGATATCCTTCATCGTTTATCCATGAGTATTTCCACATGATTGACGACCAGCTAGGAGACTTGTCACTGGAAGTTTCCTTTAATGCCATCACCGCTTTGTACAAGGAAAATTTCCTGCGGCAGATGGACCAGCTATCAGATGCAGTAAAAAGCACACTGAACGGGAAAAGCAAATATAATATCCAATACTTTTTCCGCCGCGCGGAAATTTTTGCAAGATGCGGGGAAATTTATTTCACAAGAATTTTAAAAGTTGAAAGTTCGTTGATCAAGCCGGATCTCGCGTACGCATACCCGGAATCCGATGCGCTTGATGAGGCGATACAAGCATATTATGAAACGCTTCTGACAGTCAGACTTCCAAACTACGGTCTGCAGAAAGCAGTATAAAAGGAGGTTTATCATGGCAAAAGAGGTTTATGCCAATCAAATTGCAGAACATTTTACAAAAACACTGGAATCCACCTTCCTGCTCAAAGAAATCACAAGAAGAGAAACGCGGGAAAGCAAAAAGCAGTTTTATGACATCCTGCTTCAAGATTCTACCGGAATTCTCCGGGGCACCATTTGGGAGGAACTTATGGAAGAAGGTCACGAAGCCTTGAAAGGAAAAATCGTATCATTGAAAGCGCTCGTCACCAAAGATGAACAGGGTGCATTCCGGCTTGTTATACGCCGGATGGAAAGGGCAGAAGATTTCCTGATGGCAGATTATATCAACGGACTGACAGAAGAGGAGAGCAGCCGCTATACGGAAATCCTGTGGAAGTATATCAACTCCATAAAAAATGACGGCTACCGTTATCTGGTATCCTCGATCTTTCAGGATATCCCGCAGTTAGAGAAACTTCCCGCCACTTTGAAAGGGCACCATAATTTCAGCGGCGGTTTTTTGGTCTACACGGCAAGCGTTACCTGCCTTGCCAACTATATGCTGTACTCTTTAAGCCACTATAACATGAATCCTTCCTGTCAAATCCCGTATCAAGCGGATCTGCTGACAGCCGGCGCGCTTCTCCATGCGGTCGGCACCGTGGAAAAATATACGCCAAGTCCAGATATGCGCCGTATTCCAGAATCCATACCATTGACACGGTATGAGCTTTCCATGCAGTACATCCAGTCTGCCATAGACAGATACAGGGAGGTGGAAATCGGGGCAGAAGAGCGGAACCTGCTTTTGCATATGGTCGGCTGTGTCTATGAAAATACGGAAAGAAAGCCCATGCTGCGGGAGGCTGTCATCCTAAAGGATGCCGTGCGTCTCCATGAACAGACCGCGATGTTAGAACATTTCATCCATGAAAACAGGGAAAAAAGCGGCGTGGTGTTCGACCCGGTACTGGGAAATTACATCTATGTGCCAAAGGAGGGTGTATGAAAAAAACATTTATCGGAAATGAAGATGCCTATAAGCAGCTGACAGGCTATCTGGATATGAAACATCCCGGCCCGCTCATTTTGTACGGAAAAAAAGGGCTCGGGAAACGAATGGCGGCAGAAGAAACCGCAGGCGCAATCCTCGGCTGTGGCAGGGAAGAACTTGGCCATAACGTGGATTTTTATCTTCTGGATAAGCAAAACGATCCGGTCAGGGTAGAGGATATCCTGACCCTGCTTGAAAAAAGCAGCATTGCAGCCCTTGGCACCTGTAAGGTCTATCTGATCTGCCATGCAGAAAAGATGAACGTGCAGGCACAGAATAAGCTGCTGAAACTGCTGGAAGACAGGAACCGGACAAATATAGTCATCCTGCTCTGCGAACGCGACACACTGTTAGATACCATCAAAAGCAGATGCCTAACCATATCCTTCTTCCCGCTTTCTGATAAAGAAATGTCCTCTTACCTTGCCACAAAAGGCATTTCTGATGAAGATACAGGACTTGCTGGATTTATCTGCGGCAACTGTCCTTACCGCTGGAAAGAAGCTTCGTACTATTTCCCGGTGCTAAAGGATATCGGAATGCAGATACAAAAAATCAGTACAAGGGAAGAACTATTCCGGGTATTTCGTCTGATACAGGAGAAGGATGCGGGGGAGTTTTATGCCGTCCATTCCGGGCATTATATCGAGGCGCTCTCCACGATCCAGTATCTGTTCTTTACCCTGCTGACCGTAAAGGTTGCGGCGCCATCATATAACATGCAGGAATCTGATTTTGGGAATCTCAAAGACCTGTATACCGTGCGGGAGCTGTCTGTGGTGTGCTCTGAAATTGCAAAGCATCAGAAAAAATGGCTTACAGGCGCTTATTCCAAAAATGATTTTTTTGACCTGGTCCGCAGTATGGTCCGGGTATGAATAAACAGTAACACAAAAGGAGGAACCCTATGCTATATAACCTATACCGTCCGACTGACTTTTCGGAAGTAAAGGGGCAGGAAGATGTGCTTGTCACAATGAAACGGCAGGCGCAGACTGGGAGATTCGGGCACGCTTACCTGCTTGCCGGACACAGGGGCACAGGCAAAACGACCATTGCGCGTATCCTGTCAAAAGCCATCAACTGCGAAAACCCTACCGAAAGCGGACCCTGCAAGGTATGCCAAAGCTGCCTTGCAGCCAAAAACAGCATGGACATCAAAGAATTGGACGCCGCAACCAATAACGGCGTTGACCATATCAAGGAACTGACCGGGCAGGCAAAATACCGACCGGTACAGTTAAAGAACAAAGTATTTATCATTGACGAGGTACATAACCTGTCGGCGGCGGCATTTGATGTGCTGTTAAAGCCATTAGAGGAACCGCCGGCACACTGTACCTTTATTCTCTGTACAACAGAACTGCATAAGATACCTGTTACCATACGGAGCCGCTGTGAAACCTATACCTTCCATCCAATCTCCCCGGCGCCCATGAAAGAGCGGCTGCGGGAAGTGCTGGCAGACCAGAAAACGGACTGCGACGAGGATGCGCTTAATCTCATCATACGCAGCGCCAACGGCGGGATGCGGGATGCCCTTGGTATTTTAGAGCAGCTGATGGCAGGATCGGGCAGTTCCATTACAGCAGAAGCGGCAAAAAAGCAGCTCGGCGCGCTGGACACGGACGCCATCTTAAACACTCTGGCAAGTGTGATCCGGCTTGATACCACGTCCGCCCTTTCCTCTATGGACAATCTGCTTTTTAGCGGAAAATCACCTTCCCTGATCACGGAAACATCCCTCCGCGTACTGACAGATATGGTTACCATGAAAAGTACCAGGGACCGGCAGTCAGTCATGCACAGCCGCGATTATATTGAAACCGTGTGGAATCTGGGACATGAAATTTCTTTTAACAGACTGTACTGGCTCTGCGAGCAGTTCTGTGATCTGAGGGCAGCCATACGCCAGAGTACAGATCCGGTTCTCGACCTGCGTCTTGCGCTCATCCGTTTAAGCCATCAGGATATCGTAAGCAGCGATCCCATAAAACTGGCGGAAGAAGTATCCATGCTGAAAAAGGAGATAGAACAGTTAAAGGGCATGATACAGAAACACCCGCATACAGCGGTACAGGAAGATGACTGCACCGCCAGCGAACCGGAAACCGTGGAGGAACCTTCGGCAGAATCGGGATTTTACAAAATTCAGGACTGTGACATTCCGTTTGTAGAAGAAGAGCAGTCTGGTGCAGAGGAAGATGAATATGCAAAAGCACAGGACGACCGGGTAACGGAAGGAGGGATGCCGCCAGACAGAGAGGAAGAAGAAACAGTCTCTGCGGACTTCACAAAAGAAGTGCCCAAAGATGATATTTCTGCTTCCGATCTGTTTAAAATACTCGGGTAAACTTCTTCCCGTCCCGTGGCGGCCGCCGTACTATTTAGACCGCCATTTTGAATGTATGTTCACATCACATATGCAGAATAAACTTTTTGCGGCTGCCATTGGCTGCTGCGATGAAACAGGACCATACCGGTACGAAACCACACTGTACCCGGTATTTTTAATATTAAAAGCATACATCAGCGTATACCCTGAACTTTCCTTTATGGAACTGGTCTATCAGGGAAACGCCGTATGCCAGTCATTTTGACAGGGGATATCTGCAATGCGGATATCCTCTGATTTTATCTAAACGGAGGAAGAAACATGAACCAATCATCATTTGCGCATCTTCATTCCCACACGGAATTCAGCCTTCTGGACGGTTCCAACCGTATCAGGGATTACCTTGACCGTGTGAAGGAGCTCGAAATGGAAAGCGCGGCAATTACCGACCACGGCGTTATGTACGGCGTGGTGGACTTTTATAAATATGCCAAAGAGATCGGCATCCATCCTGTGATCGGCTGCGAGGTATATGTAGCGCCCAGGGGAATGACAGACAAATCATCTGCAGACCGGTACCACCATCTGGTTCTTCTGGCTGAGAATAACACTGGGTACAAAAATCTCTGCCGCTTGGTATCGGAAGGATTTAAAACCGGGTTCTATTACCGCCCCAGAATCGATTTTGAACTGCTCTCGCTATATTCTGAGGGGCTGATTGCCCTAAGCGGCTGTCTTGCAGGGGAAATCCCAAAGCTGCTTGCACAGGGAAATTACAAAGCCGCCTGCTGTGCGGCATCCAAATATGCGGAACTGCTCGGTACAGATCATTATTATCTGGAACTGCAGGATCACGGCATCCCGGAGCAGAAAGACGTAAACCGGCAGCTCATCCGTATGGGAAAGGAACTCGGCATTCCGCTTGTTGTGACCAATGACGTCCACTATACCAGAAAGGAAGATGCCGAGGCCCATGACGTCCTGCTTTGCATACAGACGAAAAAGCTGGTGAGCGACCAGAACCGTATGCGGTATGAAGGAGGGCAGTATTACGTGAAATCCGCAGAGGAAATGCAGGCGCTATTCCCGGAAGAACAGGAGGCGCTTGAAAATACAGGAAGGATTGCAAAACGCTGTCAGGTGGATTTTACATTCAATGATTACCACCTGCCAAAATTTACGCCGCCTGATGGGTTAAGCTCATGGGAATACTTAAACAGGCTGTGCGAAAGCGGAATGAGGGAAAAATATAACGCTCCCTATGAAAAACAGCAGAAACAGCTTGCCTATGAGCTGAACACCATAAAAGACATGGGATTTATTGACTACTTTCTGATCGTATGGGATTTCATCCATTATGCCAAGAGTAACGGCATACCGGTAGGACCGGGCAGGGGCTCGGCGGCGGGTAGCCTTGTGTCATACTGTCTTGGTATCACAGAGATCGACCCTTTAAAATACGATCTGCTGTTTGAACGCTTTCTGAATCCACAGCGAGTCACCATGCCGGATATTGACATTGATTTCTGCTATGAAAGACGGCATGAAGTGATCGATTATGTCATAGAAAAGTATGGCAGGGATAACGTGGCGCAGATCGTCACGTTCGGCACCCTTGCGGCCCGCGGCGTCATCCGGGATGTGGGGCGGGCACTTGGTACAAGCCCTGCCGCGATAGCGCGTATTACAAAGCTCCTTCCCGATGATCCGAAGATTACCATTGACAGTGCGCTTTCCTCTGTCGATGAACTGAAAAAGCTCTATGAATGCGACCCGGCAATCCAGAAGCTGCTTGATACGGCAAAAAAGCTGGAAGGTCTGCCACGGCACACCTCCACCCATGCGGCGGGCGTTGTCATTTGCCCCGAACAGGTAACAGAATATGTGCCGGTCTGTGCTTCCAGTGATGGAAACATATCCACCCAGTACGTCATGACCACCTTGGAAGAACTTGGTCTTTTAAAAATGGATTTTCTGGGACTGCGAACACTGACAGTCATTCAGAAGGCAATAAAAGAGGCTGAAAAAAATTATGGAAAAAAGATAACCTTTGATTATGAGGACGGAAATGTGTTCCAGTACATAGGAACCGGGCAGACGGATGGCATCTTCCAGTTAGAAAGTATGGGAATGCGCAATTTTATGAAACAGTTAAAGCCCAAGCGCTTAGAAGATCTCATTGCCGGCATTTCCCTTTACCGTCCGGGTCCGATGGATTTTATTCCAAGTTATCTTAAAAACAGGGAAAAGCCGGAACAGATCACTTATGAGATTCCACAGCTTGCCGAAATCCTGAAGCCGACCTATGGCTGCATCATCTATCAGGAACAGGTCATGCAGATCGTGCGGACGCTGGCAGGTTATGATTATGGGCGGGCGGATCTCGTCAGACGGGCCATGTCCAAGAAAAAAGCATCCGTTATGGAAAAGGAACGCCAGTTTTTCTTATATGGCGGCGATGGCATTCCCGGATGCGAGCAAAACGGCATTCCTGTAGAGGCAGCGAACCGTGTTTTCGACCAGATGATCGACTTTGCCAAATACGCTTTCAACAAAAGCCATGCGGCGACCTATGCGGTCGTTGCTTTCCAGACCGCCTACATGAAATATTATTATCCGGCGGAATATCTTGCAGCGCTCATGACATCCTATCGCAGCAACAGTGAAAAGACCGCCGAATATCTGCTTTTAAGCAGACAGATGGAAATTCCCATCAGAAAGCCGGATATCACAGAAAGCGGGATAGATTTTACCGTAAAGGACGGCTCTATTGTGTATGCCCTTGCATCCATACGGGACGTGGGAGAGGGGTGCGTTGCGGATATCATAAAGGAACGCCAGAAGAAGCCTTATGGCAGCTTCAAAGACTTTCTGACGCGTATGCAGACAAAAGGAAGTCTCAATAAATCAGCTGTTGAATCGCTGATCAAAGCAGGCGCCTTCGACGGCATGGGGCATACCAGAAAATATCTCATGGAGCACTATCCCGAAATAATGAGCCAGCTTCAGTATGACAAAAAGAACGGAATGCTCGGACAGTCTTCCTTATCCGCGCTGTTTGCCCAGAATACGCAGCCAGAAAGAGAAGAAGAGTATCCTGCTTCACAGCTTCTTGCTTATGAAAAAGAAGTGCTTGGAATCTATCTGAGCGGGCATCCCCTCGATGAGCATTATGAACAGTGGATTGCCGGGATCACAGCAAAAACAAGTGATTTTTTTATCCGCGAAGAGGGAACCGTGCTTGCGGAAGGAGAAACTGCTGTTATCGGCGGCATGATCCGAACTGTCAACATGCGTACCACCCGGAAAAAGAAACAAATGGCAAGCCTTGTGCTGGAAGATCTGATTGGCAGCGTGGAAGTCATTATATTTCCGGAGCAATTTGAAAAATACCGCAGCTTTCTAACAGAAGGGGCAATGGTATTCTGCCGTGGAAAAGTGAAAAAAGAAGAAACAAAAAACGCGACCTTGTTAATGGATTCTGTTTCCCTTTTTGCTACAGAGGATCAAAGCCATAATCTATGGCTCCAATTCAAAGATTTTACCGATTATCAGGAAAAGGCAGACAGAATCAGGAGCATAGAACAGAAATACCCCGGTAGAAGCCAGTTATGCTTTTATCTGAAAAACACAAAGCAGATGAAGCAAAGCAACAGGAAAATCATCAGTTGTGAAAAGGAATGTCTGGATGAGCTGATTGCTGTCTGCGGTCAGGAAAATGTAAAGGTAACTTAATTTTTATTCTTCCCAAAAGAGTATTTTGTATCTTTTGGGAAGTTTTTTTATTGTTATTTTATAAGAACGGATGTATAATCGAATTACTATCTCGGAGCAGAACCTTTCATGAAAAGAAAGTAAGAGGGATTCTGTGTCATATCTTCATTATTTCTATCATAATTATATCAGAGATTATATCAGTCATTTATTCAGTAATTGGTAAATGGAAATCCTGAAAATCCAGTAAAACAGGACGTTCCGGGGATTTTAGCCGGGTGGGGCATCAAAAAAAGTGGACGAAGATATCAAAAAGAGGATGGAATTTTAAAAGAATGGATGAATTTTCCTGAAAATAGGATGGATTGCTCTCAAATGTGGGAGGAAATATCGCTGAATGGATGAAAATTTGTAAATTGTGGAAAAATAAAAGCACAGAAAAACAGTGTGGTGAAAAATTTTCAATGGAAATTGGCAGGAAATAAGCGAATAACGAATGAATATTCAGAATAATTCTTAAAAATAGGCACGACAAAAAAGCCTACGCTCAGGATACAGCTGAAAATAGGACTTTACGCCGGATGATTGTCCTTGCAAGGGCGCCGATTGTTCCAATCGGACGGTTTGGCAGGATATATATATTATAGATCGTACTGATTGCCATATGCACCATATGAAGACTGTATTGCAGGGCGAGTGACGCCAGATCTTCATAATCGGAGAGCGTAAGGGATAAGGAAGGATATGTCTCGGACGGATTGATATCCAGTATGGATAGAATGGTGTCGATCCGTTCTTTTTCTTCAGGGTGTTTGGCGTTTACAGCATCTTCCAGAACCGTATTGATATGATCCACATGGTCAATCAGGCTTTCCTTTGTATCTTCCAGCATCTTTTCACGCAGATTCTTTTGTGCGTATTTGTCTTTGATCGTAAAAGTAACATTCTGCTCATCAAATGCCAGAGTAAAGATGGCATCGTTTTCTTCCAGCGCTTTCTGAATGACATTGCGCTTGCAGTAAGACGGCAGGAAACCGCGCAGCCTTCTGTATTGCGAAGTAACAGGAACCGCAGTGGAATTTCGGGTATCATAACAGGAGGCATTATCTACTTCCAGGATGCCTCTGAGATTTAACCGCAATGTATTTAAACTTTCAATCCCGCAAAGATCAGACAGCATATCGCTTGACATGGTAATATAACCGCGTCCGCCTTCGGCTGCGGTCTTATGATAATCTTTGTATTCCGGAAGGTAGATATTTATGCAGTGGTCATAAATACCGGAATGGCCAAAATAACAATAACCGTAATCCTGAAGCACTTCATTGCAGGAAATTACGGTGGCTCTTGTACAGCCGATTGTAAGTGCAAGCTCTTTAATACTGATGTTTTTAATAAATCCTCGGCCGTCCGGATGGAGAAAGTGGTATAATAAAAGAAGTTTGATGGCGTTACTTTTTAAAGTAGGCTGGTAGCCGTAGCGGTTTTTTTCATTTATGTAACGCTTTTCAGTTGTATAGGAGGGCTCCCATACGGAAGAAGAGCAGGTATGGCAGAAGCAGTGGATCTGATCGGCAGCCTGCTCCAGACCGAGCATTTTAAGTTCTTCCTTTTTTTGGTGAATGACACAATTACTGCAGTTGGATTCACGCTCATTTAAAACATCAGGTCCTTGAGAATAAACTTCGATATAGTTTTTCTGCAGACCAATGGCTTTGGTCAGAACGCCTTTTCCGATGCGGGCGAAGCTGCTTAACTCCATAGCTTGGAACCTCCTTTCTGGTTATTGATATATCTTGTGGCTGTTTTTTCAAAAAGTACATGATATAGTATCTTAAATGTATTATAAGCACAATTTTTTGGACTTGTAAATGTTTCCAAAATGGCGAAAGAATTGGTATCTTTTTGCTGAAAACGTGTTTTTTTCCAGAATTTTGATGTCTCAAAAAATGGCGAAGAAAATGGTATCTTTTTTTGGGGAACCCCATAAAAGCGATATCTTTTTATTAAATTAGTATGTTCAAAAATTTTTTTCGCTAAAAATTGGCGAGTGAAAAGGTATCAAAAACGGGACTTTGAAGTCATGGATTAAAATAATCCACGAAATGGCGTAGAATTTGGTATCAAAAGAAGATTTTTTGCAGCCGGAATACGAATAAAAAAATGCAAAATTTTTTTCAGGCAGAAAATGAAACCTGAAAAATGGCGAAAAATTTGGCATCAATTTTCGAAAGGTTCATTTATGGCGAAAAAAAGAGATGTAAAATATAAAAATGGCGAAGAATCTGGTATCATTTTTGAGATTTGAAGTAAAAATGAGCGGAAATTACAGCTTTTCACCGATTGGGCGAAAGGTCAAAAAGATTGAATAAGCGAAAATGGCGAGAAAAATGGTATCATTTTTTCCAAAACGATACGTTTTTCGATGAAATGATAAAAATGGCGAAGAATCTGGTATCATTTTTATTAATAAATGACCAAAAAATGAAATTCATCCTAAAAATAAAAAAAGGCGAAGGAAATGGCATCATTTTCTAGTATTATGAAAGCAATATGGAGTGATAGAAGATAGTAAGAAAACAGCGCCTTACGGCTTTTAACAACCGTAAGACGCTGTTTTTATGAAAGATCTAAACGCGTCTGCACTACTTGCACTTTTGAATCGGGAGAATCCTTGCCATTATTTTGGAGGTGATCTGCCAACAGTTCGTTTTTAGAGCTGCCAACGCTTATGAGGTCTGCCCTTTCATCATCATTTAAGGGAAGGTAGTACAGATGGAATAGCCCCTGTCCTTTATCATAGCGGAAATCCGCAAGTGCAATCTGTTTTTCCACAAATTCCTGAAGTGTTTCCATAATCAGCTGAATGTTCTCTGCTTTCTTTTTTTTCTTGAACAGGATAATACGCTGAAAATAGGAGTAATCGTAGGTCTTATACAGATATCCGTGCTCATCCGGTACAGAAGAGGTGGAAAGCGCGATTCGTTCTTTCTGCAGGTTGTGGTAAAGCAGCTTGCTCATCTCTAACTCTAAAGAGTTGTAGTTACTGGAAGTTACGGAAATCATCTTTCTTTTGGCAATGGAATCATACAGGGTATTACCAAAAGTCACGGAAATAAATTCCTTTCCATCTTGGTCGATTGTACGGACATTGTCAAAGAATGAGAACGTGTAAACCGGCTCGTTCGGATTGTCCTTTTTGTACATCTGAAAGGTGGTGCGGCCCATGTTATGCAGCCGCTTTTTGATATCATCATAGAGATGTTTGTTTGGGCGACTGTTGATTGCCTTCGCAATGGTTCCTACCTCTAAGATGATCTGTTTGCTTTCATAAAAGTCAAGATTGATGTGGTTGATCAGCGTCATGAGGATCTGGTTATCCCGAGGGTCGAATACCCGGAGCTTTGCCCCGTTTGGAGGATCGTTCGGGTCGGAACTGACGAGCATCTGGAAAGTGGTGTCATCCATATCGAAATTTACCAGCTCAGCCACATAAGAGTCCAGAGATTCCTTGAAGGGAACAGAAAATTTCGACGATGCAAAAAAAGGCTTGTCCAGAAGAATATCCGGTTTTTTGGAAAAGTAGTTTTCAATGTTGCCGTCATAGGATTCTAAAATGATCTCAATCAGGTTGATGATCAGGTCGTTTTGGAAACTGGTCTTTATCTGCAGTTTGGTTTTATTCTGAAGTAAGGGATAGTCAATCAGCAGACTATCATCATCTTGCTGCCATGCGTTCAGCTTTTCTTTATAATTTTCAATTACGGTATCAAGATCCGCTGCATCATATAATTTGAGAAAAACACTTCCCATGAGCTGGTCATGGTCGTGCCAGATCTTGTAGTAGGGATTTTTCTTGTCGGAAAGCGGATGCCCTTCGCAGAGGCTTTCATAATTGCTGAACCAGCGGTTTCTTTTCTGGCGGCGCATTTTGACCTGTGTATTGTAAACGGAATTGATTTCCGTTTTCTGGGTCTCTGTCTTGATGAATTTCCATAAAGTGTCTGCGACAAATCCGTTTAGATCTGCGTATTCCTCAAAATATTTCAGATGTTCTATGGAAAAAAAATTAACCAGGCGTTCGCCTAAGTGTTCACACAGAGAAGTAATCAACTGCTGCGGGTAAGTTGGCATATTAAAACCTCCGACTTTCGTAAATTCCAATATATTATACTACTTTTCGGGACAGATGGCAAAGAAATAGTAGCCGGTGCAGATCAATCGCGCCGATCAATGCATGGAAAAAAGATTGTCAGACCTTTGGATTGATGTTAGAATAAATAAAACTATTTTTATTTCCGGCGTCTGTCTTTTTGACAGAAGCGTATTGCTTAATTCCTGGAAACAGGTATTGGTGGAAGATAAAAGTAGGCACAGCCTTCCTATGAGGGCTTTTTTTAATGCCTTTTTTGGCAAATATAAAAGGAGGAGAGTATGGATAGGATTAAAAAACAGTCAGAATTTTCAAGAGTGAAGTACAATGACGCAAAGATGGGAGCCTATTATACGGATGTCGGGCACTGTGTTTCCATTGGGAAATTCCTGCAATTCCCGGAGGATGAGGAAGTCTGCTGTCTTGAACCATCTATTGGGGATGGAAAGGCAGTTCTTGCCGTGACGGGCAAAGACAGGGAAAGGCACCAAAACATTAAAGTGTTTGGGGTTGAGCTGAATGAGAATACTTATGAAGACGTCTGCAGTAATGAGGAAATCCATATATGCCTGAAAGCGGATTTTTTAAATGACGTTATCATAAGCCATTCGTCCTTTTCCTTTCTGTTCATGAACCCGCCCTATGGGGCGCAGGAAGACGGCGAGCGGTATGAGCTGGCCTTTCTGGAAAAGGCGCTGCCATATCTTACGAAAGGCGCCGTTGCCGTGGTGGTGGTTGCGCGGTATGCAGCACAGCAGAAAGAGTTCCTTGAACAGTGGAGCAGCGGATTTGTGACAGAGTATGTATACCGGTTCCGCGAGAAAGAGTACGAGAAGTTCCAGCAGATCGTTCTGATCGGAAAGAAGAAGGATAAGTGTGAAGCGTCACAGGAGGAAAAGCAGCGGCTTTACAGCATGGTATCGGATAAAGAAAAGATACCGGTGCTACCGGAGGATTTTTCAGGGAAACGCATCATGATTCCGAAATCCCGGGAAACAAATATAGGGGAATTTATGACACGGGTTTTTCATGCCGGGGATGCCGCAAAGTTTCTGGAGACAAGTCCGCTGCAAGGAATGGCGCAGGAAAAGACACGGGTCGCTCCCTATATCATCAACAATCTTGGGAGACCGCCGATCATACCGTCGGAAGGGCAGATGTATCTGTTGGCAGTATCCGGCGCCGGGCAGGGACTGGTGGGAAACGAGGAAAACGGCGATCTGCATCTGCAAAGAGGTGTGTCAAAGATTGTCACGCGCAATGAATATGTGCAGGATGAGGATGGCAGGATGAAGGAGGTAGTTATCAGCTTTCCGAAAATCAGTTATAACCTGATTGAATCGGATGGAACAATACAGGCGTTACAGTAGTGCGTTTCCGTATAGGGGCGCTTTTTTTAATGCTTGTATGAGAACAAAAATTTTATAAAAGGAGGATAAAAAGGATATGCGGATCTCAGTAAACGGAGCTTTTGCATATGTGGATTATATTGTTGCACTGACATGGGGGTATCGGAAAGAAGCGCTGATTTATTCCTGTTTTGAACGCAGTGAGATCGTGCTTCGCAGTTTCAGTGCGAATATCAGTCTGGCAAGCAGCGCATTGTATCTGGAAGATGACAGGGAAGAAATGGTCATGTTTCCGAAAACGGAAGTGGATAGTTACCACACGAAAATGATGCATGGAAGGGAGCCGGTCAACCATGCGCTGAGCATTTCTAAGGCGGTCAACAGTAAATATATCCTGACAACGCAGGAGAATGTCCATACGGATATCTATAACTGGCTGATGTCCAAGTTCGATTATCCGTTGCTGCCGGAATGGGTTCCGTTTCTTATGGAGGCGGGCAGGGAGATGATAAAGCCGGTAGAAATGGCGGTATATGGACGCAGGCCGGAATGGACAGAAAAGCTGTTGGTCTATGAGATATCCATGGCGGACTATGTACTGCAGGAGCTGGTATCAAGCGGACTGCAGGGAGGGAAAATACATATTGCATCGAAGCCGCAAAAGCGGCTTGAGTTTGATAATATGGACGATTACTTTTTGAAGTATGGCAATTCCCTGATTGATAATCTGGAGAAAAAGTTAAACCCGCTGGTCGATCTGAAGGAGACTGTAGATGAGATTGCTTTTTTGGAGAAACGATTTTACCCACAGCAGTCCGCGATCGTGAACGGGCTGATCGAGTGCATGAAGCACGGTTCTTATGCTTTTTTGAATGAAGATATGGGATGCGGGAAGACCCTGCAGGGCATGGGCGTGCCGGAAGGGTTTTTCGTGCAGATGGTCATGAATCAGACAAAACAGAGCGCAAAGGATGTCTATATGGATTCCGATGCGGTAAAATACCGCAATATTGTCATGTGCCCGCCCCATCTGGTCAAGAAATGGGAAGAAGCGATCAAGGCGGACATTCCCTATGCAAAGGTAACGATCATACGGGGCATTAAGGAACTGTGCAGACTGCGGAAACGGGGAAAGGAACGCACCGGTAAAGAGTTTTACATCATGAGCAAGGAAACGGGAAAACTTTCCTATACCTATATGCCGTTACCGACGCAGGTGAAGAAAAAGAAAGTGACCATGCTTGTCTGTAAAAGCTGTGAGACGCCGAGACCGGCGGCATTGCCGGCGAGGTGCAGCTGCGGCTGCGAGGAGTGGGAAGTAAAAGACTGTGGTTTTTCCGCAGTGGGTATGGTATGTCCCGAATGCGGCCAGCTTTTGTATGGGGCGGATGTGAAAAACTGTGCGGACAGGCAGAAAGAGCCGCTTAAGCCTGCTGATTTTGCCATGCAGATGAAGGCGAACCGAACCTGCAGACACTGCGGCATACTCTTGTGGCAGCCTGCCTGTGAGCCGGTAAACCGCACGCTGACCTTCAAGCCGATCCGCGTTCATAAAAAAGGATGGGTAAAGGCAACGCACTGGGCAAACATGGCCAAGAAAAATAAGAAAAGCGTGTGGGTACATGAACGTTGGAAACAGGATTATTTTGCAGAAAACGGTATCTGTGAAGAGGAGGTCACCTATCCGAAAGTAACAGGGGTAAGGAGGTTTGCGCCGTCGCGCTATATCAAGAAATATTTAAAAGGGTTTTTTGACTTTGCAATTTTTGATGAAGCGCATGAATATAAAGGCGGCGGAAGCGCCCAGGGAATCGCCATGCATGATCTGATCAAAGCAAGCAGATGGCATCTGGCCCTTACTGGAACAATCGCAGGAGGGTATGCAAGCCATTTCTTTTACCTGTTGTACCGTCTTGACCCGGCGCGGATGAAAGCGATGGGATATTCTTACGGCTCAGAAGGAGAAAAGAAGTTTGTGGAGCATTACGGGACTGTTGCCACTGAATACGAGGTGGAACAGGACCAGAACGGCAATTATAACATGATGAGCCGTGGAAAGCAGATTGGTTCCGCCAAATGCCGTCCGGGAATTTCACCGGATATTTTTACCCATTTTCTTCTGGACCATGCGGTATTCTTAAACTTAAGTGACATGAGTTCCTATCTGCCGCCGCTGAATGAGTGTGTGGAATACATTCCATTAGAAGATGAAATTGCGGCGGCCTATGATGAAGTGCGGACTGCCTTAAAGAAGGCCATGTATGAGAGGGATCTGGGAAGATCCATTTTGGGAACATTTCTGCAGTTTTCGCTGTCTTACACGGATAAGCCGTATGGAAGGGATACGATACTATCCCCGGTTGACGGCAGTGTCGTGGCACATGTGCCGGATCTGTCATATCTGGTTAAAGACGGAAAGCTCCTGAACAAGGAAAAACGGCTCTGTGAGCTGGTTTCGCAGGAGATATCTGAAAACAGGAACGTCGTTGTTTACTGTGAGTATACGGGAAATGGTGAAGCCAATGTAACGCACCGACTGAAAGAAATCCTGCAGAAGCACTGCGGACTGTCAGATAAAGAAGTGGAGATTCTGGAGAGCGGCCATCCAGTGGCGGAAGAAAGGGAAGAATGGATGCATGAGCGGGCGGCTAAGGGGGTGAAAGTTTTTATCACCAACCCCAAATGTGTGAAAACAGGGCTGGATTTCCTGTTTTATTACAGAAATGTCATGTATAACTTCCCTACGATCATTTTTTACCAGTACAGTTATGACCTTTTTACCATGTGGCAGGCAAGTAGAAGACATTACCGGCTGAACCAGATATTAGAGTGCCGCACGTTTTATCTTGTGTCTTCCCATACGATCCAGGTGGATGCGCTGGAGATGGTCGCCAGCAAGCAGGTTGCAACAAGCGCCATTCAGGGACATTTTTCATCTGAGGGACTTTGTGCCATGGCGCAGGGTGTTGATCCCCGTATCAGGCTCGCACAGGCAGCGGCGGAAAAGAGTCCCGAGCAGGTCAAGGGATTAAAAAGTATGTTTGATGTTTTAAATCAATGGCATACCGGAAACGGCGAGAAAAAAGAGTATAAAAAAATGCCGACTTTTAATGAGCTGACAGGTATTGACCTGAAAAAGGAGTTAGAAAAAAGCGGACTGTTTATCACGGACAGCGGCGAAAGCGTGGATTTTTTTGGTATGTTTGGGATAGGCGCTTCGGAAGAGGCGGCGCAAGAGCCGGAAACAGTTGCGGAATTAAAAGTGATAAAAGAAACAGAAATTCCCGCAGAAGATGAAAAGGAGGCGGATGATAAGGAAGAACCGGTACAGGGTGCGGGTTCTCTTTTTGGCTTCTTTGGGGAGATGGATATTTCCAGCCATTTTCATAAGTCAAAATCAAAAACAAATAAATCATCGAACGGCATGAAACAGGTCATCAATTTCTGATACAAAAACAATGTGAACAGGGCGGGAATACCGTCTTAAATTTATGAAAAACAGGAGGATATACAGTATGAAGATTACAGTAGAAAGCAGTGAATTTGCGGCGTGCATGGGAAAAATCCAGTCGGCGGTTTCCGTGACTAAGGACAAGAAGGCGACAGTAGAAAGTTCCGTCCAGCTTTCGGTGACCAAGGGAACAAAGCTGGCGGAAGGGTATGCGGCACTTGCGATTGCCTTTGACGGCAAAAAGCAGCTCCTTAGTATGTTCCTTGCCAGCGAGATTGAGATGGAGGAGGATAAGAAGGATATTTATGTCAGCGGAAAGCGGCTGTGCGATATCAGCGCGGCGATGAACAACGGGAAAGAAGTGCCCATGACGCTCACTGTTGAAAAATACTGCCTGATCAAAAAGGGCGGCAGTGAAGTTCAGGTACCGTTAGGGGAAAAGCCGGTGGTTATATCGCCTTCTAATGACTGGTATCTGCGGACATCCGTGGATACAAAAGAGCTGACGGATCTGTTTACAAAAGGAGCAAGGTTTTATAAGCCAGGGGACGAAGGAAGCGCAGGAAACGTATGCATATGCTGCGACATGGATAGAAATAAGTTTCAGGTGAGCAGCACGGACGGCTATAAACTGGGATTTTACGGCATGGATGCGGAATACGATAAAGGAAAACTTCTGGAACAGATGGACGGGGAAGGCGCAGAGCCGTTAGCAACACTGGATAAGGATGGCAGTCTTTTGAAAGTAGAGGTTGACGGTGAGCAGATCAAAGTGCTGACAAAATTTCTGACAGGGAAAAATACGGAAATATGCGTTTATGAGAAATATCTGTATTTTAAGAGCGGGACGGATATCGCGCTTTTCATGTCCAAAGACGTGAGCGAGAAGAAATATGCGTTAAAAGGCGTTATGGATGGCGTAAACAGCCACAGCCGCTGCGGGATTCTTCATGTGGTGCCGAAAGATATTCTGGACGCCCTGACGGTCTTTGATGTTGCCAATCAGGGGGAAGACCCGTTTGTCTATATGACAAAGGATAAAAGCGGTGCACTCCGTTTAAGCACGAAAGGGAAAATTTCCAAGACGCTTGTAGCCTGTGAGATAAAGGGAGAGTTTGAGGAGATGGTGCTTAATTCCAAGATTTTAAGACAGGTAGTGATGAATTATGAAAAAGAGGAGGCTATGACGATCTTTACCGGGACTTCAAATGAAGCGGTCATTATAACAGATCAGGACGATTCGGAGGATTTTAATATCATCAGCCGGATTTCCGTGGAGTAACTTTTTGGGGCAGCGCAGGCTGCCCCTGTTTTTTTCGTTCAAGCCATAAAAATACCTTTTTAGAAAAAAATTGACCGAAAATAACAAAAAGTGGTAGTATTATCAAATGTAGTATTGCATTTGAAATCATAATAGCGGGATTTCGATTTACGTGTCTTGACGGTATGATTTCTTTTGGTATGATATGTTACAAGATAAACACATGTGATTTTTCTGGCAAATATTGAAAAAGGAGGCTTACACACATGCATGACTTGTTGTGTAGGATCGGTGCCCTTTTTCTGAATGCGCGAGCTGGTACACTTGGCGTCCTTTTAACGAACGAGTGGGATTTTTTGACAGAAGATCCGGGTGAGAACGGTGTCTTTTCCACCTTGATCGAGAAAGTCGAGGACATTGGCGCAAGCGGATATCAGCTGTTAATGACGATAGGCGTCATTGGTTTGGTGTTTTCTATCATCTTCACGGCAGTTTCTTTATTGCTGACATCAAACGCGCAGAAGAAAGAGGAGAAGAAATCACATGCTTTGATCATATGTATATCAGGGATCGTTATTTTCAGTGCATTCAGCATTGTTGGTTTTTTCAAGTCAATCGGTTCTGGATTGTAAATAGGGTCATATGGCGGGTGGAGTCGCAAGGCTCCACCCTAATTTTGTGTAAAACCGGTAAAGGAGGATTTTATGGCAGCAACGGGCGTATTCCGTGTGCCACGGGAATTTAAGGATGAGGATAAATGGTTTCGGTATTTCAATAAAAAACAGGCGCTGGTGCTGGTGCTTACCCTGCTTGCCGATTACAGGCTGCTGGTGAAGGCGTCAGAGCATGGGCTGGTGCTGCCGGCACTGATTGCGGTGATTTTACTGACGCTTGTGGTGGCAGGCGTTGTCATGGTGCAGCTGCCGGTAGATGTGATGTTTTTAACAGGAGGCGGCATCACGTTAGATCAATGGCTGTTCCGTGTCATACTGCGAAAGTGCAGGAGGGTTATCTATACAAAATACTCCAGTGAACAGGAGGAAAACGATTGAAGGGGAATTTAAAGGGGAATTTTAAGTACAGGAGAAAAAGTCTTTTTCTTATCATATGCTGTTGTGGCACCCTTACAGCCTGCGGGACTGAGGAGGGCGGCAGCATCTATAATTTCGCCGGAGCAGAGCCGAAGGAAATCGATCCGTGGGTATATCTACAGGATACGGCGCTGTCATCCAGTACGCAGATCAGGAGTTTTGCTTCTTCGGCGGGAAGTCTTGGCATTACCATTGGTGTTATGGGAATCGTGTTTTCCATATTTTATATGGTAATCCGTCTGCTTTTTTCAGGAAGTGTCAAAACAAGAAGTGAAGTAAAGGAAGAAGCCCTGATGAAGGGGCTGATAGCGGTTATGATTTTCAGTATTCCCTTGTGGCTTGGCATATGCAAGCTGCTTGGTGATGCGTTGGCATAAGGAGGTGCATGATGCAGACGATTGATATGGTGGTCCGCTCGGTGCGGCTCATTGCAATTATTCTATTTATAGTGCTTGCGGCATTTGGGGCCGCGGGGGTTTATTTTTTTAAGATCCACCGGAGCAGGGTGAAGGAAAAGTCCATAGATTACAGCACTTTTAAGAGGCTGGATGCGTTGGAATATGTCAAGTTTGATGATGTTTCGGATATGATGGTGGTCGCGGACGGCGGAAAGCGTTTTATCGGCGGCATTATGTGTGGCGGATGCGAATTTAGGGATGCGGAAGATGAGGAACAGCTTCAGGTCATAAGGGGTTATCTGTCTTTTATCAACGTGCTGGATACGCAGTGTGTCCAGTTCTGGCAGATGGCAAGGGACGTAAATCTGGATAAAATGGTGCAGGATTACAGAAAGCAGGCTGAGCGCATACAGGAAAAGCGTTACCTTATGGTACTTGATTATGAGGAGATGAAGCGGGAGTCTGAGAGCATTCCGGAATCCGAGGGTGAAAGATATGAGCAGTATTACCAGAAACTGCGGCAGATGCAGCGGGAAATTACCTCCATCGGGTATCAGGCAGACCAGCTTCAGGTACAGGTGCAGTATCTGGAATCTATCAGCGGGGAGAAAGCAGACCCCCATTTAGATCAGATGTATCTGTTTGACTGGACATACAATTCCCTTGATTTTACCCAGGAACTGACGCCGGCGGAAATTTATGCAAAGGCGGAGCGGCAGCTACAGAACAAGGCATCGGCGTATATTTCAGCGCTACGCAATGCAGGCGTAAAGGCAAGGGCGCTTTCCGGGGTGGAGATATTGGAACAGATGAGGAGGTATGCCCATCCGGTCAGTGCAGCAAAATACCGCGTTGAGGATATTCTGCAGTCTGCTTATGACAGTATAGCGGTCACCAGCAGCTCCCTGCGGGAAATGGAAGAAAAAGCAGATGAGAGTATGCTGCGGCAGATGGCGGCGGAATTTGAGATTCTGGAACAGGAGGGGGAGGCTGTATGAATGGGAAGATGATACTGGTGCTAGCGATCTGTCTGGCGGGAATTGTACTGCTGTCTGTTCTGGCTGCGGTACTGATCAGCAGGTTTTTGAAGAAACGGCAGAAAAAGAAGGAAGATGGGAAAGACCTGCTTTATAAGAGGGTTTCTGCGGCAAGGGAGATTGTTGCCCCGGACGGGATCGATCCGAACCCGCTGTCCTATTTTGTCCTAAATGATGCGGGGCATGATATTTACATCCGCTGTTTTACGATAGATACACTACCGAAGAGGACAGCGTTTGCGGTGACTTTTCCCACGCTGTTTAATTACCGCCGCATGGGCGTCAGCATCTTTATTGAGCCGCTCCCGGAGAGCCGAGCAGCGCATATGCTGGATACCACGATCGTTGAGATTGAAACAAATATCATCAGCGCGGAAAAGAATTATAACCGCAACATGATCCGTAAGTTAAACGGAAAGCTGCGCGAGACGGAAGGATGGGCGGAACGCATCGAGACAGGGGAGAACAGTCTGTATCATGTGTATTTTCTGTTTGTGCTCCAGGCGTCATCTCTGGAAGAGTTAAATTATGAGTCGGATTCCTTCCGGAATCTGGCAAAGGAAAAGCAGATTACAATCAGCTCCTGTTACGGTGTGCAGCCGGAGGCATTTTTATCGGGGATGCCCTTAAATAAGAGGTTCCATGCGGGCATAGGTCCGATAAAGACCGCGGGGTTAAAGAGACATACGATGGACAAGCTGAGCGTTTCCAGTATTTTTAACCACACGCAGACGGACTTTATCCATGAAAACGGGGTTATTCTCGGACGGAATATGTCGAGCTGGAAACCGGTTGCTTATGACTGCTATGATACCAGCCACAACGGGTACAACGTGGTTTTCTGCGGCATGACGGGTACAGGAAAATCCGCCACCATGAAGATCCTCGCATCCCGATACATTTCCAAGAACGGATACCGGTTTGTGTCGATCGACAGCCAGGCCAGGGGAAACCGAGGGGAATATTCCATGATGGCTGACGTGCAGTGCGGCATCAATTACCAGATCAAGGTAGGGAGCCACGTGATCTTAAATCCGTTTGAAGTACGGGAAGAAGAGGAGTGGTCGGAGATCGACGGCGATTACATGGTGCTGAAATTAAAGGATAAGATCGAGGACGCAAAGGGAAACCTTATGATCATGGTACAAGGGAACAAGGGAATGGCTGATTTTGAGCTGGCTACTTATCTGGAGCGTATCATAACGGATATTGTTGCCCAGATGTATGATGAATGCGGAATTATAGACGGGCAGGTGGACAGCCTGTTTGAAGAGGAACGGGAATACGGTCAGGTGCTGGTCGCCGGCGGGCGGCGCAGGAAGAGGCTTCCTACCATATCTGATTTTTATAAGAAAGCGCTGGTCAATGAGAGAAAGAATAAAATACCAGAGCATAAACGGGCATATCGCATTCTGCTTGACAGTTTAAAGGAGCGTGTGCGGGAACTTTACTACTGCCCGGACTGCCTGCAGTTTTATACAAGGGAAGAATACGAAGCGGGGCTAAAATGTCAGTGCAGGGAAAATGGCAGGAAACTCTGTAAAATACAGGGCGTGAAAAGCTATTTTGACGGGCAAAGTAACGTAATCATTGACCGGGACGTAAAATTTACGAACATTGATTTATCTCAGCTCCCGGATGAAGAAAGGTCGGTTGCAAGACTGATCGCGTTAAGTTTTGTGACGGAGCATTTTATCAAGCGCAATGCCATTAACCCCAAAAAGACAGAATATCTGGGCGTGATCTGTGATGAGCTGCATGAGAATTTTAAATCCCTTCCGGCGGTACAAAAGCTGGATTATGTTTCCCGTACTTCCAGAAAACGGCTGGTGTCCTTATGGACGGCAACGCAGGCTTTGAAAGATTATCAGAGGATGCCGGAAACAGAAGCGCTGTTAAAGCAGTCTGCCACAAAGTTTGTATTCAAGCAGGATTTTCAGGACAGGGCGTGGATTAAGGAAGCCTTAAATATCACCAACGGGCAGGCAGACCGTATTCTGGAACTGGGCGGAGATCCTTCCGACCAGAGCGAGGAGAGAAAAGGGGAAGTCTGTATTGTTGACAACGGAAAAGTTTGTTTCTGTAAGGTGGATTATTTAAAATCCGCGGAGGCGGTATTTGTGGAAACGGATGCGAGGGTCTTAAAATCCATGTACGGAAAGGAAGCGGGATGAAAAAGAGGAAAATACGGCTTCTGTCGGTCCTTCTTGTCATGATATTTGCGTTTTCCGTGCCGGTCACGGCATCTGCGGCCGGTGAGGACTCGCTTGTAAACGAAGTGGATGAATCGAACAACAGCCGTTTCGGGTCCACGTCACCGTGGCTTTCCGGCTCACAGGATAATTCTATTTATGGAAATGTCATAGATGCGGCAGAAGAGGAGCAGGACATCTCCGTGGAAAAGCCGGGGCGGGTGGAGAAGTACATAGCGGAATTGTTCCGTAACATTGGCAGCGCATTGATATCGGTACTCCAGAACAGCATCGGCGCCTCGCTTGATACGATTGTTTACGGGAGAGTCGGGAGCGGACAGCCCAATAAAGTTAATATTTATGCCTTTGAACTGCGCAAGGGGAATCCTTACGGGGTCACGGCATCGGTCTGCTATGCGCTACTGCGCGGCATGATGTTTATCTTTTTGGGCATCGGGTTTGTGTTTCAGCTTGCAAAGGCGGCATGGAGCGGGCAGACGGCAAAGAGCAGGGATGAGATCAAAGAAATGATCCCAACGCTGATCGTCAAGTTCAGCGCCCTGATTCTGATGCCGCACCTGTTGGATGTGGCGCTGTATGTACGGGATGTTCTCCTGTACGGAATCAAGGAAGTTACAGGGCAGATGATTACCGGTGGGGCAACGCTGTCGCTTTCCAAGGCATTTTTGTTAAACGCAGAGCGCAGCGGCACTTTCGTGGATGCTGTTATGTATTTGGGAACCGTCGTGCTTACGATTTACTTTGTATTTTTATATGTTGCGGTTGCCATTGATATGCTGGTCTGTTTTGTCAGCTTTCCGTTCATTTGTGTCATGCACAGTAAAAAGAAAGACCTGATGGGCGGCTGGATGATGACGGTGTTTTCCAATCTGATGACGCCGGTCATTGATGCGGTGCTTTTGTTAGTCCCGCTCCTGACAAGCCTGATGCTCTCAGATGTGGTGAAAGGCGTTGCGGTGATCCAGCTTGTCATGTGTATGCTGATCATTCCGGCGCGAATCCGCTTTAAAGCGCTTCTGGGAATCCAGAGCAATGAACGGAACGGCTTTTTAGGGGCAATGGCGGTCATGACATTTGCAAGGGCACTTGCCGGCCGGATCAGACAGGGCGCAGGAAAGATAGCGGATGCAGTGTCGGATACAAAGAAGAGCCATATGCACGGGGAGCTAGCAGAAATTGATAGGGCAGAGGAAGAAGCGCTTCTTTCCGGGGACGGCGGCGGAAGAAATAAAGAGCCGGCACAGGAATCCGGCAGGGAAATCCCAGACGGGGCTGGCAGCGGACCAGAGGCAAAGAGCAGGGAGCCTGCAAGAGAAGCGGTTTCTTCTGGCGGTATGGGAATCCCCATGCCGGAAGATAGGGGAGATGTGGGTGCATCTTTGGAAGAAGGCGGTATATCGGAGGGTGCCGATGCCCTTTCATCACCGATGTCCTATGGGCGTGACGATCCTGTGCGGGAAGAGATTGCGGCAGGTTCTATCAATGAAGCCGTCCGTGGAATTGACAGGCAGATGGAGGATTCCCAGAGCCGTCTGGATAACCTGCGTATGGAACGGGCGAGGCTGGTGCAGAAGGACAAACAGCTCAGAAGGCAGATGTTAGACTGCAGAAGGGGCAGTGAAGAATACAGAAGCCTTGAAAGGAACCGGGCGGATATAGAAGAACAGACGGCACAGGCGGACAGCCGGATTGCGGAAGAAAGTGGAAGGCTTAACCGTCTGAGAGGGCAGTCGAAGGAATTTCATGACGCCGCAGGCATAAGGAGTACGCCGACGCAGTTTGCTGACCAGAGAACGGAGATTTTACGGAAACGGGCCAATATTTCCAACTTTGAGCAGCCGGAGTTTCAGAACGTGCTGACAAACGAACAGATGCGGGATTTATACAGGAAACGCGCGATTGCCAATACGGCGAAGGCGGCTGCCGGAACGACAGGGGCGGCCGCAGTGGGTATGACGGCAGGCGCGGCGGCAGTATACCTCGGCGGCTCCGGGACAGCAATGGCAGCGGCAGGCGGAATGCACACAGGCGGGGCAGCCGGTGAAGCTGCGGTTGATATTTCCGCGGAGATCAGCAGGGCAGCCGCTCCGGCAATCCGTTCTGCAGGAAGGAGTGCTTACCAGGCGGCGGATATGGCGGCATCGGCGTATCTGATGCACAAGATCCGTCCCGCGGCAATGCAGATCCGTGCAGATGGTGCGCAGCATTTTACAGATATGGCGGATGAGCCGTCTGCGGGAAATGTGCAGAGCGAAGCAGGGTATCGGGAAAACAGTGTCGTGCCGGATTCGGAAATAGGAACGGACCAGATCGCTATGGATACCGGCAGTGTAATCTGTCGGGTGATCACACCGCAGGGAAGTCCCAAAAACAGTGTTGCGCTCCGCGCCATGCAGCAGGCTACGATGCGGCTGGAAAAGGAGATTGCTGTTATGAAGGAAGAAGGCGCGGTCGCGGTAACGCAGGAACTGATATGCAAAAAGAGGATTGAAACACAGACAGCGGTGCTGTCTGCTGAGATCTTAAAGCAGATGGAGAAAAAACAGGGATATGAAAAAGGGTCACAGGCATATGCGGAGGCAGAAAGCCTGATTCAGAAAAAAATATCGGAGATGTTGGAGGAGAAGAATAAACCGCTGGTATAGGAAGGGGAATTATGAAGAAATGCAGAATACTGTTATGCCTGCTGCTTTTATGCCTTGTATGCAGCGGATGCGAGGGCAGTTACGGCTACTATGGAAGGGCGGATATCCCGCCTATGGTAGAGCAGTGGAGGGAGCAGGTAGAATTTTATGCGGATATGTATGAAGTATCGGAGTATGTGGATCTTCTGCTGGCGATTATCGCGCAGGAATCCGGCGGCGATGCGGATAAGGTGCCGGATATCATGCAATGCTCCGCCAGCGCGGGGAAAACGATAACCGATCCGATCGCAAGTATCAGACAGGGAACTTATTATTTCAGTACGCTTTTATCAAGCGGCACCGACAAGGGTGTGGATCTGGATACGGTGATCCAGTCTTACAATTTCGGCGGCGGTTATCAGGGTTACATAGCAGAAGAACAGCAGGGACATCATTCGGAGAATGCAGCGCGCGCTTTTTCTGCGCGGATGTGTGAACAGCACGGCTATTCCTTTTACGGTGACGTGCTTTATGTGGAACATGTCAGGTCATATTTAAGCAGCCTCGACGGTGCACTGGAAGAAGGGGATTATGAGTCCATGCAGGAGTGTATGCGGGAATATATGGGTGTGCCGTACCTTTATGGGGGCAACGGAAAATACGGGATTGACTGTTCCGCCCTTACGCAGAGGATTTACAAGCGAGTGGGGATCACGTTCCCGCGGACGGCGCAGGGTCAGTACGACGCGGTCATGCATATTGCTGACTATGAGGCGGAGCCCGGGGATCTGGTATTTTTTCAGGGTACCTATGAGAGCGGCAGCTATATTACACATGTGGGCGTTTATGTGGGCGATGGGAGAATGTTCCATGCAAGCGCAGGACAGGGATACTGCTGTTACACGTCCATTTATACAGTCTACTACCAGAGCCATTTTGTGGGCTTTGGGAGACCATAGAGGGAGTAGAAAATAAGGGTTTGTAGGAAAGGAGAAGTAGAAAATGAGGCATTGGAAGATTGTGGCGGTGGTATGCTTCGCCGTCATGGCAGTAGCGTTCGGCTGCCTGATTCTGTATCCGGAGGGGGATCAGAGAGAAGGGACAGAGCCGGAAAGTATGGAGACGGATACCGGGCAGCCGGAAACTGTTTCTGAAACGGGAGAGCAGGAGGCATTATCTATGCTGCTTTCCGAATTTGCCGGAGTCATCTATGAGTATGACACAAACGTACGGAAGTTTTATGAAGGCGCGCAGGTGTATATGACGGAAAAAGCGTTTCAGGCTTTTGCCCCGTTAGCAGGAGAAGCCGACGTACAGCCGCCGGAGGTCAGGGTACAGTCCCGGCTGTTGGAAACAAAGGATTATTGCCTGTTTGTAGATGATTCTCATGCAGAAGTAATAAAGGAAAGCCGTTTTACCCTGTCTGCAGGAGAAAATGGGAGCCTGCTGCAGTATTTGAAACTTTCCGTTGTAAAAGAAAATGATGCGTGGCTGATTACGGACTGTTATGTGATCGACACGCTGGAGCAGTAAAGGGGGAGGCGTTGAAAACAGTCAAAGTCTTATGCGGCATGAATACGGTAAAGCAGGAGCAGCCGCTTTTATTGGAGATAGAAGAACAGCTGCAATCTAAGGATATGGCACTTTCGGTTGAAGAACTTAAAAGCAAGGCGGAGGCTGAGTATGCAGTTTACAGGGAGACAGACAGCGGATTGTTTTTTATACCGGAAAGATGTTTTTTCCAGAATGCGTATCAGGCAAAGGAGCTTGCCGCCCTGCGGGATATCCGGAAAGTAAGGATTGTTGCAACAGTGGACAGAAGCCACTATGGAACAGCATATATGTCGGCGCTTTATGCTGCGGGCATTCTGGATGCGGTATTTGAAGATGAGGCGGATGCACGCCGTATCACGGATCTTCTGCTTTGCGGGAGAAACCGCAGGGAGTGCCGGGATTATTATGGAATCCATTCCATGAAAGATGCCGTATCTGTCCTTCGCATTATGGAGGAGGATACGGCAGAAAGATATATCAGGTATATCAGCTCTGGTATGGACGCGGAAGAAATGCTGTCGCGTTACCGGGAGATTGAAAAAAAATTAAATTTTATAGAAAACTGCTGTCTTGCAGAAAGACTTCCCGAAGGTGTCTTAGAGGAAATCAGGGACGAAGCAGGGCTGGATCGGTATGATTCAGTGGAACAAAATAGCAGTAAAAGGGGAAGGATGCAAGTTATCCGGCGGTAGTAACGGGAGGAGTATTATGAAACAGGTGTTAGAGGAAGGAAATTACGTTACTGTCACAAAAGAAGAACTGAACAAATTATCACGTCATATCAAGACTTACAGTGTAGGATCTTATCCGGTGTACTATTTACAGCTGCACAGCAGCCTGAAGGTGCAGGATGTTCTGGATATGCGCATGAGCGACATTTATATGTGTGAGGAAGGGACTGTACGGGTGAAACCGCAGATTACATGGGACGGTCAGATCGTTGAACTGACCGACTATGGCAGGCGTGAGCTTGCATGGTATGCGATGCAGCGGATCAAGGTGAGAAATGCAGGAGAGGAGCAGCTGGTCACTAATTTTTTATGTGTCAATAAACAGGGAAAACCGCTTCAGAAGCAGGTATACCGGAAGATGTTAGAGCGGGCGAGCAATGAGCTTGCCTTAAGCCGGGTTTATAATTCCGGCTATCTGAGGAGCCTGTATGGGTATATGGAGATCGTCCACGGCAAAAAGACGGTGGATGACATCGCTAAAGAATATCAGGTGGAACGGTATTACCTGTTAAACAGAATGTTCAAAGGCGTGGAAATCCAGTATGACTTAAGGCTGCTAGATGAGGTTGCCTATATTGGACAGGAGGGAGAGGTATGTTTGGGATAAAGAAAAATGGATTCTGTAGAAATGATTTCTGTATGGAATTGGAAAAGACTTTAGATAAAAAAACATATGGTCTCCGGCTGGCAGATGAGGCGCTGCACATATTTTATGAATATTTTCGGGATAAGGCAGACTGTGTTGTCTGTTATGAATACGCCGGGCAGAATATTTTTCTTAAGGCAACACTGCCGGATGATGAAGCGGCATTTTACAGAAGTGGGTTCAGTGATGATACAGAAAATACACGTCTGTCCGGGGAGAGGGCAGTATGTATC
>CANPUE010000021.1 GCA_947577185.1 uncultured Lachnospiraceae bacterium | reverse complement strand
TCTGTCCCAAATGTAAGCAGGAAATTTTAATCAATGTAACACAATTTAATATTTCAGTTATCAAAGAGCCAGACGCACAGACGCAGAGCCGATAACACGCAGAAGTTAAAAATGCGGTTATCGGTTCTTTTTTGTAATCAATAATCAAGGGGCGACAGCCTCAGGGAAAATCTTTAGATAAAAGAAACTCCTGTGTCAGTATAAAAGTAGGTCTGCAAACCACAAAAATACAACACAGGAGGTGCCCAGGATGGACACAACAAATAGTTTAGCCCATACAAAATGGGAATGCAAGTACCATATATCACACAGTTCCGGTGGGATGTGGATGCCGCCGCAATAAAGGCGGTCACCAAAAAACAGCGGACGAAGGTCGGGAGGATCATTTTTGAATATAAGAGCGGGATTCTATTTATCACGCTCCCGTCCGGCGGGAAGCTGTCCTATGTGAAACCGAGGATGGCTGTGAACCGATATGGGCGTGATGGCCTGACCTATGAGGGCATTTCTGAAAACAAGAAATGGAGCCGGATAGAGACCTACGGACCCAGGCTGGTGGAGAACATCGTGCAGGGGACTGCGCGGGATTTACTGGCGGAGGCGATGCTGTGAAGGGCTTTGGAGCGGCAGGCGGCATCTGTTTAAATGACATGGGCGGCCAGTATATTTCCGTAGATAATGAAATGGCGTGTACGGTCCCGGCAGCGGTGGCGCTGGAGAACCACCCGGCGGACAGCCGCGTGAAGCTGTCGGAAGGGAACATGGCACAGACGCTGACTTCCTGGATGGGGACAGGCGGCGGGAATGTGCCGCTCGTCATGGATGCGGCTACACCTAAAACGCTGAAAATCCGCGCGGGTGGAGGTTCTGGAGGAAAAGGGGCGTTGGTTCCGGATAATAAATCAGCAACGCTCTCCTGCAACAATGACCAGACTGTGTTTGTGCCTTTCTGTAAAGGGACGCGCCCGCACTCTGCGGAGGAAACACCCACATGGAAGGACGGGGAAGTAGCAAACACGCTGAATGCATTTGATATAGGGGAAACGCGCTGCAATGAGCTTGTGGTGCAGGCATTTCCCATTCAATCCCTCCTCTCTGTGGTGTCGTAGCTTACCTCTGAACAGGGAGGATAGCAAGTGGAAAAATAAAAAAGCCGGAATATTTTTCTGCGAAACATTGACAGTAAAGCATATTTCCGTTAATGTTAACATATAAATAAGCCAGTGGCATAGAACTGGTTGGGCTGGTTGAAAGATCTTGGTCCACCGAGCGGCGGGGAATTTCCCCGTTATTTTTATTTCTTCCACACTAAGTTATGGAGGTGATTTGATATGCCGGATATTAATGAAATCAAGAAGATAGTTGTTCCTATCGCATATTCGTATGGGGTAAAAAGATTATATCTGTTTGGCTCATATGCAAAAGGAACGGCAAGCGAGAAAAGCGATGTAGATTTACTTGTGGAAAAAGGCAGGCCGATGTCCTTGCTTAAACTTTCCGGAATGCGCCAGATGTTCCAGGAGGCACTGAATCTTTCGGTTGATTTAATCACCACGGCGGGAATTGCGGATGACTTCAGGAAAGAAATAGCCGGAACGGAGATATTATTGTATGAAGAGTAAAGATGTAATTATCCTCAGAAAATTTTGGACTATTGCAGGCAGTTAGATGAAGCATGTGATATGTTTGATAATGATTACAATAACTTTGTGGGAAATTCAGTTTTTCAGAATGCCTGCTGTATGTGTATTTTGCAGATAGGGGAGTTGTGCAAAGTAATATCAGAGGAATTGAGAATGCAGGAAAAAGTTGTTCCGTGGAAAGAATGGTGTGGAATCAGGGATATTTTTGCACATCAGTATTCAAATTTGGATTGTCAGTCAGCATGGGATACTATACAGCATGATCTCCCAGAATTGAAAATAGAAATAAATAGAATTTTAAAAGAGAATGGAAAGTGACATAGTAGGTAGCATCGGGTAAAATAGCATTGGCGGAGCAAAACTGCAATTTGTCGATTTGTCGAACTAGAACAGTCCTGACCGCCAGAGGGGACGCCGAGAAAAAAACTGGAGGAAATATGCAAGTGAGCATTAAAAGCAGATACGGCAATGAGATTTTAGACAGGATATTCCGTTATTTTATGAGGATAGTCTTACACTTGCAAAGTAGCGGTATTGAGAAACTGCCATTAGAAAATAATTTTGAAGAACCCTTAAAATCTTTTATAGACATTGCAGTTGGCCTGATTATTGATGGACAGCCGCCTGAAATAGCAAGCCTGATTTTGGATGCAGAATATGACGTCATATTAAACACAGGTGCAGTCAGCATAAAAACAGCTATGAGCCTGCGGCTTATAAAGGAACTATCATTGCATATCCATTACGATGAAGACTATTATAGTTATCTGCTGTCTACAGATAATTTGTGGGGGAATGAAGTTTCTGAGTATGCTTCCCAGACGTTTTATCCGAATCTTCCAGAAGAGATAAAGGAAAAGTATAAAATTTATGATTTGATAAAGTATATGCCGAAAGAAGCATTCAGATTGGATGATTATTGAATGGAACGCATTTCCGTCAGAAGTATATCCCCGATAATCCACAGCCTACTGGCATTACAGACCATGAAGCAGTCATTATGCAAAATCACAAAAAGCCGGAAACCCTGATAAACACTGGCTTCAAGCCTGGCAACACTTGGCAACACTCCAAAATCCCCATTTCAAAGCCCATTAACACAGCGAAAGCCCCCAAAACCGCGTCTTGCGCAGTCCCGGGGGCTTTCTTTAGGGGAGGATAAGTATTTCCTTATCTTTTGACTAATATCATTATTACCCCTGTCGGCAGAAATATTCACGCCAATGCAAAAAAATATTAAAATTTATAAAAAAACTTCCAGACGCGTTTTCTAAGCGGCTCCGAATGTGAAAAGTAATTTACTTTTCCCCCAAAATGGTATATACTAACGGAGTATCAAAAGGTTATAAAGTGAATGAATACAGGATAAAAAGGTGGGAATCTGCGATGGCATTATTAAAACAATGGCGTGATATGGCTTACTCTGAGACGGCTGATAAGGGAAGCCTGCAAAAATTATGGTCGGACTATTTTCTCAAAGAGAAAGAAATGTATGCGCTGCTTTTGAAGAACCCTGACGAAGTGGTAGAAGGTACTGTTAAGGAACTGGCTGAGAAATTTAATATTGACATTATGACAATGGTTGGTTTTCTGGATGGGATCAATGACAGCCTGAAAGAAGCGAATCCGATCGAGGAGATGGAGGAAGACACGAGAGTCAACCTTGGCTTTGAAAAAGAACTTCTTTATAAAAATATGGTAGCTGCAGGCGCAGACTGGCTCTATAATCTGGAGGAATGGAACGATATCTTTGACGAGGAGACCAGAAAGAGCCTCTACAAAGAGCAGAAGCAGTCTACGACGATCCACAGGGGACCAAAAGTATATCCGAATGATCCCTGTCCGTGCGGAAGCGGCAAGAAGTATAAGAAGTGCTGCGGCAGGAACGCATAAGGAGGATGGCGTAGTGGTACAGGCACCGGAATTGCGGGAAGGAGAATCCCGTGTAGAATATGCAGTCGATCTGTTCAAAAGCGGGTATAACTGCGCACAGTCGGTTTTTGCGGCCTATGCGGATCTGTTGGGAATGGATCTAACGACCGCATTGAAGATGTCAAGTGCGATGGGCGCAGGCGTCGGCCGGATGCGGGAAGTGTGCGGTACGGTATCTGCGATGGCGATGCTTGCCGGATTAAAGGAAGGAAATGATGATCCGGCAGACACGGAAGCCAAGGCGCATATTTACGAGGTGGTGCGTCAGATGAGCGCACAGTTTAAGGAAAAACATGGTACGATCATCTGTCGCGAATTATTGGGAATCGAGGGAATGGAAGAGAGTGCGCAGCCTTCGGAGCGGACGCCGGAATATTATGCTTCCAGACCATGCGCAGGCTTTATTGCCTGTGCGGCAGAGATTATAGAAGATGTTCTTTTTTGATAAAATGACAAAAATAACAGAGGATAGGGAGGGATCATGTGATTGCAGCAGGAGCAGTTATAATAAAGAGAATGATGGAGAAAGTAAAAGAGGCTTCCGAAAATATGTTTGAGGGAGATGTCACCGTTACGAAAAGGGACTGCTGGTTAGTCGGGGCAATCCTGCTGCTGTCAGGCATTGCGCTCGGTTTTATCTGTGCACCGTTGACGCATGGCGTCTGTATCAATCTGTTCAGCAATAACGGAAATGATAATGGAAATAACTGCGGGAATGGCGACGGCGGCGATTGCTGCTGTCAGGATGAGGAAGCGGCAGAGGAAGGGGCATGATGAAATAAATGAAGATTACATTAAAAGACGGTTCCGTGAAAGAATATGCAGAACCGGTGAGCATTTATGAGATTGCGGCCGATATTTCGGAAGGACTTGCGAGAGCGGCCTGTGCTGGAGAAGTGAACGGCAAAATAGAAGATCTGCGGACGGTTCTTGAGAGCGACTGTGAATTAAACATCGTAACGGCAGGAACGCCGGAGGGACTGCGCGTGATCAGGCATACGGCGTCTCATGTGATGGCAGAAGCGGTCAAACGTCTTTTTCCTGATGCGAAAGTGACGATCGGACCGGCAATCGATGATGGCTTTTATTATGATTTCGATGCAGCGCCTTTTTCCAGAGAAGATTTGGACAAGATTGAAGCGGAGATGAAAAAGATCATCAAAGAGGGGCATAAACTGGAGCGGTTCACATTGCCGCGGGAAGAGGCGATCCGTTTCATGGAAGAAAAGGATGAGCCTTATAAGGTGGAGCTGATCCGGGATCTGCCGGAGGACGCAGAGATTTCCTTCTATGATCAGGGAGGTTTCGTGGATCTGTGTGCGGGTCCTCACCTGATGAGCACCAAAAACATCAAAGCATTTAAACTCATATCTTCTTCCATGGCATACTGGAGAGGCGATTCAAATAAGGCACAGTTACAGCGTATTTACGGCACTGCTTTCCAGAAAAAAGAAGAACTGGCGGCGTATCTGGAGCATTTGGAGGATATCAAAAAGCGCGACCACAATAAACTCGGCCGCGAGATGGAGTTATTCACGACGGTCGATGTGATCGGGCAGGGACTCCCGTTTCTGCTTCCCAAAGGAACCAGAATGATCATGAAGATGCAGCGCTGGATCGAGGATCTGGAAGATAAAGAGTGGGGATATGTCAGGACAAAGACACCGCTCATGGCAAAGAGTGATCTGTATAAGATTTCGGGGCACTGGGATCATTACCAGGACGGGATGTTCGTACTCGGAGATGAGGAGACGGACAAAGAGGTGTTTGCGCTCCGCCCGATGACCTGCCCGTTTCAGTATTATTGTTATAAGAACAGCCAGCATTCCTACAGGGATCTGCCGATCCGCTACGGGGAGACTTCCACGTTATTCAGGAACGAAGATTCCGGCGAGATGCACGGGCTGACGAGAGTACGTCAGTTTACGATCTCGGAAGGCCATTTGGTCATCCGGCCCGATCAGGCGCAGGAGGAATTGAAGAACTGTCTGGATCTGGCGCATTACTGTCTCTCAGTGCTGGGACTGGAAGAGGAAGTAACTTACCGTCTCTCAAAATGGGATCCGGATAATAAAGAAAAATATCTCGGTGATGAAGAATACTGGGAATCAACGCAGAGTAAGATTCGGGAAGTTTTGCAGGAAAAAGGTGTCGTTTTTACGGAAGCTGACGGTGAGGCGGCGTTTTACGGACCAAAGATAGATATTCAGGCGAAAAATGTATACGGCAAAGAAGATACGATGATTACGATCCAGTTAGACTGTGCGATCGCTGAGAATTTTGATCTGTATTATATTGACAAAAACGGTGACAAAGTCCGTCCTTATATCATCCACAGAACTTCGCTGGGCTGTTATGAGAGAACGCTTGCCTGGCTGATCGAAAAATATGCCGGAAAATTCCCGACGTGGCTTTGTCCGGAGCAGGTTCGCATTCTTCCGATTTCCGAGAAATATGAAGAATATGCGCAGCAGGTCAGAACGGAACTGGCGAGAAATGACATTGATGTCACAGTGGATAACCGTTCGGAAAAGATCGGTTTCAAGATCCGTGAGGCAAGACTTGCAAGAGTTCCTTATATGCTGGTAGTCGGACAGCAGGAGGCAGAAGAGAAGACGGTTTCTGTCAGAAGCCGTTTTGCCGGGGATGAGGGCGCAAAGCCGCTTGGAGATTTCATAGAACAGATCTGTAAGGAAATCCGCACGAAAGAGATCCGCAAAGAGATCACGGCGGAGGAATGAGAGGAAAGATGGAGTTACCGGGACAAAAGGCTGCCCGCAGAGTAGATGTCAGGGCAGCTGCCGGCTGGATTTTAATGGGCATCAGTTTTGTGATGCTCTTAGAAAGCATCCGGCTGTGTTTTAGCAGTGATATCTGGTACGATGAGTTATTCACCATGGGAATGGCACAACATTCCTATGGTGAATTCATTCGTTTTACGGCAAAGGATGTACACCCTCCTTTGTACTATATAATCGTGAAACTGATTCTGGATTTATGTAAACTGATCTGGCCGTCAGCAGATGATATCATCATTGTAAAGCTGGTGTCTGTCCTTCCGTATTTTCTGTTGCTCATCTATGCGCTTACGTTCCTGAAAAAGAGATTTGGTATGTTTACGGCAGGGCTGTTTTATTTCTGTATTATGGCTATGCCGCAGATGAGCGCTTACACGGTGGAAATGCGGATGTACAGCTGGGCCCTGTTTTTTGTGACGGCGGCTTACTTTCATGGCTTTGCGATTGTCTCAATGCAGGAGCCGGGGAAAGAAATACCGGATGGGCGTGTCTTGATCCATTATACGGCACTTGTACTGTATGGGCTGGCCGCGGCGTATACACAGTATTTCGCCTGTGTGGCGGTGGTGATGGTCTATCTGTATCTGTTTGTCTGGTTCTTATTGCGGAAGTCAGGGAAACTGCATCCGCTCAGAAGCTGGTGTGTGTGTGTGGCTGTTTCTGTTCTTGGATATCTGCCATGGCTGTTTGTCCTGATCTCACAGATCACGACGGTGCGTGCAAACTACTGGATCCTTCCGCTCACATGGCGGAGTCTGGGCGGCTGTGTGAAGTTTCTCATGAAGCCTGCTTTTACAAATGATGTGGTGAATGTGATTCTGGCAGTTGTCATGTTTTTAATTTATGTTGGTTTTCTGGCCGGTTACGCCTGGCAGGTAAGATGCAGTTACAGGGCGCGGGAGGCCGAATGGACAAAATTTCGAAAGGAAGCATTGCTGTTTTTTCATGCGTTCGCGGGATGTATGGTTCTGTGTGGTCTGACTGCCTTTGGCTTTATTGCTTCGTTTGTGATCAGACCGATTTTTGTCTATCGTTATATGCTCCCGGCGATGGGATGCTTCTGGTTCTGCTTTGCGGCATCGGTCAATGCCATTCTGTCTGGGACGCCCGGGGAGAAAGAAGACGGCAGGAACGCCGGCTTTGCCCGGTTCCCCGCTTCGCAGCGCGTGCCCCACATGCAGACTGTTCTGGCGGCCGCGGCCGTTGTGCTTATTGCAATCGTAGGAATACGCGGCTACCGTGCCTTTCTGGGAGAGGAAGAATATAAGGCCGTGCTGATGCGGGATACGCAGCAGGTAATTTCTGACATTGCCAAAGATGACATTATCCTATATAATTTTGACCAGTTGCAGGCGGTGGCAGGATATTACATGCCGCAGGAGAGCTATCTGTGGAATGGAGAAGCGGAGCCGCTCATCGAGGAGATATTCGGGCAAAAGGGAACGGTGACAGACACGGTTCAGATAGCGTCCTGGCTGGAAGAAGGGAAAAAAGTCTGGTTTTTCGGCAGTTTTAACAGCAGGGAGAATGTCAGGCAGGAATGGGAACAAGACGGGCTTATGACAACACAGATGCAAAGCTGTCTGTTAGAACGGTATTGGTTCAATGTCTATTCGGTGACAAAGCAATGATGGGCAGAATAAAATGAATGACAGAATAATAAAAAATGACATGATAAAAATTAGAAAAAAATAGCGGCATAATTTTTTCTGACAGGGAAATAATAACCTTAATAGCGTTCTGGAAGCCATACGGTGTCTTTCATCTGCCGGGCGGAAAAAACGCTGGAAAAAACAAATTAACAGGAAAATCAGGAGGTTATTATGGCGGAATTAAAATGCGGCGTGGAAAATTGTTGTTATAATCAGGAGTGCTATTGCTGTAAGGGCGATATTATGGTAGGCGGGCAGCACGCGGATACCTGCGGGGGCACCTGCTGTGAAAGTTTTTCTCAGAAAAAGGGAGATTCTTATACCAGTTCGATCAATCATCCAAGCAGAACGATCAGTATTGATTGCGAAGCGGAAAAATGTGTGTATAATAGTAACTATAAATGTCATGCGGAGCATGTGGATATTAAGGGATGCGGCGCCGCGGACTGTAAGCAGACAGAATGTGCGACCTTTAAAGAGGCCTGACCATATTTTAGGGGAGGTTAAGCATTTTAGGGGGAAGCGCCGGACTGCAAAGAGAAAACGTAGTGGTATTGATGGATCATAATACTTGATATTAATACGGAAAGGTTTGGTTATTCTTATGAAAAACAGAGTACTCAGAGGACTTCTGCTCTCTGCGCTGGTCCTGATGCCGGCTGTCTCCGCAGGAGGCTGCGGTAAAGAGGAAGGGCAGGACGCCGTACAGACGGGAGCCATGCAGGCCGGCGGCGATACACAGGATGCGCCGGGGGCGGGAGAAGATACGGAAGCGCAGGATGCTCCCGGTGATGAGGCAGAGAGCCCGGAAAGTACCGAAAAGGACCGGAATGAAGAGCAGGATGAGGAGATAGACGAAGAGACAAAAGAAGAACTGACGACGCAGATGCTTGAGGAAGGCAATCTGGATACTTCGGTCGTGGATGGGACGAGGACTACAAAAGGATGCAGTTTCGCTGTGCCGGAAGACTTTACCGAACTGGAAGACGTACCCGGGATGTATGTGACGGAGCGCTATCCGATCGACGCTTCGACGATCTATTATGTGGAGATGGATCAGGATATTTCCATGCAGCTCATGACAGAAGAGTCTTTTGTGGAGCAGACGCAGAATAATTTTAAAGGCGCCTATGGAATGGATGTCGATGTGGAACTCGAAAGCTTCGAACGGACCACGATCGGCGGTTATCCGGCGTTTCGGATCGTCTGCAGTTATGAACTCGACGGGGTCGGAATGAAACAGCTTGAGTACGTGATCAATGCCGATACGAGCTATGTGATTACATATTCCCAGACGGGAGACTATGACAGGATGGAAGAATTTGAGATCAGTGCCTCAACGATTCAGATTGAATATTAAAAAAGTGATTAAAAAAGAAAAAGCGCTTGACATACCTCATGCCTTGTGTTATCCTATTAAAGCGTGTATAGAATACGTGACAATCAAGCAGAGTATCCACTCTCACCCTGCAACAATCGGGTTCGCAGGCGTTTATAACTTTTGAGTCACAGTCTGATTGAAAATGGGGGCTGTTTTGTGTGCAGAGTTAGTGGATAGTTATGCTGTCCACTTTTTTTATTTTATTTTTTTCTAGGAGGGGAAGGCTATCAGCGATTTATTCATTAACGAACAGATTAGGGACAAAGAAGTCAGAGTGATTGGGGAAGGCGGAGAACAGTTAGGGATCATGTCTTCTAAAGAAGCATTGCGGCTTGCGGAGGAAGCAGGAGTAGATCTGGTAAAGATCGCGCCGACAGCGAAACCGCCGGTTTGTAAGATCGTGGACTATGGAAAGTTCAAATATGAACAGACCAGAAAAGAGAAGGAAGCAAGAAGAAAGCAGAAGGTCATCGAGATCAAGGAGATACGTCTGTCTCCCAACATTGATACGAACGACCTGAACACGAAAGTGAATTCTGCCAGAAAATTTATCACAAAAGGCGACAGAGTCAAAGTAACGCTGCGTTTCCGCGGGCGTGAGATGGCTCATATGAACAACAGTAAACATATTCTGGATGATTTTGCACAGGCACTGTCCGACATCGCAGTTGTTGAGAAGGCTCCTAAGGTGGAAGGCAGAAGCATGACGATGTTTTTAGCTGAGAAGCGATAATGCTTCATCAGTTTAAATAGCGATATCCATATATGGTATCTCATCAATTTATAAATACAGGAGGATTTTGAAATGCCAAAAATGAAGACAAGCAGGTCGGCTGCAAAACGTTTTAAAGTGACCGGAACAGGTAAATTAAAGAGAAACAAAGCTTATAAACGCCATATCTTAACTAAGAAATCTGCTAAGACCAAGAGAAATCTCAGGAAGCCTGCTATGACAGACGCAACAAATGTAAAGAACATGAAGAAAATTTTACCATATTTGTAAGATGAAGTTTCATCTGCAAATGGTTTTTGTTAAGGAGGAGAAACAGACATGGCAAGAATTAAAGGTGGTTTAAACGCTAAGAAAAAGCATAACAGGGTTTTAAAACTTGCAAAAGGTTACAGAGGTGCAAGGTCAAAACAGTATAGAGTGGCAAAACAGTCGGTAATGAGAGCGCTGGCTTCCTCATATGCCGGAAGAAAAGAAAGAAAACGTCAGTTCAGACAATTATGGATCGCGCGTATCAATGCGGCTGCAAGGATGAATGGCATTTCCTACAGCAGATTCATGTGCGGCCTGAAAAATGCCGGTGTTGAGATCAACAGAAAGATGCTGGCAGAAATGGCAGTCAATGATGCGGAAGGATTTAAAACACTGGCCGGACTTGCGAAGGAAAATCTGAATCAGTAAAGAACCGGGAAATAACAGATGGGGAATAGCGTATTGCTGTTCTCCATTTTTGACATACGGGAGAGAAGGAGAAGACTATGTTACATTGGGGAATCGGTCTGGTCGGAACACTGTTGGCGATCACAACCTATGACAGCGTGCAGAGCGCCGGACCGGAAGGGCTGGACAGTAAGTTAAATAAAATGATGACAGATAGTGGTTTGTGGTATGAAGAAGATGTCATGCTGGATACGTCGCCTGTCATCTCTTTTTCAGATTCTTTCAAAGATATTTCTTATGGGGATGTTCTGGGACATATTGAAATGGAATATACCAGAATAGACTGTGATATCGTTTATGCGCAGGACAAAAATGACGCGGCGGTAAGGAGCAGTCGGGAGCCGGACAGTGTTTATCTGTATTGGTCGGAGGGCGGGGACGGCCTGAATGCTTCCTATATGAATCTGTATGCGGATGAAGGGATCCTGCCGGATTATGATGAGATGGAGACGATCGGGAACGAGAGCAGCGACAGGTATCTTCATCTGTGGATCGAGGCAGGCGGGGAACAGCTGCAGATGGACATCCTGGGTGTTTATTATTCAGATGATATGCAGACAGATGACGGCATCCTGCACGCGATGGTAGAAACTGATTTTATTCCTGAGGAGGCCGCAGTCAGTGATACCTCCATGCTGGAATATATGCAGGAATGTTTAAATTATATGCCTGCTGCGTATCCTTATGATAAGATGGTCGTCATAGATAATCTGAAATTTGGCAGTATGGATCATAAACGGATTATTGTAGCGGTCAATGTACCGACGAATGACTAAAAAAAGAGCGGAAAGGATTGAGAAGATATGAGTATATTAGCGGGTGTGGAACCGGCGCCGGTCTTTCATTATTTTGAAGAGATCTGTAAGATACCGCACGGCTCCGGAAACGAAAAGCAATTGAGTGATTACCTGAAACAGTTTGCCGAAGAGAGAGGGCTTTTCTGCATTCAGGATGCATGGAACAATATTATCATCGTGAAAGAGGCTTCTGCGGGATATGAGGAGGAAGAGACCATGATCCTGCAGGGACATATGGATATGGTGGCGGTCAAAGAGCCGGACTGTCCGGCTGATCTGAAGAAGGATCCCCTGCGTCTGAAAAAAGAGGGCGACTATATCATGGCGGAGGGGACGAGTCTCGGCGGCGATGACGGGATTGCCGTGGCCTATGCGCTGGCGCTGTTAGACGCACAGGACATTCCCCATCCGCGTCTGGAAGTGATGATCACCACAGGTGAGGAAGTCGGCATGGACGGCGCAAGGGAGATTGATCTGTCCATGTTAAAGGGCAGGAGGATGCTGAACCTTGACAATGAAGAAGAGGGTGTTCTGCTGACAAGCTGTGCGGGCGGCGCGAGAGCCGGGTGCAGGCTGCCCGTTCTGCGGGAAAAAAGAAACGGATGCATACTGCATCTGCAGGTTTCGGGACTGCGGGGCGGTCATTCCGGCGGTGAGATCATCAAAGAGGGCGGCAATGCAAATGTTTTGATGGGGCGTGTTCTTGGCGCGCTGGTACAGGAAACTTCCGCCTCTTTGATCAGTCTGGAGGGCGGCCTTGCGGATAACGCCATTCCCATACAGACGGATGCGCGTATTCTGATAAAGCGGGAAGAAATCGCGAAGAGTCTTGCAGTCACAGAACAGACCGCAAAGCAGATCCGTATGGAACTGTGCGTGAAGGATCCCGGAGTCAGGATAACGGCTTTAGAAGAAGAGGAGGGTACGGCGGACTGTCTGCAGTGTGACAGCATGAAAAAAGCGGTGAATCTTCTTCTGGCAATGCCAAACGGCATTCAGGCCATGAGCGCGGATGTAAAGGGACTGGTGGAGACCTCTCTGAATCTGGGGATGCTGCGGCTGACGGAGGACAGCCTTGTGTTGACTTATGCGGTCAGAAGCGCTTTGGAGAGCGGAAAAGAAGCAGTCTGTGCGAAGCTTAGAGCAATCTCTGAGCTTGCAGGGGCGGACGTAGAGATCCGCGGCAGTTATCCCGGCTGGGCGTACAAAAAGGATTCCCCGCTGCGCGATAAAATGATCCGCATTTATCAGCAGATGTATGGAAAAGAGCCGGAAATACAGGCGATCCATGCAGGACTGGAGTGCGGAATGTTTGCGGGAAAGATCCAGGGGCTGGACTGTATCTCCTGCGGCCCTGACATGAAGGATATCCACACGACGCAGGAAGTTTTGAGTATTTCTTCCACAAAAAGAGTGTGGGAATATTTACTGGCTGTTCTGCGGGATAAATAAAAAAATATTGTAGAAATAAAACGATAATAGCGGTGGTATCTGTTGACACATGTTGTATTAAAAGGTAGACTAAAAGAAGGAAAAACCTGACAGAATAAGGGTTAGAAGTGCAACGGGGTGAAACAAAAGATCTCTTATTTTATATATCTTGTGTATCGATAAGAAAATGGGGAGTCGGCAATGACAGAAATGAAAGATATTTTAACGGGTCTGGACCGCTACGAGCAATTTCTGGAGAAACTGGAAAAAGAGATTAAGATAATGAGCGATTACCGGATCGCGGTCATCTACACGGATATCAGACATTTTAAATATATCAATGATACCTACGGCTACAAACGGGGCGATATGCTGTTAAGGGAATTTGTGGGGAAAGTGACACGCGGCAATACGCATATGCTGTGTGCCGCGCGTGTGTACTCCGATAATATCGTGATGGCAGCCCGTCTGGAAAACGGGGTGTCGAATAATGCGTTCCGGGAATTTATCTGCAGAGAGAATGAGAAGATGGAAAGCAGCTTCCGGGAGAAATACGCATCAGCCGCATTAAAGTTCTGTACGGGGATCAGTATTATCTCGAAAGATGACAGACGCCTCGATTCTGCGACGGCAGTCTCTAACGCGAACCTTGCCAGAAAGCTGGCAAAAGAGATGGACAATGATTGCTGTGTCCTGTTTGACAACAAGATGCTGGAAGGGATCAGGAGAGAAGTTGAAATTACTTCTTCCCTGACCGGGGCGATCGAAAGCGGTGAACTCAAGATTTTTTACCAGCCCAAGGTAGAAACGGATACGTTGCAGCTGATCGGTGCGGAGGCTTTGATCCGCTGGCAGAAACCGGATGGAAACTTCATTTACCCGGATGAATTCATTCCGCTGATCGAGCGCAGCGGGCAGATCGTAGAGCTGGATTATTTTGTATACCGGGAAGTCTTTCGTTTTATTGCCGGACGGATTCGGGATAAGAAACCAGTCGTACCGATCTCGGTCAATGTGTCCAGAGCACATCTGCATAAGATGGAGATCCTTACCTATGTAGAATCTCTGTTTGAAACGTATCAGATCCCCTCTGAACTGATAGAGTTTGAACTGACGGAAAGTATTTATATTGAAAATACCGAGCAGGCTCTGAAACTGGTGGAGGGATTACATAATATGGGGACGAAAGTGTCCATGGATGATTTTGGTTCCGGCTATTCTTCTCTGAATCTGCTGAGTAAACTGCCGATCGACATTATCAAACTGGATAAAGTTTTTTTGAAGGATGATGAGATCGGGAATAAACTCCGGGAAAATGATAAGATCATTATTTCCTGTGTAATCGAGATGGCGCGGAAACTGCGGATCACCTCACTGTGCGAGGGTGTGGAGACGCCGGAACAGAGCGATTATCTGTCGCAGATAGGCTGTGAGATCCAGCAGGGATATTATTTTTCTCAGCCGATCCCGCAGGAACAGTTTGAGAAACTGTTAGAAGAAAACGTTTGTGAAGAAAAGGTAACGGTTTCATAAAAAAAAAGCAGCCTGCGGGCTGCTTTTTGACAGATCGGAATGACAAGACTTGAACTTGCGACCTCTACTTCCCTAAAGTAGCGCTCTACCACCTGAGCCACATCCCGAAGCATTTTCCATTATATACAACTTCGGAGAAAAAAGCAAGGGAAAAGTGAAAAAAATAAAAATAATCAAAATATTCAAAATGAAAATATTATGATAAGCAAGCTGACAATAAAAGAATGAGGAGCAGACTTATGATTGAGAAAGAAACCTTCCATCCGTTAAATTATATTAAGAAAGAGGAATACTCCGGGAGCATGGATGGAATGCGGTATCTGTTAAAAAGGGTTAAGAGCGGCGATGCGGATAAGATTAAAGTGACGATCTGGCCGGAACCGTTCGGAATCCATAAAACGCCGGAAGAACAAAAGGAGTCAATCGAGGTGCCGCTTGACGAGGAGGGGGTCGGTATGGCGGCAGACTGGCTCAATGAACAGTATGAAAAGCAGCAGGACAGATGGAAAGCGGCAAAAAAGTGGGGCATATGACCCCGCTTTTGCCCGTTAAACGTCAGTCGGTCCGCTTTTTCCCCCAGAAAAACAGTGCTACAGTGCCGGGGCCGGTGTGGCTTCCGATCGTGGCGCCGATCGGGAAGATCTTCACCCGGCCATTCAATCTGGGAAAACGGCTTTCGACCAAAGCAGCTACTTCTTCCGCATCTTCCATGCAGGCAGAATGGCTGATGAAACATTTGCCGGAGTACTCTGTGCCGTCCTGCGCGTTTGCCTCCATCTGCTCGACGATACGGGTGATCACCTTTTTCCGGGTCCTGATTTTCTCACGTGGGATCAGACGGCCCTCGAAATTTACATTCAGCAGAGGACAGATACTGAGAACGGAACCGATGAAACCGCTTGTTTTGGAGATTCTTCCGCCTCTGATATAAAAGGTCAGGTCAGTCGAGAAAAACCAGTGCTGCAGGCACTGCCTGTTTTCTTCGGCCCAGGTGTGGAGTGCATCGATATCCATGCCGGAATCACGCATGTCCGCCAGGGTATCCATTAGCAGGCCAAAGCCGCTGGAAGCTGCCAGTGAGTCAACAACATAGATTCTGCGGCCGGGATATTTTTCCGTCAGAGATTCCCTGGCGATGCAGGCTGAGTTATAAGTGCCGGAAATGCCGCTGGAAAGGCACAGGTGCAGAATATCTTTTCCGGATTGCAGGATCTTCTCAAAATATTCTTCATATTCTCCGATCGTGACCTGTGAGGTCCTGGTATCTGCGCCTTCATTCATTTTGCGGTAGAGGGTTTCAGGCGGTACGGATACGCCGAGATCATCGAGGTATTCTGTTCCGGCCAGCTCAAAATGGAAACATAAATAGCTGATCTTTCTTTTGGTAAAATATTCTTTTGAGAGATCTGCAGTGGAACAGCAGCTTAAACAATATTCGGACATAGACTGATCACTCCTTTTTTTGTTCCTGATAATTTTTTATTCATTCATCTTACCATGCAAAGCTTTTGGTGGCAATGCAAATTTACTGCGTGTAAATTTTTTGTCTGCAAAACTTTTCAAAATATAATTGACCTCACAGGGACAAAACAGTATGATAGAAAATGGCTGTCAGGGGAAACAGGTGCAAATCCTGTACGAGCCCGTCGCCGTGTGGTGTATTTTTACCGTCTGCCTACTCTGTGGCCATAGATCGCATTGTCATCGCAGTAAACTGCTCTGACATGGATGATTAGCAGGGGAAAAGTCATTGGAGGGTTCTCCGAGAAGGCTGACAGGCGGGACACCGAGTCGAAATATCCGGACAGTCAAAACCCTGATGATATCTGCGGAAGCCGGATTTCAGGGAAAAAACAGCAAAGGAGAATGAAAAATGAAAAGGAAGAACAGTAAAAAAACAGAACCATTTTTGTCAAAAGTCCTTTGTATGACGCTGATTATGGCCATCGCGTTATTCACAGCCGGATGTAATGACAAGACAGCAAAGGAGTCCGAGCCGTCCGCCGGGACGAAGACAGAAACAGAGGCGGCAGCGGGTACGGATGATCAGACGATCGTGCTTGGGGAAGAGAACGGGGAACTGACACAGTTTACGCTGACCGTGACAGATCAGGAGGGCAATGAAACCCGGTTTCTCATCCATACGGATAAAGAGACGGTCGGGGCAGCTCTGCTGGCGTTTGATGTGATCGCCGGAGATGAGGGTGAATTCGGCCTGTATGTCAAAACAGTAAACGGTATCACCGCTGATTATGATAAGGACGGCACCTATTGGGCCTTTTATGATAATGGGGAATATGCGCAGACAGGAGTCGATTCCACTGCGGTCACGGAAGGCGGAAACTATGCCTTTAAGATAGAAAAATGAGACTGACGATCAGAGAAATTGCTGTATTTGGAATGCTGGGGGCGCTTATGTACGCCTCTAAGATGATCATGGAGGTTGCGCCGAATGTTCATCTGCTCGGCACCTTTACCATTGCGTTTACAGTTGTCTATGGAAAAAAGGCGTTGTACCCGATCTACACATATGTGATCTTAAACGGCATTTTCTGTGGTTTTGCGGCCTGGTGGATTCCCTATCTGTATGTGTGGGCACTTCTTTGGGGGGCAGTGATGCTGCTTCCAAAGAAGATACCGGGGAAGATACGGCCGTTTGTCTATATGGCAGTCTGTGCGGCGCACGGCTTTTTGTTTGGAACACTGTATGCGCCGGTACAGGCGCTTTTGTATGGACTGAGTTTTCAGGGGATGATCGGCTGGATCGTGGCGGGGCTGCCGTGGGACTGTATTCACGGCATCAGCAATTTTTTCTGCGGGATCCTGATCATGCCGATTGTTTCTGTCCTGAAAGCCGCGGAAAAAAATATAGTCAGAAACTGACCGGCCCAAAAGACTGTTCCTGGCTGCTTTTTGTGGAAACGGTGGACGATTTTGCAAAAAACGTGTATAATGTTTTCGTTGGGGCATTACGAAAAGCAGACGTATACGACATATCTGATACAGGGGAAGGTCAGGAGGGTATATGAAAACTATTAAAGGAAAACTGATCGCGGCGATTTCAGCTGCCGCCGCGGTTATTTTGCTGATCGGTTCATCGGGAAGCTATCAGATCGCGAAAGGGGTCGTCAGTAAAAAAGTACAGCAGATACAGTATGAGAAGGCGCGCAAGACAGTTGAAGAGATTGATGCGTGGCTGGCAGAACAGATCGCCTGGGTACAGGAGAATGTCAATACTTATGAGCTGCGGATGCAGCAGGAACCGTATGAGGAGATCAGGGAATATCTTGCGGCGCATCTTTCCAGAGACAGCGGGGCGATCACGGATGCCTATTACGGGTTTGAGGATCATACGATGCTGGTCATTAATACGCCGGTGGACGATGGTTACGACTGCTGTGAGAGCGTGTGGTATCAGCAGGCGAAGGAATCAGACGGGGTGATCATAACGGACCCTTATATGGATCCTTATATAGGAAAGGTTGTCGTGACAGTCGCGGCGCCAATTCATGATGATGCGGGCAAGATCGTCGGCGTATGCGGTGCGGACATTACGACAGAAGAACTGACGCATGTCATGGGAGAATTGGAAGAAAATGAAGGCTACGGGTTTCTGGTTGACAGCACAGGCTGTTTTGTGACTCATCCGAATGAAGCTTTTCTTCCGACAGAAAACGGTTCCGTGCCGGTAGCCGGGTCATCGGAAGGGATACATGCAAGCGTAGAGCAACTGGTCGAGGAAGGACAGGGGCTTACGATTGGGAGAGACTATGACGGAATAGAGAAGTATTTTACGATCGTTTCCCTCAAAAGCTGCGACTGGGCGGTAGGAATTGCCATTCCCAAGAGTATGGTCTCTGAGGAATTGAATGTATTGGTCATTGCGTCGGTGGTGATCAGCATTGCCGGGATCGTTCTCATCATTGCCAGTGTGGTTTTGGCGGCTTATAAGCTGCTTGAACCGATAGCAGATTTGAAACAGTTTGCCAGCGGTGATTTCCGGGATATTCCGGAAAACAATGGAAAGGGAAAACATAAAGTTGCCGAAGGCTTCCGGGATGAAGTGGAAGAAATCGAGTATGCGACCAAATCAGTCAGGAAGCAGATCCGGGAGACGATCATCGGCACGAAGGAAGAAGCAGCCGGTATCGCGGATACTGCAAGCGCGGCATACTGTGATATGGCGGAGCTGAACAATGGACTTGATCAGATGGATCAGCTGGTCGAGAATGTCAAGGTCAAGGCCGACGAGGCGGCAAGTGTGACAAGTACGATCAGCACGGCGAGTTCGGAGATCGGTATCGTGGTTGACAGTGTGTCTGTCAAGGCATCCGAGGCGGCCAGCGCTTCCAGTGAGATCAATGTCCGGGCGGACAGACTGCTCACGACGACACAGGAGGCAAAAAACCAGGCCGGCCTGATCTACCGGAAGGTGGAAAAGGAGCTGGAGGCAGCTCTCAAAGATGTAGAAAAGGTTGAACTGATCAAGACGCTTTCACAGGAAATTCTGGCCATTGCTTCCAAGACGAACCTGATCGCATTAAACGCGTCCATAGAAGCGGCGCGCGCCGGAGAAGCAGGAAAAGGATTTGCGGTGGTCGCGGAGGAAGTCAGGTCACTTGCGGAAAGCTCCAGAACTGCCGTAGATAATATTCAGACGGTTATCAATGAGGTAGTCAGCTCTGTGACGGCCCTGAAAGACAGTTCCGGGACACTGCTTTCGTTTATGAAAGAGCATGTGATCGACGACTATCACACGATGCTTCAGACAGCCAGACAGTATAAGGAAGACGCTGTTTTTTATGACGGCATCGCGACGGATCTGGGTGCATCCGCACAGCAGATGGGAGCTTCCATTCAGGAAATGATCGCTTCTTTGCAGACGATCACGGAAGTTTCCACAGGTATGGTAGAGGACATCCGTGATGTTGCGGCTGCGATGCAGAACACCAATGTCAGTTCCGAAGAGATCCTGCGTCAGATGGCCATTATAGAGCGCGGCAGCCGTTCTCTGCAGGAACTTGTCGGCAGCTTTAAAGTATAAGCGTATAAAGCCGCGTGATGCGGCAGTATGTATCATGACCGTATATGGCGGCGCAGCGCATAGAGCGCGATCAGGTTGGGAACGACCATGAGCGCATTGATCAGGTCAGTGCACTCCCAGACCAGATTCATCGGAATGACGGCGCCGAAATAAATCATCAGAATATAAATCAGTTTATAATACGGAATACCTTTATTTCCTACAAGGTATTCCGTTGCCTTTTCACCGAAGTAGGACCAGCCGATCAAAGTAGTGACCGCGAAGGTCGTCAGCGAGATGGTCAAAAAGGCATCACCCACGTAGGGAAGATGTTCAAAGGCTGCGGAAGTCAGTCCGGTCGCGGCAGCACCCTGCACGGAGGCCGGGTCATAGAGCATGTTGGAGACTACGACAAGTCCCGTGACGAGGCACATGACAACGGTATCCCAGAAAACAGCAGTCATCGAAATGTAGGCCTGCTTTTTCGGGTCGTTTACACCGGAGGCTGCCGCGGCGATCGCAGAGGTGCCGATACCTGCTTCGTTGGTAAAAAGACCTCTGGCAATACCATAACGCAGGGAAAGCTGCAGGGTAGAACCTACAAAGCCGCCGGCTATGGAAGAGAAGGAAAGGGCATCTTTCAGGATCCACAGACAGGCATGCGGCAGCTGCCTGTGATAAAGGCAGAGCAGAAAAAAGCAGCCGAGCAGATAGATAAAACTCATGGCAGGAACGACGCGTTCACAGAGGTTTCCGATTTTTTTGACACCGCCGAGGATCACTGTGCCGGTCAGTACCGCGAGCGCAATGCCGATCAGGTGCGGCGATACGGGAAAAGAAGCGGCAGCAGCCTGGACGACGGAGTTGGACTGGGTGGTACAGCCTACGCCGAAGGCAGCGATCAGGGTGCAGACGGCATAGAAAGAGCCAAGGGTATTGTTATGTAAACCGTTGCGCATGACATACATCGGACCGCCGGCATAGGTGCCGTCTTTTTGGCGGGTACGGAACAAAACGCTGAGATAGCATTCGCCGTATGAGGTTGCCATGCCGAGGATGCCGGTCACCCAGCACCAGAAGACGGCGCCCGGCCCGCCCAGAGCAACGGCGGTGGAAACGCCGATGATATTTCCTGTCCCGAGCGTGGCTGCGAGTGTGGTGGAAAGTGCGGAAAACGGCGACAGATTTTTGTCTCCGGTATCATCCATGCCGAGCGAAAGCCTGATTGCATGGAAGATCCTGCGCTGTGGAATGCGCAGTTTTCCTGTAAAATAGATATGGGTGCCCATGAGGACAAAAAGGAGCGGGATGCTCCAGATAAAATCGTTTGCTTCCTGTATGATATGTAACATATTGCGCCAGTCGGTTACGCGGGGATGGAGCCGGAATGCGTAACGGGGATGTTTTGTTATTTTATTTATATGGACGAAGCAGGAGAAAAAGAACCGGGGAGGTGTCGGATATGGAAAAGGATGAAAAAACAACACAGGAAAAAAATGTGCGGGAGTGGGCCAGGGCGTTGTGCTTTTATGCGGGAGAGGACGAAGGTTTTTTTGAGCGGTTCTTTCAGGCACTCCGGGAATCGGAGGGTGTGTACGGAGAATTTGTGTATTATCTGGAGCACCGGAACTTTGCCTGCCGCTATCAGATCGCGGGTTATACCATCGTAGATATCATGGTGTGGCAGATGGACCATTTCAAGGCGCAGATGGACAGGGGCAATGACGGCATGAAAAATAATGGAGATAAAATGCTGCTAATGGCTTTTGACACCATGGTAAAGATGGAAAAAGACCCGCAGAAGTATGTATTTCTCATGCAGTCGGAGACGGGGACGGACTATCCGGGGAAATATTAAATATTCGATATGAAATATTCGAGGGGATTTCTCTGGTAGAAGTTGATAAATACGGGAATAGTTACTATAATAGTAGATATGATTTTAAACAGAAGCAGGAAAAGAGGTACTACGGGAAATGCAGATCATTATCGTCGGCTGCGGTAATGTCGGGGAGACATTGACAGAGCAGCTCAATTCAGAAGGACATAATATTACGGTCATAGACGTCGAAAATAAGAGGCTTCAAAATGTGACAAACAATTGTGATGTGATGGGTGTCATCGGCAATGGCGCCAGTTTTGCGGTGCAGAAGGAAGCCGGTGTGGAGCAGGCGCACCTGCTGATCGCGGTTACGGGTTCGGATGAACTGAATCTGCTGTGCTGCCTGATCGCCAAAAAGACGGGCGGCTGCCATACGATCGCCAGAGTCAGAAATCCCATTTACAATGTGGAGATCGGTTACATCAAAGAAGAACTCGGACTTTCCATGATCATCAATCCGGAGCTGGCGGCCTCGGCAGAAATGGCCAGACTGTTAAAATTTCCTTCGGCGCTTACGATCGATACATTTTCCAAGGGAAGGGTGGAGCTGGTCAAATACCGGGTAGGAGAGGATTCTCCTTTGTGTGATCTGTCGCTGCAGCAGATCGCTTCCAGACTGAAATGCGATGTGCTGATTGCCACAGTGGAACGTGACGATGATGTCTATATTCCGGGCGGTAATTTTATCATCCGTGCCAAAGATGAGATATCGATTGCGGGCACGCCGCAGAAGACGCTGGTATTTTTTAAGAAACTGGGTGTGGCGGTGACCAGAGCCAGGAACGTTATGATCATCGGCGGCGGTGAGACTGCGTTTTACCTTTCCAAACAGCTGATCGCGATGGGGATGCAGGTTAAGATCATTGAGATCAACAAAGAGCGGTGTGAGGAACTGACGGAGCTTCTGCCCAAGGCGATTATCATCCATGGGGACGGTACGGACAGGAATCTGTTAATGCAGGAAAATCTGATGCAGATGGAGGCTTTCGTGGCACTGACGGATTTTGACGAAGAAAATATTATGCTCTCTTTATTTGTAAAAAGTGTGTCAAAGGCCAAGCTGATCACGCAGGTGCACAGGATTTCCTATGATGAGATCATCGACAGTCTGGATATCGGCAGTGTGATTTATCCCAAGTATCTGACGGCGGAAAACATCATTAAATATGTACGTGCCATGGACAATTCCCTGGGCAGTAATATTGAGTCGCTTTACCGTCTGAATGATAATCGGGTAGAAGCGCTGGAATTCAGCGTAAAGAAGGATTCTCCCGTAGTAGGGATACCGTTAAAAGACCTGCAGATCAAACCCAATATCCTGCTGTGTTCGATCAATCACAGAGGCACGGTCACGATTCCCGGCGGTCAGAGTGTGATTCAGGCAGGCGACATGGTGATCGTTGTGACAACGAATACCAGATTGAATGACATTAAGGATATTTTGAAATAAAGGGGTGCGTCATGAATTATTCTATTATCAGGTATATCTTGTGCCGTGTGCTGGAATTTGCCGCATTGTTTCTGCTTCTGCCCTGTCTGATCGCGCTGATTTACCGGGAAAAGGCAGGCTTTGCTTTTCTGGCAGTCATCATCGGCTGTTTTATCATTGGAGAGATCGGAAAGCAGAAGAAACCAAAGAGCAATGTTTTTTATGCGAGAGAGGGGTTTGTCACGGTGTCTCTGGCCTGGGTGGTGCTCAGTGTCGTAGGGGCACTTCCCTTTTATCTCAGCGGGGAGATCCCCAATTATGTCGATGCGCTTTATGAGACGATCTCCGGACTGACCACGACCGGAGCCAGCGTTTTGTCAGATGTGGAATGCCTGTCTAAGAGCATCCAGTTTTGGCGTCTGTTTACGCACTGGATCGGCGGTATGGGCGTGCTTGTGCTGATCATGGCGGTTCTGCCTTTGTCAGGCGGTTATCATATGCATCTGATGCGGGCCGAGAGTCCCGGTCCGTCGGTCGGCAAACTGGTGCCCAAGGTACAGACGACTGCCAAGATTCTTTATAGTATTTATATCGCGATCACTTTACTGCAGATTGTACTGCTCAAAATTGCAGGCATGAGTCTGTATGATTCGGTTGTTCTGTCATTTTCCACGATGGGAACAGGCGGTTTTGGGGTTCTGAATACCAGTGCGGGAAGTTATTCGGTGTCAGTTCAGAATATCCTGACAGTATTTATGATCCTGGGCGGCATGAACTTTAATGTCTATTATCTGCTGGTGGTTGCCAGAAAACCAAAGGAGGCATTCAAATATGAGGAGGCGAGAGTCTACCTTCTGATGCTGTTTGGCGCGGCGGCTCTGATCACCTGGAATATCAGGGGGGACTACGGCAGTCTTGCCATGGCATTTAAGGATGCGATCTTTCAGGTGGCGTCGATCGGAAGTACGACAGGCTTTTCTACGACGGATTTTGACAAATGGCCGGAATTTTCCAAGGCGATTCTGTTTATCGTTATGCCGATCGGTGCATGCGCAGGCAGTACGGGCGGCGGATTTAAAGTATCACGTGTCATGATTTTGTTACAGGACATGAAGAAAGAATTGCTGCGCGTCATACATCCGCAGATCGTAAAAAGACCGCACCTGGACGGAAGAGCAGTGGATGACGATACGGTAAGTTCCATTCATTCATACCTGATTATTTATCTCGTGATCGTGCTGGTGTCCTTTTTGCTGCTGTCGGTTGACAAGTATGATTTTACGACAAACTTTTCGGCAGTCTTTGCCAACCTGAATAATACGGGGCCGGGATTTCATGCGGTGGGGCCCACATGTAATTATGGCGGATATTCCGTCCTCTCCAAATTTGTTCTGATGTTCGACATGCTGACCGGGCGTCTGGAACTGCTGCCGATGCTTGTATTGTTTGCGCCGAATACCTGGAAAAGATATTAGAGGATGAGATTCGGTGAAAGTAGATCGGCAAAGAGAGAGCAGCGAAACAGATTTACCAGAAAGGGATACGGGGCATACAGATGATAAAAGAAAATATCAGAATCAAAAAAGTGATCGTGCATATTATGGATTCTACGATCGGAATGCCGGTCCTCTCCGACGCGGAGCTGGAATACGGATCAGAATTTGCAGACTTTATCAAAGAGCATATTGCAAAGATCAGTTCCGGGGACGATACGAAAGAATGTCGTTTTTATAAAGAAGAATCGGAAGTTTATCATATTCTGGATCAGTATGCGGACGATTCTTTTATTGATATCAGCAAAGACATCGCAGTGCTTTTATACGAGATCATGAACAGCAATATTGATATTCCGCCGGCGGATCTGATCATTGCGCGGTTTCAGTATGACAGTGAGGAATACCTCGCGCTTTTAAAGATGAATTACCGATCGCTGTACACGCACAGGACTATGACGGTCGAAACCGGGAACAGCAATGAAATCATCCGTCATAAGTCGATTCTTCCCTCAGAGAGCCAGCGGCTTACGGAGGCAGCCATCATCAGGCTTGATGACCTGTCGGTGTCGGTCATTGAGAAAAAATATGAGGTCAACGGAGAGAAGACCAACTATTTTTCATTTTTGTTTCTAAAGTGCAGCAGCCATCTATCCCATAAATCAAAGCTGTCCATTGTGAGCAGGGCGGTGGAGAGCGTACAGAAAGAAGGATACGATGAATCGGAATGCTTCGCCAGGCAGATGGAGGCCAAAAGCATCATCCGGGAGGAGATCGCGGAGAACGGCGGCTTTACGGTAGAAGAAATCGCGGATAAGATATTTGAAGATAAACCGGAATTAAAAGTTGCTTTTCAGGATAAAATGGAAAAGTATGATATGGTGAAGGAAGAAATTCAGCCGCAGAGCGACAATACGATGAGAAAGTATCAGAGTCAGCACCTTTATACTGATACGGGAATTGAGATTAAGATCCCGATGGAGCAGTACAAAAATCCGGGGAGCGTGGAATTTATTACCAATCCGAATGGAACGGTTTCGGTGCTGATCAAGAATATAGAGCATTTGGAGGCCAGATTATAAAACGGCGTACAGAAAAGAAGAAGCAATTTGAGTCAGAGACGGGGATAATAGTGTGAGGTGCCGGGTATGGGGACAATGATTGATTATATCAAAGAATATGGCGACTATACGTTTGCGGAGAAGCCGATCGGAGAGGTGGACAGCCTGATCCTGAGCCAGTTTTCGTATCTGAAGTTTGACGGTATGGTGCCGGGCATGGAGGAAAATGCGGATGCGGCAGACATGCAGTATTTGCTGCGGCATGAGGCATATGACGGATTGTATGCGGACGAACGCTACCGGGAGAAGAACACGGAACTGTTTCTCGCAATGGTAAACAGCGTGCGTTTCGGTGATCTGAAATTGAGTAATTATGTAAACTATATCGAACTGGAACAGGAAACACAGTTTTCAGCGGTCACGATACAGCTTGGGGACGGATCTTTTTACGTCGCCTATCGCGGTACGGATGAGACGATCGTAGGCTGGAAAGAAGATCTGAATCTTGCCTTTTCCGAGCCGGTGCCGGGGCAGCTTATGAGCGTGGAATATCTCAACAGGACAGCGGCGAAGATGACAAGGCCCTTTTATGTCGGCGGACATTCCAAAGGCGGAAATCTGGCAGTCTATGCGGCGATGAACTGTGAGCCGGAGGTACAGGATCGGATCATATGTATCTTTAACCATGACGGACCGGGATTCCGCCCGGAAGTGCGGCAGAGAGGCGGCTATGATAAGATCAGAGACAGGATCAGACGGACGGTTCCCCGTTCCTCCCTTGTCGGCATGCTTCTTTATTCAGACGGCGGTTACCGCGTCGTGGAAAGTAAAAGTATCGGGCTTGCACAGCATATCCCTTTTTCATGGCTGGTAGATCAGGATGAATTTCGGGTCGTGAAGCAGGTTCGTCCGGGATCCATGTTTATGGATGCGGCCCTGAACGACTGGATTTTGTCGCTCAACCAGGAGGAGATGCACATTTTTGTAGATACGCTTTACGATGTCCTGAAAGCTTCGGAGGCGGATGACCTGATGGAATTTACCGCCAACTGGAAGCGGAGCATTCAGGGAATCATGGCGGCGGTAAAAAATGTCGATGCGGATGCGCTGAAAGTGATGAATGATATTATGAAAGCGCTTTTTGACATGCTGACGCTGCATATGAAAGAGGAACGGCAGAGCAAAAAGGAAACCAGAAGGTCTAAAATAGATGAAGGTATTGTTCATCTGGAACAGATGTTTAAAAAATAGGAGAGCAGTTCCCTGCCGCCGTTATCCATGATGCGTTCGGGATGCCACTGCACTGCGAAGACAGGCAGGGAGCAATGGGAGACGGCTTCTGTCAAACCGTCGTATGCCTGACAGATGGGGGTAAGCCCGCCGCCTGTCCGGTCAATGCCCTGATGGTGCGCGGAATTGACAAGGGCGCTGTTCCCGTAGAGCTGATAGAAAAAGTCCGTGCGGCTGTATCCGGTATGGTAGACATAGTGTGTCTGGTCTCTGCCATCCCACTGGTGATTCGCAGCATTGGGAAGATGCTGGCAAATGGTGCCGCCGAAATGTACATTAATGAGCTGAAGCCCTTTACAGATCCCGAGTATGGGCTTTTTTGCGTTGAGAAAGCGCTCGAGCGTCTGAAACTGGATGATATCTAATTCCGTATCGATCTTTCGGGAACCGAGATTCTGCTTACCAAAAAATGCGGGTGTGATATCTCCTCCGCCGGGAAGGAGCAGGCCGTCACAGGCGGCACATTCTTCCGGTGAGAGGCTGGTGAGCGTCTGTGCGCCGAGCTGCTGCAGCGCCTTTTCATAGTTTACCGTATCGGGTGTGCGGCCTGCAATCGCAATAGAAACCGGTGAATTCAGGGAAGACATGTGAAACCTCCGGGGAACATTATAGTTTTATTCTATTCCGCAGACGACAGATTGTGCGCACAGGACACATTTGTCAGGGCAGTTCGGCCAAAGATTTGTTCCTATGCTGTTACAGGACCATGACAAGCGTCCCTGCGCCGATCAGAATACAGCCGATCAGAGATTTTGCCGTAAACTGCTCATGCAGAAAGACGAATGCCAGAACCAGTGTGATCACGACGCTTAATTTGTCGATGGGCACCACCTTAGAGGCATCGCCAAGCTGCAGGGCGCGATAGTAGCACAGCCATGAGGCGCCCGTTGCAAGACCGGAAAGGATCAGGAAGATCCAGCTTTTTTTGCTGATATCGGACAGGCCGCTTTGTGTGTGCGTTAAAAAGACCATGCCCCATGCCATAATGACTACGACGACTGTCCGAACCGCAGTCGCGAGGTTTGAGTTTACCCCCTCGATGCCGACTTTGGCAAGGATTGAGGTGAGCGCGGCGAACACCGCGGATAAGAGTGCAAATAGTAACCACATAGTAACCATCTCCTTAGCTGATTGTTTTTGACTGCATGCAAAAGCGTTGTCGGTGAACCGTTATACTTTGCAGTTCGGAATCAGATTTCGTAGTCGATGCAGGCGCGTTCTTTTTTGACGGAGGCGACGAAATCTCCAAATTCCAGATGCTGCGGACACTTTTGATAGGTATCCAGATCTTTTGTCGTTTCAAAATCAAAGATCAAAGCGACGTCATAGTTGGACGCAGGTGTGTCTTTCGCATTTCTGACAACGTTAAACTGTCTGATCGTTTCCAGTTCTTTTAGTTTCTGCGCCCGTTTCATAAATTCTTCGATGCTGCTTTCTTTGTTTTCGTCTTTGAGTGTGAACATACATACGTGTCTGATCATGTTGTATTCCTTCCTTTCGTGTGAATTGTTTTATCTGATGAAGGGTTCCCCTTCACCGATAGCAATGTTTTGATATCGTCAAGCTGTTCTTTTCCCGTAACGCGGTAGTGGATCCATCAGCCGTCTCCGCAGGGATATCGGTTGTCAATCTGGTTCTGCGTTTCTTTTAAGAGTCGGTCATAAACTGTCTGAAATTGTTTATCAGATAACCGCATCATGACCGTAAAAGCGTTGTTCTCCGCAAAAACATTGCAGATCAGTCTGCCTTTTCTTTTATGCGCAATGCCCCAGCCGTAGCGGTTACCATATGGGAAAACCACCTTTTGTTCCGTATTCAGCGCGGATGCCAGCCAGTCATTCAGGGCGGAAAACCGTTCTCCGTTTTCTCCGCACAACTGTGTCATTTCCTCCACTGTGGGAGTTGTCTGTTTATCAAGCATTCTCTCGTACATGAGATACCTCCATGGGTTATTTTACAGAAATGACTGCAGACAGAGGATTCAGTCACGGAACCGTATAATGTCGTTTGGCGTGCAGTTAAGTGCTTTACATAGTTTTTCAAGCGTGAGAACTGTTATGTTTTCATTTCTCTTTATATTGTATAATGTTTTATTGTCTATTCCGTGTTTCAGCAGATAATACTGGCTGATGCTGTGAGCGGCCATATATTCCCACATGGGACTGTAATCGATCATTTTTCCTTCCATTCCTAAGCGCTTTCCGTTGAATCTGTTCCGTCTGTTGAACGAAACTGCTTATCGGAGAATTTAGTCAACCTGTAATCTCTATGTCTATTATCTTCTAAACAATAAAAAATAGCAAAAAGAAAATTTACGTAATGATTTTATTCGTTGTGAATATTTTCCAAATCATTTACAGGAAATCAGATTATGGAAACTGTAGGGAATTGATTTCTTGCTTTGAGTGTCGTATACTGTTCAAAAAGAAATTAATATGTAAGGGACAGGTAAGGGTAGAAACAAATACTTATGAGGCAGGGGGAGAATACAATGAAGACTAAAGTAAGAAGACTCAGCATCCGATGGAAGATATTGGCCCCGGTAACAATTCTGGTTATTGCCATGTGTGTGATCATGGGCGTCAACTCGTATCTCCGCATTCAGGGCGGCATGGTTCAGCTTGGCGTGGAAGAAGCCCAGATGGCGGCGGCTATTGCAGTATCTGAGATAAACGGAGATGATCTGGTTAATATCGGGGAGGGGTTTGCGGATACAGATGAATACAGGCAGGCGCTCAGCAGTTTGAGGAAGGTGCAGGACATATGCGGGATCGCCTTTCTATATACCCTGCACACAAATGATAACGTTCATCTTTATTATGGGATTGACACAGATGACAGTACAGCCCAGATGCAGCCCGGAGATGTATTTACAGGAAAGTATGCTGAATTTGCCGAGGTATTTGCCGGGCATGAGTATGTGCAGAGTTATATCGACGAAACATCGGACGGGAGCCTGATCTCCGCGTATCGGCCCATCTATGACAGCTCGGGGAAGGTTGCAGCCGTGCTCGGCTGTGATTATGATGCGTCTTATATCGTAGACAGGATAGAAGAGGCGCGCAACAGCATATTACGGATCGCGATCATCTGCCTTGCCGCGGTGCTTCTGGTACTCAATGTTACTGTGAGCCGCATGATGAGGAGCCTGAAAGCGGTCGACTATAAAATCTTTGATCTGGTGCATAATGAAGGAGATCTGACACAGAAACTGGACATTTCGTCTGGTGATGAACTGGAGGATATCGCCGGAAATATCAATATTCTGCTGGAGTATATCAGAGGGATCATGCTGAATATTTCATCCAGCTCGACGAAACTGGGCGTATCTACCGGAACGATCGCCCAGAGCTTTGTCAGTGCAAGGGATAACATATCGGATATATCCGCCACAATGCAACAGATGAGCGCGGCCATGGAGGAAACAAGCGCTTCCCTGTGTCAGGTAAATGATTCTGTGATTAATATCACACAGAGTATCGAAGGCATTGCCGGGAAAGCTTCTTCGGAACGGGATTCGGCCTCAGAGATTATGGAAAAAGTACAGGGGATTTATGAGGCGGCTGAAGCGGACAGGACAGAAGCGGCACAGCTGGCGGCGGAGATGTCAGAAAACGTGAAGGAACGGATCAAACGTTCCAGGGCAGTGGAACAGATTGACGCCCTGACGCAGGAAATCATCAATATCACGGATCAGACAAGCCTGCTCGCGCTCAATGCCAACATCGAGGCCGCAAGGGCCGGTGCGACCGGAAAAGGATTCGCCGTGGTGGCCGCTGAAATCGGATCGCTGGCGGACAATTCCGCACGGGCGGCCGTGGAGATCCAGAAAGTCAGCCAGGAAGTGATCAATGCCGTAAATGAACTGGCCAAAGAGGCGGAACGGATGTTGCGCTTTATGGATGAAACCGCTATGGCAGGTTATGAAAGACTCTTGGACAACAGCAGAAATTACAAAAATGATGTGGGACATCTGAGCGAAACGATGGAAGATTTTGCGGAGGAAAGTAAGAGTCTGAATGAAATGATCGACAGCATCAAGGAAGCGATGAGTGCGGTCAGCATTGCAGTGGAGGAGAGCGCCAAAGGTGTTGTAAACGTCGCGGAAATGTCTTCCGATATGACACACAGCATGGAAAATATCAACACAGAAGCTGAAAATAACGAAGAAATCGCCGGACAGCTGGAATCGGAAGTCGGAAAGTTTAAACTGCAGCCTGAAAATGATGTGGAGTGACTGAAGCAAAATGCCATTGTGCACAGCGCTCCCTGAGAGAAGAGGAGGAAGAGTAAAATGAAGTTGCGCGCGATCCATCATGTTGCCATCATTGTATCTGACATTCAGGCCGCAAAAGACTTCTATATTGATAAACTTGGATTCGAGGTGATCCGGGAAAACTATCGGGAACAGAGAAAGGACTGGAAACTGGATCTGAGAATCGGAGAAGGAACAGAGGCGGTCGAACTGGAAATTTTTGCTGAACCGGATCCGCCGAAACGTGTCAACCGGCCGGAGGCCTGCGGCCTGCGCCATCTGGCATTTCATGTGGAAGATATTGAGACGGCTGCCGCAGAATTAGAAAAACGTGGTATTACATGTGAACCAATCCGAACTGATGAATATACAAATAAAAAAATGACATTTTTCTTTGACCCCGACGGTCTTCCGCTGGAATTGCATGAATGATCGCCTCGTTTCGTTTTTTGGAGGAAATTGATATGAGACTGCCCCAAATGATTATGTTTGATTATGGTCAGACACTTATTACAGAACAGAGATTTGATGGAATAAAAGGAACAAAGGCTGTTTTACAATATGCTGTAAAAAATAAATATCATTTGACGGCTGAGCAGGTGCAGGCCAAAGCAGATGAAATCAATGGAGAGTTCGGAAGATTTGATCCTAAGAACAGGCATTTATTCCAGATAGAGATACCCAGTACAATGTTTACGCCTTATCTTTATGAATCGCAGGGGATAGAGATTGCACTGAGTAATTGTGAGATAGATACAGTATTCTGGGATGCCGCAGCTCCGGGAGCGCCCACAGAGGGGATAGAAGATTTTTTGGACTTTCTCAAAAACAAAGAGATCCGCACAGGCGTAATCAGCAATATTACTTTTGCACCGTCCGTAGTTGCAGAACGCATCCACAGGCTGCTTCCGGAAAATACGTTTGAGTTTGTAATCACTTCAAGTAATTATATATTCCGCAAACCGAATAAAAGAATCTTTGAACTGGCTTTGGAAAAAGCCGGATTACAGCCGGATCAGGTCTGGTATATTGGAGATCATTACGAATGCGATATAAAAGGCGCCCAAAATGCGGGGATGTTTCCGGTATGGTATACAGGGGCGGTTGATCTCCCCTGTACAGAGGATAAAAATATTCTCACAGTAGCCGGGTGGGACGAATTGAGGATGCACATGGAGAGTCTTCATGGCATCCCGTTTTGATTTATTTTGCCTGGAATCCGTCTGACGCGAAACATTTATGTTCTCTGCAATCTGTTCTTGTGTCATGCCTGCATTCATTCTTGCATTTTTCAATTTATCACCAATTTCCATAGATCCGGCCTCCTTATGAAAGAATGATACGGAACCACATGCCTTTTTTCTGCCAAATCCCTTTGCCATCGTGCGAAATGTGATGTCAAAATCATGTTACCTCATAAATTTCGACCGGGATATGTACTGGATCTTGCGGCTGTGTTGGTTTGTGCTATTGCGTTTCCTAAATTGATCCGGCTGCTTGACTTTTAAATCTGCCATACGCATAATAATATTATGAATAGTAATATATTGTTGTGAACGATGGATAATATTATTTTCGCGCTGTTACTTATGTGCAATAGAACAATATAATAATCATGCCTTTCGCTTGGCTTACCTGTCAGCTATGGGAAAGAATCGACCAGGAGTTAATGAAATTCAATATCAACTGCTTTGAAAGTCTGTTAAGAAAGATGAGGGACGGTGAAATATGAAACAATATCATTTAGAGGGATCGCCTATTGTGTATTATACCAGCAGGAAGGAAAATGCGGAGTGGATTCTTTTAATACACGCTGCTTTTGTAAATCACAATATGTTTCAGACACAAATTGACTATTTTCAGGATAAATACAATATCCTTACGCTCGATATTATTGGTCACGGCAAATCGACGAAAGCACGAAAAGGTGACAGTATCGATAAAATGTCGGCGTGGATCAGTGAAATCCTGAAAAAAGAAAAAATTAAAACGATACATATTGTCGGGATTTCATTGGGGGCAGTACTGGCGCAGGACTTTGCGGGCCGGTATCCTGAAGCCGTACAGTCACTTGCCTGTTTCGGCGGTTATGATATCAACAATTTTGATGCCGCAATGCAGAAAGAAAATGGTGCATCGCAGATGCTTATGATGTTGAAAGCGATATTTTCGGTCAAATGGTTTGCAGAGTCGAATAAAAAAATATCTGCTTATACTTTGCAGGCTCAAGAAGACTTTTACAGGATGAATCTTGAATTTCCTAAAAAGTCGTTTCAGTATTTGGCGTCTTTGAATAGCATGATAAATGTTCGGAAGACAAAGCCGAGGAACTACCCGTTACTGATTGGCTGCGGAAAACACGATATTCCGATGGAACTGTCAGCCGTAGAAATGTGGAAGAAAAATGAGCCGGAATGCAGTGTGATTATTTTTGAGGGAGCAGGGCATTGCGTGAATATGGATACACCGAATCAATTTAATGCAGCTATGGAAGAATTCTGGGTAAACGGAAACTGCAATTGTGAAAAATGATCTCCCTACATTGCAAAATGATTTACGGGTTTGACAGGTGAATCGTCCATGTCAGGGCAGTCTACTGCGATGAAAGTGCGATGAGTAATTTGCACAGACACAAATTCGCGGTTGAAAAATTTATTTTTCAACCTGGCAGAGGATAATCATTTTCCTGTCTGGTTACGGTTGCTGATGAAGGAGTAGTACACATGATAAAAATGAATTTTATCTTGGGTGTAGTATCAAAAGTTTTTGGTGATCTGGTGTCAAAAGCAGTTAGTGATGGCACGGATATTTTCATGAGCGCAATTAAATCGGCAGATCAAAACAGAAAATCTTATGATCAGAATCTGCAGACAAGACTATATCAGATAACAGTTGATGCTCTGAACCGGTTTACTCACAATCGCTATAAGAATCAGGATGAACTGTATGACGCGGCAGAGCGCATTTTAAAAGGATTTATCGATGGAAGGGATAACACAGAGTCTGTGAGAACCGGTTTGAAAATGCTGCTTTCTGGTGTGGGTGATGATGTATGTAAAGAGTTTTTGGTGACATTATGTTGTGAAATCTGTAAGGATGATAACAGTGATTTATATAAAGAAATTGATATTCTCTGGAAAAATCAGGAGAGGGAGTATGTTCACGGAGAATTTGCGAGAAGCGGACAAAATGACAGGGAAATACTTGCAAAGCTGAATGATTTAAATGACATCATGGAGTATATCAGAACAGCCTTGGACGATAGGAAAATGAATCAGAGAGAAAACGGTAGAAACATACCTGTTATGAACAGGGCGGACGAATATGCCCGGAGATGGGATAAAAATGTATTTTTAAATAACTTTAATAAAAGGGATAAAGATGCAGGCGTAAATATTAAATTACGAGAGATATATTTGGAAAAGCATTTGCCGCATTATAAATGGAAAACGGGTAAGAAATCGTCAGCTGATTTAAAAGAATTATTAAAAGAATATATATCAGATAACTGTGATAAGAAAATGCTCTTAATTTTAGGACAACCAGGCATCGGGAAAAGTACACTGATTACATGGATTATGGCTAATCTGGCAGCAAAGAATGAGAATATTTTGGTATATCAGTTTGCTTCGGATTTGGGTGGTGTGAATTGGCAGAGTAATACTATATTGGATGAGATCTTTGCGATTGTTGGTTTAGAATATAATGAGGCAGAAGGAAAGACATTAATTCTTGACGGGTTTGATGAGATATATGTGAAAGGTGATAGGGAAAGAGTTTTACATAAGCTGAATCAGGAATTAGAAAAAAAGAACTATCTGAAAAGATTTTCATTGATTATAACCTGTAGAGAAAATTATGTAGATCAATCAAGCTTAGTAGACAACGATTATATTACATTGCAGGCGTGGGATGAGGAGCAGATCAGAAGTTTTTGTAAAAATTATGACGAAGTAATGATAAGGAAAGATCCGGCAAGCGTCATTGAAAATTCGAAAGACAAAATAAGAAAACTTATAGAAAAGAAAGATATCATGGGAATTCCTCTCATTTTGTATATGGCATTAGCATTAAATGTTGATATTGAAAGAAGCAGTTCTGCTGTGGATATATATGAGCAGATTTTTTCATTAAAAAGAGGCGGCATATATGACAGGTGCTATGATGCAGAACACAGGATCAATGAACCTGAAATCAAAAAACACATTCATCGGATTTCCCAACAGATGGCTTTCTGGATGTTTGAGAATAATGCAGATGAAGCAACTATTTCACAGGAAAAATTTGAAGAAATCTGTGACAATGAGATGAGAGAATCAGGAAAAAAAGGAGAAGACATACAAAGAGATATTTTAATTGGAAATTTTTTCCAATTTAAGTATTGTGAAGGAAAAGGAACAGATGAACTACAGTTTGTGCATCGCTCCATATATGAGTACTTTGCTACAGTATATTTTTATGAATCTTTATGTAATTTGAAATCTAAAGAGGAGATCGCGGGGAAGTTAGGAGTATTGTTAAAAGACGGACGATTATCTGCGCAGATGCTCGGGTTTATAAAATATAAATTCAATCATATGGGGGGATATGATTTATCGGAAATTACGAAAGAAGTTTTTAACATAATGCTGCGGGATGGAATGACATATCATATCGGAGTGCCGTGTAAAAATGTCATGGAACGGGAAAGAAATATATTTGAGAATATGCTTGATGTTGTAGGTTTATGGAATGCGTCTTTGGGAAAAGTTGATGATAGGATTATTATCTACTTGCAATGTAATAAGGGCATTGGTTTGAATTTAAGAGGAGCATATTTAATGGGAGCAAATTTAAGCGGAGCATATTTAATGGGAGCAAATTTAAGCGGAGCAAATTTAAGCGGAGCAGATTTAAGGGGAGTATATTTAAGCGGAGTATATTTAAGCGGAGCAAATTTAAGCGGAGCAGATTTAAGCAGAGCAGATTTAAGCAGAGCATATCTAAGCGGAGTATATTTAAGCGGAGCAAATTTAAGAGACGTAAATTTATTTGAAACAATATTTGATGAGGATCAGGTTAATTTGCTTTGTGAAAAATATGACTTAATGGACAGTAGAGTATATATTTCTGAAACTCGGGAAATCATATGCTATGAAGGATATTGTATTAGAAAACAGAGAATATAAAGAATGGGCATTTCATTCTTCTGACGAATGCGTTTCGATAGGGACGATTGAGATTATATAATTATGAGACATTTTCTTAATTCATTCGAAGGAGCATAGGCGGGCAAAATGGCATAATACAGAGGAGGCTACTGTTTGAGAATCGGTCATTACTCCGGTTATATTATATGCTCTCAACTTTACATTCTTTGATCGATATGATCAGGATTTTCGATGTTAAGAATACGTACCAATTTTCATCATCAACTGGAGATTTACATAATTTGCTTGATTTTATGTCAATTTTGCCTTGGGGATTTAATGTTGGCGGGTGGGATGATATAATTGCACTATTCAATAGATGGGATAGTGTAATGATATGATAAACAAAAGAAAACCTAAAAGAACATTAGAGAATATAGGGATAAGATGGCATAATTTTGATTTTCAGTTAGAAAAGGATATTTATTGCTATTTGTGTTGTAATAGAATGAAAAAAAGAGCATTGAAAAAATTGAACGATGAACTGAAATTTGTGTCATATTTACAGTGGAAACAATACGTATATAGGAAGTATGAAAATTGTAATAAGGATGAACTGATAGAGTTTAGCAGATATCTTAATCAAAGAATAAGGAATAAAAAACCGTATAGAGAATTTATTGTAATATTGTTATCTGCCATTGTATCGTTTCTTGTTACCAAAACAGTTGATGCATTTTATTCATTAAATTCCAGGTTAAGTAATACTGTTTCGGAAACTATCGTAGTTGTTTTTGCAGTAATTCCGCTTACTTTTTTTCTTATCCAAATTTTTACCCCTATATTGGAGGACAATATAGAGGAAAATTTTTTAAAAGATTATAAGGAAATAATTGACGAGATAATGAGCGAGAAAGTAAGAAAATGTAACTCGGAGGAAGAATTGAATGAAAATTCGATAGAAATATGAGTGTGATTGCGGCATTTTGTTAGAAGTACAAAGCGGATTTGGAGGTATCAGTGTGAAAAAAATATATTGTATTATAGCACAGCTGATATTGTTGCTATGGTTTTTTTTAGATATGACAGGATTGTGTTTTGGAAATAAATGTTTAGTTTCGAGGTCATATAAAGATGATGGTATCCTTTTTTTAATTTATTTAATCGTTGTGATATTATTCATTGTTAAAGAACAAATTGGTAAATGGTTTGCAATTGTATGGCTTTCGATGTGGTTTGTGATACAGTTTATCTGCCACGAATGGTACACTATTTTTGATGATGGATTTATGGGTACATTAGAAAGAAAAATTGAGTATTTTTCAGGTACAATACAGTGGTTACAAATAGATGGTAAATATATACCCGATGTATATCATACTATATTGCATATTCTCATATTGTGCGCTTTAATCAGTACCATTGTATATTCCATAAAGATTGCTAAAAAAAATAGCGATTCCCGTTTTGCCTAAACATCAATTACCGCAATCACAACAAAATAGTAACACAGCGTCAGAGCGTATAGAACACAAGTCTATGCGCTCCATTTTTATGTAAAGGAGCAGAATTTTATGGGCAAAGACAGCAACACACAACAAAGAGCATTCGACAGCACCTGCCCACAAAAATAATCGTGGAAAAGTACTATGTAGGCACTGAAAAAATGGAAACGGAAAAGGGTATATAGTATAATATGAATCACTGCTTTATATTGCAGGCTTTTGCTTAGAGTGCTTTTAACAGGATTTAGTCCACCTATTAAGACGGATAAAATTGAAAAAAGAAAAATAAACCCTAAGCATATGCAACGGGAAATCAATAGCCAGTTAGAAAATAGAGGTATTGGTACGAAAGCACAACAATCGTTAAAGCTTCAGCATGAACAAGGCAAAATAGAAAGGAAAGCTCAAAGCAGAGAGCAAAAAGAAGCTGAAAAAGAGTGACAATATGCTATACGACAAGAAAAGAAAAAGCCGGGCATAGAGGGAGGTAACATTTATGAATAAAATATATTGGGACAGAGATAAAATCTCAATCATAACAGACCAAATTGAATCTGTCCCACATAGGCATTGTGCAATGCAGTTATTTTTAAGCATAGAAAAAAATTTGGAAATAGGTGTAGAAGATAATAAAATTTCATGTAGATGTATTGTTATAAACCGCGACATATTACATAGTTTTTCAACAGGCAACAAAATGTATTTTACTATGATAATTGAACCGACTTCAAGTTTAGCCATTCAATTGGAGGAACGAATGGGTGGAACGAAGTATTGTATGTTTGATAATCAAGATATTGAATACATCCAAAATTTATTATTTTGCCTTATTGATAGCGATGGACTGAGAGAGTATAGAGAGTTTATGATACAACTATACAAATTTTTAAGGTTAAAAGAGCAATCTAAAATATATGATGATAGAATTAAGGATTTGCTATACGAAATAGAACAGTATAATTGCAATACCCCTTCAATTGCTTATTTTGCTGATAAAGCGGCATTGTCATCTAGCCGGCTGTCGCACTTATTTAAGGAGCAGATGGGGATGCCCTTAAAAAGCTATATTCAGTTTCATCAAATGCAAACAGCCTTTTTAGCATTATTGAATGGTAAAAATATTACGGAAGCGGCAATGCTGTCTGGTTTTGATTCACCATCACATTTTGCAACGGTTACAAAAAAGATGATGGGAATGCCTGCGAGTATTTCTGTGAAGAATAGCGTTTTTTTGAAAGTTACAGAAGAAGTAAACTGATATCATTAAGCCAAACAAATAGGAGGTTTAATGAAAGACTTTATGTATGTTCATTTCGGAAGAAAAATTATGAATTATAATGTTGGTAAAATGAGGAAAAGCCATGGAGAATAAATGGATACGCTGTCCTGTCTGCGGAAATAAAACAAGATTACAGATAAGGGTAGACACAGAACTTAAAACTTCCCTCTCTACTGTCCGAAATGCAGACAGGAAAGTTTGATTGACGCAAAGAATTTACAGATAACAGTTACTAAACGGTTTGAAGTGAAAACGCAGAGTTGATTAACTCAGCGACAAATCGGGACTGTGCGCCCAGACAAGGGCGAATAGTTTAGCAGGTGGAAAGCCTGCCTGGTAAGGTCTAACCAACCATCAGTAGTGAGTCTTGCACAAACTGTGTTTATGCAATGGTATTTTGTCCTTGTAGGAAAGCAAGTATGCAGCATAGAACATAGACTGGTACAGCA
>CANPUE010000020.1 GCA_947577185.1 uncultured Lachnospiraceae bacterium | reverse complement strand
TCACCCTTTGCCGTGACTCTCTGGCAGACATCATACAGAATTTCGACCTGTCAAATTTAAAGGCTCCTACTTACTCCGCAGACGACAGCCTGCAGAGACTGGAGAACGAGCTGGAAAAAATCAAGAAAGAGCTGAAAACACTGATTACCCAAAAGGTAAAGGAACTCACGACAAATCCGGGGATGGCGGAAATTATCAATGAAACATATGCTTCTTTACAGACCGAAAAAATGGAACGTATTTCTGCCATTGAAAAAACGCTGCAAAATTTGACGAAGGAGCCTCATATCCCCACTGCAGCAATCAAACCTAATTTGCAAACCGCACTGGATATTTTAAATGAAGTGCTGGAGCAAAAAAGTCTGACCCGGACGGACATTGAGGTTCTCGTTGAAAAAATCATTGTAGACAAAGACGGAAATGTTGACATCTATTTGAAACACGGTCTCGGCAATCTGGCGGCCTACGATTTCAAAGCCGACAAGGAGAATCTGAAGCTGACCATGATGATAGAGGCAATCCGGCTTCTGAAAAAGGACGAGACAGGTTTTACATCTGTGAAATTCCTAGCGGAAGGCCTGAAAGATATGGGTTATCCTATGCACAAGAAGAAGTTTACCACCTACATGGAGCATTTGCTTGACCTAGGGCTGGTGGAAAAGACAGGAATCTACCATTATCCATACAGAATCGTGGCTTCCAGAGAGAAATTGACGAGTGTGGAAAAAATGTTCATCATGCTAGGGCAGACTGGCGGTATGCCGGAAATGGTTTTTGAATATATCCTGAAAAAAAATAACATCGATCCCGTTGCCGATTTATCCATTGATCAAAGCATTGACTTTGGCTCCACGGCCGCAGCGTTTTCTGGCGGACAGGGGGATTTCACAGTAGAATAGACTTTTTACTACTCCAATAATTATAGATATGATTCGCAAAAGAGACAGCCGGGTATTTAGTATTAAAACGGCATCACTGCCAGCCCCTGTTGCAAGAGATAAAAAAGAGCAGTGGCAAGCCCGCTCTCTTTGTTATCTTTTTAAGGCTTTTTCCAGCCTATCCATAAGCCTTTTGTACTTCTTTTCATATCTCACGTTGTCGCCAGATTCCTTGTACTCGTTCAGTTCTTCTAAATCCTCTTTGATACCCTCTACAAAATCCTTATACTGATTATCTGTCATTCCCATATGTTCCATGATTACCTCTCTTCCGTATTTCAGATTTACTTGCCTCGTCTGATAATACTGTTTTACACTTTTTTATATTTTATATTATTTTCTATACATTATACACTATTCTTTATATAACAGGCACCATATAAAAACCATATAAAAAATAGTGTATATTTAGTTTATCAAAGGAACGGAGGGTATAGGAAGTGATTACATGGAGAACAATAGATCAAAAGACCGGAGAAGCAGCAAAGAGAAATTATCACAGCTTTGAGCCGCACGATTACATAGCTGATGAAGCACATCTCAAAATTATCAATAATAGTTTTTCTTTAAAAAAAGTGGATGGACGCTCACAACCTTAAAGGGAATGCGGTGGTTCTGTCGATCGTTTTCATCTTCGAGCACTTTATTTTCCCCCAGCATTCGATCAGTAAACTCTTCGCGTTCTTTTCGCGGGATATAATCTGCATCCATTTTGGTCCTCCCTTTCCTTTTAAATTTTGTATTAAAAAAACGCTTATTTCTAAGCGTCCTATTCAGTCATATTATTTTTTGTTCCTCATTTCGACAGATTATGGTATACTTCTCTTGTTACCGCCCCTATACTGGCAACAGAAAGGGGGTGTTCATCATGGAAGTACTTACATCTTTTTTAATCGCCGTTGCGGTTGATGTGGTTTGCCACTACATCATCAAATGGTTAGACGACGATGAATAGCCGGTAACTAGCCTATGGGATTAAGCCTTCCCATTGCCAAAATCAGGAATAGAAAACCCCGGAGCGGCTACTCCGGGGTTTTCGTTTGTCGTCCATCATGGACTACCTACATCTTTTTGCCTACTGGCATTATAGCATATGCAGTTTTCCTTTACAAGATACTTTTTCATTTCACCAGTCCTCTGTCATGAAAACGTTGCAATGCATCGCCTGTTTTATCTCTGTACGCAAGAGATATTCCGCTGCAATTTTAACGCCCAGGATCCGGTTTCGGGCATATAAAAAGAACGCCTGTTATTAAGCGTTCCTCTCAAATCTTGAATAAAATTCACTTTTTGCCTTCTGATGTTATAATCCGCAATACCATCTGAAATTTTTCTCTTATCATCCTATCCTGTGCATTTTCGCAAGAATGCTGTCCGGTTCTGGTACAAATTCTTCATACCCTCCATTTTTATTTTCATATTTGATCCCGTCTGCGCATTCCTCGTTTCCGCCGCTCCATTTTATCCTGTTAGAGGAAAGGCCTTCGGGAAAAGCATCGCAGAACTCTTTTCCATCTGCATCATTATGATAATGTCTGCATGTCCAGCAAAGCGCTAATCTCACTGTTTTTTCCTCCATTTCCCATAATAGGACTCTACCAGTCTTTTTATGACCGGTGAAACTTCTTCCCCATTCCGTACCCTGACAAATGCCTCAGCTAAAGCATCATTGCCTGATTTTATCTTATCTGCATATCCGGAGATTCCTTTCAAAGAATCATACAATTCTTCAACTTGCCGATATTTCGCAAAGTATTCCTTATCATTTTTGCAATCCTGGTAAATCATAACATGTGCCATTTCATGAGCCATGTAGTCTTCCAGTGATTTTCCGGCAAAATATCTTTTTTCAAATCAAAACACATCTTTTGAATTAATTTTCAAAATCCGCATCCCTATTTACTGCCATATCTATCACTCAATCATGATATCCCACAACAAAAATATCATGATCCCCTGCTTTTTCGACAAGAATGGAATGCAATCGAATATCATATTCTGATTTCAGTTTTAGCAGTACTTTTTCCAGTTCCTCCTCAATCTTTGGCGTAACCCCTTTGATTTTGCATACTTCATCCGGAAACTGTGTTTTCATCAACCGGGATATGGTTTTCTGTTTAAATTCATTATACGTCTTTGCTTTCACCCTTACAAATTAATTTTTATAACCATCCCACTTTGTATAGTACTCTTCCTCAGCCGGATCCCAGCGGGCACGCTGTAAAAGACAGCAGCAGCAGTTGCAGACTTCAGACGGATCACAAAGGCCCCCGGATACATAGCTTTTTTCCATCCACCTCGAACGGCTCTTCTATCGCTAAACGTTCTCCCCTGCAAATGGTTGTCTGTCTGCGGAACTCCCTTTCTGGGTTCCCTAATTATTATTATAATGCCGGATTTGGTGATTTGGGTGAAACTTGCAAATCCGGAAAATCCTCCTTGTGATGCTGTCGGGAATAGACTCGATAAAATCTTCCAATAATTCTTTTGTCAAAACAATCCCCCCTCTTCTTCGCTCTTCTACTATTTTACAATTCTCTTTTGCATTTTTTATTCTATGTGCTATAATGGCATCAATGGAAGCATAGCTCAGCTGGGATGAGCGCTCGCCTGACTAGCGGGAGGCCATGGGTTCGAGCCCCATTGCTTCCATTTTTTAATGCGCAAATCTATCTGTTTTCCCCTGCGCCCCTGTTTCAACTGCATAACCTCCTTTACAAGTCTTCTTCATTTCCTTCATCCTTTCTCAGGTTTTGCCTGAAAATACTTATCTACCCTCGCTTTAAGCACCTCTAGCAGTCTGTCTTTGCGATATACTTTTCTATATTTCATAAGCACTTTCCCTGCTTGTCCGCCGGTATCCGGTTTACACCGGTTCCTTTGTTTTTTGATCTGCCGGCCTGACTCTGATGCTATTGACCTCCATTCCGATCTGATCCGCGTACAGCCTTACCAGCAGATTCTTTATGTACTCAAAACGTTCATCTGTTACTTCCATATCAAATTTCGGCATTTTCGCACCACCCTCTCAGTAAAATAGTATGATTGACTGTTTGTACAGCTTTCCTGTATTTATTGTCTTTTTCATCGTCCCATGCCATAATCTGTCTGCAGACCCTCCTGCATGATTACTCGTTTCCGAATACAGGTATTCTAATTTCATATGCGTACCACCCGCTTTCCGTGATACAATCTTTTTACAGGCTGCTTGCACCAGCCGAGTAAAGAAGCACGGAGACAGAGTACCTATGAATGAACAGATTCCCTGGACATTTAAAACATGGATTGCACTTTTTAAAGGGGTTGACCTTCCTATTGGTGATTTAGCCGACGCCATTTCAAAAGATGAAGATTTTCCTGATGAAGATTATTTTGATGAAATGTGGGAACATATTTCCCAAAAATCTAAATACGACCCTGACTACTACGTAACGCGTGCTGTAGGGTTCACGTACCAGTACAATTGGTAAATTTTTTTCAGCCTCTCTCTCACCTCCTTCATTCCATATGCAGATAATTACCTGCTTCTTTCTATTTTCCATATTCCAATTCCTTTACGAACTCAACTGCTTATATTTGTGTTACGTCTACTCGAAGTGCTTTTGCTACTTTTCCTATTGTTACTGGTTTAACACTCAGGTTTCCTCCAATAACATTTTTTACTGTTGATAATGGCATTTTTGCCTTTTCAGCTACATCTACTGGACCCATACACGCCTGTGCCATTATAATCTGTATTTTTTTTATCTGCCAACTATAATTTTATCTGTTATTGCAAAAAAAGATAAAAATATATTTATTCAAATCAATAAACATATGTTATAGTAAAATCGAGGTGATAATTATGACAATCGCGGATAATATTAGAAAACTTTGCAAAGAAAAAAATGACGCAAAAACAACTTGGCGAAAAGTGTGGTATGTATGAATCTCAAATTCGTAAGTACGAATTAGGAACCGCCAATCCTAAGCTTGATACAATAAAATAAATTGATGCCCTATCTTACTACAAGAGTAAATATGGGATAAGCGTAACTGTTGATAATTATGTTATCTATTTCGAGCCGTATCTGGGCGTGCTTGAATTAGTATAAAAATCTAAAGAAAAGAGGATATGTATATGGTTAATTTTTCAAACAATGCGGTATTTAATCTTAGTCCTATCCGTGAGGATCAGATACAGGAGACCGTAAAAAATCTATTTGTAAATGGGGAAAATATTATCGGCGCATACAAAACAGTCCGTGATCAGGTAATCTTCACAAACAAGCGTATTATCACTATTGATGTGCAAGGTATTACCGGAAAGAGAAAAGATTTCTCTACCCTTCCTTATTCCAAGATTCAATATTTTAGTGTACAGACTCCCGGTTTCGCTGAACTGGTGGCTGACTGTGAGATGGAATTATTCTTCACAAACGGATTTGTCGCCAAATTTGAGTTTAAAGGAAACTGTAATATCATCGAATTAGGTAAGATAATATCTGAATATGTACTTGAATAAAAACTATCCTTTTCCAAAATATATTTTTTAAACCCTCCGGAGAATAGTGCAAAGCCAATCCGCATATGCTATAATGCCCATAGGCAAATGGATATGGCAGTGCATCTGTCACACGTATGCACCAAGCACAAACCCCGGAGCGGCTACTCCGGGGTTTTCTTTTTTTGCTGGTTGTCATTGTCGTTACCGTCTAACCACTTGATGATGTAATGGCAGATCACACCACCCACGACAGCAACCAAAACGGATATAACAAAGTCTGTCACACTATGCCCCCCCTTTCCGTTGCCGGATTGGGTATGACAAAACGGGTATTATAACATGATCCGCTAAGAATAGACAGGATATTTTATAATTGCACTGGCACTGCTTTGGAATACGGAATTGAAAGGAGACTCACCCATGGCACTACATCAAGAGAGTATTTACACCATCAAAGACATATATGCCCTGCCAGACGGCCAAAGAGCGGAACTGATTGACGGCCGGATCTACGACATGGTGCCGCCAAGCCGGATTCATCAAAAACTGGTCAACCGCCTTTCACAGACAATTACGAATTACATTGATGCGAAACATGGTGATTGTGAAGTATACCCTGCCCCCTTCGCTGTTTTTCTGAACGGGGATGACACGAACTATGTTGAGCCAGATATTTCCGTGATCTGTGACAGGAAAAAGCTGAATGACAGAGGATGTGATGGATCTCCGGACTGGATAATTGAAATCGTTTCTCCAAGTACGAGCCAGATAGACTATGGTGTCAAGCTTTTTAAATATCGGTCTGCGGGTGTACGTGAATACTGGATCGTAAATCCCCTGAAAAAGACTGTTACCGTATTCGATCTGGAAAACGAAGAAAAATCAGACCAATACGATTTTGATGATATCATTTGTTCCTGCATTTACGAAGATCTGCAAATTAATATTGCTGAACTTCTTGCGTTAGATAAGTTCTGACAGACTATTACGACAATGCATAAGAAAAACCGCACCTGCGCCAACAGGAACGGCTTTTAACGAACACCAGCCCCGAAGGATGCTACGTACAAACAATTATATTGTACCATCTTCAGGCGCAGCCACCGCTCATAGATAAAATGAACATAACTGTTGATCATTATGTTATCTACTTCGAACCGTATCTGGGCACACTACAGCCGAACAGCCTCTCCGGGAGCTTTTACCGAAAAAATTTAAAAAGGAATTTCACATGAAAATTAATTATTCTAAGCAATCTGTAAAGTTTCTAAAGAAACAGGATAGAATAACTCAAAAAAGAATTATAGACGCGATCAATAAACTGCCCAATGGGGATGTAAAAAAAATGCAAGGCCGGGCGGGCTACAGGCTTCGGGTGGGGAACTTCCGTATCATATTTGACCTTGCAGGGAATATCCTATACATTGAGGAAATTGATAACCGCGGCCAGATTTATAAATAGGAGGACCTACATGAACGCAATAAAAGAAAGAATATTCGGGGCTGTTACTGTTATGGATGACTCTGATGCAAAAAAAGTATGGGATTTTGTAGTAGAAAACCTGTCTTCACGTTCATGGGACGATATTGAAGAAGTATCGCCGGATGAGTGGGACTTAAAAATGCTTGATGACATAGACCGGAATCCGGACTGCCATGAATTCATATCACAGGAAGATTTGCTAAAAGAATTGGATTTAACTGTGTAAAAAGCCTAAGATCAGGAATAAAGAAAGGAAGGTGATTATATGGATATAAATAAAATCAAAAGATGTGCTATTTATGTCCGCGTCCGAAAGCACAGAAGAACAGCACCTCAACGGCCTGTCCCTGCCGGCGCAGAAAAAGGCATTAACCGAATTTGCTGAAAACAATCATTATACCGTCGTCGGATGCTATGCGGATGAAGGCATCTCCGCCCGCAAGCCTATGAATCACCGCCGCGGCCTGCTGCAGCTTCTGGAAGATGTTAAACAGGACAAAATCGACATGATCCTCGTTACCAAGCTTGACCGGTGGTTCCGCAATATCAAAGACTATAATATCACCGAAGAAATCCTGCAGGCACACCACTGCCACTGGAAGACTATCTTTGAGAACTACGATTCTTCCACTGCCAACGGCCAGATGGTCATCAACATCATGCTCTCTGTCAATCAGGCCGAATGCGATCGTACCTCTGAACGTATCAAAGCAGTATTAGATTACAAACGCTCGATCGGTGAAGTCACGAGCGGAAAATGCGCCTGCTACGGCTATAAAGTCGTAAATAACCGTCTGGTCAAAGATGAGACTGTCTCTCATATTATTGACGACGCTTATGATCATTATTTTTCCTGCTACTCCATCCGTTCTACATTTCATTATCTGAAAGCAAAATACGGCGCTGAAGCACCCAGTCACAACAAGGTGGACCGTCTCTTTAAAAATGAAACCTATGCGGGAAAGGATAAGGACAATCTGGATTACTGTGAGCCCTATATCACTCTGGATCAGTACCGGAAGATCCGGCAGATTGCGGTCACAAAGACCTATACTGCCGGCAACTATGAGGCTTACATATTCAGCAGTCTGATCAAATGTCCATGGTGCGGAAACAATTATACCGGTTATCGCAAAAAGCAAAAACTAAAAAACGGCGGGGAGAGCATCTACATAAAATACCGCTGTGGGAATAAATTCGGCCGCCACAGCTGTGCCCATTTCACAGAACATAAGATTGAGGAATACATGCTGGCTCATGTATCCGCCCGGCTGGATCAGGAACTTGCAGAAATAGATTTTAATCAAAAGCAGCGCTCACACAATAGCAATGATGCCGAAGCGCTCCGGACAGAAATGGACCGCCTTAACATACTTTTTCAGAAGGGACGTATCACAGAAAATTATTATGATGAACAATATGAGATTCTTGAGAAGAAACTTTCCGAGACCGACGCGGCTTCCAAATGTGCCTCTCTGGAGAGCTACAGGGACGTTATACGGGCCTTTAGCGGCAACTGGCAGGATTTATACCTGAAACTGGATAAAAGCCATAAACAGGCCTTCTGGAAGAGCACGATCAGGGACATACAGATTGACAAAGAAACCCATCAGATATGCGGTTTTAATTTTCTGACGAAATTGGAGTAGTAAAAAACTTTCACAGTAGAATTCGAACCCCACGCCACCTCCTTAGAGAGCAAAGGGGACGGCTTCGTTGTCGCCTCCCTCGGGGAAGATTCCGGCTACGTTCCCTATACTGCCTTTTCTGCCAAAAAAAGCTATCTGGAATCCAATCCCAAAGTCATTCAGGCCTTCACCAATGCACTGCAGAAAGGCATGGATTATGTGCAGACACACTCCGCAAAAGAAATTGCTGCTGTGATACAGCCGCAGTTTGAAGAAACCGATCTGGAAACCATCACAACAATCGTAGAACGCTACGCTGCACAGGACACCTGGAAAGCCGATCTGATTTTTGAGGACTCCAGTTTTACACTCTTGCAGAACATTCTGGAAGAAGCCGGTGAACTGGAAAAAAGAGTTCCCTACGAAGATCTGGTTAATACAGACTTCGCCTCCGAAGCAGCAAAATAAAAAGCAAAAAAATAAAACCTTACCGTATTCCCCCTTTTCTGTTATATCGGAATACGTAAGGTTTTAAATTTAAGACACTTTTTCTATTCTTTCCCCGAAGGCCTCCTGTCATCCTTTTTATGCAGGCCGTCTATCATTTTTTCAATCAGCAGTTTCTTGACGTAGACATCAAAACTAAGCATACAGATAAATGAAAACATCTGTAAAAATTCCCGGCTCTCCTCCGGCGCATCCTGAAAAGTCTCTTTCGATATATGAAACTTCTCTATCACGTCTTTTTTCAGTTCCTGCGTCCGCTCCTGTTCTAATCCAAACACCGTCTCATAGACTGCTTCCAGGTCAAATTCCGCTTTCGTTCCAAAAAACTGCTCCGTGACCGGTCTTAAAAGCTGCTGAATGTCATTAATCGACAAAATTCCTTTATAATAATAGATAAAAATCAGCAAAAGCACATGGTCCTTTGAATATTTCTTTTTCACAGGCGGGGGCAGCAGATTATTCTTCGCATAATTATTAATCATCGTTTTCGTCAGAATCTTATCCTCCCCCGGATTCCTGCTCGTACTCTTTAGCCGTGATTCCATCAGGGTCGTCACCTGATCCATATACAAATCAATATTAGGAATATCCTCCGCCTTAATGTAGGCAATCCTGTCCAGACTCTCCATAATACTGTTTAATAAGTCTTCTGTCTTAATCGTCATAATCCACACCTCTTGTCCGTTTGTGAAGACTTTCTACTATATATATTACATACAATACATTATATAGTTTTTATTACTACATGACAAGTCTTTTATACCAGTTTCCTCTTCTTTCTCCCCTTTTGTACCAGACCCCAAAAGTGCCCGCTTTACATTCTTTTACTCGTGTGCTATAGTGATTTTATCTACTGCAACATGTTAGCGTACGAAAGTATTCCGTCTAAAAGCAGCAAGTCACAAATACCACAGGCGATTTCTCATCGCATCGTCATCGCAGTATACTGCTCTGACATGGAGGTCTGGTTGAAAAAATCATGCTGAAGCAGTGTTTTTTCAACCGGCAATTTGAGTCTCTGACTCAAATATGCCTTGATTGCAGATGAGAAATCGCCTGCGCGAATTTCTCATCGCATTGTCATCGCAGTAAACTGCTCTGACATGGAGGTTTAGTTGAAAAACCATGCTGAAGCAGTGTTTTTTCAACCGGCAATTTGAGTCTCTGACTCAAATATGCCCTGATTGCAGATGAGAAATCGCCTGCGCGAATTTCTCATCGCATTGTCATCGCAGCATACTGCTCTGACATGGAGGTTTAGTTAATTATGAATAAGAAGTTAAAAACCAATGCAACAGACCATCTTTTCGATGCTGTCCTGTGCCTGAAAAGCAAAGAAGAATGTTACACCTTTTTTGAGGATTTATGTACTGTTAACGAGCTTCTTTCCCTTTCTCAGAGATTTGAAGTCGCTTCCATGCTGAGAGCGCAGAAGACTTACCTGGAGATCGCAGAAAAAACAGGGGCATCCACCGCGACCATCAGCCGTGTAAACCGCTCTCTGAATTATGGAAATGATGGTTACGAATTGGTCATGGAACGTATGCGCGAAAAACAGTCGGAAGAAGATGCCTGACAAAAATACACATATTTCTACAGATTAGTTGTTGTTTTTCCTCTTTTATCGACAAAATTGAAAAAGATTTCAAAAACATTCAAAAATTTACTTTACTTTTGAAACTACTTGTGCTATCCTATCAATGTTGTAAAGACAATAGTATTTTAATTTTTTGGAGGTATCTACGATGAACAAAGGTACAGTAAAATGGTTTAACAACCAAAAAGGTTACGGCTTCATTTCCGATGAGCAGGGTAACGATGTTTTCGTTCATTACTCAGGACTCAACATGGAAGGCTTCAAATCTCTCGAAGAGGGTGCTGCAGTTGAGTATGAAGTAATCAATGGCGAAAAAGGACCTCAGGCCGTAAATGTAACTAAGCTGTAATAACGGGAATTCACTGCTTAGTAAGGGAATCATCTTCCAGTAATTCTGTTACCAAAATAATCAGTATCACGATGTGCCTTTTCATAATATAAATGATGAATTTTATTTTGAATTAGCAGTATTGTTATGACGGATTAGAAAAAAGACCTGTCTTTTGGACAGGTCTTTTTTTACGATCACCTCAACAGTCTATATAAGAAAGCACCTCATCTAACTTCATTGTGCCGCCAAACAGATCCAGTGCGCTCCCAATCGTTGCATGGATCCTTCCCTGTCCAGTCTCTTTTAACAGACGCAGGTCCGCAAACGTATGAATTCCGCCGGCATAAGTGACCGGTATTTTCCCAAATCTGCCCAGAAGTTCCACCAGGCCGCGCTCAATTCCGTCTGCTTTTCCTTCCACATCGACGGCATGAATCAAAAATTCATCACAATATCCGGCAAGTTCCTCCATTGTTTTCTCATTTAAAACAACATCCGTATACTTCTGCCACCTGTCGGTCACAATATAGTAATCTGTATCTCCGCTTTCTTTTTTTCTGCGGCAGCTGAGATCCAGGACCAATTTTTCTTTTCCGGTCTCTTTCACGAGTTTTTGCAGATTTTCAAAATTAATGTGTCCGTTTTTAAAAACATACGAAGTCACGATCACGTGGGACGCCCCCGCTTCCAGATAAAATGCAGCGTTTTCCGCCGTGATGCCGCCTCCTGCCTGCATCCCGCCCGGATAAGCGGACAACGCTTTCAATGCCTGTGTTTTTGTGGCTTCATAGTACTCACTGTCGGAAGAATTGAGCAGAATAATATGTCCGTTTTTAATTTTTTTACGCTTATACAGCTCCGCATAGTATGCTGCATCCTGGCCGGCAACAAAATTTTCTTTCGCTGCGTCTCCTTCATCTTTGAGGCTGCTGCCGACAATCTGTTTCACTTTTCCATTATGAATATCTATACAAGGTCGAAATTCCATTTTATAACTATGCCCCTTTTCTCAACTGACGAATATTTTATTTTCTACCTGACATAATACATACAAACAGGAAAGTACACAATTTCTGTTTTATGATATTCTATTTTCATTATTAGTAAAGGAGTGAGATCATGAAAAAAATAAAAACATTGTTATTAGCTTCTCTCATGGTATTAACAATGTCCATGATGACTGCCTGCGGCAATAGGGACAAAAATGACAACGCTGCAAATGATACCGGTACGACAAACTCTGCTTCCGATACCAATACGACAGGGAACGGCAGCGGCACGAACGGTTCGACCGGAACCGGCAGCACAAATAACACGACAGACAATACCGACAATGCGAACGATAATGTCAATTCTGTCACAAGCGGCACCAACGATACAGACGGAAACGATTCTGTCTTAGATGATGCCGGAAACGCAGTCGGTGACGCGATCGATGATGCCGGCAGCGCGATCGGAAATGCAGTTGACGATGTTGCTGACGGTGTAGGAGATGTAGTCGATGATGTGACTGGCGATGACAATAATACTGCCGCCGGCACCAACAGCACGACTGGCAGCACCACAAATACAACAACAAACGGTACTTCCATGAACAGTACCAGCACAAAAGGTTCTTCGACAGGTACCGGCAGAAGCTCCATCTCTTCCAACACAACAAGAAGCAGGTAGATTTCTCCCGCCCTGCCTGAAATAAAAGAAGACCATTCAGACAGAATCGCCCAAATGGCGATTCTGTCATATTTTTTCCGCTATGGTTCCATCCCTGTATGCCTGCAGCAATCCCTCCAGCTGATGGATAATCTCCCGCAGTTCCGCGCCGATATCCGTATCCGCGATCTTCTGGCGCATCATGCTCGTTTCCAGAATGATCGAGTCCGAAAAGATATCCGATTCATTGGTGATCGCCGACTCCGTGGATTCAAACGGCTCATGTGCCACAAGACGCATCCCATGCGAATTTGCCACAAGGGTATAGCCCGCTATGCCTGTCTTATCCTGATAGGCCTTTGAAAAACCGCCGTCTATGATCAGCAGTTTGCCGCCGCACTTGATCGGCGATTCCCCTTTTTTTAATTCCACGGGAACATGACCGTTCACAATATGGGATTTTTCCACGTCCAGACCGAACTCAGTCAGGATCTTATTAATCATATCCTCCCTGTCTAACAGTCTGTAATAATTATTTTTGATCTCGGTCTGTGTTTCCTTTTCTTCTATGAAATACCGTTCAAACGTAGCCATCTTATCTTTGCCAAAAACCGGAGAATTCGGCCCGGTCCAGATATACCAGATGATGTCCTGTCCTTTCAGCTTCTCCTGCAGATTGTGGTGGGAATAATAACCTTTTCTGGCATAATGCTCCAGAACATCATACAGAGCCTTGCCGCTGTACTCTTCCCCAAACACATTCACCTTCTTGAAATTACCCTCTTCATCCACCGGCATGCATCCATGATAGAGCAGATTGGAGTTGTAAACTTTATAAAGACTGCCCTGAGAAAATAAAAACCTGACATGCTTCTGCAGCTTCTCACATTTGATAAACGCCAGACGCAGACGCTCCATCACCTGTTCTTCCTCTTTTGTGAGTTCATAGGGACGTTCCCTGTTGATCGTCGGAAAATCCGTATCCTTCATATGATATTCTTTCCCGCCGATCATGATCGTCTGTTTTTCATAATCAATATGCTCCAAAAGCAGCCTGTCGTCCATGTCAAACTCAGGCCGCCGCATGATCAGCTGACCTTCCAGCTTAAACTGCAGGATCGCGATCGCCTTGTGCATCTTCATATCCAGACTCAGATCTTTTGTATCATATTCCGTATTATATTTGATCGCAAAGATATCACAGTTCGTATCTTTATAGACTTCCATCGCAAAGGTCGCAAGCGGGATCAGATTGATCCCATAACCGTCCTCAAGCGTGTCCAGATTGCCGTATCTTGCCGCCACCCGGATCACATTTGCAATACAGGCCAGATGCCCGCTCGCCGCACCCATCCACACCACATCATGATTTCCCCACTGCACGTCCACAGAATGATACTGCCTGAGTGTCTCCATAATAACGTGCGGCCCCGGTCCTCTGTCATAAATATCCCCTACAATATGCAGATGATCGATCACCAGGCGCTGGATCAGATTACAGAGCGCCGTAATGAACTCCGGCGCCCTGCCAATCCGTATGATTGTATGGATGATCTCATTGTAATACGCTTCTTTGTCCTGAATCTCCGCCTTTTCCGTGATCAGTTCTTCTATTACATATGAAAAGTCGGGCGGCAGCGCCTTCCTGACCTTGGAACGGGTATATTTGGAGGATACCCGCTTTGTGATCTGCACGAGGCGGTGGAGTGTGATCTTGTACCAGTCCTCTATGCTGCTCTCATCTTCCTCATGCATGATAATATCCAGCTTTTCCGCCGGATAGTAGATCAGCGTTGCCAGACTCTTTTTGTCCTTATTGCTTAGGGTATTGCCAAACTCTTCGTCGATCTTGCGCTTCACGGAACCGGAACCATTCTTCAGCACATGATTAAACTGCTCGTACTCTCCATGAATGTCCGTCATGAAATGCTCTGTACCTTTCGGAAGGCTCAGAATCGCCTGTAAGTTAATGATCTCCGTCGAAGCTGCGGCAATCGTCGGATACTGCTTCGCCAGACTTTTGAGATATCTCTGCTCTAATTCATCCATTTATTGTTCCTTCCTAACCGATGACATCCTTCATGTCATACATTCCCGCAGGTTTTCCCGCCAGAAATTTGGCTGCCTGTACTGCTCCCTTTCCAAACACCGCCTTGGAATATGCCCTGTGTGAAAAAGTGATCACCTCATCTGCTCCCGCAAAGATCACATCATGATCTCCCACGATCGTTCCGCCTCTGACAGCGCTGATGCCGATCTCCTTTTTCCCTCTTTTTTCCCGTTTCGTACTTCTGTCATAGACATAATCGCAGTCCTGCGCAAGTTCCTCCTTCATCGAATCTGCAAGCGCAAGCGCCGTCCCACTCGGTGCATCCAGCTTCTGATTATGATGTTTTTCTACAATTTCAATGTCAAATCCTGCCGGAGAAAGCACGCCGGCCGCCTCTTTCAACATTTTTAACAGCAGATTAATCCCAAGTGACATGTTCGCTGACTTTAAGACCGCCGTATGCTTCGAAGCTTCCTGTATTTTCGCAGACTGCGCTTCGGACAGTCCTGTCGTACATAAAACGCAGGGAAGTTTCTTCTCCGCGCACCAGTCAAGCAGGCCGTCCACTGCCGCAGCCGTGCTGAAATCAATGACCACATCCGCCTCTACATTGCATTCCTTCCTGTCTGTAAACACAGGATACGCATTCCTGCCGTCGTCAAATGCATCGATACCGGCCACAATCTCTATCCCCTCATCGGCCGCGGCCAGTCCTGTAATGGTCTGCCCCATTTTTCCGTTACAGCCGTGCATAATCGCTCTTACCATGATGTTACTCCCTTCTGGCTGCAAAGCACAGCCGCTTTATAAAATGCCGTAATTTTTCATTGCACTGCGCAGTTTTTCCTTATTGGCCTCTTCCATGTCGCACAGAGGGCGTCTGAGTGTTCCTGCTCCCATTCCCATCATGTTCAGGGCTGTCTTTACCGGGATCGGGTTCACTTCACAAAACAACGCCTCAAACAATTCAATCGCACGCAGCTGCTCCCTGCAGCTCCCCTCAACATCCCCCGCGAAAAACTTCGCACAGATCTCATGCGTCTGTCTGGGCGCCACATTGGACAAAACAGAAATAACTCCTTTGCCGCCCAGTGAGAGAATCGGCACGATCTGATCGTCATTACCGGAATAAATATCAATTTTTCCGCCTGAGAGCGCGGCTAATTTTGCAATCTGTGAAATATTGCCGCACGCCTCCTTGATTCCCACGATGTTATGTACCTCGCTGCACAGTTTCACCGCTGTCTCCGGCAGAATATTACATCCTGTTCTGCTTGGCACGTTATACAGGATGATCGGCAGCTTTACGCTGTCCGCTATCGTTTTATAATGCTCAAATAAGCCTTTCTGTGTAGCCTTATTATAATAGGGCGTTACCAGCAAAAGACCGTCCACACCATATTTTTCCGCTTCCGTAGAAAGATAAACGGCGGTCTGCGTGCAGTTTGAACCCGTTCCTGCGACAACCGGAATCCTGCCCTTTACTGTCTCAACACAGAATTTAATCACAGCCAAATGCTCTTCATGCGTGAGTGTGGAAGATTCCCCCGTCGTGCCGCAAACGATGATCGCATCCGTTCCGTTCTCGATCTGAAATTCGATCAGCTGCGCGAACTTATCATAGTTTACACTGCCATCCTCTTTAAATGGCGTAACGATTGCCACACCTGCACCTTCAAAAATAGACATACATTTTCCTCCTTCTTTTCAGAAAAAATTCCTCGCATCTGTTATACAAAAAAGCTGACCTGATGGGGTCAGCTTTACTTTTCCTGATATTTGCCTGAAAATATTATCCGGATAGCGCCCCATCGATTCGATGACAGTCATACAGCTCTTAACTGTATGCCCAAGGAAAAACAAGCAGGTCATCTCCCCTTTCGGCATCTTTCCCTTTTAAAATGTTTCTCCTGCGCCTGCCGCATCCACATTCTTACTCATAAAAAATGCAACCTCTATCAACTTAATTTTTCTTATCATAACATTGACAGGGGCATCTGTCAACAGACTGCCGCCTTTCTCTCAAAAGATTTATTCAAACACTTTAAACCGCATTGTCTCTATTCTGGTCACCTCGTCCGCAAGTCCGCAAACTTCTTCATTTGAGGTAGCGCCTGTCATAATGATATCCATCTCTTCAGGTTTACATAAGAGCAAGTTTTTCAATTCTACGACCGAAATAATCCGGTTATCCAATAATTCGAGCACTTCGTCCAGGATCAACAGGCTGCATTCGTTCGTGTTCATAACCTTTTTGGCGAAATTAAGTCCGTTTTTGATATTAAAAATTTCCTCTTCTTTTCTTTCCTGAGACAGATTTGCAAAATTTTCAACCGATTTTTCAAAACGGAATATTTTGATCTCAGGTTCGAGCCGTTTTACAAATTCCGTATCCGCCAGCCCTCTCCCTCTGAGAAAGCGTATGATCACAACATCCTCGCCCTTACATGCCGTCTGCAGAGCCCTGCCAAGTGCTGCGGGAGATTTTCCATGTCCCTCGCCGCTGTAAATATAAATCATGCCTTTTTTCATATCGCACCTCATAAACAATCAGCATTACCAATCTGAGGCCTATCATAGCACAATTGTGACAAAAACGCAACGTTTACTCCTGCTCTTCCTCTGCAATTTCCAGTTTACTTACGGAAACCTCATAAGCGGTCCGCTTTTCAAGCTGGTCCTCCGAGATTTTTTTCATATATTCCCTGCTCTGAATCCTGCCCCAGATGACGCATCTGCTTCCCACTTCAAATGTGCTGGCAAACCTCGCGTTCCTTCCCCAGCAGATACAGGGTATGTAATCCGATTTGCCATAGGGTCTGTTCACAGCCAAAAGTAAATCCGCAATCTCTCTTCCGAGCGGCGTTTTCCGATAAATCGGCGCCTTGCAGATATAACCGTCCAAAAAAATCTGATTCGTCTTGGCGCTCTCTTCGATATCGTCTACAAAATCAATCTCCCTTGCAAATACAGAAAGCACCAGTTTGTTCTTTTTCTCTTCATGTCTGTTGTAGGAGCGGAACTGTCCCGTAATACTGATCTTCATACCTTTATAGTCTTCATTGACATCCAACAGTCTCTCAGATACCATAACAGGAATGATATCCGTAGAGTCACTCAGTCTGTCCACGCTGATATCCACCATATAGAATCCCTCTCCAAAAATTTCGTGACTGTACTGAAAATCACTTACGATCTCCCCCATAATTGTCACCTGGTTGTTTTCAATTACCTTATCTGTCATGTCTTGTTCTCCCTTCTTTGTTAAAGAAACTTACTCTTTAAGAATTTTTGCGGTATGTATTATCAGTATATTACAGGATTGCCAATTTAGAACTGTTAGGGGTCGCGTAAAGACTCTCCTCTTGCAACTTCCTGTCCGTAGTGCTATACTAAGTGGGCTGCAAATCCGCAGAAAAGGGCATTTTGCAGAAACAGAGAGGAGTTTTATAAATTATGAATAAAGTACGAGAAGATGTCAGAAACATCGCAATCATCGCCCATGTCGACCACGGCAAGACAACGCTGGTTGACGAACTGTTAAAGCAAAGCGGCGTATTCCGGGAAAATCAGGAAGTCGCAGAGCGCGTTATGGACTCCAACGATCTGGAACGTGAACGCGGAATCACCATACTTTCAAAAAATACAGCTGTTATGTATAAAGATGTGAAGATCAACATCATCGATACCCCCGGTCATGCAGACTTTGGCGGCGAAGTAGAGCGCGTCCTGAAAATGGTGGACGGCGTTATCCTCGTTGTTGACGCCTTCGAAGGTCCCATGCCGCAGACAAAATTTGTCTTGAAAAAAGCTCTGGAACTGGACTTATCCGTTATCGTCTGTGTGAATAAGTGTGACCGGCCGGAAGCCAGACCGCTCCCGGTAACCGATGAAGTACTCGAACTGCTTATGGACCTGGATGCAAACGACAGGCAGTTAGACTGCCCTTTTGTCTATGCTTCCGCCAAAACCGGCACCGCGACTACACAGATCACCGTGAAGGGAAAGGACATGACGCCCCTGTTCGATACGATCCTGGAGCATATCCCGGCACCCTGCGGAGACCCGCAGGCCGGAACACAGGTGTTGATCAGCACGATCGATTATAATGAATATGTGGGCCGTATCGGCGTCGGTAAGGTAGACAACGGCACGATCAGGGTCAATCAGGAGGTTGTCATCGTCAACCATCACGAACCTGATAAAATGAAAAAAGTAAAAGTCAGCAAGCTTTACGAATATGACGGTCTGGAGAAGGTCGAAGTCAAAGAAGCAGATATCGGCTCCATTGTCGCGATCTCCGGCATCTCCGACATCCATATCGGGGATACCCTGTGCTGTGCGGAAGATCCCAGACCGATCCCCTTCCAGAAAATTTCGGAACCGACGATCGCCATGCACTTTATCGTCAACGACTCTCCGCTCGCAGGGCAGGAGGGCAAATATGTTACCAGCCGTCATATCCGCGACAGGCTGTTTCGCGAACTGAATACGGATGTCTCCTTACGTGTGGAGGAAACCGAGACAACCGAAGCATTCAAAGTATCCGGACGCGGAGAGCTCCACTTATCTGTCCTGATCGAAAATATGCGCAGAGAAGGCTATGAATTTGCAGTCAGCAAGGCGGAAGTCCTGTATAAGACAGATGAAAACGGACACCGGACGGAACCGATGGAACTGACCTATGTGGATGTACCGGAAGAATTCTCCGGCACCGTCATCGAGAAACTCAGCCAGCGCAAAGGAGAATTAAAGAACATGAGCCAGGCATCCGGCGGCTATTCCCGTCTGGAATTTTCCATCCCCTCCCGGGGCCTGATCGGCTACCGCGGGGAATTTATGACCGATACCAGGGGCAACGGCATCATGAACAGCGTATTTGACGGTTACGGTCCGTATAAGGGGGATATCCAGTACAGAAAGCAGGGTTCCCTGATCGCCTTCGAGGCGGGCGAAGCCATCACCTACGGTCTCTACAATGCTCAGGAACGCGGCACGCTCTTTATCAGTCCCGGCACAAAAGTATATTCCGGCATGATCGTCGGCCAGAACGGACGCGGGGAAGACATTGAATTAAATGTCTGCAAGAAAAAGCAGCTTACAAACACCCGTTCCTCCAGCGCGGACGAGGCGCTGCGGCTCACACCGCCGAAAGTCCTGAGTCTGGAACAGGCGCTTGAATTCATCGATACGGACGAACTGTTAGAGGTGACACCGAAAAGTCTCCGTATCCGCAAAAAAATCCTGGATCCTACCCTCCGCAAGAGAGCGGCCATATCCGCCGCTGCCAAAGCAAACGGCTGATACGACATTGCATGATACCAGGACAAAAGAACCCTTCCTCAAATGTAACACATGTTATATACCAAGGGCGAACGTAGCGATCTGGAAATAGATCAATAGTGAGATCGCATCCACGATCGTCGTAATGAATGGACTCGCCATAACAGCCGGGTCCATTCCTATTTTTTTTGCCAGCATCGGCAGTGTTGACCCGACGATCTTGGCCACTATGACGGCCAGAAACAAAGTAAAGCAGACGACAAGGGCGACTGTTACCGACACTTTCTCAAGCAGCATGATCTTGATAAAATTACAGACTGCAAGCGTCAGCCCGCACAAAAACGCAGTGCGGATCTCTTTCCAGACAACCGTCAGCCAGTCACCAAACGCAATCTCATCCAATGACAGTCCGCGAATGATGATTGCACTCGCCTGTCCTCCTGCATTTCCCCCGGTATCCATCAGCATGGGGATAAAGGCCGTCAGCACCACATAGCGGCTGAGCGCATCCTCAAAAGAAGCTATGATGTGCCCGGTAAATGTTGCAGAGATCATCAAAAGCAAAAGCCAGGGAATGCGTTTCTTCCACGCTTCAATAACAGACGTTTTCATATATGGCTTGTCCGACGGCACGATCGCCGCCATCTTTTCGATATCTTCCGTCGTCTCTTCTTCCAGAATGTCCACAACATCATCGACCGTAATGATACCGACAAGCCGCTCCTCATTATCCACCACCGGCATGGAGGTAAAATCGTACTTCTTGAACTGTCTGGCCACTTCCTCCTGATCCATCAGCGTATGCAGGGAGATGATATTTCCATGCATGATATCACCTATCACTGCATCCGGCGGACTCAGCAGCAGATATCTGAGCGCCACGGTGCCGACCAGCGTCCTGCGCTGATCCAGTACATAGCAGATATTGATCGTCTCACTGTCCACGCCGACCTTACGTATCCTGGCGATCGCCTCCTCTACCGTCAGCGTCTCCTTGAGATCTACATATTCCACCGTCATAATGCTGCCTGCGGAATCCTCGGGATAACGCAGCAAATGATTGATATCACGCCGCGTCTCGGGGCTTGCATGAACCAGCAGCTTCTTCACGACATTCGCCGGCATCTCTTCGAGAAGGTCCGTCGCGTCATCGGCCATCAGATTATCAATAATATTGGCGGCATCTTTCTCCGACATGGAAGTGATGATATATTGTTCTGTCTCAATCTCCAGATAGGAAAATACGTCGGCCGCCATTGCCTTTGGCAGAATACGGAACAGTTTCAGCATATCCTCCTGTTCCATATCCTCCATGTACGCCGCTATATCCGCCACATTGAAGTCCGCCACATACTGTCTGAGTTTCATGTATTGTCCTGAATTTAACAGTTCCAAAATTTCTTCCATCAATAACACCCGTTCCTTTCATGTAGACTGCGCTTCTCCCGTTTTCTGGCGGACATTTCCGGGCGCCCTGTTCCCGCTATCATTTCATAACATCTGTCATATAATAAAGGTTTTCCAGTTTTTCTATCTTTACCCTGCCCGCGGTTGCCTCCGTGATCTCTTTTCTCACGCTCTCTTCCTCTTCACAGGGAATCTTAACCCGCAAAGTGACCACATCCGTGTATTCCGGATCTTCTATCATAATCTTTCTGATCCCCAAAAGATACTGAATCTTACCGATTCCGTTATAATCTGTTGTAATTTCAAGATAAGCTCCATATGTCATCGTGCAGATATGGCTCGCTGCCAGCCCTGCCTGAGATGCCTGTGTGTATGCCCGCACAAGGCCGCCGGTTCCCAGCAGCGTTCCGCCGAAATATCTCGTCACGACAATGACCGCATCGTACACCTGCGCGCCAAGCAGCACTTCCATAATGGGTTTTCCCGCAGTGCCGGAAGGCTCCCCGTCATCCGAAAACCGTGCAAGCTGCCCCCTGTCTCCCAAAACATATGCATAACAGTTATGCCTGGCATCCCAAAATTTCTTTTTCATGGATTCAATATAGGCAAACGCTTCTTCTTCTGTCTTTACCGGAACGACGTTTGCTATAAAGCGGGATTTCTTTTCTTCGATCTCTCCGGTTCCGCCCTGCACCACTATTTTATAAGGAAGTTTTTTGTTCTGCTGTTCCATCTGCTCCCCGTCCCATCTCCTGAAAATGCATTTTTCAGAACGCTTCAATGTTATTTTATGCCTGTTTTTTATCTTACCACATGCTGGAATAAAAGTGTATAAAATTGTGAACAATTCTTAATATACATTTAAGATGGAAGAAAAACCCTTTCTTTTAAGCACATTCTTTGATATAATAACAACCTATAGGGTAATTTCACCTACCTAAGGAGGAGTATTATGAACTATAGTAAAAAGGGCGTCCGCAGGAAACAGAAGGCGCTTAATGCAAAATCCGTTAAGTGGGGAAAAAAGCTGGGATTTACCTTTATCCAGGTAATCCTCCTTTTACTCATCTCCGCCGCGGTACTTGGAGCCAGTGCGGGAATCGGCATATTTAAAGGCGTTATTGACACCGCTCCCGATATTGGTAATATAGATGTCACACCATCCGGTTTTTCTACCTTCGTATATGATCTGGAAGGCAACCAGACAGCCAAACTGGTCTCAACGGATTCCAACCGTATCCCGGTCGTTATGGACATGGTGCCGGAGAACCTCGCACACGCTTTTGTAGCGATTGAAGATGAACGTTTCTACGACCACAATGGAATCGATATCAAAGGTATCATCCGTGCCGCTGTTATCGGTCTGCGCAACCGCGGAAAATTTTCAGAAGGCGCCAGCACCATAACACAGCAGCTTTTGAAAAACAGCGTGTTTACCGAATGGACAAGTGAAAAATCCTTTGCGGAAAAGATGAAACGAAAGATACAGGAGCAGTATCTCGCACTGGAACTGGAAAAAGTCATGTCCAAGGACGACATTCTGATCAACTATATGAACACGATCAACCTCGGGCAGAATACGCTTGGTGTCCAGGCAGCTTCCCTCCGCTACTTTAATAAATCTGTCAGTGACCTGACGCTTTCCGAATGTGCGGTGATCGCAAGCATCACACAGAACCCGACCAGGTTCAACCCGATCACACATCCGGAAAAAAATGCGGAGCGCCGCCAAAAAGTCCTCAAAAACATGGCTGAGCAGGGTTATATTTCTCAGGAAGAGTGTGATGCCGCCCTGGCGGACGATGTGTATTCTCGTATCCAGCTTGTCGATTCGGAAACAGACGAAGATACCGTGAATACATATTTTGTAGATGCGCTCACGGACGATATACTGGAAGATCTGCTTTTAGCCGGATACAATGAGACACAGGCCTATACCCTGCTTTACAGCGGCGGTCTGAAAATTTATTCCACACAGGATCCCGCAGTTCAGGCGATCTGCGACGAAGTATTTGCCGACGAAAGCAACTTCCCTGACAATACCAAATGGCTTTTAAACTATGAGCTGACAACGGTTGACGCCAAAGGGGAAAAGACAAACTACAGTACGGAAATGTTCAAAAGCTTCTGGAAAGAAACCAAGACAGGCTACAACCTGATCTATTCTTCACAGGATGAGGCTTATATCGATATTGAGGCCTATAAGGACGCAGTTTTAGGCGCAGGAGACGAAGTTTTCAGCGAAAATGTATTATTGACTCCCCAGCCGCAGGTTTCTCTCGTCATTGCCGACCAGCATACAGGCTATGTGGTAGCGATGATCGGAGGACGCGGTTCCAAGTCGGGAAGCCGTACGTTGAACCGCGCAACGGATACGGTGAGACAGCCTGGTTCAACCTTCAAAATCGTTTCCACTTATGCACCGGCCTTAGACAGCGCAGGGCTGACCCTCGCCACGATCATCAACGATGCACCGTTTAACTATGCCGACGGACGCCCTGTCCGTAACTGGTACGGTGAAAACTACAGAGGACTCTGCTCTCTGCGGGACGGTATCCGTGATTCGATGAACATCGTTACGGTGAAAGCGCTCACCTGGATCACCCCGCAGCTTGGATATGACTATCTGAACAGCTTTGGCTTTACCACACTGGAAGAACGCAAAGAGATACACGGTCAGATCTTTTCAGATATCCAGCAGTCCCTGGCACTTGGCGGCATCACAAACGGCGTCACCAACGAGGAACTGAATGCCGCTTATGCCTGCATTGCCAACAACGGTACTTATATTAAGCCCAAATTATATACAAAGGTAGTAGACCACGACGGCAACGTGATTCTCGACAATACGGCGCCGCAGTCCAAGCAGGTCATCAAAGAGACGACCGCCTTTCTCTTAACGGATGCGATGGTTGACGTTGTAACAAGCGGTACAGGAGGCTCTGTCAACTTCAACACCGGCATGGCGATTGCCGGTAAGACAGGTACTACTTCCGACTACAATGATGTCTGGTTTTCAGGATATACACCTTACTACACCGCGACCACATGGACCGGTTTTGACAACAATGTCAAGCTGTCCGGTGACGAAAAGAATCTTGCCAAGAAAATATGGCGCACCGTAATGTCAAAACTGCATGAAGAACTGCCAAATCAGTCCTTCAGCGTGCCCGGCGGCATTGTTACCGCCACAGTATGTTCCCGTTCCGGTAAACTGCCGATCGACGGTCTCTGTAACGGAACGGTACGAACGGAATACTTCGCGGAGGGCACCGTGCCCACAGAAACCTGCAATATCCACTATGCAGGCCCCATCTGCCAGTACTCGCTTCTGCCTGCTACCGAATTCTGTCCATTTAAAGTGGACGGCGTCAGGGAACTGCCCCTTGTGGAAGATGTCTCCCTGCAGAGCGGCTCGCCAAACGCCATGGTAGAAGTGACAAATGAAGACGGCTCCGTTTCTATGGTGCCCGCAGTACCGTCAGATAATGTCTGCCCGCACAATGCCGAGTTCTTTGCCAATCCGGATTATGAGCAGACGATCAACGCACAGCGTGCAGAGATCGACGTCAGAAACGCACAGGCTGCCGCCGAAGCCGCTGCCGCCGCTGCTGCCCAGAACCCGCCGCCTGAACAGCCTCAGGAAGCGGCGCCGCAGCAATAAAAAACGCAGGTCCTGCGGCCTGCATTCCGGCAATTTACTGCAACTACGACATTCTGATTTCACAAAAACCGCCGCCCTCGGGCGGCGATTTTCTGTGATATTAAAAAAAGGGTATCGCCTGATCAGATACCCTTTATTTCTTTAATTTTTGCTTCCAGATCGGCGATTCCGTTCCGTGCATTGCAGATGGCCCCGCACTGCTCTTCATATTCTTCCTCCGGTTCAGCGCCGTGCAGTTCATAATAACGTTTCCCGATCTCCATGTAGTTTTTCCTTACTACATCCTCACAGGTGCTGATCTGGCTCTTCAGGTTCGCGATCTCCGCCAGGTCTTTCGCCATGGTTGTAACTTCCTTCCCCTTCGTGGTGATCGTCTCCCCGATCCTGTTCATAAAGCTCATGTCCATCTTTTCCTTCTCCTTTCCATTTATTCAGAGAGCAAACGTTTCTGTAAACTCCCCAGATTCATATGCATCATAATATAATCCGCATCAACCTTTCTTTTTAACTCAGGAGAAATCGCGGAATGAAGATAAAAGGTATCCATCCCTGCCTTCTTCGCTCCTGCAATGTCATTGTCCAGATCGTTTCCAATCATCAGGGCGGTCTCAGGCCTGATCCGGTACGTATCTAATAATAACCTGAAAAATCTCTCATCAGGCTTCCTCACCCCGTAATCAGAAGAAATCAGGATGCCGTCAAAGCAGTCATAAATCTGCAGATACCGCAGCTCATATTCCGTAAAAATACGCTGCGCGTTTGACAAAAGATAAACGCTCCGGCCTGCGTCACGCAATGCCTGCAGTACTTCCTTCGCACCGGCATACAGCCTGATATGATGCGTGGAAAATACACGGAACATCTGCCCGGTATGGAGTACCAGTTCGTCGGAAGGATCTATCCCTTTCCCGGTATACAGTGCCCGAAAAACCTTTTCAAGCGGAATCTCCGGATAAGCCTCATGCGTATAGTGAACCTGAGCATGCGCTGTCCCTGTTTCCTTCCCGGCCTTTTCCGCCTCTGCAACATACGCCAGATAATGCCGTTTTAACGTCTCAGGTGTATAAACAGCCCCATAATAGCCATAAAACAGACTCATCTTATTCCACAACGCCCTCTGTTCTTCGTCCGTCCGGATATCGACCAGTGTACCGTATAAATCGAAAATATAATTTTCATATAATTTCATTGTTATACCTTCCTATTGCAGCTCTTTTCCCCGGATCACTTTCTCATATGGCATTAACATTCCTTCTGTCATCTTCGACTGCATCAATTTTTGACTCTGCGGCATCCGCATCAGCATACCGACAGCTTTCATAAAGAGAATCGTACCGGCTTTTTTCTGAGGAAAGTCATATAAATGATGTTCTTTATAAAATTTGTGGTCGGCGGCCATCATACCCTGCATCTCAAAAATTAAATCCCGGAAAATCTTCCTGCCGCCTGCACCATAAAAATTCTGGCTCACAGTCATCCTGTGTTTGAGGGCATAGGCCAGCTGATCCGCACAGGTTTTCGGGGAATCTGCAAAGACACCTTCATTCGTGGCGATCCCTGCCAAAAAGTTACCGCCAACCTGGCTCCTGGCCTCTAAGATCATCTGCAGATTATGCTCCTGCGAAAACTCACCGTCAATCAGATACGCCGTCGGTTTTCCCATTGTCACCATGCGGTGTCCGTTGCAGAACTGTCTGTCATCATACATCTTAAACAAAGACCCCATCGAATGATCCCGGATGGAAAACGCATAAACGATACTGTCCGCCCTCTGAATCTTATTCCGCAAAAGATCGTCAAAACCATCCTGATAGATACACGTCCCATCTGCAGCACAGTGAAAACACCCCAGACAGCCTCCGGCAAATGAAACATCCTGCAGATTCACAACATGGCTCGCATAAGGCAGAGCCTTCCTGAAATCAATGATCATCCGCCTCAGCCTGTTATTATTCCTCTGGCAGTCTGTCACAATCACGACATGATATTTTTTATTTTTGTCCGCAATAGGTGTCCTGTCCGTCTCTTCCTCAAATGGAGAGACTTCTCTTGCTATTATATGTTTTATATAATTCCAATATGTAATGACCTGCAGCTGTCCTTCCTTTGTTAACAGATCATTCATGTCCGCATAGAAGCCCCTGAGCACTTTCATTCCCATATCACGGCAGTTGTCTTCCATGTACCTGTGCGCCGTCACATCATAAAAATGTTTGGACGTCGTTATCTGCAGAGCATACTTCCCGGAAAAATCAATCTCTGCCTCCTTTAGAAGGGCCATAAAACGGTGAAGCTGCGAAGGCGCCATAAAAGTATAGACCGGATAGGCAAACAGGATCACCTGTGCCCATTCGACAGCTTCCACGAGCGATGACATATTCTCTGCAAACAATGCGATCTGCGCACCGGCATGAACCACTTCAAACACATCTTTCGGAAACTTTCTCTGTAAAAACCGGACTGTCTGATACGTGATGCTGTTTTTACCTTTGGGGCTGCCATTGATCACCAATATATTCATTGTAATTTCTTCCCTTCACTTTTGTCTCTTTTCCCGCCGGATACGCCCAGCCGGCTCACTGCAGGACAACTCTGTGCGAAATCAGATAATATCCGTCTTCCAGCTCTTCGATATCCCAGTCAATACGATAGTTCGTCGCACCAACCAGTGCCATGGCCTTATCCACATATCCCTGCTTATATCCGCCTGTATTATGATAAGACGCATAAACCAGTTCAAACAGGTCTGTGCCGGATACCACGTTCCAGAACGTATAGTTGCCTTTTCCACCTTGCAGCATTTTTAAATAACAGTCATTATAGTAGTCTTCCAGCGTTTTTAACGCGTCTTCTTCCGAAAAACCGACTGTCGAAAGACTTCTTAATCCCTCTGTGGAAGCGTCCTTTTTCTCGACTGCCGTTCCTACCTGGGTTGTCGGTTCAAGATTTCTGTATTTTTCTCCGTTACAGGGCGGCAGATTCACCGAAAGTTCCTGCCTGAGATGCGTTCCCGCATAATCTGCATCGGACCCGTTAAAATAATCGTATGTCCCTTCTCCCGTATCATCCCACGTCACATCGACATTGTAAAAGCCGTCATCAAGCTGCACGATATTCCAGGCATGACTCTCTCCGGCGTAGCCCGTACAATAATAACAGGGAATCCCCATTCTCTGCAGCATATACTGCATTGCCCTGGCATACCCCGCACATACCGTCCTGCCATTTACCAACGCACTGTATGCGCTCTGATTCATACTTGCCGATCCTGCATAATCAACACTTTTTATGAGCGCGTCATGCACATATTTTTCCTTTTCATAATCACTGCCAAGCTTCTGTGCTTCCTCTGTGATCGCACGCGCTTTTTCCTCAAAAGAAGCCTTTTCTTCATCCAGATGCTGCGCCGTGCTGTTATATTGTAACGCAATCTCCACGCACTCCCCGTTACTCTTATATTTGCAGGAATACGCCGTATCCATCCAGAATAATTCAGGATGATCGTTATAGACCGCCGCAAACACATTCCGCAGGGCGTTTACCGCAATATTTTCTACCGGTGCAAACTTCTCATTTAATGCCATCGCGTTGGCATAAATCTGACGATAGACATGTTGTCCCCTTGCATCCAACATATAATAATACGGATAAAAGCGTGCGTCAAAAGCAAGGCCATCCCCTGTCGGTCCTGTCCCCAGCTTCGCCTGAAGTTCCTCGGCCTCCTCATCGTCAATCTCATTCTTATTTTCCTGAATAGGCTGATAGCCGTTTTTCCCGGCCACATTTGCAGGAATCCTGAGTCCGGATACCGCCGGGTCCGTCTGCGTATCTTCCTCCTGCCAGTCCTCCTGGACCGCTGCGCTTACCGGCCTCATCACATATGCCGGTTCCGATGTATCGACAGGAACCTCATCCGCATCACGCTCTGCCTCCTCCTCTGAGGAGCCATCCTCTGTATCCTGTCCAGTATCTGTACTGTCCGGATAAATGCCGTCCGCATAGATACCGCCGCCTTCCTCTTCCGTCCCATCCCCTGCATCTGCAGGTTCCACATCGCCCTCCTCCTGCTCGTCAAGATGCAGCACATTGGCAATTTTCTCCGACATTTCAGGTTTAACGGCACATAACAGAATGAAACCGCTGCAGATCACAAAAAATATAAGTATACCATACAATATTTTTTTAACAATTTTCATGGTGTCGACTCTCCTGCCTTTAGTATTCCTTACTGATATCCGTCACGTCATACAGATGTCTAAAACTTTCCAGGTCTTTACTCCCCCTGATCAGCATGACTTCCTCAAATTTTCCTGTGCGGATGTCCTTAAACCCTGCTACCTGTTCCCCGGTACAAATGCTGCAGCGGAGCACAGGCTTACAGTTTTCCTTATCAAACTGGCGTACTGTAACTGCCTTCTTTTTATGAAACATTTTTCCTCTCCCCTTTAAATAGTATTATATATCAAATTGGGAAAAAAACATAGGGGGATTTTATCATTGCAGCTACATGATTTCTTTTTCTCTGCAAAAAATATTTGGGACAGGTGGACTCTTGCAAGTCACATCTGCCCCGGCTTATGATTCAGTCCATCTATTTTCCAGACAACCCACTTTTAACATTCCATTATCGGAACCCATGTAAATATAATTTCATTAATTTGAAGAAAACTCAATAAAATTCAGTATATATTCATATTGCTTTTCAAACACTGATTATAAAGCTTCCAGATCCAAAATAACCTTAAATTCTACTCTCCGAGATGCCTCTCTGTCCTCATTTCCCTCTTCGTCATAAATCAGGTTATCGCTGGCACAGCCTCTGGTGCTTATATAATTGGACAACTCAGAATATTTCTCATAACAATAGTCATCCACGGCTTCCGCACGTTCTTCCGAAAGTCTCTGGTTATAGTCATAATCTCCTGTTGAATCCGTATGCCCTTCTAACAATATCCCGTCTATATATTCATAGTACCCTCTGTCACTGTTCAAAATTACTGAGGAATATACCTTTAGAAAATCATCCAGATATGCTTCTCCCTCTTCCGAAAGTCTGGCATCATCAAGCCCAAACAGGACACTGTTACTCATTGTAACCTTGCCGGACTTTTCATTGATATCCACTTCAATACCAGCTTCCTCAAAACTGGTTTGTAAAGCTTCCAAAATACTTTTCTGAACTGTTACTGCCTTCTGCAATTCCTCTTCATTCATCATCTTAATATCATCATAGCTTACATTGTCAATGGAATCCTGCAGCGCTTCCGCATAATATTCCTGCCTGGTCTTCTGATATAAGTAAAGCATATCATCTACCTGCATAATGAAACCTATATCCTCACAAGACAAAAACCGAAACGTAATCGAATCAGGATCAGCCACTCTTTCACTTGTGCCAAATCCATCGTCCCACTTATGCCATTTTTCCTCCCAGCTTATTGTAATCGTATTATCTCCTTCTAATTTCATAACCGGATCAATCACAATATCCCCATTTTCAAAATTGACAGAAACGGACGGTGAGTCAGACATCAGATCGGAGATAAATATACATGAAATCCCTTTATATGCATCTTCACTGCTGCTCGCATATCCCGACAAAAATACCATACCCCGGTCTTCCTGAAAACTATAGGGCACTAATGTATTGGTGTATCCACTCCGCGATATTTCCATATTTATTCCTGAAAAATGAATATCAAACTCAACGATTTCCATAGAAAGCTTACCTGCTTCATCCACATATGGGAAACCAACCTCCATGATGGAACCACGCATCTTGTAATACCCATGCAGGTCCCATCCGTCTCCTTTTCGTTGATGGAATCTCATGTCTACACAGTCTCTCTGACCTTCAATATTTTCTTCATAAAAAGCCTCTGTCTGCTCTGCAATTTCATCTCCGAACTTCTGAATGGCAATTGTCTGGAACACTTCTTTTTGACTCATTCCCAACGCCATATTCGGCTGATAGCCAATTACATACTCCGAGCCGTCAGGATGACACGTAACAGAAGAAGGAAGCACTGACAGTTCATGTCCACATATTTGCCGGAATTCCATATCTCTCAAAAATGAGTTCTCCGGATCCAGCGACGAGGAATTTGCCTCTTCCAATGAATAATGTCCATAATAAATCGTATTGTATATGTATGGGCTTTCCTCTTGTATCTCTGATACAGAATCTCCTTCAGACTTTTCCGTCTCTTCCACTTTCTGCCGTGAAGACCGCTCATTGACACTGCTGCTATCGACTTCATATCTGCTGCCGCCTCCACTTCCGGCAACTCCGATAATCAGACATAGCAGAATCACCACAGCGGCTCCAATACCAAGAAACAACCCTATTTTCTTTTTCCCTTGTTTCTTTTTAGACTTTTTCTTTTTATCATCCTCTTTTGTTTGACTCTCTTGTTTTATCACCGTCGGGTTATCCCAATCAGGGACCTTTTCCTGTTCAGGCGATATATCGCCAAACATCGATACCGTAGCATCACTATCCTCCCCGGCTTTTACATCGCTGACTATTTCAGGCGCTTCTGCTTTCAGAGTAGAAATATCAGGAACATCTTTCAAAACGGCTTCCAAATCCAGCCGCATCTGTTCCGGTGCCGCATACCTGTCCTTTGCCTCGTAAGCACATGCCTTTAAAATTATTTCTCCCAGTTTATCCTGAGCCTGTGAAGGCAGGGGAATCGGCTCCCCTGCCACTCTTCTTGCAATGGAATTTTCCCTGTCACTATGTGTAATAGCTGCTGGTTGTTTTCTCCACTGTACGGGCAATTCCAAAATCCCCAAGCTTATAATCCCCATTGGATGAGACAAATATATTCTCAGGCTTAATGTCGCGGTGGATAATGCTCTGCTTCTGGCAGTACTCCAGAGCCTTGCACATATCAACGCCCAGCTTGATCACATCGCTGCGCCTCATAGGATGTTCCGTATTTGTATGATCTAAAAGAGGCGTCAGTAACTCCATACGAATCAAAATATCCCATCCAACGTTGTCCTTATGCTCTATGACCGTATGATCCTCATAACTGACAATATTACTGTTTCCTTTCAGGCTTGCCATTAGTGCAAACTCATCTACTACTTCCTCCACAAAGCTTCTGTAATAGCTGGTCGCGCTTTTCAAATCCATACCATCCGCAAGTATGCTCTTAAATTCACTTTCATTTTGCGGAATCGTAATGACCTTCATAGCCGCCCGATAAAATCTTCCCGTTCTATTTCAAATACTTTTCCAAAACTTCCTTCCCCAATCAGCCTTTTAATCCTCCAGGCTCCCCAAAAGGGCTCCATTTCCTTATAATAGGTTGAATCCACAATAGTCTCCTTTCATTTTTACCGCTCAATCCATTTCTGCACCTACTCTTCTTTTTCTTTGGCATTTTCAACATCAGAAACAGATAACTCTTGCTCGTCGACAATAACTGCATCTTCTTCCTCAACTGTCCTGTTTTGAACATGCTCTTTCTGATAATTTAATAGAACCAGTATTGCAGACACCAAAGCACAGATCAACAGTACACCGATGCTTTTTAAGATTTTTACGAAAACTTTGGATTTATCATTTATCTTTTGTCCAATCTCTTCCTCTTTTACCTGTAATACCATTGCCGTAATATTATCCTTACCTCCATATGCAAGAGCGGTTTGTGTCAATTCATCCGCCATACACTCCGCACTCTGTTCTTTTCCCAGAATCATTTGGATTTCCTCATCCATAACCATATCCGTCAGTCCATCACTGCAAAGGAGAAAAATATCTCCATTCTGCAGAATTATCTCTTCGCTGATATAAGGTTCGATTACAAACTCCTCTGGAAAAATACCAAGATGCTGCGTCAGCTTATGCCAGCTTTTGCTCCGCCTTGCTTTCTCTGGCGACAGGATTCCCATTTCAATCATTTGTCTTGCCTCGCTGTGATCCACTGAAAGCTGTCGTAATATACCGTTTCTCATTAAATAACAGCGGCTGTCTCCCACATTACAGCACATTGCCATATTACTGTCCATATACAAGGCTACCGCCGTAGTTCCCATGCGTCCGACACTGCTTTTTCTCATTTCCCCGCATATTTTTTCGTTGGCAGCCTTCATCTGACAAATCATCTCTTCCAGCATATGTTCTCTACCACAGGGACTGTATACTTTTGCCGCAATCAAAGAGGCCACTTCTCCGGCATTTTCACCGCCCATGCCGTCAAATACTGCTACGGTCTCCTGCCCTAAGCAGACTCTCTTTATTTCCTTATACTGTTGTAACTCCGTATTGTAGCGATAACTTCCAAATAAATAGTAGTTATCTTCATTATTGGAACGAACTCTGCCCACATGAGTAACCACAGTTCCTTCTATTCTAAAGCACAAATTTCTTCCTCCAACTATTACTTTCCTGACACTCCAAAACCAGTTTTCCTGTGCATCATTTTCTTATACATTATCTTCATTTTGAGTTATGCGTTTTATCCCCCGCCTTAACAATTCCTGTTACGAATGCTGCTGCAATTAATACAATAATCAGAATAAGAATCATATATGGTGTCTTTGCAGGGTAAAATCTGCCTCTGAGCATGCAGAAAACAGCCTCGCCCAACACTATGATATCAGACACAAGTCCCATTTTATAAACAGTTTTCTTCTTGTCAGCAGGCAATTTATCCCCCGTTCTGCCTACAGCAAGAAGCATGAACCCCGAAATAAGCGTAAGTATAAGAAAAACAATTGCCAAGATGAATATCTCTTTATTATTGTTCATGTAGTTATATAAAACACCCTCAAAATAATAACCATTCATCAGTGCATGAATAAACCTGAAATCATCTGGTATCGCTACGATTGCAAATACCCATCCCGATACTATGAACAGATAAGAAAGTCCTAATTTCATGCCATATCTGTCCCTCCCTGAAACCTTATTATCAGGAATCGAGTGTTCCTTTTCAATCCTTTTGCTATTCTCTGCTTTTTCTTCAAACTTCGTCTCTGTTTTGTTCTCCGAAACTTCTTGAAAAATGCTTACCGTTTTCTCTTCTTCAGCAACAGCCTCGTTCCACACAGATACAGCACCAATCGTTCTATCCCCATCATCATTGAATACCTCAGCCAAAGCCAAATCTGGCTGTTTTATGAAATCCTCTTTCCGGACATCCCCCATAATCTTTTCTAATTCCATCCTCATTTCCTCAGGAGAAGCATACCTGTCTTCCGCCCGATATGCGCAAGCTTTCAGTACAATTCGCTTTAACTCATCACTTCCATTGCATGGCTCCGGAAGCACTTCTCCTGCCATACGTTTCGCTATTGCACTTTCTCTGTTACTGTAACTGATCGGCTCCGGAAATGGTGGCAGAAAAGGCATCCTATTATTATTCATAAACCGATACATGACAATTCCCAAAGAATAAATATCCACACTGGAGCCATAAGTTTCTCCTTTATATACTTCCGGTGCCATATAATTATAAGTGCCCTTCTTTGACAGGTTACTCATGGTTTTTTCTACGGTTCTGGCAATCCCAAAATCCCCCAGCTTATAATCTCCCAATTCAGATATAAATATATTCTCAGGTTTAATATCCCGGTGAATAATATCATATCTCCTGCATACCTCCAAAGCCTGACAAATATCTCTGCCCAGCTTAATCACTTCTTTTTCCGTAAAAGGTCTGCCCGCAGACACATCTGCCAAAGAAGTCAGCAGTTCCATGCGAATCAGTACATCCCAGCCGATGCTGTCTTCATGGGCAGTCACTTTATGATCCTCATAACTCACAATATTGGTATGACCTTTTAGTTTAGACATTAACTGAAATTCACTTACAATTTCTTCCACAAATGTAAGAAAATACCGGGCCACACTCTCTTCATCCATCCCTTCGTTTATCGCTTCAGATATCTCTTTCGGCGATTGTGGAATCACAATTTTCTTTAATGCCGCCTCATATTTAACGCCAAAGTCTTCCCGTTCGATTCGGTATACCTTTCCAAAGGCCCCCTCTCCGAGTAACTCCTTTACAACCCAGTTTTCAAATACTTTCGCTTCCATCCCTGTCCCCCTCTTCGGATATAATGATCATCCCATAAAGAAAAGGCTACTATTTACTTTCTATATAGCAGCCCTTTCTCCTGCCTAATATCTGATATCAATAATGCTCCCATCCCAAATCTGATAATCAGCAAGCGTGGCATCCATATGTAATTTTTTCTGCTCATGAAACAAACTGATCTCCGATATCTGGCAAAATCTCTCCTCGTCATACATTTTTAGAGTTTCCAGCATTTCCATTACCAACTCTTTGATTCTCATCTTTGCCGGCAGTTCCATATCAATCTGCCAGCTCATTTTTTCCACTCTGGCGGTAACCATTGCACTTTCCATGTGGTCCGCCTCTTAACCAAAGTTATTCATAGTGGTTTTCAGAGCCTGATCAGTGCTTTCCAGTTCATTTGCTGCAGTATCCATTAACTTTGCATAACCCTCCAGCATCTCTGAAAAATTAGTAAAAGTGGGCTGCATACTCTCAAACTTTGCCAGAAACGCATCCTGTGCCTCGCCCTTCCAAACCTCGTTTAACGCATAAACAAGATTTTTCACTTTCGCCATCACCTCGTCATGTTGTGATTTGTAAGAACGCACGTCCGATGCTTTGCTCCTTAATGTTTCGGGTGTTACCTGAATCATCGCCATTGTCTTTTCCTCCTTTATTTGTGTTCCTTTTTATTTTTTACAGCCTGTGCTGAGTGGAACTTGTGTCTCATTATTTGTATAAGTGTGTAATTCCATTGCAATTAGTACCTTTTTTAAAATAAAAGGCTTTAAACTCCGCAAGCGTCATACAAACAGCCTTGTAATTGCTTGCTTTTGTGTTATCCACAAAATAGACATTGCCGCTTTCATCAATTTTTGATATCAACATCGCATGACCTGCCTTGGGATCGGTAAAATTGCCTCCTTTTTCAAAACTGCAGACAATATTTGTAATCGGAAATTTCCCTTTATTTGCATTTAAAAGCTTATCAAAGGCATCCGCTCCCTCATATCCCTTGCAGGTGTAGCCTGATGCAGTCTTACCTTTTTTCGCCAACATCTTAGCGTAATCTTTCCCATACATTGTTGATTCGCCGCTTTTAACAACTCCCATCTCATTTAACTGCTGATAAACAAGCGCTCCGCATCTATGCTTAAATCCCTTTCCGCTTTTTGAATTCGGCAGCCGCTTATATCGGGCATTTATCTCATTCAGTACCTGTTTTTTTTCTGCTTCTGTTGTCACATGCGGTTTTTCTACCGGCCTGGCAGGCTTCACGTTCTCCGCTGATGGTTTTGAAGCTGCTCCGCCAGCCGCCCCATCATGTCTTCCGCCGCCGCTGCTTTGCGTGCTGCCGTTCTGAGTGTTACTGCTTTGAACACTGCTATTACTTGTAGTGTAGGAATCCTTTTTCTTAAACATATCCTTCAACAACCCACTCAGCGCAGTTAATGGAGAATAAGCCAATATCGTACCGGCTCCAAGAAAAACTCCTGCAATCGCTCCATGCCGCTGCACACTTATCGAAGAAAGAAAACGCCCTACCGAATTGGTAAGCTTCGAAAGGCCACTCATTACAGTAGAAAAAATACTCTGTGCCTTCTCACCGCTTCTTCTGTCGGCATCCTCAAACTCCTGTGCTGCGGTCATACTTAAAGATGCCATTTTTCCCACCCGGTCATTCTGGCTGACAACCTTTGTCCTTACCGATAACAGCCTGCTGTCTATGTTCTCCCGTGCCGCAACTTTCATGGATAAACCGGACTGCGCACTGGCAACAAGCGACTGGACTTCCGAAAGAGATTGTTCCGCCTTTTTCAGTTTTGCTGACAGTTCATGCAGATCAGTCGTATAAACATCTATTTTTGCCATTTTTTCCTCCTGCCGCTATATACCATCGATCCTGCTGCCCAGACTATTATCTGTCTGCTCGATCCGGTTTGCTGTTTCATCTATTAAAACTGCAAAATTCTCCAATGCCGCCTCAAAGTTCGTAAAAGTAGATTTCATTCCCATGTATTTAGCCACAAACGCATCCTGTGCATCGCCCCGCCAGACAGTACACACGGAACTGACCAGATTGGTCATTCTGTTCATGATATCTTCATGGGAATTTTTATATTTCCTGATGTCCCCTGCACTAATCCGAAGTTCTTCGGGCGTCAGCATAATCTCCCTTGCCATCTCGATTCTCCTTTCACCTTCTAAACAGGGTTGCCAATCCTGTATCCGCTTCTTTTAGTTCCTCCGCCACTCTACGAATTGCCGCCGCTACAGCTGACAGTTCGCTTTGAGCCGCTGATAACTGACTTGCAGTTTCTGTCATTTTGGCCCGCATAGCCTTTCCTGAATTACCCTGCCAGAATTGCTCTGAACTTCCGGCTTGATTCTGTATGATCTTTAACGCTTCCCCACATCTGTCAGCAGCGGTTTCTAATTTCTTAGCCTGAGCTATGGCATTGAGATAATCTAATTGGATAAAAGCCATCTCTGCTCCTTTCTATTCAAACTCCATTTTATTCTCCGCTTCTTCCAAAACCGGAAGGGCAAGTTTTTCAAATCCTTTTACAATCAATGCTTCCTGTTCCTTACGGTTGGAAACATAGAAAAATACACCATCCTCATTGTTTTGCTCATTATATTGCATTGCTACCAGCAGCTTTCCCTGTAGAAACTGAACGCTTTGACAAGGTTCCTCTTCCATTCGATTGTTTACAAACAATAACGAATAAAACTCTATCTTATGCTGCATTCCAGCCACAATGGTATCTGCAGTATATTCTCCAGCACCCACTTCCATCAAGAGCGCCTTCGCCTGATCTGCCGCTCCTCGGCCTGCCAGCCTCGAAGCCTTTTCCAGTTCCTTCTGCTTTATGGTAAAGGATGGTTCCTCTCCAGACCTTACCTCTCTCCAGTAAATTCCTTTTTGGATAGCATCTGATAAACAAGCCTGCGGTATCTCTTTAAATACATAAATACCTTCTCGCGGTGTCATTTCATATATATGCTTATCTTTTATAAAATACAGGCTGCCTCCCTGATGCTCTCCGGGTATCTCCCATTCAAAGCACACCATCCCATCGCTGTCCCCACATCCGCCAATCATCTGAATCAGCGCGTCATCCATATGACTATTCCCATCAAAATCAGTCTGCCTATACCCTTTTTGGTTCAGAGAATCTTGCATTTCCAAAACTTTCATTTTTAAGTCCTGTTCTGAAAGTCCTGCCAAACCATCACGTACCCCGTAGAAAGAATCCGCTCCACTAGATGCCGCTAAATACAACACTTCGTCTGCTGTCAATACATACTCTGCCATCTTACTCACCTCCTTAATCTTTTGACATTGCCTTAAATCTTATTGTTTTTCCCTTATCCAGCCAATAACCTTCCCACTCTCCAAGGACCTGATTTTTCTCAAGACCAGACATTTCTGAATGGAAAACAGGATAAGAAGTAAAACTTCCGCCCAGGAGAATCGCTCGATTTTCTTTGACCATCAGCATAGATACCGGTTCGCCCTGCGCATAGAGCCTGCAAAATGTGTCTGCCTCCTCCGCAATGTACAAAAAGACATCCAGGCCTGCTCCAAGACGGATAATTGCTTCTAATCGTTTTGCCGTCATTTCCTGCATTTGCTCATATGCTGTTCTATAGTCATCAATAAAAATAGCTATTGGTTCAAAACGTTGATTTTTATCCTTGTCATGGATACTCTTCCTCTCCTGCAAAACAGGAACCAGATTCTGCATATAATAATCAAAATCTTTCATTTCTGTTAAAAAATGGCATCCTTCCATATCAGAAATAAAAGGAGAATTGTTCACATCCACATAAACGACTGATGCTTCCTCACGCTCCTGAAACTGCTTCGCCAATACCCTTAGCATATTACTTTTACCACTTTCTACGGTTCCTACAACGGGAAGATAATGCTGACCCGATTCCGGCAAATAAACAGCTTCCACTTCTTTAACAGAAAATCCCAGCTTTATGCCAGGACCAGCAATACTGCCATAAGCAATGTTTGCCGGCATAATCGGTATAGGAAAAGCCTTTCTCCCTTTCCACATCTGAGACATTTCCTCCGCCAATCCTTTAATTCTTCTAACTCGCTCGCTCTCATTTTCACCATAAGCCGGCAGAGCAGTTTGAAATTCCAATGGCGGATTTCCCTTTACCAACCCTCTGCCTTCTTCACTTTCCGGTTCCAGACCATTCGTCCTGCCCACAATTCCCTGATAATCCGATTTATCTGACATATTCAAGGCCACTGCCATTTTAATATTCTGATTGACCTTAAAGCCCAGTGCCATAGGATTATTGGCCGAAACCAGAAAATAAATGCCATAGTTTCCTCCCTCTCTTGTTAGCCTGATAAAAAAGGAATCCATATCTGGATATAATTGCAAAACCGGAGCAAAATTATCCAGTATCAAAACAATATCCGGTATTTTTTCACCGGTTGCCTGCCGGTAGGCCTGACAACTTCCCACTCCAATATCAGAAAATTTTTCTTTCCTCTCCACCAGCTTACGTTCTAAAAGCTGTATCAGCTTTTCTATCTTTATCTCTTCATTATCATTGGCAATTCCTCCCACATGAGGAAATTGTCTGAAAATCCCCATATTCCAGCCGCCAAAATCCATAAGATAAATGTTCACATCCTCCGGTGAATAATTCCATATCAAAGACATTACCACAGTTTGTAAAAGTGTTGTTTTCCCGGTCCCCGGCGCACCAAATACTGCAATGTGTCCATCTTTTGTAAAATCAAAAACAAGAGGATACTGACTCTGATTAACAGGATCATCAATAATACCTGCCACCGGGCAAAGCCTTCCCGTCTCATCTTTGTGCCATATTCCGTTTTCATAACGGCACTTCTGAATATCCTCCAGATAAACCCGACAGGACAATTTGGGCAGCCATATCTGCTTTGCTCCTTCTACACCGCTTTCCACAGCATAAGTATGCAGATAAGAAACAATTTCGGAAATTTCTGTCTTTTCTCCTTCAAAGACCTGCTTTTTTACTTCATTCTCATAATATATGCGCCGTCCGTTTTCTTCCACAATAGCAACTTTTAAGTTCGTGGCAAGCTTGTCTGCCGCTTCCGGCCGATAGGGTGCACCGCTGTAATAAGACTGCACCAGTTCATAAACCTCATCTTCCCCGACCTGGACATAGGCCCGTCCTGGCGTCGTGATTTTCGCGGCGTCAGGATGCCTTAACATTTCCTTACTATCTGCGGAACTGGCCACTTTTAAGCACCAACGGAATCTGGTATTGGCATTCATTTTATCATCTACCACACCGGCAGGTTTTTGCGTCATCAAAATGGCAAACACGCCAAGAGTTCTGCCGATGGCAAAGATACGATCAACTACCTTCATAAAATCCGGAAACTGTATTTTAAACTCTGCAAATTCGTCGATTACCACAAACAAATAGGCAAGCGGTTCCGGAGCTTTTCCCCCGTGGTACAGCTTGAGATAATTATTGATATTATTCACATTGTACTTATCTAAAAGTTCTTTCCTTCTGGATAGTTCATTTTCCAATGCCAGCAAATTTCTCTGAATCTTACTGTCTAGATCGGAAATGGTACCTGCCAGATGAGGCAAACCGCTAAAAGGTAAAAGCAAGCCGGTTCCTTTAAAATCAATTAGTACGAAAGAAACATCTTTTGGTGAAAAGCGCAATGCCATAGACAAAATCCAGGACTGCACCATCTCTGATTTACCAGAACCTGTCATGCCTGCCACCAGACCATGCGGCCCAAACTTTTTCTCATGTATATCGAAAAGAAAAGGTTCTCCATTTGCTTTTACGCCAATCGGTACCGCCATGGACTCATTGGTTCGACCACATTTCCACATACGCTCCAGCTGAAAATCCGACGGGGTTCGCACACCGTAACCTTCCATAAAGGATACACATGCGGGAAGCATCGCCTGCGCGCCTTCCCCTGCAATCCTTAAAGGCGCCATAGTTCTTGCAAACTCCTCATATAGTTTTTCCCCTAAGAAATCCAACTGGAATTTCCTCTTAAAATTGACATTATGCTTGTGGAACAGTACCCCCTGCCCTGCTTCCACCTCCAAAATTATATTGCATTCTTTGGGAAGATGCGACATATCATCATACAAAAAGACAGCTCCTGCCCCTATATTTCTTTCATTATTCAGCAAATATTTCATAACAGGATGTCCCTGCACCATTTCCATTTCTGTAAAAACAAAAAAATAATAGGGTGAGAACAGTATGTCCTCCTTGCTTTCCATGCTCCTTTGTTTTAAAACCCCTTCCAAATCTTTAAGTAAAGTTTCCGCAGAGTTTCGAGTACTGCTCACAAATCTATTTTCCCTCATCTCGTCGAATGAATGAGGCAGCCATCTCACCCAATCCCACTGTGCTGCCTCCCTATGAGAGTAGATCGTCACAATTTTTAATTCTTCATAAGGATGATGGGTCGCAGCCTGCAGAATCATGTTTTTCACAAGCCATACTGCACTCTGTCTCTCCCCAATCACCCCTATCAGCTTATCCCTGCTCACATCACATAAAACAGGAACTCCTGACATATACTGTGCTGTTTCTATTATTTTCCGAGTTCTTTCCAGCAGAGGATCATCTTCCATCGTAAATTCCTTTTTTTGCCCTCTCACTTCGAAACTGATACTACCTTCCCCTACTCCTGAACGGAGCTGCATAAAATCTCCGTCTGTCAGATGCCGATTCCATAATCTTGTATCTTTGTTCTTTAATATCATAACACATTCCGTCAGATCAGGATTGGCAAGCAGCATAGCAGACTTCTGCTGAATTTTCAGTTTCTCAATCTCCTTCTCCTTAATATCCAGATAAGCGCTATACCTGGTATTCCGTTCTCTTACCTTTTCTTCATATTTTTTCTTCTGCGTCCTACTGCCGACCACAGCCATGCAAATAGAAATAAGGGACATTGGAACAGTAAATACAAGCATCACAGGGCTCATAACCGACAAAATAACCATAATTACCATTACCACCATCATTACAGCCGGGGAAGCAATCGTGCTAAAAAGACTTCTTTCCGGTTTTGACACCTCCTGGGGTGGATTTTCAATATTAATCACATCCCCTGGCAGTTCCTGCTGCAAGCGGGGGGCACACTTAAACCAGTGCGGATATTCTACCTGTTTTTCCTCCGCAGAATTTTCCTCCTCCATCACATTTACCGTCAGTCTTTCCTGAAAAAATCGTATACTAAAATGTCCGATTCCAATAAGGTCTCCGTCGTTTAAATATTCTTTCTTTATTTTTTTATGATTCAGAAAAGTTCCATTCAAACTGTGATTATCCATCAGTACATACGCACCATTCTCCCTTTGGATAACTGCATGCTGTCTGGATATATCATTGCCCGCAAGAATTAAATCGCACTGTGCTCCTCTTCCGATAGCAGCACGTTCTATACCCATTAAGTCCAGCACCTGCATAAAATCCATATTTTTTCCAAATATATAGACAGCAATCTTTTCTTCGCGGTTTATTAAAAAAATATCTCCATCCTTTATCTCTCTATCTCGCCAAATAGTTCCCGAAAAAGCACTGACACCCCTCACAACAGTTTCGTCTTTGCTTCCGGCAAACCACCTGCCATTTCTCTTATAAAGAAGAAAATGTTCCCCTTCAATGCCTGCCGCCTTCACCTGACAATCGTCAGAATCCGCTCCCCCCAGTGTCCACTTGTTTCTTCCCACTAAGGATACATCCTGTATTTTTTCGCCTATATAAACTCGGACACGATATTCCATATTTCTGCCTTCTCCCCGCCCATTTTACATATTATTACTACAAACAAGACACTTTTATATTATATTATATAAAAGATGACATTTGCAATAGCTATGGTATAGAAATCCACGAAAAACGCGGGTGTTTGACACTTCTTTTTAACATCATATCGCAAAATTCGTTATTTAAGTCGTTCATAGCTTATTTTTTGTCAAAAATTGATCGCTCTGAAATGGGAAAATTGCAAAGAGCAATCATATCTTCATGTCGTCTGTGAAGAAGTCAGGAATCAGGAAACAAATCTTTATGATGTGGTGGAACATACAAAAACTAACCGTGACCGTTATATGATACTTGTCCCTAAAGCGATATCCATTTGGGAGAAGATACCAAAACAAGGGAAGTATATTTTTATGAGGGATGGGGAGTGCATTACATCCAGACAGATTGCTTATGTATTGGAAAAATTTGCAGACACAAAGAAAAACGGAAACGCTGTATTTATCAACGTTTCCGCTTCATTAAGAAGAGCGCGAGACGGGACTCGAACTCTTTTTTGTCCCGAAAAGCCCATAAAATCAAGGAGGAACGCACGTTGTCTTCAACGTGTCTTCAAATGAAGATTCCTTGAACAGAATATATAAGCCAATGGAGGTCATATTGACGAAAACATAGCGTGTCAAGGGGCAAGCGAAGCGATACGCCGTAGGGCAACCCTTGACACAGCGGATGGAGCCAATACAAA
>CANPUE010000019.1 GCA_947577185.1 uncultured Lachnospiraceae bacterium | reverse complement strand
AATAAGCAGCAGCTTCTTCTAAACTCAAATTACTCTTTTCCCAAATGGGGATTTCGGTCATAGGCAAATCTCCTTTCCGTTTAGTAGCTTTTTAAGGCGTTCCATTTTCTCCCGTGCTTTGGCTTTTTTGAAATTCTCCCCGGTAATGCGGACGGGGGTACACATTGGGAAAGGGCGTTATAGGGTGCGCCGTACTCGTTCAGACAGCGGGCAATCTGGTTCAAGCTGCCGCCGATTTTCCCGTACTCGGCTGTGAGTTTCCCAACGGCAGAAAGCAGTTCATCATTGACCGGGGAAACGGGATTGCCCGGGCGTATTCTTCCTCGGTCAAGCATGTCTTGATTACCCGGCGGCGGTGGGGCGTGTTGTATTTTTTCAGGATTCCTCACAAAACCACAAAGCCCGAATAGGCGGAAATTTTGAGAAATTTCTTCATTTTCCTTTCATTCCCCACACCACCAAAAAGCCGGAAACTGCCAAACAAAGGGTGCGTCCTGTTTCCCTTTTCGTGGGGCAATACGACAGTTTTTCAAAAACACCGAAAATAAACGCAGAACTGTCAAAAATGTATGCCCTCTTTGCGCCAATCCAAGATACCTATAAGGAGAGCCAGTCACTCAAAGGATTTGCGAAAATGAAATACGATAAAGAGGATAAGGACAGCTTATCGAAGTATCCCGAATTAAAGGAGCGTATGCAGAGCCTTTTACAGAACGGCGAGAAGATAACGCCGAAACAGTGGAAAGCGGAGATACAGTCTTTGCAGTTCGAGTATGACAGTATCAGCAGGGAGCAGATCAAGACCGCAACAGAATTAGCGTATGCCGAGGTAATCAGCTACAACAGGAAGAACCTTGAGAGGGAGCTTCAGAACGAGAGCCGACAGCATAACAGGTAACAGGGAAGAATGAAATGAAGAGCGGAAGAAATTTAATGAAAATGTCATAGAAAAATAAATGTGATTGTGGCATTATTTATAAGTGCAAAAATTTATGTTGAAACAAGACATAGCAAATATATTGAGTATGTTGTGTAAGCGGAAAGAGGTGCATATAGTAGAGGCAGAAATCTGCCCAGACCATGTTCATATGCTGGTAGAAATACCACCGAAGATGAGTGTGTCAGATTTTGTTGGATACTTAAAGGGAAAAAGTACACTGATGATATTTGAGAGACATGCGAACCTGAAATATAAGTATGGCAACAGACATTTTTGGTGCAGAGGATACTATGTGGATACAGTAGGAAATGCAAAAAAGATAGAAGAGTATATTCGGAATCAACTAAAGGAAGATTTGGAATATGACCAGATGTCATTGAAAGAGTATATGTAAACAGCGTGTGTCGGAGATTGAAAACCTGTATGCCAAACTGTACGAGGACTTGACAAGGGAACTGCTGACCGAAAAGCGTTTCCAAATGTTGTCGGCAAGGTATGACAGCGAGCAGGAAGAACTGACTGCCAAGATAAAGGAACTTGAAAAAAGTGCCATAGCGGACAGGGAGCAGTTATCTTCCATTGAGCAGTTTGCGGAGCAGATAAGCGGTTATGCAGGAATAACGGAACTCAATTTTAAGATAATCAACCAACTTATAGAAAAAATTCTTGTTTCTGAACCCGTAGAAGTTGACGGGCAGAAAATTCAACGACTTACTATCCATTACAAGTTCATAGGGGCATTGGAAACCCTTGAATAATGGATATTTTCTAAGTCACCTATTCCAACTATCCAACAGACGCCGGTGCTATGGGATTAAATGACGGGACAGATTTCATGGATATGTTCCAGAAGCAGATCGGCGACATGAAGCTGCTGCTCCAGAAAAGGACTGCGGAATACTGCCAGTACAGTATGCAGGCGTATTGGGATTTTATGAATAAGAAATAGAATCCAATAGACGCATATCCGCAATAAGCCACAGCCTGACAAAGCAGGGCAGTCATCCCCCGGCTTTCCGGCAGATAGGGAAATAATAAAATGCTTGGACTTAGAGAGAGCAGGGGCGGCTCTGACTGACAGAGGAGCCGCAATATTAAAAAGAATGGAGGATGAAAGGAAATGAATGTTAATGGAATAGGAGCAGCAGGATACCCGGCAGCAGGAAAAGCAAAGGTGCGCCAGGCACAGGACGGCACACAGAGTTTTGACCGGGAGTTTATGGGAATGGCATCACAGACGCCTCCTTTTTTGTAGGAAAGGTCTGGACGGAAGAGGAACTTATGCAGTCGGTTGATAAGCAGGTGCAGAGCAAGAAAATGTCCGTTTCCGATATGATGAAGGCAACCTGAATAGAAGGGACATGGGCACGATTCCGTTTTGCGGGAGAAGATAAGATATACACATTTGATGAATACATAAAGGAGCTTGATAAGCGTTCAAAGAACAATGCGTAAGTAAAGCGCCATAGGCGGCATTGATGTGGAAGCATCACACGAAGAAAATCAATAATGCATAAATGCTCTAACTGCGGCAGGGTGGTAAAGGTGTACTGGAAACCGAGTGGAAAAAGATAAATATACATAGCGGGAAAGAATGGCAGAAACTATCCTGCTATTTTTACTTTTATAGATTAAAGCGTTCCTAACTTTACGAAGCCGTAAAGGAAGGAACGCTTTATGTCTTTTAGGAAAATCACAATCAAATCTGGAAATGAAGAATTCACACTGGAAGTTACGGAAGAAGAATACAGGAATTACTTTAGGCCGTGGTGGCAGCAGAAAAAGCATGAGCAACGGAACCGGGAGGCAATGGAGCAGAACGGTTATACAGAAGAATCCTACGAGGCGTGGCGGGATAATGCCTCGAAGGGAACGGAATCTATGCAAAAGTCACAGGAGCTTATCGGCATCCTGCAGGCGGTCAGCATCGCTGCGGAAAGCCTTGGATGTTGGTATTGATCTGGTTTTTGCAGGCCATGCGCATGGCGGCCAGTTCCGGCTGCCATTTATCGGTGGGTTGGTTGCTCACAATCAGGGATTGTTTTGGTGGAGCTTCATGCCAAATAATATTACAAAAGCGGGGATATTATATCGGACAAAAAGCGAAAAACTTTAGCCCCTCCAGTGATATTCCGAGATTGATTTATAGTCGTTTCGTGCAATTTATGGGAGTTTGGTGCAATGGGATTTGATAGGATACCCCATAATCCGATATAATTTATAGTGGAGAAAAACACAGAATTGAGGGAAATGCGATGAAGATAGCGGTCTGTGATGACAGCAGGGAGGACAGGGGCGCGCTACGGGCGCTGCTGGAAGCCTGCGGCCATGATTTTGAAATAAGGGAATATGGCTCCGGCGAAGAGCTTTATGCGGATATGGGGTATGTACGGGAATGCGGCATCGTGTTCCTCGACATCAACATGGAGGGCATGGACGGGCTGGCGGCGGCGGGGAGGATCAAGGCGGAATGCCCGAAGGTACATATTGTTCTGGTGACCGCCTATGTGAATTATGCGCTGGATGGGTACAAGGTGAAAGCCAGCCGGTTCCTCTTAAAAGACGACCTGGAGCAGACGCTGCAGGAGGGCGTGGATGACATCCTGCGGGAGGAGTGGGTGGTGGAGTTCGGCTTCGTGGAGGGGAACATGCGCCTGCGTGTGGACGACATCATCTATATCGAAACGAGCAGGCACAAGAATGTTTTCTACACGGCGGAGGAGACGTACAGCATCTACAAGAAGATGGATGAGCTGGAGACGGAACTGGCGGGGATGGGCTTTGTGCGGATACACCAGAGTTTCCTCATCAACATGAAATACATCAGAAAGCTCAGCAACTATGTCATGGTTCTGACTACCGGGAAGGAGATATCCGTGCCGAAGTCCAGGTACTCGGAAGTAAGGCGGCAGTACACATTGTTTAAAGGGGCGGAGTGATTATGGAAATAGGAATGTGGATGTTCTTTCTAACGGTTGTCATAGAAGTATGTGGAAGCCTGCATTTTTTTGATATTTTTTTGGGACGGGAGAAAATAGAAGGTCTTTCTGCATACAGATTTTTGGCGTATTTCATTATGCTGTTTACTGCCAATGCTATAGGGTATTGGATTGGGATGTGGAAGGTGTCTTTGGTTCTTTTTGGGTATGCTCTGCTTGGCAGGATAATTTACAAAGCCGGGTGGGTTCAAGATGCCTTTTTTTCTGTACTGAACTATTGCATGATATTTTTGACGGATTATGTGTCATATTGTGTTAAAAATATGTGGGAAATGCAGAGAACAGCGTGGAAAATACAAGATTGGTTCTGGGTATTGTCTTCTAAAATATTCTGGATTGGTATCCTTTTCATTTTCCGAAGGATATGGAAAGGAGGATTTGACTACAGAGAACTTACGGATGGGGAATGGTTGAAATTAAGCCTGATGCCCCTGTTTACGCTGTCAGCCATTTTGGTGATGTATTACCAATTTGGTGGGAATTGGGCAGGTATGCATTCGGCCTGTCTTTTTATTTCCGTAGGGCTGGTCGCAATCAATTTCCTTGTTATCTGGCTTCTTCGGGAGATACTGGAAAAGGGAAAGAAAATGCGGGAGGGTATTGAGTCTGCACGGAAGAAGGAAAGCCAGCTCACTCATTACCGGGATATGCAGGTAGTCTATGAGCGGCAGGGGCGGAAGATGCATGATTATAAAAATCAGATAAGGACAATGCAGGTGTTGTTAAAAGAAGGTGATACACAGGCCGCCGCTGAGCTTGCGGAACGGCTGACGGAGAGCATATCGGTGGAGATGTCAGCGGTCAACACGAACCACCCTGTCGTGAACGCAGTCCTGAACCAGAAGTTTCATGCCGCAAAGGAGCAGGGTGTATCCATGATATTCAGGGTGGGTGACATGAGCGGGATGCGGCTGGACGGGGAGGAAATAGTGATTTTGCTTTCCAACCTGCTGGACAATGCCATCCATGAGTGCGTGAAGATGGTAAAGGCAGGGAGGAAGGCCGTCATAAACATTAAGGTGGTGCAGGAGGGCGGGAAGCTGATCTTCTCCGTAAGGAACCCCGTGGCGGAAAAGGTGCAGGTCACGGAAGGCACCGGCCTGTCGAATGTGAAGGCAGTGGTGGATAAATACAAAGGCGATTTTGCTGTTTCCTGCGATGAGGAAAAGTTCCAGGTGGTGGTGATGTTATAAGCTTTATGGGCAATGTGATGGATGGCTCAAAGATATCACAAGGCACATGGAGGAATAGAAATGATTTTCCGTTTGAGCGGTTCTTTTCAGATAATGTGGATGAATCTGTCTTGGGCTGGACTCCTTCCGGGGTGTTCCTATCTGATTGAATTGGATGAAAATGGAGAAATCTCCAAGTACCGTGTGACCAGCCCCGGAACAATTACTGTTTCATCGTCAGAATTTGTTGAAGCCCGCAGGGCAAGGGAAGCAAAACAAGCAGAATATGAAAGGCTGGCGGAGGAAGCTGCCCTGAAACGCAGGTTGATGGAGCAGGAAGCAGACGAGAGATATTATAAGGACAGCATGACCAAAAAGGCAGTTTCGATTGCCGCATATGAGGCGGCGGGCATTTTGAAGTAAGGAAGATTATGCCCGGACTTACTATAAGGGGGCATGGGCGGCCTGTGTTCAAGAGGATTGGCTGATGGCGGCTGTGTCACGGTTTATAAGGCAGAGGCGCATAATGCTTTGCCTTTGTAGTCTGTCCGGATTTATGACAATTTCTATTACAAAATAACTGGAGGAAAAGAATATGAATATCAATTTTAACTTTACAAATTTAACATCAAGGTATCATTTGATGTCGCAGTTGTTCGGGGTAAAAAAGAACCAAGGCAATGGCTTGCTGAATCCGGCAGGAATATTCAATGCCAGAAATCAGAAAGGCATGGGCATGGCAAATAAGTCTGTAAAATCGGATAAGGAAATTGAAGAAATTATTTATGAAAGCGGTATGTGCGTAAGAGGGATGATTATGAACGGCAAAAGCGAAGCGGAAATGCATCAGATGATAGGTGTTTCGGAAGAGTACCGCCAGAAAATGTTTGATGAATGTAAACGCCACTTTTTACAGGAAAATGGCGTGGCGAATGGAGATACCACAAAGCGTTCAGAGGTTTTCCGTGCGTATCAGTTAAGCATCAAAGAGGGTGACCGCTTAAAAGGAACATGGTCATTGCAGCAGTATGAAAAGCAGTACAGTGCGGCGCTTGCTGCGGCAGTAAGGGAGGTTAATCCGAACTGGAAAAATGGAGATCCGTTTGATGCAAGCATTTTAGGCAATGTGACGAGGGAATCTGTAGAAAGCACGCTTGTGAAAAGCGGCAATACACTTGTGAGAAGGGCATCCGTTTCCGGCAGTTCATTGGATGTGCAGGTTTAGATGGAATGCGAAGTCTGAAAGCAAATCATCTATCCCCCTTATTCAGCGGAGGCGCAAAAACCACGCGCTTCTGCCGGGGTAATTTGGATGGCGGTGATGGCCGATATGGAAATTGACCGGGAAAGTTAAGTGGAGCGTATTTTGAGAAAATGAACCGCTCGGACTTATTACGAGGGAGCGGGTATGGCTCTGAACGACAGAGGGCCGCAATAATAATAATTATGGAGGACACTTGACGATGAGCATAAACGGAATAGGGACAGGGGGATATCCCGCATGGCGTGATATGGGAAAGGCACAGAGGAATGGTTCGGGAGCGGGCTTCGCGGGCAGGATGGCGGATGCAGATGCGGCAGGGAGTTCTTCCATAGGAAACAGCATGAGTGCGGCGGGGCAGACTTCGGTGCTGGATGCGTACCGTGCATCGGCGGCATCCGGGGTACGCAATGTGAAGCCTGCCTATGAAACATATGAATCCGAGAATTACAGGATTGTGCCGGACAACGAGGCGGGGTGTTTCGATATTTACAATAAACAGGGAGAAAGGATAGGCGCTTTTGACTATTCTGACATCAAGGTCAGGCAGGACAGCCAGACAGGAAAGCAGTTCCTGATCTCGGAGCATGGAACCATGAGCTATGATGCTATGGTATTGGACGGCGAGCTGAAAGACGCCCTGCAGGATGTCATGGGCGTGGAAACGCTGGAAACGGAGGAACTGTCCGGTTTCACATTAAAGACCCATTCCGGCACTGGCATACAGTATCTTGTGCGGGATGGCGAGGAAGGCCGTGGGGGAAAAGTCCTTTTGCAGAGCGAGGCGGACAGGGAAAGGTATGAGGCGCTTGCGGAGACCTACTTCAATAAATATCCGAATTTGATTCATGATAAGAACGCCGCATACATATGGGCCGATTTGGAGATAAAGGGACTGGCGCAGCATACGAAGGACGGCATTGTCTCTATGGGCTTTAACGGGATGTCCTATAATGACAATGCAGATTATAAGAACAACTGGAGCGTCCTGTTTTCGGAAAATACCTATAAGGCGGTTTTCGATTGGCTGCAAAACAACAGGGGAAACGCCCCGGAAATGCAGAAATTCGCTACATGGCAGGCATCCCCGGTTTTCCGGCAGATCGGGGAATTGGGAAGCAATGAAGGAGACTGAACATGGATATTACAGGAATAGAAAAAAGCCATCAAGCGAACAGCATTGTGGCAGGGAAGAAATCATCCAAGAAGGAATGGAAGCTGTCTGATTCCCTCCGGGAGAAGATAATCGAATACGCCAGGGAGGATGCGGCGCAGAACGTCTATATGGGAAATAAGTTCCTTGCCCTGCGCCTCCTGTTCGGGGAGCCGTATGAAGCCAAGTTCCAGTCGGAAGGTACGGGTTCCGCCGTCCATGTGTATGACGGGAACGGTGACGAGATACTGACCTACACGGCGGGCGTGGGCTGGCATGAGAAGGAGTCGAAGGCGGAGACGCAGGTACACGGGGCTTTGAAGGCTGCCTACTATGATGCGTACCATGCGGCAAGGCAGGAGATAAATTCCGGCATTGCCGGGATGGAAGTTCAGGGCGGCTTTGATGCAAGGGCATAAGAAGAAAACCAATCATACACAAATTCCTCCCATTTCACAAATATTTCTTGACATATAAACAGAATTATGGTAAGTTCTTAAAAAAGTTTAGGAGAACATGGAAATGCAGAACTTACATTTTACAATGAATGATATGTACATGTATTACGGACGTACTTAGAAGTAATTGTGTTTCGATTGGATGCACAGTTACGCAGGTAGGTCTGATATGTCTGTGCATATAAATCGGCAGGTGTAAGTTGTAATTATCATAGAATGCTTGTAATAGTCGATGGTTTTAGAAGTGCACTGGACATATTGTATGTTGAGTGCTTTTTTGTTTGGAAAGGAGTTTATATGAAATTGTCAAATGGAACAGAGGTTATTGCGAAGCCTTATCGTGAAGAAGATGCAGAAGAAATTGTCAGGCTGATTCATAGAAATTTCAGGGAAGTCAATGTGAAAGACTATGGAGAGAAAGCTGTGGATGCACTCTTGACCACGCATGATGTGAATTGGTTTAAAAGTGTGGCAGAATACGCACATGTGTATGTCTTTTGGAAGGAAGATAAAATTGTGGGTGTTGGTTCCATATCAGGTTTTTGGGGAAGTCTGACGGAAAGTATCTTACTTACTGTTTTTGTACTGCCGGATTTTCATGGACAGGGAATCGGCAGTTATATTATTCATACGCTTGAATCTGATGAACTGTTTTTAAGAGCAGAAAGAATAGAAATTCCGTCATCTATTACAGCGGTAGATTTTTATCGGAAAAAGGGATATGAGTATAAAAATGGAATAAAAGAACTGGATGAGGAGCAGCATTACCGACTGGAAAAATTCAGAAGCATTTGCAATTGAAGGCGGAGGGACGATATGGAAGTAACATTATTAAGAGCAAATATTGACAATGCAAAAGAGTTACACGCTATGCAGGTCGAATCGTTCAAAGAATTATTGGAGAAATATCAGGATTTTGACACCAGTCCTGCAAATGAAAACATGGAAAAAGTAGAAGCACGCTTGAAACAGGACTTTACATTTTACTATTTTATTTGTATCGGACAGCAAAAAGCAGGAGCTGTGCGTATTGTTGACAAAAAGGAAAACGGAAAAAACAAAAGAATTTCCCCGATCTTTATACTGCCGGAATTTCAAGGGAAAGGCATTGCGCAGAAAGCAATCCGGCTGTGTGAAGAAATACATGGAAACGATAATTGGGAGTTGGACACAATTTTACAGGAGTCTAAAAACTGTCATTTGTATGAAAAAATGGGGTATCGCCAAACAGGCAAAACAAAGGTTGTTAACGAAAGACTTACATTAACCTTTTATGAAAAGAAGGAGGCAGACAGAACATGAATGTAGTCATCAATCGCATCAATCCTGTTAATGAAAATCAAATATTAATACAGGGTTATGATATGGTATAATGGAGAACGAAAATTTGAATTCTCGCCTGAAGTGTCAGGAGAGTAAGGAAGCAGGGAAAGAAACATGCTGGATATATTGATTGTAGAAGATAACAAAGAAATAGGTCTTTTGCTGTGTGATTTTTTGCGGAAAGAGAATTACACGGTCAGTGCAGCCCGTACCGGTGAGAAAGCTTTGGAATTGTATGAAAAATATGGGGCCAAAGTGATTGTGTTGGATATTATGCTTCCCGGAATGGATGGATTTGCGGTTTGTTCTAAGATCAGGGAGACTTCCAATACCCATATTTTAATTGCCAGTGCCAAGGTGGAAAAGAATGATAAATTAAAAGGCTTAAATCTTGGTGCAGATGATTACATTGAGAAACCTTATGATGTAGATATTTTAATGGCCAAGATTAAAGGCATTTTTAAAAGAAAATATGGTCAGGCGGAGATGGTAGAAGGGAATATCCGATTGAATACTGTGCAGCAGTCAATCTATGTAGATGGGCAGAAAAAAGAAGTTACCGAAAAGGAGTTTGAACTGTTAAAGCTGCTGATCGAGAATAAGAATGTAACGATGAAGAAGGAGTATTTGTTCAATACCGTCTGGGGGAGTGACAGTGATTCGGAGATTCAGACACTGACGGTACATATTAAGCGGCTCAGGGAAAAAATAGAAGAAGACCCCAAAAAGCCCAGGCATATTATTACAGAGTGGGGAGTAGGGTATCGGTTTGAGTAAGTTTAAAATTTTTGCACTTTGGATTGTCATTGTTGAGATATTGCTTATATTATTGGCTAACAGACTGTATTTTTATCAAAATAATAATAGCAGCGGAAGATTATACCTTGTGGAAGCAAGGCGTGTGATAAAAGAAATAGAAGAACAAAAACTGGAGGCTTCCGAAATAGAAGCAATGCGTTTCGATGGGTATGAGACGATAGCAGGAATCAGAGAGTTTGCTGCCGGGGAAACCTGCGATAATGATTATTTAGTGGAAGAAATAGCCGGTCAGCTGTATCGGATAGAATATGCAGAGAAAAGAAGTCCGCGATTACCTTTGTACATCAATATCTCGTTGTCTGGCATGATGATTGTGACAAATATTGTCCTCGTGTATGCGTATCAAAAAGTCTTAAAGCCTTTTCATGATATGAGTAATTTATCTTATGAGCTGGCCAAAGGCAATTTGTCCATGCCTGTAAAAGAAGAAAAAAGCAAGCTGTTTGGGCGTTTTCTGTGGGGAATGGACATGCTTCGCGAAAAGTTGGAGGAAACAAAAGAGAAAGAACTCGCATTTCAAAAGGAGCGGAAAACATTGATTCTTTCTTTGTCCCATGATATTAAAACGCCGCTTTCTTCCATTGAATTGTATTCGAAAGCGTTGTCGGAGGATTTGTATGACACACAGGAGAGAAAGGACGAAGCTTTGCAGGGCATTGCAAGGAATGTGAAAGAAATAAAGGGGTACGTGAATGAAATTGTAACGGCCTCCAGAGAAGATTTTCTGAATTTGGAAGTGTGTATGGGAGAGTATTACCTTTCAGAGGTTATGAAAGGTACAGAAAGTTATTATAAGGATAAGTTGTCTGTCATTCATACGGAATTTGAGATGGATGAAATTCCAGAATGTCTTGTCAGAGGGGATAAGAACCGTATGGTCGAGGTTCTGCAAAACGTCATGGAAAATGCCATAAAATATGGTGATGGTAAGCGTATCCGCATTTCGTTCGGAGAGGAAGAGGACTGTATATTAATCCAGATCGAGAACTCGGGGTGCAGTCTGAAAAAAGAGGAACTTCCCAATCTGTTCGATTCCTTTTATCGTGGAAGCAATAGTACCGGTATGAAAGGAAACGGTCTGGGGCTTTATATCTGCCAGACACTGATGCGTAAAATGGATGGTGAAATCTTTGCCGGGATGAAGGAAGCTGTTTTTTGTGTGACGATAGTCGTCAGGAAATGTTAAGAAAAGCATAACAGGCATGAAGACTTCAGAGTTATATTCAGTGACTCTGAAGTTTTGTATTTAAGGATTATTTCATAATTTCTCTTGTAAAATCAATCTGTAGAAGCGATGCAGGAGAAAGGAGTAAAAATGTATCTGAATATACTGAAAAAAGATTTAAAACGAAAAAGGGCAATGAATATGATTCTTCTATTGTTTATGATTCTTGCCACAATGTTTGTATCGTCAAGTGTAAATAACATTATCAATGTTACCACGGCACTGGACAGTTATTTTGAAATGGCGGATGTGCCTGATTATTTAGTGGTTGCCATGAATAAAAATCTTACCGTTGACATTGGGAAAACGCTAAGACTGGCAAGTGCGGTAGAGAGTTATGCAACGGAAACCGTATTGTTTTTATCGTCCGATAATTTTATCTATGAGGACGGGGATATCGTGATCGAGGGCGGTACGAATCTGCTTCAGAGCGACATTTTTATGAATTATTTTCTTTCCGATGGCAGTATTCTTGAAACAGTCAGGAGAGGCGAATTTTATATGACGGAGGGTGAGGCAGATGCGCTCGGTGTTAATGTGGGCGATAAGCTTACCATAGAAGTAAACGGTGTGAGCCGTGAACTTGTTCTTGCGGATAAAATAAAGGATGCGCTTTTCGGCTCAAAGCAGATATCAATTACCCGTTATATCATAAGTGAGGAGGATTTTAACTATTTCCTTTCCGCAGAAAATGTGGAGGAATATTACGGCGGTACGCTTGTCTATCTATATTCTTCCGATATGGAAACGGCTCTGCCCCAGATTCTGCCCCAGATAAAACCGCTTGTAGACAGCAGCGTTATCACAATGGATAGAGCCTTTATGAAATTCTGTTATGTTTTTGATATGATAGTGGCAGGTGTTATGCTCGTGGTGAGCATGATTCTTATTATAATAGCATTTGTGGTTTTGCGTTTTACCATTTCTTTCACACTCTCTGAGGAATTTCGTGAAATTGGTGTCATGAAAGCGATTGGTATCGGCAATTTTAAAATCCGGAGTTTATACCTTGTGAAATATATGGGGCTTTCCATCATTGGTGCGGCTGTTGGTCTTGCCCTTAGCTTTCCCTTCGGGAAAATGATTATGGACGTTTCCTCGCAGACAATTATTATCGGAAATCAGAGTCCGATTTTGGTAAACATTCTTTGTGCCGTTCTTGTTATCGCAGTCATTTTGCTGTTCTGCTATGGCTGTACAGGCAAGGTTAAGAAATTGACGCCCATTGACGCGATCAGAAACGGTCAGACAGGCGAACGCTTCCGCAAAAAGAGCCTTATGGGTTTAGGGAAATCCAGGCTTCCTGTAACGCCTTTCCTTGCACTGAATGATATTGTAAGCAGCCCCAGGCATTACAGCATTATCACGCTTACATTTTTCCTCTGCCTTGCTCTTTTGCTTATGCTTTCGGCAACTGTTTCTACGATGAACAGCGGCAGCCTTGCCACGGCATTTGGATGGGCAGACTGCGATATCTATCTGGACAATACAATCATTTCGGAATGCATGCTGGAAGACGGACGCGAAAGGCTGGAAAAGCATCTTGATAAAATAAAACGGATTCTTGCGGAAAATGGTATTCCTGCAAAATGCTATCAGGAAATGATGTTTACCCTGCCCGTATCTTTCGGAGAAAACGAGAGCAATATCAGTATCTATCAGGGCACAGGAACCACAATGGATAGGTACGAATACACAGACGGAATAGTGCCGCGCAATACCGATGAAATTGCAATCACTCGAATTGCTGCGGATAATCTGGACGCAGATATTGGTGATACCGTTACGATTAAAACCATTGACGGAGATAAGGAATATATTATTTCGGCGTTTTTCCAGTCAATGAATCAACAGGGCAGCGGTATCAGGCTTCACAGTGATGCGTATATAGATTACGTTCAGGCAGCAGGCGGTATTGATACGCAGATGGTTTTTACGGATCATCCTGACAGCAGGGAAATCGGACGGAGAATGGAAGAGATTCGGAGGATTTTTCCCGATTATGAAAATATAAGAACCTGTGCCGAAGCAGTAGCAGATATGCTCGGCATTACGGAAACTCTTGACGTGGTAAAATCCTTTGTAGTTGTTCTGTCAATCCTGTTGGCCGCATTCATAACCGTACTGATGGAGCGTTCTTTTATCGCGAAGGAGCAGAGTGAAATTGCACTTATGAAAGCCGTAGGCACACGAAACGGAAAAATCTATGCGTACCACGCTTTAAGGTTTTTATTTGTAGGAATGATTACCGTAATGATCGGCGAAATTTTCGCAATGCCGCTTACGCACCTTTGTATTGACCCGATCTTTAAAATGATGGGTATGGAGCTTGCCGTTGACTATGTAATCAATCCTGTTGAAATGTATCTGATCTTCCCTGTTATCATTCTTGTTACAACAACCGTGAGCGCATTCCTGACCTCGCTTTACACCAGAAAAATCAAGTCCTCCGACGCCGCGAACATCGAATAAGAATGGAATAAAAATGGAAAATGGTAAATGGAAAATAGTAAATGAAATAAGAAAGGAAACTATTATGAATATTTTAGAAGTAACAAACCTCTGCAAAACATATATCGTAAACAAACGCCAGAACAACGTTTTGAAAAATGTAAACTTTACCGTTTCTGAAGGCGAAATGGTAGCCGTTATGGGTCCGTCTGGTTCCGGTAAATCAACGCTCCTGTATGCCGTTTCAGGCATGGATTCCATTACCGCAGGCGAAGCAAAATTCTGTGGAAAGAACATTGCAAAAATGGGGGAAAAGGAGCTTGCAGACTTACGTCTTGATGAAATGGGCTTTATCTTTCAGCAGATGTATATGCTAAAAAATCTGACCGTTCTCGACAATATTATTCTTCCCGCGGTACAATCTGATAAGAATACCGAAACGCGTAAGGAAACGGCCAGACGTGGACAGGACTTAATGCGTAAGCTGGGTATTATTGACATTGCCGATAACGATATCAACGAAGTCTCGGGAGGGCAGCTTCAGAGAGCCTGCATCTGCAGGAGTATGATTAACAGGCCCAGGGTCTTATTTGCGGACGAGCCTACGGGAGCTTTGAACAGAACGGCGTCAAATGAGGTAATGGAGGAACTGGTAAAGTTAAACGAAGAGGGAACAACGATTATGATGGTAACCCATGATGCGAAGGTAGCCGCAAAGTGCTCCAGAGTGTTGTATATTGTGGACGGTAACATTAAGGGTGAGTATATAAGCCCTGAAGACTCAGGGATCAAAGAGAAGGACAGGGAGAGACTGTTAAATAGCTGGCTGTTGGAACTGGGATGGTAAGTATGTCTGTCCGTCCCCGGCGCATTCAGTTAAAAGGGAAAATCTGTGTCATCAGAATTTCTGAGGCACCATAAAGTCAGAAAATTTCCTGTTGACTCCTACGTAACGTAATAGTTTATGATATCCTTACACGGAGGAGGAAATTACAATGATGACGGTAAATGAAGTGAGTAAGCTGAGCGGTGTGAGTATACGCACACTGCAATACTATGACAGGATCGGACTGCTGAATCCTGCGGATTATACGCAGGCCGGTTACAGGCTGTATGACGATGCGGCCTTAGAGAAGTTACAGCAGATCTTATTGTTTAAGGAACTGGAGTTTCCTCTAAAGGACATCAGGGAGATGTTGTCCCGGCCGGATTTTGATAAAAAGAAGGCGTTGGAACAGCAGATCACATTACTCACGATGAAAAAGGAACATCTGGAGAACCTGATTGCCTATGCCCGTGAAATTCAATTGACAGGAGGAAAAACAATGGATTTTTCAGTATTTGACACAGAAAAAATGGATGAGTATGCAAGACAGGCCAGGGAACAGTGGGGTAAGACGGACCAATACAGGGAATCTGAGCAAAAAGCGAAAGGAAGGAGCGGAGAGGATGAGAAGCATTTGATGGAACAGTGTATGCAGATTTTTGCAGAGTTTGGAAAAATAAAGGAGGATGCGTGCGCGGAGTCAGCCAGGGCACAGAGCCAGGTGAAGAAATTACAGGATTTCATCACACAGAATTTTTATCAGTGCTCTGACGAGATTCTGTTCAGCCTCGGGCAGATGTATGTTGGAAGCAGAGAATTTACGGAAAATATTGACAATGCAGGCGGAACGGGCACGGCGGAGTTTGCGGCTTCGGCGATCAGAGCCTACTGCGGAAAGTAAAGGCCGGCTGTTGACGTTGCCTGTAAAATCCTGTAATCTTTTAGCATAGAGAAGAAAGCAGAGAGGGCAAAAAGATGAATTATCAGGATGTTTTGGAAAATGCAAAAGATACGATCGGCAGTTATTGCAAGGCGTGTCAGGTATGTAACGGCAGGGCATGCAGGAACCAGATCCCGGGACCGGGGGCAAAAGGAACAGGTGACACTGCTGTCAGAAATTATGAAAAGTGGCAGGAGATCAGAGTGAACATGGACACCCTCTGTGAAAATGCAGTGCCGGATACATCACTTACGCTGTTTGGGCGGACATTCCGCTATCCCTTTTTTGCAGGCCCTGTGGGGGCGGTCAATCTGCATTATAGTGAGAAGTATAACGATCTGTCCTATAATGACAGTATGCTGCGCGCCTGTGTGGAAAGCGGCATCGCGGCCTTTACGGGAGACGGCACCAATCCGGATGTGGTGATACAGGCGGCGAAGGCGATTGCGGAAGTGGAAGGGCAGGGAATCCCCACCATCAAACCATGGGATCTGGAAACGATCCGGGAGAAAATGACGCTTTGCAAAAAGGCCGGCTGTTTCGCACTGGCGATGGATGTCGACGCGGCAGGACTGCCTTTTTTGAAAGACAGGATACCGCCGGCAGGAAGCAAAAGCGTTGCACAGCTGCGGGAGATTGTGCAGATGGCAGAAGTGCCCTTTATCGTAAAGGGCATTATGACGGTTAAAGGGGCCCTGAAAGCACAGGAAGCCGGTGCCGCGGCGATCGTTGTCAGCAATCACGGGGGCCGTGTTCTGGATCAGTGTCCGGCAACGGCGGAGGTATTGCCTGAGATTGCGGATGCTTTGGCGGACAGTCCGATGAAGATTTTGGTGGACGGCGGGATCCGAAGCGGTACGGATATCTTTAAGGCGCTGGCAATGGGCGCAGACGGCGTATTGATCTGTCGGCCGTTTGTCACGGCGCTTTATGGGGCAGGAGAAAACGGCGTGAAGATCTACATCGAAAAACTGGCGGGCGAGCTGAAGGATGCAATGTCAATGTGCGGTGCGGCAGACCTGTCGGAGATCACCCGGGAAATGATACGGTTTTAAACTGCGCTGACACCTGACCCACCTGACCCAACCCGACCCAAAAGAATGCAGGGCGATGACGCTTATGACAAAAACAGGGGATTTCGTGACAGGGATATTAAGAAATCCCCCCGGATCACCCGATAATAATATCGGATACCGGAGAATGGATTTTGAAAGTAATTGACCATGGAGGGGCAGGAAGGAACGTAAGAAAGACATCTATGAAGATTGCAATCTGTGATGAGGAGAGCCGGATCAGAGAGAGCATGAAGACGATACTTGTGAGGGGATTTCCGGAGACGGATATCAGAGTGTTTTCTTCAGGACAGGAGTTGTTTGAAGCGGCGGGGGAGCATTACATACCGGATATCGCGCTGCTTGACATTGTAATGAACGGTATGGAGGTTGCGGCGAAGCTGAAAGCACATTTTGACACGCTGATCATTTTTGTGACAGGCATGAAGGAGCAGGTGTTTCGGGCGTTTGACGTGGGAGCTTTTCACTATCTGTTAAAGCCTGTGGAAGAGGCAAAGCTGCTTTCCGTGATGAAAAGAGCGGTCGCAGAGGTGGAAAAAATAAGGCCCAGGCCCAAGTACATGCTGATCAAAGTTGCGGACGGTTACCGCAGACTGAATATGGCGGACATTTTGTTTGCGGAGAGCGAAGGCAGGAAGGTTATTCTGTATACGAAACAGGAAAAACTGGAATTTTATGAAAAGATGGAAGAACTCGAAAAAAGGCTCGGAGAAAGCTTTTACCGCTGTCACAGAGGATATCTGGTATCTCTGGCAGAGATTGACGGGTATGACAGTACCAGCATCTATATGAGCAACGGCGAGCGCGTCTATCTGGCTAAACGCAAATATGGGGAGTTTGTACAAATATATAGCAGGTTTTTAAACCAATAAGGGGAGTCTCCCGTGGAAACGCAGACAAAGCGTTGCTTCACGGGAGATTTTTCATTTGAATATGATAGAACTGACACACAGATGAGGCGGAATTTTCGAGAATTAGAATACGTACTGGTTGACAAGAGGCATGAGTTGGTCTAAACTAACTACAGAAATACACAGAAGGGAAGGGCTTGTCATGACATTAGACCAGATTGCGGTAGGGCAGGAAGTCCTGATCACAAAGGTAGGCGGAGAAGGGGAACTGCGCTGCCGTTTTTTAGATATGGGACTGATCCCCGGAACCAGAGTAAAGGTCCGGAAGATGGCGCCGATGGGGGATCCGATCGAGATCGAACTGCGCGGATATGAACTGACCATCCGCAAAGAAGACGCCCAAATGATTGAAGTGCAGTGATCGTGCAACGATATCAGACAAAGACATAGCAGCAGGAGAACAGAAACATGATATATGCATTGGTAGGAAATCAGAATTGCGGAAAGACTACTTTGTTTAATCAACTGACCGGTTCCAACCAGCATGTTGGCAACTTTCCGGGAGTCACCGTAGACCAGAAAATGGGAGAGATCAGGGGAGAGAAGGGCGATGCCGTAGTGGATCTGCCGGGAATTTATTCCATCAGGCCATACAGCAAAGAAGAGATCGTCACCAGAAATTTCATCCTGAACGAGAAGCCGGACGGCATCATCAATATCGTAGATGCGACCAATATCGAGAGGAATCTGTATCTGACCTTACAGCTGATGGAGATGCATATTCCGATGGTACTCGCGCTTAATATGATGGATGAGGTGAGGGGAAACGGCGGTACGATCGATATCCGTCAGATGGAGGAACAGCTCGGCATTCCGGTGATCGCAGTCAGCGCTATCAAAAACGAAGGCGTGGAAGATCTGGCGCGTGCAGTCAAAGAGGTGTCTGCAAGGCACATTTATCCCAAAGTGTCGGACTTTTGTGAGAAAGGGCCGGTACACCGCTGTATCCATGCGGTTTCCCATCAGGTGGAAGACCATGCGGAGCTGATCGGTATGTCGCCAAGGTTCGCGGCCACCAAGATTGTGGAAGGGGACAGGGACGTGATCGAGCGTCTCAAACTTTCGCAGAATGAACTGGAACTGATGGAACACAGCATTCTGGAGATGGAGCAGGACGGGGGCATGGACAGAAACGCTGCTCTTGCCGGCATGCGGTATGCGTTTATCGAAAAGGTATGCGCCAATGCGGTGATCAAATGCAAAGAAAGCAAAGAACATAAAAGAAGCGTCAGGATCGACACGATTCTGACCGGGAAATATTTTGCAATCCCGGCCTTTTTACTCATCATGATGCTTGTGTTCTGGCTGACGTTCGGGGTGATTGGCTCGGCTTTGAGCGATTTGCTCAGCCTGGGGATCGATGCGCTTTCTGCAGCCGTGGAAAAAGGGCTTACCGCATACGGTATTAACCCGGTTGTCGAAAGCCTTGTCATAGACGGCATTTTTACAGGCGTGGGGAGTGTTTTGAGCTTCCTGCCGATCATTGTGGTGTTGTTTTTCTTTCTCTCGATTCTGGAAGATTCCGGTTATATGGCGAGGATCGCGTTCGTCATGGACAGACCGCTTCGTAAAATCGGACTGTCGGGCAGGAGCTTTGTTTCCATGCTGATCGGATTCGGATGCAGCGTGCCTGCGGTCATGTCGAGCAGAACGCTTTCCTCTGACCGGGACAAAAAGATGACGATCATGTTGATTCCTTTTATCAGCTGTTCGGCAAAGATTCCGATTTATGCCCTCTTTACGGCGGCATTTTTTCCACAGTATCCGGTTCTTGTGATGATGGGGCTGTACGGGCTCGGCATTCTTGTAGGGCTGGCAGTCGCGGTTATCTTAAACCATACGGTGTTCCGTGGTCATTCGATGCCTTTTATGATGGAACTGCCTAATTATCGTCTGCCCTCGCCAAAGAGCGTGCTTCTTTTGATGTGGGATAAGGCGAAGGACTTTTTGCAGAGGGCATTTACGGTTATCTTTATAGCCACACTGATCATCTGGTTTTTCCAGACTTTTGACAGCAGGCTGAATGTGGTCTCGGACAGCAGAGACAGTCTGCTTGCCATGATCGGACAATATATCGCGCCTGTATTTGCGCCGCTTGGTTTTCATGACTGGCGTGCGGCGACCTCACTGATCAGCGGATTTTCAGCCAAAGAGGCGGTGGTCAGCACGCTTGGCGTACTGACGGGAAGCACGATGGGAAGTTTAAACGAGACACTGGGCACTATCTTCACGCCGGTATCGGCAGTCAGCTTTCTGGTGTTTACGCTGCTTTATACGCCCTGTGTCGCGGCCGTCGCAACGATCAGGCGGGAGATGAACTCTGCGTGGAAAGCGTTCCTGATCGTGCTGATGCAGTGCGGTATCGCGTGGTGTGTTTCCTTTGTCGTCTACCGGATCCTTTGTTTGTTTACATAAAGAGTCTGAACCAGAAGAAAAATATTTCATAGAATGTATATAGAGACCTGAAAAAAGAGCAAAATAGTAAGCAAAAGCATTGAACAGGGAGAATCTATGACAATGAATATTTTTCTCGGCCTTATGATTCCATTCTTTGGAACTGCGGCAGGCGCCGCCTGCGTACTTTTTATGCGTAATAATATGCAGACATTACTGCAAAAGATATTGCTTGGTTTCGCTTCCGGCGTTATGGTGGCGGCTTCTGTCTGGTCGCTGTTAATCCCGGCGATCGATATGTCGCAGGGATATGGGAAATGGGCGTTTGTACCGGCGGCTTCGGGCTTTGCGTTCGGGATCGCCTTTTTGTACGGGCTTGATAAACTGATCCCGCATCTGCATCTGGGCGGCAAGAAGCCGGAAGGATTAAAGAGCGGCCTCACCAGGAATGCGATGTTATCTCTTGCGGTCACGCTTCACAATATACCGGAGGGTATGGCAGTCGGCGTCGTTTTTGCCGGCGTACTCTCAGGCAGCCACGAGATTACGACAGCTGCCGCCTATGCACTCGCTACGGGGATCGCCATTCAGAATTTCCCGGAGGGGGCGATCATTTCCATGCCGGTAAGAAGCGAAAGGACAGGAAAGGCAAGAGCATTTCTATATGGTCTTTTGTCAGGCATTGTGGAGCCGATTGCCGCTTTTTTTACAATTTTAATTACAGGTACCATTGAGAAGGCATTGCCGTTTCTGCTAGCATTTGCAGCGGGCGCAATGCTGTTTGTCGTTGTGGAGGAACTGATCCCGGAAGCTTCAGGGGACGGTGATTCGGACGGGGCGACGCTTGGTTTTGCCGCGGGATTTTTGATCATGATGATTTTAGATGTTGCATTGTCGTAAGGAGTGGGTGTAATATGTTCTATACAACGTTAAAACAATGTTAAAAAAGACGGTTTGCACAAACTGTGTTTAAAGTACAAAAGAACAGAGGCTTTAGCGCAGGCTGAGAAAGGAATGTAAGTAATGATGAAAAGTTATAAACTGGATTTGAACTCGATTGAACGCGTGAAAGGTTTTGTATCCGCGATCAGTAATTTTCACGGGTATTTTGACCTTGTTTCCGGCAGATATGTTGTGGATGCGAAATCCATTATGGGAATCTTTTCGATGGATCTGTCTGAGAACGTGGAACTGCGGGTATTGGAGACAAATGAAGAGATCGATGAGATCGAGCAGGCAATCAGGCCCTATTTGCCGCAGAACAGTTAAAGGCTGAAGCGGTCCTGTTTTTGAAATGGAGAATTAATATTTTATGGAAAAGAAAATAGCAATGAGGGTTTCTCTCGTCAGTATCCTTGTCAACCTTGTACTGTCGCTGTTTAAGCTGTTTGCAGGTATTTTTGCGTCTTCCGGCGCCATGATCTCGGATGCGGTGCATTCTGCTTCGGACGTATTCAGCACGGTCATTGTGATGATCGGCGTACAGGTCTCCGCCAAAAAATCCGATAAGGATCACCAATACGGTCATGAAAGAATGGAATGTGTTGCGTCGATTGTGCTCGCGGTCGTATTGTGCATCACAGGCGCAGGGATCGGCCTGCGCGGTCTGGAGACGATTTTGGGAGGGCGCTTTGAGGAACTTGCAGTGCCGGGTGTTTTGGCGCTGGCGGCGGCCATCGTGTCGATCGTTGTGAAAGAGTGGATGTTCTGGTATACGAGGGCGGCGGCACGAAAGATCAATTCCGGCGCACTGATGGCGGACGCGTGGCATCACCGTTCGGACTCCCTTTCTTCCATCGGGGCGCTGCTTGGCATTTTTGGTTCAAGGATGGGATATCCGGTTCTTGACAGCGTAGCAAGCGTGATCATCAGTGCATTTATCATCAAGGCATCCTTTGACATTTTCAAAGATGCGATTGATAAAATGGTGGATAAGGCCTGTGACGATGAAACGATCGAGCAAATGTGTGAAGTGATCCGGTCTCAGGAGGGTGTGCTTGAAATCGATGAGGTGCGCACCAGACTGTTTGGCAATAAAATCTATGTGGATATCGAGATTGCGGCGGATGGCAGCAGGACACTCAACGAAACGCATAGTGTGGCCGAATGTGTACATCATAAGATAGAACGGAGTTTTCCGAATGTGAAGCATTGCATGGTACATGTGAATCCTTTTCGAGGATAGTGTAAGCAGGACAGGTAATACAATATGAGAAAATTATTGCAATTTGTATTGAATAGAGTGTTTATCACTGCAATGATTGTCTTGTTGCAGGTCGGATTTTTTATGCTTGTGCTTTTCAGGTGGGCCAATCACTATGTGGAAATTGCGATTGCCCTCCGGGTGCTGAGCATCTTCATCGTTTTTTATCTGATCTTACAGCCCAATAATCCCGCGGTAAAACTTGCATGGATCGTTCCGATCCTGTCGTTCCCCCTGTTTGGGGGGATTTTGTACCTTGCTTTTGGACATGTCATCATCTCCAGAAAACTGCGCAACAGCATGCAGGAAATAGACGAACTCGTGCAGAAAAGTATGCCGGAAAATAAGGAAGTTCTGCAAGAGCTGACCGGAGAGAATCAGGTAGTAGCCAATCAGTTCGGCTATCTGAGCGATTACTGCAAACTGCCGGTTTGGAAAAATACAGGCACAGTCTATTTCCCTGACGGGGTGCCTTACTGGCGTCAGCTTTTGGCGGATCTGGAAAACGCGGAACGCTTTATTTTTCTGGAATATTTTATCATAGGGGAAGGCACGATGTGGAATGAGATCCTGGCGGTTCTGGAAAAGAAGGCGGCGCAGGGCGTGGAAGTCAGGATGATCTATGATGATGTGGGAAGTGTCTTTAAGCTGCCTAAGTACTATGATGTACAGATCGAAGAAAAAGGCATTCAGTGTGTTGCCTTTAATAAGCTGATCCCGTTCATGTCGCTGATTTTAAACAACAGAGATCACCGCAAGATCGTCGTGATCGACGGAAAAGTCGGTTATACCGGAGGCATTAATCTGGCAGACGAATATATCAATTATAAAACGGTATTTGGCTACTGGAAGGATGCAGGCATCCGTCTGGAGGGGGAAGCGGTATGGAATTTTACAGCCATGTTTTTACAGTTGTGGAATATATCCCGGCCTACGGATGAAGATTTTGCGCCGTACAGACATCATTTTGCGAGACAGATTTCCGGCGGCGGATATGTGCTGCCTTATGGGGATACGCCGTTTGACGACGAGACGGTCGGGGAAAACGTCTATCTGAATATGATCGGATATGCAAGACGATATTTTTATGCGTTTACACCCTACCTGGTGATCGATAACGAAATGTGCACGGCATTAAAGCTCGCCGCAAAGCGGGGCGTAGACGTGCGGATCGTGACGCCCTCCATTCCGGATAAAAAAACAATTTACTGGCTGACACAGTCGAATTATCAGAATCTGATCGAGGCGGGAGTAAAGATTTATCAATATAAGCCCGGTTTCATTCATTCCAAATGTGTACTCAGTGACGATGAGACAGCTGCCATCGGGACGATCAACTTTGATTACAGAAGTTTTTATCACCATTTTGAGTGCGGTGTCCTTTTATATGACGCGGATGCGATCATACAGTTAAAAAAGGATATGGAGAATACGTTTGCCATATCGGAAGAGATTACACTGGAGTGGTGTCGGAAAAAATTCATGAAGATGAGCGTGGCAGGCCCGATCCTGAAACTGTTCTCACCTTTATTATGACTTCAGGCATCTGCCTGACAGGAACAAGAGAAAGAGAGATACCTGTTTTATGTTACGTTTTATACAATTGGTCATCTGTAATCTGCCGCGCTTTGCCATGATCCCCAGGATGGCTTATATGGCCGGGCATCCGGAAAAATATACCGAAGAGGAATGCTACCGTCTGGCCAGACGGGCAGTCGAGATTCTGACGAGATCAGGACATATCACCACGGATGCATATGGTGTGGAAAATCTGCCCAAAGAGGGCGGGTATGTCATGTATCCGAATCATCAGGGAAAATATGACGCGATCGGCATTGTGCGCACGCATGAGAAACCCTGCGCGATCGTGATCGATGATGCCAAGTCCCATATGATCCTGACTTCACAGTTCATTGATCTTGTGTATGGAAAACGTCTGATCAGGGATGATCTGCGTCAGACAGTCAGACTCATGCAGGAGATCACAAAAGAGGTCGCCGCGGGAAGACGGTATATCATTTTTCCGGAAGGCGGCTATCACCATAATCATAATGCAGTCTGTGAATTTAAACCGGGATGTTTCAAGTGCGCGATGAAGGCGAAGGTCCCGATCGTTCCGGTCGTACTGATCGATTCATACAAGGTGTTTGAAATCTGGTCGGTTAAGAGGGTGACTACGCAGGTTCATTATCTCCCCTTTATTCCGTATGAAATGTACCGGGGTATGACAACCAGGCAGGTTTCCGATCTGGTACATGACAGGATCACATCTTATATTGATCAGCTCATGAAAAAGCAGGGCAGGGATATCACAGAATGACAAGCTGCCTTTGGTATTCATTTTGAAAGCCCCGGCCGAATTTGTGCTGCAGCACTGTGGCATAAATATGGTCTGCCTGTATGTTTTGCTCTAACATTTTCAGACCGTTTTCAGAAACGATGCATTGTCCGGCATCTGCCAGCCTGGATAGAAGCGGGATAGAAGCATTTGTCCTGATGGCCGACAATAGTGGGGCGGATTTTTTGCAAAACCCAAGTATTCTTGCATAATAGACAAAATCTCCGCCGCAAAATGCATCCAGGTCCGCCTGCTTTATATTTAACAGAACATGCAGCAGATTGCGCGCGACTTTGGTGTAAGTCGTGTTTTTTGTTTTCAACAGTTCACAAAAGGCGTCGAAATCCATGCCGTCCATACGGGCGGGAAAGAGTCTGCATATCCTGTCGGAGAATGCACGGTTAATATCAAAGTAGTCTGTAAACCCGTCTTTTAACGTTTCGATCAGCTTATAAAACAACAAGGGAGAGAAGTCGCGCGCAAGCACAGGGAACGTCTTTCCAAAAGCGTCTCTGAGCAGTTCATAGGCAGCGGGAGGTATCTGATGTCTGCATGCGTCGAGGTCCGCCCCATCCGCGAATGTTTCCCGGATCGCGAGTGCGGACGCATAACGGTTCTCATGCAGGAAACTGTCGTGGTAACCGCTTCCCCTGCGCAGGACCGTGACGGGTTTGAGGGAACTGTTTCGTTTTTTTAACGCTTTTAAATATTCCAGCCCCAGAATGTTATTGGGCGAGTGCAGGAGCGGAAGGCTTTCCGCCAGCCATGGCGCGGCGGCGCGCAGGGCCTCTTCTCTGGCCCGCGGGTAGGAAGCACCGGCATTTAAAAATTTTTTCAAAAGAGACTGAAAGGTTTCCGTCTCGGTAAGCAGTGCGTCACACAGACCGCTCAGCGCCTCCAGATCGCCCGATTCACTGCCAAAGCACAGCGCGTCGCATACACCCAGTCTGTCTAAGAGGGCGACTGCGCCGGAGGCAAAGTATTCCGCGCTGGCACAGGCGTAATGCAGGGGCAGTTCGATCACCAGATCCGCACCGCCAAGGAGCGCGGCTTTTGCGCGCAGTCCTTTATCCATGACGGCAGGAGCACCGCGCTGTACAAAATTGCCACTCATGACGACGATGCAATAATTTGCGCCTGTCAGTTCTTTTGCCTTTGCGATCTGATAGGCATGTCCATTGTGAAACGGATTATATTCTGCGATGATACCGACAGTTTTCATAAAAATAGCCCTCTTTTTTCCCTGTTTTTCCTGATTTTTAGTGTAACATGAAAAGCAATTGAAAAATAGTAGTTGACTCATATCCAGATTGTGGTATAATTTATGTTGTGTGGATACACACTGCACGAATGTGCATAAATAACCCAATCAGTCAAGTTACTAGTTAGGGACTGAAGGGAGGTCAGGTGTGGAATGTCGAACGTTATCGTAAAAGAGAATGAGACTTTAGACAGTGCATTGCGCCGCTTCAAAAGAAGCTGTGCAAAAGCTGGTATTCAGCAGGAGATTCGTAAGAGAGAACATTACGAAAAACCCAGCGTAAGGCGTAAGAAAAAGTCTGAAGCAGCGAGAAAACGTAAATACAATTAAGAATGCTTAAAACAAAATCCCTGAGGTGCTCAGGGATTTTGTTTTTTGGCGGCGTACACACACAGCACAGGGAAGTTTTCAGGCATATACTCTTCCTGCCCATAATATTTATAATATAGAGGAATATGCGGGAGAGATGCATGTTGAAAAAAAGAAAAAGACGACTGTCTGCCATGACCGGGTTTTGTTTTCTGGTCATACAGATGAGCCTGTGGCTTATGCCGGTGCGTGTTTATGCAGCGCCGGAAGTATCGGCGCCTTCCTATGTTGTTATGGAGGCTTCCACAGGACAGATCATCTGTGAGCAGGATGCGGACACAAGAAGGAGTCCGGCGAGTATTACGAAGATCATGACGCTGCTTGTCGTATTTGATCATTTAAAAAGCGGGAGGATCCGTCTGGATGATCTGGTGACGACCAGCGCCTATGCCAAATCAATGGGAGGGTCCCAGGTTTTTCTGGAGGAAGGAGAGACACAGACGCTTGATACGATGCTGAAATGCATTACCGTATCATCGGGGAACGACGCCAGTGTGGCGGTGGCGGAATACATAGCGGGAAGCGAAGGTGAATTTGTCAGACTGATGAATGAGAAAGCGGAGAGTCTGGGGTTAAAAAACACCCATTTTGTGGACTGCTGCGGACTGACGGAATCGGATGACCATTACACGTCTGCCAATGACGTCGCACTCATGTCGAGGGAACTGATCACCAAATACCCGGAAATTTTCAACTATTCCGGTATCTGGATGGAGGACATCGAGCACCGTACGGCCAAAGGATCGTCCTACTTTACACTGTCAAGCACGAATAAGCTGTTAAAACAGTATGAATGGGCGACGGGCTTAAAGACCGGCTCCACATCGAAGGCGCTGTACTGCCTTTCTGCGACGGCGAACAAAGACGGCATGGAACTGATCGCGGTTATCCTGGCGGCGCCGACCGGAAAAGACAGGTTTGCGGACGCCATTACCCTGTTGAACTACGGTTACAGCGTCAGCGCCATGTATACAGATGAAAACAAAGATGCGCTGCCGGCCCAGAAAGTGGAGGGCGGTGTGGAAGAACAGGTGAATCTGGTTTTTGCAGAACCATTCCATTATCTGGATACGACAGGGAGTGATTTAAGCGCTATCGAGAAAGAGATCAGCCTGCCGGAAGTAATCCCGGCTCCGATTGCCGAAGGGGATGCGATAGGGGAAGCCGTCTATAAATTAAACGGAGAACGCATCGGAAGCGTATCCATTCTGGCGGCAAAATCCGTCGAAGAAGCGGGATTTAAGGACTATCTATACAAAATATGGATAAGGTTTCTTGTTTCTTAACTAGGGATTGCGGTTTGCGGGGGTTTTGTGATATACTTTATAAGTTGCTTTTGGTAAAAAAAGATGGAGAAAGTAAATGATTTCCATGATATGTACGCTCATAGCGGGCCTGATCTGCTTTTTTGTGCTCATTATGTGCTATGACTGTAACCGCTTTGTGACGGTGGAATATGAAATTGATTCCGGTAAACTTACCGGAGAATATACGTTTGCGCTTCTTTCGGATCTGCACAATAAATCCTTTGGGGAGCGCAATGGGAGGCTGCTTGCGCAGTTGGATAAGCTGGCGCCGGATGCGGTCTTAGTGGCAGGAGATATGCTGACTGCATCCGGAAACAGTGAAAAAGCGCAAAAAACGACTGCTTTCATGCAGGATCTTGCAGCCAGATATCCTGTCTATTACGGAATGGGCAACCATGAACAGCGCATTGGAGAATGCCCGGAGGCGTTTGGGGATTTCTACGAAACATATGTGAACCAACTCAATTCTTTCGGGATCGAACCGCTGATCAATGAAAATGTGAATCTTCCGTCTGCAAACATAAATATCTGCGGTTTGCAGATGGACAGATGTTATTATAGGAAGTTTCGCAAACATCCGATGTCAACGGACTATCTGACGGACATGCTCGGGACGCCGAAAGAAAAACAGTTCCAGATCCTGATTGCCCATAATCCCGATTATTTTGAGGAATATGCCGCATGGGGAGCGGATCTGGTTGTTTCCGGCCATGTACATGGGGGGCTTATGAGACTTCCGTTTTTGGGCGGTGTGGTATCGCCGAAACTGACGCTTTTTCCAAAATATGACGGAGGAAGGTTCGAATCAGGCGGATCGACAATGATCCTGAGCAGGGGCCTTGGTACGCATACACTGCCGATCAGGATCTTCAATCCGGGAGAACTGGTAGTTGTGCGGCTGAAACCCAAAGCCTGACGGATGGCGTAAGAGTGATGTTACGGATTAGAGAGAGCATTTGAGTAAAGGTGGACAGGCTATGGCAATTTCTGTAAAACTGGAGGTCTTTGAGGGCCCGCTGGATCTGTTACTGCATTTGATCGACAAGAACAAAGTAGATATTTATGATATCCCGATTGTGGAGATCACGGAGCAATATCTGGACTATATCAGACAGATGGAGACCGAAGATATGAATATCATGAGTGAATTTCTCGTGATGGCGGCGACCCTGATCGATATCAAATGCCGGATGCTTCTGCCAAAAGAGGTGAACGAAGAGGGAGAGGAAGAAGATCCCAGAGCCGAACTGGTAGAAAAACTGTTAGAATATAAGATGTGCAAGTATATGTCTTATGAGCTCAAAGACCGGATGGTCACAGCGGAGCGCAGCCTTTATAAGAAGCCGACGATGCCCAAAGAGATCAGTGATTACAGACAGCCGATCGATTATGAGGAGCTGATCGGAGATATGACGCTTGCCAAACTGCATGAAATTTTCAGGATCGTCCTGAAACGCCAGGAGGACAAGATCGACCCTGTAAGAAGCACGTTCGGCAAGATTGAAAAAGATGAGATCGATATGGACGCCAGGACCGCCTATGTAGAGGATTTCCTGCTGACTCATAAGAAATTCAGCTTTCGGAAGCTTTTGGAGAAGCAGAGCAGCAAAATGGAAGTGATCGTTACATTTTTGGTCGTTCTGGAGCTGATGAAAACGGGAAAGATCTGGATCGAGCAGGAAAACACGTTTGCGGATATCGTGATCACGGCCAGAGAAGCCGGCCAGTTTGCAAGCTGAAAACAGCGTGAGAAAGGGTTTGATTGTCTTTGGACTTTGAGATTGCGTGAAGCAAAATGACGGAGGTTAGGATGGAGAGACAAAAGGCAAAGGCGGTGTTGGAAGCCATTCTGTTTACCATGGGCGAGTCTGTGGAGATCGAACGGCTGGCACAGGTGATAGAGGAAGACAGACAGACAACAAAAGAAATTTTGGATGAGATGGCAAAAGAATACCGGAAGCAGGAGCGGGGCATCCAGCTCACAACGTTAGAAAATTCCGTTCAGCTTTGCACAAAGGGCGAGTATTACGAATACCTGATCAAGATTGCCAAAACGCCCAGAAAATTTGTGCTGACAGATACGCTTTTGGAAACATTGTCTATCATTGCCTATAAACAGCCTGTGACGAGACTGGAAGTGGAAAAAGTACGCGGCGTAAACTGTGATCACGCGATCAACAGACTGATCGAATTTGATCTGATCTGTGAAGTCGGCAGGCTTGACGCGCCCGGACGTCCGCTTCTTTTTGGAACGACAGAACAGTTCTTACGCAGCTTCGGCGTGAAATCGCTGGATGATCTGCCGGAGATCAATCCGGTACAGATGGAAGAATTTAAACTGCAGGCGGAATCGGAAGTGCAGATGCAGCTGGATATCTAAAACCGTTTGAGGGCTTTTTAAAACAAATATGAGGCGTTTCGTGCTCATGCGATGGGCTTTTGAGGATTCAATATTGATTAATCCGGCAAAAAGAGCTATGATGTAAAAAGGCGCAGGAAAGAAGTCTGCGGCCGTGCAGATGCAAAAAAGGAACCGTAAAGATGAAACAAAATCACTATATTGATGTACATTCCCATATCTTACCAGGGATCGATGACGGTGCAAAGGATTATGATATCAGTATGCAGATGCTTGAGACCGCGCTTAATGACGGAATTTCCCGCATCATCCTGACGCCGCACAACAAACCGGGCCGTCCGCTGCCGGAACTGCCCAGACTGCGGGAAAAGGCTGACAGACTGCAGGCGCAGCTGTCGGGTAAGGGCATGGAGGCAGAACTATACATAGGCAGTGAACTTTATTACCGCAGTGAACTGGTATCAGAGTTAGAAAGCGGTCAGGCTTTGACGCTGGCCGGTTCCCGTTATATTCTTGTGGAATTTGGATTTATGGACGATTTTGATTATATCCGCAGCGGAATCTACACCCTGCTTGCAGGCGGGTATTATCCGATTTTGGCACATGCGGAACGCTACCGCAGCGTTTGTATGAAAAAAACGGGGATTTCTGATCTGGTGGAAATGGGGAGTTATATTCAGCTGAATGCCGGAAGCATTCTGGGAATGTCCGGGTGGAAAGTCAGACAGTTTACCAGAAGTCTGCTAAAACAGCATCTGGTTCATTTTATAGCGACAGACGCGCATGATACAAAAAAAAGGGCGCCGTATCTTGCCGATTGCGCGGATTATGTCGAAAAAAAATACGGAAGGGAATACGCCGGGGAATTGTTTATAGAAAATCCGCTCAGGATTCTCCGGGAGGGCAGCGATGGAAAGACACAGCGATGAAATAGAAATAGATTTACTGGAAGTCATTCATGTTTTACTCAGCAGACTATGGCTGATATTAGGGGCGGGACTGCTTGTTGCGGCCGTCTGTTTTGCAGTCAGCAGGTTCGTACTGACGCCGACTTATGAATCAACGACAAAGATCTATATCCTCAATAAATCAGACAGTACGACGGTTACATACAGTGATGTGCAGATGGGCACACAGCTTACCAAAGATTATGCAGAACTCATAAACAGCCGATATGTATTAGAGAAAGTCATTTCACAGCTTTCCTTAAATGAAATGGAATATGAGGAACTGCTCGACAGCGTATCTGTGAATACGCCGACGGACACGCGTATCGTATCGATCACCGTAGAACATACGGATCCGGCACAGGCCATGAACATTGCGGACTGCATCAGAGAGGTAGCCGGGGAACATATTCAGAATGTGATGGATATCGATGCGGTCAATGTGGTAGAACCGGCCAACATGCCCACAGAGAAAGCAGGACCGAGTGTGATGAAATGGACGCTGTTTGGCGGGATCGCGGGCGTATTTCTGATATGTGCGGTCATTTTGATCCTCTATCTGCTCGACGATACGATAAAATCATCGGAAGATGTTGAAAAATACCTTGGACTCAGCACGCTTGCGCTGATTCCGGTTGCACAGGAAGAGGAAAGTACGAAAAAAGGAAAAAACAAAAGAAAAAAGTGAAAGATAACGCTTACATTTACAGGTTTGTGTGACCGTAAACCAGCAGGCTGTGGTCACATGGAGGATAATAATGCAAGAAGTAAAGTTACAGTTTAGCCAAAATACCGATTTCCGTACAAAGGAAGCATTTAAGACGCTGCGAAGCAATATTGAATTCTGCGGAGATAATGTGAAAGTCATCGCAGTTACAAGCTGCACACCCCACGAGGGAAAGTCCAGTGTGACGATGGAAATGGCCAAAGCGTTTGCGGAAGCCGGAAACAGGACGCTGCTGATCGATGCGGATATGCGTAAATCCGTACTGGTCGGCAGATATAAGACGATCGGCGTGAAATATGGTCTTTCTCACTGCCTTGTCGGGAAATATAAATATACCGATGTCATGTGCCAGACGAATATTCCGCATCTGTACATGATTTTTTCGGGACCTGTTCCGCCGAATCCGAGCGAACTGCTCGGCAGCGATAAGTTTTCCGGGATGCTGAATGTATTAAAAAATCCGTTTTCTTATGTCATTATCGACACACCGCCGCTTGGAAGCGTTATCGATGCGGCAATTGTGGCAAAGATCTGCGACGGCACCGTGCTTGTCGTGGAAAATAATGCGGTCAGCTACCGTTTCGTCCAGAAAGTGAAGGAACAGCTCGACAAGTCCGGAAGCCGCATCCTTGGCGTAGTCCTGAACAAAGTCGATATGAACAGCAAGGGCTATTATGGCAATTATGGTAAATATTACGGTAAATACTACGGCAAATATTATGGCAGATATGGTACTGAGGGAAAAATCCCCGATAAAGAACAGCCTGACGCGATAGAAATAAAGAGTACAAAAAAAAACGAGATAGCAGGCGGGTTATTTTAGCAGCGGCAGGGGCGGCCGCCTTCTTAGGACTTGTCTTTGGAAGTTTCGGCATTGTCAGGTCAGTCGGAAAGACTCGTCTGCGCAACAGTGCAGAAAGTGTGCGGCCGCAGTTACAGACTGTTGCCCAGTCTACACAGCCGGATGAAGAAGAAACCTATACCTGGCAGGAAGGATGGGTCAAATATAACGATACCATCTATGAATATCAGGAGGATATTCTGACCTTTCTGGTGATGGGAATCGACAAAAACAGTGATGTGGTGCAGGCCGACGGACAGGCGGACGGCGGACAGGCGGATGCGCTGTTTCTTGTTGTCATGAACCCCGATGATAAAACGATCAAAATAGTCGGGATCAACCGCAATACCATGACAGATATTGATGTCTATGATCGGGACGGCACTCTGCTGACTACGGTGACGGCTCAACTGGCAGTCCAGCATGGTTTTGGAGACGGAATGGAGCAAAGCTGTGAATACCAGCGTAGGGCTGTGGCTGATTTACTTTATAATCTGCCCATACATGGTTATGCGGCTGTTAATATGAGTGCGATCCCTACGATTAATGATTCGGTTGGCGGTGTGCGTGTGACAGTTTTGGAAGATATGACAAAGATTAATGAAAATTTTGTCAAAGACAAACCGCTGCACCTGATCGGAGAGGAAGCTTTCTGGTATTTGAAATACAGAGATGTCGACGTGTTCGGTTCCGCCGATCTTCGGCTTGAACGGCAGAAACAATATATCAGCGCATTTGTTGATGCGGCCAGACGTGCCGTGAAAAAAGATATCTCCATCGTCCTTGACCTGTACCGGGCAGTATCGTCTCAGATGGTGACGGATCTGTCGTTGGATGAAGTGGCCTATCTGGCGCCGATCCTATCAGACTACCGTTTCGATGAAAACAGCTTTTATACCATGCAGGGCGAGACGCGTATGGGCGAAGAATTTGAAGAGTTTTATCCGGATGAAAAGGCACTGTATGAAATGATTCTGGATGTTTTTTATAAAGAGGTTGACATCAATCAATAAAACGAAACATAGGAATGGCATAGAATAAAGGATGACATATCGATATAACAGGATGATAAAGATACCGATTAATAGAATGCGGCTGTTTCTTTTACTTATTTTCGCCGTCGCAGTGACTGGATGTGCCAGCGTGCAGGATGATGGGGAAACGTCTCCGGTTCAGGAAGGTTCCGACTCCGTACAGGAGAGCGCGGCGGATACCACGATTGACTTTGCAGCGCTCCAGAGACAAAATCCGGATATCTTTGGCTGGATCTCGATTCCGGGTACAGAGATTGACCATCCCATATTGCAGAGTGAGGCGGCGGATGACTTTTATGAAACCCACAATGCTTCCGGCGAGGCAGATGATGCCGGTGCGGTCTATATCGAACTGGCAAACCTGAAGAGCATGTGCGATTTTAATACCGTACTCCATGGCAGGACAGGTGCAGACGAAACAGGACTGTTTGCAGACCTCTATCGTTTTGCGGATCCCGATTTTTTTACGGATCATAAAGAACTGTATATTTATCTGGACGGCAATGTGCTGACTTATGAGATTTTTGCCGCATATGAGAGAGAGAATACCAGCCTGATCCGCAGTTATGATTTTACCTATCTGGCCGGCTGTGAACAGTTTTTGGATGATATGTACCATACGAGAGATATGGGCAGGAATCTGCGTGAAGGATGGGAGGATGTAAGTCCGTACCATTTTCTCGTCACATTGACGACGCAGAAAGAAGAAAATGACGACAGACAGTTTGTCGTGATTGCCGCGCTCATTAACGATGCCGCAGGTACGATCGACAGAGTTGTTACCGAATAGCTGCTCTCCGCTTATATTTATAATGATATTTTCGCTGCAGAGCGTGAATATAAACCACATATGACTTCTTAAAGGAGGAATCTATCATGAAACTGAAGAAATTATCTGTGTTCACATTGGCAAGTGTAATGGCATTCTCCATGCCTGTTATGGCGGCCACAAGCCCGACGGCTGAGGCAGTCGTTGCATCTTCTGTAACGGCGGCGGTAGCTGACGGCGCGGCGGCGGAAAACAAGACAGTGGGAGAATATATGAACAATGCGGTAACAGAAGTACCGGGACTCGACAGTGTTCTGCCGTTAGGTCAGGGAGGCCATGTCATTATCAACGGTGCGCCCAGTAATCAGACCTTTTCCGTACTTAAACCGGTACGTCAGGAAGTAGACTCGGCCAAAAAACATGCGGCATCATTAAACGGTACAGTATTGAATGTTGCAAAGATCAGTGCATCCATCCGCAATTTTAACAGCGCAAAAGTTAACTTCTACATGAAAGGCATGAAAGCAGGCCGCAACGTAAAAGTTTATCAGCTCGTAGACGGCGTATGGGTAGAACTGACCGTCAGTGAGATCAGAGAAGATCATGTTGTTGTTAATATGACATCCCTTGGAACGTTGGCATTTGTTGAACTGCCTGTTGTTACAACGATTCCGGCACCGGCAGCGTCCGCAAATACAGCGGCTCAGATGCCTTCTGCAGCTGCACCGGCAGCGGTACCGTCTGCAACGACCCCGTCTGCAGCATCTGCAGTAACATCGTCTTCCGCACCTGAACTGACAGCACCCGCAGAAACTGCCGTATCCACACAGTCCCAGGCTTCACCGGCGCCTTCTGTATCTTCGGCACAGTAAGAGACGGTGCATCAGTGGAAGACACTGTTTTCAAAATCCGGAAGGGAGCAGAGTTATGAATATGCGTGAGAACGTCATGACAGAACCAGCAGCAACGCCGATCGCTCCTATCGTGGAGGTAAGTATGAGCAGGAGTCATATGCGTGAGGTATATCAGAAAAAAAGCACTGCCTATAAGTGGATAAAAAGGAGCATGGATGTCTTTTTATCCGCAGCAGCGCTGCTCGTGCTTTCTCCGGTCTTTCTGGTGACAGCCATCGCCATTAAGCTGGAGGATAACGGCCCGGTCATCTTTACACAGCCAAGAGCCGGAAAAGATATGAAACCGTTCCGATTATATAAGTTCCGAAGCATGTATGTTAACGCGGAAAAAGAATTTCAGGCGATGATGGAGCAGAACGAACAGACGGGCCATGCCTTTAAGATCAAAAATGATCCGAGAGTCACCAAAGTCGGCAGAGTGATCAGACGCTTTTCTATCGATGAACTGCCTCAGCTGATTAATATCATCAAAGGTGACATGAGTATCGTTGGTCCAAGACCCATCCTGACTTTCCAGATGGAAGCGTGCAGTTCGTATGAGAAGCAGCGCCTTATCATACAGCCGGGACTGACCTGTTACTGGCAGATCAGCGGCCGGGCCGATATCAAATGGGAAGAATGGGTTGAACTCGATCTTGATTACATAGAGGACATGAGCCTTTGGACAGATATCAAGATGATCGTGAAGACGATTCCGGCCGTTTTCGAGGCGGGGGGGGCATATTAGGCAGATCGATATGAATGTGATGTATTTATGTGATAATAATTATGTGATGATTGCCGGAGTATCAATTTATTCCCTTCTGGAGAATAATTTGGACGCTGATGAAATAAATATTTTTTTGATTGTTGAGAATATTACGGAAAATAATCGTGATAAACTCAGACTGATCGTAGATTCTTTTGACAGAAAAATATTTTTCATACCTAAGCCTGATATGAAGGAACTGCTTGTCTGTAATATTGAAATGCATTGGTGGATTGAAAATGTCTTTTCGCGTGTTTTTTTAGGCGAAGTATTCAAAGACTATAAAGATATCCACAAACTAATTTATATTGATTGTGATACCTTAATAGTAGGTTCCCTGAAAGAGTTGTGGAACATGGATCTGCAGGGAAATATCGGTGCAGGAGTATGTGAAGCGATGGGGAACCTGCATAAAAAGGCAATTGGCCTGTCAAAGGAAGATTATTATTTTAATGCGGGTATGTTTTTGATTGATCTTGATAAATGGCGTTTGGAAAAAAAGGACAATGCAGCGAAAGAGTTCATATTCAGAAAGAAAGGCAGATTAGAATATGCAGATGAGTCTGTTTTGAATGGAATCCTGGCGAAAGAGTTGATAAGATTGTCTCCTGAATTTAATCTAACGTCATTGTCATTTTATTTTACAATCAAAGAATTAGTTCTATATAGAAAATCCCACATTAATTACACAGAAGCAGAGCGTGAAAAAGCATTAAAAGATGCAAGAATCGTCCATTTTACTTCGACTTATCTGGATGTAAGACCATGGGTGGAAGGCTGTCGGCATCCATATGCTCAAAGGTGGCTTGACTGTAAGCAAAGAACACCCTGGAGAGAAGAGAAATTAAGAAAAGATAACAGGAGCAAAGTAAAAAAAGCAGCAAGAAAGGCAGCGTTGCTCATGCCGGATAAAATGAGATTGTTTTTAACTGGTTTCGTACATGCTTATATAAAGCCAATGAAATATATTCTGAGATAGACTGGCATATGAGTGAACAGATCCGTATGATAAAAGGGTTGATTAAGGATATCCATGAAAAAAAAGATATTAGTTTATACAGGATACAAAACAATTAATTATGGTTCAATGTTGCAGGCATTTGCGACTCTGGAAATGCTCAAAAAACTTGATACAGAACCGGTGATGTTAAATCTGGACGGTTTATGGAAAACGATAAAAACAAAGAAAATGAAATTCTATTTCCTTAGCGGAGATTTCGCATTTTTACTGCAAAGTAAGGGGAGGATGTATTTCAGTAAATTATATGAAAAACTTAATTTGTCATATGGAAGGAAGATAAAGCAACGTAGAAAAAAATTTGAGGATTTTGCTGAACAGTTTCTGGTTTTAACAGATAAAGTGAATGGATTTTCGGACGCTTCTGATTTAGCGGAAAAGTATGAAGTTGTTTTACTCGGAAGTGATCAGGTTTGGCTGCCGTCCAGTGTTATAACTGATATATATACATTGAATTTTGTCCAGACCCCCCATGTTGTAAAAGCAGTATACGCCCCAAGTTTTGGCGTCAGCAGGATTCCTTACAAATATAGAAACAAATACAGAGAAATGTTAAAAGATCTTGATTATGTTTCTGTGCGTGAGGACAGTGGTAAAAAAATCATTATGGAAGTAGCCGGTATAGATTGCCCGATTGTTGCAGACCCGGTTATCATGCTTAATAAAGATGAATGGAAGGCAAAAATACCTTACCAGGAAGTGTGCAGATCCAGATATATTTTTGTGTATCTTCTTGGAAATAACAGATGGCAGAGAGAATGGATCAAGCGTTATGCTGCCAGGAGAAAATTGCAGACAGTTGCATTAGTTCATCTGGATGCCTATGTACCTTATGATGAAAAGTATTTTGACCATTTATTGATTGAATCATCACCGGTAGAATTTCTGAATTGGATCAGAAATGCGGATGAAATATTTACTGATTCCTATCATTGTACGTTATTTTCATTGATAGAAAACAGGAATATCTGGTGTTTCAGGCGTTTTAATGATCAGAAAAAGGTTTCAACAAATTCGAGATTATATAGCATTTTAGGGAAATTAGGTCTGCAGAGAAGAATGTTAGGAAAAGACAGCCGGATAGAAGACTGTATGGCTGATGAAATAGATTTTCAGTCTGTAAATGACAATTTATGCGATTTTCAGAAAGAGTCATGGGATTATTTGAGGAATTTACTGGATAGTAAACAATGATGATGGAAAAGAGAATAAACAGTTATCTGATCAGGAAAGAAAATTGTTACGGGTGTATGGCATGCTATAATATTTGTCCAAGCGGGGCAATTGATATTGTGGAGGATGAAGAAGGGTTTATCTTTCCAGGAATTGACAGGAAAAAGTGCACGAATTGCGGAATGTGTTATAGAATCTGTCCGTCTCTTAACCGTGAAGATTTTGACAGATCTGATAGAATAGAAGAACAGAAAGGATACATTGCACAGAATACAGATACGAATATACGTATTATGAGCACATCGGGAGGTATTTTCGGGGCATTGGCAATGTGGTGTATCTGGCAGGGTGGAGTTGTTTTTGGTGCATTATTGGATGATAAGCAGTCGGTTGTTCATAGTTTTGCCGAAACTGTAAAAGACTGTGAGAAATTCAGAGGAAGCAAATATGTACAAAGTAATGTAGGCAAAAGTTATGAATTGGTAAAAAACTTTTTGCAACAGGACAGATATGTTTTGTTTTCGGGAACGCCCTGTCAGATTGCCGGGCTTTTTTCTTTTTTGGGAAGAGAATACGATAAGTTGTTGACCGTAGATGTTGTGTGCAGAGGGATTCTCTCACCGGGTGTTTTTAGAAATTATCTGGAATTTCAGAGACAGTCATTAAAAAAAACAATAACGAGAGTACAATTCCGTGAGAAAAGGTGGGGATATAAATACACTGCGATGACAATATACAGTGACAGGAAGTGCATTTATGCCAGAGGACCGGAGTCGGACGGGCTGCTTAGAGCGTTTTTTGAAAATATATATAATAGATCGACTTGTTATCATTGCCAGTACAGGGAACAGAACAGGAAGAGCGATCTTACTCTTTGGGATTGTTTTAATGTTAACCTGTACAATAAAAAAATGGACGATGATAAAGGGACAAATAAAGTATTGGCACATTCCATAAAAGGGAAAAAGGTGATTGAGGAATTGGCTCAAAAAAATATAATCTCATTATATGAAGTGCCTGTAACGAAGCTGATCAGTGAAAATACAGAATCCATGTATGAGGATTTACCTTTAACAAATACCGAAAAAAGAATCCGTTTTTTCTATGATTATGCGCGGAAGACACCGATAGATCTCTGGAGGAAATATTATCCTGACAGCCTGAAAGTGAAGATGAAAAGACTGACCAGAAAATTCCTGATCATGATCGGTATTTACCAAATAGCCAGAAGAATTAAAAATGGACACGCAGTGGTAAAAGGAAAATGAGTGTTGGAGATATAAAAGTAAGCAGGCAGTGAAGCCAGGAGAGGTTATTTTGAGTGTATATGCGTCAATTATCATACCAATATATAATTGTGAAAAATACCTGGAGCAGTGTCTGAGTAGTGTTATGCATCAGACATTCAGAGATTTTGAGGTTATTTTAATTGACGATGGTTCTACGGATGGCAGTAACCTGATTTATAAAAAGTTTGTCGAGCAGGACAAAAGGTTCTCAGCGTACTTTCAGGAAAATGAAGGTGTATCTGCGGCAAGGAACAAAGGATTAGATATGGTGCAGGGAGAGATCATTGTTTTTCTGGACAGTGATGATGTTATATTTGACAGATTTTTAGAAGTTATGGTAGATTTCTTTAAAAAAGGTTATGATCTGGTTTGTTTTGCATCCAGAAAACTGGAAAACAATATTTCACAGACTGCTCCATCTGACATTATATTTGAGGAATTGACAGCATGGCAGATGATTGAGGAATTGTTATACCATAGAAAGCAATTGTGTATTACACGTTCAGTTTATAGAAAAAATAAATATCGCGATCTGAGATTTCAGGCAGGCTTATTTATATGCGAAGATATTTTGATGCTTCTGGAAATTTTAGTGTCCTATAAATCGACTATTCCATTTATTTCAACACCATTGTACGGATACAGAATTCGCAGAGACAGTTTGACACATTATGGAAACTGGAAGAGAAAACTGTCAGGGATAGACGCAATGGATATGATAGAAAACATATTGACTGGTCATGAAATCAACATGGAGAAGGCATTGATAAACCGCCGAATGAATTCCATGCGTCTTATCTATAAAACGATACCATGGGATGAGAAAGAAATCAGGAACAGAGTATGGAAAACTATTAGAAAATACAGAAAAACTGTTATTTTTGATAAGCAATCTCAAACAAAGGAAAGACTGGCAGCTTTAGTGAGTTTGGGGGGGCAAAGAGTCTATAGATTATTTTTGCTGGTTGTTGAGTCTCTAAAATAGAAATGGAATCGGAATGAAAGAATGAATATAAAAATTTCAGTGGTTACTGTATGTTATAATGCGGAATCAGAGATAGAAAAAACGATGCAATCTGTATTGAAACAGAATTATCAAAATATAGAATATGTCATTAAGGACGGTTATTCCAAAGATAATACGAATCAAATAATAAACAAATATAAGTCATTGTTTGAAAAGAAAGGTATATCGCTTCAACACATAGTATCTAAAGACCGTGGTATTTACGATGCGATGAATGTGGCCGTTAAAAATTGTAGTGGAGACTGGGTTATATTTATGAATGCCGGAGATCTGTTTTATAATGAGGCTGTTATTGATGATGTGTTCAATCGGAAAGACTGGTCTGGAGTTGATGTGATATATGGGCATACTTTGCTTCGACTGTCCGAAAAAAAAGGTTATATTACCAATCATAGTGCAGATTTTCTCGAAGCAGGGATGACGTTATGCCATCAATCGTTATTTGTCAGGAAAGAATTATTGCGACAGTATCCATTTGACTGTCAGTACAAAATTAAAGCCGACTATGATCAGATGCTTCGATTAAAAAGAAATGGATGTGTTTTTACCAGAGTTAACGCAATCATTTCGGACAGAGACCTGGAAGGTGTGTCTAATAAAATGACAAAGCTTTGTGATAAAGAAGATAATATGCTGATGGCCAGATATGGATTGAACTGGAAGAAAAAAAATTCAGCTTTGAGATATATAAAAGAAATGATCAAGAAACTTTTTCCAACATTCTTTATGATATGGAGTATGCAGAAACGGGGAAAAAATATTATAAAATTTAAGTAAGCTAATTGCTCTTTGCATTTAGAAGAATTACCCAGACAGATAATTGGGAGAGGCGAAATGTTTTATTTTGTTAATCTGATTTTTTTACTTATTTATTCGAAACTATTCAAATATTTCAATATTAAAAAAAAGTTTTTTCTGATCATTTCAGCGATACATATCGGTGGGATTATGGCATTTCGTTCCTGCTATACAGGTACAGATACTTTTCAATATTATAATGCCTATAAAATGTTGATTGACTATAGTGGGGGCATGTTGGATCTGGTGAGGGCCTATTCTAAATTTCCGGGATGGGCAGTATTATTTAAGGCTGTGTCGTTGATATTTGGCACGAATCCCAATTTATATATGTTTGTATCGGGATATTTCATTGTGATTATAACCTGGATCGCAATTAGTTTATTTGATATTGATCAAATGCAGGCAGTACTCTTATATTATTTGTTGTTCGCATTACAGGCTATGAATGTTGCACGACAAAATATGGCTTTATGTATGGTATTTCTTTCGGCGGCGTTATTTCTTAAAGACAAGAAAAAAATTGCAGTATTTCTATTGCCGCTGGCAATATCGGTTCATATTTCTGCCATCATTGGTATTTTGATTATTATAGTATTTGCTGTAAAATGGACGAAAAAACGAGTATATTATGCGGTTGCATTGTCGGTATTGGGATTACTTTCTGTTAATGTATTATTTAATCTTTTTACAAGCAGTTTTGCCGGATATTCATCTTATTTATTAGGTGTGTTTAAAGCAAGCGGCAGGAATGTTGTAATGCAGGTGGCTTATATTTTAACATTCTTCTATGCAATGTGGATACAAAGAAATTATGCGCTGGATCATAATAAAGAACAGATTTTGCTTAAAAGCAGCGTCTTGTTATGGGGTGAAATTCTTTTAGGAGTATGCTTTTCAACAGAAATTTTTATTGTAAGGGAAAATCTGTACTTGCAGATATTCATCATACTTATGTTTCCTATTGTAATCTGTTATGTAAATAGATACCGCAAAGTTTATAAATTTGTTATTTATGCACTGGCATTGTTTTATTTTTCATATCGCATATACAGTAATTACGGAAGTATCATGCCTTATGAGACATATCTCTTTAAAAACTGAGGATGTTAATTGTGAAATGAGATTGAGAATATTTCATTGAAAATCTGTTAGAAAATAGAGTTGCGAAGAAGTTGGAAGGTTTATGATTGAAAAACTGAGGAAACTGTCAGATAGAGATTTACAAATAATAAAAAATATGGCAGGCGCATTTATCGTAAAGGGTGGAGCTGTTATTGTATCCTTTATTTTGTTGCCGCTATATATTAATTTTTTCAATGACAATACGATACTTGGACTTTGGTATACAATACTTTCCGTATTAAGCTGGGTAACTCTGTTTGATTTAGGGTTAGGACATGGATTGCGTAATAAACTGCCTCCGGCTATTGAAGAAAAGAATACAGAGCAGATTACAAGCCTGATCTCAACAACATACGTGTTTATGATCTTGATCGGAAGTATTGTGTTAGTTGTGGGGGAAATTATTATTTCCCGATTAAACTGGAATAAAATCTTTCATATCAGTTCTTATGCAATATCTGATTCGGTTCTTATTGAATGTGTGCAGATTGTATTTTTTGGTGTAGTGATCAATGTTGTTTTGAAAATCATTACAGCTATTTTGTATGCAATTCAATATTCTGCAATTGTCAATTTTCTGACATTGGTTCCTAACATAATCATTTTAGTATTATTGTGTGTTATTCCTTCTGGAAGTCTGGAAATGAATTTGAAAACAATGTCTATTGTCAATGTATGTGCGATTAATTTGCCATATATAGTCTGTACATGGATTGTATTCAGATATCTCCTCAAAGATCATATGCCGTCGATACACTTTTTCAGAAAAGATTGTATAAAAGATATTTTTACAATAGGAATTTCTATTTTATGGCTTCAGATTGCATATATGGTGATTTCATCGACAAACGAGTTTGTTATAACTTATTTGACATCAGCGGATTATGTTGTAGAGTATCAAATATACTATAAAATATTCAAAACAGGTGGCATGATCGTTTCGCTGACATTAACACCGATCTGGTCTGCGGTTACGAAAGCACAGGCGCAAAAAAATTATCAGTGGATCAGAAAAATTTATAAGATATTTTTACTGGCAGTCTTATTATGTGTTTTACTGGAATTATGCATTATACCCATATTACCAGGGGTGGTCGATATATGGATCGGGGAGGGGGCAATTGCAGTCAGCTATGGTTATGCACTGGTATTTGTCTTTTCTAATACGATAGCAGTTTTGCATAGTGTGAATACTACAATTGGAAACGGACTGTCTTATTTTAAAGTACAGTTAATCGGGATGACATTTGCTATACTGATATTTTTTCCTCTTTCTTATCTGCTTGTTCATTTGACGGGAAGCTGGATTGGAGTAGTAGCGGCCAATACCGTTTCACTTATCCCCTATGAATTTTTAGCGCCTGTTTTTACGACTAAAATGCTGAACAGAAAAATTCGAAAACTCATGATTTCGTGAGATTATCTTGATATATAGAGGGAAGTTTGATATGCTAATACGAGATAATAAAAGGTAGGGAAATATTATGCCAGTGTGTTATGATAAATTATGGAAATTAT
>CANPUE010000018.1 GCA_947577185.1 uncultured Lachnospiraceae bacterium | reverse complement strand
CAGGCCTCATGGCAGATCCATCTTGCACTGTTTTCACATTCATAATCTCCTATATCTCCCTCTTCCTTCTCAAGCTGTGCCCACGCATGCCATACACTACTGTCTGCACTATGACAGATACAAGCTTTCCGATAGATCCATCTTGCACTGTTTTCACATTCATAATCTCCTATATTTCCCTCTTCCTTCTCAAGCTGTGCCCACGCATGCCACATACCGCTATTGATTTTATGTCGGATATAGGCCTCTCTGTAAATCCACCTCGCACTGTTCTCAATCCCATAATCGCCGGCGTTGCTTTGCTGCGCTTCAAGCTGCGCCCATTCCTGCCATACATTGTGATGCACATTATGCCCGACACAGGCTTCCCGATAGATCCATGCGGGAGAATATGCCTCATCAACCGTCCAGGAAGCTCCATTCTTTAACAGGATATGGCACCAGTTCCACAGAAAATCATGAATAAAATATTCCCGGTCAAAACACCGACAGTAAAACACCAAAAGCGTCTCCTCACTGTTAATGTGAAAGGGCAGCTGCTTAAATTCTTTCGGAAACGGTGATTTGACCTCATCCAGAATCCGGTCAATTAAATATTGCCGTGTTTTGAGATCTGTCCGGTACAGTTCTCTGCATAATTTCATGACCGCGCTCCAAATATAATCTCTGTGACGGTTATACGCAAGACGGTAACGGGTCAGGTAAAATTCCATCAAAACCGTCAGAATCCGGTCTTCTTCATCGGCTAACAACCCGCTGTCAGAAAAAAGTTCCCGGTAAAAGAGTCTGGAAATTTCATCGTGCCGTGTCTGATATCTGTCTCCGTTTTTTGCCACCTCACGGCTCAATGCCCAGTTAGCCTCCTGCAGCGAAATTCCCTGCTCCTTACAGACCTGCTTATATAACTCATAGGAAAATTTCACCTTGCAATGCTCCGCAAACACAACATACGCCAGCACATGCAGGCCTCCCGGGGAACGTCGTGAAAGATTCGAAACAATTCCCTTTGCAATTTCTTCCAGAGAATTTTTTTCCTTTACTGCCATTAACATAGCCGCATATAAAAATCCATAGGAATTATTCAGAAACATTTCTTTGATTTCTTTCCGTTCTCTGGACTGGCGCAAATTGTCATAAACACAGTCGGCAAACCCCCACGCCTCTTTCGGTGTCAGGTTCTGCATAGGAACCTCCCAGATGTCACGGCCGGAAATTTCAAGTTTTTCCTTCAACAACTTCCACTCATTCTCACGCGCACCTAAAATGAGCGTATACTCATTTTCCATCACACAATTCAGAAATTTCCTGAACGAATATTGGTCCGCCGGGTTATCCAAAATGAAGACCGCGCCATCCGGAACGTTTTCCGGTAATTTAGGCGCTTCTTTTTCTCTATGATAAAAAACAGGCCTGCCATCCTTCACCAGTTGTGCGCATACCTGCATCAATATCGTAGATTTTCCTTCCCCGCCGGGCCCGGTCAATACAAAAACGCCACCCGTCAGCGCATGTTGATGCAGCTCATCTACAATATTACGATGTACGATCCGGTCAGCAAAAGCAAGGTTCCATTTACAGCGGCCTCCTAACAGAAAATTACGAATATCAGATGCTTTCATCTCCATCCGGCTTTTTTCCAGCAATACATCATTGCGGTACCAGAAAGCGTCCGCATTGTCCTCCGCTTTTTTAACAGGTGTTTTGTCTCTTGTTTCAGAAGGCGCACGGAAAGAATACGTATCTTCTCCGTCTGATTGCAGTTCTCCCTGATTCCGGATATCCCAACGCTGATAGGCAAGCCGGACACGCCCCGTTGTCTCATCCCATACATGCCAGATCATTCCGAAATCCGAATAGGTATCGGCCTCATCAGCAGAACTCCGGTAGGAGACAATGTTCGGAATACATACCGGGGAGACGCCGTCATTCAATGTAATTTTCTTTTGTTCCCGATCCGACTCCTTTTTATGCCTGTCGCCGCACAGATAAGCGCTTATATTTTCCCGCAGAAACGTTCCTTCCAGGATTTTTCGCTGCGTTTCATGCAGATCAAAAAAACTGTTATGTCCTATGGCAATGCAGGGCAGAGCGCTTTGACGCAGCTTTTCTCTGATCTCATCAGACGTAACCGTAACTGTATCGACTATCTGATCTGCTTTCGATCCGCCCTCTGCTGTCAGCGTCGTATTCAGATGGAGAATGTTTAATTGATCCCTCCAGTTCCGCACATGGACGCGAACCGGAAGACGCGGGTCTCCGTCCGCCGGATAAACGCCGCTCTCCTGCACAAACGCAAGATAACTTTCATAATAAGAAAGCAATTTTTCGATCCGCTTAGGAATCCTGTCTAAATGAAGCTGGACAGAGGCGATGCAATCTTGCCTGTCACTGTCTAAAGCGGACTCCCAATCAACATCATGATTTCCGGGAACCACAAAAACATCTCTCTCCGGGTCGATATCCATTGCTCTATACAATTCCTCAAGAAACGATTCCGCCTGATGATAGGTATGATCAGAAAAATTGCGAAAGTCTCCTGTGACCACCAACAGTTTTTTCCCTATTGGCACACTTTGCAGTTTCTCCCTGACCGAATCCAAAATTGCATTTTTCATATTATTCCATAAAGGATTCACCACGAGGTGTAAATCTGAGATGTGCAAAAGATAGATCATGGCGTTTCTCCTTTCCTTTGTCTATTATCCTGTTATCCTTCTGTTTTTCGCCAAACTATCTTATTTACGCTTCCACACCATTCTTCGCGCAAATATCCCGCAGACAGCACCTGTCGCAGTAAGGCTTTGTCCGTGCCGTGCACACCTCCCGTCCGTGATACACCAGTCTGTGGCAGAAATCGCTGCCTTCTTCCCCCGGAATAATCTTCCACAATGCCATTTCTACCTTTTTCGGCTCTTTGATACCGTCCACCAGTCCCATCCGGTTCACAAGACGGATGCAGTGGGTGTCCGTGACGATGGCCGGTTTTCCGAATACATCTCCCAGAATCAGATTGGCACTTTTGCGCCCGACACCCGGCAGAGCCAGAAGCGCGTCAAAGTCATCCGGCACTTTCCCGTCATATTTTTCTTTCAGCATCTTCATACAGGCGCTGATATCCCTCGCCTTGCTGTGTCCGAGTCCGCAGGGCTTAACGATCTCCTCGATCTCTTCTACGGATGCCTGTGCAAGCGCGTCCACGTCAGGAAATTTCGCATACAAATCCGGCACTACGACATTAACCCGCGCGTCCGTACACTGCGCCGCAAGCCGCACGCTCACCAGAAGTTTCCATGCCTGATTATAGTCCAGTGTACACCCCGCATCGGGATATTCCTTTTTTAGCCGTTCAATGATCTCCAAAGCAAGTTCCTTTTTTGTTTTTTCTTCTTTTGAACATTTTTCTTTTGCGCGTTTATCTTTTAATAATTTTTCTTTTGAAACTTTATCCATTCTGCTGTCCGTTTTCCTTCCTTAACGTAGTATCCATACAATCGATGTCAGCTAAGCAGATTATAAAACATCATTATACGCTTTGCAAGCGGCCAAATGAGACTGTAAAAGCACAGGAGTAATCCTCTGCGGTTTCTGTTATACGCTGATCTACGTGTGGTCGTTTAGCTTAGCATATACATAGGTATCTTTCCAAATTGCATTTTCGGCTTCGTCTTTCCAGAAATACACATTTTTCCTGAAATGAGCTTCCCGCTCAAACCTAAGCGCTTCGAGTAATTTCCATGAACGCTGATTGTTTGGGTCGCATTCCGCATAGATCCGATGTACGCCATTTGAAAATGCCTGCCCGATTAAAGCTTTGCAGCTTTCAGTAGCATAACCGTTTCCCCAGTAATTTCGATTCAATACATATCCGATTTCCATTGCTTCAAAGTCACGCCTGCCCATGTAGATATTCCCAATCATTTTGTGGGAAATTTTCAATTCGACAGCAATCATTTCATCTGTCTCTATGCGCCATTCAAGGTTCTCTTTTGTTTCATCGAAGGTCAACGGTTGATATGGTTCATATTTCACGACTTCTTTGTCAGATAAATATTCGAATAAATCCTGTACGTCTTCTTTGTTGTATCTTCTTAAAATCAGCCTTTCCGTTTCCGCTATAATGATTTTGCCCTCCAAGCCATGACCTCCCTTCATACTATTGTTACTGATTTTCCCGCCGCACCACGCAGGGATTCCCCCAGGCGATGACATTATCCGGGATATCTTTGGTGACAACGCTTCCAGCACCGATCACGACGTTATTCCCGATCGTTACCCCCGGCAGGATAACCGCGCCGCCGCCGATCCAGACATCATTCCCGATCACAACCGGCGCCGTCTGCGTCCTGCAAAATGCAAAAGAACCGTCTTCCTTTGGCGCTCCGAACCTGTCAAACGCATTGGTCGGATGAAACGCCGTATAAATCTGAACGTTCGGCGCGATCAGCGCATGATCGCCAATGATGATTTTATTGTCATCGAGAAACGTACAGTTCATATTCACTTCACAGTGATTTCCGAAATAAATATTGTTTCCATAATCCACATAAAAGGGAGCGGTGATCCACAGATTTTCTCCCTGTCCGCCAAGCAGATCTGACAAAATACGCTTCTTTGTTTCCGCATCCGCAGAATCCGTCAGATTATAATCCCGAATCAGATCTTTTGCTCTGTGCCACTGCGCTAACAGTTCCGCATCCCCGCAGTCATATAGTTCTCCGGCCAGCATTTTTTCTCTCTCAGTCATAATAATGTTCCTCCAATTATCATTTTCCGGCACATAACAAAACAACGGGAATCCGCTGTCTGCTCCCGTTGTTTCCCATACCTTTTTAACCTGATCATCCATGTCAGAGCAGTTTACTTCGATGACAATGCTCGCTCCGCCTGTTCATATCCACCACTACGATATCATAACGCCCGCCCCATGGGCAGTGTCCTATTTATATTCTGGCATTTCTCTGCCTTTTTGTCCTATAAATAATAAACCGGCATCGCATCCCCCAGACCGAATATCTCGTTCGGTTCGGCCGCGCGCTCTAACACGCCGCTGCTCTCCTGATATACGATCTGTTGGAGCACTTCTTCGGACGGCGCCGCGATAATCCCTTTCGCAGCCGTTTCAGGCACTGTCTGCTCTGCCGCCTTCGCTTTTCCGGTGGACGCCGTCTTTTTTGCGGATGTTTTGTCTGCCGCTGTATTTTTCTTCGCGGTCGTTTTCTTTGCAGGCGCCGCCTCACTTCCATCCACAGGAGCCGTTTTCTTCTCAGCCGCTTTTGCCGCACGCTCCATGCTTCCCTTACCTACTGCCATATCCCATTACCTCCTCTGCCAGTTTTTTAAATTCCGTCGCACTTCTCGTTGATTTCTTATAAACTGTTACAGGCTTTGACGCATCCTGTGCCCACTCGATCGAAGCATCGACATGGATAAACGAATCAAAAACATGTATTTCCCTGTATTGATCCAGAATCTCCCGCGTCTGTCTGTAATAGTTTTTGCGTTCGTCCACCTTGGTAACCAGTACTCCCATGATCTCCGCCTCCGTCATATCCCGCAGGTGATTCAGAAAGTCAAACATATTTGCCAGTCCAAACAGTCCCCACGGGGACGCTTCCACAGGAACGATCACGTAATCGGATGCACAGAGGATATTGATCACCCATGTACCGAGCGTCGGCGGCGCATCAATCAGAATGTAGTCGTACTGCCCGTTGTTTCTGATCTCTTCCATGCATTTTTTCAAAATAAATTCTCTCTGCATCATCAGAAACAGTTCATATTCGATCTGGCTCATCAGGATAGAAGAAGGAATCAGATCCAGATTTTCATAAGGGGACGGTACGATATAATTGCTCAGGTTTCTCTTATTCCGGACAGCCTGATAAAGGTTTTTCTCACTTTCCGCCATCTCTAATACTTTTTCTTCATCAAAAAAGGATAAGGACAGATTCAGCTGCATGTCGCCGTCCACGAGAAGAACCTTCTTCCCTGCCGCTGAGAGTTCATAGCCCAGATTGGCACAGGAAGTAGATTTACCGCTTCCTCCCTTATTATTTGTAAAGCATATCGTAATGGCAGACTGGTTCTTTTTCATCTTTCCCTACATTCCTTTCGGCGCACATTCACAGGGAGAATGCTTTATTTTCAACATGATTGATAGATCTTAATCTCAAAAGACTTCGCCACACATTCTCTTGCCTGTGCCAAATCTGTAAACACACCGTCCTGGATCATCTGTGTCAGAATGTTTCCGATCGCTGTCGCCTCTCCGGGGCCTGCATATACCGGGACTTTGGTATAGTTCGCGGTCAGTTCATTCAGATACCCGGCATTGGAGCCGCCGCCGATAATGTGAATCCTGTCATACTTGATGCCCGTTAACTTCTCAATCTCCTGTAATTTTTCCGCATAACATTTTGCAAGGCTGTTATAGACAACGGAAGCCAGCTGCGCAAGCGTCTCCGGCACATCCTGCGAAGACTTTCTGCAATAATCCTGTATTTCCGCCGCCATATCGTCCGGCGACAGGAAACAGTCGTCCTGACAGTCTACTATGGAGGCAATGCTCTCTTTTGATGCCTGTTCACAAAGATCTCCATAAGACATATCCGGCGCCAGCTTATTCCGCACAGACTGTATCATCCAAAGTCCCATGATATTAGCCAGATAGGTAATACGCCCTCCATAGCCGCCCTCATTGGTGAAGTTAGCTTCTTTGCTCTTCATGGAACAGTCCGCGTCCGCTCTTTCCACACCCATAAGTGACCACGTACCGGAACTGATATAGCATACATTTTCCTCGTTAGAAGGCACTGCCATAACCGCAGAAGCCGTATCATGTGTGGGCGGCAGTACGACCTGACAGTCATATCCGACCATCGCCTTCACTTCTTCTGTCAGAGAGCCGATCACCTCTCCCGGCATATGCATCTTCTGAAATATATTTTTGGGGAAACCGAGCATTTCGATCAGCTCATAATCCCAATCCTTCGTCTCAGGGTTGATCAGCTGTCCTGTTGTCGCCTCGGAATATTCCTGCACCTTATTTCCGCTCAGCTTATAGTGAAAATAATCGGGGATCATCAGCATTGCTGCCGCTTTTTCCAGCTGCCCCGGATGCTGTTTTTTGATCGCCATCAGCTGATAGATCGTATTAAAGATGGCTTTCTGGATCCCTGTTCTGGCATACAGATCATCTTCTTTGATGATTCTGTATACTTCTTCATCCATCCCATCTGTCCTGTGGTCTCTGTAACCCACCGTCTGTCCTACGATCTGGTCGTCTTTATCAAGCAGTACGAAATCAACACCCCAGGTATCGATTCCCACACTCACCGGTACTTTGCCGATCTCCTTACACTTTTTCATTCCTTCTATGATCTCTTTGAACAGCCTGTCCACATCCCAGCACAGTGTTCCATCTATATCATCCATACCGTTCCAGAAACGGTATACTTCCTCCAGTTTTATTTTTCCATCTTCCAAACTGCCCAGTATATGCCTGCCGCTGGACGCCCCAATATCAATTGCCAAAAAGTATTTTCCCATCATCGTACTCCTTTCTTTGCTTCCCTCTTCTAAAAAATACCGAATATCTTTTCCCGAAATGCGTCATGTATCTTATCATAATCGGCGTATTGAATCTTACTGTCCTTAAATTTCTCTCCCCATGTGTCCCGGATACTGTCCGCGATCAACACATTGTTTTCCCCCTCCTCCAGCAACAGTGCCGGAAACACATAATAGATCATGAAAAAATTCAGGTCTGCCTGCGTGCGGCCATTGATCTTTCCTCTCACGCTAAACTGTTCCCTGACCGCCTCTGTGAAGCAGGCCGCGACTTCCTCTGCCGCCGCTTCTTTATCCGTGCTTCCCTCCACGTACCGGATCATTTCTACAAAAAAATGCCCATGTTCCTCACGGAAAGCTTTCATATGAGTCTCATAGGAGGCTTTCTTGAGCTTCTTCATCATATCGGCCATCCTGTCGAATATCGTTTCTACCTGTTCCAACATAATTATATACTCCTTTCCGCAGGGACATCCCGGGCATCTTCACGGATTCAGGAAATGAATGGAATGGAAACGCGCCGGCAGAATGCTGATGGCACGTCAGCCATTCCATCTATGTCCATTTACCTGTTCCGTCAATTTGGTCTGTTCACTTACTCCACGCATTTTATTCCACGCATTAACGTCACTCGCAATCGAATGAAATCTATGCGATTTCTCTCGTGAAGCCTTTCCTCATTTTATCATCTTTATGCCTGCCCGGTCAATGATCAATCCGTCACAACACCTTTTTGCAGCATCACATTTGCATAAAGTGCCGACTCTCCGGTTGCGATGATCGCATATGCTGTCTTTGCCTCTTCGTAAAATGTAAAACGTTCGATCGTTCCGACTGCCGCGTCTCCGCGCTCATCATGTTTTCTGACAATCTCTTTGTAAGTATCCCAGATCGGTGTTTCTACCTTATCTCCCGGCATTACCTCCATCAGATTCATCGGATGTTCCACATAGGTGTCCAGCGGAAATACCTGCAGAATCGCTTCCAGCAGTTCCGGCACACCGTGTCCGTCACAGCGGATGACAATCGCATTTTTCCCCATAGACTCTGCCGGGAAATTTCCATCGGAAATCACCAGCCTGTCGCTGTGTCCCATTTCAGCCAGAACTTTTAACAGTTCCGGTGAAAGAATTTTGGGTATCCCTTTTAACATATTTTGTCCTTTCCGGCATACAGCAGGCTTTCCTGCCGTTTCGCCCATAAAAATTTTTTAAAAAAGGACAGAGATACTATCCCTGTCCCTTTTTCTTTCTTACTTCATAAATAATGGATGATGATTAGTCATACAGGTTCGGAGCGATGGAAGGATCGTCTATCGTTGCCGCGTCATACCAGTAACCCTGTGTCGGAACGTCAGATACGGATTCGCCGTTCGCAATCTTTGTAAGAACTTCTACCGTTGTCTGTCCCATAGCCAGAGGAGACTGTGTAACCGCACCAAACATCTTGCCGCCTGTGATCGCGCCCTTGATTACGGAACCAGCATCGAAACCTGCTGCCAGAATAGAAGATGCAGGATCTGTTCCCAGTACGTCAAGGTTCTCATTTGCAGTCAGGATACCTTCTGCCGCAACCTGATTGGAACCGAACATACCGATCGTATCAGCTTTGTTCAGGATAACGGATGCTTCTGTTGCACACATCTCAACTGTTGTCTGCGCCGGTACTGCAACTTCGATGATGATATCTGCGCTTGCTTCATCGCCTTTATCTTTGCAGTTATTTACATAATATTCGTTACCAATAACTGCTACGCTCTTACCGTCCGCTGTTGCGAGCTCGGTAATCTTATCGATGAATCCAAGACCACGGCTTGTGATAGATTCAGAAGTAGCTTCCTGATTTACTTCACCGATTCTTACCGGTGCGGTTGCACCTGCGATCTTATCTTTTAATGCCGGATACAGATTTTCTGCTGCTGTTGCGCCTGCCGCATAGTTATCTGTTGCGATTGTTGCATATACAGATCCGGCAGGAGCGTTCGGAATACCGGAGTCAAAGCATACTACAGGAATTCCATTGTCCATGGCTGTCTGTAAGGAATCAAGGCAGGCTTCCTGGTCACATGCTGCGAGGCCGATTCCATTCGGTGCATTGTTGATCGCATTGTTTAACATGTTAACCTGGTCTGCGATATCAGTCTCTGCGTTAGGGCCGGTACAGTTTACTGTTACGCCTAATTCTTCCGCTTTCTGATTTACACCTGTTACAGCTGCCTGCCAGTAAGATGACTGGTAGCTCTTAACGATGATCTCAAATTTGTAATCTCCACCTGTCGTTGCCGTATCGGATGAAGCTGTGTCAGCTGAGGTATCAGTTGATGCTGTATCAGTCGATGCTGAGGTGTCAGTTGATGCTGAGGTATCGGTCGATGCCGCTGTGTCGGTTGAGCTGGAAGATGCTGATTTTGAATCATCCCCACATCCTACGAGCAGTGCAGCTACCATGCTTACGCTCAGCAATGTTGCTAATACTTTCTTTTTCATTTTTAATCCTCCTTTTGATTTGCTTGAATATTTATATGTAACCGCTGATGCGGCTCATATCTGGTAATCGTACGACAGTGTATCTCTTCTGTCAATTTATAAATTCCTAAATATTTCTTAAATTTTAAACAACTTTTTCTTTTTTCTTCTTCATAATATCAATCAATACAGCCCAGATCAGCACAACACCCGTGATAATCTGCTGCCAGTTTGCCTGCAGGCCGATATAGGGAAGCCCCGTCTTTAACAGGCAGATAACGAATACGCCGATCAGGGATCCTTCCACGCTTCCTACGCCGCCGCTTGCGGATACGCCGCCGATAATCGCACCGCCGATCGCCTCCAACTCGAATCCGGCGCCCGTACCGGGCTGCACCGTAGAAAACACCGCCGAGTAAGCAATTGCCGCCAGGCCCGCGAAGAAACCGGAGATCACGTAAGCCATAATGTGATAGAACTTTACATTGATACCGGAAAGGATCGTCGCTTCTTTATTGCTGCCGATCGCTATCGTATAGCGCCCGATTTTCGTATGATTTAGTACAAATGCCATAAGCGCTACCAGAAGAAGCACCCACAAAAATCCCAGCGGGATCTTCGTACCGTTCACCGTGATCTTAAAGATACTGCGGAACCAGCCTCCCGGCGCATCGGCTGTCGGCCAAGAAATACCAAAGTTATTGGAAAAAATGGAACCAAGGCCGCGGGTGATCATACAGGTACATAACGTAGCTAAGAACGGCGGCAGGTTCATGATCGCAACCAACACGCCATTGAAACATCCGATCACGATGCTCAGTAACAGCGCTACGATTATGCCCGCCCATACAGGCCAGCCCTTCTGCACGATCAGATAACCGCCCGTCAGGGAATAACAGATCAGCCCCGTACCAATGGAAAGGTCAACGCCGCCCGTGATCAGCGGAAACGTAACGCCGATCGCCATCAGGGCGATATAATAGGAATAATCCAGAATACTCATGAACGTCGTATATTTTCTGAAATCCGGACTGATAACGCTGAAAAAGACGATCAATGCGACTACTACCAGAAGAACTATGAATTTCTGCCCGCCCAGTTTTGAAACTATCGATTTATTTTGTGAATTTGCTGCACCGCTTTTACTCATGTTCTCCTCCTCCTAACCAATCTCTCGTGTCGCCATATTCATGATCGCTTCCTGTGAAGCTTCCTCAATCCCGACTTCGCCGGTCTTCTTGCCTTCACACATGATGACGATACGGTCGCTCATTCTCAATATCTCAGTCATTTCAGAAGAAATCATGATGATCGATTTGCCTTCCTCAGCCAGTTTATTCATCAGCTTATAGATTTCATTCTTGGCGCCGACATCGATGCCTCTTGTCGGTTCATCAAATATCAGGATATCACAGTTTCTTACAAGCCATTTCGCAATAACGACTTTCTGCTGGTTACCGCCGGACAGATTGACAACAAGCTGGTCAACGCTCGGCGTCTTTGTCGCCAGAGATTTCACATATTCCTCAGAAACCTGTTTTTCGGCTTTCTTATCAATGAACAGCCCCTTCATGTATTTCTCAAGGGCAGCCATCGTGGAGTTTTCCGCAACGGTCTTCTGCACGACGATACCGAAACGTTTTCTGTCTTCTGACAGATAACCGATTCCGCATTTTACGGCATCCTCCGGAGAATTGATTATCACTTTTTTACCATTGATATAAATATCGCCGCTCTCTTTGGGATCCGCACCGAAAATAGCACGCGCCGTCTCGGTACGCCCTGCCCCCATCAATCCGGAAAATCCCAGGATCTCGCCTTTGCGCAGTTCAAAGCTTACATCCTGCACCATTCTGCCCGCATTCAGGTGTTCTACTTTCAGGACAACCGGAGCGTCCGACTTCACCATGCTGTGTTCTTTCGGATCTTCGTAAATAACACGTCCGACCATCATGTTGATAATATCGTCTTTTGTACACTCATTTGTGATCAGAGTACCCACATAAGTACCGTCGCGCATGACAGTTACCCGGTCCGTGATGACTTTGATCTCATCCATACGGTGGGATATGTACACAATACCAAGCTGCTGCTTACGCAGATCCTTAATGATCTTAAACAGTTCTTCGATTTCCGTTTCCGTCAGTGCCGCGGAAGGCTCGTCAAAAATAATAACTTTCGCTTCGTGGGAGATTGCCTTTGCGATCTCGCACATCTGCTGCTTTCCGACCGTCAGATTACTCATCGTCTCTGTCGGATCAATATCGATATGAAGCTTCTTAAAAAGTTTTGCCGCTTCTTCGTTCATTTTCTTATCGTCAATGGACAATCCTTTTTTGAACTCACGTCCGATAAAAATATTCTGCGCTACCGTCAGATGTCCGAGCATATTCAGCTCCTGATGTACAATGACAACACCCGCATCCTGCGCTTCTCTCGTGTTATGAAACTCTACTTCTTTTCCTTCAAAGGTGATCGTACCGGAATCTTTTTTGTAAATCCCCGTCAGTACCTTCATCAGTGTCGATTTACCGGCACCGTTCTCTCCCATCAAAGCATGCACTTCGCCTTTTTTCACTTCGAAATTTACATGATCCAGCGCGTGTACACCGGGGAAAGATTTATCAATTTCCTTCATCGTTAAGATTACTTCGCCCATGTTCTTACCTTCGCCTTTCTATCTGCCCGTTTTCACCCTGCTTCTTCGCACTAATTCTTCTTGCGGCGCGCAACCACGTCCGCGTACACTGCCACGATAACAATGAGCCCTGTAATAATAAGCTGATAATCTTTCGTAAAGTGAAGTGCCAGGATACCTTCCTGCAAAAGAGCGATGATGAATACGCCGATTACCGTACCGCCGATCGAGGCCAGTCCGCCCGCCATGGAAGTACCGCCCATAACGCATCCCGCGATCGCTTCATTATTGTACGTGTCGCCGTATCCGGGCTGCACGGTCGTGTAAGCCGCTACATAGAAGATGGCCGCGATTCCTACGAGCGTACCGCAGATGACATAAGCAAGCATTTCCCACTTTTTGATATTAACACCGGAAAGTCTTACCGCTTCCTTATTGCTTCCGAGGCTTAATATGTAACGTCCTGCTTTGGTCTTATTCAAAATAATAGAACAGATGATCGCAAAAGCCAGGAAAATAAGCAGTCCAACGGGGAAGTTTCCCACTTTAACAAATTTACGGAACCAGCCCTGTTCGGATACACCCTGCGGCCAGCTCACCGACTGTGTCTTTGTGAAGACTGACGCAACGCCCTTTGCGATGTTCATGCTGGCCATGGAAACGATGAACGGCGGTACAGACCAGTAGGCAACGAGATAACCGTTAAACGTGCCGAACAATGCACCTACAAGAACACTGATGATCAGGCTCAGCACCATCGGCACACCATAAGAATTCAGGCAGTATCCTGAGACCAGCGCCGCACAGAACATAACCGGCCCAATGGAAAAGTCGATTCCTCCCGTAGCAATTACAAAAGTTACCCCAAGTGCTAAAAACCCAAGGAAATATGCATAGTTCAGTGTGCTCAAAATTCTGGGAAGCCCTGCAAAATTATCACTCAAAATGCAGAAAAGCAGATACATCAACAAAAGCACGCCAAACAATACGATTCTGTTAAACCCCAGTTTTTTTACAATTGGATTTTGTTTGATTTTTTCCAATTTTCTTCCTCCCAACTACAGATAGAGTCTCTTAATGACTACACCCGATTTCATTCGTTGCTAAACAATGTGCCCGGTATCCCTCACGCTTTTCCTGCGCTTCCGCATACCTCAATCTTATTTTTTACCACTTCCGTCACATATTCCATTCCCACTGCGCCGTATTTTTTCGGATCAAATGCATCCGGGTTATCTGTTAAGAACTTTTTGATACCATTGCTGTATGCGATCCGCAGTTCCGTTGCAAAATTGACCTTGCTGATCCCTCTCCTGATGCATTCCCTGACCGCCTCATCCGGCACACCGGACGCACCGTGCAGTACCAGCGGAATGCTGACGCGCTTCCTGATCTCTGACAGACGCTCTATGTCTAACTTAGGCTCTCCTTTATAAATACCATGCGCCGTACCGATCGCAACCGCCAGAGATGAGATCCCTGTTTCTTCTACAAATTTCACGGCATCGTCTGGCTCCGTATAGCCAGGATCGTTACAGTCAAGATCGTCCTCTTTCCCGCCTACCTTGCCAAGTTCCGCTTCCACCGGTATGTCGGAAGCACTGCAGGCATCTACTACCCTGCGTGTCAACGCGATATTCTCTTCAAAAGATTCATGGGAACCATCAATCATAATAGAAGTGTAACCGATTCTGAGCGCCTGCATGGCAAGAGAAAAGCTGTTACCGTGATCCAGATGAAGTGCAACAGGTACTTTGGCCCGCTTTGCCGCGGCTTTTACATTGGCATAGTATAATGGAAGTCCTGCATACTTGACAGTCGATGGTGTTGTCTGTAAGATCGCCGGTGCGTTCATCTCTTCCGCGGCCGCGATCACCGCCATCACCATTTCCATGTTTTCCACATTAAACGCTCCAACCGCATAAGCGCCTTCATCCGCGGCCGCAAGCATTTGTTTCGTTGTAACGAATGACATTTAAACTATCCCTCCTTTACTTAATGAAACTCACATCCGGCAGGATAAGAATATTTTTCTATTTCCCTCTGAAAAATGCCTTAACTGTCTGAACGGGTTTCAGTAAAACAAAACGTTTCGCTCTGATTCATTGTGTTTATTATATCAAAAAATAGTATCAATTACAATGCTGGTATATACGACATTTAAGGAAACTTATACCACAATATTCACTTTTTATCGCAAAAAGAGATTTCCTGCAGCCTGATCCGGGCGCGTATCATAAACATTTTCCTGGACGGCGTCAATGACGCAATCCAGTGCAAGAGGGCGGCAGAGTTTTGTCTCCGCCGCCCTCTTGCACATTGCTTTTACGCGTCCGTACAGTCCACGATCACACCGTCCTCATCCCACAGAGCATGCCAGTCGTCTGCCCCCGGCCATAAGAATACCTGACCTTTGACAAGCCGGTTATTCTTCTCCAATGTGGCAATAATATTCATTTCTTCTTCTGTTAAAGGCTCTGTCACCGCTGCCTCCAGATTGGCTTCATAATTATGAATGGAAAACGGAATCGGAATCTGCCCCCTCTGCATCGCCCACTTTAGGGCAATGATCGCCGGATGTACACCGTATTTGTCTGCGATCGCCGCAAATTCCGGCACCTGCATATCTGCTATATCCTCCGGTTCCATATCCCGCTCAGGTCTTTGCGGGGATCCGATCGGCATATACCCTACAGGCTGGATATCATGCGCTCTGAGATAGTCAAAAATCTCCTGCTGCTGGAAGCATGGATGCAGTTCCAGCTCACAGGCCGCCGGTTTTATCCGGAATTGGCCGATCACCGCATTTAATTTCGGAATCGTCATATTGGAAATACCGATATGCCTGATCAGACCTTTATCAACGAGGGCCTCACACTGCCTGTAAGTATCCATAAATTCCTTTACGGAAAACGGTCTGGAATCCGGATTTCTGGAATCCACATCACAATGCGGCGCATGATAATTGGGAAAAGGCCAGTGAATATAGAACAGATCGATATAATCGCAGCGCAGATCCGCGATGCTTTTCCGGCAGGACTTCTCCACCTCGCGGTGCATGTCATTCCACACTTTTGTCATAATGTATAGGTCTTTTCTCTCTACGATTCCTTCATCGAAAGCGGCCTGAAACACCTCTCCGATCTCTTTCTCGTTGCCATAGCAGGCCGCACAGTCAAACATGCGGTATCCCGCGCGGATCCCGCCCGCCACCGCCTCCGAAACCTGTTTTGCATCAAACCGGTCGGAACCGAATGTTCCCATCCCGATGCAGGGAACCTTATCTCCTGTATTTAATGTAATCTGCGGAACTTTTGAAGCTTCAACTGCCATATGACCAAATCCTCCTTAATAATATATGTTTTATCTGTCTCCCGGCCGGTTCTGATTTCTCATTTCTCCCCACCGCCGCTCTATGCCTCGCTGTCAATCAAAATCTTGCCTTTGACGGTTCCCGGTGTCTTGAACATTTCAAACGCTTCATCGATCTTTGAGAGGGGAATCTTCTGGAAAATGAAAGAATCATCAAATTTCAGTTCTCCGGTCTTGAAATAATGTGCCGTCAGCGCCCACTCATCACCCGGAAACGGTGCGGAGTAACTCATCCAGGAACCGGTTAACATAAACTCTTTCCGATTCATATTCTCCCATTCTTCCACACTGAAAGAAAGTTCTTTTGTAGGCGTTCCGATAAAGCATACCTGCGCTTTGTTGGCCGCCAGTTTAAAAGCAAGCTTCATTGTGATCGTATTGCCTGCCGTTTCATAGACATAATCAAAACCACGTCCGTCAGTAATTTCATTCACGACATCCATAAAATCCGCTTTGCCGGAATTAATCCCGTAGTCCGCGCCAAGGCGTTTCGCAAGTTCGAGTCTCTCGTCCAGTATATCGAACACTGCCACCTTTTCGGCGCCGAATATCTTAGCCCACTGCATCGTCATCATGCCGATCGTACCGCCGCCGAGAATCGCGACACTTTTGCCTCCCCGGTACTCCACCCTGCGCAGACCGTGCAGGGCAACTGTCGCCGGCTCGAAAAAGGCTCCCTTCTCAAAGCTTACTTCCTCATCAAACTTCACCGCATTTTTTTCCGGAACAACGACATATTCCGCAAAACTGCCAAATTCTCTCGAACCAATAAAACTATAATGCCTGCAAAGAGAATAATTTCCTTTCTGGCAGTCCTCACACTGCATACACGGAACGAGCGGCACCCCCGCCACACGGTCGCCGGGCTTTAATGCGGTGACGCCCTCTCCGACCGCTTCGATCGTCCCGGAAAATTCATGTCCGAGCACATTGGGGAAATAATGGCAGGCGTCTCCGTTCACCCGCGGCACATCGGAACCGCAGATACCGGTATACTTCACCCTGATCAATACCTTCCCCGGCGAAACTGTCGGTTTATTAATTTCCTCATATCTGATGTCATTTTTCGCATGTACTACTCCTGCTTTCATTGTTCTTCTCCTTCCCTGGGTTCTATTCTCAGACCACTCCAAATTCCCTCATTGATCCAAACGTTTCTTTTAACTTCTCATATAACTGCAGATACAATTCCATCGCCTGCTCATATACCACTCTGTTTGCGGGATCCGGCTCCTGCACCCTCGTAATTCTGATCGTTCTGCTCACGGCTTCCCCATAACTTCCATATACACCGCAGCCGATTCCTGCCAGAATGGCGGCGCCAAGCGTTGTCGCAGTATCGGAAGAGGGCACCTGTATCGTCTTCCCTGTCACGTCCGCTTTGATCTGCGTCCACAGTACCGAGTTCGATGCCCCGCCCATCGCGTTCAGGACATCGACGTCAGCCCCCGCCTGCGCCGCCGTTCTCAGGTTATGCTCCAGTGAAAAAGCCACGCCTTCCAAAACGGCCCTGACCATATGTCCTCTTGTCTTGTCAAACGACAGCCCGTAAAACACGCCTTTGGCGTCGGGGTTCCAGATGGGCGACCGCTCCCCTGCCATATAGGGAAGAAACACGACGCCGTCCGAACCGGGGCTAATTCTCTCCGCCTCCGCCGTCAGCCCGTCGAAAGACAGCTCCCTTCCCAGTTCCTGTCGAAACCATTTGAGCGCGCCTCCGCCGCCTGTCGTCCCGCCCTGCAAAAGCCAGCATCCCGGAACAACATGCGTTCCCAGGATCAGGTCCTTATGGGCCAGCGCGCTGTCCATACAGATACTCATTCCGCCGGCCTGACCGCCCTGTTCCTGCGTCTGGCCGGCCCGGTACACACCTGCTCCGAGCGCGCCGCAGGCCGCATCCAGTCCGCCCGCCGCTACCGGCGTTCCCTCTTTTAATCCGGTCAGCGCACAGGCCTCTTTCGTCACAGTACCGACGATCTCATCACACCGGTACAGTTTCGGCAGCAAATCCGCGGAAAGGCCAAACTGCGCAGCTAACGCATCGTCATATTCCAGCTTTGCCATGTCAAAAAAATGAATGCCGTAACACTGAGAATATTCCTGACTCATCATACCGGTAAGCTTCATTACAATATAACTGTTGCTCTGTAAAAAACGATAAGTTTTTTCAAACACTTCCGGTCTTTCTTCCTGAAACCAAAGCATCTTAGGCGTCACGTAAGAGGGCTGGAAGTCATTGCCGGCTGTCTGGAAAATACGGTCTGCCCCGATCTTATCCCTGAATCTTTCGCAGATCTGCCTCGCCCTTGTATCCATCCAGATCGGCGTATGATCCAGAACATTCCCTTCCCTGTCAACGGGAATCGCTGACCAGCTCTGCCCATCCACGCCGATCCCTCTGATCCTTTCCGCTTTCACGCCTTCCTGAGAAAGCACGTCTCTGATCCCCCTGCAGACGGCCTGCCACCATTCTTCCGGATCCTGCTGTGCCCATCCGCTCTGCGGGTAATAGACAGGATAAGACTGCGCAGACTGTGCCAGCGCCTTCCCTTCCTCATCAAACACGGCTATTTTACAGGCGGAAGTACCAATATCGATTCCTAATAATTGATTTTCCATAATCCTCCTTATAGAGCGAAACGTTTCGCTTAAACAGTATCTGTCACTCCTTTTTCTATGATGTCAGCCGGGCAACGGAATCTCCCTGCGCGATCCGGGCGCTCATAACAATCTCCACCGGCATCTCTTCCTTTTTACTGCCAATATGATCAAGCAGGATCTCGACGGCCTTCTCGCTCATCTCCTTCATCGGCTGTACAACCATACACATCTGCGGTTTGACCAGATGGGACAAAATCAGGTCGTCAAAACCCAGCATGGAAATATCCTCCGGGCATCTCATTCCGGATTCATTTAAAGCCATGACCGCGCCCAGTGTAATTTCATAATTGGTCATAAAAACTGCCGTGGGCCGTTCTTCGAGACGCAGCAGTTCCCGCATGCTTTTTTGTCCAAATTCAATGGAGTGTGCCCCGGTCCTGCGATATGCTTCCGGCACTGTCAGCCCTGCCTGTTCCATCGCGTCCAGATAGCCCAGATACCTCTCGTATCCCGTCCACTCATTGCGGTCATCCGCACAGATCACCGCAATTTTTTTATGATTGTTTTCCAGCAGGAGGCTGACCGCCCGAAACGCCGTTGTCCTGTTATTAATTTTAACACAATCAAATTCTGCATCCCGCAAAGACCTGTCCAGCAGTACGACCGGAACACCGGCATCTTTGGCAGGCTGCAAAAAGCCGGACTGTCTTGACACGGGGACGACAATCATGCCGTCCACTTTTTTGTTCATCAGAAAACGGATATTTTCAGCTTCTATCCCTTCATCGTTGCAGGAATCGCAGATAAGTATGCCGTACTTTTCCTTCCGCAGTGCATTTCCGATATAGTGCAGCAACGTACCGTTAAAGAGACTCTCAACACTGTATACCACGACGCCCACGGTTCTCGTCTTATTGGTCACAAGTCCTCTTGCGATCTCATTCACCTCATAATGGAGTTCTTTGATGGCCGCTTCTATCCTGACTTTATTTTCAGGCAGCACATTTCCCCCATTCAGGTATTTGGAGATCGTCGCAAGTGATAATCCGGTTTTTGCTTTGATGTCGCGTATCGTTGCCGGCATGATCTGTGTCATCCCTTTCCAGTCTCTGATTTTTGTACCGCAGTGCTCCTGTCTTTCCTGCTAAAGCTGAAACTGTGCAAGTGTCATCTTTAACTGTTCTGTTGTCTCGGAGAGTACGCTCATGGTCGCCGTCAGTTCTTCCAGATTCGATGTCTGCGTATTGACAGTATCGGCGATTCCCTGTGTAATCAGAGAAGTATCCTGCATGACCGTTTCGATGGTATCCATATTTTGGGAAGTGCAGGTAACTGCCTCTGACAGATTCTTTACATTGTTTACAATCTCCTGTACCCTTGTATCCACTTCTGCAATGCTTTGTTTGATCTCTCCGAAGCTTTCCTTTGTCTGCTGTGCAATGACATTCCCTTTTTCAAGCTGTATCAGCCCCTGCTTCATTTCATCCGCCATATTCATTGTGCGGGTCTGTACATTGGTAATGATCATTCCGATCTTTGCAGCGGAATCCTTGGAACTGTCCGCCAGCTTCTGGATCTGCACCGCCACGACAGCAAAACCGCGCCCCGCCTCTCCCGCTCTTGCCGCCTCGATGCTGGCATTTAAGGAAAGAAGGTTTGTTTCGTCTGAAATATCCGAGATCGTATTAACGATTTCATTCATCTGCTGTGTACTGGACGTGAGCTCGGTAACGATCTGCGTGATCTCCTGCATCACACGATTTAATGCTGACAATTGTATCGTATAATCTTCGAGTTTCCGGTGTCCCTGATCCGCGCCTTCGATTGAATGACTGGCGCTCAGGAGAATATTCTCCGCATTATGCTGTATCCTGCCGGATATCTCACTGATATTGGAAATATTGCTCATTACCATTCTGGACTCTTCGTTCTGCGTATTGATCTTGTCTAAAATATCTTTCACAGTCTTTGAAATGTCCTCGCTGCCTCTGGCATTATTTTCCACGTTATCCGTGACTTCCTGAAAGGAATCTTCAATCTGGCTGCTGACTGAGGATGCCTGCCCCAACACCTCTTTGAGATTGTTGCTCATCGTGTTGAATGCATACGCCAGATCACCGATCTCGTCTTTTGATCTGACTTCCAATACGGTATCGGTCAGATCCTTTTCGGCAATGACCGAAAGCTTTTTGCTCAGTATACGTATCGGTTTCGCAGTTCTTTTCTTTAAGAAGATGACAAGCACGACCGCCGCGAGGATCGCACCAAGCAGCAGCACCACGATCTTTATGCGCATCCTGTCATACTCTCCTGCGAGTTCCTGCTGTATGTCCGCCGTCCTGCGCATTTCAAGGTTTAAGAGCGTGCTGCAATTCTCTGAGATATAGCCTGCGATATCATTCATCGTATAAAACTGTGAATCCCCTGCCAATGAATATTCGCTCCCACACAGACCGATCCCTTCCCTGTACTTTTGCAGATAATTCTGTAAGAGATTTTCCACGATAACTGCCTGCTGCAAATTCTGCGCATAAGCCTCATCATTCCCGATCGCAAACTTGATGTCGCTGATATATTGCAGCATCCGGGCGATCATCTCGCCTTCGCCGGATTCTTCTATCTTTTTATGCATCGTACAATATTGAATGATCCTCTGGGGCTGCGCCTCCGTTGTCATTTTCAGATAATCTATCTTATTGATGTTGGAAAGAATCTGGTCATAACGGTTGATACTGTTATTGGAATAAATCAACAGCAACAGAAGCGGCACAAGCATGATGACGATGATCGTACTAAACATGATCGTGATCTTTGCCCCAAGCGTAAACCGAACTTTATATTTCATTTTCTTTCCCTTTCTCTCAACCTGCCCAAATCCATACCAGTTATCCCCGGCTCTGACTCAACCTATTTTTTAGTAAACGCTTCATGGCTCTCTATGTACTGCCTGAGTCTTTCAGGGTCATCCTTCCTGTAAGTGAAGACCGGAACGATGATGGAAGTCTCCACCGGCTCCCCTTTCGCCGCGCGCACCGCATTGACGACCGCCTTGTATCCCATATTATAAGGAAGCTGTGTCGTGACTGCCAAAAGGTTTACATCCTCCTCCTGCATGGCTTTTGCCAGTCCCACGCTCATCTCCGTTCCCAGAATGATCAGATCTTTCTTCCCGCTTTCCCTGGCGTAATCAATACAGGCCTGGAGGGAAGCCTGATTCCAGCACCAAATGATATCCAGATCTGAATGCTGTGCAAATATCCTGTCAACCGCCGCCCTGTCATTTTCTGCCGACTCCGTCATAACCTCACTGACAATGGACGCGCTGCCGTCATACTCCAGATCTTCAACCGCCTTTCTGAACGCAGCGCAGCACTCAACACCGACATTATTGATCTCCGTCGAGATCATGCCGATCTTTAAACCGCTCAGATTCCAGGTGCGGATATATTCTACCAGATAGTCTCCTGTATCCTGACCAAGCGCCACGGCATCCACACGCACCTGTGCCGTGACCGGGATATCCACTGTCGTGCTCCATGTAATAACCGGAACGCCGGCTTTTTCCGCCTCATATAGAGGCAGGCCTGTTTCCGTGGAAGAAATCGGGCAACAGACAATGGCATCCACTCCGCTCATCACAAAACTCTGAATCTGTTTTTCTTCCACGCCGAGAATCCCGCTCGAATTTTGTTCCAACAGTTTCACGCCCAGATCAGAAGCCGCAGCCTCCATTCCCTTAATCGCTTCGGTATACCATTCCCCGGAATTGCTCATGACAAGTGATCCTATTTTCAGGTTTTCATTTCCCGCCGTATCTTCTTTTTTCGTAACAACCGGCGATATGTCCACATCGATCTGCGGCGCCTGTGCCTCTCCGGCACATCCTGTCAATAATAACAGCATACCGACAGTCAGCGCTGCCGCTTTCTTTCTGATCTTCATATACACTCCTTAGACTTTACTCCCAATCCTCCATGTCAGAACAGTTTACTGTGATGACAATGCAATGCAAAAGAACTGACCTCCTGCAATATTCAGAATCTGGTCCAATTCCATGTTCATCATATCACAGAAGGTCATTCGTTTTCAAGTACAGGTACAAATCATGCAATTTATTGTCATTATTTAATCGTCTTATACATCGGACCGTAAGCGTCACATGCTCTGAAGTCCTGTCCTTCTCTGTCTGAACCGAATGCATTCCATGCTGCCGGGCGGAAAATCTTCTCCTCCGGAACATTGTGCATACATACCGGGATCCTCAAAATAGAAGCGAAAGAGATCAGGTCCGCACCGATATGACCATAGCTGATCGCGCCATGGTTTGCGCCCCAGTTGTTCATAACATCATACGCGGTCTTGAAATAGCCTTCTCCTGTGCATCTGGGTGCAAACCACGTACACGGCCATGTGTAATCGGTACGTTTCCAGAGTGTATCGGAAACCTGCTCCGGAAGATGCACAGTCCAGCCCTCCGCGATCTGGAGCACAGGTCCCAAATTCTTCACAAGATTCAGACGGATCATCGTGACAGGCATTTCAGCTTTGGTCTCAAATCTGGACGAAAAACCGCCGCCGCGGAAATATCCGTTGTCTGCCGCACACCATTCCGTTGCGTTCATGATCGCATCCTGATCAGCCTGCGTCACTTCATACCACGGTTTCATCACGCCGTTTCCGTCCGCGTCCTTCGCCTCACCGCATGCATCCAGGCAGGCAGCGCCGGAATTGATCAGATGGATGAAACCATTTGCCTCTTTCGCATGTCCTTCGATATCATAGCCTGTCACTCTCTTCACAGCCTCGCCGCTCCAATAAGTACGTACGTCCGCAAAGATCTGCGCACGGTTCGTGAGCAGTTTCATGAATAACATGCCAAGTCCGTTCAAAACGTCATTCTCTGTCGCCAGAATGTACGGCTCACGCGCGCCGTTCCAGTCAAAGGATGTATTCAGCAATGCTTCCGGGAAATCACAGTTCGGGTAAAAGTCTGTCCACTGACGCTGTCCCTGGAATCCGGCAGCGATCGCATTGTGGCCGACCATCTCCTCTTCACAGCCTTCCGGGAGGTTCTCATTGCCGTTCATCAGGTCTTTGATAATGACCATCATCTTAACGACAAACTCCCATGTCTTTTCTTTTTCTTCATCGGAAGCTTTTACAAAGTCAGGATTCTTATCCCATCCCTCTTTGCATTTTTCTTTCGTCCATTTCAGAGCCTTCTCGTATTCAGCCTTATCATAGATCTCCTCTGTCATACGGCGGATCACTTCCACTTCGTCCACGGATTCCACACGCATGCCAAGGTATTCCTCTATAAATGCAGGATCAATGATGGAACCGCCGATACCCATCGTAACGGAACCGATCTGCAGATAAGATTTTCCTCTCATGGTAGCCGCCGCAACTGCCGCACGCCCGAAACGAAGCAGTTTCTCTTTCACATCTTCAGGAATGGAGGTATCGTCCGCATCCTGTACCTCATGTCCGTAAATACCGAATGCCGGAAGTCCTTTCTGTGCATGGGTTGCAAGTACAGATGCCAGATATACGGCGCCCGGACGCTCCGTACCGTTGAAGCCCCATACCGCCTTGATCGTCATGGGATCCATATCCATCGTCTCCGCCCCGTAGCACCAGCAGGGTGTTACCGTTAAAGTAATGTCCACGCCTTCTTTTTTGAATTTCGCCGCACAGGCTGCCGCCTCACCGACACGTCCTATTGTTGTATCCGCAATAACAACCTTTACCGGTTCGCCATTAGAATATTTCAAATTCTCCTCAAATAATTTAGCAGCCGATTTTGCCATATTCATGGTCTGATCTTCCAGGGATTCTCTGACTTTAAGAGCCCCTCTTCTTCCGTCGATCGTAGGTCTGATGCCAATTACGGGATAATCTCCAACCAATCTGTTTTTTGCCATTGAATAACCAACCTCCTTAGATTTAGATTTCAATAATTTGTCATTTCAATTTTAATTATAATGACTGGCATCTGAAAAGAAAAGTGATATAATATAAAAAAATAGGACAATATTCACCAGTTTGCGGTAAATCATACGTCATGTCAGTCTGTCTGTATCGCTTCACATTGTTTCACAAAAAGAAAGGTTCGGTTTGATCAATGAAATATCTGGATTATAATGAACAAAGAGAGCAGGGAACCTTTAATTTCCCGATCGCTTTCTATCATCAGATGCCCCACAGTCCCCGGTATTATATGCCTTATCACTGGCACCGCCATTATGAGATCATACACATTCTCTCCGGCGCTTTTCATCTTACGCTTAACAATGACACCAATACCTATCATGAGGGAGACGTGATCTTTATCACAAACGGTACGCTCCACGGCGGAAACCCAAAAGATCACGCCTGTATCTATGACTGTATTGTATTCGACCTCCAGATCCTCATGAAAGACAACCATGCCTGTGCCCGGACCATACAGGACATCACGGATCACAAGATCATCATCAACACACTGCTGTCCGAAGTCAGTCCTCATATCCGGCCGATCATCGACCGGCTGACCTGTGCGCTTTCGAGCAAAAAGACAGGTTATGAATTTATGACACAAGGCTGTCTGTATCAGCTGATCGGCACCATTTTGGAAGAACATCTTTACGAAGAAAATGTTCAGGACGAAAGAGCCGCCGGCCATTTAAACTCCATCAAAAATGTTCTTGCCTATATCTCGGAGAATTATTATAATAACATCAGTCTTGACAGTCTGGCTAAGATCGCAGGAATGAATCCCAAATATTTCTGTCGTTATTTCCGCAGCATGACAGAGCGCACACCGATCGATTATCTCAATTACTACCGCATTGAATGTGCCTGCGAGATGCTGTCCACGAAAAACATTACCATCAAGGAAACCGCGATTTCCTGTGGTTTTAATGACGAAAGTTACTTTATCAAGACGTTCCATAAATATAAAGGCATCACGCCCAAACAGTTTATGAAAGCGGAATTTTGACCGCTGATGATTCGTGTGAGAAGTCTTTTGCACACGAAAGAAAGAGAGGTATTCTGATGCAGATTGTATTAAAATTAAAAAAATTACAATCAAAACGATGTTTTTCTGTTTTTGTCTGTCTGTTTGTGACAGTAGTGTCAGTCTCCTGCGGTAAAACTGAGCCCTCTGGCCCGGCCCTGGAATGTCCTTTTACCGAAATGAACTGGAACAGCACGATTGAAGATGTGACTGCGGCTGAGGGAGAAGCGTTCTCCACTTATGACTCGGTATACGGCGGGCTCTGTTATACTTACCCGAAAGAATATGCCGGTTACAGCGGCACTGTCAAATATATGTTTAATGAAGAAGAGGCACTGATGAGCGTTGCCTGGGCTTACAGCGCCAAAGACGCCGATGAGCTGACGGCGCTTTATGATTCAATCAATGCTGACGTCAATGCGCAGTACGGCGAGAGCGGCTATCAGGCTTCAGGGGTGGGCAACTATGGAAATGTCTGGTATCTCGAAAGCGGGGACATTATCCTGAGTACCATGATAACATCCGAAATGACGGCGCTGCAGTATGCCTATCTGCACCCGCTCGTATCCAACACGGAAAAACAACAGGATACGGCAAAATAAAATAAAAAGGAGCTTTCTCATGAAAATACAGCACCAGACTTCTGTCACTGCTTACAAAGCCGGCGGTTTTATCGGAAGATACCAGCGGCTGATCAAAGATATCGTGCTTCCCTGCCAGTATAGTATCCTGTGCGACGAAGCGCCCGATACGGAAAAGAGCCATGTCGTGCAAAACTTTATCAATGCCGGCAAAGTGCTTCGACAGGCAGGCGAAAATCCTGCTGCCGGAGAGTGCGGCGACGGTTTCTACGGCATGGTCTTTCAGGACAGCGATGCCGCCAAATGGATCGAAGCCGCAGCCTATTGTCTGTCACTGTTTCCGGATGAAAAGCTGGAAGAAACGGCCGACCGGCTGATCGACATCATTGCGGACGCACAAGACACAGACGGTTATCTGAACACATATTATACGATCAAAGATCAGGACAAACGCTGGACCAATCTTTTAGAAGGCCATGAACTGTATTGCTCCGGCCATATGATGGAAGCTGCCTGCGCATATTTCGAGGCGACAGGCAAAAGAAAACTGCTGGATGTCATGGAGAAAAATGCGGAACACATCTATACGCATTTTATCACGCAGGGACATGAGGGCTGTCCGGGGCATCCCGAGGTAGAGCTCGCCCTGCTGAAACTGTACCGCCTGACGAACAACAGTCACTGTATGGAACTCGCACAGCATTTTATCAATACCCGCGGGGAAGACCCGCACTTTTTTGAAAAGGAAAAAGAAAAACGCAACTGGCACGTATGGAACAATGATCCGGTAAATACAGACTACATGCAGGCATCGAAACCTGTGCGCACACAGAGCGAAGCGGTCGGACATGCAGTGCGTGCAGTCTATCTTTATACCGCAATGGCGGATCTGGCATCGTCCACGGATGACGGAGAATTGTTCGATGCCTGCCGCAGACTATGGGAAAACATTACACGCCGCCGCATGTATCTGACTGGCGGTATCGGCTCAACCGTGCTCGGAGAGGCATTCACCGTTGACTATGACCTGCCGGGCGATACGGCTTACGCCGAAACATGCGCTTCAATCGGCCTGATGTTTTTCGCTTCCCGAATGTTGGAAAACGAAATAGACGGAGAATACGGTGATATCAGCGAACAGGCCTTTTATAACACAATACTCGGCGGTATGCAGCTTGACGGAAGACGTTTCTTCTATGTAAATCCTCTGGAAGTCATTCCGGGAATATCCGGCGTCTCTCCGACCCACAGACACGACCTCCCGCAGCGTCCGAAATGGTATGCCTGCGCCTGCTGCCCGCCGAATGCCGCCCGTCTGATCGCCTCTTTCGGAAAGTACGCATACGGCGAAAATGCTGACACGGCCTACTGCCACTTATTCGCGGCCGGCGAAGTAAGCTTTGAAAATGGAATGAAATTCACCTGTGAAACAGCGTATCCCTATGGATTTGACATAATCTATAAGATTGAGAAAGGCGGAAAGCTTGCCGTCAGGATCCCCGGCTGGAGCAGAACATTTCAGATCACCATAGACGGCTCCCCTGTCAGCATCAAACCGCAAAAGGGCTACGTTTATCTGTCTGTGACAGACGGAACCGTCGTAACACTGACACTTGACGATAAGCCGCAGTTTCGATATGCCTCCACAAAAATCCCGGCACTGACCGGAAAGACGGCTGTCTGCCGCGGCCCCCTTGTATACTGTTTTGAAGGAGTGGATAACGACAACGATATCCTGTCACTCTCACTGATCAGGAACGGCAACCTGACTGCATCCGATTATCAGGAAAATCTGCTGTGCGGTACGGCAACAATCACTGCAGACGCCATCAGGCATACAGACGCCGCGCAGGAAACTGCAGGCACAAAGCTGTATACAGACTGCCCTCCAACCGCTGCTTTCTGTCAGGCCGTTGCCGTTCCCTATTACACCTGGGGAAACCGTGGGGAAAATCAGATGCGGGTATGGATGGAGGAAGCTTTGTCCGCACCGCCTGAAACCTTTTTATAAAAGCAGATCGAGATTCCCATGCCGATCACCCATCCGACCGGCCACGAACACCAGATGCCCAAAACGGATTGTGTAATATCCGAGAGCACAAATGCCAGAATCACGCGAAGGACCAGGTCGGTAAACGTAGCGATCATAAACTGACGCATTGCGCCCTCACCGCGCAGGATGCCGTCTGCCGCCAGTTTCACCGATATCACAAAATAAAACGGCGACACAATCCACAAAAACTGCCTGCCTGTGAGCAGCGCCGTCGCAGAACTTTCGTCCATAAACAACAACAGTAAATAGTTTCCAAAACAGACATAAGCCAGGCAAAACGGTATGCACAGGCACCAGACCAGTTTTAATCCGGCACGGAACCCGTCTCTGATCCTCTCATGTTTCCCGGCTCCGAGGTTCTGTGCCGTAAAGTTGGAAATCCCGTTACCGATCGTGGTAAAAGAGGTGATGACGAGATTGTTCAGTTTCACGGCCGCCGAATACCCTGCTGCCACACTCACGCCGAAGCTGTTGATACAGCCCTGAATCAGCATATTGCCCACCGAGATAAAAGACTGCTGCAATATGCTCGGAATCGCAATGACTGCGATTTTTTTTAGCAGCCCCCATGAAAAGACCGGTATCTTTCCCTCAGTCTCAATCCCTGAAAGCCTTCTCAGCACCAGCCAGGAAGCGCAGATACAGCTGATGCCCTGACAGAGAAAGGTCGCCCACGCCACTCCGGCGATCCCCATGGAAAAAGTTTTCACAAAAAGTATGTCGATCAGAATATTCGCACTCGACGACAAGGCAAGAAAGAAAAACGGTGTCCTGGAGTCTCCCAGCGCGGAAAAAATTCCCGTGGAGATGTTATAGAATAACAGGAACGGCAGTCCCCATATGTATATATTTAAATAGAGGGAAGAATCCGCCATGATCTCCGGCTGTGTCTTCATCAGACGCAGCAGCATATCACAGGAGCAAAAACCAAGAAGCATCAGTACGGTACATAAGACGCCGCTGGCGATCAGTGTCGTATAAACGGCAGACTTCATCGCCTTATAGTCTTTGGCGCCAAACAGCTGCGACACGATGACGGAACAGCCGATGTTACTGCCGAAGGCAAATGCGATGAAGATCAGTGTGATATTATAGCTGTTCCCGACAGCCGCCAGGGCGTTTTCCCCGATAAACTTTCCGGCTACCAGCGAGTCGGCGATATTATAAAGCTGTTGAAATACGATACTGCCAAACATCGGCAGACAGAATGACCACAGTACTTTTTGCGGGTTTCCCAGTGTCAGATCTTTGTTCATTACAAAATCAGTCCTTTCTTTTCTTTATCCTGCACCGAAAATATATTATACCACCGAATCCTTCCTCTTCCTATCTTTTTATTGCCGCCTTTCATATCTGCCTTTCATATCCCATTCTCCCATTTTCCTGCAGCAGGGTTGCTAAAACACATGATTTTCAGTATGATAATAACGCAGTCATTTAGAATGACGGAACCGAAAAGAACGCCGGCTGTTTTGCCGGTCAGAAGGAAGGATGTATGAATATGATCGATCTGAAAGATAAGAATGTTGTTCCCACCCTGGAAGAACTTGGGCAGGCGGTCAAAAACCCCGTTTTTTTACAATTTTGTTCGGAAATCAAAGATACCTGGAAATGTAAGGAAGCAATTGAATATAGTTCGTGCAGCTGGGAACCCGGATGGAATGTCAAATTTCGGAAATCCGGAAAGACCCTGTGCACAATCTATCCAAGAGAATGCTATTTTACGGTTATGATCGTAATAAACAAGAACCAAAAAGAAGCCGTAGAAGAAATACTGCCCGGATGTTCACCGGAATTACAGGAACGATACGACCAGACCACAGAGGGAAATGGGCAGCGGTGGCTGATGATCGATCTGGAAGATAAAGATGCCTTATATCATGACGTCCTGAGCCTGATTCAAATCCGCAGAAGCAGATGAGGCAGTCAGGCTCCCACGTCCCCTAAAATTTTTTCAAAAAACAGCAGAAATCCATCTTCTACCGCGACCCGTTCCAGTCTCTCAGCCGGCAGATCATAGAAATACTGATGTGTTTCGACAGCAATTGACATGCTGTCCAATGGGAATCCCTTTTTTCTGACCGGACCGTGCGGTACAGCGGTTAAAATAAACGGTTCACTTTCCATAGATGGCTCCATCGCTTCATATGTATGCGCTTCATCCATGACAAAGCAGACCGCATTTTTGTATCTGGCCACAAGATCGCCATATTGTCTGGTCAGACCTCCATAGTATTCTATCATCTGTTCGTCTGACAAATAATTTCCATTCACTGTACGCACATGCACCCCGGGCTGAATCTCATCCGGCACATTGTCAAAATACAGACCGGAATCGCAGGAAAAAACAGGCATCCGAAATGCCTGATAATACGCCTGTGCTTTCTGCCTGGCATTTTCCAGCGGTGTCTTCCCGTTCTCAGGCACATCCGGAATCAGGATTCCCTTTGCTTTCACATCATTTAAGCCAATCAATTCGATATCCAGTTTTGAAAGTCTGCTCTGCATTGCCGACAGTTTAGCCGGATTGCCTGTTCCGTATAAAAGTTTCATTCCCGGATCAACTCTTTACCACTCCTTTTTTGAAATGCAAAAACAGCGCTGCTGACGATTTATTATAACGCCGACAGCCCTGCAAATCAATAGAAATACCTGATTGTCTGCTGTATTCTTTCATGCTTTCTTTCATGGATTCTTTCATCTTTTATTTCTGAAATCCCCTGATCCGGTCCGTCATATAGGAAGCAAAATCGCCTGCATGATCTGCCTCCCATTGGAACGGCCTGCCGCATGAATAATCATTTAACGCAGACCGAATGAACTCATGATATTTTGCAGGCAGATTGGCGATTCCCCAATTGCCTCCCTCCTGCTTTGATAAAATAACTCTATCCTTTACATATGCCAGCACTCTGCACAGGTTCAATGTGATATAGACAGGGTTTATCTGTATTTCGTCTTCTGCACCAGACACATCCGTCCAGATACTGTCAATGTAAAATTCGTCTTTGACATTTTCAAAGACATCCTGAATCGCTTTTCCATAGAGACACCGTCCTCTATGATAAATAATCGTAACGTGCGCGGCCAAATCCTTATCCGTTCCCTTCATCTTGTCAATATAGTCTAATGGATTTGTATTGTACCATTCCAGATGCGCCGCAGAAAAATGCAGTTCGAACGGAGTCGGATACACAAAAGGTTTGCACACAGCTTTCTTCACGATGCTCATTTCAATTCCTTTGTCCGGCGCATCTTTATTTCGCATTACGACCATATCCATATATTCCTTTTTTATCTCATCCGAAATCTCATCATTGACCACAACCAATAAATCAATATCACTCTTTTTCTCGTTGAAGCATCCCAATACGGCAGAACCATGAAGATACACCCCAACCAGATTTTCGCCCAGAATGTTCCTGCTCCCTGTGGTAAAAGCCTCTGTAACTGATTTTAGTCTGTTCATTCTTCTCCTCCGCACCTTTTATTTGTGAACGTTTTTTAATCCTTTTTCATTCTCTATATTGACTTACACCCTGTATTTTTATCCCCTGTCAGCTAAAACGACAAAACAGGCTAAGGAAAAACCGTAACATACCCCTGCTTATTAAGGAATCATACGATCGAAACTGCTCCCCGTCAAGTAAATCGTGAACTGAAAAGAAAAACTCTGAAAAGCCAAATACACTCTGTGCAGATATATTTGAGCGTCCCGGAACCCCCTTCTTAAAACCCTTCGAAGCCCTTCCTGAACCGAAAAAAGGCTTCCCTTTCTGCCCGGGCTATGGTATACTACAAGTCGGAGTCTCCCAATTTTTGCTGAAAGGATGCGACAGCTTCCCGCAGTCAGATTGGAGGACTTTTCCTATATTTCAAGAGTAAAACGAAAAGGAGTGAACGTAACGTGAGCGGGAACAAAACGGATTCCCATGACCGGGAGATGAAAAGAAGCCTGAATGGCAGGATATTGAAAAACACCCTGCTGAACATTTTTGTACTGGTGCTTGTATGCTGTGGAATCATGTGGGCAGCCATGCAGTCATTGGCCAACAACATTTTACTGGACAGCTTACAGCCCATGGCCCGTCAGTCGGCCAAGACCGTGGAGGCCAATATCCATATGCTGGCAGACCGGATGATGACCATAGCGGGAGATCCCCGGATGATGGGGCGTATTGACGGCGGGACAGAAGCAGAGACAGAAGAAGCAGAGACAGACGCAGAAGCGGTAGAATCAGAAACGGTAGAATCAGAGGAAGAATCCGCGCTGCGGATGAGCCGGGAGCAGGTTCTGACGGAAGCCGCCAAGATTTATGAATTGTACACAATCGGACTTTATGACCTGAACGGAGATCTGGTGCAGGGAATCAACACTGCGCCGGAGACCCTCGACAGGGAATTTTTCTCTCTTCTTCGGGAGACGAACAATCTGACTACGGATGCATCTACCAGATTTCAGAGCGGGCTGGGTATCACCATGGGCATGCCGGTGAAAGAAGACGGGGAAACTGTTCTGTATGTAGCAGGCGTCTATAAATATGATACCCTGAATGATGTCATCAGCAGCATTAATCTGGGCAGACATGGTATTGCCTACATGGCAAATCACGGAGGCAATGTCATTGCTCATCCAGACCAGGCAGTGGTTTTGGAGGGAAAGACTATGGAACAGATGTGTGAAGGAGATCAGGAAGTTGCCGTCCGGGTTGTCAGCGACGAGACCGGCGCAGCAGAGTTCTCCGCAGATGGTGAGACCATGCTGGCCGCTTTTTCTCCTGTCCGTGGAACCCAGTGGTCCCTGGTGATTCAGGTTCCCAAGGCGGATTACGGCTCCTATATCAACGGCGCCATTCTTGTCGCAGTGTCTGCAACTTTTGTGGTACTGGTGGTTTCCATACTGTTGGTTCTGCGTCTGGCAAGATCCATCTCCCGCCCGGTGAAGAAAGTGACGGCCCGGATGGTTGCTTTATCCAACGGGGATCTTCATACAGAGGTGGTCAGGATTCGTACCAGAGACGAGCTGGAAGTGCTTACCCGCACATTAGGAGACACCGTGGAGAGTGTCAACCGATACATATCGGATATTCAGCAGGTATTGACCCAGGTAGCGGAGGGAAATCTGCAGGTGGCGCCTCAGGTAGACTATAAGGGAGACTTTATGCAGATTCGGGGAAGCCTTGGTACCATCCTCCACTCCATGAATGACACCATTCTGGGATTCCGCTCTGCTGCAGACCATCTGGCAGAGATGGCCGAAGAACTTAACGGCCAGTCCGGACAGCTGCATCAGGCGTCCATGGAACAGACCCGGTCCACGGAGGAACTGGTGGATGAGGTGTCCCATGTGAAAAACAGCCTGGCCAGTGTGACGGAAAACAGCAGCCAGACCCGGAGGAAAACGGAGGAAATCTCCCAATGCATCCAGGAGGCAAACATGCGCATGGACGATCTCACGAAGGCCATGGACAATATCAGTGTCAACGCCCAGAAGATTACCAGGATCGCGGAGGATATAGAAGACATTGCATTCCAGACAAGTATTCTGGCGCTCAATGCGTCCGTAGAGGCAGCCCGGGCCGGAAGCGCCGGGAAAGGATTTGCCGTGGTGGCGGAAGAAGTCCGACAGCTGGCATCCAGGAGCAGCGAGTCAGCTAAAAGCGCGGCACAGATGGTGGGCAGCACCAAAACTATCATTGAGAACGGCGTGGAGCTCACCGGAGCTGCGGCCAGCTCCCTTCGGGAGATATCCGCCGTCTCCGCCCAGATCAGCGGCATCACAGACGAACTGGTAACGGCGGTTCAGGGACAGGAGAGCGCCCTGGTGATCATGGAGGAGCGGATTGGAACGATTTCGGGCATTGCGGAGAAGAATCTGCAGAATGCCGCCGGCACAGAGCAGTCCAGTTCAGCTCTGGCCAGAGAGGCGGAGGCGCTTCAGGGACAGGTGAAGAGATTTGTTGTGAAGGAGGAAATGCGCAGATGAAAAAGATAGCAGGTATTGTATTGGCCCTGTTTGCCGCAGGATTTCTGACGGCCTGCGGAAGCGCTCAGTCCGGGCTTCAGGACGGCTATTATACCGCCCAGGCTGCCGAGTACAGCCATGGATGGAGAGAATACATCACCATTATGGTGAAAGACGGAAGCATCGTCTCCGTGGAGTACAATGCAGAGAACGCCAGCGGATTCATTAAGAGTTGGGACTCTGCCTATATGCAGGCAATGCTTGATGGGACGGGCACCTACCCGAACCAGTACACCCGTTATTACGCAGGACAGCTTCTGGAAAAGCAGGGTGAAGGCAAGATTGATGCCCTCACCGGGGCCACTTCTTCCTATGGCTCTTTCCAAAAGCTGATGGCTGTGGTTATGGAACAGGCCGAAAAAGGAGATTCCAGTATCGTACTGGTAGACACCGGACATTGAGCAGGACAATTTATGGAGGAATTTATGATCCATCTTAGAAAAATTACAGAAGAAAACTTTATTGAAGCATTTCATCTAAAACTCTCACCTGAGCAGGAACGTTTCGTTTCACATCCGATCCGCAGTCTCGCACAGGCTTATGTCTACAGAGAGCAATGCCAGCCTTTTGGGATATATGAAGGTGACACTATGGTTGGCTATGTTATGGTGATTTATGATTATGATATCCCTGAATATGATATATGGCATATGATGATTGATGAATCGAATCAGAGAAAGGGCTGCGGCAAAGCTGCATTGGATCAGGTGCTTGATTATATCAAAACGAAACCTTTTGGCTCTTCAGACCGGGTGGCCTTAACCTGTAACAAAGATAATACCCAGGCACTGACTATGTATAAAAACAGAGGTTTTACAGAAACCGGAGCAGTGTACGAAGATGAAATAGAACTATCATTAATGATACAGTAACAAATTCCCGCTTATGAAACAGACAGGGAGAGATCATATAGAACGCTCCATACAGGCTGAATGTCACGCACTTCCCGGTGCCTGATACTCAGCCTTTGTTTGTTGTAAACAGCCCGTTTCCCGGTCTGTGTGTAGTTCCCCTTAAATGGCAAGAACATCCAATATTTTTTCAAAGAAAGTCCTGCGTGAATCGCTGCCTTTGAGAATTTCCGTGAAGATTGCCCCATCCCTCAAAAAGAGAATACGACTGGCATAGCTTGCCGAAAAAGCGTCATGTGTCACCATCAGGATTGTAGCTCCGAGCTCTTCATTGATACTCTGTATCGTAGACAGCAGCATCTGAGACGAGTGACTGTCTAATGCACCGGTGGGTTCGTCCGCCAAAATCAGCTTAGGCTGGTTGATAATGGCTCTGGCGCAGGCGCACCGCTGCTTCTGTCCGCCGGACACCTGGTAGGGGTATTTATCCAGAATATCCGTGATATTCAGCTTCACGGCCATTTCCCGCACCCGGCCGTCAATCTCGCCTGTGGAAACCTTGTTGATGGTCAGTGCCAGGGCAATGTTTTCCGAGATTGTCAGAGTATCCAGCAGATTAAAATCCTGGAACACAAATCCAAGATTTTCCCGTCGAAACCGGGCAATCTGCTTTTCATTGATTTCCGTTACATCAGTTCCATCCAGATAGATATGTCCCGCGCTGACCGTATCAATGGTGGAAATGCAGTTGAGCAGGGTCGTCTTGCCGGAACCGGATGCTCCCATGATCCCTACAAATTCTCCTTCCTGAACGAAAAAACTGATATCCTGAATTGCCTTTGTAACATTCCCGCCATTTCCGTAGTATTTCTGGATATGATCCAGTTTCAAAATTTCTTTCATTGTTATCACCTCTTATCTCTATTGTAGGATAAGAACAGTTTCGTTTGTATCAAATTTTCTTACAAAGTTCTAACAAAAACGTAAGAAGTTCAGAACGATTCTCAACTCTGTACTTGGTGAAGGATACAGCGAGGTGATAATCCGCACGGTGCAGGCCTGGAAAGGCACTGGCTATGCGCGCCGGGCATCCCTTTCTACTCCTTAACAAAACGGCTGTCCGCCTCCGGTATCCCGCCCTCATCAGACACATACCGCTCCACCCTCATATGCAGATCATACTTCACCCGAAGCTCCGCAATCTTCTCCATCATCGGAGAAGCATGGTGCCGGTCAATCGCCTCCTGATCTTCCCAGCAGTCAATCAACAGCACTGTCTCCGGGTCTGCCATGGGAATGAAATACTCATACCGCAGATTCCCCTCTTCCTTACGGATTTCTGCTGCAGTCCCGCTGCTCTCCATTTCTTCCGCAAATTTCCGCGCATTCCCGCCCGTCCCGCTATAATAAATATTTATAACTATACTCATGCCTTTCCTCCTCCTGCTTTCCCTGTTTCATTTCCAATCATACCACAATTCCCAGGCCGTCAGAAGAACCTCTTCCGCTCTTCTAAGCAGATTTTTCATTCCTAAACGGACTCCGCCTTCCGCACAATCTCCATGGCATCCGCGCTGTAAACAACCGTCTCATGCTGCCCTTCTTTACGAAATAAAAAGACACGGCGGCTTGAGTTCTATTTATTCTGTTCTCAATCGCTCAACAATGCTCTGCTTTTCTAAATTCCTGAAACAGAGAAACGGGATAAGAACCGCAAAAGCCAGGAGGACAGGGGTACAAATCATCAGCGGCATCAGAGTAAAGTGGAAAGTGCTGAACTCATTAGCTGTCATGGCACGAACACCGATCCCAACGGCCAGAGTGCTGACAATATAAGAAACGATCAGCGTAATCGCTGCGTAATCCAGTCCCTCACAAATCAGCATCTTCCGCAACTGGCGCTTGGTCATGCCCACGGACTGAATCATGGCAAACTCTTTTTTTCGGGAAACAATGGCCGTAACCATAGAATTGATAAAGTTAAGCACACCCACCAGAGCAATGATCACGCTGATGGTATTTCCCATGACTGCCGACGCCCGTGTTTCTGCCTCATACTGCTCCGTCATGGTTTTGCGGGATGTCACTGGCAGACTGGTGTCAGTAGTCCTGGTATACGCATCCAGCATCTCTTGTGCTGCGGGAATATGTTCATCATCCACATTGAAGAACAGTCTCCGCAGCGTATTCTCCGGCCACTGCTGCCGGAATGCCGAAGCAGGAATAATAAAGCTCATACAGTACTGATTTTGTACACCGCCTTCATAAGCTCCTTCGTCCACAGCCTGCAGCGGATATACAACAGCCATTACCGTATAGGTACGATTTTCAAGCGCAATACTGCTTCCAACAGTGGGAACAGGTAATGCAGCATTTCTCTCCGGGTCTGTGGAATCTATGGCAGGACCGACAGCCAACACATAGTCGCCGCTGGCAAATTTTTCTGCATCATAGCCGCCGGACAGCAAATACCTCTCATGCGTAATTGCATCCAGGGGGATACCGTCCATTCCATACAGTACACCGATCGCATCACGGGTTTCCATGGCGTTTTTTATCTGATCAGGACCAGACGGATCGTAAGTTGCCCAATCGTCCAACATTTCCTGTGTATAGAAGGCGTCGATATTTTGCACAGTCTCATCATCCAGCGTCAGTTCAAATTGATGAGAATATTGATGACCAATCGCTTCCAAACCAGCCAATCCTTCTACGGACTCCACCAGTTCAGCATTCAGGGTAAAACCATGAGGGTCATATCCGCCTATATAGTCTGCACTGCTGCCATCATCCAGCTGAAAGTCACTGATCGTCAGCTCAAACAGGTATTTCTCCATATCAAAAGCAGCATTTTTAGCGTAGAAACAGCTGAGCAAAATCAACCCCAGGGTCAGAGAGCAGATGACTGTCACTGTCCGTTTTTTGTTCCGCCCCAGATTCGCCCAGGCCATACCGGTAATGGAAGCTCCATTCCGGGTGCGTTTGCTTTTCTTTTTGCCTGTGGCGGCGGCATCACTCATCCGCAGAGCTTCGATCGGAGAAACCTTACCAGCCAGCCTTGCCGGACGGAGGCAGGAAATCGTGACCGTCAACCATGTAAAAAGGGCAGAGCCAAGGAAAATCACAGGATTGGAGGAAACCACAGCATTGCTCTCCAGCTGTCCCATCAACACAGGAACCAGCACCATGCCCAGCAGCCAGCCCAGGAGAAGACCCATCGGGATACCGATCACACACAGCCGGTTTGCCTGACCATAAATGAGTTTCCTGATCTGCTTTGTGGTCGTTCCCAGTGTTTTCAATTTTCCATAGAACTGGATGTCGGCAGTAACGCTGATCTGAAAGATATTATAAATAATCAGATAGCCGGCAAGGAACACCAGCACCATACCTAAATACATGGGAATGCTTTCCTGCGCTGCGGTAGCATTCATCTCTGGTGAATATGCCAGATTCACGCCAAATTTCAAGTCCGTCAGTCCGGTGTCTGCCAAAATATTCTCCATGGTGGCCTCAATATTGCGGTCACTATGCAGGATCACTTGCGCGGTATGCAGGCCTAAAATGCTTGTTTTCCCGTCAGCAACATGGTCACCGATCATCTCATCCGCAAATTCCCGGCTTACCCAGGCCATGCTGGCATAGACAGATTCGTTGCCCTCCCAGAAACCACAGAGGGTAAAGGTGGAGGTGGTCACCTCATCCTTTGCAAGATCCTTGCGCCATTCCAGCGTTATAGTCTCCCCCAGCTGATGGGGAATACCCAGGCGATCGAGGATCAGTGTGTCCAGAGCGATCTCATCTGCTGCCGTTGGCATTGTTCCGGTGGTAGGCATAGCAAAGGAATGCCTGGCATTGATGTCACTGCTCCAACGGATCTCAACCTGTTTGCCACCCAGCTTTTTGTTTTGTGCAAGACCAAGAACAAGGCTTTCTCCGGCTTCTGCAACATCAGGGTGATTCGCGATCAATGAAAACTGCTCTGCGGTGATGGTCTTAAAGGATGCCTGACCATCATAACCAGTCTGCCGGAAAGTCATTTCCACCATGTTTTTGCTCATACTCTGTGCCAGAGTAAACAGGGTGGTGAACATGATCGTCGTCATTAAGATAGCAATGATCGCCACCAGATTCCGGCCTCTGTTTTTCTTGAAAATACGCTGATTCAGCGTTTGAATTGGTTTGAATTCTGTTTTCATCGTGCATCCCTCCCTTATTGAGACACGATGCGGCCGTCCTCAATTCGGACAATACGATCCGCCATCTGTGCAATTTCCGGGTTATGGGTAATCATCACGATTGTCTGGTTAAATTCTTTGCTGGTCATTTTCAGCAAACCAATCACATCGTCACTGGTTTTTGAGTCCAGATTACCGGTAGGTTCATCCGCCAGGATGATAGCAGGCTTAGAGGCCAGCGCACGGGCAATCGCCACTCTCTGCTGCTGCCCACCGGAAAGATTGTTAGGCAGACTATCCAGCTTCTTCTCCAAACCAAGCAGACGAACAATCTCCATGATAAACTTTTCATCAGGCCTGCGGCCATCCAGAGAGATGGGGAAAACAATATTTTCCCAAACACTGAGTACCGGCACCAGATTGTAATTTTGAAAAATGAAGCCGATATGATTGCGCCGGAAAATGGTAGCCTGTTCGCTATTCAGCTTTGCCAGTTCAGTATTTCCAATTTGAATACTGCCCTCGCTGGGGGTATCCAGTCCGCCCAGCATATTCAGCAGCGTAGATTTTCCGGATCCGGAGGTGCCAATGATCGCAGTAAACTTACCACGCTCGATCTCCAGATCCATACCATCCAATGCCTTGACCAGCGCTTCACCCTTACCATAATATTTTTTAAGACCTACAGCCTTCAAAATTGCTTCCATAAGTACTTCCTCCTTGTAACAGGGAATCCGTTTCCCTTTTCTGACTACATTTTACCAGTCCAATGTCACAGGGAAGGTACAACAAAGATACAGTTTTGTACCTTTTAAACAAAAAAGCGGCTTTGCCGCGACTCAAATCTGAATGAGAAATGCGTAGTACTTCTCACACTATGATCCGCAAACGCTCTGTAATGCTTCCTTTCTCAATAAACCGACAGCACATCAGGGGTACTGCCACTGCCAGTAACAGCATGAGCGGCAAGGCTGCCCATAGGGGAGCCAGCGTATAATGATAGGTCATACACCAAGTGTTAAGCTGTGAAAAAACTGCCGGCATCCCAAACCAGGTCACAAAGAAGGTCACTGGCAGCAAAATTACTGTCAAAAGAGCCGCATGAAGCAAGCCCTCTGTCAGCAAAAGCCATTGCAGCTGTCTGCTTGTCATACCAAGACTCTGATAGACCGCAAATTCTTTTTTTCGGACCATCGTCTTTGTAACCAACATATTGGCAAAGTTCAGCAGACCAATGGTCATCAACACGATCCCGACGATCATCTTCGGCAGGCATTTATTCAACCTGGCGTTTTGGAAAGCTTCTTGATAATCGCTGCGCATCCAGACACCAATCCCGCGATTCAGCCCCCGCTTATACGAACCAAGATAGTGTTCAAATTCCTCCTGTCCGCCATGGTCAATGTTGACTGCCATCTGACGGATCCCCTCATCAGGGAACAGCTGATCAAATAAGGACAATGGTACAAAATAAATCAGATGAAAGCTGGACTCCGGACTGTTGCTTCCACTTAAAAATGAGGTATCCCCCATAACAGAAGCCAGCACGGCAAGCTGCTCTCCCCCCAGCTCCACAGTTTCTCCGGCGGCAGGCGAGGACACGCCCTCCACATAAGCGCCTGCGGCCACAACATACCGCCCATCAGCAAACTGTTCTGCATCAAAATCACCGCTGGTGACTGGACAGTTATCCAGTACATACCGTAGGTAGGCGTCCTCCAACGCAATCACTATGCCGTAATAGCTGCCCGTCTGTTCCAGGCAGTCCAAACCGGCACACCAATCGGGATAGGCAGCCTGACTTTCTCTGCGGGTCATGGTTTCATCATAAGGTTCATTGTAAAAGTCCACGATTCGCTGGCGCAGCTCGTCAGAAGCCGTCAGCTCCACTTCCTTAGATTTCAGGACGCTTACTTCCAAAACTTCACTGCGTTCACGCAGATCGCTGACAATCTGTTCCGTGATAGCCCGGTTATTGGGGTTATACCGCTGTACGGTGGAAGCCGCAGAGCCATCCTCGATGGTGTAGTCCCACGGAGACATCCCGTTTAAGTACAGTCCTTCGTCGTAGCTGGTGTAATGAATCCAGGTAGAGCAGAGCAGCAGAAGGGCAAACAGCAAAGACAGCAATGAAAGAAGTGTACGCCCTTTATTTCTCCACAGGGAGCGAAGGGCCAGACGAAGAATGCTGACTTTCCCTGTACTGCTGCGCCTCCGCCCTTTCGGCACCCATTCATCCAAATTCCGCAGCATCTGTGTTGGCATCATTGCACCTGTCCGAACAGCAGGCAGAAAATACGCCAGTAAAACTGTTCCAAAGGTACTGAGTGCTGCCAGCGCGAACGGCTCCCAGGACAGGAAGTAGATTGCCGGGTTTTGCTCCATGCCAATCACGATCCGCGGTGTAACCAAATATTGGATGCCAAATCCCATCAGCCAGCCGGGGACCAGGCCAAAAAGAGAGAGCAGCGCGGCCTTTTCCAACAGAAACCATCGGATCTGCCGCGGTGTCATGCCCAAAGTTTTCAGACCCGCAAAAAAGCGGGTATCCTGATCCAATGCCACATGAATGATACTGTAAATCATCAAAAAACCACACAAAAGCACCACCAATGCAGGAATGTAGAACGGTGTTGCCTCCTTACTTGCCATTTCCCTTCTGGCTTCGTTATAGGCCAGATTGGTCGTGTAAGTAACCTGATTGACGCCCTGATCTGTCATGATCTGCTGCGCCTGCTGCTCCAATTCCTTTGGCTGATGGAGATCGACCCCCATCGTGACGGATGCCGTATCCGGGTATCCGGTCAGAAGTCCGGCAGCACACTCCGCTGTCACCCAGGCACAGGCTTCTGTGAAGTTTGTGGGGCTTGCCCACCATCCGCAGAGGGTAAAATCAGTACTGTGCTGTCCTCCCTTACTATCTGTCCACTGAACAGACACCGGAGCACCCAGTTCATGAAGAACCCCCAGAGAGTCCATGGTAAATTCATCCAGAGCGATTTCTCCCGCTTTCTCTGGCAAACGCCCCGTTGTAGGAACAGAGAGGATGCTCTCGGCATAGTCCTGATCGGTTACCGCCAGCTTAACACTGCGAACCCCCATCATCTCATCAGAGAGCTGACCCAAAGCGCTGATCCGGACCGTGCTTTTTACATTGGGATGCTGCGCTAATTTATCTGCCTGATGTGCGGTCAATCCATGGTAGAGGATGTGACTGGTGGAGCCGTATCGGTACTCATAATTAAGCAGATACGCATTTTCTACTGAGCTGCCCAGAAGAAAAGTGAAGGCATACAATCCTGTAATCAAAACCACCGCAAAGGCCAGCAGTAAATTTTTTGCTTTATGAAATTTGAAATCTCGCCACGCAAGTGTGTGACATATTTTCAGGTTGTTATTTGCAAGCATGTCAGCCTCCTTACGCCTTCAGGCGGCCATCTTCCATGCGCAGCACACGGTCAGCCATCTGTGCGATCTCAAGGTTGTGTGTGATCATAATGAGTGTCTGGTGATAGGTCTCTACGGACATTTTCAAAAGACCTAACACATTTTGTCCACTTTTCACATCCAGATTTCCAGTAGGTTCATCGGCAAGAAGAATGGCTGGCTTAGCAATCAGTGCCCTGGCGATAGCTACCCGCTGCTGCCCGCCGCCGGATAGCTCGTGGGGGTAGGCATTCAGCCGGTCCTCCAGCCGAAGCTGCTGTATGACATCCGCGAAGAAACGCTGATCCGGCGTACTGCCAGCCAGACTGAGTGAGAACAGAATGTTTTCTTTTACGGTCAGTGTTGGAACCAGATTAAAATTCTGATACACAAAGCCTACTTTGCCGCGGCGAAACACAGCCAGCTCTTTTTCCTTCAAACCGGACAGACTTACACCATCTACGATTACTTCCCCCTCATCAGGAGTATCCAGCCCGCCGATCATGTTCAATAAAGTGGTTTTGCCGGAGCCGGATGCACCAATAATGGCTGTAAACTTACCTTTCTCAATAGAAAGGTCGATACCATCCAGGGCTTTGACTTGTGCCTCTCCCTTTCCAAAGTATTTCTTTAATTGATGTACAGTTACGATTTCCATAGTTTCATACTTCCCTCTCCCTTTTTCGTACACGCTATTTGCTCAGCTCAGCAAATAGACAGAAAAGGTGGTGCCGTCTCCGTAATTTGATTTTACGCTGATATACCCTTTCTGCCGCGTAATGATTCCGTTGGCAAGATACAGACCCAGACCAACGCCTTCTTCGGCAGCTGTTTCCTGCGCCCGATAAAAACGCTGAAAAACATCGTGATAATGCTCCTCATGGATGCCAATACCGGTATCGGAAATATCAATTCGCGTATAGAATTGCCACGGGCGGACAGACACAGAAATGCTGCCGCCTTCCGGGGTGTATTTTACCCCGTTGTCCAGGATATTGCCCAGGGCCTCCGCTGTCCACTTAGGGTCATGCTGCACAGTAACCGATGGCGCGCAGTCCGCCGACAACTGGATATTTTTTTTGTCCGCTTTCGCCCATACGGTACTGATCGCCTGAGCAATGGTCTTATCAAGAGGTGCTTCTTCCATGTG
>CANPUE010000017.1 GCA_947577185.1 uncultured Lachnospiraceae bacterium | reverse complement strand
TTCAGAAAGGTACAAAAGAGGATATTTTTATACAGGATAATTATTATTTCCTGTGCTGCGTGAAAGAGGATATCAAACAACAAAATTTGGACAGGTATGAAGCAGATGAAGGCTTTACGCTTGAATTTCCGGAGCCGAAGCTTGCAATAGATGTAAACAGGGAAACTATACTGGATGATTTCACTCAGGTAATGTTGGAACGGGAGGCGCTTGTATTGGAATTATTGATACAGGAGGGCTATTTTGAATGTGGAGGTATAGCGCATGCAGAGAACTGAAAATGTCGAATTAACGGTTTTATGCCTGATTCATCAAAATGATCAATATCTTTTACAAAACAGATTAAAAGATGACTGGAAAGGTTTGACTTTACCCGGAGGACATATTTTCCCATAGAGAATGGGCGGTACATTGTATTTTTATTTCATACAGACGAATTTTTCATCGCGTGTCATCGCAGTAAACTGCTCTGACATGGATGATCAGGTTAAAAATACAGGCTGTTACGATAGAATGAACCCGGAGGCAGGAACATGAAGCATAGAATACTTATCATTGAAGATGACTCTGTGATACAGACACAGTTAAGGAACCTGTTGGCTGGAAATGGTTATGAAGCGGAAACGATCAATGAGTTCCCGGTTGCCATGGAGCAGGTGAAGTCTTTTCAGCCCCATTTGATTCTTTTGGATATAAAGCTGCCCGGAAATGATGGTTTCACAGTATGCTCGCAAATACGCACTTTTTCCAATGTGCCGATCATTTTTGTTACAAGCTGTAATACAGACATGGATGAGCTGAACAGCATTATGCTGGGAGGGGATGCATTTGTTACAAAACCATATAATACAGCGATTCTTCTGGCGAAAACAGCTTCTTTGCTAAAACGGGCATATCCCGCGGCAGAGCAGGAGGCGTTATCCTGTGATGGGATTACTCTGCATTTAGAGAGCGGCAAAATAGAGCATGCAGGGCAGCAGGTAGATTTAACCAAAAACGAGCTGAAAATATTGTACTATCTGTTCAAACATGCCGGGACAATCTGCATGCGCACTGATATTGTGGAGTATTTATGGGATAATCAGCTTTATGTGGATGATAATGCGCTGAGCGTTAATATCAATCGGATTCGTGATAAGCTGTCTGTCATTGGGGTGACTGATTTTATTAAAACAAAGCATCGGCAGGGGTACATCATATGAACGGAACACTTTATTGGAAACAAAAAATGCCGATTCTGTTTCTCAATGTTCTTTGCATGATTGGTCTGGCCATATTCCTGCATGTGACCGGAAACAGCCCTGACAGTATTGCCTGCATTTTGTTTGTCTGGACAGTCATTTTGACGGCGTATCTTGTGATGTCGTATCGCAGTCGGAAAGCACAGATGGAAAATCTGCTGCATCTTGCACAACAGTTAGAAGAACGTTACCTGCTTTCTGAGGTGATGGAAAAGCCGGAAGGTGCGGATGATCAGGTGTACTACCGGCTTTTGAAACTGGCAGGGAAATCGATGCTGGAACAGGTAAATGAGGTCGCAAGGGAACGGACAGAATATAGAGAATATGTGGAACAATGGATACATGAGATTAAGACGCCGATCACTGCAATGAAGCTCCTTTGTGAAAACAATCATTCACAGGTGACGAAGGAATTACTGACCCAGCTTGAAAAAGTAAACCGTTACACGGAACAAGCGCTTTATTATGCCAGGAGTGAACATACGGAAAAAGATTATTCTGTACGGGAAATCCGTCTGTTTGATGTGGTTCATCAGTCAATCGCAGAAAACAAGTATCTGCTTTTGCAAAACGGCGTTGGAATTGACCTGCAGGAAACAGACGATACTGTTTACTCGGATGAAAAGTGGTTATGTTTTATTCTGAACCAGCTTATAGTCAATGCTGTCAAATATCGGACGGAGCAGCCGTCGCTGGAATTTTATACTGAGCGGCAGGGCAGTCAGATTGTTCTGTGTGTGCGGGATAATGGAATCGGAATAGAGGCCGGAGACCTGCCGCGTATTTTTGAAAAAGGGTTTACCGGACAAAATGGCAGAACGGCGCTGCAAAACGCTACCGGCATTGGTCTGTACCTTTGTAAGCGGCTGTGCGATAAGTTAGGAATTGAGATTTGGGCGGATTCTAAAGGCAGCGGCACGATGATCCGGCTTGTCTTTCATATCAACGACTTTATTCAGCGAGTGCAGGATTAAAAACCTGCACTTCTTACATTTTTGTTAGAACTTTGTAAGAAAACCTGATACAAACGGCGGCTGATTTTGCTTACAATAGGAATGTACAGTCGGCAGCCGATTCATTTTCGATAAAGGTAAGGTGAGTGATTATGAAAGAAATTTTAAGGTCGGAGCATATTCGGGAATTTTATGGAAATCAGGGGAGTTTTACGAAAGCAGTCAGTGATTTACGTTTCCTGGTATTATGGGAGCTTACGATACTGGAAGGAGGTTCGGGTGATGTATGCTAAACTGTTCAGAAACAATATAAAAAAGGTGTTAGAGGACTATGTAATCTATTTCTTTACCCTTGTTATCAGCAGTACATTGTTCTTTGCGTTTCTCTCCCTGACGAGCAGGCATAACGATATTTTGGGAGGAGACGGCAATTATTCACTGACCTTGTTTCAAAATACAATCAGGTATGCTATATTGACTGTTTCAGTCATTTTTATTGCGCTGATACTTTATATCAATACCTATATGCTTAAACAGCGCAGCCGCGAATTTTCTGTTTATATGATTCTCGGCATGGAACAAAGGATCATAGCAAGACAGTTTTTTGGAGAAACGGTTATTTTTGGTATTGCGGCAGTGTCTGCAGGCTGTATTTCAGGCTCGGTGCTGTCCGGAATGATGACGGCTTTCGTTTTGAGAACAATTGGAGGGGCAGGGGGGGTTCGGCTTGGCTTTTATCCGGATACGATGCTTGTGACGATGCTGTTCTTTGGATTGGCATTTCTTTTTGCCGGAGCATGGAACATTCGTAAGATTTACAAAATCAGGTTACTGGATTTGCTGAACGAAAAAAAGGTAAATGAGGGACAGCAGAAAAAGAAAGGCGCTTATCTCATTTCGCTTGTTACGGTGTTGGTCTGTTTTGGGATTGATGGTGCGGCGCTGTATGATTTTTCACATTTGAACGGCATTTATGCCGGAAATATACCCGAAGAAATCAGTAACCGTTATCAGACGGTGGCGGTTGCAGCGGCGATTGCAGGGATTTTTGCTTTCTATCATGCGCTGGCGTTTCTCTTATCAGCAGTCCGGAGACGGAGTAAGTGGAAGAACCGCAATATCAATTCTGTCCTGCTTGGCAATTTATTTCGGAAGGTGTCATCTACTGCAAAGATACTATCGATCTCAACGCTGGCTATTACGGCTTCACTTGTGGCCTTTGTTGTCCTGCCCATGCTGGCGGAGATCACAACGGGGTATCTGGATTACCGGATGCCCTATGATATCATGATTTACAATACGTACAGATACATCGATGAAATCGATGATATTCCGGAGATCGACTTTTCCTTTGCAGGAGATATTCTGAAAGCGCATGACATCCTGTTGTCAGAAGAAGTATCCCAGAGAAGTTATTTTGTGTGGGAAAGGGATTTTAATACGGTTGACAGCAGGGAATATTGGAATGATCTTCCGAGGCTGGCCATGCGGATTTCAGAGTACAATGCCATGCGGGAAATGGCAGGGTTTGAACCGGTTTCATTAGCGGATGATGAGTTCTTTATGCATCTGGATTTTGAAATGGACATGGAGAGCACCGCAGAGGGAATTGGAACAAGGAAGATTCAATTAGATGACGGGACATTTCTGACACTGGCAGATACGGGAGTTTACAACGAACCGTTAGGGAAGTATCTGTTTAACGGCGGCGGAAGCGTGTTGGTGTTCTCTGACGCTGTATGTGATCATCTTCACCTGGCACGGACCTGTTATTATGCAAATACACAAACGGTGATACCGTATCATCTTTGCGATACCATACGGGAGGAAATAGCAGGAACATTTCAGAAGCAATATGCGTATCTGTTCACCCGGTATGAGGCGAAATACGATACGGAGAAACATTATATCAGTTTTATTGACCCGATCCGTTTTCGGACACAGGAAAATAACGATACGGTTCTGACTGCAACCAGTGTTCGGTTGTTGGGTATTTATTCCGGGGTTCTCTTTTTTATCATCTGCATGACTGTTTTGGCCTTACACGGGGTGGCAGATTCTATCGACAACCGTATGCAGTATCGGACTTTATATCAGCTGGGGGTAGACAGAGGGGACATTGTAAAGATGGTAAGCAGGCAAAGCCTTCACTATTTCTTTACGCCCTGTGTGACTGCATTTTTGATTGCGCTGCTTTTGCTTTATTCTTTTGTCGTGAGATATGGGCACAAAGTGTTCACATATATCGGCAGTAGTGGATTTCGATTCGGTGTGATGATTCCGGGAATGCTGATTGTACTGATCCTTGTCTGCTATTACGGGGCGACGATCTATACGATTAAGAGAAACCTGACCAAAACGCTTAACAGCATGAAATAAAAATTCCATTTCAAACAATGTGAACGCTGCCGTCTGGTAGTTTTTGAGCAGGTGGATGCCGCAACCTTTCTTCGCAATATAAAGTTGTGACACATCTGCTTTTTAATTGTGTTATAATGGGAAAAGCGGGATCGCATGAAAGCATCGTGAGAGATTGCAGGGATCAGTCGGAAAAGCAGAAGATATACTGATAAGAGCAAATCAATAGTGATGGAGGGGGGATAACGTGAATACACCCGCATTGGAAACAGAACGATTGATTTTAAGAAGATTCACAAAAAGAGATATGGAAGCTCTTTTCTTAATTTTGAAAGATGAAGAAGCCAATCAGTTTTTGCCGTGGTATCCCTTGAAAAACCTAGAAGAAACAATAAAATTTTATGAAGAAAGATATGCTTCAATATATGAACAGCCACAAGGTTATGCGTATGCTGTCTGTTTGAAAGAAAATGATTTTCCGATCGGTTACATCCATGTCAGCATGGAAGAAAACCATGATTTTGGTTATGGACTTCGTAAAGAATTTTGGCACAGGGGAATTATTACAGAAGCAGCGAAAACGGTCGTAGAACAGGTTAAAAAAGACGGTTTGCCTTATATTACCGCGACGCATGACAGAAACAATCCAGGAAGCGGCAATGTTATGCAAAAGGCAGGCATGACATATTGTTATTCCTATGAAGAGCAGTGGCAGCCAAAGAATTTTCCAGTCGTATTCAGAATGTATCAACTCAACTTTGACGGTAACGATGATTTTGTGTATAAAAAGTATTGGAATATGTATAGCAATCATTTCATTGAAAATCTGTAAAAGCAGTCGTTCAGTTTCATAAAATTTTGTATGCATCAGGCACCTTCCGAAAGTCGCAAGGTGTCTTTTTGTATGGCAGACAGCTGTCCGATGCGTTTCAAAAACAGTGGACTTTTTACAGCTGGCTTGATAAAATATAAAAATATACAGATTATTTGCCATTTTGGATTGTATTTTATGTCAAAACTATGATAAGCTATATATTATTCTATTGAATGAAAGAAAGATTGGTAATTAATATGAGCGATTTAGATGTCAGCAGACAGCAGGAACTACGGTTTCCAATGATGGAATACGACGAGTATCAGAAGGCTCAGAACCAGGAAATTAAACTCGGGAAAGAACAGGGACTGGATGTGTCCCTTTATTCGAATCCGGAGTTTAACTGGTTACAGATGGAGCAGATACGTATGGGACTCAAAGATAAAGTAGATGCTTCTGTGTATGCGGATCCGGCTTACAGCTACGAGACGATGAGACAGATCAGGATCGCTCTTTATTCTGCCATAAATCTGATTCCTTATCTGAAAAGGGGATTTACGGATGATGATCTGGAGGAGATCAGACTTGCGCTGATCAACAGGCTGCCGATCGACCAATGGCTGCAGGACGATATGTGTGCACCGCAGATTCGTGAGATACGGATCGGACTGTGTGAGGAGATCGATATTTCCGCATATGCTGATATCAGGTATAACTGGATGCAGATGCAGGAAATTCGACTCGGACTGGAGAAAAGGTTGAATGTGCAGCTTTATGCCAAGTCTCTGTTCAACCATGCACAGATGCGGGAGATCCGTCTGGGACTGGAGGCAGGGCTGGATGTCTCGTCATACTGCAGTCTGGTCTATTCTGCTACGGATATGAAAGAAAAACGGCAGGCGGAGGTCAACCGGAAACGGGCAAGCGGCGGGAGCGCCATTGAGCCTGGTGCAGACAGCAGAGAAAACACACACAGCCAGTCAGCCGGGGACAGGGAAGCAGACCAGAAAAAGGAAGCGGCTGCGAGTCCTAAGAAGGATAAAAAACGTCCGGGTGATGATTTGTGTACAAAGGAATTTTCTATTTCCATAGAAGAGAACGGGAACAAAGCGTATGCTTATATTCCATGGATTCCCGGTAATATCGTTACGAAGGAAGATATTTACCAGGATTTAGAGAGACGGGAGATCGTTTTCGGGATCAGGGATGATGCAATCACTGATCTGATCGAGCGAAAGAGGCTGAATGAAAAAATTCTGATTGCGGAAGGAATTCCGGCGCAGAAGGGGAAAGACGGCTGGTTTGAATGGTTTGTCAGACTTGATCTGCCGCGCATCCCTGCACCGCTTCCGGATGGCGGGGTTGATTATGTCAACATCGAGGCTTTTGAGATGGTAGATGAAGGTGAGAAGATCGCCGTCTACCACAAGGCGGAAATGGGGATCAGCGGGAAGAATATATATGGTGAAATGATACATGCTGAAAACGGGGCGGAGAAAAAACCGATCAGGGGTGTCGGATTTACGATTGAACCGGATGGCGTCACCTATATTTCTAAAATAAATGGGAAATTTGAATTTACAGGCGGTCGTATTCTGATCACCAATATGCTCGTTGTCCATGAGGATGTGACTGCAGTTACGGGTAAGCTGGAGGTGGACGGATCCGTATATGTGATCGGCAGCATCTATTCGGGCGGTTATATCAAGGCGACCGGTGATATTATCATTGAGCATAACGTAGAGACCGGGCGGCTGGTCGCAGGCGGCAATGTGATGATCAAAAAGGGGAGCTGTTCTAAGAACGACTGTTTTATTGACGCCGGCGGTGAAGTTTCAGGAAGCTTTTTCGAGGCCGCAACGATCAACGCGGGGGGCAATGTCAAAGCGAACTATATCATGAACAGTATGATCAACACGCTGGGAAAAGTGATCGTGTCAGGGAGCAAAGGAGTGCTTTTAGGCGGGAAAATCAGCGCGGTGAAGGGCGTGGATGCGCACAATCTGGGCAACAGACTGCATTTAAAGACAGTGCTGGATATAGGCCGCAACGAACTGTATGAGAGAGAAATGGCAAAATATGCCGAGAAAAGAGAACAGTTGGTGCGTGACCTGGATTCTTTGGAGAAAGAGTGGAAAAAAATCGCGGTGCTGTATTCTGCCGGGAAAGAGGTTTCGGAGGAAATAAAGCGAAGAATCCATGCGGCAATCGTGGTGCAGGGACAAAGACTGGCAGAGCTGGATGGTGAAGTCTCTAAATTAGTTAACGTGACAGAGCAGACCGCGAAAGGGCCTGTCTGTGTCAGAGGGAAAGCACATGAAGGCAGTGTGATTGTGATCAATGGCATTAAGTACACATTGTCGGCGGAGGTGCGCCGGATTTCCTTTAAACTGCGCAATAAGCAGGTCGTGATGGCTTCTCTGTAGTATCAGGCGTGCGTTGGAAGTAGTAGCACATAATATAAAGTTTTAGCCCCAAATATTGAGAAGGTATAGGAAAAACATGAAACGTGACACGATTTTAATTTTTGAAGACAGCACGATTGACCGTGCAATTCTGGTAGAATTATTTCAGTCAGAATACAAGATTTTGGAGGCAGGTAACGGCAAAGAAGGGATCGCGCTTCTAAACAGCCATTTTGCATCGATTGCAATTGTCCTGTTGGATAATATGATGCCATTAATGGATGGCTTTACCGTATTGGAACATTTAAAAGAGAAAAATATTCTCAACAAAATACCTTTTATCATGATCACGGGAGAAAGTTCCCCGGAATTAGAGCGAAGAGGCTACGAATACGGAATCGTAAGTTTTATCAAAAAACCTTACCAGCCTGAGGTTGTAAAGCAGGTGGTTCACAATGCGATCGGCTGGTTTAAGTACAAAATGCAGCTGGAACTGATGGTCAAGAAACAAAATATCAGTATTCAGAAGCAGAACAGTGTATTGCGGCAGCAGACAAAAAAGCTCAATCATGTAAATGAGATCCTGATTGATTCCCTGAGCAATATTGTTGAATTCCGAAATATGGAATCGAAACAGCATACGAAAAGAATCAGAGAGTATACACTGTGTCTGGGCAAGAGTGTCATGAAACTTTTTCCGGAGTATGAACTGACACCGGAGAAACTGGTGCAGATCGGGTGGGCTTCTTCCCTTCATGATATCGGCAAGATTGCCATTCCCGATACGATCATATTAAAACCTGCTAAACTAACGCAGGATGAATTTGAACTGATCAAGTCGCATACGACAAAAGGTGCGGAGATTATCCAGCATCGGGTACGGCTCAATGACAGAGCCATTTATGAGTATGCATATGATATTGCCAGACATCATCACGAAAAATATGATGGAAAAGGGTATCCCGATGGTTTGAAGGGAGACGAGATCAGTATAGCGGCACAGATTGTTTCGCTGGCAGATGTATATGATGCGCTTACTTCAAAGCGCGTCTACAAGATGGCCTACGAACCGGATAAAGCATACCATATGATCCTTAACGGTCACAGCGGCACTTTCTCACCGAAACTTTTGAAGGCATTTGCGGAAGTGAAACAGGATTTTGAGCACTTGCTGGAGATGTATCGTGATGATAAGTAGTGAGGACTTTGTCGTGCTTTGTTGTGCTTTGGAATGGAGAAAAAAATGAAAATACAGAGGATTGATATTGTCGGTTTGGGTGCACTCGGCGTGATGTATGCGGATTTTTTCACCAAAAAGCTGGGAAAAGAACAGGTTCGTGTTTTAGCGGATAAAGAGAGAGTACGACGATACCGCACGGAAACTGTCATGTTTAATGGAGAAGTCTGTGACTTTAATTACTGTGATGCAAAGCAGGAGAGCCGGCCTGCCGAACTTCTTTTGTTTGCAGTCAAATATGGAGCGCTGGAGGATGCCATGAGGGAAACGGCGCACCTGGTGGGAGAAAACACGATTTTGATCTCTGTGCTCAACGGTATCCGAAGCGAAGAAGATTTGGCGGAAAAATTCGGGAAGGAAAAAGTAGTTCACTGTATTGCACAGAAGATGGCGGCGATGAAAGAGCAGAATGCGGCAGTCTGTACGAACAGGGGTGAACTTGCGCTTGGGATCGTGGACGGTGAAAAGGAAGAGAATTTAAAGGCCATAACCGATTTTTTTGATGAGACAGGCTTTGCCTATTCTCTGCCTGCCGACATGAAGCATGCCATGTGGGGCAAATTATTGTGCAATGTGGGTGTAAACCAGACATTGGCACTTTGCGGCGGCACGTACCGGACGGTGCAGCAGGAGGGAGAAGCGCGTGAAATGATGAAAGCGGCCATGCGTGAAACGATCCTGACGGCGAATGCGGAAGGTGTGGATTTGTCAGAGAACGATCTGGAGGAATGGGTGGCAGTAATCGATACACTCAATCCTGACGGAGAACCGTCCATGAGGCAGGACTGTAAAGCAGGCAGGCGGACGGAAGTAGCGCTTTTTGCGGGAACGGTCTGTGAACTCGGCAGGAAACACGGTATCGCGACGCCGGTCAATGATGTGTTTCTTTCACGTTTTTCCTGAATCATTCTGCGTAATTGTAAGAATAAACGCATAAATTTGCGCAAAGATATAGGAGCAACTGATTATGGATAAGATTTTTTTTAACTGTGATTACAACGAGGGTGCGCACGAAAAGATAATGGAACGTCTCCTGGCTACGAACAGGGAGCAGACAGAAGGGTATGGATGTGATCATTATTGTGAGCAGGCGCGAAAACTGATTTTGGAGAAATGCGGAAATGAGAACGCGGCAGTTCATTTTTTAGTAGGCGGGACGCAGACGAATGCGACTGTGATAGCGGCGGCGCTGCGGACGCATCAGGGGGTGCTGGCAGCACAGACCGCGCATATCAACGCACACGAGACAGGCGCGATCGAAGCAGGAGGACATAAAGTGCTTGCGCTGCCGTCGGAGGACGGAAAGATCACGGCAGAGCAGGTGGAGACCTGTTATCGGGAACATATGGAGGACGGTTCGCGTGAACATGTCGTACAGCCTGGGATGGTCTACATTTCTCAGCCGACTGAACTCGGTACGCTGTATGAACTTGCAGAGTTGGAGGCACTTTCTGATGTGTGCCGGAGGAATCACCTGTTTTTGTTTGTTGATGGTGCGAGGCTTGGCTACGGACTGGCTGCCCGCGGCAATGATGTGACGCTTGCAGATCTGGCAAGGCTGTGTGATGTCTTTTATATCGGCGGAACGAAAGTAGGCGCATTGTTTGGCGAGGCAGTGGTGATTACAGATCCTCATCTGCAGGAAGACTTTCGCTATGTCATCAAACAACAGGGCGGTATGCTGGCGAAAGGCAGGCTGCTTGGGATTCAGTTTATGACCCTGTTTGAAAAAGATTTGTATCTGGAAATTTCAAAACATGCGATTAATCTCTCAGACAGAATCAGAGACGTGCTTTTGAAAAAGAATGTGCCATTTCTGGTTCAGAATACGACCAACCAGATTTTTCCGATTTTGCCGGATGAGATACTGGATAAGTTAGGCGAAAAATATTGTTTTGAGTATCAAAAGCGTATTGACCTGTCTCACAGTGCGGTACGGTTTTGCACCAGCTGGGCGACAAAACCGGAGGCGGTGGAAATGCTTTGTGAAGATTTAGAGACATTATTATAAAGAAAACGCAGGGAGTTTGAAACCCTATGGGGACTGTGTGCCGGGAAGAAGAACCGGACGCAGTCTCTTTTGTTTGCAATTTATTTTTTTGTATGACTTGACAGATGTAGAATAAAGTAGTACATTATATTTAGCAATACAAAGTAATGTGAAACAAAAAGTAACCATGCAAAAAAATCAAAGGAGTATCCCGTAAAAGTATGAATGAAAAATATGAACGTCAGATGAAGAAAGGCGTCTTGGAAATGCTTGTCCTGAAATTGCTGGAAGAAGAAGAGAAATATGGATATCAGCTGATTCAGGAACTGTTGGAAAAGAGCGGAGGCGTCTTTAACCTGAAAGAGGGAACTCTGTATCCGATCCTTTACAGGCTTGAGGATGAACACCTTGTGGAGAGCAGATGGTGTGAACCGGAATCCAGACAGATTCCAAGAAAGTATTATGCAATCACGGAAAAGGGGCAGCAGAATCTTCAGGAAATTTATCAGGTCTGGAAGCAGATCGCAGCGGGAGCGGATGAAATCATGCAATCGGATGGCAAGGGTATCTGACGGGCGCATAATATAAGATGGAGAGTGAGGAATGCAGATATGAAGAGTACAGAAAAATATGTCGACGGGATCGTCAGAAAGGTAAAATGCTCCCATAAGAAGAGAGAAGAGATCAGAAAAGAGATATTAGCGGACATGACAGCACGTAAAGAAGGCGGCGAAGACTGGCAGCAGATCATGGAGAGCATGGGGACGACGGAAGAGATCGCGGAGGAGTTTAACCAGAATCTTTCCAGTGAAGAGAAAAAATCTTATAAGAGAGGCAGGATCGGTAAGATTTTAGGGGCGGCCATGGCCGTTGTGCTGATATTTGGTCTTTTTATCTGGTGGTTTGTGCCCAAAGGGTATCCAACGGGCCACAGCGGTTATTTTACGCAGGAAGCGCTGGAGAAAGCTGCGGAGGAAACGGTTGCATTGTTGGAGCAAGATGACTTCGAAGCGTTAAAAGCGATGGCAATTCCGCAGATGCTGCCGTATCTGACGCAGGAAAAAATGGATACCATAAGGGGAGAGTTTGGTGATGATTGGGGAGAAATGCAGGCAATTGGAACCGTTTATACGCAGGAATTGGAGCAGCAGGGAAATGTGCTTGCGCTAACTCAGATGAATGTCAGTTATGCAAACGTGAGTGTTACCTATACGTTCATGTTTGATCAGGAAATGAAACTTGCAGGGCTTTATGTGAAGTAAGCAGGAGAGGATGTCAAATGAGGATTAAAAGAACAAAATATGATATGATCGTAGGGATATTGGGTACTTTGGCACTGGTCGGAACCAGTATTTATCTGATTGCCGCCTGGAAGGATATTCCGGCGCAGGTGCCGGGACATTATAATGCGGCTGGGGTGGCGGATTCCATGACGAGTAAGGGTTCCATCCTGTTTGCAATCATTTTTGGATGGATTCTGTATCTCATTTTGTGGGGCGCAGAACAGTTCCCGCAGTCATGGAATACTGGCGTGAAAGTGACGCCGGCCAACCAATGGAGAGTTTATCGCGTTTTGAAAAATATGCTGGTAACATTGCGGCTCTTTTTGGCGCTGACATTCTGTTACCTTGCGGTCTGTATGGCAGTTTCCTGCCAAAAACTGCCGACGTATTATCTGTTGATCATTTTGGCCGGGATTTTTGGCGATATCATTTTTTCCTGGATCATGCTCGTCCGGGTAAGCAGGCTTGGATGATCCGACAGATATGTATTTGTGGATCTTTTTACAGCAGATTTCCTGATCGGGGAATCTGCTTTTTCCAGTTTATGATCCGGTTATGATGAGGACTCGTTTTGACAGTCGGCACAATAAAGGGTAAAATAGATATAGTTGTATTTTGACATATGATACTTTATAATAACAGAAAAGCCGCCGACAGTAGGGAGATCAGTTAAAAATGTTTGGGTGTAAGAAGAAAATTTCCGTTAACAGTGCTTTCTTGAAACATATCGCATATCTGTCGATGTTTGTCGATCATTTTTTTGCGGTAGTATTTATGGAGTATATGTTATGGAGAGTTGATCAGGGATTTTTTGTGGATGAGGCGACAAAAGTCTACCATATGGGGAGAGCTGTCGGAAGGATCGCTTTTGTGCTTTTTGCTTTTATGGCGGCGGAAGGCTTCTGTCATACTCACAGCAGAAAAAAGTATCTGATTCGTTTGGGGGCTTTCGCCCTGCTCTCAGAGATTCCGTTTGACCTGGCGCTGCAGGGAAAGCTGTTCGACCTGCAGGATCAGAATGTATATTTTACATTGTTTTTTGGTGTTCTGGCATTATACCTGCTTGAAACATTACATGGACATATCCTGTTACAGGCAGCCGGAGTGGCGATTTGCTGTGCAGCAGCCTTGTTTTTAAAATCGGATTATATGTTTATGGGTGTTTTGCTGATCGTGGTCTTTTATCTGTTCCGCGGATCTTTCTGGCTTCAGTTCCTTGGCGGAAGCATCGTCCTCTATTTTGGAATTGTTCTGATTTATATGGTCAGGTATTGGGGAACTTATATTCCACTGGCAACTTTTTTTAATTCGGGGCTGAGCGAATTGTATGGGATCTTTGCCTTTGTCCCAATCTACCTTTATAATGGAGAAAAAGGAAAACAGCTTCCGAAAGCATTCTACTATTTATTTTATCCGCTGCACCTGCTTTTACTGTATGGTCTTAAAATAGTATTGTTTACACTATAAAAGCAGGAATGTTCGGGCAGGAAGAAGGGCGAAGACTATGAAAGAGAGATGCCGGCGCCGCTGGAAAGAAATCTCGGCACGGGTGCGAAAGGATTTAAAAAACATCTGGATCGCAGTGATCGCCATAGCATGTTATACAGTTTTGATGCATCTCATCTTCCATGCGTTCTGTCCCATGGTGATCGTTACAGGTTTTCCCTGTCCGGGGTGCGGTATGACAAGGGCAGTGTTTTATCTTCTGACCGGGCAGGCAGTACAGTCTGTTCGGATGCATCCGATGGGAATCCCGATTGTCTGTATCGGCGTCTATTTTTTGTGGAACCGCTATATCACAGGCAGGAGGGCGAAGGGAATGAAGGCATTGATCATGGCAACGCTCATTTTACTCATAGTCTGCTATGTCTGGAGGATGTGTCTTTTTTTCCCGGACAGAGAGCCTTACGTGTATACAAAGGATAATCTGCTGGCGGGATTGCTACCGTTTTATGAGAGGATTTTATATCAACTTAAAATCATATAATGAATAAAAGCTTAATGCAGGGAGGAAAAAAGAAATGAATGAAAATGAGAACTATCAAAATCAGGGAGGCGGCGCATACAACAGCCCGCAGACAGGGGGAAATCCATATCAGGACGCTTCCTATGGACAATATAGCGGGGATCAATACGGCAATCAGCAGTATCATAACAATCAGTATGGCGGCACCTATCAGAATTATCAGGCTCCGTATCAGCCGTCGCAGTTAGATCTGGAGGAGCCGGTAAAAACTGGCGAATGGATCGTGACAATACTCATTACGCTGATTCCCTGTGTCAACATTATTATGATGTTTGTGTGGGCGTTCAGTCAGACCGAAAAAAAGAGCAAATCCAATTTCTTTAAAGCGTCTCTGATTCTGTTTGGTATTATTTTCGTACTTTACCTTGTCTGCATATTTGCACTGGTAGCCCTGGTTGGGGTCAGTTTGTATTGACCGCGGGGGGAGAAAGAGAGAGAACAGCCTGAATGATACAAAAAGCGGTCAAAAGCAGGAATACTCCTGTCTGCAATTCTATAAACCGCTGCACACACCAGGCACCTGCAATTTCGCGCAGGTGCCTGTTTTGAATAAAACGCCTGAAAATGAGGACGGATCAATCCTTCAAAAAATCAATCTCATATCTTGTCCCATGTGAAAATAAAATGCCATCTGTAAGCTGTATGCAAAGAATACAGGTATTTTCATCTTCAAAATTGTTGTGTCCATTATCGATCCATTCGTGAAACGCTTTTCTTAATCTGTCTGCGATGTTTTTGTTTGCGTCTTTACAGAACCAGCCTAAATTGCTTCCCTTTCCATGTGCCGTAAACCAGTCGCCGGCAATTGCCACATCGGGATTTTGTGCGATCTGTTTCATTTTATTGGAAAGCGCATAGGTAATGACATAAAAAGCCCCGTCTTCATAATACCCGTCGACATTGCGGACATACGGTTTTCCATCCTCAACCGTGGCGACGGCGATGATACTGTCTTTCCCGAATCGTTCCTTCATGATCTTTTCTGTTTCTATAGTCAGTTTTTCCATTTGATTCCTCCATTGTGACCTTGTTCTTTTGCTGCTTTCAATTGCTCAGACAGTCGGCACGATCCTCTGCCATCTGCCCGAAGCGCCGCAGGGCAGGATAAGGCCGTTGGTGCTGACGGGAAGGCCGATTTCAGACGATTCCACGCGGCCGCCGAAATTGGGGACGATGGCTGTCTGCAGCATATAGGAAAGGACTGCGGGCTGTAAGCCGGTCGTATAGGAGTTGATCAAAAAGAAAAGAGCATCTTTTGATAATATTTTGGCGGTCAGTTCGAGAAAAGGAAAAATACTTTCTTCAATCTTCCAGATCTCTCCTTTTGGCCCTCGGCCATAGGATGGAGGATCCATGATAATGGCATCGTATGTGTTGCCACGGCGTATCTCTCGCTCCACAAATTTTACACAGTCGTCCACCAGCCAGCGGATTGGCGCATCGCCAAGTCCTGAAGCGGCAGCGTTTTCCTTCGCCCAGCTTACCATCCCCCTGGAGGCGTCGACATGTGTCACGCCTGCACCGGCCTTTGCCGCGGCAAGGGTAGCGCCGCCGGTATAGGCAAACAGATTCAGTACTTTGACCGGTTTGTCAGGACGGTCCGCAAGAGCGGCCTTTATAATAGAAGAAAACCAGTCCCAGTTGGCGGCCTGCTCGGGGAAGAGACCGGTATGCTTGAAGCTGAATGGTTTTAACCGGAAGGTCAGTTCTTTATAATGTATGCTCCATTCGGCGGGCAGATCAAAGAATTCCCACTCACCTCCGCCTTTGGAACTTCTATGATAATGACCGTTTCGCTTTTTCCACCCGGGATGTTTTTTGGGCGTAGTCCATATGACCTGGGGATCGGGCCTGACTAAGAGGTACGTTCCCCACCGTTCCAGTTTTTCGCCTGCGGAAGTGTCTATCACTTCATACTCTTTCCAGTTTTCTGCTGTCCACATTGTTTTGTCTCCATTAAATGATCTATTGGTGATTACCAGCCATTTCCAGATAATCACGTCTGGCAAACAGCCCCCAGGTTTCATATCCGGCAGTTTTCAGTTCGCCCAGATGTGAGTGGTCACTCAGGCGGATCACCTGATACGCCTGATGTCCCTTCTCACGGCTCAGTTCTGTAAAGGCGGTATTTTCCATCCAGTTTAAAAAATTAATATCTTCGTCGGGACGGTTTAACAGTAAGTTCGTCAATATCCGTAATGTAATGCCATGGGATACGATGATCACATCTTTCGTCTGATCGCCATTTTCGAGAAACTCGTCTATGAATTTTTGACATCGGTTCTTTACATCCTGATAGGATTCCCCCTCAGGCGCCCGAAGGGAAGATAACTTTTCATCCAAATCGATATCCGGATAATTTTGGCGCCGCTCGTCCCAGGTCATTCCTTCAAGCAGTCCCAGATCCATTTCTTTTAAGAAGGGAGACTCTGTAACAGCGGAAGGATCCGTTCCGGTCCAGCGCAGAATTTCTAACAGCGTCTGTCTGGCTCTTGCGAGCGGACTGCAGTAAGCCGATATCTGCGCGCCCTTGAGCTGCGCACAGATTTTCTGCCCTACACGCTGCGACTGCAGGAGCCCTTTTTCGGTCAGCTCAAAATCCGTAGTTGAAATGATCTTTCCGTTTATATTTCCGTAGCTTTCTGCATGACGTACTAAATAAAGTCTCATTTTGTAACCTGTTTCCTTTTCATAATGTGAACTGATTATCTGCAACCTGTTTTGCCTGGAAAATTTAATACTATAGTATCATAGATCGGGGATTTTTTCCAAAATATATTTTCAAAAATTTTTTTTTCAAAAAAACGCTTGCATTTTCCGGAATCATCCTGTATAATAGCCATTGCTGTGGCATGATAGCTGTGAAGCGTGAGGTTGCCGCCCATGTGGCGGGTTTTCCGTGGAGCGAATGTCAAGTTAGGAAACTGACGACAAGTCACTGTACAAGCAAGAGTCTGATCAGGTCAGAAACGACGTTTTGTGTCTTTTTAAAACAGGACACACACGGGAGAGTGTACAGTCACCGCTTGTCGTACTTAAAGAAATGAAAGTGCGAAAAGGAGGCGACTTTTTTTATGGCAAGTCAAGTAATGAGAATCACATTAAAAGCTTATGATCATCAGTTGGTTGATGCATCTGCCAAAAAAATCATCGAAACAGTTAAGAAGAACGGATCACAGGTGAGCGGACCGGTGCCGCTGCCGACGAAGAAGGAAGTTGTTACGATTCTGAGGGCAGTTCATAAGTACAAAGATTCCAGAGAGCAGTTCGAACAGAGAACACATAAGAGACTCATCGATATCATTGCTCCGACCCCTAAGACTGTCGATGCACTGCAGAGGCTGGAAATGCCTGCCGGTGTTTACATCGATATCAAAATGAAGAACAAATAAACCCCTACTAGGATGACCAGAAGCCATTCTTTCGGAATAACTTCAGGCAGATTCCTGCCGAATTTGCCCATTGGGTCCGCTGTAGAATAAAGGAGGTAAATCATGAAAAAAGCGATTTTAGCAACGAAAGTCGGAATGACTCAGATTTTCAATGAAGACGGCAGCTTAACACCTGTTACCGTTCTTCAGGCAGGACCTTGTGCCGTAACGCAGATCAAGACAGTTGAGAATGACGGTTACAGTGCAGTACAGGTCGGATTTGTAGACAAGAAAGAAAAGATTGTCAACAAAGACAAAAACGGTAAAAAAGAAGTGATCCACAGACACGGCGTTAACAAGGCTGAGAAAGGCCATTTCGAGAAAGCAGGGGTTTCCTGCAAACGTTATGTGAGAGAACTGAAACTGGACAACGCACAGGAATATGCGCTGGGAAGCGAGATCAAAGCTGATATTTTTGAAGCTGGCGACAGAGTTGATGCGACAGCGATTTCCAAAGGAAAAGGATTCCAGGGTGCGATCAAGAGATATGGCCAGCACAGAGGTCCTATGACTCACGGTTCCAAATTTCATCGTCATCAGGGTTCTAACGGTGCCTGCTCCTCTCCGAGTAAAGTATTCAAGGGAAAAGGCATGCCGGGACATATGGGCTGCGTGAGAGTAACTGTTCAGAATCTTACGATAGTAAAAGTTGATGCAGAAAAGAACCTGCTCCTTGTAAAAGGCGCTGTACCGGGACCGAAGAAGGCTCTGGTAACAATCAAAGAGACGACTAAGGTCGAGGCAAAATAGTGGCTTAGGTCACAGATGAAAGGAGGACCATTCAGATGGCAAACGTATCTGTTTTTAATATGGAAGGCAAAGAAGTCGGCAAAATGGACTTAAATGATGCGGTGTTTGGTGTGAAAGTAAATGAGCACCTGGTACACATGGCAGTAGTCCAGCAGCTTGCAAACAATCGTCAGGGCACACAGAAAGCAAAGACACGCTCAGAAGTACGCGGCGGTGGAAGAAAACCGTGGAGACAGAAAGGAACCGGTCACGCAAGACAGGGTTCGATCAGAGCACCTCAGTGGAAAGGCGGCGGTGTTGTATTCGCTCCGGTTCCGAGAGATTATTCTTTCAAAATGAACAAAAAAGAAAAGAGAGCAGCGCTCAAATCTGTGCTGACAAGCAGAGTGCAGGAAAACAAATTAATTGTTGTTGATGAACTCAAATTTGACGAGATCAAGACAAAGAACTTTAAGGCTGTTATGGATAACCTGAAAGTGAGCAAAGCGCTGGTTGTATTTGGCGAAAAAGATGACAATGCAGTTTACTCCGCAAGAAATCTTCCCACGATCAATACGGCGGATGTCAGCTCCATCAACGTATATGACATTCTTAAAGGCGATACACTGGTGCTCACAAAAGACGCCGTGGCTAAAATCGAGGAGGTGTATGCATAATGGCAGCGATTCAGTATTATGATGTAATCCTCAAACCGGTTATTACAGAAAAGAGTATGGCAGGTATGAGCGAAAAGAAATATACTTTTCTGGTGCATCCGGAAGCAAACAAGACAATGATCAAAGAAGCTGTGGAAAAGATGTTCGAAGGAACAAAAGTTGCAAAGGTGAATACCATGAACATGGACGGCAAGACAAAGAGACGCGGCATGGTATACGGCAAGACGGCAAAGACCAAAAAAGCGATCGTACAGCTTACGCAGGACAGCAAAGAGATTGAGATTTTTGCAGGCCTGTAACAGCCGGACGCCGGCTGCCGAAAAGATTCTCCGGGGTGTCAAAGGACGCCGCCTGAGAAAATCTGAGTTTCGGCCGGCGGAACCGCGGGGCGGTTCTGTCAGGGTATCGGAATTGGATATCCGGGATAATGTATGCGGCATAAATATGTGCTGCGCGAAAATCAAGAAGAAAAGGAGATAAGATCATGGGAATTAAGACTTATAACCCATATACACCTTCCAGACGTAACATGACAGGGTCCGATTTTTCTGAGATTACAAAGAAGACACCTGAGAAGGCACTTTGTACTTCTGTCAAGAAAAATGCCGGACGTAACAACCAGGGTAAAATTACGGTCAGACATCATGGCGGCGGAAGCAGAAGATTATATAGAGACATTGATTTCAAGAGAAATAAAGACGGCATCTGGGCAACAGTGATCGGGATTGAATATGATCCGAACAGAACGGCAAACATTGCGCTGATCTGCTATGAGGACGGTCAGAAATCCTATATCCTTGCACCGGAAGGACTGACAGACGGCATGAAAGTCATGAACGGATCCGGCGCAGAAGTAAGAGTCGGCAACTGCCTTCCGCTTTCTGAGATTCCGGTAGGTGCTGTCATTCACAATATCGAACTGCATCCCGGCAAGGGCGGACAGCTTGTTCGTTCCGCAGGCAACGGGGCGCAGCTTATGGCAAAAGAAGGCAAATATGCAACGTTAAGACTTCCTTCAGGCGAAATGAGAATGGTTCCTATCATATGCAGAGCAACGATCGGTAATGTCGGCAACGCAGATCACAACCTGATCAAGATCGGTAAAGCAGGCCGGAAACGTCATATGGGCATCCGTCCTACAGTCCGTGGTTCTGTTATGAACCCGAATGACCATCCGCACGGCGGTGGTGAAGGCAGGGCTCCGATCGGACGTCCGGGTCCGTGTACACCATGGGGTAAACCGGCGCTCGGCTTAAAGACCCGCAAGAAGAAAAAAGCGTCGAATAAGCTGATTGTAAGAAGAAGAGACGGCAGAGCGATGAAATAGGCTAGGCCGAAAAGATTTTCCAAGGCGTCTCAGGGACGCCGCCTGAGAAAATCTGAGTTTCAGCCGAAAGAATCGCAAAGCGATTCTTCCAAGATGCGGAAGCCATAGTGATATAAAAATCTAGGAGGAAAAATCATGGCAAGATCACTGAAAAAAGGACCATTTGCAGATGCGAGCTTATTGAAAAAAGTTGATGCTATGAACGAGTCAGGACAGAAGCAGGTTATCAAGACCTGGTCCCGCCGTTCTACCATTTTCCCATCTTTCGTTGGACATACATTCGCAGTTCATGATGGCAGAAAGCACGTACCTGTATATGTTACGGAAGATATGGTTGGACATAAACTTGGTGAATTTGTTGCAACCAGAACTTATAGAGGACATGATAAGGACGAAAGAAAGTCCAAAGTTCGCTAAATTGAAAGGAGGTTTTATCTATGGCTAAAGGACATAGATCCCAGATAAAAAGAGAGAGAAATGCGAACAAAGATAAAAGACCTTCGGCTAAGTTATCTTATGCCAGAGTGTCTGTACAGAAAGCTTGTTTCGTATTAGATGCCATCAGAGGCAAGGATGTAACGACAGCATTGGCGGTTCTGGAATATAATCCGAGATACGCATCCGGTGTGATCAAGAAGCTGTTGCAGTCAGCGATTGCGAATGCCGAGAACAATAACGGCATGAATCCGGAAAACCTTTATATTGCAGAGTGTTATGTAAATAAGGGACCTACCATGAAGAGAATCAGACCAAGAGCACAGGGCAGGGCTTACAGGATCGAGAAGAGAATGAGTCATATCACAATTGTTCTGGATGAGAAATAGGAATGATATAGGAAGGAGAAAAACATGGGACAGAAAGTTAATCCTCACGGCCTCAGAGTCGGCATAATTAAAGATTGGGATTCCAAATGGTATGCTGATGCAGAATTTTCTGATTTCTTAGTGGAAGATTACAACATCAGAAAATATTTGAAGAAAAAGTTATATAGCGCAGGTATTTCCAAGATTGAGATTGAGAGAGCATCAGACAGGGTAAAAGTAGTGATCTATACTGCAAAACCGGGTGTTGTGATCGGCAAGGGCGGCGCTGAGATCGAAGTTACCAAGAAAGAGCTTTCCAAACTTACCAGTAAGAAAGTTTTAGTAGATATCAAAGAAATCAAGAGACCGGACAGAGATGCACAGCTTGTTGCAGAGAACATTGCACAGCAGTTGGAGAACCGTGTATCTTTCAGACGTGCGATGAAATCCTGCATGGGCAGAACCATGAAGGCAGGCGCACTCGGTATCAAGACAGCCTGCTCAGGACGTCTTGGCGGCGCTGATATGGCCCGTACAGAGTTCTACAGTGATGGTACGATACCGCTTCAGACACTCAGAGCTGATATTGATTATGGCTTTGCGGAAGCTGACACAACCTACGGTAAAGTTGGTGTCAAAGTATGGATTTACAAAGGCGAGGTACTTCCGACTAAATCTAATAAGGAAGGGAGCGATAAATAATGTTAATGCCAAAAAGAGTTAAACGTCGTAAACAGTTCCGTGGTTCTATGGCAGGAAAAGCAACGCGCGGTAATACCATTACTTATGGTGAGTGGGGTATTATTGCAATGGAGCCATGTTGGATCAAATCAAACCAGATCGAGGCTGCCCGTGTGGCGATGACTCGTTATATCAAGCGTGGCGGTAAAGTCTGGATTAAGATTTTTCCCGATAAACCAGTAACAGCAAAACCAGCAGAAACACGTATGGGTTCCGGAAAGGGTACCCTGGAATACTGGGTAGCAGTTGTTAAGCCGGGGCGTGTAATGTTCGAAATCGCAGGAGTATCTGAGGATATTGCAAAAGAGGCATTGCGTCTTGCAACACATAAGCTTCCATGTAAGTGTAAAATCGTTTCTAAAGCAGACTTGGAAGGCGGTGTATCAAATGAAAACTAATAAGTATGTAGAAGATTTACAGAAAAAATCAGATGCAGAATTAGCACAGGAACTGGTAGATGCTAAAAAAGAACTTTTCAATTTGAGATTCCAGAACGCAACGAATCAGTTGGACAATACGGCGAGGATCAAAGAAGTCAGAAGAAATATCGCAAGGATCCAGACCGTGATTACCCAGAAATCGAAAGCGGCTAACTAGGAGGAGGATGTGTCGTGGAAAGAAATTTGAGAAAAACCCGTACTGGCAAAGTAACCAGTAATAAGATGGATAAGACAATTGTGGTAGCGATTGAAGACCATGTTAAGCATCCGCTTTACGGTAAGATTGTAAAAAGAACCTATAAACTGAAAGCTCATGACGAGAAAAATGAGTGCAGCATTGGCGATACCGTTAAAGTCATGGAGACGAGACCTTTATCCAAAGATAAGAGATGGAGACTTGTCGAAATTGTCGAAAAAGTTAAGTAGGAAGGAGAATTAGCATGATTCAGCAGGAAAGCAGACTAAAGGTTGCTGATAACACCGGTGCAAAAGAACTTCTGTGCATCAGAGTTATGGGCGGCTCTACAAGAAGATATGCGCGTATTGGTGATATTATCGTTGCTACTGTTAAAGATGCAACACCAGGCGGCGTTGTAAAGAAAGGCGATGTGGTGAAAGCCGTAGTCGTTCGCAGCGTAAAAGGTGCCCGTCGTAAAGACGGTTCTTATATTAGATTTGATGAAAATGCTGCTGTTATTATCAAAGATGATAAGACTCCGAGAGGAACCCGTATTTTTGGACCAGTAGCAAGAGAGCTTCGTGATAAACAGTTTATGAAAATTGTTTCACTGGCTCCGGAAGTATTATAGGAGGTGCCGGTATGTCAACATTGAAGATTAAAAAAGGCGATAATGTAAAAGTGATCGCTGGTAAGGACAAAGACAAAGAAGGCAAAGTTCTTTCCATAGACAGGAAAAATGGCAGGGTGTTGGTGGAAGGGATCAACAAGATCACAAAGCATGAGAAACCCTCGGCAGCGAACCAGAACGGCGGTATTGTTCAAAAAGAAGCTCCGATCGATATTTCCAATGTGATGTATATTCACAAAGGAAAACCAACGCGAATTGGATTTAAGATGGAAAACGGCAAAAAAGTCCGTTTTGCAAAATCCACAGGCGACGTTGTTGATTAATTCTAAGGAAGGAGGTCCGAAAAGTGAGCAGGCTTAAAGATTTGTATAAAGATGAGATCATAGATGCTATGATTAAAAAGTTTGGATATAAAAATGTTATGGAAGTTCCGAAACTGGATAAGATCGTGATCAATATGGGTGTTGGTGAAGCGAAGGAAAATGCAAAAGTTTTGGAATCTGCCGTAAGTGATATGGAGACAATCACAGGACAGAAAGCAGTCATTACCAAAGCAAAGAATTCCATTGCCAATTTCAAGATCAGAGAAGGCCAGGCAATCGGTTGTAAGACGACGCTGCGCGGTGACAAGATGTATGAGTTCCTTGATCGTTTGGTGAACCTTGCATTGCCCCGTGTCCGTGACTTCAGAGGCGTGAACCCCAATGCGTTTGACGGCAGAGGAAATTATGCACTGGGAATCAAAGAACAGCTTATTTTCCCGGAAATTGAATATGACAAGATTGATAAGGTGAGAGGTATGGATGTTATTATCGTAACAACAGCCAAGACCGACGAAGAAGCTCGTGAATTATTAAGATTGTTCAATATGCCATTCGCTAAATAAAAGGAGGTAAATTCATGGCTAAGACAGCAATGAAGATAAAACAGCAGCGCAAACCGAAATTCTCTACAAGAGAATACAGCCGTTGCAAAATTTGTGGTCGTCCACATGCTTATTTAAGAAAATACGGAATTTGCAGAATTTGCTTCCGTGAGTTAGCATATAAAGGTCAGATTCCTGGTGTTCGTAAAGCCAGCTGGTAAAATAAGGAGAAGGAGGCAATTCAAATGACAATGAGCGATCCTATTGCAGATATGCTTACAAGAATCCGTAATGCAAATACTGCAAAACATGATACAGTAGATGTACCGTCATCCAAAATGAAATTGGCAATTGCGCAGATTTTGCTGGATGAAGGTTATATTAAGAAATTCGATATGATTGAAGATGGAAGCTTCAAGACGATCCATATTACTTTAAAATATGGCGAGGACAAAAACGAGAAGATCATTTCCGGTATCAAGAGAATTTCAAAACCGGGACTTCGTGTCTATGCCGGCAAAGAAGACCTTCCGAAAGTATTAGGCGGTCTTGGTGTTGCAATCATCTCTACCAACCAGGGTGTCATCACCGACAAGAAGGCGAGAGAACTGCAGGTTGGCGGCGAAGTGTTGGCGTTTGTCTGGTAGAAGCCAAAAAGTTTTACTAAGGTGCGAAAGAACCGCACCTAAGAAAAACTAAGTTTTGGCTGAAAGAATTGCTGACGCAATTCTTTCGGGTTGAGTATAAAGTTATATGCAAATAAGAATTTAGGAGGGTACGGGCATGTCACGTATAGGAAGAATGCCAATCGCAGTTCCGGCGGGAGTTACCGTGGATATTGCAGAAAATAATAAAGTGACTGTAAAAGGTCCTAAGGGAACACTTGAGAGAGTGCTTCCGGCTGAGATGGAGATCAAGGTAGAAGGCGCAGAAATCGTTGTTTCCAGACCGAATGACTTAAAGAAAATGAAATCTTTGCATGGCCTGACAAGAACACTGATCAATAATATGGTAGTCGGTGTTACGGATGGATTTGAAAAGAAACTGGAAGTTAACGGTGTTGGTTATAGAGCATCCAAATCCGGTAAGGTTCTGACTCTGAATCTGGGATATTCCCATCCGGTAGAGATGACGGATCCGGAAGGCATAGAGACTGTCATGGAAGGACAGAATGTCATCATCGTTAAGGGTATTGATAAAGAAAAAGTTGGCCAATTCGCTGCTGAAATCAGAGACAAGAGAAGACCGGAACCTTATAAGGGCAAAGGAATTAAGTATGCCGATGAAGTGATCAGACGTAAAGTTGGTAAGACTGGTAAGAAATAACAGATAAGGAGAGTATGGAAATGGTTAGTAAAGAATCAAGACAAAAAGTTCGTGTTAAGAAACACAGAAGAATGCGTAACCATTTAAGTGGTACTGCACAGAGACCACGTTTGGCTGTATTCAGAAGTAATAATCATATGTATGCTCAAATTATTGACGATACAGTTGGAAATACATTAGTTGCAGCGTCCACGCTTGAAAAAGATGTGAAGGCTGAGCTGGAGAAGACCAATAACGTTGATGCAGCGGCATATTTAGGAACAGTAATTGCTAAGAGAGCAGTTGAAAAGGGTATTAAAGAGGTTGTTTTTGACAGAGGCGGCTTTATATACCAGGGTAAGATTGCAGCATTAGCTGATGCAGCCAGAGAAGCTGGATTAGAATTCTAGGAAGGGAGAGAAAATCACATGAGACGTACAATCATTGATGCCAGCCAGTTTGAACTGACTGAAAAAGTTGTAACTATTAAACGTGTTACTAAGGTTGTAAAAGGTGGTCGTAACTTCCGTTTCACAGCATTGGTAGTCGTAGGCGATAGCAATGGTCATGTAGGCGCTGGTCTTGGAAAAGCGACTGAAATACCGGAGGCTATCCGTAAGGGAAAAGAGGACGCGATCAAGAATTTAGTGTCTGTTGCACTGGATCCCAATCACAGTATTACACATGACTTTATCGGAAAATTTGGTTCCGCTTCTGTTCTGCTCAAGAGAGCTCCGGAAGGTACTGGTATTATCGCAGGCGGTCCTGCCCGTGTGGTATGTGAACTTGCAGGTATTTCCAATATCCGTACAAAGTCTTTGGGTTCAAATAATAAACAGAATGTTGTACTTGCTACAATTGCCGGTTTAAGTCAGTTGAAGACTCCTGAGGAAGTTGCAAGAAACCGCGGTAAATCCGTGGAAGAAGTGACATCATAAGGATGATCTGATGGAAGAAACTTAGAAAGGAGCAGATAGTAAGATGGCAGCAAAAGAAACAAAAACATTAAAAGTTACATTGATCAAATCTACGATCGGCCAGATTCCGAAGGCCAGAGCGACAGTAGCGGCAATGGGACTGAAAAAGATAGGACAGACAGTTGAATTACCTGACAATGGAGCGACACAGGGTCAGATCCAGAAGGTAAGACATATGGTCAAAGTAGAAGAAGCATAAGAAGGCTGGCGCAGCCGACTTGGAAAGGAGCATAGAGATAGGATGGAATTATCAAATTTAAGACCTGCAGAGGGTTCCAAACACAGTGATAATTTTAGAAGAGGCCGTGGACACGGTTCAGGCAACGGCAAGACAGCCGGCAAGGGACATAAGGGCCAGAAAGCCCGTTCCGGAGCACCGAGAGTAGGTTTTGAAGGTGGCCAGATGCCGTTATACAGACGTATTCCGAAGAGAGGCTTCAAATGCAGAAACTCTAAAGAGATCGTTGCGATCAACCTGGGCGCTTTGGAAGTATTTGACAACGGCACGACAGTTGATGTAAACACACTGATGGAGAAAGGGATTGTAAAGAATCCCCGCGATGGCGTTAAAATCCTTGGAAACGGAGAATTGACTAAGAAACTCGATGTGAAGGTAAATGCATTCAGTGCATCTGCCAAAGAGAAGATTGAGTCGCTTGGCGGAACAACAGAGGTGATGTAATGTTTACAACCTTAAAAAATGCTTTTAAGATCAAAGAATTAAGAAAGAAGATTTTCTTTACATTTGCGATGTTAGTTGTGATCCGTCTCGGATCACAGCTCCCGGTTCCCGGTGTTGACAGAACCTACTTTGCAAGATGGTTTGAACAACAGACCGGCGATGTATTCAACTTCTTTAATGCTTTTACAGGCGGTTCTTTCGAGAGGACGTCTGTTCTGGCGCTTAATATCACACCGTATATCACATCTTCTATCATTATGCAGCTTCTTACTATAGCAATTCCGAAACTGGAAGAGATGCAGCGTGAGGGAGAAGACGGCAGGAAGAAGATCGCATCGATCACTCGCTATGTAACAGTTGCTCTTGCTTTGATTGAATCAGCGGCTATGGCAATCGGATTCGGCCGTCAGGGACTGCTTCAGACTTATAATGTGTTCAATGTCATTACAGCGATCGCGGCTTTGACAGCGGGCAGCGCATTTCTGATGTGGATTGGCGAACGGATTACGGAAAATGGTGTGGGGAACGGTATTTCCGTTGTTTTGACGATTAATATCATCTCCCGCGTGCCGGAAGATATCTCGGCTTTGTTTGAACAGTTTGTTCTTGGCAGATCGATCGCGAAAGCGGTTGTGGCGGCCCTGATTATTCTGGCGATCATTGTAGCCATGGTGGTCCTTGTCATCATATTGAACGCCGGTGTACGCAAGATTCCGGTGCAATATGCCAAAAAGGTACAGGGAAGAAGAATGGTCGGCGGTCAGACGACGAGCATTCCGTTAAAGGTGAATACTTCCGGTGTTATCCCCGTTATTTTTGCTTCATCCCTGATGCAGCTTCCAGTCCTTGTCTGTTCTTTCCTCAATGTGGGTGGAACAGGTTTTTGGGGAGAAGTTTTGAAAGGATTGAATTCCAGTTACTGGTGTGACCCGAAACAGCCGGTTTATTCCATCGGCCTGGTTGTATATATTCTGTTGGTGATTGCTTTCGCCTACTTCTATACATCCATTACGTTCAATCCGCTTGAGATTGCCGATAACATGAAAAAACAGGGCGGTTTCATTCCGGGGATCAGACCGGGCAAGCCTACCAGCGACTATCTGACGAAAATATTAAACTATATTATTTTCATCGGTGCAGTCGGACTTACGATCGTATGCGTGATACCTTACTTTTTCAATGGTGTCTTCCATGCAAGCGTATCCTTTGGCGGAACGAGCCTGATCATTATCGTGAGTGTTGTTTTAGAGACCATCAAGCAGATTGAATCCCAGATGCTGGTTCGTAATTACAAAGGTTTTTTGAACGATTAAGGTACGACAGGATGTTCTGGGGCACCGTATAAAGGGGGCCGCAGAACATCTGTCTTTTATGCTTTTATGGAAGATTTGAGATGCCGGGAAACGGTATTATGGAGGATTGGTATGAAGATTATAATGTTGGGCGCGCCTGGTGCGGGAAAAGGAACGCAGGCGCAGATGATTGCAGACAAATATGGAATCCCGCATATCTCAACAGGAGATATTTTCAGAGAAAATGTAAAAAACGGAACGGAACTTGGCATGGAAGCCAAAAAATATATGGATGAGGGAGCATTGGTTCCCGACGAACTGACCGTTAAGATCCTGCTTGACAGAGTGGCAAAAGACGACTGTAAGAACGGTTATGTTCTGGATGGTTTTCCGAGGACGATTCCGCAGGCGGAGGTTCTGGAAAAGGCGATCACCGAGATTGGCGATAAAATAGACTTTGCAATTAATGTAGACGTTCCGGATGAGAATATCATACGGAGAATGTCAGGCAGACGCGCTTGCCCTGCCTGCGGCGCTACTTTTCATATAGAGCATGTTCCGCCTGTAAAAGAAGGAATCTGTGACAAATGTGGAAAAGAACTGATCCTTCGCGACGACGACAGAGCGGAAACAGTAAAAAACCGTCTGGAAGTATATCATAAGCAGACACAGCCCCTGATCAGTTTTTACACCGAACGGGACGTAATGAGAACAGTTGACGGAACGATGGACAGGAAAGAGGTATTTGAGGCAATTACCGCGATCCTGGCATGAAATCTATGACATAAGAAAGGTGTGATTTTTCGATGGCTGTTACAATAAAATCCGCCAGGGAAATAGAACTGATGCGAGAGTCGGGGAGGCTGCTTTCCATCGTACACGACGAACTGGGGAAGGCGATCCGGCCGGGGATTTCTACCAAAGAAATCGATACGCTGGGAGAGAAGCTTATTCGGAGCTTCGGATGTACTCCGAACTTTTTGCATTACAATGGTTTTCCCGCGTCCATCTGTGTATCTGTCAATGAAGAAGTGGTACATGGGATCCCGCATGCGGACCGTATCTTGAAAGAAGGCGATATTGTCAGCCTTGACGCGGGCCTGATCTATAAAGGATACCATTCGGACGCTGCAAGGACACATGCGGTCGGGCAGATCAGCCCGGAGGCTGAAAAGCTGATCGCCGTTACCAGACAAAGTTTCTTTGAAGGGATTAAAATGGCAAAGGCAGGATATCATCTTTATGATATCTCAAATGCGATCGCCGCTTACGTAACTTCTTATGGTTATGGTATCGTCAGAGATCTGGTAGGACACGGGATCGGGACGGAACTCCATGAAGCGCCGCAGATACCCAACTTTGCGCAGAAGCGGAGGGGGGTAAGGCTGCAGCCCGGAATGACCCTGGCGATAGAACCGATGATTAACATGGGGACGGGCGATGTCATCTGGAAAAAGGATCATTGGACGGTCGTAACGGCGGACGGAAAGTATTCGGCTCATTATGAAAACACGGTACTGATTACAGAAGGTGAGCCGGAGCTCCTTACGCTTCCCGCTCAGGACAAACAGACATAAGTCTGGTACAGCAAAGAGATATGATTATGGAGATGGGATTGGGAATGACAGGAATGATGGCTTCATCGAAGGCCGGCCATGACAAAGATACGATTTATGTCATAATTCGGGAAGATGCGGAATATGTTTATTTGGCTGATGGAAAGACAAGAACACTGGAGTCGCCGAAGAAAAAGAACAAAAAGCATATCCAGATCATCAAAAAGTGTCCGGCCGCGGACTTTGCCGGACGCATTGCGTCAGGGCAGCTGGACGATAGCGAGATCAGAAAAGCCCTGAAACAGTACAGGGCAGGTATTATAAAGTAAAAACAGGAGGTAGCAAATGTCAAAAGCTGACGTGATTGAAATTGAAGGAACTGTAATCGAGAAGTTGCCGAATACAATGTTTCAGGTGGAATTAGAGAACGGGCATGTTGTATTAGCACATATCAGCGGCAAGCTTCGTCAGAATTTTATCCGTATTTTACCGGGGGATAAGGTAACTTTGGAGTTGTCTCCGTATGATCTTTCAAAAGGAAGAATCATCTGGCGTGATAAATAGAAAAAAACAGGAAAAGACAGGCAGAAAAAGTTGCAAAACGCTTGAATAGGAGAAGACTTCGTGGTATAATGTAAAACGGTCTTTTTTGAAAGGAGGGTTTAACATGAAGGTTAGATCATCAGTAAAACCGATTTGCGAAAAGTGCAAAATCATTAAAAGAAAAGGAAAGATCAGAGTAATCTGTGAAAATCCGAAACACAAACAGGTACAAGGCTAATCCCTATTATTTTATCAGGAAGGCTAATCTTTATCGTATGGATTATCCATGGTGAATAGGGTTCTTGTCCAGCTAATTATGGCGGCTGCGGTATGCTTTCGATGATATTTCAGGAGTGGTACCGATTATAATATAGATGGAAGAGCCTACAGGTGATTACTTTTTGATACCACATGTTTGGAAAGACCGGAGGAGTCCGGTTGGGCAGGATCTGCCCCAGTCAATTAGTAACAAAAGCGCGGCCCTGCCGCACAGAAAATGGAGGAAATGTAAATGGCTCGTATTGCAGGTATTGACTTACCGAGAGAGAAACGTGTAGAGATTGGGTTGACCTATATCTATGGTATCGGCAGGGTAAGTTCAAACAAGATTCTGGAAGCAGCAAATGTAAATCCTGACACTCGTGTCAGAGAATTGACAGATGATGAAGTGAGGAGAATCGCTGAGGTTATCGAGAAGGACTATATGGTAGAAGGTGATCTGAGAAGAGAAATCGCCTTGAATATCAAGAGACTTCAGGAAATCGGATGCTATAGAGGAATCCGTCACAGAAAAGGACTTCCGGTCCGTGGTCAGAAGACAAAGACCAATGCAAGAACAAGAAAAGGCCCGAAGCGTACAGTAGCAAATAAGAAGAAATAATTATCAGGAGAAAGTAGGTTAGTTTATTATGGCAAAGAAAGTTGCAAAAAAAGTAACAAAAAAGCGTGTCAGGAAAAACGTTGAACATGGACAGGCACATATCCAGTCTTCTTTTAACAATACGATCGTTACCTTGACGGATAACGAAGGAAATGCTTTAAGCTGGGCAAGTGCCGGTGGTCTTGGTTTTAGAGGTTCAAGGAAATCTACTCCATATGCAGCGCAGATGGCGGCTGAGACAGCCACAAAAGCTGCTTTGATCCATGGTTTGAAAACTGTAGATGTTATGGTAAAAGGTCCGGGATCAGGACGTGAAGCAGCAATCCGTGCACTGCAGGCATGCGGGCTTGAAGTAACGAGTATCCGTGACGTAACCCCTGTACCGCATAATGGCTGCCGTCCGCCTAAGAGACGCCGCGTTTAACAGAATTTTGCCCAGTGGGGCAAAAATCTGGACAGATTTGCAAAAGCAAATCTGTCGGGTTAAGAAATGTTGGCAGTGTCGCACAGGCAAATCTGTCGGACGGAAGAATGTTGGCAGTACTGCATAGGCAAATCTGTCGGGCTGAGAAATGTTGGCAGTGTTGCAAATGCAAATAATATAAAAGTTGGATGAAAACGCTGTTTAGAGGCGGCGTTGTAAACAACAAGAGGTAACCCCTCTTAGAAAGGAGCCAGATATGGCAGTTAACAGAGTTCCTGTATTAAAAAGATGCAGATCCCTCGATCTTGATCCTACGTATTTAGGATATGACAAGAAATCAAACAGAACATCAGCGAGAGCTGGTAAAAAGGTCAGCGAGTATGGTCTTCAGTTAAGAGAGAAACAGAAAGCAAAATTTATCTATGGCGTATTGGAGAAACCTTTCAGAAACTACTATAAGAAAGCAGAGAGAATGAAAGGTATGACAGGTGAAAACCTGATGGTCATGCTGGAGAGCAGACTGGACAGCATCGTTTTCAGAATGGGCTTTGCAAGAACAAGAAGAGAAGCAAGACAGATTGTTGGGCATAAGCATTTTCTTGTAAACGGAAAATGCGTTAACATTCCGTCTTATCTGGTAAAAGCCGGTGATGTGATTGAAATCAGAGAGAAATCAAGATCCCTGCAAAGATATAAGGACATCCTCGAAGTGACAGGCGGAAGACTGGTTCCGGAATGGCTTGAGGTAGATCAGGAAGCAATGAAAGGAACCGTAAAGTATCTTCCTACAAGGGAAATGATAGATGTTCCGGTCAATGAAATGCTTATCGTCGAGTTGTATTCCAAATAATGTCGTGCGATGATGTTGTTGTTCGTAAAGGAGGGTATTTGCAGTGTTTGATTTTGAGAGACCAAATATTGAGGTAGTAGAAATCTCTGAAGACAAAAAGTACGGTAAATTCGTAGTAGAACCGCTGGAAAGAGGTTATGGGATTACCCTTGGAAATTCTTTAAGAAGAATTATGCTTTCTTCTTTACCCGGAGCTGCTGTCAGCCAGGTTAAGATTGAAGGAGTTTTGCATGAATTCAGTTCGATTCCGGGTGTAAAAGAAGATGTTACCGAAATTGTCATGAATATTAAGAGTCTGGCAATCAGAAACAACAGCGAAACGAATGAACCAAAGACCGCCTATATTGAGTACGAGGGAGAAGGCGTTGTCAGAGCTGCTGATATTCAGGTTGATCAGGATATTGAAATTTTAAATCCTGAGCTTATTATTGCGACTTTGAGTGGTAAAAATACGAAATTATATATGGAGTTAACGATCACAAAGGGTAGAGGATACGTGAGTTCTGAGAAGAATAAAACAGAGGATTTACCGATTGGCGTCATAGCAGTGGATTCCATTTATACACCTGTTGAGAGAGTCAATGTGACGATTGAGAATACCCGTGTAGGTCAGATAACCGATTTCGATAAACTGACACTCGATGTTCATACGAACGGAACATTGGTTCCCGACGAAGCGGTCAGCCTGGCTGCAAAAGTACTTAGCGAACATTTAAGCCTTTTCATCGATCTGTCTGAAAATGCCAAGACTGCGGAAGTCATGGTAGAGAAGGAAGATGATGAGAAAGAGAAAGTTTTGGAGATGAGCATTGATGAACTGGAACTGTCTGTGCGCTCCTACAACTGCTTAAAACGGGCAGGTATCAATACCGTTGAGGAACTGACAAATAAGACTTCTGAGGATATGATGAAAGTCCGTAATCTGGGACGCAAATCGCTGGAAGAAGTTTTGGCAAAATTAAAAGAATTAGGGCTTCAGCTGAATCCCAGTGATGAGGCGTAAGCAATATGGATTGGCATATGAGATAAGACCAAAGAGCGCACATGTGCTGACTCATGTATGGAATCAAATCTACATTCGGTAAGTAAGACCAAAGAGCGTGGCCGGATGCACCATAAAATGAGAATGGAGAATGAAAAATGGCAAAATACAGAAAACTTGGCAGAACATCTGACCAGAGAAAAGCTTTACTCAGAAACCAGGTAACAAATCTTCTTTATCACGGTAAGATCATTACAACCGAAGCAAGAGCGAAAGAAGTACGCAAAATTGCAGAAGGACTGATCGCACTCGGCGTTAAAGAGAAAGATAATTTCGAGACCGTTAAGGTAACTGCGAAAGTTCCGAAAAAAGATAAAGACGGCAAGAGAGTAAAAGAGGTTGTTGACGGCAAGAAAGTTACCGTATATGATACGGTAGAGAAGGAGATCAAAAAAGATCTGCCCTCCAGGCTTCATGCCAGAAGACAGATGCTTCGTGTTTTATATCCGGTAGTGGAAGTTCCGTCCACAAAAGCAGGAAGAAAGAAAGGCACGAAAGAAGTTGATCTGCCGGCAAAACTTTTTGACGAGTATGGTGCTAAATATGCAAGCCGCAAGGGTGGTTATACAAGGATCATCAAGATCGGACCGCGTAAAGGCGATGCAGCAATGCAGGTTGTACTGGAACTTGTATAATAAATTATTAAGAGACAGACAGGGTATGTACTTGACATACTCTGTTTTTTTCGTGAAAATAATTGATAACAGAGTAATGCGCGATAAAGAAAACCAGATTGGAAAATAAAGAATAAAATAAAAATTATGATTTGCAAAATATAAAATATGAGTATGAAATATGAACTATGAATGATTAACATAGAAGGGATGGACTGATCTTATGGCACAGCGGATTTATATGAATGATGACTGGGGATTTACGGAGACTTTCAGTGAGAAGCTGTTAGACTGGGAATATGACGGCAAAGACCTGCGCAGAGTGCGTCTTCCGCACACCTGTAAAGAAACGCCGCTTCATTACTTTGACGAGCAGATCTACCAGATGGTGAGCGGTTATCGAAGAGTGTTCCGTGCTCCGGAAGAATGGAAAGAGAAAAGAGTACTGCTTACGATAGACGGAGCAGCACACGAGAGTGAAATCTTTTTAAATGGAAAAAAGATCGGGGAACATCACTGCGGTTATACGGCATTTACGGTTGAGCTCACAGGATGGCTGCAGTATGGAGAAGACAATATACTGGCTGTCAGAGTAGACAGCCGGGAGAAGAGCAATATCCCGCCGTTTGGCTTTGTGATCGATTATATGACATATGGGGGGATTTACCGGGAGGTCTATCTGGACATCGTGGATCAAAATTACCTTGCGGATGTTTTTGTTATGGCGGGCTGCGGTGAAATCGAGACAGAAGAAACCGGGAGCAGGGCGGATCTGACCTCGGAAATTACGGTAAATAGCAGTACGGAAGATCTTATACTCAGACAATCGATCAGAAAAAAAGGAGCGTCCGGATCCGCCTGGCATTTTCTGGGCGAGCGGACACTTGTAGATTCAGTATCACGCAGCACAGGAAGCGAAAAAGGAAGTGAGAATGCAGTGAGAAACGTTCCTGATCGCAGCGATCACAGAGTGAGAATGGAATTTATTCTTGCAAAGGTTCTTTTGTGGGATACGCAGCATCCGCACCTGTATGAGTTGAAGACGGAGCTGCTTCAGGATGGAAAGATTCTGGATGAAAAAAACGTGACCTTTGGTTTCCGCAGGGCTGAGTTTCGGGCGGATGGTTTTTATCTGAATGAAAGAAAAGTAAAGATCCGCGGATTAAACCGTCATCAGAGTTTCCCGTATGTCGGTTATGCGATGCCGGAGTCCATGCAGAGAAGGGATGCTGATATCCTGAAAAAGGAACTCGGTGTGAATGCGGTCCGGACGTCTCACTATCCGCAGTCCCATTATTTTTTGGATCAGTGCGATGAGAACGGCCTTCTGGTCTTTACGGAAATGCCGGGATGGCAGTATATCGGAGACGAGAACTGGAAACAGCAGGCGATTGAGAATGTGCGTGAGATGGTCAGACAGTATAGGAACCACACATCGATTATTTTGTGGGGCGTGCGGATCAACGAGTCCGGGGATGATGACCGGTTTTATGAGAGAACGAATGCCGCCGCACACGCGCTGGATCCGTCCAGAGCGACAGGAGGCGTCAGAGCACATAAAAAGAGCAGTCTGCTGGAGGATGTCTATACTTATAATGATTTTGTGCATGACGGGAAGAAAAGAGGGTGCGATAAAAAAGCTGTCGTTACCTCCGATGTGCAAAAGCCTTATCTGATCAGTGAATACAACGGGCATATGTTTCCGACGAAATCTTATGACTGTGAAGAACATCAGACGGAACATGCGATACGGCATGCGAATGTTCTGGATGCCGTTGCCGCAGAGAAAGAGATCGCAGGAAGCTTTGGATGGTGCATGTTTGATTATAATACACACAGAGATTTTGGAAGCGGTGACAGGGTCTGTTACCATGGTGTCATGGACATGTTTCGTAATCCGAAGCCTGCGGCGGCGGTCTATGCCTGTGAACAGGAAGAAGTTCCGGTGCTGTCTGTAAGTTCCTCCATGGATATCGGGGAACATCCGGGATGCAACCGGGGAAACAGTTACATTTTCAGTAACGCCGACAGTGTCAGGATGTATAAAAATGACAGATTTATCAAGGAATATTCCAAAAAGGATTCTGTTTATAAATATCTGAAACACGGCCCGATGTTCATCGATGATTATATCGGTGACGCCATGACAGAGAACGAAAATATGCCGTCTGAACAGGCGGAGGAAGTGAAGAAAATCCTTAATGCGGTAGCGCGGTATGGCGTGCAGAATCTTCCGAAATCAGTCTATCCGGCAATGATTAAACTGATCGCAGTGTACCGTATGCGGCCTGACGATGTGGTGTCGCTCTATACGCGCTATGTCGGTGACTGGGGAGGCGAATCCACATCCTATCGTTTTGAGGCCGTAAAAGATGGGATGGTCGTGAAAACCGTCACAAAGGAACCCGTGACTTCTGTTTTCCTGCAGGCGGAGGCTGACCATGATATTCTGATCGAGAAAAACAGCTATGATGTTGCCGCAGTCAGGATTAGAGCAGTGGATGAATATGGAAACACACTGCCGTTTTTTAACGAACCGGTAACATTCAGCATACAGGGCCCTGTTAGCCTGATCGGACCGGAAACGATAGCACTGCAGGGCGGCATGGGAGGAACCTATATCAGAACGACGGGAGAAAAGGGGGAAGCGGTGTTAAGAGCCGGAGCCCTGCAGACAAAAGAAGCCGTCCTCCGGTTTTTGATCCGGTAAGACGGCTGACCCAGCATTTTATGTCTGTGATTGCGGCAGAGGTAAAACGGTTTTAATGCCCATCGGCGTTCATCTTTTGATAGATTTTTGCAAGTCCGCATGGGTAGCAGAGAACGATGCCTGCAATCGCGCCGATGGCGGCCTGCAGAATCTCGTAGGGCAGCTTGAGGATGGCATATTCGGGCGTGCTGTAGAAAAAAGCGCGTCCGAGACTGTAGCCGGCCACCATAACCACTGCACCGATGCTCACACCAATGATGGCGCCTGTCTTTTGCTTTGCGGCAGGCGTCTTATGTACAGACAGTGAGATGACGACGGCCTGGATGCCATGTGTGACCAGCGAGACAAACATAGGCGCCGGGTAAAAGAAAAAATCGCCCAGAAAAGAACCGACACCGCCGACGACAAACGCATAAAAAGGATCTAAGAGAATGGCGGCGGTGCAGATGACAGCATCGCAAAGATAAAAATGACCGCCCGGAACCGGAACCCCGAAAGAACTCAGGGCGATATTCAGGGCCATGAAAACGGCTGCAAATGCTAATTTTTTTGTTGTTGTCTGGTGCTGCATGACAGTTCCTCCTCTCAACTGCTGAACCGGCCTTTTAACCGACTGGTTTCACTGAATTTGTTGGAACTATCGTAGCACGCACTTATCGATGTGTAAATATGATCATTAAGATATCAGTAATTCGATTTTCGAATCACTCAATAGTCTTCTGGAAATGCTGGTAATCTTTACACGAATTCCAGTTTCCGCCCCAGATGAAACCATGTTCTTTAAAAAGCCGGTAGCATAGATCATTTTCATCGATCTTATAAGGGAAATCTTTGGCGCGGTCAGCGTATACTTCGCTTCCGGCAGGCGAAATATAAGTTTCCCCGCTTCCGTTGCGGTTAAAGACAACATACGGATTATAAAAGGGATTGATGTCGACCGCACAGCCAAGCGCATGTTTGGACAGACTCGAAGTACCGTCCACGACCCTGTAATTGAAGCAGGAGGTGTTATTGTCGGCCATGGAAGCCGTATCATCTCCCTGATATTCATCAATGAGCCGTATTCTTTCAATCTGATATTCATTCAGATACAAATCATAAAAAATTTCCGCAAGATCCTGTGCGATGCCTTTGTTGCAGATGAGTTCCCCGTCCTGTACCGTGCCGTTAAAATCATAATACTGTACATGCAGGTAACGCAGGTCGTCATAGGAAACCGCCGGGATGGTGTCATCTGAGAGTGTATTAATGGCCGGAACCGCCAGAGAGGCCGCGTCTGATGCTGAAACGGGATAGGAGATACCAGTGATGCGTTCCTTTAGCGCGTCGCTTAACTGCTCATAATAAAAGCCTTCCTTATAAACGATGCGGCTGTCCGGAATCTCGGGATTCTGATTTCGGGCAGCTTCGGGCGCCTCATCGGTGCTTATCCCGCTTGTGCTGATCTGATCGGATGCGCCTTTAGCCGCATCCTGCGTTCCTGTACTTTGCACTGTGCTGTCGGCCGTATCGGTATTGTGGCTGTCTGTGTCAGGTAATGTCATATCGCTCTTTTCTTCGGACTCCTTTTTTTCCTGCGCACTGTCCGGTGCTTTTTCTTCATTTATATGCGTATCACCGACGTCATATGCGGCCTGCGCCTTCCGGGCGCTGTAGTCGGCAAGACTCTCCGAATCCAACATGATATGGGAGAGGAAGCCAAAGACAATCACGATGGCGGCAAGGCTGAAAACCAGTTTTAGAAGTTGTCTCAATAATGGATTTTTCATGAATAAAGGTTCCTTTCAGATTCATTCTATACTGTAGTGTACCACAAAATCCTGCAATCCGATACCCAAACGACTTGTAATTCCTGATATTATCTGATACAATGTTACAGTTCACAAACGAGGCGGAACAGTCCGCAGGCTGAGCAGGAATGGGGAATTTTATCACCATGGGAATCATTAAAACAGAGAAATTAGTATTTGAATATATCAGACGCGACGAAGAAGGGAATGTGGAAGGGATCACGAGAGCGGTCGATGAGGTGGATCTGGACGTGGAACCGGGCAGTTTTATTGCGATATTAGGGCATAACGGATCCGGGAAATCTACGCTTGCCAAGCATATCAATGCAATCCTGTATCCGACGGAGGGAACCGTCTGGGTGGACGGCATGGACACCTCACAGGAGAAAAATCTCTGGGATGTTCGTCAGAGCGCCGGGATGGTATTTCAGAACCCGGACAATCAGATCATCGGTCAGGTTGTGGAGGAGGATGTCGGATTCGGCCCGGAAAATATGGGGATTCCGACGCAGCAGATCTGGGAGCGGGTCGAGGAGAGCCTCAAGGCGGTCGGCATGTATGAATTCAGAAAGCATTCACCGAATAAACTGTCAGGCGGCCAGAAGCAGAGAATCTCGATTGCAGGGGTCATCGCCATGCATCCCAAATGTATCATATTAGACGAACCGACGGCGATGCTTGACCCGAACGGACGTAAGGAAGTCGTGCGTGCGGTCAGAGCGCTCAATGCAGCAGAAGGGATCACGGTCGTTCTGATTACACACTATATGGAAGAGATCATTCATGCGGACAAGGTTTTCGTCATGGACAGGGGAAAGGTCGCAATGGAAGGCACGCCGCGGGAAATCTTTTCACAGGTCGAGAGACTAAAGGAACTGCGTCTGGACGTGCCGCAGGTGACATTGCTTGCACATGAGCTGCAAAAAAGCGGTGTCAACATACCGAATGGGATTCTGACGACGGAAGAGCTTGTAGAGGCACTGATCTGAAAAAACACTGCCCGGAAGCTTCAGACGAAGAGAAGGGCATAGTTATTTTGGGACAAAAAGGTGAAAAAAATGGCATTGATTTTGGATCATGTGGATTATGTTTATGGGGGAGACACAGAGCTGGCCGTGCACGCGTTAAAAGACGTGAATCTGGTGATACCGGACGGACAGTTCATCGGTCTGATCGGACATACGGGTTCCGGTAAATCGACTCTGGTACAGCACTTAAACGGCCTGATCAAACCGACAGGCGGGGCGATCTATTTTAACGGAGAGGACATCCAGGACGCCGATTATGACAAAAAGAAGCTACGGAGTAAGGTGGGCCTTGTGTTTCAGTATCCGGAACATCAGCTGTTTGAGATTGATGTGTTCAGCGATGTCTGTTTCGGCCCAAAAAATCTGGGACTGCCCCGGAAGGAAGTGGAACTGCGCGCCTATGCGGCGTTAAAGCAGGTCGGGCTGGAGGACGCGTTTTTTTACCAGTCGCCGTTTGACCTTTCAGGGGGCCAGAAAAGAAGGGTGGCCATAGCGGGCGTACTGGCCATGAAGCCGGATGTTCTGATTCTGGATGAGCCGACGGCAGGGTTAGATCCGAAAGGAAGAGATGAAATTCTGGACCAGATCGCAAACCTTCATAAAGAGATGGGCATTACGGTGATCCTCGTCTCGCACAGCATGGAAGATGTCGCCAGATATGTGGAGCGAATTATCGTGATGAACCGGGGCAGCGTGCTGTATGACAACGTTCCCGGAGAAGTATTCAAACATTACAGAGAACTTGAGCAGGTCGGTCTTGCGGCTCCGCAGGTCACCTATATCATGCAGGCACTCAGGAAAAAGGGCTTACCGGTCAATATGGAGGTCACTACGATCCCTGAGGCAAGAGACGAGATCCTGCGCGTCATAAGGGCATAACGCTGCGCAGGGACGGGAGGTAGACATATGTTACGCGATATTACACTGGGCCAGTATTATCAGGCGGAATCCGTCATCCACAAACTGGACCCGCGGGTGAAGCTGATTGCGACGATCACCTTTATCATTTCGCTTTTTATTGTGGACAATATAGCGGGTTATCTGATCGCGGCCATTTTTCTGGTGTGCGTGATCAGATTGTCCAGAGTGCCGTTTCGTTTTATGATCAGGGGTATGAGAACGATCGTCTTTCTTTTGCTGATCACGGTTGTCTTTAACCTTTTTCTGACACCGGGGGAGCCGCTCGTCTCTTTCTGGAAACTGACAATCACGAAAGAGGGGCTGCGAAGCGCGTCTTTTATGGCGGTCAGGCTCGTGTTTCTGATTATAGGTTCATCTGTGATGACACTGACGACGACACCGAACAATCTGACAGACGGCATGGAGAAACTGATGAACCCGTTAAAATTTTTCAAAGTGCCGGTACATGAGGTGGCAATGATGATGGCGATTGCCCTGCGTTTCATTCCTGTTCTGCTGGAAGAGACGGATAAGATCATGAAGGCGCAGATTGCCAGAGGCGCGGATTTTGAGAGCGGGAACCTGATCAAAAAAGCCAAAAGCCTTGTGCCGCTTCTTGTGCCGCTTTTTATCTCAGCGTTCAGGCGTGCCAATGATCTGGCAATGGCAATGGAAGCGCGCTGTTACCGCGGCGGTGAACACCGCACGAAAATGAAGCCGCTTCAATATAAGAGACGCGATGCGGAGGCCTATTTTGTGCTGGTCTGCTATCTCGCAGTCTGTATAGGAGCAAATGTATATTTATGAAAAGAATCATGCTGACGGTAGCCTATGACGGGACTGCCTACCATGGCTGGCAGGTACAGCCAAACGGAGAAACGATAGAGGGTGTCCTCAACCGATGCCTGTCGGATCTTTTACAGGAAAAAATCGAAGTGACCGGCGCGAGCAGAACCGATTCCGGTGTGCACGCGCTTTGTAATATTGCGGTGTTTGACACTGACACCAGCATACCGCCTCAAAAACTGGCTTATGCGCTCAACGCAAGACTGCCTGACGACATCAGGATACAGGCTTCGAAAGAGACGGCGCCTGATTTTCACCCAAGGCATTGTGACAGCCGCAAGACCTATGAATACAGAATCTATCATGCACAGGTGCCGATGCCGACGGAACGACTGTATACCTATTTCACCTACACGCCTTTAAAACTGGAAAAAATGCGGGAGGCGGCCGCTCATTTTGTGGGAACCCATGATTTTAAAAGCTTCTGCAATACCGATTCTCAGGTACAGGATACTGTGCGGCAGATCGAGAGCGTGGAGGTCATGGAAAACGGAAGCCGTATCACGCTGCGGGTGGCCGGCAGAGGATTCCTTTATAATATGGTTAGGATCATGGCGGGGACGCTGCTCGAAGTGGGCAGAGGACATATAGAGCCGGAGGAGATACCGCGTATCATAGAAGCAAGAGACAGAGACGCCGCGGGGCCCACAGCCCCGGCATGCGGTCTGACTCTGGTAAAATATGAGTTTCTATAAAACAGAAGCCATGTGCAGAAAGCACGACGAAAAAGATACTGTCAGGATATTAAATCTTTAAAGCGATTCGGAAAAGATAATATAACTGACAGCGGATGCAAAGCGCATACAGCTTATTGTGAAGACCGTTGATATCGCCGATCTTTACTGCACGGAATGACTGACGGATCTGCGGATCGGAACATTCCCTGCGAAATAACTTTTTGGGAGAATGATTCGTCGTGTTATCATTTCCGGACATATAGAGCCTGTCCTGAAAGACAGGAATAAGCGTCTGCATACTCTGATAAGCACAAAAGTAATCCACCTGACCGGCCATATACGGATAACGGTCTGCATCAACCGCTTTACGGCAGGCAGTCAGAAAACGGTGAAGATCCGGCAGACGGTTCTGATCCATATGGTGTTTCATGGAACCGCTCCTGCTGCGGTAATAATAATAAGCCTCTTCAAGGAAATATACGGATTCCGCTGCCAGCATACAGGGATAGGTGGTCAGCCAGTCTTCTCCGACCCGGATATCTGTGGGAACCTCAAAGAGAAACTTTTCCAGAAGACTGCGGCGGAACAGTTTATTCCACAGGTTGGGTCCGGCTCCAAAAGTAAACCAGGTACCGGAATAGATCATTTTCGGGTAGACGGTTTCCAGTAACATCCTTTTATCATAATAACCGGGGGCGAAAGGAACTGTGTTTTTCTTTTCCTGATCCGGCATAACGGCGATAAAATTGCAGTGTATGATATCCGCTCCTGATTCTCGGGCGGTCCGGCACATCTGTGTGTACATGACGGGAGAGACCCAGTCGTCACTGTCCGCAAAAGCGACATAGGCGCCTTTGCAGGCCAGAAAACCGGCCTGACGCGCTGCTGTATGCCCGCTGTTTTTCTGATGAATACACCGGATATGAGAATACTTTGCACAGTAACGGTCGCAGATGGCGGGACTGCCGTCCGTAGAACCGTCATCTACTAACAGGATCTCATATTCTTTCAATTCCTGCTTTAAAATACTTTCGACACATTCCGGGAGATAAGCTTCCGTATTATAGACCGGAATGATGATGCTCAAAAAAGGTGTGTCAGCCATAAGCGCTCCTTTTACTGTTTTTGATTTCAGGCATTCAGCCAGCTTCAGACAGTTTTGAACACAACGGTCTTTGCTCTTGACTGATGCGCTACTGCCTATTTTAGCTTTTTTGACCAAGATTTGCAAGCTTTGAGGATAGGGAGAGGATGGGATTACACAGGAGCCGCTTTGCTTCCCCAAAAGGGGAGCAGTACTGCCTGGATGAAACAGGGAAAGATTCGTTTCTGAAAAAGGTCCGGAAGAAGTCCCGGAAACCGGAAAAACCGAGAAAATCTGTAAAAAACCTGTTGACACACGTGGGAGCGTATAATATAATATTTTACTGTGACATGTTTAAAAATGTACTGCCACAGCCCCGGCAGGGACATTTTAAATAGAGTACCAGAAAGGATGTTCCAAAAAGTTTCCGGTGCAGCCGGACATCTGCATAACGGGATCAGAAAAGACATCCGGGAAACATGTGAAAACCGGGTTTTCACACACAGATCTGCTGTCAGGGCGTTTTGACGCCGGCACAGACATCACAGATTAAGAGAAAGGCATGGTGAATAGAATGAAGACTTTTATGGCTAGTCCGGCTACAATTGATAGAAAATGGTATGTAGTTGACGCTGCAGATATGACACTCGGCCGTTTGGCATCCGAGGTTGCTAAGGTTTTAAGAGGTAAAAACAAACCGATTTTCACACCGCATATTGATACGGGTGATTATGTGATCATCGTTAACGCGGCGAAAATAAAAGTAACCGGAAAGAAAATGGATCAGAAAATTTACTACCGTCATTCGGAATATGTTGGAGGCATGAAAGAGACTACTTTAAAAGAAATGCTCCAGAAACATCCCGAAAGAGTTGTTGAGTTTGCTGTAAAGGGTATGCTTCCGAAGGGACCTTTGGGAAGACAGATGTATACCAAACTCCATGTATATGCAGGACCTGAGCATGAACACGCAGCTCAGAAACCGGAAGTATTAACATTTTAATGCAATGGACTGAAAGGAGAAAATTAAAATGGCTAAATCAGCGAAAGCAAGATATTACGGAACCGGCAGAAGAAAAAAATCTATCGCAAGAGTATATCTGGTGCCGGGTAAAGGCGATATAACAGTCAACAAAAGAAGCATTGATGACTATTTTGGATTAGAGACCCTGAAAGTGATCGTTCGCCAGCCTCTGGCGGCTACCGACACGGTAGATAAATTTGACGCGATCGTTACCGTAAAGGGCGGCGGATATACAGGTCAGGCAGGCGCTGTCAGACATGGTATTGCAAGAGCGCTTCTTCAGGCAGACGCAGATTACAGACCGACGTTGAAGAAAGCAGGTTATCTCACCAGAGATCCTCGTATGAAAGAAAGAAAGAAGTACGGCCTCAAGGCGGCTCGTCGCGCTCCGCAGTTCAGCAAGAGATAATTTTACTATAATTTCAAAAAGCCTTAAAAACTCCCGGAAGTCCAGTATTTTCGGGGGTTTTCTTTATTTTCTAAGTGTTCAATAATTTTTATAAAACGTCATAAATTTTGCTATATAGCACCACTACAACACCATTTATATATAGTTTCTGTGTTGTATCTTGCGTAAGACTTTGCTAAAATGCTTAAAAGCCAGTAAACAAGGGAATTTGCAGTTAAAATATCTGTTTTGATATGTTTCTTATCATGCAGGTTCTCAAAAAATATCATAGATAGCAAAGGGGCGAAGCTATGACGCGAACATCATATAAAAATCAGCATATCAAAGAGCATTACGACAGAATAAACTTTGTTATTCCCAAAGGCGAAA
>CANPUE010000016.1 GCA_947577185.1 uncultured Lachnospiraceae bacterium | reverse complement strand
AAATTATTAATTAATTCACCAGTCACCAGTGCCGATGCCACGTTCTCCGGGTTCGTATTGGCTTCCACCTCTTCTGTTGTTTTGAGAATTCTCCCTTTTGTAAACTCTTTATGATATTTCGATAACGCATCTAAAATCCTTTTTGCTAACGTATCCATACTATCCATTCCCTCCTTATTGATTTCCCATTATAAGCTGCTTTATTTGATCGTCTGTCACTTCATCTCTTATAAATTCTGCCACAGACTGTCCTTCCGGCAGCCAGACAACCGTTGCTTCTGTGTGCGGATACACCGTATTGCCTTCATAATCCTGCAATTCTCCTACATAAACATTTGACATAACGCATTCCTCCTTTATTTTTCATCCGGTTTAAAATATAGATTACCGTTAATCCTCTGCGGCGCTTCTCCAGGCTGTAAAATGTCGAGATTTTTACATACGAAACGATAATTACAGTCGTCCTTTATATTCTGCGTCTTCAAATTTCCTTCCTTTATATACAGAGTATTGATTTCATCCCCGTCAGGTGGGGGCAGTATTTTTAAATATTTTGTAAAAATCCTGATAATCAGTCTTCTCGTCCTGCCAAGCTGCAGATACAAACTGCCCTTTTTTCGTTTCTCCGGTTCTATGTATTCGCGCATAACGACAAATACCTTTGCACCATATATCTGCACGTACTCATATCCGTTAAAAATATAAATATCACCATTAGGCAAAATCACCTCAGTACCTACATCAACCTCATTATTCTGCTCAAAATCTTCTATTGTGTCATGGTCTGTTTGTATGGTCGGCGGACCGTATTCAGAACTGTTAATCGTAATATTTACTTTGTCAGAATTGGAAAATGACACGATCGTTCTGATAATCTTTTCGATTAACTGATTGTTTCCCTGATCAATCCACTCGGCATAGGCTCCGTTATTGGCATAAAAAACAAGGTATTCATTTTTGCCGTCAATCGTAGCATACACACCCTTTTCCCGGAAATAAAAAGACGCCGCGTCAGTGTTCTTAAAATTTGCCCGAATATAGACTTTATTGTCTTTTGTCTTCGTGACGGACTCGATCGGAAGCGTACAGCGCGGGCTGATGACTGCTTTTATATTCTGCTCGCTTTCCCCAGCCGGCATTATCCCGTCCCCGATCACCACTTTTGTAAAAGTGATCTTCCACCCTCTGGCCATAGATGCAAATAAACTTTGCCCTTCATTTGTCAAAAATTCTTTAAAAGATGACATTCTTCCTGCTCCTTTACATCATATTCTTATCTCTGTAGTAATGATCTCGGTTTCATAATTGACCAAAAATACATTGATACAGCAATCCCCATCCCGTACCAGTTCCACAGCATCCAGTACGGCGCTTTTTCGCTTCACAGCATCCAAAATCTTTAAAAACCTGGCTGCTTTTTCCTGCAGGATTTCCTGATTGACTGTTTCTATCCTAAAATGATGGGGTTTCCCGTTATAGTCAAACCAGTCGACTATCCTGCTTTCTCCGAAATACGCCCGGATTACCTGCATTGCAGCCCAATTTGTACCTAATTTTGCATGTACAATATCAGACTCTTTAATAATCGTTCTTTTAGCATCTGCCCCCGCATCCTTGTCATACCAGCTAATATGCAGTTCCTCAGCCAGTAAGTCCAATTCTGCCACGCTCATATGATCAATTTGATCCCATGTTGTTAAAAGCCGGATTCTTGATGACAGCCTTTCCGTAATTTCATCAACCGCCCCTGAAAGCGCCGTGTTCGTTTCATCAATCCGCATGAATGCCGGAAGCAGTTCCAAAAAATTCATGCTGTCTGTGCTACTCATACCTATACCTCCAAAACATGTTTCACTGTGATACGCTTGCACTTGGCTACTTCGGTTCTTTTCAGCTCTTTATACTCTGGGGCGATCACTTTGATCCTGTTACATCCTGTCCCGTTTTCCGGGGATAAACACAACGCCCTTAATTTATCCGGATTAATATCCCTCCCCATCTTAGTATCCTGCCAATTTACAAATTGATCCAATGCGCCTTTTTTCCCTTCGATCGTACTGATACAATCTGATTCGTTCGCCATTGTCGTATAATATACAATGTCTATGTTATACTCTACCTGCTCTGGCGGCCGCACAATCACTTTATCCGTCATTGGTCTGACATCCTCGAGGCTGCACGCGTCATACACTTTCTGCAGCACATCCGCTGTTGGGATTTCACCTCCTTCCATGATCGGCACAATCAATACATGTCCCGCCAGGTCTGCATCAATATCAATTTCTATTGATGCAGCATCACTAAGGTTCCCTGACAATGTAATTATCATCAGGCTGTTTTCATAGGATACTGTATAGTCGGTATCCAGTATTGCGTCTTTGACTGTCAACGTATCTATATAGTATCCGCCTCCGCCAAGAAAAGCCTTTCCGTTATATACCGGAACTGCATAGTGTACGTTTTGCCTGTCACTCAAAACAGCTACATCTGCGATAGATGCATCAGCAGATTTTACGTGGTACTCGTATGCATCCTTTGGTCCTGCTACTGACAGTGCCGTAGGCGCAAGATAAATACGTTCCCTGTAATGTTCATCCCCTGCGCCGCCATCCACTTCCGGATATGGCTCCCCATCATCACCACTATGTGTAATGCTCACATTTTCCACAAAATCAATATATGGGATCAAATCTACTAACTGATTGACGCTTCCGGCAAGATAATGATTATAGTTCTCACCACAGCCGACTGATTCTGCAGGCACATCTACAAATAAGGTTCCTGCCTGCAGAACCGCCGCCTCCGTTGTTTTAAAATACACCGTGTAATCCGGCGTAGCCCGTGTACCCTCCTCTATTAAAATATTTCCTGTTATTGGCGTTTTGACAGAAAACCGCAGTACTGTTTTGGCCGGTTTCGCCTCAATCCTGTAACACGCAAGACGTTCTCCAAGCGCATCGAGCACTTTGCCTCTCGCATATTGCAGCATTTTCTGCCTGCAGGCATCATTAACCTGTATATATGCCGATACAAACACAGCTGCTAACGCATCACCAAAAATTCTCCGTTCATCTCCCGGATACAACGCTTCATTAACATTTTTTTCCAACAAAGTTATTACTGTGTTATAGATTGCCTCAGAATCTGTCTCCAAAAAAGATAAATCCTCCATATCATCCTCCGTTATCTGTTGCGACGTCGCAAATCTGCTACCGTAGCATCTACATTAAAAGCAAAATCCCCGTGCTCTGCCAGAATGGCCTCTAAAGTCATTTTATCTATATTCACTCTCGGCTCATAGGTGGATATCAGCCAAAGCGCATCCGCAATAATAAGCGGTTTCACAATGGCCTCCGGTCTGTCAATATAAGACGGATCAATGCCCTTTATCCTGTCATATGTACATTCACCCCGTACAATCCGTACCAAATTTGCTACACATTGCATCGGATGTCCATTTCCATTTGCCTGCATACCATAATCCTCCAATATTACGGCCTGCCATTAATCAGGTCCGTGCCTGCCTTTGCCATTGCCGTTTTGCTCTTTAAAACTCCATTCCAAAACCAGTTAGTGATACTGTCTTTTTAGATACCTTATCAGAAGGGGAAGCGCCAACGGATACCGCGCTTCCCGCTGACATACCTCTTGTTTCAGATACATCTGCAATCACCGGTTCTTCAATATATTCCTTAAACTTAAAATCAAGGGTAGCCGCAGTAAAAAGCCCATTCGGGCGCATTTGCACACCGGATACTGCCACTGACTGTAACTGCATTTTATCAGGGCCGAATATTTCGCTGCCAATAATTAACGGCGCTGCTTTTCCTATTACTGCCTTCCATGTATCTATAATGCCTTTTATATCCCTGCTGCCTGTTTCTATCCGATATGTGGTACTCAACGATATTTCAACCGCATTCATCCCCACTGTTTCTGTCGGGGATGCACCTTCTTTATCAGCATTTGTTTCCGTCTGCATGGAAAAAGATGTAGAAAGGGAATCCAGTCTGGTTATCCTGCCCGGACCGCACTCCCATGTCATGCCATTCCAATATGCAATCATGTTTTATTCTCCTTTATTCGGTTTATCCGTATCCTCTGATCCCCCGACTAAATTCTTATGCTTATGTTCCGATAGATTCACATCCCGGCTGACCACCTGATCCGCGGATAATTTTTCACTGACTTCCAGCTTACCTTTGACATCTGCTGTCTCACCCAGTGTATTCAGCAGAAAAGATCTCTCTTCCATTTCCCCATCCCAGTTTCCATCCATCCGGGACAGGATCACACCGGTTTCATCATCAAACACTGCGTATACAACTTTCGTCCCCTTTTTGAGATTTCCCATTGTTCCCCGCAGATACCACGGAATTGTAAGCGGGAGTGTTGGTGCGCCTTCTGCCGAAGCAGCCTGCACCCTGGCCTGCGTATAGTTTTCATTTCTGTCCGGTGTTCCTTCTAATGTCAGAACAATTCCCTTTTCGATTTTTCCCATCAATACCCCTCCAGCGGTTTCCGGAAATATAGTTTCGTTTTTGCCTTCACCAGATCGTGCTGTACATGGGTCATAAACACAGGCCCGTCCCAGCTGCTGACTCCCGCTGTTCGCAATTCCACCAGTGTTCCTGCTGCATATCCGCCTAAAAATGTATTGCTGACACAGCTTCCTGATGTCATCTTTTTATTTTCAAACCGCAGAAGATTTTTGGCATATCTGTCCGCCTCTGCCTGTCCGGATATTTTCAGCGTCATCACCTTTGTGAGCGTCTTATCTGTGGCATTTTCGGTCTCATACCTGCCCGTAAATGCACCGTTTTTCAGAATGCATTTACCATATACATTAGGAGACTCATCTCTATAATCGAACCTGACATTATCCGGGATGATCAGTTTATTATTTGTAGTTCCATTTTCCAGACGCGACTCGTTATAAACAATCAGCTTCCCATTGTATACAAGAAACGCACATCCTTCCAGCACACAGTATTCCTCCAGAAAAATAAAATCCTTCCGGTTCTGCTGGTTGACATACTCATACATCTGATCTTCCACGCCGTAAAACTCACATGACAGTCCGTGTCTTCCTGCTATTTCCTCGCATAGCTGCATAAAATGTATCTTCTGCCATGATTTACTGCTTTTGTCATTGTGTGTCCCAGGCACGGAAGAGGCATATAAAAACATCTGTCCGTTTCGCGGCTGGACATTAATAACATACATGTCTCCTGTATCGCAGTTCCCAAGCACGGCCGATATTTTGGCCCCCTTTTTCGGTCCCCATCCGTCCCACCTGTCATTTCCGTCATTAAATACAATGCGGAGCATATCTGACTGTTGTTCCGCGTACGAATCGTAGATGCATCTATGCACTGATACAGCATTATAGATATCTACACCTTCATATATTAGTTTCATTCTGTTCTATCGCCTCCACGGCGGAAGCGAGGCAGGAAGTTTTGTTTTCTCCAGAATTGGTATTTTCAATTTGACTCCCGCCTCAAATACAAGCGTTTTCATATACTGCGGATTGGCCTTGATGATATGCCCCGCCATTTTTTCATTATCATAGGCCGCTATCGCCAGCAGATCATATGCATCTCCCTTTTTTGTTGTATACTCTGCATATCCATCAGACATTGAAAGCATATTCTTCACCGCCTCTTCTATTCAGCATTTCCATCAGCATATCTATAAAATCGTCTTCCTCCATACGTAACGCGTTGATGATATCTTCTTTTACATTTCCTGTCCCGTTCACAACAATGTGCGGGGCAAATTTTATATTAATGTTCCCGCCGCCTGATGACTCCTTGCTCTCAAACGCTGTTAAAATTCCTTCATCAACGCCCAGCATCCTTCCGGCTTTTGCCCAATAGCTCAGATTTTCTTCCCGGTATGCATTATCAAAAGATATGACTGCTTCCGTTCCTGCCTCGCCTGCTATGGACGGCCCTGTCGTAAATCCGCCTGACGCTAACATCGGGATTGGCGGAATATTTAATGCAAATGTCTTACCTCCGAACATTGGCACCCAGGCAGGAATTGTAAACCCAATAGAATTGATCGCTGCTATCGCTCCGTTTACCAGACTGACAATTGCACTGATCGGCTGTGATACAATGCCAACCAGTCCTGTAAAACCACTGACAAATGCATTTTTTACGCCTGAAGCAAACTGACACAGGGTATTCCACAAATTTGAAGCATGCATTTTTACCGTCTCCCAATTTCGATATAAAGCCACTCCTGCCGCGATCAATGCTCCTATGGCAACAGCAACCCATGTTACAGGAGATGTTAAGAATCCGACTACCGCACCAAATGCTGTCGTCGCCGCAGTCGCAATTCCCGTAACGGTCGTATACACCAATATCGCCGCTGCCTGAACTTTGCTGGCAATTGCCGCCGCATTTGATGCTGCCGTATAAGCTATAATGGCTCCTGTCAATATCCCTACCACACTTGCAATAGCTGTAAACACCCCTTTGTGCTCTTCCAGATACCCGAATATAGAGGCCGCAGTATCATACACATCAGTCCCGATATCCACCAATATTCCAAATCCGTCGATTCCGGCCTTTGCAATTTCCGCAATAACAGGAATGATTTTTTCATTTGCATATCCGGAGACACTGGAAATCAGCGGTATTACATTCCCGCTTACAAATCCCACTACATCTGATATAACCGGCATGATATTCTGCCTGGCATAATTATAAAAATCTCCTGCTCCTGAAATTACATTTGTCAGAAAATCAGCCACCTTTGGTGCTAAAGTCTCTACAGCATACTGAATCTCAGGAAGAGCGTTCTGTGCTGCATCCTTCGCGTAGGGCAGTATTTCCTGCCCCACGCTGGTCATAAAATTAGTCCCAAGATTCTTAATGGATTTCATTGTATATTCCAGCGTGTCTGCCTGTGCTGCGAATGCCCTGTCCGTTGCCCCAGCCGCATCATACATAGCCGCTGTTTTCTCTGTGAAATCTTCCGTCTGCGCCCCTGCCAGCGCCAGAACCGCAGTCTGCGCTTCCACAGAAGAAAACATCCTGGCCAGAGCCTGTGTGTCACCGCCTACTGTTTGTCCCAACAGATCTAAAGTGCCTTGCAGCCCTAAAGATTCCAGGGCTGCGTTTGCATTTTCATACCCAAGCGATTTCAGTGCTTTCGCCATCAAATCGGTCGGACCCGTGAGACCGCTCATGACGGCTTTCATTTGCGTTGCAACCTCGGCTGTCGAACCTGTCACACCCGTCAGCGCCGCGAACGAACCATATAGCTCTTCCTGCGATACGTTTAAAGTTGCTGCAAGAGGCACTACTTCGCCCATAGATGATGCCAGTTCAGAAAAAGACGTCTGCCCCAATTTCACTGTCATAAATGAGAGATCAGAAACTTTCTGAAACGCTTCCCCTGAGCTGTCTCCATATTCTTTTGTTACGGCCGTCAGCAGATTAATCGCGTCCCTTGTCTCCACACCACCGGCAGCTGCGCCTTTCATCGCAAGCTCCATCTGCATAATCGCATCTACGCTGTCGCCGACCGTCGAAATGATCTGATACAATCCGTTATTTAGCTCTCCAGTGCTAATACCTGTATTATTAGAAACTGCAAGTACATCATGACTCAAGTCCGCTGTCCTTTGCGCGACCTGCTCTTTTGTCCCATCAAGCAGAGCCGCCACACTGGCTATCTGGGTTTCAAATTCTGCCGCACTTTTGCAGACTTCAACACCAAATCCTGCTATGGTAGTCGTCGCGGCCAGAACTGCCGTGTCTATCGCACTAATGCCGGCCTTTAATCCGCTAAACTGCTTCGTTACATTGGATATGGATGTCTGTAATGACGGATCTATTTGTCCCGCTATACTGATAACGGCTTCTAACACTTTTCCTTTTTTGGACACGTACTATTTCCTCCGTCCTCTCAATCTGGCTTTCTCCATCTTTTTCCGTGATTTTTCCTGTTCTTTCTTTAACTCCTCCGCGGCTTCACCAAACTCCTTCAGAAATTCAATGAGACTCATTCGTGCTATTTCTCTGATACTGGCGTGGTAGGTTTGGGAGTAACTTCGGATTGCTCTTCTAAGCTGCTTTGCCTGGAGGTTTCCTCCGACCTCCCTGAAATAAAATTTCTTCCTTCCGCCGTTATCCTGATCAGGTCAAAACCTTTCATCCTTTCAAGATCCGCAATATCAATCTCCGGATGTATTGCAACAACCGCAGCCATCCAAAGATACATGTGCAGTGAGCAATTCTGTTCCATGATGACCGCGCTGGGCCTTCCCTGCTGATTTGCCCTAAGTGTTTTAGAGTCCGCAAAATTTGACGCCATTGTATATAACTCACATGTTATCGCTTCAAAGTCATATTCCAGTGTGCTTACCTTTTTCCCATTGATGTCAATCGGGCTGTTTAATTCAAATGTTTTTTTCATCTTCCTTTTCCCTCCAAAAAAGAAGAACATCTCTCCGATGTCCTTCTTTTTCCTGATATTTATAACAATGCGTTTACCTGCTCTGCGTAGTCTGTGCCGTTTATTCTGCAGATTCCGGCCAGCTTATCGACCATACAGATTTCTTTTCCGCCGACATACAACTGATAGCGTGTCACTGACAGAGGTATGTCTAACTCAATCGACCCTCCGGGAGACAATTCTATCGCCGGAATGGCAATTTTAGGAATGCCTCTGATAAATGCCTTGCAGCCCTCTGTACTCTCGCCTTCCGGTCTTGTCACCTGCTGTACCCATCTGTGTTCAAACGTCTTTGCTTCCATTGTTAAGATCTGTGCAAGGCCTTCATCGGCTCCGATCTTCTGGATCGTGGATTCCATCGATTCCACAAGTCCGAATAGCGGTACCTCATGCTCTCCGAGTGCAGCCTGCACTGCAGCTGTTACGTGTGTGATTTCAGGCAAAGTAATCGTCGTATTTCTGGCCACAAGTATTCCATCTACATAAGTTGTATCTGCATTGACCGGCCCTCGTAAATCCAATATATTTCCCATCTTTTCCACCCCCTTTATGCCTCATCTCTTTCAAAATATGTGCTGAATCCGCCGTCCGTATAAGCAACATAAGCTGTAGCGCTCTTTAACGGCGGTACCGGCGTAACAGGAATGTCCCACCTGAAATCACCATTCATCATATCTGTTTTACTGTTTTCAGATTCCAGAAATAAAATCCTCGGCGTTCCAATCAAAGCCCCCTGCGCTGTCAGTGCGTCCAGTTTTTCCTGCTCTTTATTCAATATCCTGTCCCGCAGTTGTTTGGTAAATGGTCCGTCTATCGTGACGCCCCACTCCCGCTGGAAACTGTTTAATACATAAAACAGCATCCTCATGGAAACATCAAAAACAGCCCTTGCGTCCGTGTCTGCCCCATACTCATAGGCCGCCGTATGGTCTCCCCACAGTACCCAGTTTCCTCCCCAGAAAACACACGTTGAAATGCCTCTGGAAGTCAGTTCATTCGCCATAATCTGGTCAAATCCTCTGTTTACGGCAGTTTCTCCAAAATACTGTCCAATGACCGGAATCGTCTTGTTCCCGCATGTTTCCATCGGCACCGATTTATGCAAATAATCCGTTCTCAGAAATTCTACTGCGGCCATTGTAGATAAATGATAAACTACCCCCGCAGCATCTTTACACTTTGGCCAGAACACTTTACTGCGCTCATTTTCAAATCCATGAGACTTTTTCCATGTTATTGCACTCTCAATTGAATCAGTGTCTTCAATCGGGATGTCTGCCAGTACAAACGCATTCCAGTGTCCATTGATCTTATCTGCCACGGTGCACATCGCTTTGTAGACATCCGGCCTGTCGCTCCATCCCGGCGCTGCTATCAGGTTGCAGACCTGATTCTGTTCCTGATACAAAAGTTTCAAAACTCCCAGCCCTGTATACTCCCCGCCGGCAGTGACGCCGCCTATAACAGTTGTTTCGTCCACCTCTGTAAAATCCACTTCGTAAAAGCTTGCGTCAATCGCTCCGCTTAACATGTATTCTCCAACAGAACGGATCATGACCATTCCATTGGTAAAATTATAATCAACCTGATAATCAATTCCTTCTGTTTTTCCGTCCAATGACAGCGTGTTTAAAATGATCGTGTCACTTTTGATCACTGCCTGTCCATTGGAGAATACCAGACTCAGGTCAGTCTGTTCCTTTTGTCGGTGGATATCCGGATTCAGTACATTGATCAGGTATATCGGTCCGATATTTCCCTTTGGATTATCAAAATGGGCACTTATGGCCTCACACAAAGAAAATTTTTCCCAATCCCCGGAATATCCTACCATTCTCTGTGCATTTGTAAAATTGATCAGTTTTACCGGACAGTTAACAACATCTTCATAATGCCGCAACAGATTCACCGGTGCAGTGCCAACAAAGACTATCGTCGTCCCTGCCTGCACGGCATTCTGCGCCACAGACTCGCCTAAATGTCCATAGGCGCCATATTTATATTCGTTTGCCACGTACTTATCCTCCTTCATAATAAATCATTATACGTCTCATTGTTCCTGATAAAACACGACTGTACCGTAAACTGTATCCACGTATACCAAAACGGCCAGCAGTTTATTATCGTATCTTTTTCCTTATATGGGCCATAAGATACCTTTCCCTGTAACTTCATACCGCAGATCGTCGCGGCGGATTCCAGTTCCCGCAAAATAGCATCCGCAAAATTCCACGCATCCATCCAGCCGTCATAACTGCTCTTATATTTTTCCGGCTCTTCCGGCCTCAGATTATGGGGATAAAAAATATCCATGCTGTGCCGGCCGGGATTCCAGCAGGAAAGCGAAAGGTTGACCGTTATCTCTCTTTTTTCCGTTTCCATGTCATCCGCTCCTCCAACGATCTGTACAACGACGGACGGAGAATCAGCCCCCACATCAGGAGGCAGTTTGTCCTTTGCCGGGCCGAATACCGGAAACGCATGGGGACAGGCTTCTTTGTACTGATATCTGTCATCAACAGCCTGTCCTTCTTCCGGCGGTACTTTAAATTTAAATTTTTGGCAGACTCCCTTATTCAGCCAGTCTGCAATCTCTACCAGTGCGCTGGTGATCGTCATCTTTATCACCTCATTTCTGCTACATACTAGTCATCCATGTCAGAGTAGTTTACTGCGATCATGGCATATCCCCGGCTCTGACTCAGATGACCGATTGTCAGCGTCCGTTCCTGAGACCATCTTCTTTTCTCCGCATTTTGCCTCTGAGGCAGACCGCCTGTCTGCAATCTTGCAGGCAATATCGTCGATTTCTTTCATTCGTGTCCGCTCTGCTTCTAAACTTTCTTAACATTTTCCTGCTGTTTGGCTTTCACCTCTTCCACCAAATCACTCCTGATCTGTGAATATAATTCCAGGTGATTCGCCTTTAGTTCATCTGGTGTCATACTCTTCTCCATACCTCCTGTATTTTATTTTTGTTTTTTATAACCTCCGGATTTTTTCCGGCAGCTACCATATTTTTTACCGGGATGTAAGCAGGCATATTTCCATCTGTATTAACACCCCATTCACATTAGCCGGTATAAAGCAAAGAAGAATCCCCGGCCTGTGTTACCACATGGTTCGGGGATTCTTTCTTCGTTCTCATGGACTTACTGCTGCTTTTTGCCTGCTGGCACTATAAAGCATAGCATTTTTATTTGCGAGAGGTGGAACATATCAACTTTGACACCTCTTCATGATTAATTATATCACACTTTTTTATTACTTTTATTCCATTTTAAAAAAATGGGAAATTTTTTTACTTACCGCTGTCTGTGACATATGCACCCGCCTTGCTATTGCACTCTGTGATAAGCCATTTACATAATACATCCTAAAAATCCTCCTTGTAATGCTGTCAGAAATGGACTCGATAAATTCTTCGACCTCTGCGCATTCCCTAGAAAGGGTCTCTATCTTCTTTTTATAAATGCTTTCTGTTCTATACACCTTGTCCCAATCTACGCCTGTCACACTCTCTGGAACCGGATAACCGCTGTTGTAATTAAGGATCGTATCAGATATCATCATGGCATTATTATCATTTAAATGCAGCAATCCTTGTTCCAGTTCATGTATTTCCGCTTTCTTACTTTTATATTCTTCCAGCAATTTTTTCGTCAATGCACCTTTCTCCCTTCTTCTTTGTTTTATGCCTGCTGCCTTTCCCTCGTCTCCCAACATTCCCATATCATACAATTGATCAGCACTGTTCTAAAACGGAAATAATTGTCGCTTCCCTACAAGTGCAGCTACTTTAATCGATTCATTTTCCGTCATTGTGCTATCGCCTTATAAGGGACGCAATAAGAATTGCTTTTTTTATTTTTCGTGCTATAATGATATCAATGGAAGCATAGCTCAGCTGGGATGAGCGCTCGCCTGACTAGCGGGAGGCCATGGGTTCGAGCCCCATTGCTTCCATTTTTAACCGTCTTTTTGACTTCTCCAAAATCTGCCTCCGTATCCCGTTTCATCTCCCGAATTTTTTAACCGTCATATCAGGGGTAACATGCTCCATCTGCTCAGCTGCTATTTTCAACATCTAATGAAGCTGACTTTTACCAGATTTCATTGTTACTGTTTTCCTTTCATTCCATCTATCAGTTCTCTCATATTCTTTCTTGCAGCAATTTCCCTCACACTCTCTTCCGGAAACGGAATCTGATACGATCTCTCCATGATCCGGTTTGTGATACGCTCATCATACTGTAACTTGTCAAGGCTGAAATTACTTGTAAAAACAGTGATTTTTCTGTCTGCATAACGATTATTAATGATCTGGTAAAAACGCTCTCCTATCCAGTCTCTTGGAGCTTCTGTTCCAAAATCATCAATGATCAGAACAGCCGTCTGCGATAAATGTTCAAGCAGTTTGTTTTCACTTTCACCATTCTCCCGGTTCCGTTTATCCCAGCTGGCTTTGATCTCGCTCAGGATCTGCAGTGACGTGGCAAATTTGACCCGTATTTTCCTCCTGTGCATCAGTTCATTCGCGACGCTGACCGCCATCCGGGTCTTACCGCTTCCCTTCACGGACGAATACAGATACATTCCTATGCCGCGATCCTGCATCTGGTCAAAATTATTCATCCAGTATTCAACTGCCTTAATTACATTTGCCGCCTTATTCCGATTCCCTGCATCTTCATACGCTGTTGCATCAAAAGACTGTATCCGCATCTCTTTAAAGATTTCAGGAATATTTGCAAACGACAGCCTGCTGTCCATAATCTGTTTCTGGCGGAGTCCGCATCTGCATTCCCTGTAAACCTCATTCCCGCCCTCTATGACCATCTCCCATCCTGTGCCTTTACAGACGGGGCATATGTCACGACTCATTGAGCATCCGCTCAAACTCTTCAGCGTATGTATCTCTGACATCCTTTGCATCATCTCTTCCAGAGCATCCACTCCGCCCACCTCCTCTATCCTGCGTTCTGGCCAGCCAGCCATTAATAAATTTACTGATCCCCCGCTTCGTCTTTCTTTTGGCCGGGTTACTGTCGCACCAGCCTTTCATTTTCCTCAACTCCTGTAGAATATCCACAGCCGGATACAGTTCTCTCCATCCATCAATATCTGTCTGATACACTGGATACGGAGTCTTGTCATTCAGGGTTATCGATATGACTGGCGGCGCAGTGTCCCATTTTTCCGGCTCTGCACAAAAATATGCAGTATTTTTTATATTTTCTTTTATATCATTTCTTTCATTTGCTGCTTTTTTCCCGGATTTATTTTCTTTTTTCACAGATTTATTTTCTTTTTTCTCGGATATTACTTTATTTTCGATAACTTTAATAAAGGAAGCGGTTTCTTCCTCTTCTAAAAGCCATATATCTGCGTCAACATACACATCTCTTTTCAGACTTTTAACCGCTTTCTGGTATCGTCTTTGTATTCCTGGCGAAGTGATGACAGTGTCCGGACCATTCGAGGCCTCTATTTCGATTTTTACAATAAGCTCTCTCTTGGTAAAGAATAACATCACCTGCTCTATGAACCCTTCCGTGAGATTAAACGCCATTGCGTCATATAAACTGTCTTCATCCCACTTCATGTAATATCCATTCCTGTAGATTTCTGTCAGGAGATAAATGTAAAAAACAATGCTGCCATTCCCATACATGGTATGTAATCGTTTTATCCGCTTGTCCGAAAAAAAATCTGTGTCAAAGGAAAAATATTGCAATCCGTCCTGTTTCAAACGTGCCATATTTATTCTCCTTTAGTTGGATGATAATGATATTCAGGAAAAACTGACAGCTCACGTTAAACACACGCTGCCAACATTTCCAGCGCCTGCATTATGAGACCATCCGAGCCGATCTGTCCATAACGCGGAAATAGAGGGAATGCATTCACAACAATAACCTCTGCCGCCTGGATGCCCGCTGGTTCAAATAGATTATTATTGCAAATCCCTTTAAACTATATAAAACTTTAATCATCTTCCGACCTGACGTAACCGGATGACTCCTGTTCTGTGAGCACCATCACATATTACGGGCAGATATCGTACTCGTCATCATAGATAAACATTTTTTCATCAGCCTGTCCTTTTTGAAACCGCTTATGCGGTTTCCTCCTGTCGGTTCTTCGGTCGTTTCGGGCCTTTATAAATACCTCTTTCTATCTGATAGTACAGATCAACAAAGGCATCCGTAATCCGGTCGATCGCACCTTCCGAAAATTCAACCGTACATTCAATTTCCTGATCTTTTTTTCTCGCCATAGACAGCACCCCCTGTTAATCTTTTATGCGCGACTGGTTGTACAACTTGACTGAAAGCAGTATTTTCTGTCTGTTCTCCCGAAATTTCGCTGATGAATGTGAAACAGTACTTCCAACACTTGCGTATCATGCTGTCCCTTTCTTACTCCTTTGCTTCGCCCGGCCGACACCCGGTGCCGAACTGCCTTAAACTCACGCCAGGTTCTGTTTTCGTTTCACTCATTACTTCTTACCCTTTCCGCACATATTTGCACTGCGCAACTTTCCTTATAAAAAAAATAAGTTTCAAACTCTTTTGACTGAATATGCAGCAAATCTGAAAGCTTTTCAGCCTCATCTAAGTCCATAGGACGAACATTGTTTATTTTCTGATTAACCGTAGATTGAGCCAATCCTAATGAATTAGCAATATCCTTCTGAGTCATTTGCAACTCCGCCATTCGCCCTTTGATTTTATTCGTGTTAATCAAATTGATACCTCCCTTCCTTTTTCGATAGTAGCACTATGCAACACGCATGTCAATAGCCCTGTGCAACTTTTTTTTATTTTTATTAATTTAAATATTGCATTGTGCAATTTTATGTAATATAATTTACTCAAGGACGAGGTGATTAATGTGACTAATATCGAAATAGGCGGTAGAATAAAATATGCACGAGATTTAAGAAACGCTACTCTTGATGATATTGCTAAAAAAGTAGGCGTAACAAAATCAACAGTGCAGCGCTATGAAAACGGAAAAATTAATGCTATTAAAATTCCAGTGGTAGAATCAATAGCAGCTGCGCTAAATGTTAATCCGTCATGGATTATTGGCAAATCTGATATTATGGAACTGCCGGCTCAAAAACTTCCTGCAATCATTCAGTATTACAACCAACTGAATGATATCGGAAAGCGCGAAGCAGAAAAACGCGTAGAGGAGCTTACCCATCTGCCCAGATATACGTTTGAAATCAAAGCCGCCCACAACGACTATGAATCCGAACCCGGCGAACTTGAAAAAATGCAGGAAGACCTTCTGAACCTGAAAAAACCGGATTAATATACATATATTTTATGTCATATTGGAGGAATTAAAGTGAAGTATGAAGATTTATTGGAAGAAAGTACCTCAAGCGATGTTTATGTAATAGAAAATGCAGACTTTAAGTCTAAAGCTGACGGACTGATCAACGGAAATGTTATAGGGATAAACAAAAAAATCCAGTCCTGCCGCAAGCGGGCCTGCATATTAGCAGAGGAATTAGGCCACTATCACACAACGACCGGAAACATTATCAGTCAGGCGGCCATATCGAATCGAAAACAGGAACTCCGAGCACGCGTCTGGGCATACAACCGGCTGATCGGGTTAAATGGGATTGTAAATTCTTTCAAACATGGATGCTATTCTTTGCATGATACCGCCGACTACTTAGAAGTCACGGAAGAATTTTTACTTGAGGCTCTCCAATATTATAAAAGCAAATATGGAACATATGCCACAATTGATAACTATGCTATATACTTTGAGCCATCGTTAGGAGTATTTGAACTGGTGTAAACTTTAGCCAAATATATTTTTGGTGTTATTCAGCCTGACATAAAAACTCCGGAAATAGTTTCTGCAATCTTAAATGGTGACAAAGTAATACCACAAATGATATCCTAAGCGCAAGCGCCAAAAATGCTGTCTGTCGAACCCGAAGATAATATGAAAAAACCGGTTAATAGCAAGGAAGGCCCTTCTTCGACAGAATAAGGCCGGAATAAACAGCGGCAATAATATATGGGCAAAGTCATTTTATGTAAATGTCAACAAAGAAACTTGAACAAAGAAACTCAAAAAATATATTGACATTCCGATTGGATTATGATAGGATATCGTATGTTCTTATATTGGTATGTGGTAATAATCCTTTATACTTTGCATATAATATTTCGGAACGTACTCCGGTGTCCTTCGGGCCCGGGGTCTTTTTATTTACAAAGGAGAATACACATTGGATAAAACTTTTAAAACACATGATGAATTAATCTCATTACTGACAGCCGGATTATATTAGGTTCACAAAAAGATGACAATGTCCACATGGCTCAAAAGAAGAATCCCAATAGTAACGAGAATACTTTCAAAGATTTTTTTACAGAAGTTATATTATCTACACGTAATTTCGTAATACCTCATCATAATAATTTTTCAAAATATACAATATTTTGTAATTTTTTACAAGTTTTTGTAATTTATGAAAAAAACATTTGTAATCGCATTGCATTTTTACTATTTTTAGCTATAATGAAATTACATATATAATTACTATTAGGTAATAAATATATTTAGTAAATGCACAGATGTATTTAGGGAGGGTGGTATGTATGGCAACTAAAAGCATCTTAAAAGATATTACAATAAGGGATAAACAGCTTGCCCATTCATTTGTTTCCGCTTTAGACCAGGTCGAACATAGTAAATACAAACCAATACAAATAACGCGTGAACACAAAGAACTTACAGGAGATAAAATCAAAGAATTCTTTGGTAAAAGCATATGACATGGAACAAAAGTTTATCAAAACACATTTTATAGAGATGAATTTAAGTGATATACTGGATCAATTAGGAGAGGATGAGACAAAGTCCATTCTCTCTTCTTTTTCGTGTCCACTTAATAAGGATATTGAAAATTTTATAAAATACAAAGCGATTGAGTTTTCAAAAAGAACATTAGCAAAAACACACTTGGTTTTCTGGCAAACAGAGGACGAAAAAATCGTGAATGGGTTGGATATTATACCATTACATCTAAAGTTATTACTGTAGATAAATCAGTATTAAGCAATGTAGAAGCAAAAAAACTCCGAAATCAGGGAATGTATGATCCCTCAAAAAATGAATACACCATATCCGCTCCATTAATTGCCCAACTGGGAAAGAACTTTACTACCGGAAACGATACTTTAATATCAGGAACTGATTTGCTTCAAATGGCAGTAAATAAAATACATAAAATTCAAAAAGAAATTGGCGGCAGATTTATGTATCTTGAATGCGAAAATAATGAAAAACTATTAGCATTTTATAAAAAATGCAATTTTAAGATTTTCGGTAAAAGACGATTAGATAGAGATGAAACAGACATTAACGGTAATTATTTAATCCAGTTATTTGCAATGTTTTAATAATCAATTCTTACAACACTGTAAAATCACAGGAGGCCGCCTCATGTTCACAATCGGAATCTACCCCCGCAAATCCGTATACCGCGACAACAGCGATTCTGTCAATGTACAGGTACAGATGTGCAAAGACTATGCCGGAATCATTTTTAAAGACAAAGACATGGAATTTAAAGTCTACGACAAAGACGAAGGATTTTCAGGCAAGAACATGAACCGTCCCGGCTTTCAGGAATTGATGGCCGATGTCAAAAACAATCTCCTTGATGTCGTCATGGTCTACAAGCTAGATCGGATCAGCCGTAACGTGCAGGAATTTTCCGCCATGTATGACATCTTCCAGCAGCACAATGTATCGTTTGTGTCTGTCAAAGAATCGTTTGATACGACAACCCCGATGGGACGCACCGTCATGTATATTCTGGCCGCATTCGCACAGCTTGAGCGTGAGAACACCTCTGAGCGTGTCACGGATAACATGCAGGCTCTCGGCGCATCCGGGAAATGGACCGGCGGGAAACTTCCTACAGGAATGACCTCTGTGCGCCGTCAGGTGGGCGATAAGGAGCATTCCTACCTTGTCGTGGATGAAAATACCATCTGGCTTGTAAAATCGCTCTACGGGCTTATTCTGCAAGGCTATCCCATCACCAGGGCAGAACGTTACTGCCGTGACAATGGAATCAGGAGTCAGTCAGGAAAATTTCTCAATACATCACAGATCTATAATATCATAACGAATCCTGTATACTGTCAGAACAGTATAGAGGCCTATTATTATTTTCAGGATTTAGGATGCGCACTCCCCGATCCCGGACTTTTTGACGGCACGAAGGGGCTGATCGGCTACGGAAAGACCAAATCCGGCCGGCAGTCCCAGAGAAAACAGGAGAAAGCTTCCTGGACTATTGCGGTAGGCATACACGATTATGTAATACCTGCCGCCGACTGGATCACTGCCCAGAACCGTCTTGGCATCAACAAGATGATTCGGACAGCCAAACACGAATACGGCATTCTAAAAGGTGTCATACACTGCAGATGCGGCGCCCGCATGGATGTGCGGACTTATACCAAAAATGGGATTCCGTTTTCTTATTATTATTGCACAGATATGGCAAGACAGGGCAAAACGAAATGTAACTCCGGTTATGTCCGGACGGAAAAAGTAGAAGAATCCTTTTTAAAGCAGCTCCGCAGGATTCGCTTTAATCCGGACGGTTTCAAACTCCGTTGCGACGTCGAAACAGGCTCCCTGCAAAGCACGTCCTCCATAAAAGAAGAGTTGAAGCAGATCCAGACATCCATCAACAACCTGACTACAACCCTTATGAGCGCAATGGAATCTTCCGCAGCGTCTTATATCGTTAAAAAGATAGAAGAATTGGATCAGCAGAAGAAAATCCTTGAAGGGAATCTGCGGCAGGCCGCACTGCGGGAGAATGAAGCCAGGTCTCTTCAGGAAACAGAAAATGAAATTTATGACGGCATTTGCTATCTGTTGGATCATTTTGATCACATCGAATATTCGGCCAAAAACGAACTGATCCGTAAGATCATCAGAAAATGCATTTTAGATGAAAATAGTCTGCGCATCCTGTTTTAATGCGCAGATTCTATATTTTATTCTTATCGGCGTGCCGATCTGCCCCATCATATCGTGGCCCAGATGCGGTCTCGCATACCCATAACTTCGCGATGATCCAAAATCATCATAATGACTGTATTCAAACCCTTTTGCAATCGGAGAGAACGCTTTCAGGCCATAATAATCTTTCCATTCCGTTTCACCGGAATCTCCCTTAGGCACTTCCAGAGAATACTCTCCTACCATGCCATCCAGCACCGCGCGATAGGCTTCTTCATAATAGTCATAATATTCCATGTCTTTTGTCAGCTTGCGCATTGTAGTCTCACCCGACTGCAGCTTTTCCCCGATCTGCTGCAATTCCGCCACACAGTTTTTGTCAAATTTTCCCCCGTGACGCGCTCCTGTGTAAGCGAGCAGTTCAATCCAATTGACGCGGTTCTTTTCCTGCCTGGATGCCACATCCAGCTCGTAAGCCTTACTCATCGCCTCACAGGTTACATTAAAGTCCACCCATTTAATAAAACCTCCGTCTGTTGACACTTCGATTGCCTCTTTGTTTTCTCCGCTCTCTTCTATGGCCAGATCAGCCGGCCCTGTATCCGTTTGGATTCTCCGCAGCAGACAGACGCATCCCACTGCCGCCAGCAGCACCAGTTCGATCTGAATCCCCCACTTGACTTTCCTCATAGATTTCCCGTTCCTCTCATAAGGCACAGATTCATCGGACCGCCTGTCAGCGCGTCCCGGCATGAATATCCGCCTTCGGGCCTTCTTCACATTATGTTTATGAAAAAAACCTGCGGGTTATGTCAGCCCACAGGTCTCTCTTTTTTCCGGTATACGAATTCTCTTTGTATGACAAAGCTTAAAAAAAACAATAGCACATCAACAGGTATTTTGACAGCCACCTCATAGCCTCCCGTCATGCCATAAAGCAGATCGACCAAAAATGCACTGCAAAACATCTGGACGAGCGCCAGCAGACAATACTTCACAGCGGTAGCCGCCATGTTCTCGCTGCTGTGGAAAACAACCTTATAATTCAACAAAAAATTATAAACTGCAGAAATGATTCTCGCCAGTACTGTCGCCGCGACAATATAGGAGAATTTACCCCAAAAGCCGGGCGCATTCTGCAAGATCCCGCAAAAAAAGCCAAAGAGCAGCAAATCGAGCACGCTGGAGGAAAGGGAAGAAAACAAGAACCTGCAAAATATCATATAAATACGGACTGAGTCTTTGATGGGATGAAAATGACTCGTTTTATTCTCTTCCAGATAAATGGTGTCCACCGGAACCTCGATGATCGGAATGTCCAGATTCTTTGTCTCCACAAGCATATTGGTCTCGTATTCAAAACGCTCTCCTTTGACATTCATCAGTATTTTCATAAAGGAAGCAGGGATCGCCCGAAGCCCTGTCTGTGTATCGGAAATGGAAATTCCGACCAGATATGAAAAAACCTTTCTCGTACATTTATTGCCAAAACTGGAACGGAGCGGCACATCCCGCCCGTCAAAACTGCGGCATCCCAGAATCAGAGCCTCTCTGTTATCCCATAGTTTTTTCATGCATTCCAGAATATCATGCGGTGTATGCTGTCCGTCCGAGTCAGCCGTGACACAGCCGATAAGATCCGGGAACATCAGCAGGCAATGATTAAACGCCGTCTTTAACGCCCTTCCTTTTCCCAGGTTTACCGCATGATGCAGGACAACGCAGTCTTCAATCTCCTGTGCCTGTCCAAACAGCCCCTGGTATCCGGCTCCGCTGCCGTCGTCTACGAGTATAATGTTGGCAATGCCGGATTCTTTCAGTTTTTTAATCAGTACGATCAGTTTTTCATCCGGTTCATACGCCGGAATGATGACCGGTATTTCTTGATATGCAGGCATAAGGCGTCAGTTCTCCTTATTCTTATTTATTGAAGCAATTGCCAGTTCTTGTCCGTGCGGCCCTCCGCCTGTCCAACTTCCACAAGCCGCATCCCTTCCGCGTCATCCACTATATGGTACAATGTCCCGCAGGAAAACCGGCCGATGTCTGTTATCGCATCAAAAACACTGGCCGCGTCCGCATCCGTCTGTTCCACGTAGAGATAAGACGCATGAGAATCCCGGATCTCCTGAACCATCCAGTCTGTCACTGCATCATTCAGATTGACACTCTTGTAGACAACCGACAGCGGCGAAGCTTCAAGATTCGTATAGCTGTTTTTCACCCAGCGCGGCGTATCGTCACGCTGAATGCAACACACTCTTGTACTGTGCTGTGTTCCTAACGGCGCAAGCGCTTTTAGAAACGCGGCGGAATCTTCGTCGATCATCCCCGCCCGCTGCGATAACGCCGCCTGTACTTCCGTCCGGTATCCGATAAGCCCATGATACCCTGTGCGGTATCCTGCTGTCAATGCCACAAACACAAGCAGTCCCAGGCAGGTTCCATATTGTCTCACAAAACGGCTTTTTCTCTTCTCAAAAAGAGTTTCCCCATAATTCATCCAGATATTGGCCAGAAAGAGCAGCGTTCCAATCGTAAATGGCGCCCCGTAGCGTTCTATGGACGAAATCATGCCTGATGCTTCCAGGTATTGTGTTTCTGTGGCAAAAATTGTGATATGTGCCAAAAAGATCACACCGTAAAAAAGCGCGCCGCTCACAATACTAAACCACAACACGAGTCTTCCCGTTTTTTTCGGCATAATATTCTTATGGAATAAAAATATCACAAGCAGGCAAATGCACAAATAAAATCCCAGCGGTGACAGATCGACCGCCAGACTCTTTTCCTTATGCAGCGGCAGACTCACGAATGCTTCCAGAAACGCTCTGGCATAGTCACCCGTATGACCGGAAATTCCATATTCATCTGTAGTCATATATTTGACCGCAGTCGTCGTGGTCCGTGTAACGCGGCGCATGAGCAGGCAAAAAAGCATCCAGCTCCCTCCCGTTATGAGCGGCGCAGCGCAGACTGCCAGACTCTTCCAAACTGCCTTTTTTCTCTCTGTCCGCTCCTTTTTAAGCGCTGTCCACTGGTAACATCCAAAAAATACCAGGCCAAAAAGCGCCCAGATAAAACCGACGGACTTAACAAGCACCAGCACACTCAGATACAGACAGATCCGCACATAATAGGATCGCTCCGTTTTCCCCTCTCTATCCGTCACGGCAAACAAAAATCCGCCGTAAATGCAGGCCATCGTGAGGTCCGCACAGAATCCATCATACCCATAGACCTCTGCGATGCTGGGAAGCAGCCACAACGCCGCCGCCATGCATAACATGAGAAAGACATTTCTGCCTTTTATGCGCCTAAGCAGCGGCAGCATAAAAATCAGATTCATAGCATAATATCCAGCAAACGCCAGTCCTTCCCGGAATGTTCTCTGGTCCAAATGCAGGAACCACCACTTCATCAGCTGCGCCCCCGGCGGATAGTCCCCAAATTGCGGCGCCGCATTTCCGTACTTTGCGGCAAAGCCATCCAGATAATAAAGTGATTTCACATCCGTCGCCCAGAAATTAATATCATCCCACCAGGTAACCACTTTCTGGGAAACAGCCGGAATCACTATTGCCAGCAACAACAGCGCAATTATAAATGATGTCTGCGTCACATTTTCCAGACATGATTTTCCAAATTCTGCTCTTTTCTCCCGTCCGCTTTTTGCCAGCCATATCAGAAAGGCCAGCACGAACAGAACGGAAATCGCATCGATCAGGCTCAAATGCCGAAAAAATGCCAGAATATAAAGAGTCAGCACGAGCATGCAGGTCCCGGCCGGAAATACTTCCACCAGGCTTTCCTTCCACCGGTAAGAAAGCAGCAGCATGCCAAGGAAAAACGCGGTGATATTCACTACAGACAGTATCAACATAAAAACCTCACACATAACATCACCCTGCCAGATATGACAGGGTGTAAATGTTTATTGACTTTAGTTCTCCGGTTCAATCAGGCCATAAGTATTCCCTTTTCTTTTGTATACGACATTCACCTGATCCGTTTCCGCATTGCAGAATACAAAAAAGCTATGTCCAAGCAGTTCCATCTGTACACAGGCATCTTCCGGGTACATCGGTTTGATGTCGAATTTCTTGGTACGCATGATCTGAACTTCTTCCTCGTCCATGAAATCTTTTTCCAGATATTCCTGTTTGAAAAATCCCGCCGCCTGCTGCCTGTCCGTCAGTTTGGTCTTATATTTCTTTAACTGTCTTTCTATGATCTCCTCTACCAGATCGATCGAAACATACATATCACTGCTGACCTGTTCGGAACGGATGATGTTTCCTTTCATCGGAATCGTTACTTCGATTTTCTGCCTGTCTTTTTCAACACTCAAGGTAACGTGCACCTCAGTCTCTTCCGTAAAATACTTTTCCAGCTTGCCGATTTTATCCTGAACCGCCGTTCTCAAACCCTCTGTGACTTCAATGTTTTTCCCGCTAATAATAAATTTCATAGTAACATTCCTCCATTCCTTGGATAGTTATATGGCTGTCCAACATGCCGCCCGCAAGAGCCGCTTCGCAGTTTTTGTACCTCTGCAGTTACAGCCTGAATTTATTATACCATGTTTTTCCTGTTTGTTGCAACAGCGGAAAAAGGAATGCGTTTCTTTTTCTTAGAGCCTGCCAAAACGCTCTAATTTATGACAAATTCACAAAACATCTGTTCCTATAGTTTCCATAAAATTTCCTATGTAAACGGTATTTATACCAGTGGATAATGTGGATAATTCAGTGTATAATTCCATTTTTCCATACTTGCGTGCTTTTAAAATGTGGATAACTAAATTTTTCACAGTCTGTAAAAGACGTTTCTTTTTTTTACCTCTCCTGTTTTTTTGTATATTTTGTACAATTTTGGAACTGTCTGCCTCCTTTTCAGCCTCTGGAGCAATACATTTTCCGCGGCAAAAAAAGAACATCTCCTGTCTGGAAATGTTCTTTTTCAATTACTTTATATTTTCTCATTTATTACTGTTGTGTTTTCTCCTGATCCTGCCAAAAGATTCTTTAGAAGATTCTTCTGATGGAAAGGATCGAACGATATGTTGCATTGGAAACAATAATACCTGTCTTGGAGGTAGATGCATGGACAATCTGGCCGTTTCCTGCATAGATTCCTACGTGTCCTGAGTAGCAGATGATATCGCCCGGCTGTGCGTTTTCAATACCGTTTACGGTAGCTCCCACATTTCTGTCCGCTGCGGAAGAATGCGGCAGACTGACACCAAAGTTATTGTAAACGCTCATAACAAATCCTGAACAGTCCGTTCCGTTTGTCAGACTGCTTCCGCCGTATACATAAGGATTGCCTACAAACTGCATTGCAAAATCAACGACTGCCTGACCGGACGCACTCCCGCTCGGCGGTGCATAAGTAACGGTTCCTTCAGAAGAACTGCTTTCGGAAGAAGGTGCGGAAGAAGATTTTCTTTCTTTTGCTTTCTTCGCTGCCGCTTCCTGCGCCGCTGCCATGGCTGCTCTTTCTTTTGCCAGTCTGGCTTCTTCTTCTGCGATGGATTCTGCTTTTACAAACTCGGTGGAAAGGACAACATAGTCAGTTGACACATAACCGTCGCCTTCCTCGATGTTAACTTTCACCCATCCGTCCAACTCCTCGTTGACGATCAGTTCATCCTCGATCGGCACCATGCCGAGTACCGAAGAATCCGTGCTCGGCTGCTCCCGCACATATAAAGTCGTCGTCGTTACGGTCGCGATCCTGGTTCCCACTGCTTTTGCAAGTTCAACCGCATCATTTCCCGTCACACAAAATTCCGCTTTTACATACCCTTCCACGGAACCGGAACTGATCTTGTACCATCCGTCAGTCTCCTCTATGAAAGTACCGACTGATTTGTCATAGAGTTTACCGACAACAGAACCTTCCTCGCTCGGTATATCACGGACATTTACATAATTGCTGACTCTTGCGATTACGAGGCTCTTAAAGCCTTCTTCCTCTTTTTTGAGTCTGGCTGTATTGGAGGCCTCTCTTAAATCTCTTGTATAGCCTTCACTGACAACTACCGTTCTTTCAATCTTTTTATCTGATATGGTAGACTGCGAACTGTTCTCGAGCATTCCGCCAACCGGGATCTCTCCTTTGCCTTTCAGAGCGATCTCTGCGTTGGATGCTGTCAGATCACTGCTCGCTTCCCGTTCTACTTCTTCTTTCATCTCGGAAAGGGAAGTGGAATGTTCTGAATCTAAAGAGTAATCAACGCCTGCCGAGGGCAATACGGAAGCCAGCCCGCTGCCGGAAGCGCTTACCGACAATCCCATTTCAGAAAATGTGATCATTGCTGCTAATGCACAAGCTGCTACTCTCACGCTTTCATGTCTCATATGAACCTCCATTGATTAAATCATCTCATTTGTTATCATGGTCATCTACTATAAATTATTTCAAATTGTTTCATTTGTTACAAATTTGTTACATCCTTGAAATAATATAACACCAATGGAGGCAATTGTCAACCACATCATATACCTAAATATTCATTTTGTTCCACTATTTCTTGTGCATTTTTTCAAAAACCAGTAATTATTACAAATTATGAAATAAAGAGGGATATTACAAAAATTTAAAAATCAATGTTCCATAAAATACCGTTCCACACTATATACCGCGTTTGCACCGTCTGAGACCGCCGTAACGATCTGTCTGAGCGGTTTTGTACGCATATCCCCTGCCGCAAAAATTCCTTCTGTCTGCGTCACACAGTCTTCTCCCGCGATCACATACCCCTTCTCGTCACACGGCACATTCTCCCTGAATGTCTCTGTATTCGGATGCAGACCCACCGCGATAAAGACACCGTCTACTTCCAGTTCTCTCCGGGAATCTTCTTTTAAATGATGCAGTTTCACCGCTTCCACCTGCTCCTGTCCGCAGATTTCTTCTACGATGCTGTCCCATATAACTTCCACATTAGCACATGCAAAAAGTTTATCCTGCAGTGACTTCGCCGCCCGCAGGCTGTCTCTTCTGTGGATCAGATAAACCTTCCCGCACATCCTTGCGAGGAAAACCGCATCTTCCACCGCAACATCCCCGCCGCCCACAACCGCCACGGTTTTGTCTTTAAAAAAAGCGCCGTCACAGGTCGCACAGTAAGAAACACCCTTTCCGGCAAGTCGTTGTTCGCCCTCCACTTGCAAAAGCGCATGAGAAGCACCTGTTGCCAGAATGACCGCCCGCGCCTCGTAAATCTGTTCCTTTCCCTTTTCCAGTATCACAACTTTCTTTTGTTCCCCGGCAGCGTCCAGCCTGCTCACCTGTGCGGTTTTGAAAATGACACCCATGTCATCTGCATGTTTTCTGAATTTCATACCCATATCAAAACCATTGCTGCCGGGCATGCCAAGATAATTGTCCACCTCATAGGTGTTTAACACCTGCCCGCCGCTCATCGGGTTTTGTTCGAGCACGATCACGTTAAATCCCGCTCTTTTTGCATAGACCGCTGCCGAAAGCCCCGCAGGGCCTGAACCGATAATAATCAGATCATACATAAAAAAACCTCCATTCACAGTATTCATTCCCACCTTACGGCATTGTCATACGCCGTCATTTATTTCCTGACCTTTGACCGCTGCGGCGCTCCTGCCGATCAATACCTTTTTCCCGTGAAACGCAAAGCCATATTTGCGGATGCGTTCCGCCGCAATCCCTTTTGCCGTAAGCGCCGCCTGATATTTTTTTTCTTCGATCTGCCGCAGTGCTTCCTGCACCGTATCGGCAAGATCTTTTTCTTCCTCTTCCTGCACCTTGAACTCAATGATCACGGCATTCAGATCACTGCCCTCATTCCCCGCTCCCGTCTTGTTTCGCGGTTCCAGTACCACATCATATCTGCCAAATCCGCTCTCTCGGTTCGAGGTGATCACATATCTGTCCGCCAGTTCCACCATCAGTCCGAGCACAAAACCATGATAAAACCGCTCCGGCTCCTCCTCTGACGGCTTCTTTCCCGTATCGAAATAGCTGAATGTCTCTAAGGCGACTTTGTTCATGTACGTGTTCATCGCTTTGATATCGTCCAACAGCATTGCCCTGATAAAGTCGTTATAATGATCACTCCCGGAAAACCAGTCCTGTATCATATGTTCGAACATGATATGGACTTCCTTATTCGTCAGCTTCAGGTCATAATATACGCGCCCCGTCTTTTCCTCAAAGGTATTTCCAGCCACTTTCAGATACCCGCTCGCAAGCAGCAGACTCCACACAGCGTTTTTTTTCGTAAACAGCCGGTCATACACGATCTGCTCATCAATTTCCACACGCAGCGTCCCGCCGCCAAGCAGGTCCTCAAAACTTTTCTTGATATTCGCCTTTCCCTCCCGCAGAAGTTTCTCCACCAGACTGTTCGCGCTCGAATTCGCCCAATAAGCCCCTACTTTTTTCTCATCAAGAAAACTGATGATCGACCATGGGTTATAAATGTCTTTGATGCTCCCGAACGAAAATCCGTCATACCAGTCCTTCACCTTGTGCTTTAAGTCAGACAGTCCGAACTCCTCCAGCGCTGAAAACACTTCCCTCTGCGTAAAGCCAAAGCAGTCCGCATATTTATCGGAAGTCGTCGTCACCACTTTCAGATTGTTCAGGTCGGAAAAGATGGATTCTTTGCTGATTCTGGTAATCCCCGTCATGATTGCACGTTCCAGATACGGGTTTGTCTTGAACGTGGAGTTGAACAGGCTGCGGATAAATGCCGCCATTTCCTTCCAGTATCCGTTTACATACGCTTCCTGCATCGGAGTGTCATATTCATCCAGCAGGATAATGACCTTTTTTCCGTAATACCTGGTAAGAAAATCTGACAGAAACCTGAGGGATACCGCTGCGACATGATCCTCCATCTTCGCAGTCACCTTCTGGTAAAACGCTTTCTCATTCTGGTTGAGAAGATCCCCTCTGAGCAGATAGTCATGTTTATTATACTGCTCCTCTATTGTCCTGCAGATATTCTCCCTTGCGCCTGTATAAGTACTTTCTTTGATCCCTGCAAAGCTGATAAACAGCACCGGATAGGTCCCCTGTATCTTCCGGTAGCCATATTCCCCGTCAGGCTGCTTATCTTCCCATATGAAAAGTCCTTCAAACAGATCTCCCCGCTCCGCATACCTGTTGGAAAAAAATTTTTCCAGCATACTCATATTCAGCGTTTTTCCAAAACGGCGCGGGCGGGTGATCAGTGTCACATCATCCTCCGCCTCCCACCATTCCTTTATCAGTTTCGTTTTGTCGATATAAAAAAGATTCCTTGTTCTGATTTTCTCAAAATCCTGATGCCCTATCCCGACCGTTCTCGCCATATCCGCGCCTCCTTTCATACACCGGATTCCTGTCTCTGTTCTCCCTACCTATAGTATATCCGTTTCGCCCTCTAAAAGCAATGAAACATATCTTATCCTTGTCGATTCGTCCGGACAGGCGTATAATACCGTGTAGAAACGATTTTAAAATCAGGTGTTTCACAGATTCCTGAAACTGATTTCCCGGAAAGGAGTTCTCTATGTCCAGACACGCATTGATCACAGGCGCTTCGCGCGGAATCGGCAGAGAAACCGCCGCTGCGCTGGCCGCCGACGGATACAATTTATATCTTACCTGCATCCGCTCCGGAGAAGCCCTCTTTGAATATGCCGCCATGCTCTCCGAAAAATATCATATTTCCTGTGTGCCGTTTGTCGGGGATATGGGAAATGCGGACGATGTGGAAACGTTGTTCCGGCAGATTCCGGATCTGGATGTTCTGATCAACAACGCAGGGATTTCTTATGTTGGACTTCTGAGCGAAATGTCTCTTTCTGACTGGCGCAAAGTTATGTCAACTAATGTAGACGCTGTTTTTTATACCGCCAGGCTTGCGGTTCCTCTTATGCTGCGCAGGCACAGCGGGAAGATCATCAATATTTCTTCTGTCTGGGGAAATGTCGGCGCTTCGATGGAGGTCGCCTATTCCGCTTCGAAAGGGGCGGTGAACAGTTTCACGAAAGCACTGGCAAAGGAACTGGCGCCATCCGGCATTCAGGTCAACGCACTTGCCTGCGGCGTCATTGATACAGATATGAACCGTCATCTGACTGCGGAAGATATGGAACTGCTGCGGCAGGAGATTCCCTGCGATTATATTGCAAAACCAACGGAGGCAGCACAGATGATCTTAAATCTTCTGCGCGCCCCCGCTTATTTGACAGGTCAGGTCATTACATTAGACGGCGGATGGACCTAGCGAATCGATGAATCAGCCGCCGATCTGGCAGGACAGCGCGGTATGCTTCTCCACCGCTTCCTTCCATTTCTCTATGCTTCCCTCCGGCAGCATGGGGGCATTTCCCATCAGATAAGGTCTGCCAAGTCCTTCATATTTGCCCTCTCCGTATTTATGGTAAGGCAATAAATGGATCTGGCTGACTCCCGGCAGGGAATCCGCATAAGAAGCGATCTCCAGGATCTCTTCTTGCGTATCATTAAAGCCTGGTATTACCGGTACGCGGATAATCAGTTCACACATGCGGCTCTCTGCGATTTTTTTCGCATTTTCAAGCATCAGCGTATTCTCTTTTCCCGTAAATTCTTTATGTTTGGCCGCATTCATATGCTTGATATCCATCAGATACGTATCCAGCCAGGGAAGAATCCTGTCAATCACTTCAAACTTCGCATATCCCATGCTTTCGATCGCCGTATTGATACCGATGTTTTTTGCCGCCTGCAATAGCGCCGCGGCAAATTCAGGCTGCAGCAGGCTCTCACCGCCGGACAGCGTCAGGCCGCCGTCCGAACGGCCATAATACGGCATATCCCTTTTAATGACATCCATCACTTCTTTTACGGTGACATCCCTGCCGATTACCTTAGGCTTTCCGTTAACCATCATCGTCTGTATCTCATACTCCTGAGACTCCGGATTACAGCACCATCTGCACCGCAGGGCGCATCCTTTCAAAAACACGATTGTCCGCACACCGATCCCGTCATGAATGGAATATCTCTGTATATCAAAAATCCTGCCAGTCACGTCATTATATGTCATTGTGTTTCCCTCTCAACTCTTCTTCCCCTGTTATCGGTTCACTGCCTGTTCTGTCCTGCGGATGATATCATCCTGCAGAGACTTGGATAAGGTGGTAAACAAAGCGGAATAACCTGCCACCCTTACCACGAGACCGCTGTATTTTTCCGGATGTTTCTGCGCGTCCAAAAGTGTCTGTCTGTCCACGACATTAAACTGCATGTGCATCCCTTTCTGGTCAAAATAGCCGCGCACCAAAGCAACGAAACTCTCTAACCCTTTCTCGCCGGCCATCGCCGTAGGGTGCATCTTCATATTAAACAGCGTCCCGTTGCTCGCGATGCCATGATCCAGACGCGCTACGGAATTGCAGGCCGCCGTCGGGCCGTTTGTGTCTTTGCCCGAAGAAGGGGAAACACCGTCCGCAACCGGCGTGTGTGCGAGTCTGCCATCCGGTGTGGCTCCCGTCTGCGCACCAAGCGGCACATTGGCAGATACCGGATACAATCCCGCTTGGAAAATACCGCCGCGCGGATTTCTAAAGGTCTCTAAAGGTTTTGTATAAGTATAGGCGGCGTCTCTTGCAAGAGCGTCCACCTCATCAATATCGTTTCCGAATTTGGGCAGTTCGTCAATCAGGTCACGGATCTGTTCATAGCGCGCCTTTTCCTGTGCCGGAAGTTCCATCGTCAGTACGTTGTGAACCGTCATGGCAATGATATCCGCTGTCGCCGTTTTGCCCTCTGCCTCGAGCTGTCTGGCAACCCGGAGCGCGATATCTCTGGCCGTAATAGCATCGAAGCCCTGACCAAAATTCATTTCCAGCGCTTTCTTTAACTCGCCGATCGACACTTTTTTCTCTTCATATACCAGCTTCTTCACCGTATACAGGGAATCGGCGACATTCGCAATCCCAAAGCCCTGCGGCCCGGTAAAGTTATAGACGGCGCCGCCTTCCTGCAAGCTCTTTCCGCGCTTCATGCAGTCATCTGCCATACAGGATTCAAAAGGCAGCGGGCACAGTGTCGCATGTGCCACATCAATCGCGTTGTCCGCATTGACAAGCAGAGAAATATTATAATTCATCTGCTTCTTATAGGCATCGTAAAATTCCTCAAACGTCTGAAAGCTCTCGACATCCCCTGTCTGGATGCTGGCAATCTCCCCGTTATCATAGCCGTTGGAAAATACCATCTCAAGCGGTCTGCACATATTAAAGAACGCCGCATCATGCCAGCCCTCCGTTTTACCCGATTTCTGCGGTTCCACACAGCCGATGATATTGTAGTCCCTGGCGTCTTCCAGGGATAATCCCCTGTTGATCAGCGCCGGAATGATGACTTCATCATTGTAATAAGCAGGCAGGCCGATCCCTGTCCTTGTCAGATCCGCCGCATGCAGCAGCAAAGCCTGCGGAGAACGGTTCCAGACACGGATGGACAAAGAGGGCTGCGGCAAAAATACATGTTTGGATGCCGTGATACACATAAACGACAGATCGTTTGTCGCATCCTTCCCTTCCACAGTCTGGCCGCCCACAATCAGGTTCTGGAAAAGCGAATATCCCGCAAAGCCTTCCGCGCTCACCTCATCGCGGCATTTATTCAGATCGTTTAATTTCACCCAGATACAGTCGATCAGTTCCTGCGCCGCTTCTCTCGTCAGTTTTCCGCTGTTTAAATCTTTTTCATAATATGGATACATATATTGATCGAATCTGCCCGGTGAGATGGAATGTCCGCTGGACTCAAGCTGCAAAAGCTGCTGCACGAACCAGAAAGACTGACACGCTTCCCAGAAGCCTTCCGCACCGTGTTCCGGCACTTTACTGCAGTTTTCAGAAATCGTGAGCAGTTCACTCTTTCTTCTGTCATTGCTTTCTTTTTGGGCCATCTCCTTTGCCAGCGCCGCATACCGCCTTGCATATCCGATAACTGCGTCACAGGATAGAATCACGGCTTCCAAAAATCTGCTCTTACGCGCATAATCTTCATCCCCGAACAGACAGGATGCAAGCTCCTTCTCAGCTTCCGCTCTGATCCCCGCAAAGCCGATCCGCAAAACTTTGTCATACTGTACCGTGATATGCCCTACGCCGTTATAAAAATAATTGCCGGGCGTAAAGAAATTATGAGCCATGGCACGGTGCGTCTCCGGTGCCATATAAGCAGATGCAAGCTCGCTCGTCGTCTTGCCTTTCCAATAGCCGTTCGCTGCTTTTAATCTCTTTTTGGTGTCCTCGGAAATATAAAACGGATCCGCTGCCCGGTGCTCTACCGTATCAAACTCTGCCTCCAGCCATTCGTAAGAAAACTCAGGATACGTCTGGCACCCTCTCGGAGCAATCGTCGTACTGCCGGCGATCAGTTCCCCGTCTCTTATGATGATCGGAATATTTTTTAAAATATGGGCAAACGCTTTGGCCCTGCGCATTACAATAGGCTCTCCCTCCGTCTGCCGGTATGACTCCGTGATCAGCTCCGCCCGCGCCGCTTCTATCTCCGGCATTCTGGCAAATAAATCCGCTGCCAGTTTCGGAATCCGCTCTGTTTTTCCGATTGGCTCGGTATAATAAGTATCCATTGACAATCATGCTCCTTTCTTGCTAATCCTCCATGTCAAAGCAGTTTACTGCGAGTCATTGCGCCCGGGTAAATGCCTTTCCTTTCAAACCAGTGCCTGAAAGATTTATCGCTCACTCTTTACTCTCTGTAAATACATTCTATTTTTAACTCCTGAAACGTCTCCATCCATGCTGCCGCCGGTTTTTTGTCCGTCACGACGACATCGACGCCGGAAAGGCCGCTGATTCTGGAAAACGCCGTCTTGTCAAATTTACTGGAATCAACCGCCAGATACACCTTGTCGGCCGCCTCGATCATGATCTGCTTCATGCCGCCGGTCTCATCATTTCCGTCGGTAATTCCCTGTTTTCTGTCGATCCCCTTGCAGGAAAAAAAAGCTTTATCCACATGATAAGAACTGAGGCTGTCCAGCGCTTTTTTGCCGATCATGGACATGGAACCGGTTTTTAGCAGACCGCCTGTCACTATGATGTCCCATCCTGAAACATCCGCAAGCTCCAGCAGGATTTCTATCGAGTTGGTAATCACCGTCAAATGTCTTTTCTGCTTGATATTTTTGGCAATAAATACTGCCGTCGTGGATGCGTCCAGCATGATGTGGTCGCCGTCTTCGATCTCTTTGCTGATCAGTTCCGCAATCCTCTGCTTTCCCTTCGGATTCGCTTTCCATCTGACATTAAACGGAAGGTCGATACTGCTCTTTTCGTTGATGACAGCGCCGCCGTAACTTTTGATCACATGACCGTCTTCCTCAAGCTTATCCAGATCCCGTCTGATCGTCTCCTCCGAAACATCAAATTCTTTGCTCAGTTCGCTCACGACAACCGTTTTATTTTCATGAACCTTTTCCAAAATTAAACTTCTTCTCTCTGCCGCTAACATATTCTGCCTCCCTGCCTCAGAATATGTGTTCCAACAGTTTATCAGAAGGTCTTGCGATCACGGAACTGTCAAGGAACATGCCCTTATCGCCTGCTTCGCTTTTCGCCCGGTCAATCGCTGCCTGTACGGCGGATACGCTGCCCGTTAACGTCATGTAGCTCTTGCCGCACATTCCTTTTGCCAGCCGCAGTTCAATCAGATCGACAACCGCCGTCTTAGCCGCAAGGTCCGCCGCCACGATGAGCGCCGCAACGTCATATGTCTCTAAAATGCCCAGCGCATCTATTTTCTCCGGCTGTGCGGTTCCATAGATTGCCGGAAAGATCTGCTCATGCGGATTTCCCAATACAAAAGTGTCGATCACTTTGTCCTGGTACTTATGCTCCGCCCTGTCTACAGATGCCTGGACCGCGCTGAGTTCCCCTGTAACAAGGATCACAAACTTGCCCGGACAGGTTACCTCCGCCTGCAAAATTTCCACGTCTGCAGCCTTTGCCATCTCGTCCGCGGCCGAATATCCTGTTGATACCGTTGTAATTTCTACCATTCCAATCGCTTTGGCCATTTTCCTATCCTCTCTGATGCTGTTTTTTTCCGCCTATTTCCTATGGATCACAATTTCCCTGTCACTTACTTTCTCTACGACGCCGTCAATGGATGCGTGGATCGCCACGCTCAATCCTTCCGCGGCTTCCGCGATTTTGTGTCCTTTCGTCACGACGTCGTTTTCCGATACGACGGGTCTCGCAGGTGCGCCGATATGCTGGCTCAACGGGATCTTAACAGATTTTATTTCCGGTATGCCGTCGATGAGCGGCGCCGGAATATCGTACTGTGACAATCCGAGTTTTGCCTTTAATCTCTGCACAGGTACTTTCCTGAATTCCCTGTCGGATACCACCTGTGAAATCGTCGGTTCTCCGCCGCGGATGCCTGCTGCCCGAAGGCCGTTCTTGAATTCAGCAATCACGCTTCTTGGCGAAAGTCCCTGCGGGCAGGCATAATTTTCACATAAACCGCAGCTGCTGCAATACGCCGTATTCGTATAAACAGACAAATCCGTCGTGTCATGGCTGGCTACCGCACGCATGATCCGGTGCGGTTCGATCGGATGTCCAAGCGCATGTCTTGGACACATCTCCGTGCACGTCCTGCACTGACAGCAGGAGGACGCCGCACGTCTTCTTTCTATTGTAAGGTTTTTATTCATACGCATTACCACTTTATGGTCTTCCGGTAAAACGATAATTGCGTTTGTTGTCTTTGTAATAAGAGTACGTTCTGTTCCGGGCTTTCCCATCATCGGACCGCCCATCACATAGGCAGGATGTTCCGTCTTGATTCTTCCTGCAAGGGCAACCGCTTCCTTTACGGTCGTTCCAAGCGGAATGCGGACTGTAACCGGATGTTCGACTTCTCCCACGATGGATACCAGTTTGTCGGTAACCGGTCTGTCCCTGTGTACTGCCTGATACAGATTATACATTGTCTCCGCATTGTATACCACAACGCGTTCGTCGATCGGGATTCCTCCCGGTTTAATCACCCGTCCCGTTGCCTCATAGATCAGGATCACTTCATCCCCCATCGGATATGTAGGACGGACGGCACAAATTCTGACCCTGGGGTAGTTTTCAATGACCTCATTCAAAATCCGGATAGTATTTTTATGTTCATGCTTAATACCAATCACCGCGTCCTCTGCCCCCAGGCTCTCCCGCACCTCATCCAGCATCTGTACGATCTCTTCCGCATTTGCTGCAAGAAGCTGCTTATGGAGTTTTAACAGAGGTTCACATTCCACACAATTTAATATAACGGTATCCGCTTTGTCCGTCATCTTGGCATAAGAAGGGAAACCGGCTCCGCCGGCTCCCACTATGCCGTTTTCTCTTGCTATGTCTTTGAGTTCATTTAGCAGCATGATCATTTACTCCAATCCTGTCCTTCATCAATAATCCCTACGATCGCAGCGTCAACGGGCGCATCCGCCATATCGCAGCCGATCCTGGCTGCAGAGCCCTGTGCCACCATGACGTACTCTCCGATCCCGGCTCCTATGATATCAATCGCGATCAGACGTTCCCCGCCTCCACGCATTGCCTCCACCGGTTCCACAATCATAAACTTATTGCCTACTAACTTTTCGCTCTTTCTTGTAGAGAATATGCTTCCCACGACTTTTCCTATTATCATAAATAATCATGCTCCCATCCTGCGGCATTTTTCCGCAAATACGTTTATATCTTCTGAATGATTGCCGCAAAATCACCCTGTCTTACCTGACAGGCATTGGCTTCATCCGTATCGATATGCATTTCCAGAGAAAAGGAATCATCGACACGTATCTTGACATTGTCAAGTACTGCGCCTCTTTCATTGCCCATGCGCACGGAAACATAATCTCCGTCATGCAGGGACACCAACGCCGCTTCTTCCGGCGTCATATGGATATGCCTTGCCGCAACAATGCATCCCTCATTTAAGTATACGACCCCTTTGGGTCCGACAAGCGCTACAGGCGCCGATCCTGCCGTATCGCCCGACTGGCGGAGCGGCGCGTTCACACCCAGTGTGCGCGCATCCGTAGCAGAGATCTCCACCTGTGACTTTTTTCTGACAGGACCGAGAATCCGTACATTTTCAATCGCACGGAGTTTCAGACCGACGATCGTACACTGCTCGTTCGCCGCAAACTGCCCGCCCATCAGTTCTTTTTTCTTTGTCAGTTGATAGCCTGCTCCAAACAGCTTCTCAACGTCTTCCTGCGTCAGATGAATATGCCTTGCGGATACGCCCACCGGAACTGTCATCCGCTTTTCGTCTCCTCTGGCACTTTCGATCGTCTGGAGTACCATCCTTGTAATCTGTTCTACGTCATGATAACCGTCCATCGTCATAACCACGCCTTTCTCATTCCGGCCCTTCACCGGGCCCTTTTACCCTGCCCGGTTTTGTGCTCAGAATCTTTTAACGGAAACAATTTTTACTGTACTTTGGGTAAAATCATTTCTACGTCGTTATGCGGTCTCGGAATTACGTGAGTCGCTACCAGTTCTCCAAGAGAACCTGCGCTGTTAGCGCCTGCCTCTACGGAAGACTTTACAGCCCCTACATCTCCGCGTACCATAACGGTTACCAGTCCGGAACCGATTTTCTCTGTTCCGATCAAAGTTACGTTTGCAGCCTTACACATAGCGTCCGCTGCCTCGATTGCCGCAACAAGACCTCTTGTTTCTACCATTCCCAATGCTTCCTGTGCCATAATCATTTCCTCCTGTTATTCTTTTCCTTCTTTTTCATCTTTTTCTTTGGGCACAAAATCCGGCGGATCTTCACCCAACATTTTAGAGCCCGAAGAGGGTTCCGTTTTCCCTTTAAAACGGCTTGCCGATAACTCCACCATCCTGACGATCTCAGGATGCGGATTGGGAAGCACGCCGGTTGCCGCCGGTTTCTTGATTGCCTGCGTAGAACCTGCTTCAACCGCCTGTATGACTGCGGCCACTTCACCCTGTATGACCAGCGTGACGAGTCTGCCGCCGAGTTTACGCTCCCACGTGGCCAGCGTTACATCCGCTGCCTTGCACATAATGTCCAGCGCATCCATCGCCGCCACCACTCCGGTGATTTCTATGAATCCATATGCGTTGCCCATGCCGTTTCTCCTTTAAAAATACTAACCTTTAAATTTCGGAAGAATCTTCTCCACATCACTGTGCGGTCTCGGGATCACATGAGTCGCTACGAGTTCTCCTAATTTTGATGCCGCATTTGTGCCTGCCTCTACAGCAGCCTTTACTGCGCCTACGTCACCGCGTACCATAACGGTCACGAGTCCGGAACCGATTTTTTCTGTTCCGATCAGAACTACCTCCGCTGCTTTTGTCATCGCATCCGCTGCCTCAATCGCTGCGGTAAGTCCTCTTGTTTCTACCATTCCCAAAGCTTCCTGTGCCATACTTTTTTCCTCCTTAATCTGAAACACATGTATTACATCTGTTCTTATAAAATATTATTGATCTATGATCAGTTTTTATCGAGTGCACTGACTTTTAACATTTTCTCCGTATCCTGCGTGGGTCTTGCAATAATATGTTTGGATACAATTCCCGTATTCGCAAGCGCGACTGCCTCCGCCGCTCTCATAGCTTCCTCCACGTCGGCGATGCTGCCTCTGAACTTCACGGTGACAAGCAACGGAACCGGCAGAGAATCCGCATTGGCCGGCTTATTTTTGTCAAATACCTCCAGGCGGACATCGGCAGCCTTGCAGCCGGCATCCGCGGCAAGGAAAGCACATACAAGTCCAAACACTTCAAGCAGCCCTACCGCTTCTGATTCGTTACGAGATGTTAATCCTTCCATCTTTTATGCGGCTCCTTTCTCAGACCTGAAAAGATTCTGATCCTTTCTATCTGTTTACAATCGCTATTTTCAGTCCTGTCATGGCAAGATTGGTCTTGAGCGCTTCGTTGATCTGCTCTAACGGATATTTGTGCGTGATCAGCTCCGACATCGGAAGGCCGATCCCCTTTGCTCTCTTTAAGAAATCAAACGTCGTCGCGTAGTCTCTCAGCGTATAAACCCAGGAACCTACCAGCGTGATCTCTTTCGAACACAGATCAAAGTGCGGATTGATCGTCGCGTCCCCGCCATTTACGAAAAAGCCAAGTTCGCAAAGCCCGCCTCCGTTGCGGATGAACTTGTAAATATTGGCATGCGCCATGGGATTACCCGTACACTGGAACGCAAAATCTGCCAGATGTCCCCCGAAAGAATCTTTTACCGCTCCCGTCAATGCCTCGATCCCCTGGAAGTCTTTGAAACTTACCGTATGGGAAGCGCCGAGTTTCTTCGCAAAATCAAGTCTTGTCTGGTTGCCGTCCACAGCCGTAATGTTCTCGATGCCAAGCGTGCGCAGCACTGCAATACAAATCAGACCGATCGGCCCGCATCCCTGAACGACAACGCGGCTGTTGAAACGTAAGATTCCGGTTGTCTTCGCTCTTTCCACCGCATGAATCAATACGGCACATGGCTCGATCAAAATTCTGGAATCCAGATCCAGGTCGCTTACGTTAAATACGGTGGAGCCTCCGCGGATCAGAATATAATCGGAAAACCATCCGTTCAGGTGAACCTCATCATCCGGCAGAAGTCCATATACATCCGCAGCGCCCACGTTCTGCTTATTCAGATCATACATCGTGATCTCCGGATCGTCTTTAAAGATCATACAGGTTACGACCTTATCTCCCAGACGAAGGTCTTTGCCCGCACTGTCCTTCTTTACGTTCTTACCCATTTTGACGATCTCTCCGGTTCCCTCATGTCCGAGCGCTACCGGGATCAGGCCAAACGGATCGCGCTTGAATTCATGCGCATCTGTTCCGCAGACACCGCAGCCCTCCACTTTCACCAGTATATCATCATCGCCGACCTGCGGCATAGGGTATTCTTTTATTTCAAATTTCTCAAGTTCTGTCAGCATCGCGACATGCGCTGTGGCCGGGATCGCTGTGCCTGCTTTGGCATTTCCTGCCGCAGAGGGCGTCTGTACGCCAGAGCCGTTTCCGGATATCTGGTTCAAGATCTGCTTCACGATCTGCTCGACTTCCTGCTCGTTTACTGCCATCTTCTCTCCTCCTTTTTGAATGGATCGATACTAATAAAAAATATTATCTGATGCAAAGGCTGTCTGACATCGTACAGCGTCTTCTCTTCGTAAAGGTCTGGGCACTCGTCAGCCCCTCGCCCGTTCTCGAAGCAATGGTAAAGGTACAATATCCTTCCCCGCCATAGCCCAGTGCCGCATAACTCGGCCCGTTCTTGACAAGGATCGCCGTATCAAGCGCCTTTGCATATGTCGTGATATTGTCCACATTCTTGGAATGGATATGTGCAGAGTGACGGTTGCCATGCTCTAACCATACGGCTGTCTCCACGCCCTCTTCAAAACTTTTTACTCTCACCATTCCCAGGATCGGCATCATCAGCTCCGTCGCGATCAGCGGATGCTCCTTTTGCCCCTCAAACACGATACAGCGGATCTCCGGCCCGACTTCCACGCCCACCATGGACAATAACGCGCGCGCGCTTCTTCCGACACATTTTCTGTTCAGTGCCCCCTTGGGCGTGATGACAGTCGCCGAAAGCTTATCCTGAATTTCTTTGTCCGCAAGATAGCAGCCGTTTTCTGAGATCATATAATGCATCAGTTCGTCTGCTATGCCGTCCATGGCAACAATCTCTTTCTCCGCGATACAGGGCAGATTATTGTCAAACGTACAGCCGTTTACGATATCTTTCGCCGCTTTTCTCACATCCGCGGTGTCATCCACAAATGCGGGCGGATTGCCTGCGCCTGCGCCGATCGCTCTCTTTCCGGAAGAAAGGACTGCCGTTACGACGCCGGGACCTCCGGTCGCGACCAAAAGAGGAATCGCCGGATGCTTCATCATGACATCACTCGTATCCATCGTAGGCACTTCGACTGTGACGGCTATATTATCCGGGCCGCCAGCCTCCAAAGAAGCTTCATTAATCATATTGATCGTAAAAATTGTTGTCTTTTTCGCATTCGGATGCGGGTTAAACACGACGGTATTGCCGCCCGCGATCATACCGATCGAATTACAGATCACGGTTTCTGACGGATTGGTTGCCGGCGTAATCGCGCCGATCACCCCGAAAGGCCCCATCTCCACAAGCGTAAGCCCTCTGTCGCCCGACCATGCAATCGTGCTCAGATCCTCTGTACCGGGCGTCTTATCCGCGGTCAGATGGTGTTTCAATATTTTATCTCCTACATTGCCCATACCGGTTTCATTGACCCCCATATTGGCAATGATCTCTGCATTTTCGTGCGTTTTTCTTCTGATCGCAGAAATGATCTGCTCTCTCTGATCCAGAGAGAGATTGCGGACAACCTTCTGTGCTTCGATCGATGCTTTGATGGCTTCGTTCATATCTTTGAACACACCGTGCATTCCTTCTACCGAACCGGTTATCTGCATATTCGCCATGACTTTCTGTACAATGTCATGAATCATGCTCTCATCTACAGACACGTTATTACCTCCTTTAACATATCTTTTCCATACGCGGCAAGCTCTGTATCCTGTACCGCCGTACCACCGGACACGCCGAGCGCCCCGATCATGGTATTTCCAACCATCAGCGGTTCGCCGCCTCCCAGAATCATGACTCTGCCGTCATTAGAATACTGAAGGCCGTATAAGTCCTGCCCCGGCTGGCACAACCGTGATAACTCCTTTGTTGACATCTGAAAAGCGGTCGCTGTGTAAGTCTTATTGAGCGCCACATCGAAGCTGCCATGGTAAGCGCCGTCCATACAGTGAACAGCGACCGGCCTGCCGGAAGCATCCGACACGGCGACCACGATACGCATACCCATTTCCTGTGCCTTCTGCTCTACCACTTCTATCAGCTTCACTGCCAGCTTTAAGGACATGATCTCCTTCACGATGGCGTCGCCGACAAGGTTTTTCACTATTTTTTCAAGGTTATATTTATCCATAGCTTATTTGCCAAGCTGCTCTAAGACTTTCTTTGTGATCGCCGCTACCAGTTCCTGACCATCCTGTGAATCGGCGGAAGAAGAGCAGGAACCGCAGTTGTGGCAGTTTGCCTTGCCTTTATTCTGGCAAAGATCCGCCGGATGACGTCCCGGTAATCCCATCTTTCTTCTGATCTCATATAATTTCTGAACATTCTCAGGACTGAATTCCTTCGGCCCGCCAAGCTGTCTTGCTTTGTATAACAGTTCTGCATAGAACTCAACAGATTCCATCTTCATGTAAGCTGCCAAAAGGTCTGTGGACCATGTCAGCGCTCCGTGGCTCTCAAGCAATACCGCGTCAAAGTGCTCAAGGTAGGGTTCCACCGCATCCGGAATCTCCATCGTGGAAGGTGTTCCGTAAGGCGCGATCGGCACACAGCCAAGCGCGATAACCGCTTCCGGCATAATCGGCTGTGTCAGCGGGATGCCTGCGATCGCAAAGCTCGTCGCGAAAGTCGGATGTGCATGAACAACGGAACCAACGTCAGGTCTTTTCTGATAAACGCGCATATGCATTTTAATCTCAGAAGAAGGTCTGAAGCCTTTGTTCGCCTGAATAACATTTCCTTTCGCGTCTACTTTACAGATATATTCAGGTGTCATAAATCCCTTGGATACCCCGGTAGGCGTGCACAGAAATTCGTTGTCATTCAGCTTCACGGAAATATTTCCGTCGTTTGCCGCTACCATATTGCGGTCATAAATTCTCTTACCAATGTCGCAAATCTGTTTTTTGATCTCATACTCGTTTTGTACCATCTTGTTCTCCTTTTCTTTGTTAAATTTTATATTTAGAATAATTGTGAAACGGGGAATTGGCAGTGATTCGTTGCACAATATCGATAAATCACCTCAGAAAACACTTTTTTGCTTTCTCCGCTTATGATTTATCGATATTGCACAACTTACGCTGTGTATCGATAACATAAAATGCCGGGTTTCACAACTTCTATTCAGTTTTCATGCGATTCTTTCAGCCGCACAATGCCCACAGGCAGAACCTGATAACGACGCCGCTTTATCGGAAGAACCGCTCTGCGGTTCTTTCAGCCGCACAGTGCCCATAGGCAGAACCTGATAACTACAGCTTTCACCGGAAGAACCGCTCTGCGGTTCTTTCAGCCGCACAGTGCCCACAGGCAGAACCTGATAACTACAGCTTTCACCGGAAGAACCGCTCTGCGGTTCTTTCAGTTGAACAATGCCCTTGGGCATTGTTCAACTTCGCCACGGTAAGGCATCTCCCGGTTCGCTCAAATATTCGAGAATATCGGCCACACCTTCATTCGCCTTTGAATTGACGTAAAAGATTTTTTCACATCCGGTGAGGCGCAGCCACCGGGCGGCCTGCTCTATGTCGGCGTCATCTCTGTCGATCTTGGTGACGATCCCGATCACATCGCGGTTCACCATGCAGGTAATATTGGGCGGATACAGGGAGTACGGCTCGTTGGCGGCAAGCAAAAGTCCCACAACATCCGCTTCATAGGAGTAGAGTGCGAGCGCCCTTCCCAATTTGGCCGTCTGCGTATATTCGCCCGGCGTATCTATGATGACATCAAAGTAATTGACATACTGCGTCTTTTTATATGTAATCGTTTCCCCTTTAAGCGCCTGTGTCAGCGTTGTCTTACCCGCTTCGCTGCGTCCTATCAGAATCAGCTTTTTCATGTTCTTGTAATCCCACAGACCGTATAGCCCAATGTCTCTTCTACATAAATCAGAATCGCCTGTATCGCCGCTTCCACTTCTGACACTGTGCCCGTCACGATCACAGACCCGGAAAATCTGTCAACAAACCCCAGTTCCACGCCAGAGGCCTTGATCGCAATATCCGCAATGATGATCGCTGTTTCTGCGGGTGAGACTGTTAAAACCCCGATTGCTGATTTCGCGTACTCTACCGCAGGATTTAAGCCAAGTTTCTCATAGAGCACTCTGTCCGGATTGGCGATGATGTGGGCAAGCGTAATCTGTCTGCCCGGAACAAGCTCCTGTATAATCCTTTGTTTCTCTTCCATCGATATCCTCCATTCCTGTCTGCCCGTAAGATCATTTTTCAGATTTTCATCTGCATCTGGCATCCCACCGTTTGTACATAATTAGATTATAAGGTATCACATGTACAAAGTCAACACAAAACAACATTTTTTCCTTCCGTTTTTGACTATTTCCAAGGATGATACAGAAAATATTTTCTGTTTTTCCATGATTTCTCTTTGTTTTATGTTGTTTTTATGTGGGATTTGTGAGATAATGAATTGATTGGCGAAAATTTGTAAGGGAAAAGATGTGGATATCTGAAAAATTTCCCGGAAAGGAGCGGGCTGTCATGCAAAATATTCCCATATTACTGGATCTTCATACACACAGCCTCTCCAGTGGACACGGCACGCGTGACACAATCACACAGATGGCACACACGGCCGCAGAAAGATCCCTGTGTTTTCTCGGCATTTCCGACCACGGCCCTGCCACACCGCAGGCCGCGGGCAGTTCCTATTTCCGCAGTCTTGTTCTTGCCGACAGAAAACGTTTCGGCGTAGCATTATTATATGGCGTGGAACTGAATATCCTGAATGAACACGGTGATGTGGATCTGGATGACGCCCTGACTGCATCGCTCGATTATGCTTTTATCAGTATGCACCATCCCTTGTTCCGCTCAGGAACAGCTGATTCCAACACTACGGCTTTTATCAGCGCCATGCGGCATCCGGGCGTCCGCTTTCTGGGACATCCTGATGACGGAAGGTTCCCCGTTGATTATGAGCGTCTGCTCGCCGCCGCCAAAGAAAACCACGTTTTTCCTGAGATCAATAACGCCTCCCTGAGCCCGGATGCCTACAGAACTGATGGGCAGTGCAACTCCCTCAGGATTCTCTCCATCTGCAAAAAAATACAGCTTCCCGTCCTGCTCTCAAGCGACAGTCACGGGCGTGAGCAGATCGGAGACATGCGCCATATCCTGCCCCTGTTAGAGCAGTGCGCTTTTCCAAAACAGCTTGTCATAAACAGCAATCCGGATCTGTTATGGAAGATCCTGCAAAAATAATTTTCATCCGATATCTTTTTTCTGAAATTCCCATATGCTCAGGACGATGCCGATCAGACACACAGACAAAATGATCATCGTGCCGGTGAATACAGAACTTCCCATGCCCGCTATCCTGCCGGTCAGAAGAAGGTAAGAGGCAGTCCACGGATAAAATCCTGCGATCGGGGAACCCGACAAAACTACATTAAGCAGGCTGAGCGCCGCGATCACAACAAACGGTGCAAACGTGCCTTTTGTGCGCAGTGCAAGCCAGATAAACGGCGTGAGTGTTGCAGATAACAGCAGACCGCCTTTTAACATCCGTATCAGAATATAAACGGCCGATACAAAAGTAATCTGTGTAACTTCTAAAAATAAATTGCAAATTACAGATACAGCGATAATATTCACCCAGGAAAGGAGCATAAACAGCAGTACAAGAAGAAAAAACATGATAAACTTTCCTGCCAGAAACCGTCCGCGTCCTATGGGAATGGCAAAAATAGTCTTCAGAGTCTTCTCCGTATATTCTCTGCTTACCAGCCAGACAGCGACTACCGCCATGACGAGCGGGCCAAACAGCAGCATGATGAACATAATAGAGTCTTCGTAAATCCCTCCCATACTCAAATCCACTGACGCATCGGCGAAACTGATTCTGATCTGATTGACCACGACCAGAAACGGCACGATAAACGAGCCCAGCACGCCGGTCGTAATGATCTTAGATCGTTTTAATTTCTTCCATTCGCAATATACAATATCAGCCAATCCCCTCACCTCCCACCAGCTTCGTAAAATAGTCCTCCAGTTTTCCTGCGCCGACGCTTACCCCGGAAACGGTAATGCCCTCGGTTAACAGTCCCCGGTTGATCTCCGCCCTGCGTTGCAGCTGTTCGTACAGCCGCAGCGTTCCGTTTCCTGTGACCGCGTAGTCCGAAATACCAAACAAACGCTCGAAAACAAGTGACGCTCTTCTCACATCAGAGACCTCGAACTCCACATATCTCCGATTGTGTCTGTACAACTCCTGCAGGCCTGTCTCTTCTAACAGTCTGCCCTGATCCATAACGCCGATCACCTCTGCAAGCTGCTCGATCTCACTCAATATGTGGGTGGAAAGGAAAATCGTCGTACCCTTTTCTCTGCACAATTGCAGAAGATAGCTTCTGACTTCATGGATTCCGACCGGGTCAAGCCCATTCATCGGTTCATCCAGAATCAACAATTCCGGTTCATGCATGATCGCCGCCGCCAGTCCAAGACGCTGTTTCATCCCCAGTGAATAGTCACGGAACCGTTTCTTCTTTTCCCTGTCCAGATTAAATGCTGTGAGCGCGTGCTCTATCTCATCCCTGCGGTGCCGTCCCCGCAGACGTGCCAGAATTTCCAGATTTTCCCACGCTGTCAGGTTTTCATAAAAAGACGGTGTTTCTATGAGAGACCCGATCCGGTAATAATTCTTTTTGTCAAAAGCCGCAGAGGCCTCACCGAAAAGAGTAATCCTCCCACCCGTCGGCCGGACAAGATTGAGCAGCATTTTCATAGTCGTTGTTTTTCCTGCCCCGTTGCGCCCCAAAAGAGCATAAATCTTTCCTGCAGGCACATGGAGATTCAGGCCGTCCACGACAGCAGGACCATCATATTTTTTCGTCAGGTTTTCAGTTTCTATCACATACTGATTCATCTGTTAACCACCTCCTGCTTCTTATCTTACCAGCAGGTTCTGACATCCTCCTTTACCATTTCTTACTTTTTCCTTACATTCATCGGGCAGTCGGAAACGTCAGACAAAATGTCGTCTTTCCTCCCGGAATGCTTTCGACAGATACATGTCCTGACATCGCACCCGTAAGTTCCCTGACAATCGCAAGCCCCAGTCCGGTTCCACTCTCGCTGCGGGCGGTATCACATTTATACAGACGGTCAAAAATAAAGGGAAGTTCGCTCTCAGGAATCGCCGCACCGTCGTTTGCCGCCAAAACCTGAACCTCGTCTTCCCCCCTCTGAATTCTAATTTCTATGGAAGAACATTTCCCATGTTTTATGGCGTTGCTGATCAGATTTCCCAGAATCCTGCCATATGCCGCCCGGTCAATTTCCACAGACCATTCTTCCTCCGGGATATCCGCCGTAAGCTTCACGTTACTCTTTTCCAGAACCGGAAGCAGGTCGATCACGATCTCTCTTGTCAGTTCATTAATATCATGACACTTTATCTGATACCGCTGCTCATCGGAAGTCAGCCGGAACCACTGAAACAGCATATCGATCAGTTCCTGCAGCTCCAATGCCTTTTTGTATGCAACATGAATGTATTCCGCCGGATCATCGGCCTTTTGGCTCTCCAGCGCCTCCAGATATCCGGTCAGAGAGGCAAGCGGCGTCCTGACATCATGTGACAGATCTGTCAGTAATTGTTGATTTGCCGTTTCCACCTTTTGCAGTTTCACAAACTGCCTGCGGTTTTCTTCCAAAATGTCATTTAATTCAAAATGAATCTCTGCAAGCACGCCCCTGCCTTTTATAAAGGAATGCAGGCCGGGCGCTTTTTTCACCTCTCTCAAAAAAGCAAGCCACTGTATCAGCTGTCTGCGGTCGTAAACGAGACGGCCAAACGCCCCGATACAGATAATCCCCAATACTACGCAAAGACACCATCCCATCATCCGCTTACACCACCCAGCTTATAACCTACCCCCCATACTGTCAAAATATAGACAGGATTTTCCGGATCGTCCTCGATCTTTTTCCGCAGTCTGCGGATATGAACCATAATATTATTGTCGTCAAAGGCATATTCTTCCTGCCACACGGCGCGATAAATCTGTTTTTTGGTAAAAACCTGTCCCGGATGCTGCGCCAGAAACAAAAGAAGATCAAACTCCTTTGCTGTAAGTTCAATCAGCTCATTCCCCCTGCGCACTTCCCGTCCGGACGGATCGATTGACAATCCGCCGGCCCGAATGATCTGACCGGACAGAGCCGTCTTGTTAAAAATCATATATCTTCGCAAAAGAGCGGATACCCGCGCCAGAAATTCGCTGTTCGCAAACGGCTTTGTCAGGTAATCATCCGCTCCCAGCCGCAATCCTGACACCTTATCCCCTTCGCTGTCCCTGGCTGTCAGCATCATGACCGGGACAAAACTGTCTTCCCTGATTTTTTCCAACACCTCGTATCCGTTTTTTGACGGAAGCATGATATCCAGGATCACCAGCTGATAATCGGTACTTTTTGCTTCCTGCAAACCCACAGCGCCGTCATGACAGGCACAGACATCATAGCCCTCCTGCTCCAGATTGCAGCGCAGAAGCCTGCACAAATCCGTATCGTCCTCTATGATCAGTATTTTCGGTTTCATCGCAGCCCTCCCTCCGGGTCTGCAGCATGGCGGCAGACCATTGCTTTATAATATTCTTGCCCGGAAATTCTATGAAAGTCCGGTATGTTTTCGGGCAGGGCTGACCGCCACTTCCTCCCGGCATAATTGGATGAATCTCTCAGCTGTCGTATTTTCCGGGTCATATTGAGGATGCTTTAACAGCCGTTCATGATAATAGGCCGCTTCTTCCTCCCTTCCCAGCAAAGCATAACAATGATATAGATAAAGAATGGCGCTAAAATAGTCCTTTTCCGCTTTCTTCATGCGTTCTATCAACTGATTCGCGCAAAATCCATCGCCTGAATCTATATTATGATAGAAAATTTCAACAATTGTAAGCCTTCCGATAGAATACAAATTATATGGAAGTGCATCCCGTAAAATTTCCCTGGCCCGGCAAGGACAGTGCTGAGATAATTCCATTCCTGCATATGCCGCATATAGTGAGCCTGAATCAGGGTATCGTTTTATTCCCTGATAACAAATCCATCTTGCACTGTTTTCACACTCAATTCCACCAATGTTCTCCTGCTGCATTTCTAATTGTGCCCACGCAAGCCAGGTACTGCTATCAGCATTCCGGTTGGTACAGGCCTCACGGTAGATCCACCTTGCACTGTTTTCGCATCCATAATCTCCTATATTTCCCTGCCCTTTCTCCATCTGTGCCCACGCACGCCATACACTGCTGTCTGCACTATAACAGATACAAGCTTTCCGATAGATCCACCTTGCACTGTTCATACATTCATAATCTCCTATATTTCCCTGTTCTTTCTCAAGCTGTGCCCATGCAAGCCATGCATTACTATCTGCATTCCGATTAATACAGGCCTCATGGCAGATCCATCTTGCACTGTTTTCACATTCATAATCTCCTATAT
>CANPUE010000015.1 GCA_947577185.1 uncultured Lachnospiraceae bacterium | reverse complement strand
AATAAAAGGTAGGGAAATATTATGCCAGTGTGTTATGATAAATTATGGAAATTATTAATAGACAGAAAAATGAAACGAACAGATTTAAAGGATATGGCAGGGATTAGTTTTAACGTTTTGGCGAAAATGGGAAAAGGGGAAACAGTATCATTGGAAAGTCTGTATAAAATATGTATGTCACTAAATTGTAATATAGGTGATATAATGGAATTTTCTAATGAGAAAATCAAGTAGAGATAATTTTTAAGATGATTATTGAGGAAGATATGAATATGAACATATATGTGAAAATCGAAGAACTTGCAAATAAATATGCATCAGAGCTTAAAAACCAAGTAGATGCTCGAATTGAGGAAATGAAATGTGATGACACATCGCATTATTTGATATATAGAGTATTAGGGGTTACTAATGAAGAAGGAAATCTTATTGATTTATATCAGAATAAAGGACGATTCTTATATAAGTATGCAGGTGCGTTTTTGGAACAAGCTGCTTGTATGTGTATAAAGCATAAGTACTCTGAAGCTGCAAAAGTAAGAATTCCCAATACGTAAGGGAGCAGACCAAAGACCTTTGAAATTGACTGTTTGGTTAATGGAATGGCACATGAAATAAAATGGAGGGATGCAACAACAGACGGGGATCATATTACAAAAGAGCATACACGAGTTAAAGTTATAAATGAGAAAGGCTATACACCTATAAGAGTTATGTTCTATTATCCACAACGTTCGCAGGCAAAAAAGATTCAAGAAACTTTAGAAACGTTGTATAGGGGGATTGGCGGACAATATTATTATGGTGATGCTGCTTGGGAATATATAAAAGAATTGACAGACATTGATTTGCTGGATGTTCTTCAGAAAATTGCAGATTCAAGGAAGTGATAGTGAAATGGTAATACATGGAGATTGTTTGGATATTCTGAAACAGATAGATGGTAATTCGGTTGATATGATTTATTTAGATCCACCTTTTTTTACGCAGAAAATGCAATCTTTGAAAGATACACAAGGGACTGAATATTTTTTTGGAGACGTTTGGAATAGTCGAGAAGAGTATTTGGATTATATGAAAGTACGTGTATATGAGTTAAAACGAGTTTTAAAAGATACAGGAAGTATATTTTTGCATTGTGACGAAAAGGCATCACACTATTTGAGAATAATATTAGATGATATTTTTGGAGAAGAAAATTTTAGAAGTGAAATTATATGGACTTATAAGAGATGGTCTAATTCAAAAAAAGGATTATTGCCAGGACATCAAACGATTTTCTTTTATACCAAAACAAATAATTATAAATTTAATATTATTTATACAGAGTATTCTCCAACAACTAATATTGACCAAATTCTTCAAGAGAGAGTGAGGGATAACAGAGGAAAAGCAATTTATAAGCATGATGACAATGGTGAAGTTATTTTATCAAAGGAGAAAAAGGGAGTACCAATGTCGGATGTTTGGGAGATTCCATTTTTAAATCCTAAAGCTAAAGAACGGGTTGGATATCCTACGCAAAAGCCTATTGAATTACTGGAAAGAATCGTTCGTATTAGTACTGATGTAGGCGATACAGTGCTTGACCCTTTTTGCGGGAGTGGAACGACAATGGTTGCGGCTGAATTAGTTAATAGAAAAGGAATAGGAATTGATATTAGCCGAGATGCGGTAGAAATATCCGAAAACAGATTGAAAAATCCGTATAAAACAGAATCCAGATTACTAAAATCAGGTATTGAATCATATAAGACAAAAAGTGATGTTGATAGTGCCATTCTAAATCAATTGGATTGTGATGTGGTGCAAAGAAATAAGGGGATTGATGGATTTCTCAAAAAATATTATAAAAATGCACCTGTAGCAGTAAAAATTCAAAAAGCAACAGAAAGTTTTAGTGAGGCAGTGGAATTGCTAAAAAATGCAGGAAAGAGAAAGAAATGTAGTGCAACAATTTTGATACGTACTCAAAATGATAATTTGACCAGGCATGTTGATATCCCATCAAATATGATTATAATTGATGATTATAAGATACAGCTTGAACATGAATTAGAAGAAATGTTTTTTTCTGCAGGTGCATCCGTTATGTAAATATATTAGATTGAGAATATATGTTTTGTTTTAGATTAGGAAGGAAGTATATCGTGAGAGAGCGTTGGAACGCTGGGAACTGTGGGCATGGCGGCGGCTGTGCCTCTTATTTTTTGTAGCAGAATATATGATGATGTGCTATACTTAGACAACAAGTCGACAGCGGATGATGTGTTACTATGGTGGGAAGAATGGAGATACAACATTAAAAAGAAAAGTGAAAAATGTCAAAGATTATAATAGGGAGATGGCGCTATTGTATAAAAGATTTTCCATTGCATTTCTTATTTCATAACAACACGTTCCGACTATGTTCCATGTATTAAAATATGCAGTAAAATTTAGTATCCTGTAAAATAATTTTTGAGGAGGATAACCTTGAAAAAGAAAATATGCAGTATTATTTGTCTATGCAGCTTTGTTTCAATCATATTGTTTGCATGCGGAAAAAACACAAATTTAATTGATATGCGTACTGCGGAAGATGGTGCGTATATGACTATTATATGGCAAGACAGGACATACGTGCCTTTTTGCACGATATCTCAAAGTGATTGCGGAACACAAATCGGCTGTCTGAATGGAGAAACGGATGACAGGATATGTGAATATAAAGATTATCCGACAGACGAGTGGATTGCGAATTACCTTACAGCAGATGGTGGTGCAATCTTGTTTAAGGAAGTAAATGTCATTGATATTCCTGATGGTCTTGAATCAGAATATGAGTGGAGCTCTCCTGAAATAGAGAAATTGCGTGAAAAATATCCGGAATACTTTGCACTTGGAACCTTTAAGGGGCTGGAGGTTTATGTTTGGCAGATGGCAGAGGGTGACTATCGTTTTGGGCTGATGCAAGGAACCAACCGCAGGAAGACTTTGGAAGAGATGATGGCATTAAAAGGTGCCTCATCAGAGGAAATGGCATTGATTCTGTCGTCCTTTGACATAGAAGATAGAGACATTTTTGTGATTCCATGGCAGAATCCCATTTCCAGTTATATGGTTACGGATGATATGGTGAAAGACCCGGAATACATAGGGAATGTACGAACTATGCTGGGACTGGATCTGGATGAAGAACAACTGCCGAAACCGGAAGAAGCTGATGCGATGTATGACAGAATCCCTATGATCAGGGTGAATGGTAAATTATATTATGACACAGGGAGAGAGAGTACGATCAGCGGGCGTTGTGGAAATATGGATGGAGAAATAACATCAACTGTCGATGGAACTGAAATTCCAACGAAAGATAATCAGTCTAATTTTGGAAGTGGATTTGGTTATCAGTATGGAGCAGACGATACAATAGAGATTTACAGGAATGAAAAGAGGTTTGTCTTTGAATACAGAGAAGAATCTGAATGAGAAAAGAAACGATTGAGAAGTTAAATGAGATTTGAAAAGAAGGACAGTGATTTTTGCTTTAATCCGGAGGCTCACCACATGAACAAAAACAAATTATACCGATTTGCATCTATCATCTGGTTTTGCATTGCAGGCGGTTATATCGTTGTGTTGTGCGTTGATATCTATTATGGATATACACCCAAATGGCTTATGGCCCTGCACATGCTTGCGGTAGCGGTAAGCCTGCTTGCCGCGGTTGTTAATCAAAACAGAGACAGAAGAGGAACTTCAAACGACGAAGGACATGAATAGGAACAGGAAACAGGATAACTGAAAAAATGAAAAAACAGGGGGATGAATGATAGATACGGGAGTACGCGGGATGAGCATTTGCATATTGATTGTGGATGATGACCGTCTGGTGGTGGAGAAGCTGGTTAAAGGCATTCACTGGGAGGAGATTGGCATAGGGAGCATATTGACAGCGAATAATGTCAGGCAGGCCATGAAGATTCTGAAAGAGGCTCCGGTAGACATTTTGCTGTCTGATATTGAGATGCCGCAGGGGAGCGGGCTGGAGCTCCTGGAATGGGTGCGGGGCCGCAAAATGCCTGTGGAATGTGTTTTTTTGAGCAGTTATGCTTATTTTGCCTATGCGCAGAAAGCGCTTCACCTGCAGTCGAGCAGCTACCTGTTAAAGCCGGTATCTAACAGTGAGATGGAAGAAGTTCTCTCACAGCTGGCGAAGAAAGTGAGTGCCGGGAAGGGCGGACAGGAGCAGGAAAACCGGAAAGAGCGTCAGCATCTGTTCTGGAAATCGTTCCTGCGGCAGGAAACATGGAATGCGGCGTGGCTGGACCGGGCACGGCAGGAAGGGATTTACGAGCCTGATCGTATGGTGTGTCTGTATCTGCTCAGGATATTTCCGGATGTGGATCAAAAGACGAGGGACGCCGCATTAATCAATTTTATTGTGCGCAATGTGACCGGGGATTTTTTTGACAGGGACGAAACTTGCGGCAGACTGCTTGCCATGGTCAGAAGATGCGACTGTGAGTGGTTTCTGGTTCTGGCGGCGGAGGAAAGAGAAGATTTGGCGTCTGCTTATCAGGAATGCATGGAGAAGACGCTTTCAATGAAGACCTGCATCTATATCGGGAGGGACTGCCCTGAAAAAGAGCTGGATGAGAGAAGAAGGCATCTGGAATGGATGGAACAGGAAGCGGTTCCCGGAGACGACGGTCTGGTGCGGGAGTGTGAGTGGGAGAAGAAAGAAGAGGAGGCTCTTACCGCGCCCTGGAAGGACTGGGAACAGGAGATGATGGATGCGGATACGATTCGGGAGACGGAAACGAAGGTGCTGGCCTTTATCCGCGGTCTGTGGGAGGATCATCAGGTTACGGTTTATGTTCTGGAGTGTTTCCGCAAGGAGATGATGCAGATGATCTATCGGTATTTTGACAGGCAGCATCTGCTCATTGCGAGGGTTTTTGACGGAAAGGAATTTGACAGTTACTATGAGAAGTCGGTGACGACACTGTCGGATATGGAAGCGTTTATCCGTTATATCTGGGGAAAAGCCGCCGGGCTTTGCCGTGAGGATAACAGACAGGAAAACGTCGTGGAACGGATGAAGCGGCACATCGAAAACAACCTGAAAGAAGACCTGTCCCGGAAGACACTGGCGGGGATGGTCTTTTTGTCGGAGGATTATGTCTCAAAGCTTTTTATGAGCAGTACGGGGATGTCGATTCCGGGTTATGTGGCTTCCTGCCGGATGAAAAAGGCACAGGAGTATCTGCGGCATTCAGGCCTGACGGTGAGCAGGATTGCGATGGAGGTCGGTTATAGTAATTTCTCCTATTTTTCCAAGACTTTTCGTGATTATACGGGTTGTACGCCGGGAGAGTACCGCAGCAGGGTACAGAAATCCGGCGGTGAGAATTAAAGAAAGCGCGTCATTTGCAGCTATTTTGAATATGGATTTTAGATTACCCCGGGGCTGAGGCTCCGGGGTTTTATAATGGTGTAGCTAAAAGATGATGCGGAAGGAATAACAAAAATCTGTCCTGAACTGACAAAAATACGTTATTTCTACAGGATCTCATACCACAAAATACCAGATTATTGTCAGGAACTGTCCTTAGATTTTATAGAGTGATTTTGTGAAAAACGGTACAATCTTACTAACCCATTTATCACAGCGACAGATAAATGGAATAAAAAAGACTAAGGAGTGGTGAATCGTGTCAGGTAAAACAAAAACAGCTATCAGACCGGGACAGGTCAGTCTGGGAAAACGGCTAAAGAAAAGCGGAACCTTATATCTGCTTCTGGCCCCTTCTTTTATCATCATGCTGCTGTTCACTTATCTTCCCATGTACGGGGTTGTGATTGCTTTTAAGGATTTTACGCCTGCGCAGGGGATCATGGGAAGCGCATGGGCCGGATTCAAATATTTCCGGCAGTATTTTAATTCTTATCAGTTCTGGACTACGATCAGAAATACGCTGGTCATCAGTCTGTACAGCATCGTCGTGACCTTTCCGCTGCCGATCATTCTGGCGCTGATGTGCAATCAGATGATGGCGAAACGGTTTCGAAAATTTTTTCAGGTATCCACCTATCTTCCTCATTTTATCTCAACGGTTGTCATGTGCGGTATGATCATTCTGTTTTTGTCTCCGAGCCAGGGGATCATTGCCAGACTGCTGGGCTTTCTCGGGATTCAGATGCCGAATCTGATGGGGCAGGCAAGCGCTTTTTCCAGCATTTATGTGTGGACGGAGGCATGGCAGCATGTAGGCTGGGACAGTATTTTGTATATTGCGGCGCTCTCTGCCGTAGATCCTTCGCTGTATGAGGCGGCCACGATGGACGGCGCCAATAAATGGCAGAAGTTAGTACATATCGATATTCCCATGCTGCTTCCTACGGCGACAGTCATGTTCATTCTGCGGACAGGCAGCGTGATGAGCGTAGGTTTTGAGAAAGTTTATCTGTTGCAGAATACGTTAAACAGCAGCGCCAGCGAAATCATTTCCACTTATGTATATAAGATGGGACTTGTGAGCAGTCAGTACAGCCTTTCTGCGGCGATCGGATTTTTCAATAATATCATCAATCTGTTCCTTCTGCTCAGTGTAAATTATATTTCAAAGAAAATGAGCGACACGTCATTACTCTGATTGTGTCCGGCAGGTGAAAGGAGGAGTAAAAAGAGATGGAAAAGAAAAAGGAAGAGAACATGATGGGCGTTAAGGTACAGAAATCAGGCGCGGATCAGATTTTTGATTTTTTCCTCTATGCGGTCTCTGCGGTAATTGTGATTATCATGCTGTATCCGATGTATTTCATTGTGATTGCGTCTTTCAGCAATCCAGCGGACGTCTCTGCGGGGAATGTCATATTGTTCCCCAGGGGGATCACATTTAAAGGTTATCGGAAGCTGTTGGAATATTCACAGCTTTGGGTGGGGTACAAAAATACGATCCTGTATGCCGCAGTGGGAACGGTCATCTCGCTGGTCGTGAATGTCCCGGCCGCATATGCGCTTTCCAGGAAAGACCTGTGCGCCAGAAAAGCGCTGACCGTTTTTTATCTGATCCCCATGTTTTTTACGGGAGGTCTGATTCCCACGTACCTGATTGTCAAAGATTTCGGTCTGTTGGACACCTTCTGGGTGATGGTGCTTCCGTTTTCCGTGATCACGTATTATATCATTGTTGCCAGGACATTCTTTAATAACAGCATACCGGGTGATCTGTGGGAGGCGGCGCAGATCGATGGCTGCGGGAATCTCGGCTTCTTTTTCCAGATTGTGCTGCCGCTTTCTAAGGCTGTGCTGGCAGTCATTGCCCTGTGGACGGCGGTGGGGCAGTGGAACTCTTACTTTAATGCGCTGATCTATCTGCGGAGTGCGGAATTGCAGCCCCTGCAGCTTGTGCTGCGGAACATTCTGATCAGCAACCAGACGATCGGTTCCATGGCAACGGGAGCGGCGGCCGTGGAAGCAAAGCAGATGGCGGATCTGATCAAATACGCGATCATTGTGGTATCGAGCGCGCCGATCATGTGCATGTACCCTTTCGTACAGAAATACTTTAACCAGGGCGTTATGCTCGGTTCCTTAAAAGGATAATAAAACTGGCAGTCTGCCGGAGCTGTTTTTCCGGCTTGTAGTCATAAACAGTACAAAGAAAAAGGAGGACATTATGAACAGTATGAAAAAGGGACTCAGTCTTTTCCTGGCGGCGGCTCTGACTGCCGGAACACTCGCAGGGTGCGGGGGAAACTCCGGCTCAGCGGGAAACAGTGCCGGCACGGGCAGTGCGGATACGGAGACAGGCAGTGACAGTACGGGCGGAACGGCGCAGAACACAGATGGCGTGCCTACTTATACCATAGCGACCGTGCGGTGGACGGATGCCTGGCCGACAGACTTTTTAGAGAGCGGTATCATGAAAGAACTGGAAGAAAAACATGGTATCAATATTGAGTGGCAGGTATATTACAGCGGCGACTGGTCAGAGCAGAAATCCCTGCTTTTAGCTTCCGGAGATCTGCCGGATGCGTTTTTCGGTTCCTGCGGGATCACGGATTCGGACATTTCACAGAACAAATCCTATTTTGTGGAACTGACAGAGCTGATTGATCAGAACATGCCAAACTTAAAATCTGTGTTTGAGAAAGAACCGGAACTGCTGGCACGGGCGAAGGACCGTAACGGAGAGATCTACAGCCTGATCAAAAAGCTGCCGCTGCGGCCGAGGGTGTGCGGTGACGTGATGTACATCAACAAGGAGTGGCTGGATCGTCTGAATCTTGAGATACCAAAGACGCTCGACGAGCTGACGGCAGTACTGGAAGCATTTGCCACACAGGATGCGGACGGTGACGGCGATCCGTCAAATGAGATTCCGATCACGGAAAGCAAGAACGATTATCTGGTGAGCACTGTGCTGCGTACGATCCTGGCGCCTTTTGGTACAATCGTGAGCAGAGGCAACAACTATATGGGATTGGATAAGAACGGAAAACCTGTTTTCGTCCCGGTTGAAAGTAACTATGTCGAAGCGGTCAAATGGATGCATGATATGTACCAGAAGGGCGTGCTGGATCCGGAATTCTTTACCCAGGAAGGTTCTATGGCCACCGCGAAGAGACAGGCGGAGGGCGGTTCTCAGGTCGGTCTTTTCGCAGCATGGACAGCGGACGCCCTGGCAGGCGTGAACGCGGGACAGTTCGTGGCGCTGGAAGCGGTGGAAGGCTATGACGGCGGCCACTATGTGGAAAATGCCCGCAACTATCTGGATATCAGTGATAAGGAGCTTCTGATCACTACAAGCTGCGAGAATCCGGAGAAACTGCTGCAGTGGGCGGATGATTTTTATGACGATCTGATTTCCCTGCAGACTTTCTACGGGTCGATCCCGGATCAGATAGCCGACAACGGCGACGGCACTTATGACGTATTGGTTCCTGCAGACGGAAGTTCGCTGGATACCTCTGCATGGTCCAACTCCATGCGTGACTTCGGCCCGAAATATATGAATCCGGAGTTTTATGACAAGGTAACCCTCCCCGCTGATCAGGGCGACGGCGTCAAGCTGGCGGAAGATGCGCTCAACGGCAAGTATGTGAGCGACGACAGGTCTGTGGCGTTCCCGGTTGTGAAGTATACGGATGAGGAGCTTGCCAGACTCGTGTCTATCGGTACGGATATTTATAAATATGTGGAAGCGCAGTTCGCGCATTGGGTCGTAGACGGCGGCATTGAAGCGGAGTGGGATGACTATTTGCAGCAGCTTGATGCGATGGGGCTGCAGCAACTGATCGAAATTCAGAATACTGCATACGAGGCTTATCTGGAATCCATGGAATAAAGAGCGGCCAAAAGACAGGCACATTTCCTTTGTGATGTGCCTGTTTTGATAAAATGATATTGGATGGGAAAACTAAGAGGAAGGAGAATAAGGAAGATGATTTATGAAAAAGAAGGAAGCCTTTACTATGAATATGACAATGAGACAGTGCGCATCGACGCCTGGGGCGAGAATGCGGTACGCATAAGGGCTTCGAAAAACCACGGATTTACCGCGCACGACTGGGCGCTGGATGCGGCCCACAAAAGACAGGGAAAGATCGAAATCTATGAGGATACGGAGGCGGGCGGACAGTTCTATGCCAATATGTACAGCGGTAAAAATCTTTCGAACGGTGTACTGGAAAACGGCAGGATAAAAGTGTCAGTTAACGCAGAGGGCGTATTATCCTTTTATAACCGGAAGGGAAAGCTGCTCTTGAAGGAAAACTGGCGGCGTCTGCGCGATGAGCCGAGCATGGCGCTCAATATTCCGGGACGTGAGTATAAAGCAGTGTCGGGAGACTGCTTTGGCACCACCGTCAGATTCCTTTGCAGAGAGGAAGAAAAGATGTTCGGCATGGGACAGTACCAGCAGAAGTATCTGGACCTGAAGGGATGTATGCTGGAGCTGGCACAGAGAAATTCTCAGGTGAGTGTGCCTTTTTATGTTTCCAATATCGGTTACGGCTTTTTGTGGAATAATCCGGCTGTAGGACGGGTGGTTTTCGGCGTGAACGGCACGGAATGGCACGCGGAGTGCAGCAGACAGATTGATTATCTGGTGATCGCGGGGGATACGCCGGCACAGATCGAGGAAACTTATATGACCCTTACGGGGAAGCCGCCTGTGATGCCGGAGTATGGCCTTGGCTTCTGGCAGTGTAAACTGCGTTACCAGACACAGGAACAGCTTTTGTCCGTGGCGCGAAAATATAAGGAGCTGGGGCTGCCGCTGGATGTGATCGTGGTTGATTTCTTCCATTGGACCCAGCAGGGAGATTACAAATTTGATCCTGAATACTGGCCGGATGTGCCTGCCATGTGCCGGGAACTGGAGGAGCTGGGCGTTAAACTGATGGTATCGGTATGGCCCACCGTGGACTACCGCTCTGAGAATTTCCGGGAGATGATGGAAAAGGGATATCTGGTACGTACAGAGCACGGCGTGCGCATCTCCATGACCTGTTTCGGGCAGGAGCTTTTCTATGACGCCACCAACCCGGACGCACGGGCGTTCGTATGGAGCAGGGTGAAACAAAATTACTGGGATCAGGGTGCAAGGCTTTACTGGCTCGATGTGGCAGAGCCGGAGTATACCACTTATGATTTTTCCAATTACAGATACCAGCTTGGAAGCGTGCAGGAAGTGGGGAATATTTACCCCAGAATGTATACGCAGGGCTTTTATGACGGTATGCGTGCGGCGGGAGACGAAAACCCCGTCAGTCTGGTGCGTTCCGCCTGGGCAGGCAGCGCCAGATATGGGGCGCTGGTATGGTCGGGGGATATCGACTGTACGTTTGAGTGTTTCAACCGTCAGATGCGTGCCGGTCTGTCTATGGCGATGGCTGGCATTCCCTGGTGGACGACGGATATCGGCGGATTTCATGGGGCCGAAACGACAGATCCGGAATTCCGCAGGCTGTTTGTGAGATGGTTTGCCTATGCCTGCTTTTGTCCGGTGATGCGCCTGCACGGCAACCGCAATCCGCAAAGCGGTTTCCAGGGGGATGTGATTTCCGGGATCGGCCTGTTTGGCAGCGGTGCGGACAATGAAGTGTGGAGTTACGGAGAGGAAGTTTTTGAGATCTGTAAGAAATATATGAACATCAGGGAGCAGTTGCGTCCTTATGTGAGAGCACAGATGCAGCTCGCGCATGAGAAGGGGACGCCGCCCATGCGGCCGCTGTTTTATGATTTTCCGGAAGATGAGATGAGCTGGAATGTGGATGACGCGTATATGTTCGGGCCGGAGCTTCTTGTGGCGCCGGTGATGGAGAAGGATGTGGAGACGAGGAAAGTATATCTTCCCGCGGGCTGCAGATGGACGGAAGCCCATACAGGCAGACTGCTGGAAGGGGGACAGACGGTGACGGTGCAGGCGCCTTTGGATGTGATTCCTGTGTTTATGAAAGAAGGAAGCAGGCTTGGACTGCGGCTGTAGGAAGACGGGACGAGATGATTTATGAGAGAGAAAAAGAATCCGAGTCTGGGCAGGCTGACGCTGCGGGTCCTCATACCCGCGCTGATGCTGCTTGCCGGTATTATTCTGGTCATGTTTCGGAGTATGCTGGATGCAAGACGCCTTGTTTTTAAATACATTAAGGACACGGCGGGGCTGAATGTGGAGAAGATCAACACAGATATTGTGCAGATCAATTATGAGGTGATCTCTCTGTTGCAAAAGAACGGAAAAGACTGGATCAAAATGAAGGAGATCAGGCCGGATAACAGCCGGCATTATGAGCAGATCTCGCAGATACAGGAACAGTTGAGAAGTCTGAAAATCCGTTATAAAGAAGCATCGGTGTTTTATCTGTATCTGGATGAGGAGGATGTAACTATCTTAGACGGCGGCACGCTGTTTCCCACCAGCAGGCTGGAAGGAAGAAATCTCGCGCTGACGGAGGCGCTGCGCATGCGTCAGGGAGAAGATATGCCTTATTCCAGCTGGTTCTTTTTGCATGACGGGAAGGAAGACTATGTATATAGCCGCTATTCCGTAAAAGGACTGACAGCCGGATGCGTGATTCGGATGGAAACGCTGTTTTCCATGCTATATGTCAATAGTCTGGGATATGAGGGAATCCCTTATATTGTGGACGAGGAGGGCAGGTTAATGATCTCCGGAAAGGATCAGGACAAGATTTCGATGGACGATTCCGGGAAAATGAAGGTGTCGTCGACGGGCGGCCTTTCCGAAACGAAGACGTACTCTTTCCCGATCAGCGGGATTCTGAGAGATTCCCGCAGCTTTCATATTCTGGTGATGCCGGTTGGCGGGATACTGGAACGGATCATGAGCCTGCAGGCCGCGCTGGCAATTTGGGCTGTGGCAGCCGTCGTGGGAAGCGCTCTGTTAGTGAGGGCTTACTACAACAGGCTGCTGCTTCCCCTGAAGCAGTTTGTCAACAGCCTGAAAAATACAGAAGAAGAGCAGTGGATCAATGAGAATGGAAACAATCATATTTTGGAGCTGGAAATGGCGGGAAAGGAATTCAAGGGGCTTCTGCGCAAGATCAAGGTACTCAAGATCGATATCTATGAAAAAGAGCTGGAGAAACAAAAGACCGAATTAGAGACGATACAGCTGCAGATCAGGCCCCATTTTTATTTGAACTGTCTCAGTCTGCTCCACGGCATGGCGGATACGGGGCAGCAGGAGGAAATCATCGGCCTGACAAAAATGCTGTCTGACTATATGCGCTATGTCATGCGGGACGCGCATGCGCCTTCCACACTGGAAGATGAAGTGAAATTTGTCCGAAATTATGTACAGATACAGCAGATGCGCTATGGAACAGAGGCTTTTTCCTTTGATGTGATCATGGAACCGGGCATGGAATCCTATCAGGTTCCTGCGATGTTAATTCATAATTTCGTGGAAAATTCGGTCATACACACAGTCTCGTTAGACAGCTGTGTGGAGATCACGCTGTACATTGTGTTGGAAAATTATGAGGATGAGGAGTACCTGTATCTGTGTATCTCGGATACGGGAGGCGGCTTCCCGGACGAAATTTTAGAGGCGGCCCGGAACGAGAAGCCGGTCTATTATGACGGCCGGGAGCATATCGGAATTTCCAATTCGGTAAAAAGACTGCGCCTGCTTTATACGGACAGGGCGAAGATCACTTTTTCCAATATGGATGAAGGGTACGGGGCCGTAGTGGAAATCAGGATCCCGGCGGAAAAGGAAGGAAAGATGTAAAACGGTTATAGGTCCGGCTGAGCGACAGGGAAGATGCTCTGACGATCAGACCGGACAGCCCGATTTTTTAAAGCAATTTCACGTCTCCACAGGCATATACATGATAAAGAAGAACAATTTCAGGTTAATCTATGCGTTTTTTTTCTCATGCAAAACATGCAAAACCCAAACAAAAATTTTTATGCATTTTGCTGATCAGCTGTCTGCTGTTTATGATCAGCGCCGGTGTTAAGGCACAGGAGGATGCGCCTATGCAGCTTTATGCGCAGGCGGCCGTGCTGATGGATGCCGATTCCGGACGTGTCTTATATGGCAAAAATGAAGATGAAATATTGCCGATGGCCAGCACGACTAAGATCATGACCTGTATCCTGGCTTTGGAATACGGCAATCCGGACGATATTGTGGAAGTATCCGCCTATGCGGCCAGTATGCCGAAAGTGAAGCTGTATATGCGGCAGGGCGAGAAATATCGTCTGGGCGATCTGCTGTATTCTCTGATGCTGGAATCCCACAATGATTCTGCAGTCGTGATCGCGGAAGCCGTCGGGGGGAGCGTGGAAAAGTTTGCGGCGATGATGAATCAGAAAGCGAGGGACATCGGCTGTTTTGACACTTACTTTATTACGCCCAACGGGCTGGATGCGGTTGTGAATGATACCGGAAAGATACATTCCACGACGGCAGACAATCTGGCAAAGATCATGGCCTACTGTATCACGGATTCGGCGGCGAAGGAGCAGTTTCTTGAAATCACGCAGACGAGGGAATATTCGTTTTGCGATGCGAGCGGGGAGCGGAGTTTCCACTGCAGCAATCACAATGCGTTCCTGAGCATGATGGATGAGGCCGTCTCCGGGAAGACGGGTTTTACCAATAAGGCGGGATACTGCTATGTGGGCGCCATAGAGAGCGAGGGACGCACTTTCACCGTGGCGCTGTTAGCATGCGGCTGGCCGAATCATAAGACCTATAAATGGAGTGATATGAAAAAGCTTGCAGAATATGGCATGGAGCATTATGAATACAGGGACATCTATGAGGATAGGTCCTTTGCGGATATTCCGGTGACTGACGGGATTGCGGGCGGGGAGGCAACGCCGTATGAGAGTGCAGCCGTCTCTGTCTCGTTGGAGAAGCCCGAGCGCAGCGGGCTGCCTTATCTGCTGTGTGCGGAAGACGTCGTTGAAGTAAAGACGAAACTCGTCAAACAGATGCAGGCGCCTGTTTATGCCGGGCAGAAAGCAGGTGAGGTTTCTTATTATCTGAATGGGGAACTGATAAAGGAATATGCGGTTGTGACGACTGGCGGCGTAAAGAGAGTGAATTATCCGTGGATCCTGCATTATATCATGGAATTATATACCTTGTAGACAGGACGCGGTCATTTGGTGCTAAGTATTTGTATAATATTTTGATATTTTTCAAATTTTATCTGGCTGTTTTCTCCAATCTATGTTACACTGTCTAGTGTGCGTAAAAGTTTTAATTATTTATAATAAGATAAATGGAGGGCTGAAAAATGAGTACTACTTCTCAAGCGGGTCAAAGAATTAATGCTTTGCTCGATGAAAACAGTTTCGTTGAGATTGGTGCGCTTGTTACAGCAAGGGCAACAGATTTCAACCTGAAACAGACGGAAACTCCTTCAGACGGCGTTATCACCGGCTATGGAGTGATTGATGGCAATCTTGTGTATGTTTACAGCCAGGATGCTTCCGTATTGAATGGAACGGTCGGTGAAATGCATGCAAAAAAGATTGCAAACCTCTATGATCTGGCAATGAAGACAGGTGCGCCTGTGATTGGGCTTCTTGATTCTGCCGGTCTTAGACTGCAGGAAGCGACGGATGCTTTAAACGGATTTGGTGAAGTTTATATGAAACAGACGCTTGCTTCCGGTGTCATCCCGCAGATCACGGCAGTGTTTGGAAACTGCGGCGGCGGACTTGCCATTGTTCCGGGTCTGACTGACTTTACTTTTATGGAAGCGGATAAGGCAAAATTATATGTTAACGCACCCAACACACTGGACGGAAATGAGATTTCCAGATGTGATACGAGCGCGGCTGCATTCCAGAGTGAAGAGGCGGGCATTGTTGATGTGGTTGCAGATGAAGCGTCTATCCTTGCACAGATCAGACAGCTTGTGTCCATGCTGCCGGCAAACAATGCGGAGATTGCGCTCTGCGAGTGCATGGATGATCTCAACAGAGGATGTCCTGAGATCGTTAACTGTGTCGGTGATACTTCCATTGCATTATCACAGATCGCAGATGATGGTATTTTTGTGGAAGTAAAACAGAATTATGCAAAAGATATGGTGACCGGATTCCTGCGTCTGAACGGCGCTACAATCGGCGCTGTTGCGAACCGTACGGAAGTATATGATGAGAACGGCGAAGCAGTGGCGAAATACGATGCCGTTATCTCCGCAAAGGGCGCTGAGAAAGCAGCGGAATTCGTTGATTTCTGTGATGCCTTTGACATTCCGGTTCTGTCTCTGACCAATGCAAAGGGCTTTGAGGCAACCAAATGTTCCGAGAAGAGAATGGCAAAAGCAGCGGCGAAACTTACATATGCGTTTGCAAATGCGACGGTTCCGAAGGTCAACCTGATCATTGGAAAAGCGTACGGCAGTGCCTATGTAACGATGAATTCAAAATCGATCGGCGCCGACATCACGATGGCATGGCCGGATGCTGAGATCGGAACGATGGATGCGCTTTTAGCGGCGAAGATCATTTGTGACGGACAAGGTTCCGAGGCGATCAATGCATGTGCAAAAGAGTATGCAGAGCTTCAGAATCATGTCACGAGCGCTGCTAAGAGAGGATATGTAGACCAGATCGTAGAGCCTGTCGATACGAGAAAGTATATCATCGGCGCTTTTGAAATGCTGGCTGCAAAGAGCGAGGGCCGTCCGGAGAAAAAACACGGAACAGTTTAGAAAGGATGATACTTAATATGAAAAAATTAATCGCAATATTAGGTATGATTACCTGTATGATCGGGCTGACCGCATGCGGCGAAAAAGTTGAGGATACGGCTGTTCATCCGATCTCGGAAGCGGACGCACTGACAATCGGTGACCAGATGGTCGGCGATTTCTGGCAGATCGTCAGCCAGGGCGTGGAAGAGCAGTTTGCAGGCAATGAGGCGATTTATAACGGCCTTATCGGCTTTAAGAGTGCACTCGATGATATAGGTGATTACCAGAATACCGATGGCGGTACTGTGGAGTTTGAGAATGAAGAGATCATTATCAGTATGAATGTGGTCGGCTCCGGGCACAATGCAGTTGTAGAGATCGTGCTTGATGAGGAGACAGGAGACTATGTCAGTATTGCAACAAACGTAACATATTCTTTAGGCGAAAAAATGGAGAAAGCGGCGTTAAATACCCTGCTTGGCATGGGAACCGTATTCGTCGTTTTAATCCTCATCAGCCTGATCATTTCTTGTTTTGCCCTGATCCCTAAGTTATTTGCTCCTAAGAAGAAGGAAGAAGCAAAAGAAGAGAAGATTGAAAACAATGTAGTCGCACAGATCATGGAGAAAGAAGAACTGAGCGATGATCTGGAGCTGGTTGCAGTTATTTCCGCAGCGATCGCTGCCTATGAAGGCTCCGGTTCTACGGATGGTTTTGTTGTAAGATCCATCAGAAAAGCATACAAAAAGTAAAGGGCAGACTGCCTGATCGTAATAGGAGGATAATAGAATGAAAAATTATACAATTACCGTAAACGGAAGCGTATATGACGTAGTAGTGGAAGAAGGCGCAACAAGCGGCGCAGTGACAGCAGCAGCTCCGGCAGCTCCCAAGGCTGCACCGAAAGCGGCTCCTAAGGCAGCGGCAGCTCCGGCAGCCGGCGGCGTAGCAGGAAATATCAAGATCGAAGCAGGTGCGGCTGGTAAAGTATTTAAGGTAGAGGCAAATGTAGGCCAGGCTGTTAAGAAGGGCGACGCAGTCGTGATCCTGGAAGCCATGAAGATGGAAATCCCGGTTGTTGCTCCTGAAGATGGTACTGTTGCAAGTATCAATGTAGCTGTTGGAGATGCTGTGGAAGCAGGTGCATTGCTTGCTACATTGAATTGATCTGCTGCTGTATGCAGCAGTGAAATCTGTATCATGACTTGATTACTATAGGAGGTAAAAACATGGATTACATAGCAAATACGCTATCCAATCTGGTTCATCAGACTGCTTTCTTCAATCTGACATGGGGAAATTACCTGATGATCGTGGTAGCTCTGGTATTCCTATTTCTGGCTATCAGATTCGAATTTGAACCGCTTCTTCTGGTTCCGATCGCTTTTGGTATGCTGCTTGTTAATATCTATCCGGATATTATGGCTGAATACGGCGAAGGCGGTATGGGCGGCGGTTTACTGTATTATTTCTATAAACTTGATGAATGGGCGATTCTGCCGTCCCTGATCTTTATGGGTGTCGGCGCCATGACAGACTTTGGTCCGCTGATCGCCAACCCGAAGAGCTTCCTGCTCGGTGCGGCGGCTCAGTTTGGTATCTTTGCAGCGTACTTTGGTGCGATTGCAATGGGCTTTAACGACAAAGCGGCAGCGGCGATCTCCATCATTGGCGGTGCGGACGGCCCGACTTCCATTTTCCTTGCCGGAAAATTGCAGCAGACGACACTGCTTGGACCGATTGCGGTAGCGGCATACTCTTATATGTCACTTGTTCCGATCATCCAGCCGCCGATCATGAAACTGTTAACGACGGAAAAAGAAAGAAAGATCAAGATGGCGCAGCTTCGTCCGGTTACCAAACTGGAGAAGATTCTGTTCCCGATCGTTGTTACGATCGTTGTTTCCCTGATCCTTCCTACAACGGCTCCGTTGATCGGTATGCTGATGCTGGGTAACCTCTTTAGAGAGTCCGGTGTTGTAAGACAGCTGACAGATACGGCATCAAATGCGCTGATGTATATCGTAGTTATCATCCTTGGTACTTCCGTAGGCGCAACGACAAGCGCGGAAGCATTCCTGAACTTGGATACGCTCAAGATCGTAGCACTTGGTCTGATCGCATTCTGTTTCGGTACTGCGGCGGGTGTATTGTTCGGAAAACTGATGTGTATACTGACCAAGGGCGCTGTCAATCCGCTGATTGGTTCTGCGGGTGTATCGGCTGTTCCGATGGCGGCGAGAGTTTCCCAGAAGGTCGGCGCAGAAGCAGATCCTACCAACTTCCTGTTAATGCATGCTATGGGACCTAACGTAGCAGGTGTTATCGGTACTGCGGTAGCAGCCGGAACCTTTATGGCAGTATTCGGCGTCTTCTGACAGGTCAGGAAAAAAGAACAGATGTTCAACATATAGATGGTATATGGAAAATAAATAGGAGGAGAAGATAGAAATGGCAGAACAGGCTAAAAAACCGGTTGGAATCATGGAAACCATTCTGCGTGACGCGCATCAGTCTCTGATCGCGACCAGAATGCCTACCGAGATGATGCTTCCGATCGTAGAGAAAATGGATAAAGTTGGTTACCATGCAGTGGAATGCTGGGGCGGCGCAACATTTGATGCGTCCCTGCGTTTCTTAAAGGAAGATCCGTGGGAACGTCTCAGAAAGTTAAGAGACGGCTTTAAGAATACAAAATTGCAGATGTTATTCAGAGGTCAGAACATCCTTGGATACAGACCTTATGCGGATGACGTGGTAGACAGCTTTGTTGAGAAGTCAATCGCAAACGGCATTGATATTATCCGTATTTTTGACTGCTTGAATGATTTAAGAAACCTGCAGGAAGCAGTAAATGCGACCAATAAAGTAAAGGCAAGAGAGGGAAGAGGACATGCGCAGGTAGCGCTTTCCTACACACTCGGGGATGCCTATACAATGGAATACTGGATGGACATGGCGAAAAAGATCGAGGAAATGGGCGCTGATTCTATCTGTATCAAAGATATGGCAGGACTTCTTGTTCCTTATAAGGCATCTGAGATGATCAGTGCCATGAAGTCCGCGACGAAGCTGCCGATCCAGCTCCATACGCACTATACATCCGGTGTTGCCAGCATGACATACCTGAAAGCTGTTGAGGCCGGTGTTGACGTGATTGACTGTGCGATCTCTCCGTTTGCACTTGGTACATCACAGCCTGCTACGGAAGTAATGGTAGAGACCTTTAAGGGAACACCGTACGATACGGGATATGACCAGAGTCTTTTAGCGGAGATCGCTGATTACTTCAGACCGTACAGAGATGAATGTCTTGCGAGCGGCCTGCTCAATCCTAAGGTTATGGGCGTTGATATTAAGACATTGTTATATCAGGTACCGGGCGGTATGCTTTCCAACATGGTAAGCCAGTTGAAAGAGCAGAATGCAGAAGACAAATACTATGATGTTCTTCGCGAGATTCCGCAGGTAAGAAAAGATCTGGGTGAGCCGCCGCTTGTTACACCGTCTTCTCAGATTGTAGGTACACAGGCTGTATTTAATGTCCTGATGGGCGAGAGATATAAGATGGCGACTAAGGAAACAAAGGCGGTTCTGCGCGGTGAATACGGCCAGACGATTAAGCCGATGAATCAGGAGATCATCGATAAGGTTATTCCTGGTGAGAAGAGAATCACCTGCCGTCCGGCAGATCTGCTTGAGAACGAGATGGATAAACTCGAGGCAGAGATGAAGGAATGGAAACAGCAGGACGAGGACGTATTGTCCTACGCACTTTTCCCGCAGGTAGCAACAGACTTCTTCAAATACCGTCAGGCACAGCAGCAGAAAGTCGATATGACACATGCCGACACAAAGAACGGAGCGTATCCGGTCTAACCGCGGTTGTCTGTAAATAAAATAAGTTCGTAAAAAGTGTCTCTGTTTCGATAACAGAGGCACTTTTTTGACAGATTTTGACAGAGATTCATTTTACATATTGACTGAGGTTACATAATATATTATAATAACGTATGTTATAATAACTGATATAACACAGGGGTTATTTGAATGAAAAATAAACCGTAGGGCTTACTTTTCAAATGGAGGATTGGGTATGGCAAGAAAAGAAACAATCACAAAAAAGAATATTTTGGATGCTGCATTTGAGATGACGCGCGAAGAAGGCTTTGCCAATGTGACGGCAAGGACGCTGGCGGCAAAGGCAGGATGTTCGACGCAGCCGATCTTCAGGATTTACAAAAATATGGAGGAACTGGGCGCAGAGCTCTTCGACCAGGTCATTGCGTATTTCGAGACATATTATGTAAACTTCCCAAAAAAAAGCGATACGCCTTTTGTCAATCTCGGACTGGCGTACATTACCTTTGCTCAGGAGAGTCCAAAATTATTTCAGCTGTTATTTGATTCGGAAAACAGGCATGGAAAAAGCCTGTATGATATCCTCAATGGCAGGAATGGCGCTGTCGTAAAGGAAATCAATAACGCCCGCTTTTATAGATGTAAAAATCCGAGCGCCCTGTTTATGAAGATGTGGATTTTTATCCATGGGGCAGCCTGTATGTCCTTAACGGAAGACTATGATCTGAGTGAGGAAGAGACGATAGCGCTTTTGGATCAGTCTTATCATGCCTTTATGAAGACACTGTAAGACAAAGCAGGAAGGAACAGGTGTTTTGATGGATAATCTTTATGATGTCATTACAAGGATCAATGATCATTACAGCAAAATGAGCAAGGGACAGAAGGCGATCGCGGCCTTTATTTCTCACCATTATGATCAGGCAGTGTTCATGACGGCGGCCAAACTTGGAGATACCGTCGGTGTCAGTGAATCCACAGTGGTCCGGTTCGCCTCTTTTATCGGTTACAACGGTTATCCGGAATTTCAGAAGGATCTGGAAGAGTGGGTTCAGAATAAGATCAATTCCGTTCAGAAGATAGGTGCAAAGTACGGCCGCAGCAGCCAGTCAGAAATCCTGACTTCCGTTTTAAATGCGGACATTGAGAAACTGAAAGATACGGTGGACAATCTGGACCCTGTCGCTTTTGAGACGGCTGTCGAGATTATTCTGGAAGCCAAAAATGTATATATCATGGGTATCCGAAGCTGTGCACCTTTGGCCAATTTCCTGCATTTTTACCTGAACATGATCCGCGGGAATGTGATTCTGCTTGATACAACAAGTGTCTCGGAAACGTTTGAACAGATGATCCGCATCGATGAAAAGGATGCGATCATCGGGATCAGTTTTCCGCGTTATTCTATGCGTACTTTAAAGGCCATGGAGTTTGCCAATGACAGAAATGCCAAAGTGGTTGCCATCACGGATACCGTGCATTCGCCGATGAATCTGTATTCATCCTGCAACCTTTTGGCAAGAAGTGATATGGTCTCCATCGTTGATTCACTGGTAGCGCCTCTAAGCCTGATCAATGCGCTTGTCGTTGCCATGTGTCTGAAACGGCCGGAGGATGTGAAACGGAGTCTGAAAGACCTGGAATATGCATGGAATAATTATCAGGTATATTTGAATGATGAGATCAACTTTATTGATGAGGAACCGATGTTAAATTATCCGTTACGGAAAGACGAATCATGAGCAGAGTGATAGTAATCGGCGGCGGCGCCGCCGGAATGATGGCCGCAGTCAGTGCGGCAGGGCAGGGGCATCGTGTGCTCTTGCTGGAGCAGAATGAAAAATTAGGAAAAAAACTTTTTATCACCGGCAAAGGCAGATGTAATGTGACAAATGCCTGTGAGAAAGAAAAGTTTTTTGAAAATGTAATCTCGAATCCGAAATTTTTGTATAGTGCATTTTCCGGATTTGACAACAGGCAGATAATGACATTTCTGGAAGAGGCCGGCTGTCCGTTAAAGACGGAGCGTGGAGAACGGGTTTTTCCTGTATCAGACCATTCTTCCGATGTGATCATGGCGCTGCAGCGTATGTTAAAAAAATATCAGGTGGAGATCCGCCTGCACACGAAAGCAAAACAGCTTTTGACCGTTCCGGGACAACAAAAAATCCGCGGGGTACTCCTGGCAGACGGAACGGAAGAGAGCGCGGACGCCGTGATTCTTGCGACAGGCGGCCTGTCCTATCAGACGACGGGTTCAACGGGAGACGGTTATCGTATGGTGCAGGAGGAAACGATCGGCCATCAGATCAAAGAACCGTTTCCGGCGCTGGTGCCTTTTACCGTGTCTGAGAAGTGGTGCAGCGAACTACAGGGATTGTCTCTGAAAAATGTCAATCTGGTCATGCGTGAGGGCAAAAAAGAAATATACAGGGGTTTTGGAGAAATGCTTTTCACGCATTTCGGAATCAGCGGCCCGCTTGTGCTGAGCGCAAGCAGTTTTTACGGGCGCTGCAGGAAAAAGTCGGAAGTGACCTGTGAGCTGGACCTGAAACCTGCGCTGACAACAGAACAGCTTGACAAGAGGATCCTGCGGGATTTTGAAGAAAATCATAAGAAACAGTATAAAAATGTTTTAAACGGCTTATTTCCGGCAAAACTTGTACCGGTCATGATCATGCTTTCTCAGATCCCGCCGGAAAAAAAGATCCATGAGATCACGAAAGAGGAAAGAAAAGAGCTTGTGAATCTGACAAAGCATCTGGTTTTACACATTACAGGGACCGGGGATTTTGCGGAAGCGGTCATTACGCAGGGAGGGATTGTGGTAAAAGAGGTGAATCCTTCCACAATGGAGTCAAGACGGATTAAAGGACTGTATTTTGCAGGGGAGGTTCTTGACCTGGATGCACTGACCGGCGGATTCAATCTGCAGATCGCATGGTCGACCGGATATCTGGCAGGAAGCAGCATTCCCTGAAGCTGATTAGCAGAATAATTTTGAATGCCGCCGGTGACAGGGATAAAGATACAGGAAGTGTATATAGAGAAAGGAGCATGGATATAAAATGGGATTTCAAATAGCGATTGACGGACCGGCCGGAGCGGGAAAGAGTACGATTGCCAAAATGACCGCAGGCCGTCTTGGATACGTTTATGTGGATACGGGCGCAATGTACCGTGCCATGGCGCTTTTTCTGATGCGGGCGCAGGTGGATCCTGAGGATACGCAGGCTGTGAGCGGAAAATGTGAGGAGGCGGATATTACGATCCGCTATGAAAACGGAGAACAGGTCGTATATCTCAATGGGGAGAATGTCAACGGACTGATCCGTACACAGGAGATCAGTAATATGGCCTCTTTGACGAGCAAGAACCCGGGCGTCAGGAAAAAACTGGTCAGCCTGCAGCAGAAGCTGGCGAGGGATGCGGATGTCGTCATGGACGGAAGGGATATTGGAACGTGTGTCCTGCCTGATGCCGATGTGAAGATTTTCCTCACAGCAAGCAGCAGAGTGCGCGCCGAGAGAAGATATAAGGAACTGACACAAAAGGGGACTGACTGTGATCTGGATGCGATAGAAAAAGAGATCATCGAACGTGATCATCAGGACATGACAAGAGAGATTTCACCGTTACAGGCAGCCGATGATGCCGTATTTGTGGATTCCTCCTATATGACGATCGAAGAAGTTGCGCAAGTCATTATGGAAAAAGCAGACAGTGTTCGTTAAAAGGAGAAAAACAGGATAATTATGAAAGTAATCGTAGCAGAAAACATCGGTTTTTGTTTCGGAGTCAAAAGAGCGGTGGATGCCGTATATGAACAGGCGGGACATGGAGAACCTATCTATACATACGGCGCCATCACGCACAATGAAGCGGTCGTGGAAGATCTGGAAAAAAAGGGAGTCCGTGTGATAGAATCAAGAGAAGAACTGGAGCAGATTAGAGAGGGGACTGTCATTATCCGCGCACACGGCGTTGCAAAGAGCATCTACGAACAGATCGAGGCACAGGGACTGAAATTTATTGATGCCACCTGTCCTTTTGTGAAGCGGATTCACGATACGGTAAAGAAGGAGAGTGCGGCAGGCAGACAGATCGTTGTGGTCGGTAACGCCGGACACCCCGAAGTTGAGGGCATTATGGGGTGGTGTGAAACGCCCGCAATCGTGATAGAATCCCTGGAAGAAGCGCAGAAATTCAGCTATGAAGGGGAGAAAGAACTCTGCATTGTGGCTCAGACGACATATAACTACAATAAATTTCAAGATATAGTTGAAATTTTTCAGCAAAAAGGTTACAATGTTATTGTTGTGAATACTATATGTAACGCTACGGAAGTACGGCAGACCGAAGCTAGAAAAATAGCGGCTCAGGTTGATATGATGATAGTAATAGGCGGTAATCATAGTTCTAATACACGGAAATTATATGAAATCTGTATGCAGGAGTGTGCGAACACGTATTTTATACAGACATTGGATGACTTGAAGTTAAAGTTGCCTGAATCTGTCCGGCTGGTAGGTATTACAGCAGGGGCCTCTACCCCAAATAATATTATCGAGGAGGTTCAAAATTATGTCAGAATTAACTTTTGAACAAATGTTAGAAGAGTCTTTAAAGACAATACACACAGGAGAGGTTGTTGAAGGCACAGTCATCGATGTGAAACCAGAAGAGATTGTCCTCAATATTGGATATAAATCTGATGGTATCCTTACAAGAAACGAATATACAAATGAGCCCAATGTTGACCTGACAACCATCGTGAAACCCGGCGATACCATGGAAGTAAAAGTACTGAAAGTAAACGACGGGGAAGGACAGGTTCTCCTTACCTATAAGCGCCTGGCTGCTGACAGAGGTAATAAGAGGATCGAAGAGGCATACAATAATAAAGAAGTGCTGACTGCCAAAGTAGCACAGGTACTTGATGGAGGCCTCAGCGTTGTTGTGGAGGAAGTCAAGATTTTCATTCCGGCAAGCCTTGTGTCCGACAGCTATGAGAAGGACCTGACCAAATATGCGGGACAGGATATCCAGTTTGTGATCAGCGAATACAATCCTAAGAGAAGACGTTATATCGGTGACCGCAAACAGCTTCTTCTGGCGGAAAAAGCGGAACTGCAGAAAAAACTGTTTGAAAGCATTAAAGAGGGCGACACGGTAGAGGGTGTTGTCAAGAACGTAACAGATTTTGGTGCATTTATCGATCTGGGCGGAGCAGACGGACTGCTTCATATTTCCGAAATGTCATGGGGCAGAGTAGAGAATCCCAGAAAAGCATTTAAAGTAGGCGATAAGTTAAAAGTACTGATCAAAGAGATTTCCGGTACGAAGATTGCGCTCAGCCTGAAATTTGAGGATGCGAATCCGTGGAAGGACGCAGCAAAGAAATATGCGATTGGCAGTGAAGTAACAGGAAAAGTTGCACGCATGACTGATTTTGGTGCATTTATTGAGCTCGAAACCGGCATCGATGCACTGCTTCACGTATCCCAGATTTCCAGGGAACACATTGACAAACCGTCAGATGTGTTGAAGACAGGCGAAGAAGTGACTGCAAAAGTAGTAGACTTTAATGAGGAGGCTAAGAAGATCAGCCTGAGCATTAAGGCTATGATGGTTCAGGAAGCTGCCAAAACTGCAGACGAAGATGCAGATGTCGTTTCTGTAGATATCGAATCGGTTATCGCGAGTGAAGAAGACGGAGAGGCGTAAAGAATATAATTTTGAAGTGAGAGTGGGAAACGTATATGGCATATGATTATGAGTATTTCAAAAAAGCAGTGATGGATCTGACAAAAATCGATTTGAATGCTTATAAGGAAAAGCAGATGAAGCGTCGTATCGATACCTTGATTGCGAAAAACAAAATTGTTGGGTATGACAAATATGTCGCAGCGCTGAAAAATGATTCCAGGCTCTTTGAAGAATTTGTCAATTATCTGACGATCAATGTTTCGGAGTTTTACCGCAATCCGGATCAATGGCAGATCATGGACAGGGAGATCATTCCCGAACTGATCCGTAAATTCGGAAAGAATCTGAAAATATGGAGCGCTGCCTGTTCTACGGGTGATGAGCCCTATTCTCTGGTCATGGCGCTGTCGAAACATCTGCCGCTGAACCAGATTAAAATTTATGCAACAGATCTGGATAAGCAGGTTATTGCCAAGGCAAAAACAGGCCTGTATGTGGAGAAGAGTATTGCCAGTGTACCGGATGATCTGAAAAAGAAATATTTTACCAAAATCGGCCCTTCTTACCAGATTTCCAATGAGATCAAGTCAAGGGTTGAGTTTAAGGAGCATAATCTTTTAAAAGATACTTATCCGACGGACTGTCATCTGATTGTCTGCCGTAACGTTCTGATCTATTTTACGGAGGAAGCGAAGGAAGAGGTATTTATTAAATTCCAGAAGAGCCTGAAATCAGGTGGTTTCCTTTTCATTGGAAGTACGGAGCAGATCATCAATCACAGAGAAATCGGTTTCGAGAGAAAAAATTCTTTCTATTATGAGAAACCGTAATGAAATTATATATTCTGAAAACAAAGAACTGGCCGGGAAAACAGCCAGTTCTTTTCGTCTAAGATGGGGTCTGCGGAGTTCTTATTTTGGTAAAATATAATTTGTGCACTGTCGTTTTTTATTGATCGCTGCACATTTTGTTCAAAATATAGTTTGCATAGGTGGAAAAAAGCGAACGGTCTTTTTTCCGTTCTTCTGTCAGCTCGAAAAACAGTTCTTTGCTCTTATAGTCCCTTTTAAAGAACGGTTCCACCAGGATGTCCCACTGCGGCAGATACGAAGACAGTTTTCGGGTATAACAGGTTGAAGCAAGCGCCTGCACACGGTGTTCCCTGTCTACGAAGGAAGCGACCGATTTATGCATTGCGACATCCTCCACAGGAAGATAGTAGTAGTCTTTGTAATTGGAATAAAAATACTTCATTTCTTCGTTATAAATCGGAACAGTCAGCATCGCTTCCCGGCCTTCTCCATGGAAACGGCATCTGCCTGATGTGACTGACAGAGGGCGTGGCAGTGAACCTGGAAGTTCCAGTTTCATCAAAAGGACCTGACGTTCCTTTCCATCTATATCCTGATAGGAATTTGCCTGTACCTTTTTCGCACTCAGTCTGGTGTTAAACAGATCATAATAAGCAAGCAGAGAAGTTAAGTGCAGCATTCCCTTCATGTCGTCGCTGTTGTGCAAAAGAAGGAGTCGGTAATTAAAGTCAGATGGGTGTTTGACATAGGCATGATAAATATTAATGAGTTGTCCGCCATGATACATATCTCTGCGCTTTAGTCCCAGAAATGATTCCAGTGTTTTCTGTTTGCAGTCAGGTAAATTCAGGAACGCTTTATAAGGTGAGATCCGGCGGTACAGATCGATCCCCTCAAAGGAGTCAAAGTTGTAAGAAAGACCATATTGTCCGCATTTTTGCACTAAATAAGGCAGATCAAAATTGTTGCCGTTAAAATGAACCAGATGGGTATAAGAGGCAGCGAAAGAAAAGAAAGCCTCCAAAAGTTCTTTTTCTCCCTCATAATTTTCTGAAAACCATTGTTTAATACACCAGCTGCCGGAAACATAAAAGGCGGCGCCGATAAGATACAATGATGATTTTTTGGCTGTAAACCCGGTAGTCTCGATATCGATGAAAAGAATTTTTTCAAGCGGAGCAAACCGCTGTATGGGATAGGCTATTTCAAAATCATCCAGATAGAGCTCTTCAACACGCATGTGTATTCACCTCCTGCTACATAAATAATAACACATTTTTTTGATTTGCAGTAGTCTTTTCCGTCGAAATCTCTTCTTTGCCGGATTTTTTACACTGTTTTTTGCCGCCTCACGGGACCTTCTTTTTTCTCCGATAAATTGGGATTGCCGGCCGGTTCGCAGAATATAAATAGATAGTTGAAAGAAAAGGGATCTATATTAGAAATTTTAGAAATTTTGTGAATTTCGACAAAAAAGAGGTTTATCTTTCCGTCGAAAAATAGTATATTTATTATAAGTCTGATAAGACCAAACAAAAAGAAAGAGGGGCAGCAAATGGCAAAGTTAACATTTGTGGGCGGGATTCATCCCTATGATGGGAAAGACTTATCGAAAGATAAGCCGATCAAAGAGGTGTTGCCTAAGGGGGAACTGGTCTATCCACTATCCCAGCACATTGGCGCGCCGGCAAAGGCGATCGTACAAAAGGGAGATCACGTGCTCACAGGTCAGAAGATAGCCGAGGCAGGAGGTTTTGTGTCGGCGCCGATTTATGCTACCGTTTCCGGAACGGTAAAATCGATTGAGCCGCGCCGTGTCGTGAGCGGCGATATGGTGATGAGCATTGTCGTGGACAATGACGGAAGATATGAAGAGGTGGAGTACGCGCCGGTTAAATCGATCGAAGAACTGAGCAAAGAACAGATCATTGAAAGGGTCAAAGAGGCCGGTATTGTCGGGATGGGCGGTGCAGGATTTCCTACATTTATCAAATTATCGCCGAAAGAACCGGAAAAAATTGAATATGTGATTGCAAACTGTGCGGAGTGTGAACCGTATCTGACGTCTGACTACAGGCGTATATTGGAGACTCCGGAGAAATTAATAGAGGGACTGAAGATTTCGTTAAGTCTGTTTGACAATGCGAGAGGGATTCTTGCAGTGGAAGATAATAAACCGGACTGTGTGGAATTATTAAAGAAACTCACGAAAGATGAGCCAAAGATCTCTGTAAAGGCGCTCAAAACCAAATATCCGCAGGGTGCGGAGAGACAGCTCATTTATGCTGCTACGGGAAGAAAGGTCAATTCATCCATGCTGCCTGCGGATGTAGGCTGTATCGTCAATAATGTTGATACAATCGTCGCGATCTATCAGGCGGTGATCGAAGGGAAACCGCTGATGCACCGTATCGTCACGGTGACAGGCGATGCAATCGCTGATCCGCGTAATTTCATTGTCAGGATCGGAACCAATTATCACGAACTGATCGAAGAAGCGGGCGGCTTTCAGAAGGAGCCTGCAAAGATTATTTCAGGCGGCCCCATGATGGGAATGGCGCTTTTTGATCTGGATGTGCCGACGACAAAAACGGCATCGGCCCTGCTGTGTCTGACACATGATGATGTATCTGCGATGGAGCCGAGCGCCTGCATTAACTGCGGACGGTGCGTGGAAGCCTGCCCGTCGCGTATCGTGCCCAGACTGCTTGCTGATTATGCGGAAAACTACAACGAAGAGGCGTTTTTATCTCATGACGGGATGGAGTGCTGTGAATGTGGGTGTTGCAGTTATATCTGTCCGGCGAAGAGACCGCTCACACAGACGATCAAATCTATGCGCAAGATGCAGCTTGCAAAGAAAAAGACAAAGTAAGGGACACAAAGATCCCCGATTTTGTATGACAGAAAGGAGTATCATAAAAAAAGATGAGTGATTTGATGAAGGTGTCATCCAACCCCCATATCCGTTCCAGGTCTTCTACGGGCAGCATTATGCTGGCAGTTGTGATCGCCCTGCTTCCGGCTGCGGGATTTGGGATCTATAATTTTGGGCCGGGTGCGCTTATTTTGATTCTGGTGACAGTTCTATCAACTGTCCTGACAGAATATATTTTTGAAAAAATTCTTGGTAAAAAATCGACGATAGGAGACTATTCGGCGGTCGTGACAGGACTGCTTCTGGCATTGAACCTGCCGGTTTCCGCACCGTGGTGGATCGGTGTGATCGGCGGTGTTTTTGCGATCCTGGTCGTAAAGATGCTGTTCGGGGGACTGGGGCAGAACTTTATGAACCCGGCACTTGGCGCGAGATGCTTTCTGCTGATTTCATTTACATCGATCATGACCAATTTTGACTGTGATGCCTATACGGGAGCGACGCCGCTTGCACAGTTAAAGAGCGGGGAAGCGGTAGACATCTTTCGTATGGTGATCGGAAAAACGGCGGGCACGATCGGTGAGACATCGATGATCGCGATTGTGATCGGGGCATGCTTCCTGATCCTTGTCGGTGTGATCGATTTAAAGATCCCCGGAAGTTACATAGTAAGTTTTATTCTCTTCCTTGGTCTGTTTGGCGGGCGCGGTTTTGATTATGCCTATATTTCCGCGCATCTGGCAGGGGGCGGCCTGATGCTCGGCGCGTTCTTTATGGCGACAGATTATGTGACGAGACCGATTACCGTCAAAGGCCAGTACGTGTACGGTATACTGCTTGGCATTCTGACCGGTATCTTCCGTATTTTCGGTGCCTCCGCGGAAGGTGTGTCTTATGCGATCATACTCGGCAATCTCTTAGTGCCGTTAATTGAGAAAGTGACTCTTCCGACGGCATTTGGGAAAGGAGGCGCAAAGGCATGAGTGATAAAAAAAGTTCGGATATCGCAGGAATGATGAAAGATACAGGGATTCTGCTTGTCATTACCCTGATTGCGGGGCTGCTTTTGGGGCTTGTTTATCAGATCACAAAAGCGCCGATTGAAAAACAGCGGGAAAAAGCGAAGCAGGAAGCCTGCCAGGAAGTATTTGCGGATGCGGCATCCTTTGCAGAATATGAATCCGTACAGCCGGATGCATCAGCGTGGGAGCAGGCCGGATTTGCACAGGAGACAGTAGATGAGGTCATGGAGGCACAGGATGCGTCAGGCAAGGCATTGGGTTATGTGGTCACTGTCACAACCAAAAGAGGCTATGGCGGCGATATTCGTTTCAGTGTCGGAATCCGGCTGGACGGAACCGTGAATGGAATCGCGATCCTGGAAATTGCAGAGACTGCAGGACTTGGCATGCGTGCAGAAGAAGTACTCAAACCGCAGTTTACAGATAAGAGCGTAGAAAAATTTGAATATACCAAATCCGGTGCGGCGGCTGATTACCAGATTGACGCCATTTCCGGTGCAACTATTACGACAGATGCGGTAATAAATGGCGTAAATGCCGGACTACACTATTTCCAGACGGAATTGATGGGAGGTAGTTTATCAAATGAATAATGTAAAGGAACGTCTTATAAATGGTCTGATCAGGGAAAACCCGACTTTTGTGCTGATGCTTGGAATGTGTCCGACATTGGCGGTTACCACCTCCGCGGTGAATGGTCTGGGCATGGGGCTGACGACAATGGTCGTACTGGCATTAAGCAATGCCTTTATCTCACTGCTTCGCAATGTGATACCCGGTAAAGTCAGAATTCCCGCTTTTATTGTCATCATTGCTTCTTTTGTGACGATCGTGGAACTGCTTTTGGAAGGCTTCATTCCGGCGCTGTATGATGCGCTCGGCTTATATATCCCGCTGATCGTTGTAAACTGTATTATTCTGGGGCGTGCGGAGAGCTATGCGTCCAAGAATCCTGTGATCCCGTCTTTGTTTGACGGAATCGGCATGGGACTTGGTTTTTCCTTCGCGCTCACCTGCATCGGTGCGGTGCGGGAGCTGATCGGTGCAGGCACGTTGTTTGGAATGAACGTTATGCCCGAAAGCTATGTTCCCTGCAGTATTTTTATCATGGCACCGGGGGCATTCTTTGTCCTCGCGGCGCTGACGGCGATCCAGAACAAGATTAAGATTGCCGGGGAAAAGAAAGGAAAAGATATGTCAAAGATCCAGTCCGGCTGCAGCAGCGATTGTATGAACTGTGCAGACAGCGGCTGTACCAGACGGCTTTATGATGAAAAAGCGAAAGGGGGAGATGAGAAATGATTCAGGAGTTATTGATTATTTTGATCAGTTCCTCTTTGGTGAGCAATGTTGTTTTAAGCCAGTTTCTTGGGCTTTGTCCGTTCCTTGGGGTATCAAAAAAGACCAATACGGCAAGCGGCATGGGAGTAGCGGTTATTTTCGTTATCACGCTCGCCTCCGCGGTGGCCGGCGTGATTTACAAGTATGTCCTGTATCCGCTTGATATCACTTATCTGCAGACGATTGTGTTCATTCTTGTCATTGCGGCGCTGGTACAGTTTGTCGAGATGTTTTTGAAGAAATTCATTCCATCGCTTTATGAATCTCTTGGCGTGTATCTGCCGCTGATCACGACGAACTGTGCCGTACTGGGTGTTGCGCTTACAAATGTCCAGAAAGAGTACGGGATTCTGGCAGGTGTTGTAAACGGTTTTGCAACAGCCGTTGGCTTTACGATTTCCATTATCATCCTGGCAGGCATCCGGGAAAAAATGGAGTATAATGACGTGCCGAAATCCTTCAAAGGGATGCCGATCGTGCTGATCACGGCAGGTCTTATGGCGATTGCCTTCTGCGGCTTCTCCGGATTATTATAGAAAGGGCGGTATGCTTTATGGAAATGACTGGAATCTTGATTGCAACGGCGATAGTAGGAGGCGTCGGTCTCTTTGTCGGACTGTTTCTGGGTGCGGCTGCGATCAAATTTAAAGTAGAAGTGGACGAAAAAGAAGAAGCAGTTCTTGGCGTACTGCCGGGAAACAACTGCGGCGGCTGCGGCTATGCGGGCTGCTCCAATCTGGCTGCGGCCATTGCCAAAGGTGAGGCGCCTGTGAATGCCTGTCCGGTGGGCGGGGAAAAAGTCGGTCAGATGATCGCTCAGATCATGGGCGTTGAAGCCGGAAAGAGTGTGCGGCAGGTGGCATTCGTCCAGTGCCAGGGAGACTGTGACAGAACAAAACGGGATTATGCATATTCCGGGATAGAAGACTGCAAAATGATGTCCTTTGTACCGGGCGGCGGGGAGAAAGCCTGCAGCTACGGCTGTCTTGGCTATGGAAGTTGTGTGAAAGCCTGTCCGTTTGATGCCATTCATATCGTAAACGGTGTGGCGGTCGTTGATAAAGAAACCTGTAAGGCCTGCGGGAAATGTATTGCGGTCTGTCCAAAGAACCTGATCACACTGATCCCGTATGATGCGAAACATGCAGTAGCCTGCAGTAACCGTGACAAGGGACCTGTCACGATGAAAGCCTGTGAAGTAGGCTGCATCGGCTGTCAGTTATGTAAGAAGAACTGTCCGGCGGACGCGATCGTTATCGATCAGTTTAATGCAACGATTGATCAGGAGAAATGCACGGGATGCGGAACCTGCAAGGAGAAGTGTCCTAAGAAGGCGATCGTTTAATCGGGCTGCATTCACAGGCAGGGATAAATAGAGAGGAGTACTCAGAGATGGAAACTGTGAGACTTGGAAAAACGGGAATCGAGACGAATAAAAACGGGTTTGGGGCGCTGCCGATCCAGAGGATTTCGGATGAAGATGCTGTTTACCTGTTGAAAAAGGCGTATGACAATGGCATTACCTATTTTGATACGGCGAGATGGTATACAGACAGTGAACATAAGCTTGGCCTTGCGTTCCATGATATGCGTGATAAGATCTGGATCGCGACGAAAACGGGAGCCGGCTGTGCGGAAGATTTCTGGAAGGATCTGGAAACCAGTTTAGAGGAACTGCAGACAGACTATATTGATATTTATCAGTTTCATAATCCGGCCTTCTGCCCGAAACCGGGAGATGAAAGCGGACTTTATGAGGCGATGCTGAAAGCCAGAGAACAGGGAAAAATAAGACATATCGGGATTACCAACCACAGGCTTACTGTGGCGGATGAGGCAATCGAAAGCGGGCTGTACGAGACGCTGCAGTTCCCGTTCTGTTATCTGGCAACCAGCAAAGATATCGCTCTTGTTGAAAAATGTAAAGAAAAAGAAATGGGCTTTATCGCGATGAAAGCGTTATCCGGCGGACTCATCACCAATTCTGCCGCAGCCTACGCATATCTGGCACAGTATGATAATGTCCTGCCGATCTGGGGCGTTCAGCGTGAGAGTGAACTGGATGAATTCCTTTCCTATATCAGTGAGCCGCCCAAAATGACGGAAGAGATTTCGGCACTGATCGCAAAGGACAGAGAAGAACTGTTGGGCGATTTCTGCAGGGGCTGTGGGTACTGTATGCCGTGCCCGGCGGGCATTGAGATCAACAATTCTGCGAGAATGTCGCTGCTTCTGCGCCGTGCTCCCTCTGCGGGCTATCTCGGAGAAGAATGGCAGGAGAAGATGATGAAAATCGAAAACTGCCTTCACTGCAACAAATGCAGGAGCAAATGCCCGTATGGGCTCGATACGCCGGCATTGTTACAGAAGAATCTGGAAGATTATAAAAATGTGCTGGCAGGCAGGGTCAGCATTTAAAGAACCAAAGATTAAAAATAATGCATAAGAAAACGGCGCGGCGTATGGGATTGGCTGCGCCGTTTTTAGTGACCGACAGGATTACTTTGCGTCGGATAGGCCGCTTGAATAATGCAGTGCGTAGTCGTCTGTGATAAATACGGCGTCTGTGTTTTCCAGGGATTCAATCAGCTGCATACCCTTATCAGGGCCTAAGATAAAACAGGCCGTAGAGAGGGCATCGCCCATCATGGAGGAATCTGTCAGAACCGTGACACCAAGCAATCCATTTTGTACCGGATATCCGGTACCGGGATTGAGAATATGATGATACAGCATGCCATCCTGATAGAAATACCGTTCATAGACACCAGAAGAGACTGCGGATCTGTCGGCGACAGACAGAACCGTGATGACGGAACCCTGTGCATCAAAGGGCATCTGCACGCCAAACTGAAACGGCGTTCCATCCGGCCTTTTCCCGACAGCCAGCAGATTGCCGCCCAGATTGATGATTGCGCTTTCTATTTTTTGAGAAAGCAGATACTCTTTTAACTGATCTGCGATGAACCCTTTGGCGAGAAAACCGAGGCTGATCCTGCTTTCCGGATCGGACAGGGTAACGGTATTTCCCTCTATCAAGAGGTTATGATAATCTACATGTTTCAGTGCCTCTTCAAGTTCCTGAGATTCAGGAAGGCGGTCTGCCTTATTTTCCGGCTCGTTTTCGGAAAGCAGATCCTGGTCTGCGTGAAAATCCCATAAAGAACTGACGGTTTCGATCGTAGGGTCGATGAGCCCGTCTGTCATCTCACTGTACGATAAGGCGGTTTTTAAAAGGAGGACTGTTTCCGCACTGACCTGTACCGGTCTGCCGCCGCTGTGATTGATTTTCCAGATGTCGGAACCTTCGATTGTCTGACTGAGCATCTTTTCATATTTTTCTGCCAGACTCATGCATTCTGTCAGACAGTATTCCTTTGCGGCGTCATAGATTGTGACCTGAATGATCGTATCAAAATAAAATCCGGTGCGGGTGATGGGTTCCCCTGACACCGCACATCCGCCGGAAAAGAGCAGAGCGGAAAAAATGCACAGGATATGGAAAAGGTATTTTTTGCAGGCAGCTGTTCTTTTTTTCACAGTATAATGCCCTCCGATCTGACTTTTACATCTGATTTTTCAGATTTTACCATCTCCGCACAAGTTGCCAATCTGTGAAATCCATGGTAATATATATCAGATGATCTTTGCTATGTTATATATTATAATAGAAATAAAGAGAATCGCAACGCCATAATGATAGAAGGGATTGGATAAGAATGAAACTGCCAGGCGAAGAAAACTCAAAATCGATGGGATTTTCCGTCGTATCTATGCTTCTGGGATTAACCGCGTTTGTGGTGATTATGCTGTTTGCGGTGATGAAAAGCAATAAAAAGGACGACCGGAGCGCCAGTGAACGTATGCAGGAGGCGCTCAATCAACAGCAGGTGCAGGAAGAAGCTGCAGAGACCTTACAGGAGCCGGAAACACAGGAAAAACAGAAGCTGCGGGCGGAAGATCTGACTTTCTGGGATATGTATCCTGTTGAGGGCGGATATGAAAGCGCCGACAGGCGGCAGGAAACCGATACGCAGACACAGGGACAGACAACAGAGCCTGCAAAAGAAAGCGAAGAGAAAAAGACACAGTCGGATTCGCAGCAGGGAAGCAATGATGCGGAGAACGATACGAAAAAAGAAGAAGTCGTACAGGAAGATCCATCCGAGGACGGGAAGCATACACTCGTGAAAGCGGCTGACGGCACGGAAGAGTGGGTTCTGATCAGCCCCTACCTGATGAAAAACACATATGATTTTTCCAATCTGTCGGAGAATGCACATTTGAAGAAATATACCGAAAACGGTAAAAAAATGTCTTACGTAGGTGCGGATATCTCCAAACATAACGGCAGGGTTAATTTTAATGGTATGAAAGCGGCCGGTGTGGATTTTGTAATGATCCGTCTCGGAGCGAGGGGATACAGCACGGGTCAGATTTCGCTGGATGAAAATTTTGTGGAAAATATTGAGGGCGCGATAGAGGCAGAGCTTGATATCGGCATTTATTTCTTCTCCCAGGCAATCAATCAGGAGGAGGCAACGCAGGAAGCGAATTTTATCGTACAGAATTTGGAACCTTATAAAGAACATATTACCTATCCGATCGCTTTTGATATGGAAACTGTCTCCAATGATAAGACAAGGATCGACGGACTCTCACGGGATGCCAAAACAGAAGTTGCAGGAAACTTTTTAAACTGCATTCAGGCGGCAGGTTATACGCCTATGATCTATGGCAACAAGGAATGGCTTATAAAAAGCATCGATCTGACCAAACTGCAGGATTTTGATGTCTGGCTCTCACAGGATGCGGACACGCCGGATTATCCCTATCAGTTTGCCATGTGGCAGTATACCACGACCGGAATCTTAAACGGGATAACGGGGGATGCCAATTTGAATCTCTGCTTTATCAGCTATTCGGACAGATAGTGTTCAATTTTGGGTGATATCTTAATAGAAGAATAAAGGTCGGCGTAGACGGCAGGCGACATGCCCTCCATATAGTTTGGGGTGTAAGCTTTCGTTACGCCGGCTTTTTTTAAAATATCGATCGCCTTATTGTAGGCGATAGCAGCTTCCGCCTCCGTTTCATAGGTGCCGACCGTATAATTCCCCCTGATATGAATCTTTGTGACATAACAGACTTTTCCATTGCGGCAGGAGGCCGTCACGCCGTTATAAACATTCAGGATTTCTATGTTTTCATAACGGAAATCATGTGTATTTCCATTGATAAAACGGTAATCTTTATTAAGTACAGCATAGTTTTTGATACCGTAGCGGCTCATGATATTGATCTGCATGCCATAATCGGCAACAAAATAATGCCCGCCCCGGCAGGAAATCTTGTGGGAAGAATAGTAAAAGAGATCGTCTTTATCGAAGATAAAGAAACAGACCGGCGAAAAATAATAATAAAAAAAAGCGGGCCGAATGTAGATCGGGGTCGGAAAATAAATATGATTATCACGGAAATTGATCAGACAGACCCATTTTTCAAATGGCAGGGCACAGTCTTCCTGAAACTGCGCAATCCCTGTAGAATCGTCTTTCAGAATGCGGACGGCAAGGGCATATGCGTTGTGGGCGCGCTCCATATCTTCATAACTTCCTAGGCTGATATGCTTTGCGCGATAAGTTAAAGAAGCGCGGTAATATAATGTTCCATTTTTTCTTTTCGCCGTATAAACACCGGGTAACTGCGGCATCGTAATTCTCCAGTCTGTACATGTTTTTCTTAATATTGGTACTAGTATAACATATTTTCCCTGATTTCTGTATAAAATATTACAGAAGTGTTACATACAGCCAGGATCTGGGCTGCATATGGACAACATCTAAGAGAGAGAGCAGGAAATTATGTATAAAAAGTATTTGTTGACTTTGCTTTTGATGAATCTGGTCTTTATAACCTCATGGATCTGTATTAAAGAACTCAGGATAAACAGGATAGCCGCTACCCAGGCATTTCGTATGGAATACATGAGTGCGACGATGGAAGAAGAAAAAAAGAGCTTTTTAGAGGTGATCGCCTCTGTATCTTCCGGTCAGCGGGTTGTAGATTATGAAATTCTGGAAAAAGAGATGAAATACCATTTATCGGATCAGGATTATGATCATCTGCTGCGGATTGTGGAAGCAGAAGCGGGCGGAGAGGATGAGGACGGGAAACTGCTTGTGGCAAACGTGGTGTTAAACCGTGTGAACAATGAAAACTTTCCGGATACTGTGACGGAGGTCGTTATGCAGAGACAGCAGGGTGTGGCGCAGTTTTCTCCGACGGTGGACGGACGTTTCAGAAGCATTAAAGTAAGTGAGGAAACGTATCAGGCGGTGGAAAGAGCCCTTTACGGGGAGGATATTTCACAGGGAGCACTTTACTTTTGCGCGAGAAAACTGACAGATTCCAATAAGATGCAGTGGTTTGACAGGCACTTGACGAGACTTTTTTCCTATGGAAATCACGAGTTCTTTTTATGATGAGTTGCGGAGAGAAATACTTTGTGGTAAAATAGTTTCTATTATCTAATATCTATGATATGATCCAGGATATCCGTTTGCGATATCTGTAAGAAAGGATGGCCAGATGGAACTATTCTATACCAGCACAAGAGACAATACAAAAAAAGTACAGGCTTCAGAGGCAGTCTTAAAGGGACTTTCAGAGGACGGAGGGTTGTTCGTCCCGGAGAGGATACCGCGTCTTTCGAAATCTTTGCGGGAACTGTCAGAACTCACCTATCAGGAGACAGCCTATGAGGTGATGAAGCTGTTTTTAACCGACTATACGGAGGAAGAGTTAAAAAGCTGTATCGCAAAGGCATATGATTCTAAATTTGATACAGCGGAGATAGCGCCGCTTGTGGAAGTGGACGGCGCTTATTATCTGGAACTTTTTCACGGAGCGACGATTGCGTTTAAAGATATGGCGCTCTCCATTCTGCCGCATCTGATGACTACAGCGGCCAGAAAGAATCATGTGAAAGAGGATATTGTGATTTTGACTGCGACTTCGGGGGATACCGGAAAGGCGGCGCTCGCCGGATTTGCAGATGTAGAAGGCACGAAGATTATTGTTTTTTATCCGAAAAACGGTGTCAGCCCGATCCAGGAAAAGCAGATGGTGACGCAAAAGGGCGACAATACTTATGTGGTAGGGATTCATGGAAATTTTGACGACGCACAGACCGGCGTTAAAAATATCTTTTCCGATAAAGAGCTGGAACAGGAAATGACCGCGCACGGTTTCCGTTTTTCTTCCGCCAATTCCATTAACATCGGACGGCTTGTCCCGCAGATCGTTTATTATGTATATGCCTGTGCCAAACTGTTAAAAGAGGAGCGGATCAAAGACGGTGAGCGGATCAATGTGGTCGTTCCGACCGGAAATTTCGGAAATATTCTGGCGGCCTTTTATGCCGGACATATGGGTGTGCCGATTGCAAAGCTGATATGTGCTTCCAATGAAAACAAAGTACTATATGATTTCTTCCGCACCGGAAGCTATGATAAAAACCGTGAATTTGTCCTGACAAGTTCTCCTTCCATGGATATCCTGATCTCCAGCAACCTGGAGAGGCTGATCTACCGTATTGCCGGAAGTGATGCGGGAAAGAACAGGGAACTGATGACGGCGCTTTCCAAAGAAGGGCGTTATGAGGTGACACAGGAGATGGCGGCACAGCTTGCGGATTTCTATGGAAATTATGCGGATGAAAAAGAAACTGCAGACAGGATCAGAGAACTCTATGAAAAGACAGGCTATGTGATCGATACGCATACTGCGGTGGCAAGTGCGGTTTACCGCAAATACAGAGACGATACAAAGGATGAGACAAAAACCGTGATCGCTTCTACGGCGAGTCCGTTTAAGTTCACAAGAAGCGTGATGAATGCCATCGATAAAAAATATGACACAATGTCAGATTTTGAGCTGGTGGATGAACTTTCCAGGATTGCGAACGTGAAGGTGCCGGGCGCCATCGAGGAGATCAGAGAAGCGCCGGTAATTCATGATACTGTCTGTGACAGGAGCGAAATGAAGCAGACGGTGAAGACAATTCTGGGCATTTCGTAAGACAAAGGAGGAAATGCGGAATGTACAATTTAATTGATTTTTTATGTATTTTGAGCGGATGCTATCTGATTTATACGGGAGCTGTCATGAAAAGCCAGGGGAAGATCGTTCAAAACGTTGTGATGGGAAAAGGAATGACGGAATCCTCCATCAAGGATAAAGAGGGTTTTATCAACTATCTGTACTGGAAACTGATTCTGGTAGGGGCGGCCATTGTGATAGCCGGCATTATAAGCGTTTATAATGCGGCTACAGGAGGTTCCCCGCTTGTTACCTCGGCCACGACAGGTGTCTTTGTCGTTGCGATTATTATTTATGGTGTCTGTACGACCCGTGCCTTGAAAAAATATGTGAGGCGGTAAGGGACTGAGCAGAACAGAAAGCAAAGAACGGCAAATAATTCATAACAAAAAAAGAAAGAAGTTCTGGACATGATGTCTTAGAACTTCTTTTTGCAGTTATCTTTCATCCATCGGAAGGTATTCCCTGTCTTCACAGATCGGTTTATAAGCGGGACGGATGATTTTTCCATTGTTTGCCAGTTCCTCCATTCTGTGAGCGCTCCATCCGGCGATTCTTGCAATGGCAAAGATTGGCGTATAAAGCTCCATCGGAAGATTTAACATATGATATACAAAGCCGGAATAGAAATCGACATTGATGCTGACCCCTTTATAGATCTGACGTTCTTTGGCGATAATTTCGGGAGCGAGACGTTCCACAAGAGAATACAGTTCAAATTCTTCGCGCAGGCCCTTTTCTTCGGAAAGCTTTTCTACAAAGGATTTGAAGATGACTGCTCTCGGATCGGATTTGGAGTATACTGCGTGGCCGACGCCATAGATCAGTCCGGCATGATCGAAAGCATCTTTGTGAAGCAATTTTGCCAGGTAGTCTGCAACCTGATCTTCGTCTTTCCAGTCTGTCACCTGATGCTTCATGTCATCGAACATCTTGACGACTTTGATGTTCGCGCCGCCGTGTCTTGGACCTTTCAGCGACCCGATCGCCGCTGAGATAGCGGAGTAGGTATCAGTCAGGGATGAGGTGACTACATGCGTGGTGAAGGAAGAGTTGTTACCGCCGCCGTGTTCCATATGCAGAACGAGTGCGATATCCAGTATCTTAGCCTCTAATGGGGTATATTCACTGTTTGCACGCAAAATATGTAGAATGTTCTCTGCTGTGGACAGTTCCGTCTTCGGCTGATGAATAAACAGGCTTTTTCCGTCATGATAATGGCTGTATGCCTGATAACCATAAATAGAAAGTAAGGGAAAGAGACTGATCAGCTGTAAGCACTGTCTGAGTACGTTGGGAAGAGAAGTATCATCCGCTCTGTCATCATAAGAATATAAGGTGAGTACGCTTCTGGCTAAAGTATTCATCATGTCGTTGCTGGGCGCTTTCATGATAATGTCCCGTACAAAGCTGGTAGGAAGCGAGCGGTAACCGGATAACATTTTTTTGAAAGATTCCAGTTCCTGCTTATTCGGCAGTTTGTCAAACAGGAGCAGATAAGTGGTTTCTTCATATCCGAAATGGTTATTGAGTGAAAAACCATTTACAAGGTCCTTGACATCATATCCTCTGTAAAACAACCGTCCGTGCGTGGGAATCTGTACCCCGTCAACAATCTTACTTGCGCGCACATCTGAAATGCGTGTAAGTCCTGCCAATACACCTTTACCGTTCAGGTCACGCAGTCCGCGCTTTACGTCATACTTCGTAAAAAGCTCCGTATCGATAACACCTGCCTGCCTGCTCATGTTGGCGAGGCGGAAAATTTCCGGTGTGATTTCTGAAAAGCTGTTGTGATCCATCGTATACAAAATGATAGGCCTCCTTTCTGATGCTGCAGTTGTCTGAGTAACTTTGTTAATATTATAGCATGAAAAAAAACCTGAAAATAAAAAAACACAAAAATTTTAGAAATTTTTAACATATTGTACAAAAAGCTGTTGTATAAAAAGAGGCCTTCATCTTGCGAAAGTGGGAAAAAGGTATTAAAATAAGAATCAGACTGGGTTTTTATGACAGAAAATCAATGAGGGAAAGAGATGAGGAAAAGAGAATGAAGAAGCAGGATATACTTCGCCACGTGGATCACACACAGTTAAAGGCATTTGCAACATGGAAAGATATTGTTGCATTGTGTGACGAGGCAATTTTGTATCAGACGGCATCGGTCTGTGTGCCGCCCTCCTATGTGAGACGGATTCACGATACATACGGAGATGAACTGACGATCTGTACTGTGATCGGTTTCCCGCTCGGATACAGCGTGACGTCTGCCAAGGTGGAAGAAACGCTTCAGGCTGTACGGGATGGAGCCGAAGAGATCGATATGGTGATCAACATCGGAGACGTGAAGAACGGATCATATGACAAAGTAGAAGCCGAGATTCGTGCGGTAAAGGAGGCCTGCGGCGGACATATCTTAAAAGTGATCATTGAAACCTGTTATCTGAATGAAGAAGAAAAGACCGCTGTGTGTCATGCGGTGACAAAAGCAGGAGCGGACTATATCAAGACATCCACAGGGTTCGGAACGGGAGGGGCGCTCCTGGAAGATATCAGACTTTTCAGACAGCATATCGGACCGGATGTGAAAATAAAAGCGGCGGGCGGTATCACCACGCTTGAGGAAGTAGAATCGTTTCTCGCGGAAGGCTGTGATCGAATCGGCACTTCCAGGGCGGTTGCATTATTAAAAGAGATGGAATAAACAGAAAAAAACAGGAAGGGACGCGGTTTGTGATGGACGTGAAAGAAAAGATCAGACAGTTACAGCAAAAGATGAGTGAGGAAGGCATAGATTTTTACCTGATCCCCACTGCGGATTATCATAATTCAGAATATGTAAACGAGTATTTTAAAGTAAGAGAGTATTTTTCCGGATTTACAGGCTCAAACGGCACACTGGTGCTTAGCCGGACGAATGCCGGACTCTGGACAGACGGACGTTATTTTATCCAGGCGGAGAAAGAACTGGAGGGAAGCGGCATTACGCTGTTCCGGATGCAGGAAGAAGGTGTTCCGACCATCAAAGAATATCTTACGAAGCAGATGCAGGAGGGCGGGACACTCGGCTTTGACGGAAGGGTGGTCACCGCTTCGTATGGTCTGGAACTGGAGGAAGCCTTACAGGATAAAAAGATTACAATTCGTTATGAAAAAGATCTTGCGGGCAGTCTTTGGGCAGGCAGGCCGCCAATGCCCTGTGCACCGGTTTCTGTCCTGCCGGAAGGAATCTGCGGACAGGACACTGCAGGAAAACTTGCACAAGTGAGGGAAGGCATGAAAGAAAAGCAGTGCAGTGCGCATCTGCTCTCCAAACTGGACGATATCATGTGGCTTTTGAATATCAGAGGGGGCGACATAGAGTGCAATCCGGTTGCGATGTCCTATGCCTATCTTACCATGACAGACTGTTTCCTGTTTATACAGGAGCAGGCAGTTAACAGCCAACTGCGGGAATATGCGTCCAAATGGGGGATTACTTTAAAAGAATATGGAGAAATAGAAGCATTTTTGCGTGAACGGGAGGAAGAAAAGGTTCTGTTGGATGATGCAAATGTGAGTTATACGCTGTATCAGATCCTGCAGAAGAAGACACAGACAGTAAAAGCTGTCAATCCGACAGAGAAGCTGAAGGCTGTAAAAAACGCGGTGGAACTGGAAAACATGGAAAAAGTTTATTTAAGAGACAGCGCTGCTTTGACAAAATTTATTTACTGGATAAAGAAAAATATCGGGAAGATATCGATGAACGAATATACTGCGGCGATGCATATGGACAGTCTGCGCAGGGAAGTGGAAGGCTTTTTGGATCTGTCTTTCCCGACGATCTGCGGGTATCAGGAAAATGCGGCCATGATGCATTACGAGGCTACGGAGGCAGACAACAGGGAACTGGCACCGGAGGGAATGCTTCTGATCGATTCCGGCGGACAGTATCTTGGCGGTACGACGGATGTGACAAGAACCATTGTGTTAGGAGAGATCAGTGAAGAGATCAGGCGGCACTTTACGGCTGTGGCGGTCGGGATGTTACAGCTTACCAATGCCAGATTCTTATACGGGTGCACCGGCAGAAATCTGGATATTCTCGCGCGAATGCCTGTCTGGGATATGAACATAGATTATAAATGCGGCACGGGACACGGGATCGGCTACATGCTCAATGTTCATGAAGGACCGCAGAATATCCGCTGGCGGTTTACCGAAAATATGAAAGAAGCTGTGATTGAAGAGGGTATGGTGATATCCAATGAGCCCGGTGTCTATAAAGAAGGCAGTCACGGCATCCGCACAGAAAATATCATCGTTGCAAAAAAAGGGGAAAAGAATGGTGACGGTCAGTTCATGTATTTTGACACACTGACTTACGTACCGATTGACCTTGACGGGATTGATGTCTCATATATGCAGAAGAGAGACATTGAGAGACTCAATGCCTACCACGCGGCAGTTTATGAGAAGATAAGCCCGTATCTGGACGAAGAAGAGTGTGAATGGCTGAAAGAAGCGACCAGACCCGTCTGAGAGAATGGAAAAGAAAGGCATGGTGATCTTTGTGAAATTTTATAAAGACCTGTATATTGGGGAAACTATTAAAAATCCCGATAAAATAAAAAGAAAAATAAAACGCCATGCGAAACAGTTAAAGATTTTTGTGATCCTGCTCTCAACGGGAAATGACCAGCTTGAGATCTGCCACAGCCTGCTGTTAAAGCAGCCGTATTATAAAAAGAAAGAAAATACGCCCTATGTCATCGGCATTGCCGGCAATTATGACGAGGCGGTCGAACTGGTCTGTCAGATCGCAAAAGAGGCGGTAGAGCAGAATGGAAATGCGGATTTAAAACAATACCTTTTTCCAAACGTATAAAACAAATCAAGACTTAAAATCAAGATTTAAATTGTAAGAAAGGCATGAGGGGCGATGTTACATATCGTATTGCTGATTTTAAAAATAATAGGGATCGTATTGGCGGTACTGCTCGGCGTCCTGCTTCTTGGCCTGTGCCTTGCACTCTTTGTGCCGCTGCGCTATCAGATTGAGGCAAAGCGGACATTGGAAGAGGGGGATCCGCCCATAGAGATCAGAGCGAGGTTTACCTGGCTGCTTCATTTTATTCATGTCGGTATTTATTACCCCGCCGATGTTTATGTGAAGGTACGGATCTTTTTCATTACAGTGTTCCGTTTTCCTCAAAAAAAGAAACAGGAAGACCACCCGGAGAAAAACGGCAGGAAAAAACAGAAAAAATCAAAAAAGCAGTCCGAGAGTGTACCGTCTGAGAATACGAAATCAGAATATGCGCCGTCCAAAGAAGAGACGAAATCACCTTCCGGGAAGGAAGAACAGGCGGCGCTGCCCGCAGGTGGAGAGCAGAGTGCACAGGAAGATGCAGAAGAAGACAAAATACGTTCCCGAAAGTCGGTAAAAGGGTTCTTCCGTTTCCTGAAAAAAGAGATTTTAAAAATATGCAGATTCTTTCAAAATATTCAGTACACAATAAAAAGAATCTGTGATAAAATAAAAACAATATGGGAAAATATAGATTATTATTTTAATATCTTAAAAGGAGATGCATTCAAAAACTCTTTTGCACTCTGCAAAGGGGAACTATACTCTATTTTCTCTTATGTGAAGCCGCGCAGGATGGAGGCTGATCTGATCGTCGGTACAGGCGATCCCGCTTCGACCGCGACGATTCTCGCATATTATGGGATGCTTTATCCGGTGATCGGAGATCATGTGGCTGTGACGCCGGATTTTGATGAAAAAAGGATAGAAGGTACTGTTTTTATAAAAGGAAAGGTTATGCTGTTTCCCTTTGTGAAGGCAGCGATCCGCGTTTATTTTAATAAGGACATCAGAAAATTGCTCAAATTGTTTAAGAAGGAGGATGCATAAATGGCAGATAATAATTTTACCGGTGTGATCGAATCGTTGATGAAGGGAATGAATGCTGTTTTATCGACGAAGACTGTCGTAGGAGAGGCAACACAGATCGGAGATACGATCATACTTCCGTTAGTCGACGTTACATTTGGCGTTGGGGCCGGAGCAAGTGCGGGAGATAAGAAAAACGGCGGAGCAGGCGGATTTACAGCGAAGATGAGTCCGAGTGCGGTGCTTGTTATCAAAAACGGTTCCACGAAGCTTGTCAATATTAAGAATCAGGATACCATCACCAAGGTGATCGATATGATCCCGGATATCGTGGATAAGTTTACTGCACCCAAAGAGGATATGATCGAGGATGAGGCTGCGGTAGATATTGCATTTCCTGAGGAGAAAGACGCTGAGTAAGCAGAATGGGTGGAAATTTACAAAAAAGTGACGGAACATCTGAGGAACGCAATGTAAATGACTGCATATGATAAAGAGAAAGCATAAACAGGGAGTTTTTATGAAGAAACTGATCGGACTCGCGGCGCTGTGCGTTGCAATTGGGATGCTGTTTATGCTTTTTATGACGAATCGGTTTGTCGGATTGATTCTGATCATTTTGTTATTGCTGGTCGGCTACAATTTTTTTTGTTGCTAGACCGTTGGGATGAGTGTGTTATGGACAGAGAATTAACAGATAAAACGGATAAGAATTTAGAAGAAATGCCGGAGATGAATACCGGAGAAGAAACGCAAAAGAAAGAACCGGACGCAGAAGCGTACGGGAACGAAGCGCCTGATGAGACACAGGCAGAGAATGGTACGCCGGAGAAAGAAAGAACAATTCAGGAAGTACTGGATCAGGAAGAGCTAAGCAAAGAAGAGTTAAATAAACTGAAATCCTGGCTTTTCAAAGAAAACGTCAGGATTATTTCTGCGTCTAAAGAGCTGGAACAGATGCAGGAGCAGCTTCAGAAGGAGAAAGAACAGTTTCAGGAAGAGATGAAGTCCTGGAAACGGAAAGTGTCTGTGGAGAGAGACCGCCTGAAAGAAGACAACCTGTTTTTTGAGAAAAAAATGGATATTTTAAAAGGCGGATTTGAACAGCTGGATATGGACCGCAGACGTCTTGCAAAGGAATGGGCAAAGCTGGAAGCGCAGAAGGAAGTCATGACCCAGCCCTCGTATAATGGAATGGGAAGAGATGTCTCCGCATTTTTCGGGGGTGTCAGGAATCCGCTTGCCCTGAAGAAGCGTTATAAGGACCTGATCAAGATTTTTCATCCGGATAATGTGGCCGGAGATAAAGAGATCATTCAGATGATCAATATTGAGTATGAGAATCTCAAGAGGGATTATGAGACCGGAAAATGGGCATAAGCGAGGAAAAATAGGCAGACCATGATAAAAGGACAGAGATGAAAATGATTCATCCCTGTCCTTATTCTTTCAGATAAACATTAACGCCATTCCTGATTGTGCAACACATGCAGGTAATCTGCTTCGATACACTATGCACGCTCAACTTTGCCTGATCTGAGGCAGCGGGTACATACATGCAGTCTTTTCGATGCACCATTTACTTTGCATTTCACATTCTGGACATTGGAATTCCAGATTCTGTTAGATCTTCTATGAGAATGGCTTACGTTGTTACCGAAATGAGCGCCCTTACCACAAATATCACATTTAGCCATCTTTACACCTCCTGACAAATAGAATCGATTCTTTTATGCTTACGCAACATTTGTATAATATCAGAAAAAGTAAAAAAAAGCAAGTATAAATTTCATAAAAATCCCATTTATGAATATTGACTTTTAGAAATCCTTTTGAGATAATAATCAATAGATGTGCTGAGAAAGCGATACATCGATACAAAAAGTTCATCATTAATAATCAAATAAATTCAAGGAGGAAATGACATGTCAACAAAAGCAAATTACAAGATTGACGAAATCGGTAAGGGCAAAGTCGGATTTTCAAAGACACGTTCCATTATCGAAGCTGCCTTCTACGGCAATAACGTAGTTAAGGTAAACACATTGAAAGAGGCTTATAATTTAGCTAAAAATTCACCGGGAACAGTAGTTACCGATATGCCGATCAAAGACGGTGAGACATTTGGCCTTGATGCTGATGCGAAAGTTCTGTTATTCAATGACGGCGCTGTAACCGGCCGTTATGCTGCGGCACGCCGGATCAAAGGAGAGCCGGGCGTTGATGAGACAAAGCTTGATAAAGTAGTTATGGATGCTATCTATGAGACACGCTGGAAAACCATGTACCATGCACAGTGCTTCGTAGGTCTGGATCCTGAATTTATGGTAAAAGCGCATCTGCTGATTCCGGAAGGGGAAGAGAATCTGCTTTACAACTGGATGATCAACTTCCAGTATATGTCTGACGAATACGTAAAGATGTATAAGAACTCCAAACCGGTTGGAGACGGCAAAGAGCCTGACATCTACATTTTCTCCGATCCTCAGTGGGCTCCTCACGAGGCTCCTGACGTAGATTACAGCTGCCTGAGTGATCCGCTTACACTGTGCTATTTCGATACAAACGAAAACTGTGCGGCGATCCTTGGTATGAAATATTTTGGCGAGCACAAAAAAGGTACACTGACAATGGCATGGGCACTGGCAAACAGAAACGGTTATGCTTCCTGCCACGGCGGTCAGAAAGAATATTGCCTTGCAGACGGCTCTAAGTTCGTTGCTTCCGTATATGGTCTGTCAGGTTCCGGTAAGTCAACTCTGACACATGCAAAGCATGGCGGAAAATATGAAATCAAGGTTCTTCACGACGATGCATTCATCATCAACACCGATACCTGTGCTTCCGTAGCTTTAGAGCCTACCTACTTTGATAAGACAGCAGATTATCCGACAGGATGTCCTGACAATGAGTATCTGTTATCTGCACAGAACTGCTCCTGCACAATGGACAGCGAAGGCAAGATCCAGCTTGTAACAGAAGATATCAGAAATGGTAATGGACGTGCTATCAAATCCAAATTATGGTCTCCGAACCGTGTGGATAAGATCGACGCACCTGTTAACGCGATCTTCTGGATCATGAAAGATCCTACCATTCCGCCGATCGTAAAACTGGACGGCGCAGCGCTTGCTTCCGTAATGGGCGCTACACTGGCTACCAAGACTTCTACTGCAGAGCGTGTTGCTGCCGGTACAGACTTAAATGCGATCCGTATCGTACCGTATGCAAACCCGTTCAGAACGTATCCGCTTGTTAACGATTATGAGAAATTCAAGAAACTGGTAGAAGAGAAGAACGTAGCATGCTACATCGTAAACACAGGCGATTTCATGGGCGAGAAGGTAAAACCGGCTGATACGCTCGGAATCCTTGAGACGATCGTAGAGGGCAAAGCGAAATTCGAGAAATGGGGTCCTTTCGATGACATCGAAATCATGAATACATGGGATGGACAGACAGAAGGCTTTAAGGATTTCAAAGCGGACCTGAATGACGCTGACTACAAGGCTCAGTTAAAATCTGCAATGGAAACCCGTGTAAATGCAGTTAAGGGCTTTGCTGAGAAGAAGGAAGGATATGACAAACTTCCGGATGAGGCACTGGCAGCTTTACAGAAACTGGTTGATGCACTCAACTAATTCTATTTTGTAATATGAGCAAAAGGGATATGTGATTTCATGTATCCCTTTTCTTTGACTTTGGCAGACATTCACAACAATCTTTCCGCAAATAATGGTTGTAATTTTCTGTCGTCTTGGATATAATAGAATTAACCTGAGATGTTCGATAATTCCTGTTATTTTGAACCTACAGTTACTTTAAACGGGATTCCTAAATCGTCATGCGTATGTCAGGCCTCCGGTTTTAGACCTTATGCAGTGGAAGGCAGAAACATGATTGCGGTTACCCACCTAGCTTTTGCTAGGAGTCAAAATACAGGATCCGGCATTTTGGGGAAAGATACAAAAGAAGAAGCAGTCGTTATGACTGCTTTTTCTTTTGGAAATTTCGGATCTGGAAAATGAAAATGAGGGAGATGGGAAACGGGAATGAGGGAAAGTCCTGGAGGGAGAAATACCGGAAGGAAAGACCAGACAGTCGAAAATCTGATAAAACTGCTTGCAATTGTGGCCGGAATGGTGTTTCTGTTCTGTATCTGGCTGGGCAGGATGGAAACCGGTCGAAAAAAAGAAGCGCCCGAAGGAGAGAAGATCAGCCGTGAAGATGTACATATTCTGATGGAGGCGCTGGGATTATCTGTAGAATTTGAGGAAGCGGAACTTCGTGCAGAGAAAAAAGACGATACAAAGCCGGATGCGGATAGAACAGAACTTACCTACGGACAGTATCAGGAAATTTATGAACAGATCGGCGGCGCTGAAAAAGGCATTCCGGATTTTGCGGATAAATACAAAGAGGACCATGCATTTTTGAAAGAGGACTGGTATCAGGCATATCAGCTTATGCTGGCCCATTTTGATACGGCTTCTTCTATCTGGAAAACCACGGTATTTATATTGAAGGTGGACGAAGAGGAGAAAAAGCTGTTTACGCAAAACAGCGAGTATGTCTATTGTTCTTCTTCTTTTGCAAATTCTGTCTTTTCAAAAGAAGAGGTCTATGTCAAAGGAGAGGAACTTCTGACGAGTATCAGGGTGTTAGATGAAAAAACGATTCTGGAAAATGTCTGGGTCAGGGAAAGTATCGGGGAAAACGGTGTTTATGATGTAGACTGTTTTTATCATCAGCTTGATTTTGCCGCCGTGACAAATCAGCCGGTTCAGAGGGAACAGGTTGCGGATCTGACGTTCGAAAATGGAGAACTGACGGATGTTTCGGAAAAGCAGGAGAAGATCCGCGGCAAACTGCTGCGGGTGGCCGATGATTCTATGGAGATAGAAGGATATGGAATTTATGAAATGGAGCCAGGACTGGAAATCTATAAACTTTGCGGAACACTGGAGAGCCAACGGAAAGAAGATCTGATGATCGGTTACGATTATACCGATTTTGTCATTGCGGATGATAAAATTGCGGCCTGCCTCGTATCAAGGGAAGGGGAGATGGAACAGATCCGTGTTTTATTGAAGAATACGCAAAAGGGAAATTATTATTTTGACAGGGCGTCTGTCTATGTGGACGGGGAACAGATCACTGTAGAAGCGGATGCGATGGCAGAGGGTGAGAGACGCACATTTCAGAGCAAAGCCCTGACCGACAGGGTAAAATTGGAGATTGCCGGTATTTCCTATGGAGATGACTATTACAGGGGAGCGCTGGAATTTTATAAGTCTGCGCAGGGAATGGTCATCATCAATGAACTGCCGTTAGAAGAATATCTGTATGCGGTCGTGCCGAGTGAAATGCCGGCGTCTTATCCGATGGAGGCGTTAAAGGCACAGGCGGTCTGTGCGAGGACATATGCCTTCCGCTATGTTCTGCATGCGGGGTTTGCCGCTTACGGTGCACACCTGGATAATACGACATCCTATCAGGTTTACCATAATCTGGTGGAAAATGCGGCGACCACGACGGCAGTGAATGAAACATCGGGTATGATGTTGTATTATGGAGATGAACTTGCGGATAACTATTATTATTCTACCTCATGCGGCTACGGTACGGATACGAGGATATGGAAGTCGCAGACAAATGAGGCGATTCCCTATATACCGGCTTCTAAGCTGGCGCCGGAAGAAGTCAGAGCGTCTTCGGCAGACGCAGATGAGATGGGGGAAGAAGCGCTTTTTTCCAGTTTTATTACCGGAGTGGATGAGAATGACTTCGAGAGCAGGGAACCGTGGTACAGGTGGCAGTATGAAGTCACGCAGATCGATATAGATGAGATGCTTGCAAGGATCAAAGAACGTTATCAGGCAAATGCATCCCTGATTCTCACAAAAAAGGAGAATGGGGAAGAGGAATATTACGTATCGGAGCCGGTTGAAGAGATCGGAACGCTTCAGGACATCATGATCAGCAAAAGAGGACCGGGCGGTGTGGCGGATGAGATGCTGATCACAGGGAGCAGGGCCGTGATCAAAGTCATTTCAGAACATAACATCCGCCGGATCCTCTGTGACGGCATAAGCAAAGTGACCAGACAGGACGGGAGCAGCGTATCTGCAAAGACGCTTCTGCCGAGTGGATTTTTTGTGATCGAAACTGGAAAATCGGGAGAAGATGTGGTAGGATATAGTTTGACTGGCGGCGGATACGGACACGGCGTAGGCATGTCGCAAAATGGTGCGAAAGAGATGGGTAGTCTGGGATATTCTTATCAGGAAATTCTGAAGAATTTTTTTACAGACTGTGAGGTACGGCAATGAGAACAGTAATCAGACTTTTTTTCATTTTCAAAGATTTTTCAAAACAGATGACACGCAAGAATATCAGCGCCTTCGCGGCCAGCGCGGCGTTTTTCCTTTTTTTGTCCATGATGCCCCTGCTCATGGCGCTGTGTGCGGTTCTGCCGTATACGTCGTTAACGGCGGAAAATCTGATCATGGCATTTATGAAAGTCGTTCCGGAGACGATGGGCGGCTTTGTAGAAAATGTTGTCTACGATGTCTACGCCAGATCGGCAGGCACCATTACCATATTTGCGATCGTGACGATCTGGTCTGCGGCTAAGGCGGTGCTTGCACTGATTCAGGGACTCAATGAAGTCAATGACATTGAAGAAAAGCGAAATTATCTGCTGCTTCGGACAATCGCCTGCTTTTATACCGTGATCATGCTGATCGCCATTATCCTTTCCGTGTTTATCATGGTGTTTGGAAATGTCATCGTCAATATTGCCCTGCAGGATTTCCCGCACTTAAAGATCGTCGTGCAGTTTATCATGCATTTCCGTTTTTTATTTTCCTGGTGTGTTCTGACCCTGTTTTTTGCGATGATCTACACATTTATTCCGGGAATCACTTTAAAATTCAGGAGACAGCTTCCGGGAGCGGCTTTTTCGGCGGTCATCTGGAGTGTCGCCTCTTACATTTTTTCCGTTTACATCGAGTATTTTAACGGATTTGGTACGTATGGGAGCCTGACGACAATTGTCATTTTGATGTTCTGGTTTTATATGATGATGTATATTTTACTGATCGGAGCGCATATCAACCGCTATTTCGGACCCGTTTACAAATTTCTTTTCGGATGGCTTGACAAATCTGCAAAAAGTCATTAAACTGTAGTCAATATGACAGATAAAAGCTTTGAAGGCGTTAACAGGAACTGTTTTCTTGCAGAGAGAGGAAGTCACCGGCTGTAAGCTTCCTCAAGTTCAGACAGTATTCCCAATTTCCCGCCGGAGCTTCTTGAGGGAACGGTCACTGACCCTGTAGTTCGAGACGTCACGCGCTCGTTACGCGCATAGAGAGCCTGTTTTGTAAAAAACAGGAATCTGGGTGGTACCGCGGTTTTTTCGTCCCATGTGTTTTGCATATGGGGCGTTTTTTGTATTCCATTGTTCGGACATCGGTCTGACTTTGGAAGTGTGCCGTGAGGCGATAGAAAGGGAAAGATTGGAAGGAGGAAAATAGAAATGGCTATGAAAGAGAGATTGGAGCAGTTAAAAGCCGAGGCATTGCAGCAGATTGAAAACAGCGATGCACTGGAAAAGCTGAATGAAGTCCGCATTAATTTCCTTGGGAAAAAGGGAGAACTGACAGGTGTCTTAAAGGGAATGAAGGACGTGGCTCCGGAAGAACGCCCTAAGGTAGGCCAGCTTGTCAATGAGACGAGAGAGCAGATCGAGAAGGTGCTCGAAGAGGCAATCACCAAAATGGAGAGGGCGGCAAGAGAAGCACAGATGAGAGCAGAAGTAATCGATGTTACGCTGCCGGCCAAAAAGAACGAAGTGGGACACCGCCATCCAAACACAATTGCGATGGAGGAAGTGGAACGCATCTTTATCGGTATGGGCTATGAGGTCGTGGAAGGCCCGGAGATCGAGACCGATTATTATAATTTCGAGGCATTGAATATTCCGGCGGATCATCCGGCGAAGGACGAGCAGGATACGTTTTATATCAGCGGTGATTTCCTGTTGCGCACGCAGACCTCCGGGACACAGGTGCATGAGATGGAAAAAGGGAAACTGCCGATCCGTATGATCGCACCGGGCAGGGTATTCCGTTCCGATGAGGTGGATGCAACACACTCGCCGTCTTTCCATCAGATAGAAGGGCTGGTGATTGATAAGCAGATCACCTTTGCAGATCTGAAGGGGACGCTGGCAGAATTTGCCAGAGAACTGTTCGGAGAAGAGACGAGAGTGAAGTTCCGACCGCATCACTTCAACTTCACAGAGCCGAGTGCAGAGATGGATGTGAGCTGCTTTAAGTGCGGTGGAAAAGGCTGCCGCTTTTGTAAAGGATCCGGCTGGATCGAGATTTTGGGCTGTGGTATGGTACATCCAAACGTGCTGAAAATGAGTGGGATCGATCCGGAAGCATATTCGGGCTTTGCGTTCGGTATGGGATTAGAGCGTATCGCACTCTTAAAATATGAAATTGATGATATGAGACTGCTGTATGAGAATGATGTGCGGTTTTTGAGACAGTTTTAAAGCGTGTCAGGAAAACCGATACCGGGTTCTGAGAACAGAATAGGACAGTTAAGAATAGAACGGAGCAGAAAGGAATAAAAGCTATGAATACATCGCTATCATGGATTAAGGCATATGTGCCGGAGTTATCCTGTACGGATCAGGAATATGCGGATGCTATGACCCTGACGGGAACGAAAGTGGAAACTTACGCAAGGCGGGATAAGAATCTGGAAAAGATCGTGATCGGACAGATACAGAAAATAGAAAAACACCCGGATGCGGATAAGCTGATCGTCTGTCAGGTGGATATCGGGAATGAGGTGATCCAGATCGTCACAGGAGCGCCGAATGTAAAAGAAGGTGATAAAGTCCCTGTCGTATTAGACGGCGGTAAAGTGGCAGGCGGTCACGACGGCGGGCCGCTTCCGGAGGACGGTATCGTGATAAAGGCCGGCAAACTTCGCGGTGTGCCGTCTAACGGTATGATGTGCTCGATCGAGGAATTGGGCTCTTCCAGAGAAATGTATCCGGAGGCGCCGGAACTTGGCATTTATATTTTCCCGGAGGACGCACAGGTTGGTGCGGATGCTGTGGAGGCGCTTGGCTTGCGTGATACCGTATTTGAGTATGAAATTACGTCCAACCGAGTAGACTGTTATAGTGTGCTCGGTGTTGCCAGAGAAGCGGCGGCAACGTTCAAAAAGCCCTTTGTCGCGCCGCAGGTGGAAGTGAAGGCGGACAGCGGGAAAGTAGAAGACTATATCAGCGTGGAAGTTGAGGATGCGGAACTGTGCCCGCGTTACTGTGCGAGAGTCTGCACGAATATTAAGATCGCACCCTCTCCGAAGTGGATGCAGCTGCGGCTTGCGGCGAGCGGTATCCGCCCGATCAATAACCTCGTTGACATTACCAATTACGTTATGGAAGAGTATGGACAGCCGATGCATGCGTTTGACCTGGATATGGTGGCGGGTCATAAGATCATCGTGCGCCGTGCAAAAGACGGCGACGTTTTCCAGACACTGGATGGACAGATGCGTAATCTGGACAAAGATATGCTGATGATCTGTGACGCGGACAAGGAGATCGGGATTGCCGGTATTATGGGAGGAGAAAATTCCAAGATTACCGACAACGTAAAGACAGTGTTGTTCGAGGCGGCGACTTTTAACGGCGCCAATATCCGTAAATCTGCCAAAAGACTCGGGCTGCGTACTGACGCGTCGGGTATTTTTGAAAAAGGGCTGGATCCGCGCAATGCACAGGCAGCGATTGACAGGGCATGTCAGCTGATACAGGAACTTGGCTGCGGTGAAGTGGTGGACGGAATGGTGGATGTCTGTGTACCTCTTGCGGAACTGAAAAAGATCCGGTTTGACAAAAACCGTATCAATGCGCTTCTTGGAACGGATGTCTCTGAACAGGAGATGAAAGAGATCTTTGAAAGGCTGGAGCTGACGCTTGAAAAACAGGAAGACGGCACGGAAGTTCTCGTGATTCCTTCGTTCCGTCAGGATCTGGAAGGTATAGCCGATATCGCGGAGGAGGTAGCGCGTTTCTACGGTTATGACAAAATCCCTATGACATTGCCGAACGGGGAAGCGACGACAGGGAAATTACCATTCAAATTAAGAATCGAACAGAAAGCAAGAGACATCGCGGAATACTGCGGTTTTTCACAGGGAATGTGCTATTCCTTCGAGAGCCCGAAAGTATTTGATAAACTTTTGCTTTCGCCGGAGGATAAACTGCGCAGTGCAGTTACGATTGCCAATCCGCTTGGGGAAGATTTTTCCATCATGCGGACGATCTCTCTTAACGGTATGCTCACGAGCCTTGCGACAAACTATAACAGGCGGAACAAAGATGTGCGGCTTTACGAGCTGGGCAATATTTATCTGCCGGAAAGCCTGCCGCTTTCAAAACTGCCCGACGAGAGAATGCAGTTTACACTCGGCATGTACGGTAACGGCGATTTCTTCACGATGAAGGGTGTGGTGGAAGAGTTTTTTGACAGTATCGGCATGCACAAAAAAGCTGTTTATGATCCGAAAGCAGGCAAGAACTTCCTGCATCCGGGACGTCAGGCAAACATCTGCTATGAGGGAAGCATTGTAGGGTATCTGGGAGAAGTGCATCCGGAAGTCTGCGACAATTACGATCTGAAGACAAAAGCATATATCGCCGTGCTTGATATGCCGGAGATCCTGCCGTTTGCTTCATTCGACAGGAAATATGTGAGTCTGGCCAAATATCCGGCCGTATCGCGGGATATCAGTATGGTCGTGCCAAAGGAGATCCTGGCGGGAGAGATCGAGGCCATGATCACACAGCGCGGCGGAAAACTCTTAGAGGACTATAAGCTGTTTGATATTTATGAGGGCAGCCAGATCAAAAAGGGATTTAAATCGCTGGCATATTCTATCACTTTCCGCGCAAAAGACAGGACGCTGGAAGACGCGGATGTGACGGCCGTCATGAAAAAGATTCTCAACGGACTCGAGGGCATGGGAATAGAACTGAGAAGTTAAATGGCGGCTGCCCGGCCATGAAACGGCAGAGAACTGTAAATATGGAAAGAAAAGGAGCAAAGAGCATGGAAACAAAAAACACATGGGAAACTTATGATGAGAAACAGATGCAGGAAGTAGATGCTTTTGCCAGAGAGTATATGAACTTTCTGGATAACGGAAAGACGGAGCGCGAATGCATCGACACGATTGTCAACGAGGCGGAAAAAGCAGGCTATCAGGAACTGAATGCGCTGATCGCTCAAAAGACCCCGTTAAAGACCGGAGATAAGGTATATGCCGTATGGATGAACAAATCCATCGTTATGTTCCGGATCGGAAAAAAAGCGATGACAGAAGGCATGAATATCCTCGGCGCGCATATCGACTCCCCGCGCCTTGATGTGAAACAAAATCCCCTGTACGAAGAAGGCGGTTTTGCTTACCTTGATACGCATTATTATGGCGGCGTCAAGAAATACCAGTGGGTGACGATCCCGCTTGCTATTCATGGTGTGATTGTTAAAAAAGACGGGACCACCGTTGAGGTTAATGTGGGCGAAAACGAGGACGATCCGGTATTTTTCGTATCAGATCTGCTGATCCATCTGGCACAGGAGCAGCTTGAGAAGAAAGCTTCCACGGTCATAGAAGGGGAGGCTCTGGATATCATTATCGGAAATAAGCCGCTTATTATTGACAAAAAAGAGAAAAAAGACGGAGAAGATCAGACAGAAGAGAAGACGGAGAAAGAAGCTGTCAGAAAAAACATGCTTGCTATTTTGAAAGAGATGTATGAGATAGAAGAAGAGGACTTTATCTCTGCAGAACTGGAAATCGTTCCCGCGGGAAAAGCAAGAGAGGCGGGCTTTGACAGGAGCATGATCTTAGGCTATGGCCAGGATGACAGGGTATGCGCATTCTCTTCTTTCAAGGCGATGTTAGAGATGAAAGAGACAGAGAGGACTGCCTGCTGTATCCTCGTGGACAAAGAAGAGATCGGCAGTGTCGGCGCCACCGGAATGCAGTCAAAATTCTTCGAGAATGCCGTAGCGGAAGTCCTGAATTTGCTCGGAGAATACAGTGAGCTGAATGTAAGAAGATGTCTGGCATCTTCCTGCATGCTTTCTTCCGATGTCAGCAGTGCATTTGATCCGGGCTATGCTTCCAGCTTTGATAAGAAAAATGTAGCTTATCTGGGCGGCGGAATGGTGTTTAACAAATTCACCGGAGCAAGAGGAAAATCCGGTTCCAATGATGCGAATGCGGAGTATCTGGCACATATCCGGGCTATTTTCGAGAAAGCGGATGTGAATTTCCAGACAGCGGAGCTTGGAAAAGTAGATTTGGGCGGAGGCGGAACGATCGCGTATATTCTGGCGCTGTACGGCATGAATGTCATCGACAGCGGCGTCGCAGTCTTAAATATGCATGCGCCGTGGGAAGCTACCAGTAAAGCAGATGTTTATGAGGCCAAAAGAGGCTATATGGCATTTCTGGAATACGCTGACTTATAAACAGAACAGACGGCATCGGAAGACAGAATGCGTTAGGAAAATATATGGAAAAAAAAGAATGGAAGAAGTCAGACTTTTATTTTGATCTGCCCAGGGAGCTGATCGCGCAGGATCCCTTAGAGGACCGCTGCGCGTCCAGACTCCTTGTATTGCAAAAAGATACCGGGGCGTTACGGCACCGTGTTTTTCATGAGATCATAGATTATCTGAATCCCGGAGACTGTCTTGTTTTAAACAATACGAAAGTGATTCCGGCCAGACTGATGGGCGTAAGGGCGGATACCGGCGCGGCAGTCGAAGTGCTTCTTTTGAAACGAAAGGAAAATGATATCTGGGAGACCCTGGTAAAACCCGGCAAAAAAGCAAGACCCGGCATGGAACTTGTCTTTGGAGACGGTCTGCTTCGCGCCAAAGTGCTGGAAATCGTGGAAGAGGGCAGCCGGCTGATTCAGTTTTGCTATGACGGTATCTTCGAGGAAGTACTTGACCGCCTCGGAGAGATGCCCCTGCCGCCTTACATTACTCACAAATTACAGGATAAAAACAGATACCAGACAGTTTATGCCAGATATGAAGGCTCCGCCGCGGCACCGACCGCCGGACTGCATTTTACGGAAAAACTGTTGGAGGCGATCGAGAAAAAAGGTGTGGAAATTGCTTATGTCACCCTGCATGTAGGGCTTGGTACCTTCCGGCCGGTCAAGACAGAGAATATTCTGGAACATCATATGCATTCCGAATTTTACCAGATCACGGCGGAGGCGGCCGGAAAGATCAACAGGGCGAAAGAAAGCGGACACCGCGTCATCTGCGTCGGTACGACAAGCTGCCGGACGATCGAGAGCGCCGCCGATGAAAACGGAAGAGTGCAGGAATGCTGCGGCAATACCGAAATCTTTATTTATCCCGGCTATCGTTTCCGCGTGCTGGATGCCCTGATCACCAATTTCCATCTGCCGGAGTCGACGTTAGTCATGCTCGTATCCGCGCTGGCGGGCAGAGAGCAGGTTCTTCATGCTTATGAGGAGGCTGTGCGGGAAAAGTACAGGTTTTTTAGTTTTGGGGATGCGATGTTTGTGATTTAACACCGTTTTCGTACATTTGTAAACAGGGATAAAT
>CANPUE010000014.1 GCA_947577185.1 uncultured Lachnospiraceae bacterium | reverse complement strand
GCAGCTATGATTCTGTTTACGGTACGATCATGAGTGCATGGACGAAGACGGAAGAAGGCCTGCTGTATGAGGCAGCTGTTCCTGCCAATACCACTGCTACATTATATCTGCCTGCGGGGTGTTATATGGAGAGCGGTGTGTCCGCTGACAAAGCGGATGGCGTTACCTACATAGGGACGGATGGCGGGGATATGGTATTTGAACTGCAATCCGGTGTTTATTCATTTATGGAAGTGGATGGGGAAACTGCTGTAAATTAATAGGGATAAGATTAGGAAGAAACAGAGAGGAATCTACAAAATAATTGTAAAATCCGGCAGTAAAAGACTGTGGGATGGCAGATTTTAAATTCATAACACCATTATATAGAGGGCGCTTCCTTGTATGGGAAGCGCTCAATTGTATTATGATAGACCAGAAAAACGGTAATTTATGGGAGGGGTATAGCCAATGAAGTTAAAAGAAATTTTTTCACAGAAAAAAGCACCGTGTGGGAAATGCCCATACAATTTAGGAATGATTGGGACGCTGGCCAATCCCTGTCCACAGTGTAAGATGAATGGCTATCGGTCTTACGAATGGTTCCAGAAGCAGTTGTCAAAGGAATGTTCGGATTCTTTCAATGGGAACAGATATGATGGATAAGGAAAAGAACAGGTATAGTTATATTTTCAATGTCAGATCATGGGGTTGGCTATGATAGAGAATAGGGAGTGTTTCGGAGAACCGGAATGCTCCTTCATTCATTTTAAGGCTGCATGATATATAAGCCGGGACTGCATATCAATGCTACGGCAAATGAAACTGTGCAGAGCATCATAACGGGATACTGAGTAAAAAGACCGTGGCCATGCCGTATCTTACGCTGTTTCAGATATATATTCTTAGGTTAAATAAATAAGAAAAGGGGGGACTCATCTTGGCAAAGAAAAAAGTGCGCAAGGCAGTACGGACAGTACTTTCGGTGCTGCTTATGGCAACGAAAGCTGTAAAAAAGCAGAGCAGGACACAGTACGATGATTAAAAAACGGGAAAAGGAGATGGTCTTATGTCAGCAAATGTAGAAACTATGTTCTCTGTAAGGGAGAAACCGTGGCACGGATTAGGTACGATCGTCATGGAGGCACCCACATCCGCAGAAGCGCTCCGCCTTGCGGGGCTTGACTGGATGGTGGTGCAGGAGCCTGTATATACGGGCTATAACGAGATGGTAAAAGGGTACAAGGCAAATGTGCGCAGTTCCGACAGGAAGGTGCTGGGGGTGGTATCTGACCGCTATAAAGTAGTGCAGAATACGGATGCGTTCAGCTTTACCGATGAACTGCTTGGGAAAGGCGTCCGCTATGAGACCGCCGGATCACTGCAGGAGGGGAAGAAAGTCTGGCTCCTTGCAAGGCTTCCGCGGGAGTATATCATCGCAGGGGAGCGGATCAGCCCCTATCTGGTGTTCTCCAACACCCATGACGGTTCCGGCTCCGTAAAAGTAGCCGTTACCCCGGTAAGGGTTGTCTGTAATAACACGCTCAACCTTGCACTGGATACCGCAAAGAGGAGCTTTTCCATGATCCACACGGGCAACATCCGTGACAAGATGCAGGAGGCGAAAGATACGCTCTTTATGGCGGAGCAATATATGGACAGCCTCGGTATCGAGTTTGAGCAGCTGCGCAGGCAGAAGATGACGGACGCACAGGTGAAGGAGTATATCGGACTGCTCCTGCCGATGGAGGGGGAGCCGGCGTCTGTCCAGAGCAAAAATATCCTGAAACTGCGCCGGGACATGGAGCAGCGGTATTATGACGCTCCCGACCTGCAGAAAGTGGGTAACAATGCCTACCGTTTTATCAATGCGGTGTCGGACTTTGCCACACACAGCAGTCCGTTAAGGAGGACGGCGAATTATAACGAGAACCTGTTTGCCCGCACGGTGGACGGTAATCCGCTGATCGATAAGGCATACCAGCTTGTGAAAGCGGCATAAACAGAAAGAAGTAAGAAGAAGCAGTAACCTTTTGGTCTTAAGGAAAACAGTATATCACGGGAAGAAGGATCAAGGGCAGCCGGGAGTCATGTTCCGGCTGTCCCTGTTCTTTATTAGAAGAACTTACGGCAGCGAAAATATCCGCGGAAAATGTACGGCGTTCCAGGAACCATTGCCGACGGAGAAGATCTTTAAAGAATGTCGGGGAAAAGAAAAACGGAGGAGGAACAATCATGTTTGACAAAATATCATTAACGGGAGTCAGCAACGCAGAATGGCTCCGCTTACGGAAATCGGGTATCGGCGGTTCCGATGCGGGAGCAATCTGTGGCGTGAACCCCTACAGCAGCGCCATGAAGGTATTCCGGGATAAGACAAGTGAATCTGTGGAAGAACAGGACAGCGAGGCAGTCCGTATCGGCCATGATCTGGAAGACTATGTGGCACAGCGGTTTACCGAGGCTACCGGCTTAAAGGTGCGGAAGTCCAACTTCATGTACCGCAGTGTGGAGCATCCTTTTATGATCGCAGATGTTGACCGCATCGTAGTGGGTGAAGATGCGGGGCTGGAATGCAAGACAGCCAGTGCCTATCATGCGGACAAATGGGCGGAGGGGAATATCCCGCTCCACTATATCATGCAGTGCTACCATTACATGGCGGTGACCGGGAAAAGGGTGTGGTACATCGCGGCAGTCATCCTGGGCAGGGAATTTACCTACCGCAGATTAGAGTGGGATGATGATCTGATCGGGCGGCTCATATCTATAGAAGAGGATTTCTGGAATGACCATGTGGTGCCGGGCATTATCCCGCCGCCGGATGGGAGCAGGGTCTGTGACGAGGTGCTGGAACAGTATTTCCATACGGCAAAGAAAGCCAGCGCCATCAAGCTGGTCGGATTTGATGAAAAGTTAAGACGGCGTGAAGAAATCCTTGGTTTTATCTCGGAGTTACAGGAGGAACAGAAGCAGATCGAGCAGGAAGTGAAACTCTTCATGCAGGACAATGAACTGGCGAGCAGTGACAGCTTCCGCGTCACATGGAAGAATATCGACTCCACAAAACTTGATACAAAGCGTATTAAAGAAGAGCGGCCGGAGCTTTATGCCGATTACGGGAAGGTCTCCCATTCCAGACGGTTTGAAGTGAAAGCGGCATAGAAGGAAAAAAGAGGAGGACAAAGATGGAACAGAACCTGATCAGGCTGCTTAAGGCAGATGAGATCGAGTGCAGGGTGGCAGTTATCAAAGAAAACGGTCTGAGCCTGTTACTCTATAAGGATGCAAGGGTAGACCAGCGCATCCTTGATGAGACCTTCGGGCCTTTTGGGTGGAAGCGCAGCCACCAGAGCATAGAGGGGAACCTCTACTGTACGGTGGAGATCTGTGATAAAGAAACCGGGCAGTGGGTAGCGAAGCAGGATGTGGGCACCATGAGTTATTCGGAGAAAGAGAAAGGGCAGGCTTCTGACAGCTTTAAGCGTGCGTGCTTCAACTGGGGGATCGGGCGGGAACTCTATACCGCGCCTTTTATCTGGATACCAGCGGGAAAGGCAGAGATCCTGTATAAGGAAGACCAGAATAAAGGGAAGCGGTTTTACTGTAATGACCATTTCTCAGTTTCCTCGATCCGGTACAATGATGACCGGGAGATCAGTGCCCTTGTGGTGGTAAATGACAGGGGACAGGCAGTATACGAACTGAAAGAAAAAGTCGCAGACGCTGCGGGTGGCCGCAAAGAGAAAGCTGCCGGAGGGAACGGAAATAGAGCGGAAACGGCACAAAAACCGGCGCAGAAGACTACGGCGGGGAAAGCGCAGAAGGCTCCCGCTTCGATTTCCAAGGAACAGATGGATTCCCTGCAGGCGGAGCTTGACAGGACGGGCGTGTCTATGGAAACGGTACAGAACCGGTACCAGATACAGGAGCCGGGAACGATGAGCGCAGAACTCTACGGCAGGGTGATGTCCGCGTTAAAACGGACGAAATCCACAGAGGCGGCATAGACGCACAAAAGAAGGAGGAGGGTAAAAGATGAGCTTTGAGGAGTTTACAGAGAATGTAGTAAAAGAGATCCGTGTAAAGATGGGAGACGCATTTCAGATCGGGAAACGTGAAGTGACAAAAAATAATAACGTGAAGCTGACAGGGATCGCGGTTATGAAAGAAGGAGCAGATATCGGGCCGTATATATATCTGGATGAGTTTTACAGGGAGTATGAATCCGGCGGGATGAAATCTGATGAGATCGTGGATGAGGTCTGCAGGCTGATCCTGAAACATTGGGAGGATGTGCCGGATGTTGATATATCGGGATTCTGCAACTGGGAAACTGTCCAGAGGAATATTTACCCGAAACTTGTGAATGCGGGGCAGAATAAGGAACTGCTGGAAAAGATACCGCACAGGGACTTTCTGGATCTGGCGGTGGTCTATTATGCCGTTGCCAGAGACCATGCACGGGAGGACAGCGGGACGATCCTCATCCATAACGGGCATATGGAAATATGGGGGCAGGAAGAGGAAGATCTCTATCAGAAAGCAATGGAGAATATGCGTACAAATGGAGAAGCTGATCTTATCACGATTGAAAGGATTGTAGAACACATGCTGGGCATTACTTTTCCAGAGCAAGACGGCAATGCTTCAAAGGATAAGGATATGTACATCCTGACGAATCACCGCAGACGGTTTGGGGCAGCGGAGATCCTTGACAAGAAAACCCTGCGGATGATCGCGGATAAAGTGGGGGACGGCTTTATTGTACTCCCCAGTTCCATACATGAGACTATCATACTGCCTCCAAAGGATGCGAAAAGGTATGACGGACTGGCAAAAATGGTGCGGGAGGTCAATGATACGCAGGTCGATAGGGAAGAACGGTTATCTTATCATGTGTATGTGTACAGCAGGGATGAGGAGACGCTGAGGATCGTTGCGTGATAGTAGATGACTGTGGTTGTGGCATGAAAGGCAGGAAATCTTATCGGGGATAGGATGGCCTGCTCTTTTTATGCCCTCTTTTGACCAGAGAAAGTGATCGCATGTAATATGAGCTGAGTGCCGGATGAAGTACGCATGGCGAAATATACAGAGGGAAGAGGCGGACAGAATGAAGAAAAACAGATTGTTGGACATAATCGCAGCGCACAGGACAGTGACAGATCTGGATGAGATTTTAAAAAGGGATAAATATTATCAGGAGGCGTTGGCAGAAGAACAGGCAGCATCGGATATAATGGACAGTCTGAACCTTACGGCTGAACAGAAAAAGGCCGTTGACCGTGTTATTACAGCGTATAATGAATGTGGCGCGGCATACGGTGCGGCGGCGTACCGATTCGGGATGGAGGACGGGATCAGGGTGCGGATGGAGATGGAAGAACTTATGCGCATGACATAGTAATGATATGCGGCGCTTTCATCGCGCCATTCATTGATTTGCTCTACCAATTATCAGCGCGCGAGCGTTGACAGGGTGGTATGGTGGCGAAAATACCATCAATACCAGATGATACCAGTATTAAAATTATAGAGGTAATATAAATCAAAATCTGATATGTGTTACAAAATAAGAGTGATTGAACAAATATCTGAGATAGAGTACAATATAAAGAGCAAGAAGATTGGATGTGAATAATAAATCAATGTATGCATTGACGTATATGGAGCTGGGAGGAGACAGTTAATGACAATCATGAATGAATTGGATTCCACCTGTGGAATCTCTGATGAAGAATTAACAATAAGATTCAAGGAATCAATAAGAATAGATAATGAAGTGAGAAAAATAAAGGGCTTGCCCATTGCAGGATACGATGATGAGACAAAAAAGGCGTATCTTGAATATCCGGACGGGAGGCGGGAGTATGTCGGGAAATAACATAGTCAGGCTTCCAGAGGTCATTGTATTTGCCGGACCAAATGGGAGCGGGAAATCGACCATTACGCAGATGGCGAAGGTCGGGGGCGAGTATATCAATGCAGACGATATAAAAAGAACTACCCTGTGTACGGATCTGGAAGCGGCAGTAAAGGCAGAAGAATTGAGGGAGCGCATGATAAATGATAAAAAGGATTTTACTTTTGAGACAGTGCTGTCTACCGACAGGAATCTGCTCTTATTGCAAAAAGCCAAAGAGCAGGAATATTTTGTAAGGGGCATTTATGTTTTGACATCTAATGTAGATATAAATGTTGCAAGAGTACAGGCAAGAGAAGCGTTGGGAGGGCATGGTGTCCCGGAAGGAAAAATCAGGTCAAGATATGACAAGGCGCTTGCTCTGATCCCAAGGTTAGTAGAGATTTGTGATATCCTGCATATATACGATAATACGAGAGAGCCATTCCGTATATTTAAGAAGCGAAAAGACAAGTATTATCATTGGGAAAATCAATATTGGAGCAATGATGATATAGAAAGACTGAGCGGAATTATAGAGTATGTAAATTAAATGCTCGGATTAGCTATGAAGGCTTATAAGAAGATTATCGTAGAAGCGGACATAGGCAGATTTGTATGGAGGGCAATCTGAATGTTAGATGTTAATTTAAGCAGCCCAATAGAAGTTAGAAATGCGGGAATGAAAGCATTGCAGGAAGCATTGGGATCTGTTGGAATGGTGAAATTTATGCAGCAGTATGATATGGGATATGGGGATTATACCAAAGAAAAACAGGAACAGCCAGATATGAGTCTGGAAGAGATAGATATGCTGTTAAAGAATGCGAATAATCACTAATCATAGAAAATAGATGTATGATTGTAACACTATAAAAGCATTGGAATAATAATTTTCAGATAAAGATAAGAAGAATGGAGGACAGAGCAATTCTGTTCTTCTTTTTTTATAAATTACGCATCTATAAATATGAATTTTAAACATAAAATATTTCGTATGTATTGATCGGGAACTCTATTGTGATGTATTACAATAAGAGTAATTTTGCTTAATACACAGTATGGATTACTTCTCATTACAAGTTTAAATATAAGAGAAGTGTGATTTATCTTTTGTTTCATATAAATATAGGATATGGAGTGTTTCATAGCATATAAAAAAAGGACATTGTAATTACATTTTTTAACATAAATATTGTATCAAATATTATTCTATTTTAGGATTTGTTTGTGTCGTTTAATTGAAAAATAATAATATATATGTTCTACATTTCATTTATAATATCTTATATAGGATAACCTTTTTATTAAGTGAGTGAATTGAAGCAATAAATATTGGAAAGAGGTGTTTTAAATGGCTTCTTCAATCGGTTACCATACGTTTGCAATATCCATGGGCTTGACACAGGCAGAAGCAGATATGTTACTTAATGATTTTAAAAAGTACAGGGATCGTACAGGAGAAATATATATGGAACAGAAAAAGTATAAAATAGACCCTATGGGAAGGCATATTAAGATAAAGTATCTCAACCAACATAAGGGGATTATTTGGAAGATAAGGTTCAGTAACAAAGGATTTATTATTAATGGGAAAGCTGTGTCATGTAGTATCAAGGCTGTGATCAATCCCAAAATTCTTACTGGAGAAAGAAGTTATATTATAGCAGCGGATGCAGGCTACTTAGAAGAAATTGAGAGAATTTTCAATAAGGAAGCAGAGAAAATCTCACCTGTATTGAAAAGGTTTAACTACTACTCTTTGAACAGGATTGACTATTGTATCAACTTTGATGTTTCTGAATTAAAATTTAATTGCCCTTTAGAACTAACAGGGAAAATACCTGAAAGAATGATGAAGCTTATAAAGTACGGCGATATCCCAGACGATTTTTCGGAGGAGTATAAAAATCCTTTCCAGTTTTATTTAAAAAGTAAGTCGATAGTCATTAATTGTTATTGGAAATATGATGACCTGAAAAATAACTATCCTGCCTGTGATGATTTGGAAAAATCTTATGACATCATACGCTTTGAAGTACAGTACAAATATCCCAAAGTACATACGGTGATGGCAGAAATTAAGAAAGAATATGCCTCAATACGTTCTGGAATAATAGCCAGACTGAATGAGCAAGGTTTTTATGATTCATATGAAAATCCTGATAGATTAGATAGGCTGAAACTAAAACAATCAGTTGAACTGCTTGATACACCTGCTTCTGATGAAAGCGTAATAATGATGTATATGATGTCTGATGATAAATGCGCCGAAGTAATAAAAAATTATTTCAATAAGACTATAAGGCCGGGTTCCTATTATACATTTAATCGGGCAAAAAGGATAATTGAAAATAGGGTGGCTAAATGGGAGAAGATAATCAGGCTGACTGATACAATGAAGTTAATCTGTAGCAGTGGAGGAATTGCAAAGGCAAAAGAAGAAATTTACGGAAAGGATCTGGATGATTTCAGGAGGTCATTGAGGGATTTGGCTGACCTTGGAATTAATCCGGTGACAATTCCGGAAGAGTGGGGAATTACGTATATGCCCAATTTACTGGATGCTTATTATGATAAGATTTCGGAAAGACAGGCTAAGAAATGGCTTAATGAGCAATCAGGAAGTCCTGCTTTTATGGCAGGAACTTCAAAATAATAAATAATATACCACTGATAATTAGTGGGAGCAGAGATAATTTCTATTTCCTTGAAATAGTCAAATGACAGAAACATTGATTCCAACCATTATGTAAAAATAATTTGCATTTGGGAGGAATGATATATGCGTATAAATCAGATTTTTGAGTTATCTATGGTTTTGGACAATGACAAATTTCAGAAGGTTTTAAACAGAGCATACAGCAAGGCCGCTTATTTGGATAACAATGGAAAAGAATATATTGATCGGTCTTTGGAATCCAAGGGAATCGTTGTTACATACCAGGACAGCCAGTACAAGAAGAAAGTAAAGCTGATTGTCAATTCAAAATTGTTGTTGGATTGCGATAATCCTGATCCGGATAAGATTGCCCGGAAACTTGAGAAACGGATTGGTGAGTATTTTGATCATAAATATCAAATAGAGGATTTTACGCTGTCTGGAATGATATTAAGTAAGGATATAGATGTTCACAATCAGGAGAATGTTTTGGCGTACCTGAAAGTTTTACAAAGGATAGGGAAAGTAAAGGGTTTTTCACCATCAAGTTATGACTGCTTTGATGATATTGACAGTTTTTGTTTGGATGGGAATAGCAACGGTATTGATTTCCTGCTGTATGATCTGGAAAGTTATGTGGAGAAGAGGTATAGAGAAGTCAAAATTGACAGGAAGAAATTAAAATGGATGCTTAAAGAGTCAGAGGGTATTTTACGGGCAGAGGTGCGGCTAACTAAGCCGAAAGCTATTAGGGCTTATACGGATGCTGTAGAAGTTGATCGACAGATAGTGAAGCTTTCAGAGAAATGCCAAGATATTTTTCTGGATATTTTTACAAGGATAATACCATATGGGGATTTTTATAAAAAGAATAAGGCGGTGGAACTTATTCGGAGGGAAGTGGAAGATAGTACATTGAGAAGAAAAATGCTACGGCTGGTAGCATTGATTCCAGAGAAAAAATCATTGTATCTGGCTCTAAAAGCGATGAAATGTAGGGATATCGAAAGGGTTATGAAGGCATTTGCTAGGGTGAATGTCGCACCAGTTACGATTAGTAAGCGGCAGGAGGAAAAGTATTTGAAAAATATTTATGAGGATTTGGTAAATTAATTGATTGAGAGTCTTGCGTAAATTTCTTTGTGTAAATATTTTAAGATATGAATGGGTAACATAATATGTGGAGTAAATTTCCCTTATGAGGGACGGAGCGCAATCCCGTCCCTCTCATAGGGAGATTTATTCTTTCAACCATTCTTGAAAAACAGAAATATCCAATTCTTCGTTTCTTGCTTTTATAAGATTTGCCTTGGCTTCTTTGCACCATGTACCAAATTCATTTAGACTCATCTTACCTTTTCTAAAGCGCGCGTGATGAGTTTTATAGGCGCGAGTGTATATCTTTAATGCCTCATCTTGCTCCATTTTTTTCTGAAATGATCGTTTTGGACCGATAGCAGAACAAGGCATGTCAGAAGAGTCTCTTCGATCGCAATATGTTACATTACGGTTTTTTATTAAAAAATATTTGCCACAGTTCTTACATTTTCTAATTAAAATATTGGACTGTATCATGGATATTATTTCTAAATATAATAGTTGATATAGATTATTAATTTCATATTGCTCTGAAATTTTATCCGGGGCATTTTTTTTTGCATAGTCAGTGGCGTATTTAAAAGCATTCATCATATTTTTGGGAATCCCTTTATGCCGAATATCTGTATTCTTGATATTACGAAGAATGTCAAATATTTTGTTTGATTCCTCCAGATTATTTGCTCCTTCGTTATGGCTAAAAGATATTTGACTATTAGTAGCGTCGTCTATATATTGTTTTAGTGGCAAAAATGAAAATTGGCGTTTTACACTTGTTTTTTCGGATAAAAAGATATTCTCGTAAACCCATGCACGTTGAGGTAGTGTTAGACTTTCTAAATTCTGGTTAGATATGTCTAATATAAAGTACAGCATATCATATATCATATTTTGCGTCTTGAGTTCTTCTGCAAAAGCAATAGGCATTTTTGTCGGTATATCCGTAATAAAGCTTTCCTCAATTCTATATTCTTTTGGATTAATCCATTTTTGATATTTGTAATAAAAATCTTCCTGATAAGTGTCGCCAGCTTGTAGCAGTGGTGATAATAGCACAGTAATTCTATCAATATACCAGTTCTTATCTAAAGTACAATCGCGAGAAAGTGTTTTAAGGTGAAGACTGGAATAGGCAAGCAAATTGTTAAAATAATTTCCAATTGCATTTATGATTACATTTGTGGATTCATAGATATAGTAAGGATGAGCAGCCATGAGTAATTGTTCAATTTCTGAGAGCGTATCATCCGTACTTGGGAAATCTTTAAAAGTAAAAGTTGTCGTATCAATTTTATTTGAGACATATTTTCCCAAGAGTTTTGTAAGAAGAGACAGATCTTCGGCAACATAATCAAACAGGTCAGCGTGTGTACTATCGGTACAAAAAATTTTAGAAGTCTTTTCATTATAGTATATATATCCGGTGTTATCAAATCGTGCCCAAGCCATAAAATATTCCTCCCTAATATAGATAGTAGCATTTATTGGAAAATAGATTGTTGTTATTGTCTATTATAAAAAATCCACAATCCATTGTCAAGGATGAAAAGATATGATACCATATAAAAAATAGATGGATGTGTAAATTATAAATCAACCATCTATACAGAAGCTTCAAGAAAACTCTGCACACGAGGCAGTAGAGGTTTACCAATGGTATCCTCGAAGGTCATCTTGGAACAGTACAGTTAGTTGTATGAGGATTAGAATCGAAACATAGGTCGTACGATGAGACGGAGGTATTTATGCAAAATGAGATTTTAAGTTTAGCAAGACAGTATGATGTGGTTCAGAATATTATGCCGCATATAAATGAAAAAACGCTGATACAGGCGTATTGGAGTCAACCAGATACTGCTACCAAAGTATTGTACGGTAAAGAATTAAAGGGAAACATTCAAAAATTGCTATGCCGAATGAAAAAATTTTCCTATTTTCCAAAGGGAAATTTGGGTAATAGCATAGGTCCGGGACAAGAGTTCGGACTTATCGAGGATGCAGTTGTGGAGTATGCATTTGCAGAAATTCTGAGAAAAATTTATATTGCCAAAAATCCTGTTATTTTTTCACCAAAGGACAGGAAATTCCAAAATGCTGGAAAGCGAATCACATTATATCCTTATGTATGGCGAACAAAATTTCTAGTATCGAACAAATCGGTTGATCAGAAAAAAATGATTGACTTTTTGGGCGAGTATACTGCAGATAAAAATTTTCTGAGATATCTTAAGCGTTTTTTAGATATTGGAATTATGGAAAAGCAAATACTGCCTGATGCTGAATTAGCATCAGACAAGACGCTTACTTCAATTTTGATGAAAATATATTGTTATCACATCTTAAGAGAGTGGCTTTGCTCGAAGGGGAATAATCTTCAGGGGAAGGTGTATTTGAGTTTTCATAAAGAATATTTTTGCTTTGGAGCATATAATTTGAAAGATTTATTGAAAATTTGTAATGGTCTGGTTGACGATCAAGAACAAACCGAGTTGCAGATAGCAAGCAGTACATACATTGAGGATATTTTTGGAGAATTCAGAAGAAGTTCGTTAAAAGTTTATTCTTCATCAAAAGACAGACGTAAAATTGGAAGGAGAACATTATGAATACTTTTATTGATCCGAAGAATATCGGCGCGTTGTGTAGTGGCATCCAATATGATGGCAGATATAATAATGAAACAAAGGCAAGATATAATGAGGACACTAACCAACGAAATGAATCAGAATCGGAGCCTGGTAAGTGGTCGACTTTTAAGAAAAAATGTAAGGGTTTCTGGACGGGAGTAAAGAATACGGTTCTAGGGATAGTAGATGTGTTAAGTACTGTAACGGGTCTTATCAAAGCAGTTACTGGCGTAGTTAAGATTTTCAAAAAAGCGAAGGGAGCATTTGCATGAACTGGCTAACAAAAAACGAGTGTGGAAAACCTCTTTGCAATTTTCGTGTTCATATAATTTCTTATGACAATATCTATACGGATGCGAGTAAAACACCGATTCTCTATGCTTGTTTTTCTATAGATTTTGAAAATGACAACCCAAAAGATGCAAATGTGCATCGTGTTCCGGTCGTAGAGATAGGCAGAATAAATTGGAGAGAATTGGATATTAGGTGTCGGTATAACCCTGATGTAGGCAAAAGTGCAGTGGAGAGGTACCTATATGACTCTGTACGACAAAATTTGCAGATGGCACCCAGAAGAACTGTTTATCAATTCAGCCATGCGGGCATGTATTTAATTGAAGGGAAACCTGTTTTTTGCACAGGAACAGAGGTCATGCATGACCATAGCTTTGGCTCAAATATTCTGTTTGAACCTGATCCGATGTGTCAGAAATTGAATGTGGATGGGAAACTGTCTGAGGAAGAAGCGGCAGCTGAATTTTTTCGGCTGCTGACTCTCAGTCCCAATCCAGCTCGTATTATTTCAACTTATAGGTTGGGCTTCTTTATGCGACCGGCATATGAAAGAATTGGCAAAGTACCAAAAGGCTGCATTTATTTATATGGGCGAAGCGGTACACAGAAGACAACGTTTTCAAGTGTTCTTATACAGACATATGATCGAGAGAATGGTATTAAGAACCCATCGCGCTTAAATGCCAGTGTTCCCGCAGCAGTCAATATGTTACTAGAAAACCCAAATGAGGTTGTGATCATGGATGATCTGTGTCCTATGGACTCGAAAGATAGTCAAAGACAGATGGAGAAGACCTTGATAGAAATTACTCGATATATTGCTGATGGGACGACACCGGCAAGAATGAAAGGAAAAAATTTATCGCAAGGATATCCACAGTGTGGAGTGATTTTTACAGGAGAATATCTGATAGGCAGAGGATCCGATGCGGCACGGTTATTACCTGTTGAAATGACGAAACCGGATACGAAAGAACTTAGATACTTTCAAGAGCATCCGCTTATTGTATCAACATTTTATCGCTATTATATAACTTGGTTTATAGATCATTATGATGAAGTTTGTGATGTGTTAGAGCAATTACGAGAGGCATATGACAATTTGCCTCTCACTGTTCATGACAGATTGCGGGAGATGTATTTTTTCTTAGGCTCATCCTACTTCCTTTTCCTGCAGTATCTGTTTGAAAAGAAATTACTGTCAGAGTCAGAAGCACGCAGACTTTATCAGTCATTTGATGAACTGATTGTGATGCTGATCAAACAACAAAATGAGCGAGTCATTGGAAAAAGATCTGAAAACCTTGAAAATGAAGATTATTTACAGCAGATTCGTATGCTATACAAAACTGGTCAGATGTCCATCGCCAGCGATGCAGGGATGTTTGATAAGAAGTTACATGACGGTTTGTTACACAACAACAGGCTCTATTTACGAAGAGATAGGCTTCCTGCATATTTTCCAGATTCTACAATTGAGGATATAGCAGGTTCTTTGGAGGCTCAAGGAGCATTAGAGACAGGTAAGAAGAGTCGCACAAAACAGATTAATTGTTTAAATGGTATGAGGTTTTACGTTATTTTACTTCGTTACTTAAATTAACCGAATTGACCAAGATGAAGAATATGGGAAGTTACAGATGTAACCTGGCATATTCTTCATCAATGGTTATATATTCTCTTTTTGAATATGAGATACCATGAATACAACATTGGATTTCATATTGGATTAGCTGGAAACAACCAAATTACATGCGTTATAAAACATGAGAGAGGAGAGATTATAATGATAGCAAACACAAACAGAATCACCCCACGCAATGAAGACATGGAAAATGTAAAATCTGAACGGGTTCCAATTTATCAGAAAATGACCTTAACAATCCGCGAGGCTGCAGAGTATAGCAACATCGGAATCAACAAAATTGATGCGATGCTCAAGCAACCCGGATGTCCCTTCGTACTTTACATAGGAACCCGGAAACTGGTAAAGCGGAGAGAATTTGAAAACTATATTAGCGGAAAAGTTGTAATTTAGTCTTTAACCCGACATTAGCCGAATAGTTTTCAAAATATTGTTGATGAAAAAGAGTCAGGCATGATATAATATAAAATCGTGTTGGACTCTTTTTCAAAAATTGGGATGGTTGACGGAAAATAACATCCGTTGTTTTATGAAGGGAGTTCATAATATGGGTAAAAATTTAAAAGGCAGAGAATGTGGAAAGGGTATCTGCCAGAGAAAAGACGGCAAATATTCGGCACGCTATTGTGCCAAGGATGGCAGTCGCCGCGAAAAGCATTTTGCTACACTGCCGGAAGCGAGGAACTGGCTTGCCGATGCACAGTATGAAGACAAGCATAATACGGTAATAGTGGCATCTGATATTACAGTGGATGAGTGGTTTGACTATTGGATGGAAAATCTGATTTGTGGGCTTGCTCCTAATACCAGACGCAATTACAGGGAACGATATGTGCAGAATATCCAGCCTGTTATCGGAAATATGCTGATGTCAGACGTAAAGCCAATGCATTGCAAGGTGGTTTTGAACCGTATGGAAGCGGATTATGCCGGTTCCACGATCAAGCAGACTTACATTGCAATGGGAACCATGTTTCGTGCCGCTGTGAGCAATGATATTATAGCCAAGCATCCGATGGATGGTGTCAGGTATACAAAACCCGTCCGTGCGGTTAGCGATATCCATTTTCTCACGGTGGAGGAACAGAACAAGTTCCTTGAAACGGCAAAACGTTCTCACAATTACCGCCAATATGCGCTGCTGTTGGAAACAGGTCTGCGGACGTCGGAGATGATCGGGCTTACATGGGACTCTATTAATTGGAAGAAACATACCCTGACTGTCAGCAAGACGCTGGAATACAGGCATCAGACACATGTATGGAGAGCGGGACCGCCAAAGACTGCCCATAGTTACCGTACTATTCCGCTAACAGATAAGGCATACCAGATTCTGAAAGACTGTTATGAGGAACGTAATTTTAGAAAGGAAGCGGAAACACTAACTAATGTACTGGAATATATGGATCGGCGAACCGGTGAAACAAAATACCTTGTTATGAAGGACTTAGTTTTTATAAACTTTCGTACAGGGGAACCGGCAAAGAACAGTTCTTACGATACGCACCTGTATAAACTGTGTGATGAGGCGGGAATCAGAAGATTTTGTATGCACGCACTTCGGCATACCTATGCTACTCGTGCAATCGAAGCTGGGATGCAGCCGAAGGTACTCCAGCAGCTTCTTGGACATGCAAGCATCAAAACCACGATGGATCGTTATGTGCATGTCACGGATGACTCGCTGACACAGGCTGTCCGCCAGTTTGAACAGAACCGTGTCGTATAAAACATCATGTGTTATTACATATTTTAATGGCAAATTGGTGCGGAATTGGTGCGGTAGAAAATAGAGATTCTCAAAAAACGCATAAAATCAAGGTTTTTAAGGAGGATATATAGAAAAATGAAACTAGGCATCGTAGGCCTGCCCAACGTAGGCAAAAGTACATTATTTAATTCATTGACAAAGGCAGGCGCAGAGTCGGCTAATTATCCGTTCTGCACCATAGACCCTAATATCGGGATCGTAGCGGTTCCCGATGAGAGGCTGAAACTGCTGGGAGATATGTATCAGTCTAAGAAAGTGATACCGGCAACGATCGAGTTTGTCGATATCGCAGGCCTGGTAAAAGGGGCTTCCAAAGGGGAGGGTCTGGGAAACCAGTTTCTCAGTAATATTCGTGAGGTAGATGCAATTGTGCATGTAGTCCGCTGTTTTGAGGACTCTAACATTGTGCATGTGGACGGTTCCGTCAATCCGCTGCGCGATATCGAGACGATCAATCTGGAACTGATCTTTTCCGATCTGGAGATTCTGGAGAGAAGAATTGCAAAAGTGGCAAAGGGTGCCCGTATGGACAAGACACTGGCCAAAGAACATGCATTGCTGGAAAGGATCAAGGCGCATTTAGAGGACGGAAAACTGGCGGGAACGCTGGAAACGGAAGATGAGGACGAAGCGGCGTTATTTGCCTCCTATAATCTGCTGACTGCGAAACCTGTTATTTTTGCCGCGAATGTTGCGGAAGATGAGTTGGCGGATGAGGGAAGCTGTAATGAGGGGGTAAAGGCGGTCAGGGCGTTTGCCGCTGAGAATAACAGCGAGGTGTTTGTCATCTGTGCGCAGATCGAGCAGGAGATCGCGGAGCTGGATGAAGAGGAAACCGCGATGTTTCTGGAGGATCTTGGCCTGAAAGAATCCGGTTTACAAAAACTGATCACGGCGAGCTACCGGATTCTCGGTCTGATGAGCTTTCTGACGGCGGGTGAGGATGAGACGAGGGCGTGGACGATCAGGATCGGTACGAAGGCGCCGCAGGCAGCAGGCAAGATACACACAGATTTTGAGAGAGGATTTATCAAGGCGGAAGTTGTCAATTATAAGGATCTGCTTGAACAGGGGTCTCTTGCGGCGGCCAGAGAGAAAGGGCTGGTCGGGATGGAAGGAAAGGAATATGTTGTGCGGGACGGTGATGTTATTTTATTCCGTTTCAATGTTTAAACTGTCAGATTGAAATGAGGAGAAAAATATGAAGGAAATTATGGAAACGATGGATATCGCTTTTCCGAATCTGGGAATCTATCTGGAGAATGTGCCGAAGACATTCAGCATTTTCGGCTTCCAGATCGCATTTTATGGTGTCCTTATCGTTACCGGTATTATGAGCGGCCTGTTTATGGCACAGCATGTCGCCAAAAAGGAAAAGGTTGATACGGATATTATCTGGGATTTATTTCTGTATGTTGTCTTTTTTGCGATTGTCGGGGCAAGAGTCTATTATGTGTTGTTTAATTTCGGCGCCTATAAGGACAATCTGCTCAAGATCTTTCATCTGCGGGAGGGCGGTCTGGCCATTTACGGCGGTGTAATCGCGGCATTTATTACGCTGTATGTTTTCTGCCGGGTCAAAAAACAGAGTTTTCTGCAGTTGGCGGACATCTGCGTGCCGGGTCTGGTTCTGGGACAGGTTATCGGCAGATGGGGCAATTTTATGAACCGGGAAGTGTTCGGGGAATATACGGATAATCTGTTTGCCATGAGACTGCCGATCTCGATGGTGCGGGAACGGGACATTTCCGTAAGCATTGCGGCGCACATTGTGGACGGTACCAATTATATTCAGGTACACCCTACTTTTTTATACGAAAGCCTGTGGAATCTGGTTCTTTTGTTTTTTATGCTGTTTTATAGAAGGCATAAGAAATTTGAGGGCGAGATGTGGCTCCTGTATCTGGGCGGCTATGGCATCGGAAGGTTCTGGATAGAAGGGATCCGCACAGACCAGCTGTACCTGATCGGAACCACCATCCCGGTATCCCAGATCGTAGCTCTGATCTGCGTGGCGGCTGCCGTGGCGGGGGATGTGATCATCAGACACCGTCTGCATAAGGCAGAGACAAAAATATAATCGTAAAATTTTCTTAAAAAAGCGCTCCCCGCAAGGGAAAAGCGCTTTTTTTATTGTGTTTCGAAGGGCATTTTTCTTCAATCCAGGCGGCGCCCGAAAGGACAGGCCCCTGCGTCCCTCTGCGATATATTTTTCAAATAACTCTCATTTTCCCTTGCACAATCCCTGTTTTTATTATAAAATTATAACCAGAGTGGTGGAAAGTGGAATAAAGTGGTTAAAAGTGGTAGCTTTGTTGCCCAAAGTCCTGAAATCGGACTGGCGGCCGGATGTCCGGCGGCGCTTTTGCCCACCGACCGTGGCAGACACTTGATGGCAGGTGATTGATGATGTTTATGGGAGAATACAATCACACAATTGACACGAAAGGCAGGCTGATCGTTCCATCAAAGTTCCGAGAGACATTGGGAGATGTATTCGTCGTAACAAAAGGGTTGGATGGCTGTCTGTTTGTGTATGATAACACAGAGTGGGCTGTATTTGAAGAAAAGCTGAAATCCTTGCCGCTTACCAATAAAGAAGCCAGAAAGTTTGTACGCTTTTTTCTGGCAGGAGCAGCAGAAGTAGAAGTTGATAAACAGGGCAGAATCCTTGTGCCGAATGTACTGAGAGAGTTTGCACAGTTGAATAAAGATGTTGTGCTGATCGGCGTAGCGAGCCGGATTGAGATCTGGAGCAAAGAACGTTTTGAGGAAACAGCATCTTACGAGGACATGGATGAGATAGCAGAACATATGGCAGAGCTTGGACTTGGGATCTAAAATGGAATTTAAGCATACATCGGTTCTTTTAGAAGAGACAATAGAGAATCTGCAGGTAAAGCCTGACGGAATTTACATAGACGGAACACTTGGCGGCGGCGGGCATTCTGCCCGGATCGCTGAAAAGCTGAAAGACAGAGGCAGACTTATCGGCATCGACCAGGATGGAGAGGCCATTCTGGCGGCCGGTAAGAGGCTTGCGCCTTTTGGGGATAAAGTTATGATCGTGCGGGACAATTACTGTAATATCGGAAACGTCCTGCAAAAAATGGACATTGAGAAAGTAGACGGGATCGTTCTGGATCTGGGGGTATCCTCTTACCAGCTCGATCAGGGAGAAAGGGGTTTTTCCTATCAATATGACGCGGCACTGGACATGCGTATGGATACGAGACAGTCTGTGAGCGCCAGAGATATTGTGAATACCTGTTCGGAAAAAGAACTTTGCCGTATGATCAGAGATTACGGGGAAGAAAAGTTTGCGGGAAGTATCGCAGGGCATATCGTGAGAGCGCGGGCGGACAAGCCTGTTGAGACGACAGGGCAGCTTTGCGAGATCATTAAGGCAGCGATCCCGGCGAAGATGCGGCGGGAGGGAGGACATCCGGCCAAACGGACGTTTCAGGCGATCCGCATTGCCTGTAACAGAGAACTGGAAGTTCTGGAAAATTCGCTGGATGGTATGATAGACTGTCTGAATCCGGGAGGAAGGCTGTGCATCATCACATTCCATTCCTTAGAGGACAGGATCGTGAAATCGGCTTTCCGAAAAAATGAAAATCCATGTATCTGCCCGCCGGAATTTCCGGTCTGCACATGCGGGAAGGTTTCAAAAGGAAGTGTGATTACCAGAAAACCAATTTTACCCACAGAGGAAGAGACGGTGGAAAACAGAAGAGCCAAAAGCGCAAAACTCAGAGTTTTTGAGCGGGGCGGCATGGACTGACGGGCAGTCGAAACGCCCGGCAGCCGATCTGACAAAATGGCGCAAAAGCCGGGAGAGGAATTAATACTATGGCGGCAGTTCAAAGAAGGGCAGAGGCCCGAAACAGGCAGGCGGCAGGCAGCCATGCGGCGGCCGGAAACAGACAACGCAGTGCCTATGTACAGGGCAGTACGGTCAGAAAACTTGATATTGCAAGGGAAATAGAAGAACAACCCAGAAAGAAACTGAGCAATGCGGCAAGAAAAAACAGGGAAAAAGCGAGTCATATGAATGCGGCTTATGTTCTTTTTTTAAGCATTTCCCTGATCGCGACCGGGTGGATCTTAGTGGGGTATATCAGGCTGCAGTCGGGTATTACCAACAGCATGCAGAATATCTCAGCACTCGAAAACGAGCTGAATGACCTGAAGGTTTCAAATGATGAGGAATATAACAGAATAACCAGCAGCATAGATCTGGAAGAAGTGAGAAGGATCGCAATCCAGGAACTTGGCATGCAGTATGCCAAAGAAGGACAGATCGTTACTTTTGAGAGTAAGAATACTGATTATGTGAAGCAGATGTCCGCTATCCCGGAATAAAAAGGACGGTTACATGAATAGACAGGAAATGAAGCGGGGACGTGTCAGCAGGTTTACAAGCAGGATGCAGAAGAAGCTTTTGGTACTTTTTTTACTTGTATTATTAGCTTTTATCGGTCTGAGCATCCGATTGATCCTGATCAACCGCGATAAAGGAACCGATTATAAAAAACAGGTATTGTCACAGCAGAGGTATGACTCGAGGACAATACCTTTTAAGCGTGGGGAAATTCTGGATGCCAACGGCACGATTCTGGCGATCAGTGATAAGGTATACAATGTCATTCTGGATACAAAAGTGCTGATGGATGACGAGGAGAACCTGGAGCCGACTCTAAATGCGCTGCGCACTGCATTCGGTATTGATACGAGTGAGGTCAGAGATTATATCTCGACCCATCCGAATTCCGCTTATTATGTGCTGGCCAAACGTCTGGACTATGCGAAAGTGGAAAAGTTTAAGGAACTGCAGAATGACGAGGAAAACGGCAGTCATATCAAAGGGATCTGGTTCGAGGACGAATATAAAAGAGAGTATCCTAACGGTTCGCTGGCAAGTGATGTGATCGGCTTTACGAGAAGTGATAATGCAGGACAGTATGGGCTGGAAGAATACTATAATGATGTCCTGTGCGGGACGAACGGAAGACAGTACGGATATCTGAACAACGATTCCAACTTACAAAGGACGACGATTTCCGCAAGAGACGGTTACAACGTCCATACGACATTGGATGCCAATATCCAGAGTATTGTGGAAAAGTACCTGCTCGATTTTAATGAGGAATATAAAGACAATTTCAGGCCCGGAAACGGTGCGAACAATGTAGGCTGTATTATTATGGAAGTGAATACCGGTAATGTGCTTGCCATGGCGGGTTATCCGAATTTCGACCTGAATGATACGAGGAATCTGGACAGGCTGATCGGTATGCCGGAACTGGATGAAGATCTCAAGCGGACGGGAGAGTATCTGACGAAAGAACTGATCGATACGATGGATGACGAGGCGATGTACAGGCATTTGAATGCTCTGTGGAAGAATTTCTGCATCGTTGATACCTATGAGCCGGGGTCCGTTGCCAAGCCGTTCACGGTAGCGGCGGCGATCGAGGCCGGAGCGATTACCGGAGAGGAGCATTATTATTGTAAAGGCGTTATGGAAGTAGGGGACTATCCGATCAGATGTCATACCAGGGCCGGCGACGGTGATCTGTCTGTGGCACAGGGAATTGAACGTTCCTGTAATATTGTGCTGATGAATATCGCTTTTCAGTTGGGAAAAGACGCGTTCGTCGATTATCAGCATTTATTCAATTTCGGGTTAAAGACCAATATCGATCTGGCCGGGGAAGCCAGAACGGTCAATTCGGTCTATTATAAGGACAATATGCGTCAGACAGAGCTTGCCACCTGTTCTTTCGGGCAGGGCTTTAACACGACCATGATCCAGGTGATCGCCGGATTTTGTTCTCTGATCAATGGAGGATATTATTATGAGCCGCATGTGGTGAGCAAGATCACAACTTCGGACGGCGCGACGGTGGAGAATATAACGCCCCGCCTGTTAAAACAGACGATATCACAGTCGACGAGTGAAAAGATTCTGGAATACTGTAATCTGGTCGTAACCGGAGAAAAAGGAACCGGTAAAACGGCAAGGCCGGCAGGTTATATGATCGGCGGCAAGACCGGGACAGCGCAGACGCTGCCGCGCGGCAACGGGGAATATGTCGTTTCTTTTCTGGGTTATGCACCTGCGGATGATCCGCAGATCGCAATCTATGTCGTTGTGGACAGACCGAATGTGCAGTACCAGGATGATGCGAAGTTTGCAACCAAGATCGTCCGCAAGATCCTGACGGAAGTACTTCCGTATTTAAATATTTTTATGACGGAAGAATTGTCGGATAAAGAGAGGAAAGAACTGGAAGAACTCGAGATGCAGATCACAATGCGTCAGGAACCGGAAGAGGGCGCGGAAGGCGAAGGCGGTACAGAAGAAGGAACAGCGCCGGAGGGTACTGCGGAAGGCGGAAGCGAAGGAACGCAGGGCGGCGAAGGAGGCACAGTGCCGGAGGACGCAATCGACACAGAAGCATGGAAAGACTTTCCGCTTGATCCGGAGAGCGGCTACCTGAAAGATCCGGCGACGGGAGACCTCGTGGATCCGGAGACAGGCACCGTGGTAAACGGCGGAAGCTTTATTACAGGAGCCGGGTCTGATACGCCTCCAAACGGAGTGGGAGAACCTCCGGCAGAGCCTGTCGTAAGCGGGGGACAGAATCCGGATCCAGGTGTATGGTGACTTGTGTGATAAGATGAAGTTCATACGAATAACCTCATAGAAACGGTAATAAATTATATTAATACCTTTTTATGAGGTTTTCTTGCAGGATGAGAGAAACGGATGATTACCATAACGCCCAGAAAACATTTCACAGAAACAAAACAGTCACTGTACTGTTTCTGTGTATCGCGGTTTTTCTGGGGCTGATTGTCAGGCTGGTCTATCTGATGGTGTTCCAGTCCGAGCACTATATGCAGAAGGCAAAAGAGCTGCACGAAAGAGAGCGCGTCATCAAAGCGGCGAGGGGCAGAATCATCGACGCGAATGGCGAGATTCTGGCCGATAACAGAACCGTATGTACCATATCGGTGATACATAATCAGATCGAGAACGCGGATGAAGTCGTGGCAGTGTTGTCAAAAGAACTGGACTTATCTGAGGAATATGTGCGTAAGCGTGTGGAAAAATATACATCGATCGAGAAAATAAAGAGCAACGTGGACAAATCTGTCGGAGACATCATCCGCTCTTACGAGCTGGCAGGCGTTAAGGTAGACGAGGACTTTAAAAGATATTATCCTTACGACTCCCTCGCTTCCAAGGTTCTTGGCTTTACAGGCGGCGATAATCAGGGAATTATCGGGCTGGAAGTGATTTATGAGGAATATTTGAAGGGAGAAGCGGGAACGATCCTGACAGTGACAGATGCAAAAGGCGTGGAAGTGCCGGAAGCGGGGGAAGAGCGGATCGAGCCTGTAAATGGAAAAGACTTATATATCAGTCTGGACAGGAACATCCAAAGCTATGCGACGCAGCTGGCCCTGCAGACGATGGAGACAAAGCAGGCGGAGAGCGTCTCCATCATTGTCATGAATCCGCAAAACGGAGAACTCATGGCGATGACCAATGTTCCGGAGTTTGACCTGAACAATCCCTATACGTTGCCGGAAGAGCTGGGGGAGGCAGATCTCAGCGCCGAAAAAGAACAGGAACTGTTGAACGCCATGTGGCGTAACGGCTGTATCAATGATACGTATGAACCGGGTTCTACCTTTAAGACGGTGACTGCCGCGGCAGCGCTTGAAGAGGGCGTGGTCACTGTAGATGATTCTTTCAGCTGCCCGGGTTATGTCATGGTGGGAGACAGAAGGATACGCTGCCATAAGATCGCAGGGCATGGTGCTCAAAATTTTGTGCAGGCGACCATGAACTCCTGCAATCCGGTATTTGTGACCGTAGGGCTTCGGCTTGGCGTAGATAATTTTTACAAATATTTCAGGCAGTTCGGCCTGCTTGATAAGACAGGGATCGATCTGCCGGGAGAGGCGGGAACAATCATGCACAAGAAAGAAAATATCGGTCAGGTAGAACTGGCGACGATTTCTTTCGGACAGTCTTTTCAGATCACGCCGATCCAGCTGGCGGTGACCGCGGCATCCATTGTGAATGGAGGAAAAAGGGTGACGCCGCATTTTGGAGTCAGAGTGGCGAATGCCGACGGCACGGGAAGCCAGTCGTTTACTTATCAGGTAAGGGAAGGCACTATATCGGAAGAAACTTCCGCCACGATGCGTTACATGTTAGAGCAGGTGGTGGAAAACGGAGGCGGTAAGAACGCTTATATAGAAGGGCGCCGTATCGGCGGAAAGACAGCGACCAGTCAGACGCTTCCCAGAGGAAGCGGCAAGTATATTGCATCCTTTATGGGATTTGCTCCGGCGGATGACCCGCAGGTATTGGCGATCTGTATCATCAATCATCCTCAGGGCACGTACTACGGCGGTCAGATTGCGGCGCCGGTCATCAAACAGCTTTTTGAAAATATCCTTCCTTATTTGGAAGAGTGAGTGTATAATAGACAGAAGCGGCTCCGGGGGATGCCGCCTCCTGGCAGAAACAACGCTTATGGGGCGGGTGTTTTTGCAGTGAAGGGTTATACTGTGAATGAAGCAGAGAAAGGAACATAAGTTAAAATGGATGCTACAGTATTGATGTCGGTGATTATTTCATTTGCAATTAGCGTTGTATTGGGACCGGTGGTGATTCCCTTTCTGCGGCGGCTGAAGGTCGGGCAGACAGTCAGGGACGAGGGGCCTAAGGAACATCTGAAAAAGAACGGCACGCCTACAATGGGCGGCATACTGATCCTGATCAGTGTTGTGCTCACTTCCATTCTTTATGTGAAAGATTATCCCAGGATCATCCCGATTCTGTTTGTGACGCTTGGCTTTGGCCTGATCGGCTTTCTGGACGATTATATCAAGGTGGTGCTCAAACGTTCTCTGGGACTGCGCGCATGGCAGAAGATGGCACTGCAGTTTCTTGTGACAGGTGTTTTCGCATATTATCTGACACATTATACGGATGTTTCGCTTTCCATGAGAGTTCCTTTTTTTAGCGGAATTTATCTGGATTTCGGGATCCTGAACATACCTGTTTTGTTTTTTATTGTGATCGGCGTGGTAAATGGTGCAAACTTCACAGACGGACTCGACGGACTGGAAAGTTCCGTGACGGTGCTGATCGCCACATTTTTTACGGTGGTGGCAATCGGACTGCAAAGCGGCGTGGAGCCGGTTACCTGTGCGGTAGTCGGTGCATTGCTTGGGTTCTTGCTCTTTAACGTCTATCCGGCAAGTGTTTTCATGGGAGATACCGGTTCGCTGGCTCTTGGCGGTTTTGTGGCGGCAACGGCTTATATGATGCAGATGCCGCTCTTTCTGGCGATCGTGGCATTTATCTATATGATAGAAGTGATTTCTGTCATGCTGCAGGTGTCCTATTTCAAACTGACCGGCGGGAAGCGTATTTTTAAGATGGCCCCCATTCATCACCATTTTGAATTATGCGGCTGGTCGGAGACGAGAGTGGTTGCGGTTTTTTCAATTATAACGGCGCTGCTGTGCCTGGTGGCGCTGATGGGCATAGTGTGAGAAGTACTTCTAAGACTCATGCCAGAGGGCATTTCGTCAAGAAGTACTACGACTTGCAGTGCAAGTCTATCTCACACAGGAGAATGCCTGAAATGCGGCATTCTCCATGTCGGACTCAGACTTTTGATATGTGTCATCGCAGTAAACTGCTCTGACATGGAGGATAGTGTGAGAAGTACTTTTCAGAAAGGTGTGGTATAAAAAGTATGGATTTACGGGATAAAAGGGTTTTGGTGATCGGTACGGGGCTTAGCGGAATGGGAGCGGCGCAGGCGTTTTGTGCGGCAGGCGCGTATCCTGTCGTGTATGACGAGAATGAAAAGCGGGTAAAAGAGGAGATCATTGCGAAATTAAAAGAGAAAGTGCCGGAGTCATGTGACTTTGAGGTGATCATCGGCGCACTGCCAGAGGAGATCCGGCGCATGACAGATCTCGTGGTCGTAAGTCCCGGTGTGCCCGTGGATACGCCGCTCATGAAGGATTTAAAGAAACGCGGCATCAAAATATGGGGAGAGGTTGAACTGGCCTATGAACTGGGAAAGGGAAGGGTCGTGGCGATTACCGGTACGAACGGCAAGACGACGACGACGACGCTTGTCGGGGAGATCATGGCCGCTTATTATGAAAGTGTCTATGTGGTGGGCAATATCGGAAATCCCTATACGCTGACGGCGCTTGAAGCCCGGGATGACACCGTAACAGTGGCAGAGATCAGCAGTTTCCAGTTAGAGACGATCGAAGCATTTCACCCGGCGGTATCCGCGATCCTGAATATCACGCCGGATCATCTGAACAGACATCATACGATGGAGAATTATGCGGCGGCCAAAAAGAGGATAGCTGCCAATCAGACGAAGGACGATGTGTGTGTCTTAAATTATGAAAATGAATATACAAGGGCGTTTGGTGAGGAATGCCCGGCAGGCGTGATCTGGTTTTCTTCCGCAGGAAAGCTGGAAAACGGGATTTATCTGGACGGGGATACGATCTGCCGCTCGTATGGTACGGAAGTGAAAAAGCTGATGAAGATCGGGGAAATGAATCTGGTCGGTATCTGTAATGTGGAAAATGTCATGGCGGCGGTTGTGATCGCGGAGTCCATGGGAGTTCCGATGGATGTGATTTTAAATACCGTCAGGAATTTTAAAGCCGTGGAACACAGGATCGAGTTTGTGGCAACAAAGCGGGGCGTAGACTATTACAATGATTCCAAGGCTACGAACCCGGATGCGGCGATCCAGGGCATCAAAGCCATGAGCAGACCGACAGTGCTAATCGGCGGCGGCTATGATAAACAGAGTGAATATGACGAATGGATTGAAGCCTTTGATGGTAAGGTGAAATGCCTTTGTCTGATCGGACAGACGAAAGAAAAGATTGCAGCCTGTGCCAGACGGCACGGCATAGACAATATCGTGTCAGCCGACAGTTTGAAAGAGGCCTTTGACCTTTGTGTGGAAAATGCCTCGCCCGGAGATGCGGTCCTGCTTTCTCCGGCCTGTGCAAGCTGGGGGATGTTTGAGAATTATGAAGTAAGAGGAAGACAGTTTAAAGAGTTTGTGAATGACCTGAAGGAGTTATAAGCATGGCAGAAAGAGTGCTGGCTCATAGAAAATCAAACAAGGCAAACGGGATTGGAACTTACATGGACTACAGTCTTTTGTTCATCGTCATCTTCCTGCTGGGATTTGGGCTGGTGATGCTGTATTCCACAAGCTCGTATGAAGCGAACCTGACGTTTGACGGAGATTCGGCCTGGTATTTCAGGAAACAGCTGTGGGCAACGATATTGGGAGTTGTCGTGATGCTGACCGTGGCCAACATACCGTACCATTTCTGGGAGCGGTTTGCAGTTCTTGGGTATCTCGTCACGATCGTACTGATCCTTTTGATCATTCCGTTCGGACGTGAGTCACATGGAGCAAAAAGATGGCTGATCATTGCCGGTGTCTCCTTTCAGCCGGCAGAGGCAGCCAAACTGTGTATGATCCTTTTCCTCTCGAGCATGATCTGTTCGATGGGGAAGCGGATACGTACCCGGAAAGGATTTTATATGGTGATGGCCATACCCGTGCCGATCGCGCTTATGCTGTGGCGTATCACGCGTAATATGAGTTCCGCGATCATCGTTATGGGGATCGCAGCGCTGATGTTATTTGTATCCTGTCCGGATTATAAAAGATTTGTCCTGTTGGGTCTGGCAGCGCTTGTAGGTGCGGCTCTGCTTGTTTTTGTGATCGTCAGGATGGCAGATGCAGGCGCGGATGAGCTGAACTTCCGCGGCGCCAGAATACTGGCATGGCTTGATCCGGAAGCATATGCCAGCGGAACCGGATTCCAGACCCTGCAGGGCCTGTATGCCATCGGTTCCGGGGGCATTCTTGGGAAAGGGCTGGGCGCCAGCAAGCAGAAGCTGGGGTTTCTGCCTGAGGCGCAGAACGATATGATTTTTTCCGTCATCTGTGAGGAACTCGGACTTTTTGGTGCGATCGCGGTTATTCTGATGTTCATCATGCTGATCTGGCGTTTCATGGTCATCGCCAACAATGCACCCGATCTGTTTGGCGCACTGTTAGTCGTCGGCGTGCTCGGGCACATTGCGATTCAGGTGATCCTGAATATAGCGGTTGTGACCAACACCATTCCCAATACAGGGATTTCCCTGCCGTTTATCAGTTACGGGGGAACTTCGGTGATGTTTCTTCTGATCGAGATCGGGTTAGTCCTGAGTGTGGCCAAGGGGATCCATCTAAAAGATTTATGAGTACAAGATGACTTTTGCGTTTTTCTCCATATAGATAAAGTAGGTCATATAGTTATCTGCTTTGAGGATTTGCCATGGATGCGATTCAGATATATGGTGGAAACCGTCTGAAAGGACAGGTCAGGATACAAGGCTCTAAGAATGCGGTACTGCCGATCTTAGCCGCCACACTTTTAATAAACGGCACCTGTAAACTGGAAAACTGTCCCGATATCAGTGATGTGCACCACATGCTGCGCCTGATGGAGAGCCTGTGCTGTGTCATAGAAAAAAAGGGACATTGCCTTTTTATCAATGCAAAAGAGGTATCCGGGTGTGATATGCCGCCCGATTCCGTATGTGTTATGCGTTCCTCGATCATGCTCTTGGGTGCGCTGCTGGCCAGAACAGGCTGTGTCCGCATGCAGTATCCGGGAGGCTGCGTGATCGGCAGGAGACCGATCGATCTGCATCTGAGCGGACTGCGGAAGATGGGAGTCAGGATAGAGGAGCGGGAAGACGGATTTTTTGCCGAGACAGGCAACAGGAAACTTTGCGGCATTCATCACAGGTTCCCGTTTGTCAGCGTAGGGGCAACGGAGAATCTGGTACTCGCAGCAGCGCTCGCAGATGGCGTCACAGTGCTTGAAAATGCGGCAAAGGAGCCGGAGATCACGGCACTGTGTGATTTTCTGGTCAGAGCCGGGGCCGATATTGAGGGCATCGGCACAGGCAGGCTTGTGATAAGGGGCGTGGAACGGCTGCATGAGGTAACTTATCGGGTTCCTGCGGACAGGATCGTAGCGGGTACTTATGTTGCTGCGGCGCTTAGCTGCGGCGGTGAGATCTGTCTGACCGAGGCACCCTGCAGACAGATGGATGCGGTTCTGTGTGCTGCTTCCTGCATGGGGGCAGAGATCTGCGAAGAGGAAGATAGGCTCTGGATTGCCTGCCGGGGGAAACGAAGGATGCTACCGGTTTTGCGTACGGATATCTACCCGGGTTTTCCCACGGATTTACAGTCGGCTTTTCTGACTGCAATGTCGTTGGCCGGGGAAGACAGTGTAACGGGAGTCATTGAAGAAACGATTTTTGAGGACCGGTTTCGCATTGTGCCGGAACTGCGGAAGATGGGAGCGAAAATTACCTGCCGTGACTGCAGGGTATTCGTAACAGGCGTCCGCTACCTTGAGGGGACAGTCCTGAAAGCGGAGGAACTGCGCGGCGGAGCCGCACTGGTACTGGCAGGTGCAGCCGCCAAAGGGGAAACAATCGTGTATGGCAGACATTATATCGAAAGAGGATACGAAGACATTTGTCAGGATCTGTCAGCGCTCGGTGTCAGATGCAGAAAAACAGATTAATATCTAAAGGAATAAAGATTGAAACATCATGCCGATACAGTGATTTTTCAATCGGCAATATGAGTCAGAGCCTGAGATGGCATTGATTGCAGATGAGAAATCGCCTGTGCGAATTTCTCATCGCACTGTCATCGCAGCAGGCTGCTCTGACATGGAGGATTCGTGTGGGCAGTAAAAGCGTCGTAAAAAAATTAAACAGGAATACACCGTATCTTTATCTTGTCAAAAATGATACGACAAAGCGGGTACGGAAGGAACAGAAAATCCGTTTCGGCAAAGGGAAACGGATCGCGGTTCTTTCCGTGCTTGGATGCCTTCTGATCACGGCGGCCGTGACGGCTTATCTCTACATCATGGAAAATTATACGATCAGAACCGTATACGTGAGTGGTAACATTCATTATACGAATGAGGAAATCATGGACATGGTCATGACCGGCAGATATGGTAATAATTCGCTTTTTCTTTCTTTGAAATACCGTGACCGGGGTGTGGACAACATTCCCTTTATCGAGACGATGGATGTCTCGATTGAGGCAAAAGACACGGTCAGGATCACAGTCTATGAAAAGGCGGTCGCCGGTTATGTGGCGTACCTTGGACGGTATATCTATTTCGACAACGACGGTGTGGTCGTGGAGACTTCGGAAGAGTCGACCGCGGGGGTGCCGCAGGTGACAGGGCTTCTCTTTAATCATGTGATCCTCTATGAGCCGCTTCCGGTGGAAAACAGGGAAGTCTTTAAGGACATCCTGAATATCACACAGCTTTTGGAGCAATATGCGCTTTTGGTGGACAAGATCTATTTTTCACCCGATTACCAGGTGACGCTGATCTTCGGGGATGCGAAAGTCGCAATGGGGGACAGCAATGACCTGGATGAAAAGATCATGGCGCTGCAGTATCTTCTTCCCAGTCTTGAGGACAAGAGCGGGACTTTGGATATGCGGGAGTATACACCCGAAACCCGTACAATAAGTTTTGAGAAGAATTAGCTGGAAATTTGTGCCAAATTGGTTTTTAAGTTCGAAAATCGAAAAAATGGGGTTGCTAATTTGAAGAAATAATTATATGATAATCTATATGAGTTATTTCGAAAAATAAGGAGGTACTACCTTGCTTGAAATTAAGACAAACGATGCTGAATCCGCTGCTAAGATTATTGTAGTTGGTGTTGGCGGTGCGGGTAATAATGCTGTAAATAGAATGATTGATGAAAGCATAGACGGAGTTGATTTTATCGGGATCAATACGGATAAACAGGCGCTTCAGCTGTGCAAGGCGCCGAAGCTTCTCCAGATCGGCGAGAAGCTGACGAAAGGACTGGGAGCCGGAGCCAAACCGGAGATCGGGGAGAAAGCGGCGCAGGAGAGTGAAGAGGAGATTGAAGCGGCTTTAAAAGGTGCGGATATGGTATTTGTCACCTGTGGTATGGGAGGCGGTACTGGTACGGGAGCCGCGCCTGTCGTAGCCAAGCTGGCAAAAGATATGGGAATCCTGACAGTAGGCGTTGTCACCAAACCGTTTCGTTTCGAGGCGAAAGCACGTATGGTGAATGCCTTGGGCGGGATTGAGAAGATCAAGGACAATGTGGACACGCTGATTGTAATTCCCAATGATAAGCTGCTCGAGATCGTCGACAGAAGGACAACCATGCCGGATGCCCTCAAAAAAGCGGACGAGGTATTACAGCAGGCTGTGCAGGGAATCACGGATCTGATCAATGTACCGGCAGTTATCAACCTTGACTTTGCTGATGTACAGACAGTCATGAAGGATAAAGGGATCGCCCATATCGGAATCGGCGCCGGAAAAGGAGAGGATAAAGCGAACGAAGCGGTTAAGATGGCCGTGGAGAGTCCGCTGCTTGAGACAACAATCTCAGGTGCGACACATGTCATCATCAATGTATCAGGAGATATCTCGCTGGCGGATGCCTCAGATGCGGCTGATTATGTCAGAGAGCTGACAGGAGATGATGTCAATATCATTTTCGGTGCAATGTATGATGCCAATATGTCGGATATGTGCAGTGTCACGATCATTGCGACCGGTATTGAAGAGAAGACGAACCAGTTAAAGGGAATGAGCGGATTAAGCTTTAAATCTCCCTATATCACGCCTGCTTCTTTACAGACCAAGACAGGCGGAACAGGCAGCTCGGGTGCGGGTCTTGGAAGCTTCAATGCAGGAAGTTTAGGGCTGAGACCTTCCACAGTACATACAACGCAGGGCACACCGGAAGGCGGTACACAGAGCACAGTCAAACCGCTTGCGGGTATTAACAAGGCAGCGGATATCCGCAGCTCCGTAGAAGAGAAATCTTTGAAAATACCGGATTTTTTACAGCGTAAATAAGTCTCTGTCTGATTCAGACAATTGCAGGACAATAATAAAGAAGACTTCTAGGACTTTACTGTTTTGACAGGTGGTTTTAGGAGTTTTTTGCGTACCCGCAAATGCCTGTCACAAAAAGTCATAATCCATTGGAATCAGTCAGAAAATATTTCTGGAATTGTCCGCGAATTTGACAAAAAAAACATCTCCTTTTTCATATAATGTAGCAGAGAACAGGAGGTGGATAGTGTATTACAAATTATATATTGACAGTGTATTTTTCATTCAGTTCGTAATGAATCTGTATCTGTTGTCCATAACCGGGAAAGTTCTGAAATGTACTGCCACGCATCGCAGAATTTTGTCCGGTGCCTTATCAGGGGCGGGAATCATATGTCTGATCATACTGCTTCCAGTCTGGAATCTCAAAATAAGGCTTTTTTTGGGCGTGATACCTGTCAGTATGTGTATGATTCGTTTTGTATTTGCGATCCGAAAACCGGTGCTTTTGTTAAAAAGCAGCCTGGTGATGGCGGTGTGCGGTTTCTTTTTAGGAAGTGCTGTCATATGGATCAGCGCAAGAGCCGAATGGACAGCGCAGTTTCAGTATGGTATCTGGACAGCAGCTTTTTCCGGCTTTTTCGCCCTGCGTTTTTTACAGTTTGTGTTATACAGACTGCGGAGGGAAAAGGAGGAGAATGTCAAAGAGATCAGCATTCCCCTGGAAGAAGGAAGCATTCATATGAAGGCTTTGTTAGACACCGGGAATCATTTGACCGATCCGGTAAACGGTGCTCCTGTGTGTATTGTCAGCACAAAGGCAGCGAAGCAACTGGAACGATTTTTTCTTCCGGAGCGGTATCACGCGGTTCCATACCGGAGCGTCGGGCAAAAAAGAGGCATCCTGGATGCTTATGAACTGCCGGAACTTGTGATAAAGGACGCCTATCGGGAGATCAGCTGCAAGCGGGTCGTGATCGCAGTTTGTAATGCGGGAATATCGGAAGATAGTGTTTATCAGATGATATTGCATCCTCTACTAATGGAAAACTAGGAGGAAATGAAATGGTTTTTAAAGTGGCAATTCCCGGCGGGATGCAGTTTAAGATGGTGCGCAAGGACACCAGATTTCTGATCCATAAGCAGGGAGACATACATTATATAGGCGGTACAGAGGTTCTGCCTCCCCCGCTTGAAGTAGATAAAGAAAATCAGATCATAGGAGATCTGGGAACAGAGTATGAGAGTGAGGCAAAGGCGCTTTTGATTGAACATAATCTGCGTCTGGTCGTATACATAGCCAAAAAATTTGACAACACGGGGGTGGGTGTGGAGGACCTGATTTCGATCGGGACGATCGGTCTGATCAAATCGATCAACACCTTTAATCCGGAAAAGAATATCAAGCTGGCGACTTACGCGTCGAGATGCATTGAAAATGAAATTCTCATGTATCTGAGGCGCAACAGCAAACATAAGATGGAGGTTTCTATCGACGAACCGTTAAATGTTGACTGGGATGGAAACGAACTGCTGCTCTCCGATATTCTGGGAACCGATGAGGATGTCATCTATCAGGATATCGAGAACGAGGTGGAGAGAAAGCTTTTGATCAAAGCGATCTCGAGGCTTTCTGACAGAGAGCAGACGATTATCAGACTGCGCTTTGGCCTTGGCAATGCGGACGGTAAGGAACTGACGCAGAAGGAGGTTGCGGAACTGCTTGGAATCTCGCAGTCCTATATCTCAAGACTGGAAAAAAAGATCATGCGCAGATTAAAAAAAGAGATCCTGCGGGAGACATAAGCTGGAAAATTTTTAATTTTTCAACCGGGATTTGTGCCGACGCTGATCGCGTCCTGGCTTCAAAATTTGCGGGCTGAGAGAAAGGCATGGCTATTTATTCAGGAAGAATCGAAATAGAGAAAAAAGGCAATCGGGTATTTCACATATTCGATTGCTTTTTATTGCAGGAATCAGTATAATAACAGAAAGAAGATCATAGTAAGTTGATTTGACATGGGAAGTTGGACTGCGGGGAATGCAGAGAATGGATATCGATATCATGGAAATGATGAAAGAAGTAAAGACGATCCTGATCGTAGATGATGACAGGATGAATCTGGTCACGGCACGCAAACTGTTAATGGAAGAGTTTAAAGTCGTAGGTGTCAATTCCGGGAAGCTTGCTTTTAAGTATCTGGAAAAACATACGCCTGACCTGATCTTATTGGATATTTTTATGCCGGTGATAGGCGGCTTTGAAATTATGCACATACTGCAGGAGCACAAAGAGTGGCGTAAAATACCGGTGATCTTTCTGACAGCAGACAGGAAGACAGAGACGGAGACGGAATGTTTCAGACTCGGGGCAAATGACTTTATTACAAAGCCGTTTGAACCGCGGATCATGATCAACCGTATTCGGCGTACGCTCGAACTGGACGGATACAGGAGACAGTTACAGCTGCAGCTGGACAAAAAGACAAGGGAAGTGGAACTGGTAACGATACAGGCGATTACGACGGTGGCGAACACCATTGATGCCAAGGACGATTATACAAAAGGACATTCGCTCAGGGTCGCATATTATTCCAAGGCGCTTGCACGCAGGGTGGGATGGGCGGATGAAGAAGTGCAGAATGTCCATTATACAGCGCTTTTACATGATATTGGCAAGATTGGGGTCCCCGATTCCGTATTAAATAAACCTTTTAAACTGACGAATGTAGAATTTGATCTGATCAAAAACCATACGACCATGGGGGCTGAGATTTTAAAAGATATCAAAATGTTTCCCAATGTCAGCGTAGGCGCGAGATATCATCATGAACGATATGACGGCAGAGGATATCCCGATGGGCTCAAAGGGGAAGAGATACCGCTTGTGGCGAGACTGATCGGGATCGTGGATTCCTATGATGCCATGACAAGCAACCGTGTCTACCGCAGAAGGCTGCAGGATGAGATGGTAAGACAGGAACTGCTAAAGGGGAAGGGGACGCAGTTTGATCCTTTTCTGGTGGAAGAGTTTATGCAGCTTTTGGAGGAAGGTAGTCTCCAGCAGAACATTCCGGAAGAGGACGCGGCGATGCCGATCTTTGACAGCAATAAGATCTATGGCGGTGTGGCAAGAGAAGACATGGGATTAAGTTCCAGATTCGATTACCTGACAGGACTGCTCTGCAGGGAAGAAGGAGAAAAAGAAATCACGGAAAGCCTGCGCAATGGAAGCGGCTGTATCATGATGATCGATCTGAATCATTTCAGGCAGTTAAATGAAACCTGCGGCCATCTGGCGGGTGATCATGTGCTCAAAGTGACGGCGGATCTGCTGAAAGAACTTTCCGAAAAAGACATTGCGTGCCGGATGGGAAGCGATGAGTTTCTCTATTATGTGGAGGGAATAAGCAGGCAGGAAGAGGCGGCTGCAAAAGCCGAACAGATCCTGGAGGCATTCGATGTCAGAAAAAAAGAGAACGAGATCATGCAGGACATCAGTCTTTCCATCGGGATCAGCCTTTTTGGCATAGACGGGGGTGATCTGGAGGAACTGGTACGAAAGGCGGACAAGGCTCTGTACCATCTCAGGCAGAGCGGGATGGAAGGAAGTTATCTTTTTTACCAGAGCGCCAATACAGGGAAGACGCTCGAACAGTCCAGAACGGATCTTATCAGGCTCGTAGATATGATGCAGAACAGGGAGACCTACAGGGGAGCCTTTCAGATTGATTATGAGGAGTTTGGCAGGGTTTATAATTTCGTGCAGCATTTTTCACAGCGTAATCATCAGGCGATGCAGCTGATTTTATTCACGTTGTTTTCTGCAGACGGCAGCGATATCAGGATTGAGCAGATGGAGAAAGCCATGCAGTGTATGGAGCAGTCTATTGCCAAATCCCTGCGCGGCGTTGACGTCGGAACAAGATACAGCAGTTCGCAGTTTCTGGTGGTACTGGTTGGAACGGAAAGAAGTGATATCCATATCGTGATGGACAGGATCGTACAGAATTATTTCAAGCTGTATGGCAAAAGAGATATCACCGTTTCCTATGATATTGCCAACTGTAACAATGACGGCTCCGGAGATGGCAGTCTGGACGAGATCAGTTCCGGAAGTGTCGGTATTGACAATGTCAGGTCTGACAGGATCATGACCGGCAGGGCTGAACAGCCGATGGCCTGAAGGTTTTTATGCAGTCAGATAGTTGCGCATGGTCTTCAGGGCATTTTTTTCCAGCCTGGATACCTGTGCCTGGGAGATGCCGATCTTTTCTGCGACTTCCATCTGAGTTTTGCCTTCAAAGAAGCGCAGGGTGATGATCTCATGTTCTCTGTCGGAAAGTTTTTTCATGGCTTCGCTCAGGGAGATATGCTCCACCCAGACTTCTTCTTTGTTCTTTTTGTCGCTGATCTGATCCATGACATAGAGCGTGTCACCGCCGTCGGTATAGATGGGTTCATATAAGCTCATCGGACTCTGGATCGCGTCGAGTGCATAGACGATATCCTCCTGCGGAATTCCGATCTCATTGGCAATCTCGTTCATCGTGGGTTCCTGCGCGTTTTTACGCGTCAGGTTTTCCCTGGCGTAGATGGCTTTGTAGGCGGTATCCTTTAAGGAGCGGGATACCCGGATGCTGTTGGAATCCCTCAGATAACGCCGTATTTCGCCGATGATCATGGGAACGGCATAGGTTGAAAATTTTACGTTCAGACTACAGTCGAAATTGTCGATTGCTTTGATCAGACCGATACAGCCGATCTGAAACAGATCGTCAACATTTTCGTTGCTGGAATGGAAGCGTTTGATCACACTTAAAACAAGACGCAGATTTCCTTTGATATATTCTTTCCTCGCATTATCATCTCCGTCTCCGATCTTTCGGAAGAGTTCCTCCTTCTCAGCATTTTTCAGCAGAGGAAGCTTCGCTGTATTGACGCCGCAGATCTCCACTTTTCCCTGTACCATTGTTGCATGCACCCCTTCCCTGTTTTTATTCGTCGCTTTTTACTTTTCGATTCTCTTTCTAAGAAGGATGTGCGAAAGCCGGGGAATTATTCATGGATCGGCTGGAAATTTTTTGTTTTACAAAACGGTGTATATTTGGTACATTAATACATATATTTAATATGTTTTAGCTTTTCTTTTTCAGGTGCGGGATCCCTGAACGGATAAGACGATAAAAGGATAAGACGATAAATGAGTTTGACAATTTAAGCTTGACAAAAGAGGTGATCTACCATGAAGTGTAAAAAATGTGGGGGTGTCCTGTATGAAGAGGACAAATTCTGTCCGCAGTGCGGGTGGAAAGTGGTCAGGACGCCCAGATGTCCCGAATGCGGGGCCGCGCTGCGCGAAGGAACCAAATTCTGTTCCAGGTGCGGCAGACTGGTCGGCGGTGACGATGAGGGCAGCGACAAAGTATTTGTAAAAGACGGAGAAAATGCGGAGATGCACATTGATGATATGGAGCAGAATATCCTGCTTGAGACACAGCAGGAAATCCGCAGAAACAGGACTCAAAACGGCAGTGAGCGGTCTTCAAAGAGTAAAGACAGGCCGGAGAGAGAACCTGAAGAGAGGAAAAAACAGTCGGAGTCCTCAGGGGAACGAAAAAGAGCGCCGTCTTCCGGCAGCAGATCGGTGCCGGCGCCTCCGCCGAAGAAAAAGGCAGCGCCCCCGCCGCCGAGAAAGCGGGTATATGAAGAATGGGAGGACGAGGAAGACGAAGAGGATGATGACGAGGAGGAAGACAGCAGCATCATGATGATCGTTTCGGCTGTCATAGCGCTTTTAATCTTCGCCGTCGCAGCGTTCCTCATTTTTACGATGGTGCGCAAACAGTCAGACAGCGAGCCCGGTACGAGTCAGGAACAGACGCAGGGACAGGAGGAAGATCAGGTGCAGGATGACGGACAGGGCAGTGAGACGGAGAGTGAACCGCCTGCCATGGAAAATCCGGATGATCAGACACAGCAGGAAGAACCGGCGACGTCCGTGCTTACGATCGTCTCGAATGTCAATGTGAGGGATAATCCGGGCACACAGGGAACCAATGTCATTAAGGTAGCAAAGGCCGGAGAAGTATACGAATGTCTGGGTACGGCCGAAAATGACGAATGGTATATGATCCGTCTTGATGATGGCAGCACAGGCTACGTTTTCAAAGATTATGTCTCAGTCCAGTAAAAAGCTTTTTGCCAAAGAACGTCTGCACGGCGCGCGGATAGAATAATATAATAATAAAAAGAGCGTAATGTCAGGGATTCTATGCTGTTTTCAGAATTTAAGAAGAAGGAAGTGATCAATCTGAAAAACTGTGAAAAACTGGGCAGGGTATCAGACTTTGAGTTTGACGAGTGTACGGGACAGATTTTCAAATTGATCGTTTCCGGTAATAATAAATTGTACAGTCTGTTTTGTAATGAGCCGGATTACGTGATCTGTTATAAAGATATTAAACAGATCGGACCGGATATCATCATCGTAGATATCTGCCGGAAATGACGCGGGAATGTGATGCGCACGATTTTTCAGTTGACATAAAAAATTTAATATGGGATAATACTTTTATCAAGATTTCATAAACAGGGGGATGGGAGATGAAGTGTCCATTTTGTGGTCATGAAAATACGAGAGTGATCGACAGCAGACCGGCGGAGGAAAATAATTCGATCAGGAGAAGGCGTGTGTGTGACGAATGTGAGAAGCGCTTCACGACTTATGAAAAAGTAGAGACGATCCCGCTTATCATTATCAAGAAAGATAACAACAGAGAGACTTATGACAGATCAAAGATCGAGGCAGGCGTGCTGCGGGCGTGCCATAAGAGACCGATCAGCGCGAATCGGATCAACCAGCTGATCGATGAGATTGAGACAGAGATCTTTAACCGGGAGGAAAAGGAGATTCCAAGCCAGGTGATCGGTGAACTGGTCATGAACAGGCTCAAAGACCTCGAGGCAGTCGCCTATGTCAGGTTTGCTTCGGTGTACCGTGAATTTAAAGATATCAACACGTTTATGGATGAATTGAAAAAAGTATTGGATACGGCTGATAAACAGGGCGAAAAGAACGCATGAAATACGGCGTCTGCTCATAGATTGGGCGGCGTTTCGTGAGGACAGGGAGTGTGACTATGACAGATCAGGAAAAAGAGATAGTGGCCAAAGCAAGTGTGCCGATGACGATCGCCAACGGTTTCCGGTGGTTTTTTATGATCATCGCATTGTTTCTCCTGTTGTTTCTTTTCTTTGGCAATAAAATCTGGGGTGACGTTGAATGGTATGCCGCTTTTGTGCAAAAAGCGTATTCCTTTTTGCTATGGGATATCTTACTTATGTTGGTCAGTACATTTGTTAAGATCATTTTTACGGCGAGATATAATCACATTGTGAAGAGTTTATAAGAATGGTGAGAAAGGCGCTGGAGGACAGCGCCTTTTTAACTGTTGGTGAAGGAGAGAGTATGTTAGAATGTTTTTATCCGGATGTCTATCTGGATTCCGCTTATGAGATTGATTATGAGGACCTGTATGAAAAAGGTTATCGCGGCATCATCTTTGATGTCGATAATACGCTTGTCCCTCACGGAGCGCCTGCCGACGGGCGGAGTATCGCATTGTTTGAACGGCTACGGAAGATCGGATACCGCAGTATGCTTTTGTCCAATAATAAGGAACCGCGGGTGAAGACATTTCACGAGCAGGTAAAAAGTCCGTATATTTTCAAGGCCAATAAGCCGTTTCCCGCGAGTTACTGCAGAGCGATGGAACAGATGGAGACGACGCCGGACAACACTATTTTCGTGGGCGACCAGCTTTTCACCGATGTATGGGGCGCGAAAAGGGCTGGGATCAAAACTTATCTCGTGAAACCGATTCACCCCAAAGAAGAGATTCAGATCGTTTTAAAGCGGGTTCTGGAACGGATCGTTTTACATTTTTATCTCAAAAAGGAGAGACATTAGGTTGAGGTTCTGACATGGAGGATTATTATGGTAATTGATGGTAAAACAAAGACCTGCGGACTGATCGGCAATCCCGTGGAACATACGCTGTCGCCGCTGATTCATAATACACTGGCCGGACTCATGGGGCACAATTTCGTTTATGTTCCGTTTCCGGTAGCGGAGGGCAGAGTGGATGAAGCGGTGCGGGGGGCTTATGCGCTGGACATTCTGGGTATGAATGTCACCGTTCCCTATAAAAGCGAAGTGATCGGAAGTCTGACGGCGGTCGATGAGCTGGCGGCGCAGATCGGTGCAGTGAATACACTGGTCCGCACGGATACCGGTTTCAAAGGATACAATACGGATATGAGCGGATTATTCCGGGCAATGACAGCGGAGGGGATCCGCATCGAAGGAGAAGAGATCCTTTTGCTCGGCGCCGGCGGTGCAGCCAGGGCGGTGGCTTACCTGTGCGCCTCACAGAAGGCAAAAAAAGTGTATCTGTTAAACCGTACTCTGGACAAGGCACAGAAGATAGCGGAGGAAGTCAACCGCGTATTTGCGGGAGAGGTTATCATTCCGATGCGTTTATCGGATTATTCAAACCTTCCGGAGCGCAGATTCCTGGCGGTTCAGGCAACGAGCGTAGGGCTTGCCCCGCATGACGATGAAGTGATCATTGAGGACGCTGCGTTTTATCAGAAGATACATACGGGCTTTGATCTGATCTACAAACCGTTTACAACCAGATTCATGCGCCTTGTAAAAGACGCCGGGGGAGAGGCCTGTAATGGCCTGAAGATGCTGCTCTATCAGGGGATCGATGCATATGAACTGTGGAACCGGACAACGGTTACCCAAAAGGATGCCGATGCGGTATACGAGAAACTAAGATCGGCCACGAATCCGTGCTGAGCGGAAGAAGCAGGGCAAAAGGGCAGATGAAAAAAGACAGATAAAAAGGAATAAAAAGGATAGAGAACATATGAAAAACTTGATTCTGACAGGCTTTATGGGAAGCGGCAAATCGACTGTGGGTTTCCGGCTCTCCTACCGTCTGCGCTGTCCGATGGAAGACACGGACAGGCTGATCGAGAAAGAAGAAGGCAGGACAATTTCAGAGATTTTTGAAACAGACGGGGAAGCATATTTTCGGAAGCTGGAAACCGAATGCATGAAAAAACTGATCCGGGAGATGGGAAGTGCGAAACAAAAGAAGATCATTTCCGTCGGCGGAGGCCTGCCTGTTCGGGAAGAAAATCAGGCATTGTTAAAACAGCTTGGAACCGTCATCTATCTGCGGGCAAACGCGGAGACTATCTATGAACGGGTAAAGCACGATACGGCCAGACCGCTGTTGCAATGTGATGATCCACAGGAAAAAATCAGGAGATTGATGAAAGAACGTGCCCCGTTTTATGAAAAAGCGGCCGATGTTGTCATTGATGTCGACGGGAAGCGGTTCGAAGAGATTATGGATGAGATTGAGGAGGCAATACAATGAAATTACTGGTGATCAATGGGCCGAACATTAATTTTCTGGGAATCAGGGAAAAGAGTGTGTACGGTACGCAGGATTATGATTATCTTCTGCGGATGATAAGCGAAAAGGGAGAGCAGGAAAACTGCCGGATCGAAGTGTTCCAGAGCAATCATGAGGGCGCCGTCATTGACAGAATTCAGGAAGCTTATTTTGACGGAACGGAAGGGATCGTGATTAATCCGGGGGCGTATACGCATTACAGTTATGCGATCCGGGATGCGCTTGCCAGCATTGCGGTGCCGAAAGTGGAGATTCATATCTCCAACATCATGGAGCGCGAGGCGTTCAGAAAAGTATCCGTGACGGCGCCTGCCTGTGACAAACAGATTTATGGGCATGGATTGGAAGGGTATTTAGAAGCGATAGATTTTTTGCTTGCAAAAAAACAGGACTGATTGTTACATCGGAAGATATTTTGCGGAAGAGATAAGAGAAAGAAAAACGGAGAGAAAAAATGCAGAATAAAAATCTGTTTTTTTTCGGAAAGAGGTTGAAAAAAGAAAATTTATAGTATACACTATATAAGAATTATATTGTGAATGCAAATTGAGGAGGATTATTGTATGGTATCGGCAGGCGATTTCAGGAATGGTATTACCATTGAGTATGAAGGCAATGTTTATCAGATTATAGAGTTCCAGCATGTAAAGCCCGGTAAGGGAGCTGCTTTTGTCAGAACAAAGTTAAAGAACATCATCAACGGCGGCGTTGTTGAGAAGACCTTCAGACCGACTGAGAAATGTCCACAGGCACGTATTGATAGAAAAGATATGCAGTATTTATATGCGGACGGTGATCTGTATAACTTTATGGACACCGAGACTTATGACCAGATCGCGTTGAATGGTGATACGGTAGGGGACACGCTCAAGTTTGTCAAAGAGAACGAGATGGTGAAGATCTGTTCTTATAACGGCAATGTGTTTGCGATTGAGCCGCCGTTATTCGTGGAACTTGAGATTACCGATACAGAGCCGGGATTCAAAGGGGATACCGCTACAGGCGCATCCAAACCCGCGATCGTGGAGACTGGTGCGAAGGTTATGGTACCGTTATTCGTAAATCAGGGTGAAGTGATCAAGATTGACACCAGAACCGGAGAATATCTGTCCAGAGTATAATCTGTACTGCATATATGATGAAGTAAGCCTATAAGACAATGGAATGTTTCAATATATTTATATTGGAAATACAGCCCATTGTCTTTTTTATTTCATTGTGGAAAGGATTGATTGGAAAATTTCTGAAGAAGGATTCAGACAGAAAGTTTAGAAGGAAGTAAAAGAAGTTGTCCGGAGAGAATGGAAAGAGAGGACAACATGTTATTAGAACAGTTTGGAAAGAAGTTATGCAGTGCGGTGGGAAAAATACTGGGAGAAACACACGAGGTCGTATTTCAGGAAGTGACCAAAAATAACGGGGTAGATCTCCATGGAATCCTGATCAGCAAAAAAGGGAGCAATGTCTCTCCGGCAATTTATATTGACGAACTTTATCGGGATTATGAAGAAGGCAGGCCGTTTGGCGATATTGTCTATGATATTTTATGTGCCTATAAACGCTGTGCGAAAGAAATCAGGATGGATATGGACTTTTTCATGCAGTTCGGACAGGTAAAGAATCGTATCCTGTATAAGCTGATCCATTTTGACAGCAATCGAAAGCTGTTGGATGAGGTGCCCTATATCGCGTGGCATGACCTGGCAATTGTATTTTATTATGTGTTGGAGGATGAACGTTTCGGGAAGGCATCTATACTGATCCGAAACAGCCATCTTGCGACGTGGAAGGTTGAACTGTCTGCGCTGTATGAGAGTGCAAAAGAGAACATGGCGAGAATGTGTCCGGCAGAACTTCTGCCGGTCAGGCAGGTCATAGAGGAGCTTGCGCAGGAGAAGAATCTGTACGCATGTGAAGGCGGCGGAATTTTTTCGGATTTTCCGGATATGGCATCTGTAGTGGATTCGATGATGTATATGCTTACCAATAAAGAGCGCCTTTTTGGCGCCGCGGCCATCCTTTATGCGGATTCTTTAAAAAATCTGACGAAGAGGCTTAACAAAAATCTCATTATCCTTCCGAGTTCCATCCATGAAGTGCTGTTGGTGCCGGAAAACGGTATGACACCGGCAATGCGTACATTCTACCGGAATATGGTGAGAGAAGTCAATGACACGCAGGTAGATCCCGAGGAGAGACTGTCGTATAATGTCTATTATTATGACAGGCTGACCGGGGAAATAACCGTTTTATAGAAACTGTAAAAATCAGACAGAAAGAACAGACCGTATACTGTGCTGCCTCTTCGAGAGGCAGTGCGGGATACCACTTTAAAAGGCATTTTTTGGAGGAGAATGCGCTGCAGGCAGACATTATTTAAATGACAATATATAAAATTGTTTTGCATATTTTGAAGATTTTTGTAAAAAAAACAGATTTTATACGCGAAAAACAGGAGATTTTATACAATTTTTAAGGTAATTTTTTCTTCTTTCAATGTTTACTGGACAATTTGATTTACCTGTGGTATGATAATCATGATGATGTAATAAATTTGTAACATATGCACCCGTAGTCTAACGGATAGAACGTAGGCCTCCGACGCCTTTGATGCAGGTTCGATTCCTGTCGGGTGCATTTGCATCATCTTTAATAAAAGAAAGGTTGTAGAGTATGAGAACGTCAAATGGCAAGACAGAGGATTTTCTTTTGACGGGGGTAGAAATGACAGGGAATTGGTTTGTGAGACATGCAAAAATAGTAATGCCGGTCGTTTTGGCAGTCTGTGTAGTCATTACGATCATTGTTTCCGTAAATGCAAATAAGAAGGGAGCACAGGTAAAGGAAGATATTGAGGCAAACAGTACGACCGTGGGAGAGACGGGAGAAACGACATCAAAGATTCCACCGGTGCCATTGAAACAAAATGACGATCCTAAGATAGACGCGCTGATGAATTCTTATTATTCAGCGATGGCGGAAGGGGACATCGACACCATCCGTACGCTTGTGGATGTAGTGGATGATGAAGAGATTGTCAGGATCGAGGAAAAGAGCAAATATCAGGATTATTATCCGACTGTCGACATTTATACGAAGGCCGGCCCGCTGGAAAATACTTACCTGGTTTATGTCTGTTCCGAGGTGAAATTTATTGAATACGAGGAGCCGGTTCCGGGTATGCAGGCGTTTTATGTCTGTGTCAGTGATGACGGGGAATACTATATCAAATGGGGCGAGAGCGGTCAGAGTGAACTCGATTATATCACGGAAGTTAGCCTTCAGGATGATGTCGTTGACCTGAATAATAAGATTGCGGCGTCTTATAACGATATGCTGGCCGAAGATGTGGAACTGGCGCAGTTTTTGTTCGATCTGCAGGAAGAGATCAAGAAAGATGTAGGACAGATGCTTGCGCAGTCGGAAGAAAACGCACAGCCGGAAGAGACGACAGCGGCCGGAGAGGCGTCTGCCGAAACAGCGGCGGCTTCTGAGACGGCGGCAAATGTGACACAGGTGAAAGCGGTCGATGTTGTCAATATCAGATCTTCCGATTCTGAGACGGCGGATAAACTCGGCAAAGCGGCTGTCGGAGACGTATTTAAACTGCTTGAGAAGATTGGAAACGGCTGGAGCAAGATAGAGTACGAGGGTGCGGAAGCATATATCAAGAGTGAGTTTCTGGAAGATATAGCAGAGACAGAAGGCGAAGCGGGCCAAACGGAGACGGCGGCAAATAATGCAGAGACACAGACGACAGATACGCAGACAACGGAAACCGTTACAGTGATCGAAAATGTCAGGGTGAGGAGCGCTGCCAGCGAGACGAGCGATAAAATCGGATTGGCTTATCAGGGTGAGAAGCTCGATGTGATCATGAAGCAGGCTGACGGCTGGACCAGGATCAAATACAATGGAGGCGTCGGTTATGTGAAGTCTGAATTTGTGAAATAGAAGCTGATCTGCACAGATTAAAAATCACAGAATATGGCAATAGTAAAGAGTATAGAAATCTGATCTATACTCTTTTTTGTATGCACAGACCGGATCAGAGAACAGGAGGCGGCAATGAAGCAGGATGATATTGCGATTTTGAGAGAGATTCAGAAAAATACACAGATGGCAATGACAACGATAGACACGATCCTGGATAAGATATCGGATGATGAATTTACCATAAATCTTTCCAGACAGTCGATCGGGTATGCCAAAATTCATAATGACGCAGTGGAACAGCTGGTGGAAGAAAAGAGCGGCACATACAGGAGCAATCAGATTACAGATTTCATGCTGCGGGGAAGCGTGCACATGGGAACCTTATTCAATATCAGCACGAGTCATCTGGCGGAAATGATGATACAGGGAAGCAGCAGAGGACTGACCAATATGTATAAAACCGTGAAACATAATACGCTGGCGCAGGAGCGTTGTGTGGAACTGGCACAGGAGTTAATGGACTTTGAAGAAAAAAGTATTGAACAGATGAAGGAGTATCTGTAAAAAAAACTTGTAGATTTTTCCATGACATACTATAATGTAACAGGAAGTTTATGTAAATGCAAACCAAAGGAGGATATGAAAAATGTCATACGTTGATGAGGTCTACGAACTGGTCGTAGCGAAAAATCCCGCACAGCCGGAATTCCATCAGGCTGTAAAAGAGGTTCTCGAATCTCTTAGAGTAGTGATCGAAGCTGATGAAGAAGCATATAGAAAAGATGCTTTGTTGGAGAGACTGACGGTTCCGGAGAGGATCATCCAGTTCCGCGTGCCGTGGGTAGATGATAAAGGACAGGTTCAGGTGAATAATGGTTTCCGCGTACAGTTTAACAGTGCGATCGGGCCTTACAAGGGAGGTCTGAGATTTCATCCGTCCGTGAATCTTGGTATCATCAAGTTCCTTGGATTCGAGCAGATTTTCAAAAATTCCCTGACAGGACTGCCGATCGGCGGCGGCAAGGGCGGCTGTGATTTTGATCCCAAAGGAAAATCAGACAGAGAGGTAATGGCGTTCTGCCAGAGTTTCATGACAGAACTGTGCAGGCATATCGGCGCTGACACAGACGTTCCGGCAGGTGATATCGGTGTAGGCGGACGTGAGATCGGCTATATGTATGGACAATATAAGAGAATCCGCAATATTTATGAAGGCGTACTGACCGGCAAGGGCCTGACCTACGGCGGCTCTCTGGCGCGGACAGAGGCAACCGGCTACGGTCTGCTGTATCTGACACAGGAAATGTTAAAATGTAACGGAAAAGAGATCGCGGGCAAGACAATCGCAGTATCCGGCGCAGGAAACGTTGCGATCTATGCGATCCAGAAAGCACAGCAGCTTGGCGCAAAACCTGTGACCTGTTCTGATTCTACAGGCTGGATCTATGATCCGGAAGGCATTGATGTGGCATTGTTAAAAGAAGTGAAGGAAGTAAAACGTGCCCGTCTGACAGAGTATGCGGCGGCAAGACCGAGTGCTGAATATCATGAGAAGAAAGCCGGAGAGCACGGTGTATGGACAGTGAAATGTGATATCGCGCTTCCCTGCGCAACGCAGAATGAACTGGACCTGGAAGACGCGAAGACGCTGACTGCAAACGGCTGTTTTGCGGTAGCCGAGGGTGCAAACATGCCTACCACATTAGATGCCACCGAATATTTCCAGAAAAACGGCGTTCTCTTCTGTCCCGGCAAGGCTTCCAACGCAGGAGGTGTCGCAACCTCCGCACTGGAGATGAGCCAGAACTCCGAGAGACTTTCCTGGACCTTCGAAGAAGTTGATTCCAAATTGCAGGGTATTATGGTCAATATCTTCCACAGTCTGGATGAAGCGTCGAAGAAATACGGCATGGAAGGAAATTACGTAGCAGGTGCGAATATCGCAGGCTTCTTAAAAGTTGCTGAGGCGATGAAAGCACAGGGAATTGTGTAAAAGAATAAAAATGGAAAAGGACCCCGGAAACGTGATGGTTTCCGGGGATTTTCTGCTCCCGAAAATGAAAATGGATTACCGTGCCATGAAAAAAGTGAAATGGTATTGGGCGGGAAGGGAGAATACGGAGATGGGACATTTAGGATTTTCCTATGTGGGACTGATTTTTTTATTGATGCTGGTGATACCAAATCTGCTATGGACCAAAAACATGCCGTATGGCTACAGCGCCGAGCATGAAAATAAGATTCTTGTTTTGTTAGAGCGGACGGGGGAGGCGCTTACTACCTGCATTGCCCTGCTGTTTTCTGATTTTAACTGGCAGGGGGTGGTCATTGTGGTCGCTCTGGCTTGCAGGTGCGTTTACCTTAATGATATTGTATGAGTTCTGGTGGCTGCGTTATTTTAAGAGTGAGCGCAGAATGGCTGATTTCTACAGCAGTTTTGCAGGTGTTCCCGTGGCAGGCGCGGTATTGCCTGTGATAGCGTTTTTCCTGCTTGGGATCTATGGGAGAGTAATATGGATGCTCATTGCGAGTGTGATTCTGGGAGTCGGCCATATCGGGATTCACCTGCAGCATCGCAGCGAGGCAGACTGAAGCTGGGGATGTGAAATGTGCATGATGTTAAGAAAGCGGGCAAAACTGTACGGCGGCATTGGTAGTGTTCTTCCTGTGAAAAGATTATAATCAGATCACAGGTTGAAAAATCATGCTGAAGCAGTGATTTTTCAACCTGTTGTAGATGAGAAATCGCCTGCGCGAATTTCTCATCGCAGTGAACTGCTCTGACATAGAGGATTAACATATTCAAGAAGGGAGAATTGCTGTGAGTTTAGGAAATCATTTATTTCATGCGCGAAAGAAAAAGGGGCTGTCTCAGGAAGAGGTTGCGGAAAAACTTGGGATCAGCAGGCAGACTGTCTCAAAGTGGGAAACAGATGAGACGCTGCCGGATATCTGCCAGTCAAAACGGCTTGCGGTCTTATATGGGCTGTCACTGGATGAACTGGTGGAGTTTGATATTGACGTCAAAGAGATCCAGGAAGTGATTGACAGGACGAGTGAGGAAGTATCGGATAAAATAGACTGGACAAAAGCCTGGAGCAAAAAATATCCGATCCTGGCCATGTATCAGAGGGAAGTGGATATTTCCTGCTATAAGACGGAACTGGAAAAGCTTTTGTGTGATCTGGAAAAGAAATATGGGTATAACGAGCTGGATTCTTTTCTCGTACTGAAGGATATTCTGGCTGCTGTCTGGAAGGACAGGAAGAAAAAGACGAGTGATTAGCCAAAAGCTCGGGAATGGAGATTGATATGACAATGGCACCGCAGATAAAGTGGAAAGATGGAAAAACAAGATGCAGATGGGCCAACCCGGACAACGACGTCTATGTGCGTTATCATGATGAGGAATGGGGTGTTCCGGTTCATGACGATCACAGATTATTTGAAATGCTGATTCTGGAATGTTTTCAGGCAGGATTGTCGTGGGAATGTGTGCTGAACAAGCAGGAGGCATTCAGGAAGGCGTTTGACGGGTTCGATCTGGAGAAAGTCTGTGCTTATGATGAGGAAAAGATGGAGGAACTCAGACAGGATCCGGGAATCATCCGCAATCGTCTGAAAATCCGTGCCGCCGTGAATAATGCACGCTTTTTCCGCGAAATACAGAAAGAATACGGGAGCTTTTCAAAATATCTGTGGCACTGGACGGATGAAAAAGTCATCTATGAAAAAGATCTGGCCAGCTCTCCGCTTTCTGACGCCGTGTCAAAAGACCTGCAGAAGCGGGGCATGAAGTTTGTGGGAACGGTCATCATCTATGCCTATCTGCAGGCAGTGGGCGTGATCTATTCTCACGAAGAAGAATGCTTTCTGGGACAAAAACACGGACAGCCGGAAGATACATGTAAGAAACAGGAACGGTCATTTACATAGTAAGGCCCGGGTCCGGCGCCGTAAGATAATTCAGTGCGCCCTGTGGTACGCCGGTGCCTTTTTCCAGCAGCGAGACGAGTCCGCGTATGGTATCTTCCGAATCTTCAGCGGTGGCGGAGAGGAACGTATTATTGAGTTTGACAGCAAGCACGATGAGCACGATCTCTGCAAGGGCCGCCGGATAGTCAAAATGGATATCGCCGGAAGCGATTCCCTGACTGATAATTTCTGTGAGACTCGGTTTTAACTCACTGATCAGATGATTCATATATTTTTGATGCAGAAATGCAATATCCTGAGCGCTTGCTGCACCGTCTTCGGAAGGGTTATTCTGGTTCAAAAACGCATCCGAAGAACTGCGGCAGGCCTGTAAGATCATAGCCATACGGATAAACGGCGAAATCTCTGTCTGAAGGGCAAGGTTTTTCGCCGTTTTTAATGGTTTTTCATAATTTCTTTCTACCAGAGCATCGAGGATTGCCTCTTTGGAGGGGAAGTAATAGTAGATGCTGCCTTTGCCGATCCCGGCTTTTTTGGCAATATCGCTCACAGAAATGTTCTGGATCGGATTATCCTCTAAAAGATGTTGGAGTGCGTCTAAGATTCTGTCATATTTTTTCAAGTCCGGCATGATGTCCCCCTGCAATTTTGTGCTTTTCATCTAATCATCCATGTCAGAGCAGTTTACTGCGACCATGGCATATAGCGATACATAACAAGAATAGCACAATCGGTATTTTCAGACAATCAGAAATAGTACCATATAAATGCAGATATTCTTTTCATAAATTAGGAAAAATGTAGTTGACCAGCGGTCGACAAGTGTGTTAATGTTTCTTTAGATCAATTCGACCAGTGGTCGAAAAAGGGAACTGATTGATGTATGACAGCATGCGTACTTACACATGCTAAGCAGGGAAAGAAGGAGGACAATGATGACATACGCAGATTTATTTTATGAGATTAAGGGAAAATTCATGGGGGCCGATGTGAGCGATATTCATGAGCATCTGGCTTTTCAGTTTAACATTGAGGATGAGGAGGCCGGCGGCGCTTTTTATGTGGAAGTGAAAGACGGCGAGCTGTATGTGGAACCTTATGAGTACTACGACAGGGACGCGATGTTTATCTGCGCACCGGAGGTGCTTCTCGGGATCGCAGAGGGGGATGTGGATCCGGTCGCGGCATTCACGAGCCAGAAACTCCGCGTGGAGGGCAATATCGAAAAAGCGCTGCGTCTCAAAGAGATCATAGAGCATAAGAAAAATGCGATGCAGAAAGAAAAGAGCCTTGCAAAGAAAGCGGCTGATAAGGTCGTGGATACCGTGGTAAAGGCGGCGGTCAAAAAAGCGGCAGCGAAAGAAAAGTAAGGAAACCGCAGCATGACGGCAGACACAGTGAGCATATAGCAGAAAGAAGATGAGGTAGCGATGGGAAAATTAAAGAACATCGCGGCGGCAGTGGGACTTCTTGCCGCGGCAGGGATAGGCGAAACAGTCTATTTTTATAACAGAACCATGAAACGAGGGAATGCGAAGACAGACCGCACGATCAAGATGTCCGGTACAGACTGGGAAAAATATTTTCCGATCATGGAAGGGCGAAGAGAATTTGTGATGGCACAGCCGCATCAGGATGTATATACGACGTCTTTTGACGGTCTGAAACTCCACGCAACCTATTTCCCGGCGATGGAAGGAACAGAAGGTAGCGGGATCAAAAAGGCAGTGATCTGTTTTCACGGCTATACGGGAGAGGGGCTTAGCAACCATGTGGCGATTGCACACTATTTTTTAAAACATGGTTATGCGATATTACTGCCTGATGCGCGTGCACATGGTCAGAGTGAAGGCGAATATATCGGTTTCGGCTGTCTGGACAGAAAGGATGCACTGGGCTGGATCAACTGGATGATCGAGACGTGCGGGGAGGATATTGAGATCATGCTCCACGGCACATCCATGGGCGGTGCGACCGTACTGATGACAGGAGGGCTGCAGCTTCCGGCGAATGTGAAGGGAATCATTTCCGACTGCGGTTTCACTTCCCCGAAAGAAGTGTTTACACATGTGCTGCGTCATATGTATCATCTGCCGGCTTTCCCGGCGATTCCGGGCGCCGATCTGATGAACCGGAAACTGGCTGGTTATGGAATGGATGAGTGCAATGCGAAATATGAGGTGAGGAAGGCGTGTGTGCCAATCCTTTTTATCCATGGATCTGCGGATACCTTCGTACCGTGCAGTATGTGTGAGGAGATTTATGAAAACTGCGCATCGCCAAAGCGCAAGCTGATCGTTGAAGGAGCGGCCCATGCCGAGAGCTATTACAAAGACATGGAAACCTACGAAAAAGCGATGGATGAGTTTGCGGAAGAAATTTTTAACAAAACAGATGCAGAATGAACAGGAATGTTGTGAAAGGGATAACGATAGAATGAAAACAAGAAAAGGTTATAAAGCATATCCGCTTACCGTAGCGCAGAAATTCCATAATTATTATGCGCAGTACTGTCCGGGAAAAGAGATTCTCAACGTCGGCACGAGCCTGACGATCGAGTTTGAACTGAATATCGAGGAGCTGAGGAAAGCGATCTATAAGGCATACGAAAGATGCGAGTCCATGCGGGCACGTCTTGCTTATGACAAGACACAGAAAGAATGGTATCAGTATATTGTTGACAAAGAAGAGCGTGAAATCGAATTTGTGGACTTTACCGGAAAGACCATGGAAGAGGCGGAGGCTGAGATGACGGCATGGACGCGTATTCCTTTTGATAAGGAAGATGCGCCGATGAATAAGGTTGTCATCATCAAAACGCCGGACGGTTTCGAGGGAATGTATCTCGTCGGTGACCACAGATTTTTGGATGCGCAGTCTCTGATCGGTTTTATGAAAGATGTCATAGAGCTGTACTGTAATGCGAATTTTGAAAATATCCCCTACCCGTCTGATATGCGTTCCTACACCGAGCAGATTGAGAAAGATCTTGCTTATGAGGCAGGTAGCAAAGCACAGGCCAGAGACAGGTCATATTTTTATAAATTAATCGAGGAATCCGAGCCGATCTATAACGGGATAGAGGGGCCGGGGAAACTGGAAGAAGCAAGGAAACTGACGGGCAATCCGAATTTGCGGGCGGCGCCGACAGGTTCCGACAGTTTTGAGGCGGCAATCGATATTTTCCATCTGGAGGAAGAACCGACGACAAGGCTGATGACTTTCTGCGAACAGCAGCATATTTCCTTACAGTGTCTGCTCGTGATGGGAATCCGTACCTATCTGCAGAAGATCAACCAGTGCGACGATGTGTCGATGCAGATCGCTTATGCGCGCCGCGCCACACTGCAGGAGAAAAAATCAGGCGGAACGCGTATTCACTGTTTCCCGTTCCGTACGGTGATCCCGGAAGATAAGACTTTTCTGGAAGGAATTCAGGAGATCCGGGACAAACAGAACGAAGTGTTCCGTTATGTCAACTTTAACCCGGGGGAATATCTCTCTTACAGGAACCAGTATTATAATCCGCCGCAGGGCATGGGCTATGAGACCGTATCCCTTACCTATCAGCCTGCTACGCTCAGAGAAAAGGGACTGACGGATTTAGGCGGCATCCGTTACAAGACGAAACGGTATGGTAATGGCTATTATTCGGACGGCCTTTATCTTACCGTCATGCACAGGCCGGAGGACAACGGACTTGATTTCAGCTTTGAGCATCAGACGAAGGCATACAGCAGAAAGCAGCTTGAATATTTTTATTATTATATCTGTAAGCTGATGTTTAAAGGAACGGAAAACCCGGATCTGAAAATCGGAGAAATCATTAAATTAGTGTAAGAAGAAATCAGTAAGAAATCAGTATGGAAAGGAAGAGAGCAATGTTTGAACAGTTATGTGAGATCATCACAAATTATGTGGAAGTGAAGAAGGAAGATATCAGGCCGGAATCCCGCTTTATCGAGGATCTGGGTTTCACCTCCTTTGATTTTATGAGTATGCTTGGAGAGATTGAGGATTCTCTGGATGTTGAGATTGATCAGGAAGAGGCGGCGAATATCCGCACAGTACAGGAAGCAGTCGATTATTTAGGGAAACTCACACAGGAGTAGTGCAGGACCGACTGACTGGAGCGCCGCTCATGGCGGCAGAATGAGAGGAAAGATGAACGAATTGCGCAGCACCATTTACGAACTGCTTGTAAAAGCACAGGAAGCGTACGGCCCGCAGGATGCCATAAGATATAAGGTAAAAGGCGAGGGATCAAACGGTAAAAAAGAGACAAAGGTTGAGGCAAAGACTTACACACAGCTAAAGAGTGACAGCGGCTGCTTCAGTGCTGCGCTGGCAAAGCTGGGAGAACAGGGAAAGCATATCGCGCTGGTCGGAGCCACCTCTTATTCCTGGATCACCGCCTATTATGGGATCGTGAACGGAGGGAGTGTGGCAGTGCCGCTTGATGCAAATCTCCCGCCGGAAGATCTGTGTGAACTGATCGACAGGGCGGATGTGACGACGCTTGTCTATGATGCGTCGAAAGAAAACGTCGCGTTCATGGCGGCGGAGAAATGCCGGGGGTTGCTTCACCTGATAGCGATGGACGCTCAGACGGCGGTGCCCGGAGCACTGTCTATGTGGGCCCTGACAGCGGACGCGAAAGAGGAAAACGGATATGTGCCCAAACCCGAAGATCTGGCGACGATCATGTTTACGTCAGGCACGACGGGAAAGAGTAAGGGCGTTATGCTTACGCACAGGAATCTCGCGGAGAATGCGACTGCACTCGACATGGGATATGAACCCGGTATGGTCGTCATGAGTGTGCTGCCCATTCATCACGCGTACTGTCTGAGCATGGATATCCTCAAAGGGACATCTATCGGTGCGGTGATCTGCATCAACGATTCCCTTCTCCGGGTTGCCAAAAACATCAAACTGTTCGAGCCGAATATGATCCTGATGGTGCCGCTGATGGTGGAGACACTTGCCAAAAAACTGGAAGAGGCCTCCTTTATCCCGGCGCCGCTTGTAAAGGCTAAGGTGTTCGGCAAACAGTTTCATACGGTGTGCAGCGGCGGCGCATACTTAAATCCGTCTTATATTGACCTGTTTAAAAAGTATGGAATCACTGTTTTGCAGGGGTATGGCATGACAGAGTGCGCTCCGGTTATCAGCACAAACTGTAACAGCGCGTTTAAGGCCGGTTCCATCGGGAAATGTATGCCTAACAGTGAAGTTAAGATTGTAGAAGAAGAAATCTGGGTAAAAGGCAGCAGTGTCATGCAGGGATATTACAAAATGCCGGAGGAAACCGCACAGACACTCGCAGACGGCTGGCTGAAGACAGGAGACCTCGGTTACATAGACGAGGAGGGATACCTGTTTTTGACAGGACGGAAAAAGAACCTGATTATCACGCCAAACGGTGAAAATGTTTCTCCCGAAGAGATTGAAAACAAGCTGTGCGCGCAGCGGCTGATACAGGAAGCGCTGGTGCGTGAGAGTGAGGGCGTGATCGAAGCGGAGATCTTTCCTGATTATGAGTATGCGGCGAAAAAGAAGATAAAAGACATACCGGCACAGCTGCAGCAGATCATCGATACGTATAATCAGACGGCGCCGCTCTATAAACGTATTTTTAAACTTAAAGTACGTGAGACAGAGTTTGAGAAAAACACGACGAAGAAAATTAAAAGATTTTGAAACATCATCCGGGGTGTGCCTGCGTATTTTTCAAATGCGGGCGCACCCTTTTTCGATATTCGGAAGGGGAACACCCTTTTTGTTTGCGAAACAGTCTGCTGAAATACAGCGGATTGTCATAGCCGACGATGCGCCCGATTTCAGTGATGGTATAGGACGTTGTCTCAAGCAGCACCTGTGCGTTGGCCATCCTGAGGGAAACAATGTACTGCATCGGCGTCGCGCCGGTGTACTGCTTAAAATTCCGTATGAACCAGCTCACACTCATTCCCTTGGAAGCAGCGTAATCCTCGATACGGATATCAATATGATAATTATCGTTAAAATATTGCGCAGCGATATCGATTTCAGTATCCAAAAATTCTCTGTCAGGTTTGCGCACATTGGTAATCTGTCTGTGGACTGCGATCAACAGCTGCCGCAGAAGCAGTACCAGCAGTTCCTGATAGTCCGGCATGCATCTTTGCAGCTCCATGATCATTCGTTTGAAAATTCTTGCATACTCTAAAGAAGTACCGACATAAAAGACACGCATGTCATCTGTAATGCCGTAACTTCTCAGGATATTTTTCACATCATTTCCGGTGAAATGAATCCAGTAGACCTCGGTTTTGTCCGTACCGTAATATTCATATTTCTGTAATTCTTTCGGCCTGTATAAGACCATGTTTCCGGCAGTGACGATCGTCTCGTTTTCTTCTGTGTCAAAATGAAAATGTGCAATCCCGGCGGACACGTATAGGATCTGATAATCGATACGTCCGCGTGGCCTGTACGTCGGCAGTTTTGGGTGTGTGATCAGACGGTAGGTACCGCAGCTTCCCACAACGAGAGGCTTGCTCTTATCCTTAAAGTCGATCAGAGAACGATTCAGATAACCGGAGTTGATGTACATAGAAATCCTCACTTTTTGTTTTTACCAGTGTACCATCCCTGCCATCCTTTGTCTAATGGGATTTACAGCCAAATGGTATCTAAATTTGCCTGTATTTGCTTAATGACATTAACCTGAAAAATCTTTTACATTTTTAATGATAGAAGGTTTCTTTTTGTGTATTTTGCGGTAAAATTGAACTGGGAAACTGATCTTTTTCAGTAAATGATCCGGTTTTAACAGGAATGGATATTTGCCGGAGTAAGCAGGAAACAGGAGATGGGTTTTTATGATTTATATTGTAGACAATCTGTCAAATTATTTAATCTACCTTTTTATCATTCATTATGGATTCAGGCTAAACCCAAGAAAAAACAGACTTTTTATTGGAGCATCGGTTTTGACTATGTTGTCCGCCGGGATTTACAATGCATATTTTGATACAAATGCTCCGATTGTTTATCTGTTTTGGAGTGTGCTTTCCATATGTTTATTTTTTGAGGACAGATTGTGCCATCTGTTCGTCCTGAGCGCCGCCCTTATGTATTTCACGGGCATCATGGATACGTTCAGTGTCATGCTGATACAGGTTGTTTTAATAGGCGGAGGAGTTGGCAATGAAGGTATAACATGGTGGATGGAACCTGCCTACCTGCTCTCGTTTTTGGTGTATTTTCTGGTATACCTTCGGCTTCTGAGGAAAAATGACGTATCTTTATGCGATATCAAATTTAAGTATAAGTCTGCGCTTTTATTACAGAGCAGTATTTTCCAGATGTTCTATGATTTTGTTTTCCTTTTCTTTGAAGAAAATCATGCAATGTATGGCTTAGACGCCTATGCGGTATTTTTCATCAGCATAGCGGGGGCGATTTATTCTATTTTTCTTACGCTTGGCCTTGCCATAAAAAATATACTGTCAGACAGGCAGAACAGGGAACTGCAATCTTTTATGTATATGCAAAAACAGCAGTACGATTATTAGTTACAGCAGTCGGCGGCTTTACGATGTTTCAGACATGATCTGGTAAATCATATGGGCGTTCTTAGAGAGCTGGCCAGTCAAAAAAGGACAGAAGAAGTCAAAGAGTACATAGATACAATTTGGAATATACAGGACGAGTTTGATTTAAAAATCCACACAGGAGACGCTCTGTTTGATGTAATTGTGAATTATTATTTCTATTTGGCACAAAAGGAACATATAGATTTCGCAGTGACGGGAAAACTGACAGGGAAAACAGGTTTCGAGATGTTTGATGTCACGACACTGATGGGAAATCTATTGCAGAATGCCCTGGAAGCAGCGGCACAGACAGCCATTCCCAAAATCCGGGTTGAAATGATAGAACATAAAAAAGAAATTTTTATCATTGTCAGCAATAGTATGGCTAAAGAAATGAATGCCTCAAAAGGTTTTCTCAGGACATCAAAAGCAGATATGGCAAATCATGGATTTGGTCTGAAAAATATTGCTGCAACAATCTATAAATATCATGGGGAGTATTATATGGAGTCTATAGTGGAAAACGGAGAAGCAATGTTTAAAATCAGTATTGCGATCCCAAAGGAGAACTCCCCGGAGGAGGAGAGGGTATGAAAATATGTATTGTGGAAGATGAAGCAATGTGGAGGAATCAGATCAGGGCATCTATAGAAAAATACTGCACGGAAAAAAATATTTCTGTCCAGATTGAAACATATGATAAGGAAAGCGATTTTATGGAAAATGCAGATGCGGATTTATTGTTTCTGGATATTGAACTTGCAGAGGGCGAAGATGGTTTCAGGATAGCTGAAAAACTGGTGAATTCCGGAAGCCAGTGCAAGATATGTTTTTTAACCTCACATACAGAAATGGCCAGATACGGATACAAGGCGAATGCATTCAGATACATCGACAAAAAATATTTGGATGAAATAGACGAGGCACTTGATTTCTTCTTTCAAACCAGGATTCAGGAACGCATCATTTATTGTGAGGATACCGCAGGGATTCGGCGCGGGATAAACCTGAGAGAACTTTTGCTTATTGAGACAAATGGGAGAAAATTAAGATATCTAATGCTGAACGGAAGCGAGCATATTTGTGAAGGGCGGATAACTGAAACAGCGCAAAGCCTGTCGCCATTTGGCTTTTTTCATGTACAGCGTTCGTATATTGTCAATTTAAAATATATTGAAAGGGTAAACAGCCGCGAGATTATGCTTTGTAATGGGGTAAAGATCGCAATCGGCAGAGTTCACAGCAAGGAGTTTAAGAAAGCTTTTTTCAAATGGAGAATGTTGTTCGATGATTAATTTGTGTCGTTTGTGCAAAAAACGTGTCTTTTATGCAGACAGTATGTTATTTTTTTTCACAGTGTGGTATAAAAATTGAAAACGACATGATAGAAAAAAAGGTATCATGTAATGACGGCGCGGGAAAAGTGAAGACATATAGCGCGGAAGTGAGGAAATTGATTGATGAAAAAAATGAAAATTGTAATGACAATGATAGTAATTATGTGTACGCTTTCGTCATGTGGTCAAAGGGAGGATTCAGGCAAGGCTCAGATGGAGGCAGAGGGCAGCACCAAAGAAATTTATGAAGAAATTCCGCAGGCAGTATCCAATGAAGCAGAAGCGGATTCCTATGAGGGACAGCCCAATGCTTATGATGCAGATGCCGGACGGGAAGAGTTGACAGGAGATTATGATTATTTATCGGATTATGGAAACGATAAATCAGCGATTGAAAAGGCGGGGAATGTATCTGAGTATGAGGGCGAATATAACAGTTATGATATAAATGAGCCGGCGTTGGAAATAAAGGAAAATGAGGATGGCACTTATCAGATTCAGGTAGATTTGTTCAGATTGTGGGGTTTTTATGATGGTGCGGCAAGGATTACCGAAGATGGATTGGAATTTGTAACAACAGGCCCTCGTGGAAATGAGATGAATGGAGTTATAAAACTGGAGGAAGATATCGCGGTCGTAACCATTTTTGGTCAGGAATGGCTTGATTTTGCAGGACTCAGTGAATATAGATTTTATAAAACCTCAGATGTTCCTGACATAGATGTTTTCCCGGCAAATCAGCAGGAAAGCGATATGCAGGAGGCTGCGGATACAGACTCCGAAGCAGCGGCAGATGAACTATTAGATTCCTTTATCAATGGCCTGACGGACGCAGTTGACTCTGAAGATTCGGCATCAACATTTTCTGTTAGCGATTTAAATAGGAATTCTGAGGAATGGGACTCGTTTTCTATTGGAGAGAAAATCGATCTTGACAATGATGGGGAAAACGAACTGGTTATTAACGGTCCTTATGGCGGAATCTATCTTGACGCACGAAATAATAAGGTGTATGAATTTGCGGCAGGGGAGGGCACTGTGCTTACTCTTTCTTACACCTGTTATAATGGCGCCGTATGGATTATGTACAGCAACAGATCGAGTGCAGGATTTGAATTTTACCATATGGAAAAATTTGAAGGAGCTGATAACTTAGTTGCAGAAATGAATTTCGGCGAGGAACTTGCTGACCCGGATCATGCAGAGGCTGGAATGAAGTATACATTGAATGGGGCTGAAATTTCATATGATGAATATACACAATTATGCAGCAAAATTTTCGCTGCTCAGGTAAATACAAACTGAAAGGAAAGATTACGTTTTGACAAATAGCGGTTAATATCACGGAAACCCGGATATGTGAACGGAAACTGGCTGTGAGTTTTCGTGTTCGTATAAGGGTTTCCGTGATTGGATCAGCGGTTTCTGTGACAGTATATTGGTCCTTTTTTCGTATGTGTGAACATTCGTGGTACAATCAAGGAGAAAAAATCTAAACTTATGGTAAGGAAGAAAAAAATGTCAAAAGTTTTATTTCTTGATATAGATGGTGTGCTCAATTCTAATTTTTGGAATGATAGTCATCAAACAGAAATCAGTGATGGCACATTGATTGATGAAGAAAAAATCAAATTGTTGGCGAGTCTGGTAAAAGAGACAAATTCAGAAATAATTCTTCATTCTGGCTGGCGCTTCTGGTTTGACACCGAGTTAAAACCATTATGTACAGAGGCAAATAAGTTAGTTGAGTTATTAGAAAAGGAAAACCTGTATATAAGTGGGGTAACACCAGATTTAACTACAGAAGAAATTAGAAAAACCAGGAAATTTAGTCTGGTAAAAGCCGATGAAATTCTGTTGTGGATTAATTTGCATGATAGTGTTACGGAATGGGTAGTTCTTGATGACCTTGATTTGCACAGTGATCAGATCAAACAGCATCAGGTAAAAACGGATCAGACAATAGGACTGACTCTTGAGAATGTAAAACAAGCTGTGAAAATTCTATCAGATAATAAATAGTTGTTTACAATGAATTTTCAGAAGCAAACAGAATTATGTGTTTTACTAAGGAGTTATCATTTGAAATTGCAGAAGTAGTATTCTGAATTTAACCCAAGAATAAATGATAGGGAGATTGAGTATTCCGCAGAGTATTAATAATTTGTATGAATTATTAGAAGTATTGGAATGAAAGTGCAAAAACTTAGAAAAAGCATTACAGGCATTGGAACAGGTGAAACAGTGTGCAGCCAACGAGATGAAAAAGCAGAATGATAATATCGGCAAAGAACAGACCAAGACAGCAGAACAGGCAACAGAACAAAATGAAACGGAAGGAGGAAGAAATTTAATGGAAATCTAATAGAAATGTGCGCGTGATTGTGGTATTCTGTTAGAGGTACAAATCATAAGAAGTATAATTAAGTTTTATGGAGGATATGCATGGACATTAGTGTAGAGCCGATATTATACGAGCAGAAATCTGTTTTTATTCAGATGTTGGAATTATATCATTATGATTTTTCAGAGTTTTCCAAAGATGACATAAACGAATATGGATATTTTGGATATGAGCATATTGATGATTACTGGAATGAAGAAGGCAGATATCCTTTTTTTATCAGGGTAGATGGAAAACTTGCAGGGCTGGTTTTAGTACGCTCCTGTTGTGAACATAATAGTCTGCCAAACCCTCATAACATAGCGGAATTTTTTGTAATGAAGAAATACAGACAAAAGGGAGTTGGCAAGATAGCCGCTATGAAGATTTTTGATAAGTTTCATGGTGGATGGGAAATATCCCAATGGATTAACAACTTACCCGCTCAAAACTTTTGGGGTAAGGTTATTGCAGAGTATACAAACGGAAAATATGATACGTTTACCGCATCGAAGGCAAATGAAACAGGATTTACATTTGATAATTCACTTTAGAAGTTGAGAAAATAAAAGAAATGGCAGTTTCGATTTCTCAAAAGCCGCCGCGTAGGTAGTGTAAAATAGTTTGTGTCTTTGGAAAAAAATACCTCTTTTTTGGTAAG
>CANPUE010000013.1 GCA_947577185.1 uncultured Lachnospiraceae bacterium | reverse complement strand
AAACCCCTGTCCGCCATTTTATCGTGGTGAAGAAGTTTCTGATGACGTAATGCAGTCAGAATGTTTTGTGGGATACGAATTTAAAAAGAACTTATTAGTGGTTCAGCAGGGAAAAATAACCTGATCCCATTGGAAAAGGGATCGATTCTTCGAATACATAAATTTCGAGCGGGAATCGATCTCTTTTTTTGTACGCATATTTCCGTCTCTGTCTCAAACCGCTATCTGACAAAAAGTAAAATATAATTGACACAAAGGAAAATATATGATAATTTATATCTAGTATATGAGAATCAAGATATGAGAATCAAGTAACGATCAACGGTAAGGATTCCGATATTGGATGCCGGGTAAGCGGACGATTCGGATTCTTTCACGGTAACAGCAGTTTTTTTCGGGGGGGGGTATAGAGGGTTGGCAAAGAACCTGGCGATCAAAGCCGCGAGAGCCCGTAAGGATATGACACAAAAAGATCTTGCCGAGGCCGTCGGTGTTTCCAGACAGACTATGAACGCGATCGAAAAAGGGGAGTATAATCCGACGATCAAACTCTGCCGGGCCATCTGCCGTGTGCTTGGGCAGAGTCTGGATGATCTGTTCTGGGAGGATGAGACGGAAACGGAGGAATAAGCACGAAAACGAGAAGTGAGAGGGAGAGTTTGGAGCATGAAAAAAGGGAAAGAATGGATGAAATGGATGAAATGGAAGAACCGGCTGGATGAGATGCAGGAACAGAAATTATTGAAGCTCGAACACAATGGATTCTGGATCGCCTATTTTGGGCTTGCTGTTATGCTCTTTGTACAGATACTGGTCTACGAGCCGGAGGAATACCACTATCTTTTGGGGGAATGGCTGCTCTTTATGTGTCTGTCGATTTATATGGTGGGAGGCTGTATCAGAAACGGGATCTGGGACAGGCGGCTTTCCCCTACGCCGAAAGTGAACCTTATAGGCAGCCTGATCGGCGGCGTTATCTGTGGGGTGATACAGTTTGCCATCAGCTACCGCAGCTATCAGAAGTTTATCGGCTCGATGGCGGCAGGAATCTTTGTCTTCTTTTTTGTCTCGGTTCTGTGTTATGCAGTGATGTCGTTTTTTGTTGCAATCTATAAGAAACGTGTAGAGAAATTAGAAAATGTTGAGGAGGAGTCCGAAGATGACACAAAATAGTATTACAGCGGACAATCTCGTAAAAACGTTTACGAGAAATGAGAAAAAAAACAAGAAAGTAGATTTTAATGCGGTGGACGGTATTTCCCTGCAAGTCTGCGAGGGTGAGATCGTAGGGATTCTGGGGCCAAACGGTGCAGGTAAGACGACGCTTCTGCGTATGCTTTCAAAACTGATGAGTCCCACGAGCGGTATGGTCAGCATCCGGATAGGCGACAAAGAGATCTCGGACGAGATCGAGGTGAAACGCCATATCGGTTATCTTTCCAATAATACGAAGCTTTACGGGCGGCTCTCGACACGGGAACTGTTGCAGATGTTAGGGACAGTTTACGGGATCGCACAGGACGGCGTCCGGAATAAAATTGAAGAGATCAGCGATACGCTCTCTCTGGCGCCCTTTCTGGATAACCGGATCGAGAAACTCTCCACGGGACAGACACAGCGCGCCTCCATTGCAAGATGTCTGATCCATGATCCGCAGGTCTATATTTTTGACGAACCGACGCTTGGGTTGGATATTCTAAGCAGTGCCGCGATCATTGAATTTATGAAAAAAGAGCGGGAAAGGGGCAAGACGATCCTCTATTCGACCCATTACATGGAGGAAGCGGAATATATGTGTGACAGGATCATTTTGATCCATCGGGGAAAGATCATAAGCGAGGGTACGCCGGATGCGTTAAAGGAGCAGACCGGGAAGAAGAACCTCCGGGATGTTTTCTCCGAACTGATCATAGGGGAGGGTATGAAAGATGAACACTAAGATTATCAAAACGCTTGTAAAAAAAGAACTGTTGGATGTATTTCGTGACAAAAAGACGGTTATTATGATGCTGATTGTGCCGATCATCCTGTATCCGCTGATCTTTATCGGGGCCATGATGTTTACCACGGCCATCTCTTCGAGCATGAAAACGCAGGACTACCGGATTGTAGTGGATGCGCAGGACGACGGTGCATTTATGCGAAGGATACAGGAAGCAGGCAGTCACAAAGAAGACGCAGGAGAAGAGACTGAGGACGCCTATACGCTGACAGTGGTCGATGCTGACAGTGTGTCGGACTATGAAGAAGCGCTGAATCAGGAAACGATCGACATATATGTGACGGGCAGACCGGAAGGAGATAAGATGCTCTACGATGTCTACTATCTTTCTTCTGTCACAAATTCGCAATATGCCATGAACATTGTCATGAAACTTTTTGACGAATTCAGCAGAACGCTCACGGAAGAAAAAATCCGTGAGGCAGGACTGGATGTACATGAGGTCTTAGAGCCGGTATCCTACGAGAGTATGGATACGGCGAGCAATGAACAGTCACTTGGCAGTATTATGGGTTCCGTCCTGCCGTTTATGCTGATCATCAGTCTTTTGATGGGAACGATGTACCCGGCGATCGACACGACGGCGGGAGAGCGCGAGCGGGGAACGCTGGAGACGATACTCACCCTTCCGGTGACGAACAGGCAGCTGATCATCGCGAAATTCCTGACCGTGGCGTCTATCGGAATCCTGTCGGCGTTTTTGAATATATTGTCCATGGGAGGAATTGCATTTTATATCTTCCAGCTGATGGATACGGGAGACAGTGTGCAGGCGCTGGAGTTTTCCAGATTCCTCCCGGCAATCCTGGTATGTGTTCTGGCGATTTTGGCTTTTTCTCTATTGATCAGTGCGGTGACGATGTGCGTGACGGCCTTTGCCAAGAGCTATAAAGAAGCAAATAATTATATCACGCCGCTGATGTTAGTCGTTATGTTTACAGGGTATGTGGGATTTATCCCCAACGTTGAAATGACGCAGACAGTGGCGATGATACCGGTTGCTAATATCTGTCTGCTGATTAAAAATATGATGGTCTTTAAGATTGACTATACGGTGATTGCCGTTGTACTTTTGAGTAATGTTGCCTATGCGGTCTTGGCGATTTTGTTCCTGAGCAGGATTTATGACAGTGAAGCGGTTCTTTTCGGGGATTCCAAAAGCAGTTTACAGCTTTTTGAGAGGCGGGAGAATCTGAAAAAAGGCGGCGTGCCGACCGTATCGGACGTGTTGTTCGTCGTTGCACTTACGATTGTTTTAGTCCTTTATGCGGGCAGTATCCTGCAGGTGAAATTCGGTCTGGCAGGCGTTTTCGGAACACAGATGATACTTCTTTTTGTACCGCTTGCAATCGTGCTTTATACGAAGAAAGATATCAGACAGACATATGGGTTCCAAAAGACCGGGATAAGGAGTTATCTTGGAGCATTCCTTACAGGCATCGGATTTTTTTGCATCAACATGCTGATTGCCGCCGGACTGGCCAGTCTTTTTCCGGACAGCACGGAAAATGTCAACGTGGCGTTTGCGTCATTTGAAAAGAGCGGGTTTGCGGCATTATTCCTGGTGATCGCCATAGCGCCCGCGATCTGCGAAGAGATGCTCTTCCGGGGCATGATCTTTCACTCGATGAAAGCGCACTATCGTGCATCCACAGCGATCGTCGTCGTGGCGGTATTGTTTGGAATATATCATATGAGTCTGGTCAAACTCATTCCGACAGGGCTTTTGGGATTTGTGTTCTGCTATGTGGTTTACAGGACTGGAAGTATTTTTCCGGGAATGCTGATGCACTTTATCAACAATGCCGTCAGTGTGCTGCTTACTTATTATCCTGAGCGGATCGGTAAGGTCTTTCCGGTGCTGACAAAAGAGTCGTTAAGTGTTTCTGAGCTCTTGTGTTTATTGGCGATCGGGCTTATACTGATTGGTATCGGTCAGGTGATACTGCACAGGAAAGCACAGCCGGTCAAGTGACGGCAAAGATACCGGGATCCCGGGAAGCAGCACAGGACCTGATCGAAGACAGGACAAAGGAGGCTGACGGAACTTATGACGGGAACGGATGCAAAAGCATTGCAGCAGTTAAAAAACAGATTACTGGAACTGGCGGATAAATCATACAGCAGGGGGGTTTATACATTTACCCCCTTTCTGGGTCTGGGGGAGCAGCAGGTCTTTCATCAGATCGCAAAGGAAGTATCTTATGCAGGTTTTGGAATGGAGGGCGGCGCTCCCGTGTGTGACAGGAAGATCATCCGTTTCGGTTCGCCGGAAAATCTGGGCTATGAAGAGGAATACCCGATCGCCTGTATCGAAATACGGCCTGCAGTGCCCAAATTTGCGGACACGCTGACACACAGGGATTTTCTGGGTGCGGTCATGAATCTCGGCATTGAGAGGGACACGCTTGGGGATATCTTCGTGCAGGAAAACTGCGGCATCCTGTTTTGCAAAGAGAGCATAGCCCCCTATCTGTGTGAAAATCTTCATCAGGTGAAGCATACCAGTGTAAAGTGCCGCATTGCACGAGAGGAGATCGGTCCGCAGAGCGCACAGCCGAGAGAAGTTTCCATTACAGTTTCCTCCGCAAGGATTGACAGTGTAGTGGCCAGGCTATATGATATTTCAAGGAGCGCAAGCCTGGAACTGTTTCGTGCGGGAAAGATTTTTGTGAACGGCATCACCATGGAAAATAACAGTTACCAGCTGAAAGAACAGGATGCGGTGACGGTGCGCGGCCATGGTAAATTCCTGTATTATGGACAGACAGGCGAGACGAGAAAAGGCAGGGAACGCATAGACGTAGGGGTTTTTGGCTGATTCCTGCATTACGATTTACGCAAGAAGGGTTTGGTTTTGATCATGTTTCAATATCATATGGTTCACTGGTTGTTTTTCTTTTATATGTACTGTTTTTTCGGGTGGTGTTTTGAGTCTTCCTATGTTTCTCTGCGGACAAAAAAGTTTGTCAACAGGGGATTCATGCGGGGGCCGTTTCTGCCCTTATACGGATGCGGTGCAGTCATGATGCTCGTCGTTTCCATGCCGTTTCGGGATAATGTCGTCCTGACTTATCTTGCGGGCTGTGTGGGTGCGACGACACTGGAATACGTTACAGCCGTTGCGATGGAAACGCTTTTTAATATCCGATATTGGGACTATTCCAATCAGAAATTCAATTTCCAGGGGCGTATCTGCCTTTCCTCTACGATCGTGTGGGGATTTTTCACGGTCATGATGACGCGGTTCGTGCATCAGCCGATTGAAAGATTTGTCATGACGATACCGCCTGATACGCTGGGGCATGTGACGTTTGTTCTGACGATTTATATTGTGGCGGATTTTGCGCTTTCCTTCAAGGCGGCGCTCGATCTGCGTGATCTTCTGGTTAAGATGCAGAGGGTCAAAGAGGAACTGATCCGTGTGCAGAAGCGGCTCGATGTCATTATCGCTTTTAATAATCAGGAGAAGGAGCAGAAGAAACAGGAGCGTGAGCTGCTTACGGACGAACTGGTGGAAAATATCGGACAGCGTCTGGCGAATCTGAAAGAGACGGTGCAGAGCGTGCCCGGTGCTTATGTGGACAATATTCGGGATGAGATCGCTGAACTGCGTGCCCGCTATGATATGTACAACGAAAACAGAAGATATTATAAGGAAATGCTCGATTTTTACAAGCGGGACATGATACGAAACAACCCGCGCATGACTTCCTCAAAGTTTAAAGATAACTTTGAAGAACTCAAGCGCATGGTTTTGGAGAGACGAGGCCATGAATGAAAAAGGGCTTCCGAAAAGTCAGGTCAGGCTGAGGATCAGATTTCCCTCTGTGCCAAAGTGATGTATTTTGAATCCGGCCGGCTGACCGGCTGCAGCAGCTGGTTTCTGGTCAGTTCCAGATTCCTGGCATGCTTTCTGAGCGCGGCCAGAAATTTATTATAAAACCAGAAGGAATAGACGAGGATATCGTTGGCCTTTCCGAGTTTCTGCTTGGTTGTATGAAAATAATGTGCACCGCCTGCTATGGAGGATTTTCTGTCTTTGATGTAACGAATCAGATCCGATTCATCCCGGATTTCTTCCTGTAAGAGCGTATAGCCCAGGCCGATGCAGTCTGCTCTGTGAGAATCACTCCCGCCAAATTCGGGCAGATGGTATTTCGCCGCCAGCGATTTGGCGCAGTCGTTCGAAATATCGTCCTCGCAGGCATTGAACGTCTCGATAAAATCGAATTTTTGAATCAGTTTTTCTTTTAGGACCTTTCCGCGGCGTGTGTTGAATGTACTCAAAAACTTTTCTCCGCAGGGATGCGCGGGACCTAATATGCCGCCGTAGCGGTGTACGATCTCGATCAGGAACAGGACTGGCAGGCCGCGCAGTTCCAAAAGATTCAGGCAGACGCCTGTCGGCATGATGACCAGAATATGTCCGGCGTCGAGTGTGTCGTATTCAATCCCGCACAGGACGGTGAAATCTGACGGTTTCTTTTCCAGCTTTCTATAATAACGGTATGCCTTGTAGGAGTTATGATCCGCGATCAGCATACCATGATATCCTTTTTGCTTTAACGCAGTGATAATGTCAAGAAGGGCGGTTTTTCCGTCAGGAGAGCCTTCTTTCGTGTGACAGTGCATGTCCAGTTTCATGGTCGTATCCATCCTTACTTATTTTTTTCAATTCCTTTTTCAATACTGTTTTTTATCATACTATGTTTTCATGCTATGCGGTTATGCGCTATGATTTTTATCTGTCTGCGCCTTACCGTTATATTGTGTTACGCCTTTATCAGTATAGCAGATTTTGCGGGAAAATAGTATTGACAATTTGTAACAGATAAAATTTTTATAAACTGAAAAGAGGAGGGACTGCTTGAAAAGAGAACAGATGTTTGTTATAATAATCAGGTTAAAAAAGGCAGCGAAGAAACAGAAAGGCAGGGGTTCGTTTCATGGAACAGATGACATTGTTTGATACCGCGCCGGCGGCCATGACAGGCGGCCGAAATGAGGCCGTTCCGCTTGCAAGCCGACTGCGCCCGCAGGAATTGAAGGATTTTATCGGGCAGGAGCATCTGCTCGGCGAGGGAAAGATGCTCAGACAGCTGATCGAAAAAGATACGCTTTCCTCCATGATCTTCTGGGGACCTCCCGGTGTCGGCAAGACAACGCTGGCGGGCATCATCGCGGGGAGAACGAAAGCGGACTTTATCAATTTCAGTGCAGTGACAAGCGGGATAAAAGAGATCAGAGAAGTGATGCAGCAGGCGGAACTGAGCAGGCGGATGGGGGGAAGAACCGTTCTGTTTGTGGACGAGATTCATCGCTTCAACAAAGCACAGCAGGATGCCTTTTTGCCGTTCGTGGAAAAGGGCAGCATTCTTTTGATCGGCGCGACGACAGAAAATCCTTCTTTTGAGATCAATGCGGCGCTTCTTTCCAGATGCCGGGTCTTTGTGCTGAAGGCGTTAGAGGAGGCGGATATTGTGCGGCTTTTGCAAAACGCGCTGCAAAATCCTGCCGGATTCGCCGGACAGAAAATAGAGATTCTGGAAGAACAGCTAAAAGCGATTGCGGTTTTTGCGAACGGGGATGCCAGAATGGCATTAAACACCCTGGAGATGGCGGTGCTAAACGGAGAGATCACAAAACAAGGCAGTATCGTCGTGACTGCGGAAGGGCTTTCCCAATGCATTAATCGGAAGTCGCTTTTGTATGACAAGGCGGGTGAGGAACATTATAATATCATTTCGGCTTTGCATAAATCCATGCGGAACAGTGACCCGGATGCCGCGGTCTATTGGATGTGCAGGATGTTGGAGGGAGGGGAGAACCCGCTCTATATTGCAAGGCGGCTGATCCGGTTTGCGAGCGAAGATGTCGGGATGGCGGATTCGCAGGCGCTCGTCGTAGCGACCGCCGCCTATCAGGCATGTCACTTTCTGGGGATGCCGGAGTGCGATGTGCATTTGACGCATGCGGTCACTTACCTTGCGATGGCGCCCAAATCAAACGCGCTGTATGCGGCATGCGAAGACTGTAAGAAGGAGATCAGGACGGGGATCGCGGAACCGGTGCCTTTACAGCTTCGCAATGCGCCGACGCAGCTGATGGCGGATCTGCATTATGGGGAAGGGTATCAATATGCGCACGATAAGCAAGAAAAGCTGACGGATATGGAATGCCTGCCGGAGTCCATGAGAGGACGCCGCTTCTACTATCCTACGGAGCAGGGAGCGGAAGCGGCGGTGAAAAAACGTCTGGAAGAGATACGCGTCTGGAAACATCTGGATACTCAATAATGATAGACTTTCCGTTTCGCGGCAAGGAACATTATGGTGACGAGCGTTGCCAGAAATTCTGCGGCGTCAATCGAGATCCAGATACCGTCGATGCCCCATAAGAGCGGAAGGAGCAGGACTGTTGCGGCCTGAAAAACAAGGGTTCGCAGAAACGAGATCAGGGCGGAGATCAGGCCGTTATTGAGTGCGGTAAAAAAAGCGGAGCCGAAGATGCCGATTCCTGCAAAGAGGAAGGAAAACGAATAGATCCTGAAACCGCGCAGCGTCATGGCAAGCAGCGATTCATCGTAGCTGACAAAGATCATGGCAAGCGGTCTGGCTAACCCCAGCGAAAGAAACAGCATACTCACCGAGAAAATACCGATGACAAGCAGACTCTTTTTTAACAGGTTTTTCATTTCTTCCCGGTTCCCGGCACCGTAATGATAGGAGATCACCGGGCCGACGCCGACGGAATATCCGATGAAAGCGGCCAGAAAGACCAGGTTGACGTACATCAGCACCCCATACGCGGCCACGCCGTCCTCACCGGCATAGCGGATGAGCTGGGCATTGTAGAGCATGCTGATAAACGACATGGAAATATTTGTCATCAGTTCGGAAGAACCGTTTGTGCAGGCTTTTCGCATGGCGTTCCCGTCATATTTTGTTCTGGTAAGCTGCAGCAGGCTTGTATTTTTGCGGGCAAAGTAGAGAAGCGGAAGGATGCCGCCCACAGCCTGGCTGAGTGCTGTAGCTGCCGCTGCCCCGACAAGCCCCCATCGGAATACCGCCACAAAGAGGGCGTCTAATACCATATTTGTCACGCCTGCCGCGATCGTGACGGCAAGCCCTAACTGCGGTTTTTGTGCAGTGATAAAAAAACTTTGGAACTCAAACTGCAGAATATAGGCGGGAAGCGCGAGCAGAATCACGCGTCCATAGAGTACGCAGTTATCCAAAAGTTCGCCTTCGGCGCCAAGCAGGGAGGCCGTCGGACGGACAAGCGCGATACCGAGTGCTGCGATCACGATGCCGCCGATGATGGAGGCATAGACAAACATGGAAAAAAGCTGTTTTGCTTTTTCCGGTTTTCCTTCCCCCATGGTGACAGCGATGAGTGCGCTGCCGCCGGTGCCGAACATAAAACCGACCGCGCCCAGGATCATTAAAAAGGGCATGATGAAGTTGACTGCCGTAAAAGGATTCTTTCCGACAAAATTCGAAACGAAAAAACCGTCTACGACACCATAAATGGATGTGAAAATCATCGTTATGATGGACGGCAGTGTGAAACGCAGTAATTTTTTATAATCAAAATGGTCTGATAATTGGATATTCATTTGTTCATTTCTCCTTCATTTTTTCCTGAAAATCTGTTAAAAATTTCCGGGTCAGTGTAAGATAGGTTTCCTGTTCCTGCTTTGTCCAGGAACCTAAAATGCTGTTTTCGATCTCGATCAGCCGTACTGCCGTGTTGGAGGCAAGGTTCCGGCCTTTGTCTGTGAGACAGACATTTTTTCTACGGCCGTCAATGACTTCCAGATAGAGGATTCCGTCTGCTTCGAGTTTGCGCAGTGCAGAGTTGATTGTCTGCTTACTCATGCCGGACAGTTTGCAGATATCATTGAGCGGACAGCTGTCGCCGTTATTGCATATGGCATACAGGATCTGTAATGTGCTGTCGGACAGGCCGAATTTGAGTGCGGCTTCGTGATAGGCGGCATTCGTTTCACTGATCAGATAATTAAAACGCTTCATTTCGCTGGTTGTAAATCCACTCATAACAGATGATATTCCTCCGGTTTTTCTCTTATTTTCCAGTTATCTGGTTTAGGGTTCTGTGTTTTGTACTTTTCAATAGATTGAAAACGTCCGAAATCGTACATTAAGAATTGTAGTACGATTTCGGACGATTGTCAAGGGGAACTTGTTTGGATCCTGTTATGCAAAAATCCGTGTTTAAAATCAGTCATAACTTGGACAACGTCTCATATATTGAGATAAGGAGGCGGTTTTGATGAGTAAGGAAGAGATTTTGCATATTTTTCCGGACTTTATGAGGGAGAAATGGAAGCAGGCGGCGGCGTATGCGCAGCAGCTGCAGGAGATTCGTCTGCGTGTCGGGCAGCCTGTCACAGTCCTCTTAAACAATCAGGAATGGTTTCTTTCCCAGGATGGCGGATGGACCAAAAATATTGCGGAGGCTTCTTACAGCAGTGAAAAAGAACTGGAGGCTGTATTGGCGCATGTGTGTCATTATTCTCTTTATGCGTTTGCGGATGAGATCAGACAGGGATTTCTGACAATTCCGGGAGGACACAGGATCGGGCTGTCCGGACAGGTTATTCTCGAAAATCGGAATACAGTCAGAAATATAAAACACATACGTTATTTAAATATCCGTATCGCCCATGAGATCAAAGGGGTTTCTGATCAGGCCCTGCCATATCTGTACCGGGGGGATGAGGTCTTAAATACGCTTATCATTTCACCGCCCGGTTGTGGAAAGACAACGATGCTCAGGGATCTGGTGCGCAATTTTTCCAATGGCAGTATTTATGGGAGGGGCAGGAACGTAGGGCTGGTAGACGAACGTTCCGAGATCGCAGGCAGCTTTCTGGGTGTTGCACAGAATGATATCGGGATCCGCACAGACGTTATGGATTCCTGTCCCAAGCAGGAAGGTATGATGATGCTGATCCGTTCGATGGCGCCGGACATTCTCGCGGTAGACGAGCTTGGGAATCTGGGAGATGTGGAAGCGATGTGCCAGGCGGTTCCCTGCGGATGCCGGATGCTGGCAACCATTCACGGCGGGTCACTGGAAGAAGTGAGCCGCAAAAGTTACATGCAGGATGTGATAAAGGAAGCGGTCTTTGACAGATATCTGCTTCTTGGCAAGAAAAATAACAAGTGTATTATAAAGGGAATCTTTGATGAAGAGAGGAAATTATGCTCAGGATGGTCGGAATCTTGTTGTTGATGACGGGGTGTATCGGACTCGGATATCACACCGTGTCAGAAGAAAAGCAGCGTATCCGGGAACTGCGGGAGATCCGTCATATGATGCTGCGGATACAGAGCGAAATGACATATGGAAAGCGGACGCTGCCCGAGATATGTAATCTTCTGGCGGAAAATGGAGAGGAGCCGTATCGAACGATCTTCCGCAGAATCTTTCAAAAAGCGGAGGAAAATGACGGGGCCACGCTGGAACGTATCTGGATGGAAGAAATGGAAAACGGTCTGCGGAATCTGCCCCTCAAGCGCGAAGAGAAGACAATTTTAAAGAATCTGTCCGGCTGTAACGGGATCGCAGATGAAAACATGCAGGCAGCGGGAGTTGGACAATCTCTGGATGTGCTGACAAGGCAGATCGACCGGGCGGAGACCGAATATGAAAACAAGAGCAGAGTCATAATGAGCATCAGTGTTACAGCTGGCCTGTTTTTAAGTATTTTATTGTTATAGTGTATTGATATCAGAATACATAAGGGGGAAAAATGGGCGTTAGTCTTATTTTCAAAATTGCGGCAGTCGGAATATTGGTGACGATCCTGAGCCAGATCTTAAAACACAGCGGACGGGAAGAACATGCTTTTTTGATCAGCCTGGCCGGACTGATCCTGGTGTTGACCTGGCTTGTGCCATATATTTATGAATTGTTTATGATGATTCAGGACTTGTTTACTATTTGATCGAAATGGGATTTAATGTAAATTTAATTTTTCAACATCGAGCTTCCGGCTGTCGTTTCTTCCGGAATGAAACTAAAAAGGCGGTGGACTATTATGGACATTATCAAGATCGGGCTGATTGGAATCGTGGGTATTTTGATCGCAGTTTCCATAAAAAGCTATAAAAATGAGTATGGAATCTATATTGGGGCAGCGGTCTGCCTTTTGTTGCTGACTTATTCGGTCAACTACTTTGCAGGGATTTTGTCAGGGATGGAAAGTCTGCAGAACTATCTGGGGGACAATTTTCAATACCTTTCAATCTTATTCAAGGCAGTGGGAGCCGCCTATGTCTGTGAATTTTGTTCCGGAATCTGTAAAGATGCAGGATATAACGGCATTGCGGGACAGGTTGAGACAATGGGCAAAATGTATATCTTGCTGATCGGCCTTCCTGTTTTATACGCTTTAATGGAAGGGATTCAACAAATAGCCGGATAGTGGACGGGAAATGCACATGGGTGGATGGAAAAAAGTATTGACTGTTATAGTCATTTCCTTATTCTGCGTTTGTATGCACGCAATGGAGGTGCAGGCAGCGTCGGGAGAAAATATATGGCAGGACATGAATATGGAGACGGCACAGCGAAGTTTCCAGGAGTTATTTCCGGAGTATGAATTTGATGGACAACAGGTGCTATCGTATATTTTGCAGGGAAAGATCGGGAAGGCGCTTTCCGTTCTGGCTTCAGGACTTGTCAATTCGGTGAAGGCTGAGTTTGTCGAGATACGGACATTGTTTGTGATGATTCTGATCCTGGGGATCGTGGCAGCGCTTTATTCTAACTTTGCAGATATCTTTCAGAGCCGCCAGATTGCAGATATTGCCTTTTATTTCCTGTATCTGCTGATGATTACTGTCGTGATCAGGGTATTTGGCAATGCGGCATCTGTGATTGCGGATATGTTAAATCATCTTATAACATTTATGCAGCTCTTTATTCCGGCTTATCTGCTGGCAGTCAGCGCCGCTGCGGGCGCTGCTTCTGCGGCGGCCGGTTATCAGATCTTTCTGATTGTTGTCTATCTGGTAGAGCGGTGTTATCTGACGATCCTGATGCCGTTGATCGACTGTTTTATTCTGCTCAGTGTGATTAACGGGGTCTGGATGGAAGAAAAGCTGAATCTTCTGTTGGATCTTCTGTTAAAAACAGTCGGCTATGGAATTAAAATAACAATTGGGATTATTACAGGAGTCAGCCTGCTGCAGTCGCTGATCTCTCCTGCAATGGACGCGCTGGAGGCTTCTGCTTTAAAAAAAGCAGTGTCCGTGATACCCGGGATCGGCAATCTGACAGAAGGGATGTTTGAACTGGTATTAGGTTCCGCGGTGCTGATCAAGAACAGCATCGGCATTTACATTACAATTGTTATGATATTCGTCTGTCTGATACCGGTCATAAAGATCCTGCTCCTTTCCGGGGTGTTAAAGGCAGGCGCGGCTATGATCGGCATTGTCAGTGACAAACGGATGGTAAACTGTGCCAACAGGGCAGGCGACGGTGCGCTCATGCTGTTAAAGCTTGCCCTGTCGGCGCTCGGGCTTTTCATCGTGGTGATCGCGATCGTGGCCTATGCGACGAATCGGGGGGCGTAATGGATTCTTTTGTGGATTTGATCAGGAAAATCGGTATCTTTATGATCGCGGCGCAGGCCGTCATACATTTTGCACCAGGTCAAAAGTATGAGAAGTATCTTAAATTGGTGGTTTCCATTATGATTCTTTTACAGTTTCTGACACCTGTATATGAGATTCTGGCTAAAACGGGAGCGGACTGGGAGGCAGAGTTTTCTGCGCTTGAGGAGGAGTTTTCGGGAAACACACAGGAGAAGACAGATGCTTATATGGGAACGGGGACAGTGACGGAAACACTGATGAATTCGATGGAAAAAGAAATTAAATCGAAATTAGACAGCGTAGCCGGCATGGAAAATTATCTTGTGGAATCTGTCAGAGTGACGATCCATGAGCAGGAAACAGCGGAGGAAACGGTCAGTAAAGAATACGTGCTCGATCAGGTACGCGTCGTAGTGCGCAGACGAACGACGCTTCCTGCACAAGAAACGGACAAAGAAATTCCCGATAAAGAAATTACTGATAAAGAAATTTCTGGTATAGAAATTTCAGAAATAGAAGTTCCTGACATAGAGATTCCCGGGATCATGCCGGAGGAAGAAGGAGACGCACAAAGCGGTGCGAGGGAGGGGGAAGGCAGGGAAGAGGAAAGCCGCACGGAGAAAAAAGAGGCGATGGAAGAAGCGCTGCGCGTAAGATTCTGTGAAGCGCTGGGAATGGAAGAGAAGTATATGGAGGTGAGCCTGTATGGATTCGTTGAAGATGACTTTCAATAAAATAGCGGGTGGAATGAAATTGCGGAAGGATCAGCTTCTGATCATGGTGTTATCCGGTGTTTTATTGTGTGTGATCGCGATGCCGGTCAGGGAGCCGGACTCTGCCCTCGGGGGGAATAAGACCGATATATCGGACACCGGTTCTGCTATACTTGGAAAAAACAGGCCGCTGCAGGCAGACAGGGAAGAGGCGGCGTCTGCCGATATCGGATCGGACCAGGCCCTTTATGACGGGGATGATCTTTCTTATACAGCTTATTGGGAGGAGAAGTTAAAGCAGTCTTTGTCCCGGATTGAGGGTGCCGGAGAGGTGGAAGTGCTGATTACGTTAAAGGAATCGGAGACAAGGATCCTGGAGAAAGATATACCGGAGGAGACAAAGGAGACAGTCGAGACGGATGCGGAAGGGGGGAGCCGGACGGTCACGGAGCGCCAGCAGGCGGAAAGCACCATCTATACGGTAAATGAGGCCGGTCAGAATGTGCCTTATGTGAGCAAAGTCATACAGCCTGTCGTAGAGGGAGTCGTTGTGATCGCGCAGGGTGCTGACAGCGTGATAGTAAAACAGAATATTATTGAGACAATTCAGGTATTATTTGCAATCGACACGAATAAGATAAGAGTAGTAAAAATGAAAACCAATAATAATTAAAGGGGAGAAGGGTTTGAAGAATATGATCAAGAAGAATCAGGTAATGATCACAGCCCTGGCAATTATGATCGCAGTGGCGGGCTACCTGAATTTCGCAGGCACAAAGGTTACAGATGAAGAAATTATGACAGTGAACGGTGAGATCGAGACAGATGATCTGGGGAATCTGGCGTTGGCGGAGGAGGAGATCGATTACAGCGCATTGCTGGATCTGTCGGATGAGGACATGGAACAGGCATCTTATGACATCGAGAGTCTCGACAGTGATGTGGAGGTGACAAGCACGGATATGCTGGATGAAGGGATGGCAGAAGTGCTCGGAGAAGACGAGGTGCCCGGAGAAGCAGTCTTTACGGCATCATCAGGGATATCGACCCTGTCGGGAGCGAAACTGCAAAAAGAGCAGACGAGAGCACAGAACAAAGAGACGCTTTTAGAGATCATCAACAATGCCAATATCAGTGAGTCGCAGAAGCAGGATGCGGTAAACAGCATGATCTCCATGACGGATGTCGCTGAGAAAGAAACAGCGGCGGAGATCCTTCTGGAGGCGAAAGGCTTTGCGGATGCCATTGTCAGCATCGACGGGGACAGCGTGGATGTGGTAGTCAACACGACGGAACTGACAGAGGCGCAGCGCGCACAGATCGAAGATATCGTGATCCGAAAGACGGGGGTCAGCGCCGATGCAGTCATCATCAGCACGGTCAGTGAAAATTGAGTGCACGCCGGATAGATTTATGATACAATAACAGAAGTGTCTCAGGCAGGGAACAAAACAAAAGAGGCAATTTGAGCCGGAGCCTCAAATATGCCCTGACCGCAGCCGGAAATTTGAGATATCAGGCGGGGGTCATCCCAGAACACTGCTCCGACATGAATGATTCGTATGGAGGCAAAAGATGAAGAGAGTATTTCTGATTGTATTAGACAGTTTTGGAATAGGGGAGATGGAAGATGCGGCTGAGTATGGTGACAGGGGAACCAATACGCTGAAGTCCGTATCTTCCAGTCCTTATTTTCATATGCCGCAGATGAGGCAGATGGGTCTGTTTAATCTTGACGGCGTAGACTGCGGTCCGAAAGTGGAACAGCCCACAGCAAGGATCGCCCGTATGAAAGAGGCTTCAAAAGGAAAAGATACGACTATAGGGCATTGGGAGATTGCGGGAATTTTATCAGAGAAACCGCTGCCGACTTATCCCGACGGTTTCCCGGAGGAGATATTGGAACGCTTTTGTGCCATGACCGGAAGAGGGATTCTGTGTAATCAGCCCTATTCGGGCACGGAAGTCATCAGACAGTATGGGGAAGAACATGTCAGGACCGGTAAGCTGATCGTTTATACGTCCGCTGACAGCGTATTCCAGATCGCGGCGCATGAAGACGTGGTTCCGGTCGAGACGCTGTATGAGTACTGCCGGATGGCCAGAGAGATCCTGCAGGGGGAACATGGCGTGGGCAGAGTGATCGCCAGACCCTTTATCGGAGAGAACGGTAATTTTACAAGAACGTCAGGAAGGCATGATTTTTCCCTGCTTCCGCCGGCCGTTACCATGCTTGACCAGCTGAGCGCGGCGGGCAAAGATGTGATCTCGGTCGGCAAGATTAAGGACATTTTTGCCGGAAAGGGAATTACAGAGTATACTTACACCAAAGGAAACGAAGAAGGGATCGAAAAAACAATCGCCTATATGGACAAAGCGTTTGAAGGTCTGTGTTTTGTCAATCTGGTAGACTATGATATGCTGTACGGGCACCGCAATGACATTGACGGGTATGCGAAAGCGCTGGCATATTTTGATGACAGACTGCCGGAGATCTGCGGGAAACTAAAAGAAGACGATCTTTTGATGATCACGGCGGATCATGGGTGTGATCCCGGTTATACGATTTCTACCGATCATTCCAGAGAACACACCCCGTTTTTTATGTTCGGGAAGAAGGCTGTGCCGGAAAATCTGGGAACGAGGGATACCTTCGCGGATATCGGAGCGACGGTACTTGACTATTTTGGCATCAGGCCGGAGTTTACCGGGGATTCCATGTTAAAATAGCGGCAGCACAGGCTGAGTTTGCACAATCTAAGGAGGATAAAGACGTGGGCAATCATGCAGACGAAATCAACAAAAGAAGGACTTTTGCGATCATTTCGCATCCGGATGCAGGAAAGACGACCCTGACGGAAAAGTTTTTATTATATGGAGGCGCCATCAATCTGGCAGGCAGTGTCAAAGGAAAAGCGACTGCAAGGCATGCGGTCTCTGACTGGATGGAGATCGAGAAGGAGAGAGGTATTTCCGTTACCTCTTCTGTCTTACAATTTGCATATGGCGGATTTTGCATTAACATTTTGGACACGCCGGGGCATCAGGATTTCTCAGAAGACACTTACCGTACTCTGATGGCTGCAGACTCGGCGGTTATGGTCATCGATGCCTCAAAAGGTGTTGAGGCACAGACCAGAAAGCTGTTCAAAGTATGCGTTATGCGCAAGATCCCGATCTTTACGTTCATTAATAAGATGGACAGGGACGCTAATGATACCTTTGAACTTTTGGATGAGATTGAGAAAGAACTTGGCATAGCGACCTGCCCGATGAACTGGCCGATCGGTTCCGGTAAGAATTTTAAAGGGGTTTATGACAGGGAAACAAAATGCGTCATCACTTATTCGGATACGGAAAAGGGCACGAAAGAAGGACAGGCTACCCAGATCCCGATCACGGAGGAAGCGGGACTGCTCGCGCACATCGGAGAGGAATTTAAAAGCCAGTTAACAGATGAGATCGATCTGTTAGACGGCGCCAGTGCGGAATACGATCTGGATCGGATCCGCGCGGGGGAGCTCACGCCGGTGTTTTTCGGCTCGGCGCTGACAAATTTCGGCGTGGAGATCTTTTTGCAGCATTTTTTGAAGATGACAACGACACCCCTGCCGCGCAGGGCGGATACCGGCCTGATCGATCCGGTAGAAAATGATTTTTCTGCCTTTGTCTTTAAGATACAGGCCAATATGAACAAGGCGCACAGAGACAGGATTGCTTTTATGCGAATCTGTTCCGGCAAATATGAGGCCAGCATGGAAGTAAAGCATGTGCAGGGCGGTAAGGTCATGCGTCTCTCACAGCCGCAGCAGATCCTGGCAGATGAGCGCAAGATTCTGACAGAAGCCTATGCCGGGGACATTATCGGTGTCTTTGATCCGGGTATCTTTGCGATCGGAGACACAATATGTATGCCGAAAGACCAGTTTCAATATGAAGGGATTCCGACCTTTGCGCCGGAACATTTTGCCAGAGTGCGCCAGATCGATACGATGAAAAGAAAGCAGTTTGTCAAAGGTATCACCCAGATCGCGCAGGAAGGGGCGATCCAGATCTTTCAGGAGTTTCATACAGGGATGGAAGAGATTATCGTAGGCGTTGTGGGCGTACTGCAGTTCGATGTTTTGAAGTACCGTCTGGAGAATGAATATAATGTAGAGATCCGTCTGGAGAATCTGCCCTATGAACATATCAGGTGGATTGAGAACGATGAGATTGATCTGGATGCGCTTACAGGCACTTCCGATATGAAAAAGATCAGGGATCTGAAAGGAAATCCGCTCTTATTATTTGTCAATCAGTGGAGCATCGGCATGACGGTCGAACGAAACAGCGGCCTGATCCTTTCTGAGTTTGGCAGGAACTAGATAAATGGACCAGACTCATCTTTCGGCTGTGCCTGCGCTCTGATATGCGGACGGAACAGGAATGGAGGATTTTCATGAAAAAGATTTTGTTCTTATTCATCAGCATCATGATGTTTGCCGGGTGTCTTGCCTACCAGTTTGGCGGCGGTGCAAGAGGCGCGGAAACGGCCGACTATGTTTTGCTGGAAAAAACGCCGTCTGTCACCATGCGGGAAGAGGCGGATGCCATCACTGTGGAGAAAGTGGAGGCCTCACCCAGACAGGCACAGGCAGTTTCCCATGAAGCAGTTAAACTGACTGATCAGGTGCGCGTACTGCTGAAAGAGAAGCAGACAGATTCTTATGCTTATCAGCATCTCACACAGCCGGAACAGGAGATCTACATCGAGATCCTTTGGGCGCTTACAGAATTTCAGGAGAATGTGGTACTTTCCAGTATGGATCAGGATGAGATTGCGCGCATCTTTCAATGTGTGCTAAATGACCATCCGGAGATCTTTTATGTGGACGGGTACACCTATACCCAGTATACATTGGGGGATATCCTGAAAAAAATCACATTTACAGGGACCTATCAGATGGAGGGACCGGAGATTGACCAAAAGCGGCAGCAGATCGAAACTTATGTAAATCAGTGTCTGGAAGGACTGCCGGAGAATGCAGATGAATATGAGACGGTAAAATATATTTATGAGTATCTGATTTTTCATACGGAATATGATGCCGAATCGGAAAATAACCAGAATATCTGTTCCGTTTTTCTAAACGGCAGTTCCGTCTGTCAGGGTTATGCCAAAGCGACTCAGTACCTTCTGCAGAAAGCGGGCATATATGCTACGCTTGTGCTCGGAAGAGTGTCTGCGGGAGAGGGACATGCCTGGAACCTTGTCAGGATAGACGGCAGCTGGTATTATGTGGACACCACCTGGGGAGATGCCTCCTATCAGGCGGTGGGGGCAACGGCAGACTTCCCCGAAAAAAAGATGCCGTCAATCAATTACGATTATTTATGCGTGACAACGAAACAGCTGTGTAAGACACACGAGATTGACAACGTGGTGGAACTTCCGCAGTGTGCTTCTATGGAAGCGAATTATTATGTCAGAGAGGGGCTTTATTTTACCTCACTGGATAAAGAGCAGCTTGCGGGTATTTTTGCGGATGGTTATGAGAGAGGGAATGCTTACGTGACCCTGAAATGCGCTTCTGCCGAAATTTACGGGCAGATGCAGGAGATGCTGATCACGAATCAGGAGATCTTCCATTATCTGGACAGTGAGGACGGCGTAGTGTCCTACACGGACAGTGAAGAACAGTACAGCATGAGTTTCTGGCTATAAGATTGTTGAAAAATCAAATAAATTTTGTTATACTGAACCAGACAGGGTGTTGAGAAAACGCAAAGAAAGGTATGGTATGGGTATGGAGCAGGAATTGAGTAAAGATATGTATGAGGTTTCGGAAGAAGAGAGCGAAAAGATCGGTTCTGTGAAGATCGCGGATGATGTGGTGGCCATGATTGCGGCGTTGGCGGCAACAGAGGTGGAAGGTGTCGCAGCGTTATCGGGCAACATGACCAATGAACTTTTAAGCAGAGTGGGTGTCAAAAATGCTGCCAGAGGAACCAGGGTAGAGGTGATACAGAAGAAAGTAAAAGTGGATTTGGCGATCATGATAGAGTATGGCTTTAATATCCCGGCAACCTGTCAGAGAGTACAGACCAAAGTAAAAAATGCGGTGGAAAACATGACCGGTCTGGAAGTGACCGATGTGAATATCCGCATTGCCGGCATTAACGTATCGAAAGACAGATAGGGCGTGACAGGTGTTTAGATGAGCAGAAGAGAATTGAGAGAACAGATCTTTAAACTGCTGTTCCGGATTGAGTTTAACAGTCTGGAAGAGATGCCGGAGCAGGAACAGCTTTTTTTTGAAGATACCTGTGAGGCAGATGAGAAGGACACGGAATATATTTCATCCAAGTACAAAAAGATCGTGGAACAGCTGACAAAGATTGACGAAATGCTGAATGAAAAGACCGAAAACTGGGATACTACAAGGATGGGGAAAGTGGATCTGACCATTCTGCGGCTGGCAGTCTATGAGATTACTTATGATGAAGAGGTTCCGACCGGCGTAGCGATCAATGAGGCGGTGGAACTGGCCAAAAAATTCGGACAGGATGCATCTTCAGGTTTTATCAACGGCATTTTGGCGAAATTTGCATGATTCGGGTGTTATGATGCAGAATGTATATACGGTAGCGCAGGTTAATTCTTATATAAAAAATATGTTCACGCAGGACTTTATGATGCAGTCTATTGCCGTTAAAGGCGAAGTCAGCAACTGTAAATACCATTCCTCTGGACATATTTATTTTACATTAAAGGATGAAAAAGGAACGATATCATGCGTTATGTTTGCAGGCAGCCGGGGTGGTCTGCTATTCCGGATGGCGGAGGGACAGCAGGTTGTCGTAAACGGTACGATTGATGTCTATGAGCGGGACGGAAAATATCAGCTTTATGCCAGACAGATCAGGCAGGACGGTGCGGGGGCTTTGTATGAGCGGTTCGAGCGTCTCAAGGAGGAACTTGAAGAACGCGGGATGTTTGCAAAAGAATATAAGCAGCCGATTCCCCGTTATATCAGCCGCCTTGGCGTAGTTACTGCACAGACGGGCGCCGCGGTGCGCGACATCATACAGATCGCATCGAGAAGGAATCCCTATGTACAGATCATACTTTATCCGGCGATCGTGCAGGGGGATCAGGCAGTCGGCAGTATCGTAAACGGTATTCATGCGATGGAGCATTATGGAGTGGACACGATCATAGTCGGCAGAGGCGGCGGTTCCATCGAAGATCTGTGGGCATTTAATGAGGAAGCCGTAGCGCAGGCAATCTTTGACTGTCCGATTCCCGTGATATCAGCAGTCGGGCATGAGACAGATACGACGATAGCGGATTTTGTGGCAGATCTGCGGGCGCCGACGCCATCAGCCGCGGCGGAGCTGGCAGTTTATGATATCGATCAGTTTGAAGAAAAACTGAGTGAATACGCCTATACGATGCGGCATCTTTGCCGGACCTGCATTGAGCGGGACAGAAACAGGCTCGGTAATTATCAGATGCAGCTGAAATATTTGAGCCCGGCGAATCAGATACGGGAAAAGAGAACGAATCTGATGCAGCTTGAAGAGGCGCTGCAAAACAGTATGACGCGTAAGCTGTCTGATAAAAGGCATCGTTTTTCGCTTTATATTGAGCGGATGAAAGGTCTTTCTCCGCTTGAAAAACTAAATCAGGGATATGCCTATGCCGCAGACGCACAGGGCAGGACGGTCTGCCGGATCGGTCAGGTGAAAACGGGAGATAAACTGCAGGTGTATGTCAAAGACGGCATTCTTCATACAGAGGTGACAGACAGACAGCGGTTAGATGAAGGGTATGGATATGGGGAAAGTAAATAAGGACACACAGGCAGAAAAGGAAGCCGGGAGAGAGATTTGTCTCGAAGAAGCGTTCGCCCGGATCGAAGAGACGATAGACCGTCTGGAAGAGGAAGAGATCACATTGGAAGAATCGTTTCAGGTCTATAAAGAGGGTATGAAACTCCTGAAATATTGTAATGAAAAGATTGACAGAGTGGAAAAACAGGTTTTAAAAATAAACGAAAATGGTGAACTGGATGAATTTTGAGGAGACGTTAAGAGAGAAAACGAAACAGATCGAAGCGGTGTTGGAATCTTTTCTGCCGAAGGAAGAGGGATTTCAGAAGACTGTGATCGAAGCGATGAACTATTCAATTCTGGCAGGCGGTAAAAGACTGCGTCCCATGCTGCTTTCGGAGACTTATCGGATGTTCGGCGGTACGGACAGACTGGCGGATTCTTTTATGGCAGCAGTGGAAATGATACATAATTATTCCCTTGTGCATGACGATCTGCCGGCGATGGACAATGACGAATACAGACGGGGCCGTAAGACGACACATGTCGTGTACGGTGAGGGAATGGCTGTGCTGGCAGGAGATGGTCTGCTCAATTATGCGTTTGAGACTGCCTGCAGGGCATTTGAAGAGGCGCGGAGTCTGGAAGAGTATAAAAGAGTTGCTGCCGCGCTTACAATTTTGGGCAAAAAAGCGGGGATCTATGGCATGATCGGCGGACAGTGCGCTGATATTGAGGCGGAAAAAAAGCAGGATACTGTCACACCGGACATGCTTCTTTTTATCCATGAGAACAAAACCGCAGCGCTCATAGAGTGTGCGATGATGTGCGGTGCGGTTCTTGCCGGTGCGGACGAGCGCCAGATTGCCGATGTGGAGAAATGTGCTTATAATATCGGTATCGCGTTTCAGATCCAGGATGATATTCTGGATGTAACAGGCAGTCAGGAGATTTTGGGAAAACCTGTCGGCAGTGATGCAAAAAACAATAAAATAACATTTGTTACGATGCATGGACTGGATCAGTCGCAGGAAATGGTACGCAGCTTGTCCAGAGAAGCGATTGCGCTATTGTCTTCTTTTCCATCGAGAAATCTGTTTTTGGAGAAACTGGCAGAACAGTTGATTTACAGGGAAAAATAATAAGAGGTATATTATGTTTCTTGAACAAATAGAAAAGACTAATGATATCAAGGAGATCAGACCGGAGGATTATAATGCTCTGGCGGAAGAGATCAGACAGTTTCTGATCCAGTCAATCAGTGTGACCGGAGGACATCTGGGTTCCAATCTGGGGGCAGTGGAACTGACGATGGCGCTGCATCTGTCTTTGAACCTGCCGGAAGATAAGATTATATGGGACGTGGGTCACCAGTCGTACACCCATAAGATACTCACCGGCCGCAGAGAGGCTTTTGTCAATCTGCGCAAATACGGCGGTATCAGCGGCTTTCCGAAACGCAAAGAAAGCGACTGCGACTGTTTTGATACGGGACACAGTTCCACTTCTATCTCAGCCGGGCTTGGCATGGTCAAAGCAAGAGATCTGGAAGGCGGGAAAAACACGATTGTTTCCGTGATCGGTGACGGTTCCCTGACGGGCGGAATGGCCTATGAAGCGCTGAATAATGCATCCAGACTGGAAACTAATTTTATCATTATTCTCAATGACAATAACATGTCGATCTCTGAAAATGTGGGCGGCGTTTCGAAATATCTGAACAATATCAGGACTGCGGATATGTATCTGGACTTAAAAGAAGGCGTGTACAATTCTCTGCATGGAAAATCCAGGTACGGCGACAAAGTCGTATCCCAGATCCGCCGTGCAAAGAGCAGTTTTAAACATCTGGTCGTGCCGGGAATGTTCTTTGAAGATATGGGGATTACCTATCTCGGACCGGTGGACGGTCATAACATCACGGAAATGATGCGTATGTTTAAGGAGGCCAGAAAGATAAAAGGAGCGGTCATGCTCCACGTGATTACACAAAAGGGGAGGGGATACGCTCCGGCGGAGCGCCATCCGGCGAGGTTTCACGGGGCAGAGCCGTTTACGATTGAGACCGGGATTCCCAGTAAGCCGCGGACAAAGGCAAATTATACGGATATTTTTTCCACTGTAATGTGTAAACTTGGACAGCGGGATGAAAAAGTGGTGGCCATCACGGCGGCCATGCCGGACGGGACAGGACTCAAACGTTTCCGCAACATGTATCCTGACCGCTTTTTTGATGTGGGGATCGCGGAAGAACATGCAGTTACTTTTGCCGCGGGACTGGCGGCGGGTGGCCTGAAACCTATCGTGGCGGTGTATTCCTCCTTCCTGCAGAGGGCATATGACCAGATCCTCCACGATGTCTGTATTCAGAATCTGCCTGTTATTTTTGCGATTGACCGGGCAGGGCTTGTCGGAAGCGACGGGGAGACCCATCAGGGTATTTTTGACCTGTCCTATCTTTCCTCGATTCCCAATATGCATATTATGGCGCCCAAAAATAAATGGGAGCTTTCTGATATGATCAAATTCGCGGTCGCATTTGCGGCTCCGGTCGCGATCCGTTATCCTCGCGGGGAAGCGTTTGACGGCCTGAAAGAATATAGAGAGCCTGTTGTATATGGAAAGAGCGAGCCGATTTACGAGGAAAAGGAAATTATGCTTTTAGCAGTCGGCAGTATGGTCAAAGTTGCTTTGGAAGTGCGCAGACAGTTAAAGGAAATGGGACATTCCTGTTCCCTTACCAATGCAAGATTTGTGAAGCCGATTGATGAGGCGGCGGTCAAAGAAGCCTGCCAAAAGCATAAATTAATTGTGACGTTAGAAGAAAATGTAGCAAGCGGCGGTTTTGGTGAGAAGGTCAGGGCCTGTGTGGATTCTTTACATACAAAGACGGACGTGCTTTGCATTGCGATTCCCGATGAATATGTAGAGCATGGCAATGTGGAACTTTTAAAACAGGAGATTGGCATCGATGCGGATTCCATCGTAGAAAAGATCACGGCGGAACGCAGACGCCGCAAATGACGGATGATATAAAAATGAAAGAAAGATTAGATATATTGCTTGTCAGGCAGGGGCTTGCGCCTTCAAGAGAGAAGGCGAAGGCCGTTATCATGACAGGGAATGTTTTTGTGGACGGGCAGCGGGAAGACAAGGCAGGCACCGCGTTTGAAGAGGAAAAAGTTCATATTGAAGTCAGAGGGAACCATCAGAAATATGTCAGCAGAGGCGGGCTTAAACTGGAAAAGGCCATAGAGGAGTTTGACATTTTGTTAACAGATGCCGTCTGTATGGATATCGGCGCTTCTACCGGCGGTTTCACGGACTGTATGCTGCAAAACGGAGCGGCAAAGGTCTATTCCGTTGATGTCGGGCACGGACAGTTTGCCTGGAAACTGCGGCAGGATGAGCGGGTTGTCTGCATGGAAAAGACGAATTTCCGCTATATGAAGCCGGAGGACATAGCGGACAGACTGGATTTTGCATCAGTGGATGTCTCATTTATCTCTCTGACGAAGATCCTGATCCCGGCGAGAAACCTGTTGAAGGAAACGGGGCGTATGGTCTGCCTGATCAAGCCGCAGTTTGAAGCAGGAAGGGATAAAGTCGGGAAAAAAGGCGTAGTCAGGGAAGCGGCCGTTCACGAAGAAGTGATCCGCAAGGTCGTTGCCTATGCGGAACTGATCGGTTTTTCAGTAAAGGGTCTTACCTGGTCACCGATCAAGGGCCCGGAAGGAAATATTGAGTATCTGGTTTATCTTGAGAAAAAAGAGGATCTGCCGGAAGAGATCAGGACGTGGTCAGAGGCGGAGGCAGAAAAAAAACTGCAGCAAATTCTCACGGAAGACAGGGAGGAATCTATGGAACAGATCATCCTGCCTATCGTAAGGAAAGCAGAGAAGGAACTGGCATGAAACATTTTTTCCTGATAACAAACAGGGTGAAAGATCCGGAAGGAATTTATACCAATCGGATCACGGAATACCTGCGTGCGCACGGCGCAGAAGCAGTCTGTGCGGTGAGTGACAGGACGAGGGAGCGTATTGAGGTGCCCGCGGGCATGGAATGTGCGGTCGTTTTAGGCGGGGATGGTACGCTGTTAAAAGCGGCGCAGGATATGCGGGAATGCGACATCCCTCTGCTTGGCGTGAATCTTGGCACGCTGGGGTATCTGGCCGAGGTGGAGATCGGCAATATCGAGAATGCGCTTTCGAAGCTCCTTAGCGGACAGTATATGATCGAGAACAGAATGATGCTTTCCGGCAGGGCTTATTTAAAGGATGCAGATCAGGAACACCATTATGCCTTAAATGATATCGTCATATCCCGATGCGGCCCGATGCAGGTTTTACAGTTCGATATTTATGTGAACGGACAGTTTTTAAACGGATACAGCGGTGACGGCATGATCGTGGCAACGCCGACCGGTTCCACCGGATATAATATGTCGGCGGGCGGTCCGATCGTGGAGCCCGGAGCAAGCCTGCTTCTGCTTACACCGATTTGTCCGCACACACTCAATAACAGAAGCATCATTCTTTCGCCGGAGGATGAGGTCAGGATCGAGATCCCGGCGGGAAGAGAGAAGACGGTGCAGACGGTAGAGGCAAATTTTGACGGTGCACACAAAATTGTCCTGCGTACGGGCGATAAAATTGTGATCAAAAGAGCGTCCAGGACAACGGGAATCCTGAAACTCAATACGGAAAGCTTTTTAGAAATCCTGCATAAAAAGATGGTTGATTAATGGAGGGGTAGTGTGAAAAAGAGCAGGCAGGAAAAGATTATCGAAATGATAAGCAGGGAAGAGATTGAGACGCAGGAAGAACTGGCGGACAGATTAAAGAAAGAAGGCTATCAGGTAACGCAGGCGACGGTCTCCAGAGACATCAGAGAGTTAAAGCTGTCTAAAACAGCGGGTACGGGCGGCAGACAGAAGTATGTTCTCCGCACCGGACAGGACAGCCTGCTTGGCGATAAATATATCCGCGTCCTCAGGGATGGCTATGTCTCTGTCGACAGGGCGCAGAATATTCTGGTCATGAAAACGGTTTCCGGTATGGCGATGGCTGTTGCTGCAGCGGTGGATGCGATGGAAATGCAGGAGATTCTGGGTTGTATTGCCGGAGACGATACGATCATGATCGTGATAAAGACTGCGGAAGAAGCGGCGTTTGTTATGGATAAAATAAAGAAAATGACAGGTGATTAAAATTTTATGTTAGTAAGCTTACATGTAAAGAATCTTGCATTAATTGACGAAACGGAAGTATATTTCGGAAACGGACTGAACATACTGACGGGAGAGACCGGGGCCGGAAAATCGATCATTATCGGGTCTGTAAACCTTGCGCTCGGCGCAAAAGCGGAAAAAGATATGATTCGTACCGGGGCGGACTATGCCCTGATCGAACTGGTATTTCAAGTTGAAAAGGAAGAGCAGCTTTCGCGGATACGGGAACTCGAACTGCCGATAGAAGAGGACGGAACGGTGATCCTGCAAAGACGGATCATGCAGGGCAAATCTCTGTGTAAAGTCGGAGGCGAGACAGTCAGCGTAAAACAGCTCAGGATGCTTTCTGAGATTCTGATTGACATTCACGGGCAGCATGAACACCAGTCGTTATTGAAAGAGACGAAACAGATGGAGATTCTGGATGACTATGCGAAGGAAGAACTCTGCCGTCCAAAGGAGCGTCTTGGAGAATGTTACCGGAAATACAGAGAAGTCGTAAGGGCGCTTGCAGAAAATGATGTGGATGAGGAGATCAGAAAAAAGGAGACCGCGCTGGCTGAATTTGAATTACAGGAGATCGAGTCGGTGGCGCTTATGACGGGGGAAGATGAAGCGCTCGAAAAGGACTACAGGAGGCTCGTCAACGGGCAAAAGATTCAGGAAGCGTTGACGAACGCCCATCAGATGAGCGGTTATGATAACGGCGGGGCGGGAGACGCGATCGGGAGAGCGCTCAAAGAGATTCGTGCGGTGGCATCGTATGATGAGACATTGCAGGAATTTGAAAAACAGCTTCTTGATATCGATGCACTGCTAAATGATTATAACAGGGCGGCGGCGGACTATCTGTCCGATCTGGAATTTGACGGGGAACTGTTTGCAAAGACTGAGGAGAGACTTGATCTGATCAACAGATTAAAATCCAAATACGGCAATACAATCGAAGACATCTTGTCCTATCAGGATACCTTGCAGGAAAAACTGGATCGTTATCAGAATTATGATGATTACAGAAAGCAGCTTGAAGAACAGGAAGCGGCTTTGAAAAAAGAACTTCTGCGCAGATGCGGCGAGGTGTCCAGAATCCGCAGGAAAAATGCCGCAAAGCTGGCGGAATCCATGAAAGCAGCTTTGATAGATTTGAATTTTATGGATGTTGTCTTTGAGATCGCAGTAAAGCCTGTGCAGGAAAAAATCAGTGCGGACGGTTATGATGAGACTGCCTTTATGATTTCCACGAATCCGGGAGAGTCGCCAAAACCGCTGGCTCAGATTGCAAGCGGCGGTGAGCTGTCAAGGATCATGCTGGCGCTCAAGACCGTACTGGCGGATAAGGATGAGATCGATACGCTGATCTTCGACGAGATCGATACCGGGATCAGCGGCAGGACGGCATGGAAAGTGTCCGAGAAAATGGGGATTCTGGGCAGGAAACACCAGCTGATATGCATCACGCATCTTCCGCAGATCGCTGCGATGGCAGATTCTCATTTTCAGATTGAAAAATCTGTTTCCGGAGAGCGGACGGCTACAAAAATCCGGGAGCTGGATGAAAAAGAGAGTATAGAAGAGGTCGCCAGAATGCTCGGAGGTGCTGTTATAACGGAGAATGTGTTGAATAATGCAAAAGAAATGAAAGATTTGGCAACAAAATCAAAACAATATTAAATTAAAATCAAATATTTTTCACATACTAAAAGGGACATACATTCGTATGTTCTTTTTTAGTATGTTTATTCATGGCGGTAGAAAGGACAGGCGTAAGCTTTTTACTGCATTGGGAAAGGAACACGGAAATGACGGACGCTAAATTAAAGAATTATCGCAGATTTTTATATATCCTGTTGGCTGCCGCTTTGTTCTCGCTGTTTTTGGCAGTGTACATTGATTATTGGAAAAAGGTGCCTTCCACGATCAAGATCCGTGCGGGAGTCGAGCAGGAACTGGATTTTCATGTTCCGGTGTCCGGTGAAATCTATCAGGAAGCGGTGGAAAGCCTCTCCACAGGGGTGGAAAGCCTTCATGTCAATTTTTCCAGAGGGGTCACGGTCAGGGCGAATCAGATTGATAATTACAAGATCAATCTGAAACTGTTCGGGATCCTTCCTTATAAGAGTGTTGACATTCAGGTGATACAGGATAAGACGCTGATTCCATCGGGGATGCCGGTCGGTATTTATGTCAAGACGGACGGCGTTCTGGTAGTCGGTATCGGAGAATTTGAAAACGAAAGCGGGGAGACTATCTCACCCGCAAAGTATATTTTACAGACCGGAGATTATATTCTGGACGTAAACGGGGAAAAAGTAGAAAATAAAAAACAGTTCGTGCAGATGATAGCAGACTCGGCGGGGGAAGAGATGATCATGACCCTGCGGCGGGGGGAGGAAACGACAGAAGTTAAGATAAAGCCGGAAGGCAACCAGAGCGGGGAGTGGAAGCTTGGGATCTGGATCAGAGATAACGCACAGGGGATCGGTACGCTGACCTATGTCAATACGGATGACAGTTTCGGCGCGCTTGGGCACGGCATCAATGATGTTGATACGTCCACGCTCATGCGGCTTGAGGAAGGTACTTTGTACAAGACGGAAATTGTCGGCATCACGAAGGGAAAAGGCGGCTCGCCGGGAGAACTCACAGGGTATATCGAATATGACAATGAGAATATCATCGGTGAGATCATGGAGAATACGGCGGAAGGGATTTTCGGGGTCTGTGACGATGCCGTCGTGCAGCAGACATCTCATGAGGCAGTTCCCATCGCGCTAAAGCAGGAGGTGGAGATCGGTCCGGCACAGATCATCTGTTCCGTTACAGGAGAACCGCAGCTGTATGACATCACAATACAGGAACTCCATCTCGAAGACGACAACATCAACAGGGGGCTTGTTATTAAGATCACGGATGAAGAACTTCTGACCCTGACCGGCGGCATCATTCAGGGAATGAGCGGCAGTCCCATTTTGCAAAACGGGAAACTGGTCGGCGCGGTAACGCATGTACTGGTACAGGATGCGACGAGCGGGTACGGAATTTTTATTGAAAATATGCTGGTACAGTGACGGTTTATGAGATTGTGCGATGCCTAAATATTCCATAGGGCTTCACCATTGTTTATAATATTGTTAGCGTGATGTTGCCAGGACAATGCAAATTTGTGCCTGTGCATGGCGCATGCGCATTGCGGACCGGATCCGCACTCAAATTTGCAGGCTGAGAGAAAGGCATGGTGATTTTTATGGAACAGTTGAATCTAACCGTAACAAGAGATAATGAGAAAGTCTATCAGATTCTGAACAATCTGATGAGCGGGGATAAAGAATTTCAGATTATGATAACAGTACCTTCAGGGAAGCAGGAGGATGTACCGGTCGTGATACAGGATGCCGTAAAGGAGCCTGTTTTGCATGATCTGGAAAAAGATGTCACCAATATGATACATGAGATCGGTGTTCCGGCTCATATTAAGGGCTATCAGTATTTACGGGAGGCGATTATGATGTCCGTGGAAGACGTGGAAATGCTTGGGTCGATCACGAAAGTTCTCTATCCTACAATCGCTGGTAAGTATCAGACGACTCCAAGCAGGGTGGAACGCGCCATAAGACACGCAATCGAGGTAGCATGGTCCAGAGGCAGAATGGAAACGCTGGATGCATTGTTTGGCTATACGATCAATACGGGGAAAGGAAAACCGACCAATTCCGAGTTTATTGCGCTGATCGCAGATAAGATCCGTCTGCAGTACAGAAATTTCGGCAATTAATATGCAGTGTAATTTACATTTAATACAAATTAATCCTTTCAATACCATCCGAAATGAGGTATAATAACAGAAATAAAATAAGCAAAACAGTGTTTTGGAGGGTTGATTCATGAAGAAGATTTTATTTGCTGCATCGGAAGGGGTTCCATTTATTAAAACGGGCGGTCTGGCGGATGTTGTCGGTTCTTTGCCGAAATGTATTGATAAAGAGTATTTTGACGTCAGAGTTGTTTTGCCGAAGTATACCTGTATGTCACAGAAAATGAAGGATGTACTACAGTATAAAACACATTTTTATATGGATTTTCATTGGAAAAATGAATATGTCGGCATTTTGGAAGCGGAAGTTGACGGGGTGAAATATTACTTTATCGACAATGAATCCTTCTTTAATGGGTTTAAGCCGTACAGTGACAATGCGTTGTTTGAGATTGAGAAATATGCGTTCTTCTGTAAAGCCGTACTCTCGATCCTGCCGGTGATCGATTTCAGGCCGGACCTGATCCACTGTCATGACTGGCAGACCGGACTGATCCCTGTTTATTTGAAAGAACGATTCCAGGGCGGAGAATTTTACAGAGGCATCAAGACGGCTATGACCATTCACAACCTGATGTTCCAGGGAAAATGGAACGTGAAAGAAGTAAGGGAGATCACCGGACTGCCGGAGTATTTCTTTACGGCTGACAAGCTGGAGGCCTATAAAGACGCTAATCTCTTAAAGGGCGGCCTTGTCTACGCCGATGCGATCACAACTGTCAGCGATACGTATGCGGAGGAGATCAAGACAGCGTTCTATGGGGAGGGCTTAAACGGTCTGCTCTGTGCCAGAACAAATGATCTGCGCGGTATTGTGAACGGGATCGATTACGACGATTTTAATCCGGAAACGGATGCGAACATAGAATTTCCTTATAATGCGATGAACTTCCGCAAGGAAAAAATTAAGAATAAACGTGCTCTGCAGGCTGAACTGGGATTAAACCAGGACGACAAGACGATGTTGATCGGAATTGTTTCCAGACTGACCGGGCAAAAAGGGTTTGACCTGATCTCGTATGTGATGGATGAGCTGTGCCAGGACAATGTGCAGATTGTTGTACTCGGAACCGGTGAAGAACAGTATGAAAATATGTTCCGTCACTATGACTGGAAATATCACGGAAAGGTTTCAGCGAATATTTATTATTCCGATCCGTTGTCTCACAAGATTTATGCGGCCAGCGATGCCTTTTTGATGCCGTCGCTGTTTGAACCCTGCGGACTCAGCCAGCTGATGTCTCTTCGTTATGGTACGGTGCCGATCGTGCGCGAAACGGGTGGTCTCAAAGACACGGTAGTGCCATATAATGAGTATGAGAGCAGCGGCACGGGATTTAGTTTTGTGAATTACAATGCACACGAAATGTTAAACACGATCCGTTATGCGGAACGTATTTATTACGATAAGAAAAGAGAGTGGAATAAGATCATAGACCGTGCCATGGCGGCGGACTTCTCATGGCATGTGTCGGCCAGAAAGTATCAGGAAATGTATGACTGGCTGATCGGCTAGTGCAGTATTAAAGGATGGAACGGAAAATGGCACAACAAAAGAAGAAAGACAGTTTTGTGCTTCAGGCCGGCATTCTTGCGGCTGCCGGCATTATCGTCAGAATCATTGGGCTGCTCTACCGCAGTCCGTTAACCAGCATTATCGGGCTGGAAGGAAACGGCTACTACAGCAGCGCTATCAATATATATACCATTATTTTGTTGGTGTCTTCGTACAGTATACCCTCTGCCATTTCGAAAGTCATTGCGCAGCGACTGGCTTATAAAGAATATCGAAATGCCCAGAGGGTATTTCAGTGTGCGTTGATTTATGTTGTAATCGTGGGCGGAATTGCCTCTCTGCTCACTTTTTTTGGTGCGCCTTTTCTTGTCGATATCGAGAATGCGGTGCCGGTGCTGCGGGTTTTTGCACCGACGATTTTCTTTTCGGGGCTGTTGGGCGTGCTGCGCGGATATTTTCAGGCACACGGCTCGATGGTTCATACCTCGATTTCTCAGATTCTCGAACAGATTCTGAATGCCGCCGTCAGTATGCTTGCGGCCTGGCTTTTGATCGGTATGGTGAAGGGCGAAGGGGAGACCACACAGGCGGTTTACGGCGCTTCCGGCAGTGCGCTCGGCACAGGCGCGGGTGTTTTGATCGCCTTGCTTTTCATGTATGGTATGTATTGTGTCAACGGAAGTGTGATCAAAAACCGGATCAAGAGGGATCATACGCGGTTTCAGGAAAGCTACAGAGATATTTTCAGGATAATAATAACAACGGTTACTCCATTTATTTTAAGTACGTTCATCTATAACTGTTCCACAGCCGTCAATATGAAGATCTATCAGTATATCATGACGGACGTGGAGGGCATGGAAGAAACGTTTGTGGCGATCCAGTACGGTATTTTTGCCACGCAGGCGATCACGATCATTAATATTCCGATCGCTGTGGCCTCGTCTCTGTCTTCCGCCGCCATACCGGGAATCTCCGCTTCTTTTGCCATGAAAAAGAAAAAAGAGACAAGACATAAAGTAGAGCAGGTGACAAGAATGACGATGCTTGTAGCCATTCCTTCTGCGGTCGGTCTGTTTGCCCTGGCCAGACCGATTGTGCAGTTTATCTATCCGCACAGAGAGGCGCTCGATGCCGCCTCAGAGCTGATCCGGGTGCTGGCGGTCACGGTTATTTTATACGGCCTGTCTACGCTGACAAACGCAGTACTGCAGGGGATCGGCAGAGTCAACGTTCCCGTCGTCCATGCGTCTTTTGCGCTGGTGATTCAGGTTGTCGTTCTCGTCATGCTGTTATTATTCACGGATCTGGACCTGTATGCGCTGGCGATTGCCAATATCGTCTATTCGCTGATTATGTGCATTCTGAATCATGCCGAGGTGAAAAGGTCGCTGAGATACCGGGAAAATGTCGTGAATACCTACATCAAACCCGGACTGGCCGCAGGCTGTATGGGTGCGGCGGCCTTCGGGATCTATCAGGGTGTCTATTATGTGATCAAACTGAACCGGATCAGCGTGGTAATCGCAATTGGAATATCAGCAGTTATTTATTTCGTTCTGATCATGAAATTTGGAGCTGTGAATGAGGCAGAATTGAAAGCATTTCCCAAGGGAGCCATGTTGGTCCGTATCGCAAAGAAAATGCATCTGTTAAAAAAATAAAATGAATAAATGACAGCCGATTCGGGATACTAAAAGAGGTACAGTGATGTCCGCCGAGCGGGCAGACGGTGTAAAAATGATATCAGGAGGTAACCTAAATTGGCAAATTTATCAGAACTCGAATTACAGAATCTTCGTCATCTCATGGGCGGCTATGACGTAACACACTGCAAAATGAAAGAATACGCGGAATGTGCGTCTGACACGCAGGTAAAGCAGTTTTTTGAAAAAGGCGCGAAATCGGCGATGCAGAACAAGCAGCAGTTAATGGAATTTTTACGTTAAACGTTAGAGAAGAATGGAGGGCTTATTATGCAGATGCAGGAAAAAACAATGGTAGCGGATACGCTGACAGGAATCAACGGGGAACTGGTTCGCTTTGGTGAAATGATCCCGCAGACAGAAAACAAAGAGTTAAAACAGACTTTAAAGCAGTTCCGTAACGCCTGTGAGCAGTCTCAGGAAGAATTATATCAGATCGCAAGAGAGAAATCCTATTATGTGCCGGCGGCGAAGGCCACACAGTCTGAGATCGACCATGTGAAATCTCTCTTTACCGAAAAGACAATTTAGCCGGAAATTACAGGGATTGCCTGAAAATTAAATCTCCCATTAATATCTGCAAATGCGGATGTTAACGGGAGATTTTTTGACATCACCTGTTATGATACGTGATCCTGCCTGTAGCTACAGCTGCGTCAGATCAGAGATATCGGGTTCGATCATCATGGAATAATTCGTATAGTAAACGACAAAACCGGGCTTGGAACCATTAGGCTTTTTCACATTTTTTTTCTGCAGATAATCGATCTCTACTTTTTCCTGCGCTCTGCCTTTAGAATAGTATGCTGCCAGTTTTGCAGCTTCTTCAAATGCCCGGTCGGGCAGTTCTTTCCCTTCCGTTTTGATGATCACATGCGAGCCCGGGATTCCTTTGGCATGGAACCACCAGTCGTTCCCGGAGGCCAGCCGGAATGTCAGCTCATCGTTTTGATAGTTATTCTTTCCGATATAAATATGAAAGCCGTCTGAGCTGAGGTAATGAAAGGGCTTGCTTGTTATCTTTACTTTTTTGCCTCCGCCCTTTCTGCGGATATAGCCGCTTTCGATCAGTTCTTCTTTGATCTGCACGAGATCTTCCTCCAGCAGGGCGATATCGAGTGCGGCGGCGACAGACTCCAGATGCTCGATTTCCTGTTTGACCTGAATAGTCAATTCTGAGAGCGCTTCGTAAGTGCGCTTTAACTTTCCATATTTGTCAAAATATTTTTTGGCATTTTCGGAAGGGGTCATCGTCTCATCAAGGGGAACCGTTACCATTTCGTTCGTATAATAATTGAGTGCCTCCATGGATTTGGCTCCGGGAGCGACGCCGTAGCCGTAAGTATTCAGAAGTTCACCGTAGATGCGGTATTTTTCCCTCTTTTCGGTATCTTTTATCTGTCTGATCTGCAGATCATATTTTTTTACGTTCCGTTCAAGGGCAGTCTGGACAATCTTGCGCAGATCGGCCGATTTCTGCCGGATATTGGTGAGGGTGTTTTTTTCCTCATAGTAATGTTCCAGGAGTTCGCTGATGGTTTCAAAGACGACGGATTCCTGACCGGCATAAATGCGCAGCGGCAGGGAGGCAAACTCAATCGGTGCCTTTTTATCATAGATAATGTTCGGCGTGAAATCCCCGTCCTTAATCTGTTCTAAGATGGCTGTCAGGACGTTATAGAGCGCGCTGAGAGAAGCTTCCGGCAGTGCGCTGGCAGGCAGGTCTCCGTCGATATCGGCGCGCAGGCAGATTTCCTGTGCCATGACGGGAGATAAACCGGTGTAGGCGCAGTAGAGTGCCTTATAGACAGGCATCGGCATGGAGGCGAGCTTTGCCGCGAAGTCTTTTTTCGCACTGTCCTGCGCCGGATTTTCAAAAAGTGTGAACGGGTCTGTCTTGTCCTGCGTCTGCGGAATAAAGTATTGCCTGCCGGGCAGGACTTCCCTGACGGAGCTGACCATACCGGAAATATGCTTGATGCTGTCAACGATCGTGTCATCCTGTCTGCAGAAGATGATATTGCTGTGCTTTCCCATAATTTCAATAACAAGTGTTTTTTGACAGAGATCCCCCAAATCGTCGAGATGTTCCATCCGGATGCGGAGAATGCGCTCTAATCCCGGCTGCGTGATGTCGAGGATTCTGGCGTTTTGCAGATGCTTTCTGAGAAGCATGCAGAAGCCGGGTGCCGTCAGAGGACTTTGCTTATTCTTATCTGTCAGGTAGATGAGCGGCAGGGAAGCGTCCGCCGACAGAAACAGTCTGTACTGAGAACTGTTGTTTTTGACTGTGAGGATCAGTTCGTCAGGCTCCGGCTGTGAGATCTTATAAATACGTCCGCCGGACAGGGTGTCGTTTAATTCTTTTGCAATGTTCGCTATCGTAATACCGTCAAAGGCCATGGCAGGTCGTTTCCTTTCTTTTGCTTTGTCTCAAATATATTTTTATATTTTACAATATTTTCTTCCTGTTTTCAATCGCAGAGTATTCGCTTGACTTGAATCTCCTATTATCTTATAATATTATCGGTTGTTTGTAATAAAATACGATAAGAGAAGAGTGGAAGATGGATATGATTAAGAGCATGACCGGATTCGGCAGGAGTGAGATCATTGAGAAAGACCGTAAGATCACAGTGGAGATGAAATCTGTCAATCACAGATATCTGGATGTCAGCATCAAAATGCCGAAGAAACTGACATTCTTTGAGACAGCTGTCAGAAATGAACTGAAAAATGACGTTCAGAGAGGGAAAGTTGATATTTTTATCGCGTATGAAGATTATACGGATACCAATCTCTGTGTGAAATATAACAAAGAACTGGCGGCGGAGTATATGAAGTATCTGGATCAGATGGCGGAGGACTTCTCACTTGACAATGATGTCAGGGTGTCTGCTTTGTCCAGATATCCCGAAGTTTTGAGTATGGAAGATCAGACGATCGACGAGGAAGAACTCTGGCATTTACTGGAGAAGGCGCTGCGACAGGCCCTGAAGGGCTTTGTGGAAACCAGGATCCGCGAGGGAGAAAATTTAAGGAGCGATCTGATCTCCAAACTGGACGGCATGCTGGAGCATGTGGATTATATCACAAAACGTTCCCCGCAGATCATTACAGAGTACCGGCAGAAGCTGGAGGATAAGGTTAAGGAACTTTTAGGAGACGCGCAGGTAGATGAGAGCAGGTTACTGATGGAAGTAACCATCTTCGCAGATAAAGTATGTGTGGATGAAGAACTGGTTCGTTTAAGGAGCCATATAGAAACGACGAAGGAGAATCTGGTTCAGGGAGGAAGCATCGGGAGAAAGCTGGATTTCATTGCGCAGGAGATGAACAGGGAAGCAAACACGATCCTCTCGAAATCCAATGATCTGGAAATCTCCAACCGGGCGATCGAGCTCAAAACAGAGATTGAAAAAGTGCGTGAGCAGATTCAGAATATTGAATGATGAAGCACCGGGCAAAGGCAGGAAGAAATTTTGGGAAAACTGATTCACATAGGTTTTGGCAATGTTGTAAATACCGGAAAGATCATAGCGATCGTGAGTCCTGATTCCGCGCCGGTTAAACGGCTGGTGCAGAAGGCGAAGGAAACCGGAATGGCAATCGATGCAACACAGGGCAGGAAAACAAAAGCGGTGCTGATCATGGAAAACAGTCAGATCGTGTTGTCGGCACTGCTCCCGGAGACTATTTCAGGCAGAGCGCAGGCAGAAGGCGGGGATACAGATGAAGCATAATGAGGGCATATTAATAGTTGTTTCCGGATTTTCGGGAGCGGGGAAAGGTACTTTGATGAAGAAACTGGTGCAGGAGTATGCAGGCTATGCGCTGTCTGTCTCCGCAACGACCAGAGCGCCCAGACCGGGAGAGACGGACGGCGTTGAGTATTTTTTCCTGAATAAAGATGCGTTTGAGGAAAAGATCGCAGAAGGAGGATTCGTAGAGTATGCCTGCTACTGCGGCAACTATTACGGGACACCGAGAGATTATGTGGAAAAGCACCTTATGGAAGGCAGGGATGTGATCCTGGAAATTGAGATTCAGGGTGCGTTAAAGATAAAAGAACAGTATCCGACTGCATTGCTTTTGTTTGTGATGCCGCCGGATGCACAGGAACTGAAACGGCGTCTGACAGGCAGAGGCACCGAGCCCCCGGAAGTGATCAAAAAGCGCATGGAGCGCGCGGTCGAGGAGGCGGAAGGCGTCGAGGAATACGATTATATTGTAGTCAATGATGATCTGGAGCAATGTGTGAAACAGCTTCATGAGATTATCACGGCTGCTCATAATACCCCATTTAGAAATGAGACATTTATCGAAACAATCAGGGCGGAACTGAACGTTCTCGCGAAAGGAGAAAAATAATGTTACATCCATCTTACACAGATTTAATGAGAGTAGTAAACAAAGATGTTGACGAGGGAGAAGAACCGGTAGTAAGCAGCCGTTATTCCATTGTCATGGCGACCTCCAAAAGAGCAAGACAGATCATTGCAGGGGATGAGCCGCTCGTGGAAGGCTCTTATGGAAAGAAACCGCTGTCGGTCGCGGTGGAGGAGCTGAATCAGGCGCAGATTAAGATCCTGACCGAGGAAGAAGAAGAGACAGAGACGATCGAAGATAACGAGGAATAAAAGTTCAGGAAAATGATGAAGGATAAAATTTTATTTGTCTCTCTGGGATGCGACAAGAATCTCGTGGACTCTGAGAGAATGTTAGGCCTGCTGGCGGAAAAAGGGTTTGCTTTTACCGACGATGAGGACGAAGCGGATATTGTCGTTGTCAATACCTGCTGCTTTATCAATGACGCAAAGCAGGAGAGCATCGATACACTGCTGGAAATGGCGGAACTTAGAAAAAGCGGCCGGATCAGGGCGCTTGCGGCGGCAGGCTGTCTGGCGCAGCGCTACCGGGAAGAGATTCAAAAAGAGATTCCGGAAGTCGATTTGATCATTGGTACGACAGCGATACAGGAAATAGCCGGATCGCTGCAGGAATTTTTAGACAGTGGATGTAAAAAGAATCATTACAGAGACTTAAACGAGAAACCTTTGGCGGATACAAAGCGGATCAATACGACGGGCGGGCATTATGCTTATCTGAAGATTGCGGAAGGCTGTGACAAACACTGCACATACTGTATCATCCCCAAAGTGCGGGGAACTTACAGGAGCGTTCCGATGGAATCGCTTCTAAAAGAGGCAGAAGGACTGGCGGCTGACGGGGTCAAAGAGCTGATTCTGGTAGCGCAGGAAAGCACTTTGTATGGGACCGATCTGTATGGAGAAAAGCGCCTTTCCGAGCTGCTGCGAAAGCTGTGCCGCATAGAAGGACTGCACTGGGTCAGAATTTTGTACTGCTATCCGGAGGAGATTGACGATGAACTGATCCGGGTCATGAAAGAGGAACCAAAGATCTGTCATTATCTGGATCTGCCGATACAGCATGCGGACGACGCCATCTTAAAGAAAATGGGGCGCCGGACGGACAGGGAACAGATCACTGCGATTATCGGCAGGCTGCGTGCACAGATTCCTGATATCTGTATCCGCACGACACTGATCACCGGATTTCCCGGAGAGACAATAGAAGCGCACGAAAACCTGCTTGCATTTGTGGACGAAATGGAATTTGACCGTCTGGGGGTTTTTCCCTATTCGCAGGAAGAAGATACGCCTGCGGCGCTGATGCCCGGCCAGATTTCGGAAGAGGTCAAAGAAGAACGCAGGGATCAGATCATGGAGCTGCAGCAGGAAATTGCTTTTGACGCGGCGCTTTCCATGAAAGGCAGGATCGTCGATGCCATGATTGAGGGCAGGGTCGCGGATGAGGATGTTTATGTGGCCAGAACCTATAAGGATGCGCCGAATGTGGACGGTTTTCTTTTTATCAATACGAAGAGGGAGCTGATGACCGGAGATTTTGTGAAATGCAGGATCACCGGTGCAAATGAATATGATTTGATTGGAGAGTTAGAAGATGAATCTGCCTAATAAACTGACATTGTTCCGGGTGATCCTGATCCCCTTTTTTGTTTTGTTTCTGCTGGTTGACATAACCGAGATGGATCAGTGGATTGCGCTGGCGATTTTCATTATCGCGAGCTTGACGGATCTTTTGGACGGTAAGATTGCCAGAAAATACAATCTGGTCACAAACTTCGGCAAATTTATGGATCCCCTTGCAGATAAACTGCTGGTGTGTTCCGCACTGATCTGCCTGGTAGCGCTTGACAGGATCCCGGCGTGGATGGTTATCGTCATCATTGCGCGGGAGTTTATCATCAGCGGCTTCCGGCTGATTGCCGCCGATAACGGGGTTGTGATCGCGGCAAGCTACTGGGGAAAGTTTAAGACAACGTTTCAGATGGTGATGATCTGTCTGCTGGTTGTGGATTTGGAAGCAATTCGGCTATTGACGGCAATCGTGACGTGGGCTGCCGTTATACTGACAGTGGTGTCACTGATTGACTATCTGGTGAAGAATAAAGATGTGATGAAGGAACAGCGTTGACTTTTAACGGTTCCGGACGCAAACAAAGAACAGGAGCATGGTTATCGGGATGGTAGTGGAAATTATTTCGGTTGGAACAGAGATTTTGCTTGGAAACATCGTAAACACCAATGCGGCTTATCTGGCGGAAAAGTGTGCAGGGCTCGGGCTGTCCTGTTATTATCAGGATGTTGTGGGTGATAACGGAGAGCGGCTGATGCAGGTGATCCGGACTGCGCTCTCGAGGGCGGATGTCCTGCTCCTGTCAGGGGGTCTTGGGCCTACACAGGATGATCTGACAAAAGAGACGGCGGCGGCAGCCATCGGCAGAGGACTGTATCTGCATGAACAGAGCAAACAGGCGATCGCCGAATTTTTCAGACAAAGAGGCATGGAGATCACGGATAATAACTGGAAACAGGCGATGGTGCCGGAAGGCTGTATCGTCCTGGAGAATCCTAACGGCACGGCGCCGGGGATCATCATGGAGGATAACGGCAGACATTTGATTCTTATGCCGGGACCGCCCAATGAACTCGTTCCGATGTTTGAAAATGCGGTCATTCCGTATTTGAATACATTACAGCCGGGAATCATCTATTCTCAGACCGTTAAGATTTGCGGTATCGGTGAGAGCAAAGTAGAGCATATGATAGAGGATCTGATCAATACACAGAGCAATCCGACAATCGCGACCTACGCAAAGACCGGAGAAGTCCATCTGCGGGTGACGGCGAGAGCGGACGAGGAAAAAGAGGCGAAAAAACTTGTCAAGCCGTTTGTCAAAGAATTAAAGACCCGTTTTGGAAATCATATTTATACGACACAGGAAGAAGTGACCCTGGAAAAGGCGGTCGTAGATCTGCTGCTTGCGAACCATCTGACAGTCAGTACAGTCGAGTCCTGCACAGGCGGTATGCTGGCGGCAAGGCTGATCAATGTCTCAGGCGTTTCGGAAGTATTTAAGACAGGATATATTACATATTCCAATAAATCCAAGCGTAAACTGCTGGGAATCAAGAAGGCCTCTCTCGAAAAGCACGGAGCAGTCAGTGCTGAGATCGCGAAGCAGATGGCAAAGGGTGCCTCGGTTTTTACCAAGGCGGATGTGACAGTCGGAATCACCGGGATCGCAGGACCGGAAGGCGGATCTGAAGAAAAACCGGTGGGACTTGTTTATATCGCATGCAGCGTATGCGGACGTGTAAATGTGAAAGAATGCCATTTTAGCGGCAGCCGGATGAAAATCCGTGAAAGCAGTGTCTCTTCTGCATTGTCTTTGATGCGTGAATCCATTCTTGCATATTACAGCGAAGTAACTTTTGGAGCAAAGAAATCATAAAAAGGGAGCAGGAATAGCGCAATGAATGAGTTTGAGCGAGAGCAGCTGTCGCAATTGGGACAGTCAGAAGATCATATTTACGGTACGCCCGATGTTTATCAGTCGCAGACAGAAGACGATATTTATCAGACACCGGATATCCATGTAGAAAGCGTTGATACCGGCGGCGTATTTTCCGGAGAGCAGACTGCGGACGGCACCTGCGGCAATGGCCAGTATGGGCCTCCGCCTTATGGGAATGCCCAATATGGGAGCAATGCATACGGGAACGATCAGTATGGAAACAATGCATACGGCCATGACCAATATGGAAACAACGCATATGGCAATGAGCAATACGGAAGTAATGCGTACGGGAACGATCAGTATGGAAGCAGCGTTTACAGGAATGCCCAATATGAAAGCAACGCATATGGCAACGACCAGTATGGAAACAATGCATATGGCAATGAGCAATACGGAAGCAATGTATACGGAAATGATCAGTACAGAAATAATACCGATGGGAATCAGCCCTGCGGGAATACACAATATGGGGATTCTACCTATGGAAAAAACCAGTACGGGATCAGGCCCTACGGAAATGGTGCGTGTGGAAACGGTCAATATGGAAACAGTACTTACGGAAATGCTCCCTACGGAAACAGCCCGTATGGAAACGGTCAATATGGAAACAATTCCTGCGCAAACGGTTCATTTGGAAATCAGCAGTACGGCGGTCAGTATGGGAAAAATCCGTACGGAAGTCCCTACGGTGCAGGCCAGTATCAGTATTCTCCTTACAGTCCATATGCAGTGCCACCCAGAAAAAAACAAACGGGATTGATCATCGGTGTAATCATTGGCATTGTTGTTCTGTTTTTGATCGCAATTTTGGCGCTGCTCTACCATACGATCGAAACGATGTCCAAAAGACGGGATGAAGAGTACTTAAAGGAGTTTTATAAAGATTATTTTGAAGAGGATACTTATCAGAAAGACGATTATGATCGAGGGCAGTTTAATGACCGTGAAGAGGAGAATGACGGATCAGATGACTATGAGAAAGCGGACCGTTTAGAAGAAGAGGACGAGGATGCCATTCCGGATCATGACATGGATGCATATGATCACGACTATGATGCGGATGAGTATTATACGCTGCATGATGATATCAGGGATCTGTCGTACTCGATCGAATGGGAAGACTACGCATATGATACGGATGAGGAAAATGTATCGATCAGGGTGGAATATCCGATTATTGTCGGGAGCCACGTACCGAATCTGGATAAGATCAATGATATTATAGCCGGGGAAGTGACTGTTTTTACAGAATATTATGAAGATGAATATGCCGGTTATATGAGTGATGACACCAGTTATTTTAATGCATTTGCGGCAGGATATGTGACTTATATGTCTGAGGATGTCCTGAGCGTCGTCTTTTCGGAATATGTATATACAGATTATTTCGATTCTATTTATTTATATAGTATTAATGTTGATATGCAAAATGGCGTGATTCTGGATAATACGGATATCATTACGGTGAACGATGATTTTTCCGTGGATTTCAGATACAGAAGCGATGAACAGAACGGTTCTGTGGAAGGGCTGGAATGGATGACGGATCAGGATATTACGGAACTGCTCAGTTCAGAAGGCAATCTGATTATCTTCTACACACCACAGGGCATGGAAATTGGTTTCAATTATGATGAGGGCTGGGTTACAGTCACCTATCATGATTACAAAGACTTTTTAAAGATATTCTAAAAAATGTAACAGAGCATCTTTTTCAGAAAGGTGCTCTGTCAGATTTCTGCTTTGCATATCCGGCATCTCGCCAACATTTCAAAGCAAAAAATAAAATAAGGGGAGGGATGCTCAAAGAGTCATTTATGGTACTTATAAAATGGTAACATGTAAAAAAGAAAGAAAGCAGTTGACAAAATCGAACATTTGTTTTAATCTATTGTAAGAACAAATGTTCTACTATGAGAAGGAGAGCAGATCATGGAAAGAGAAGAAAAATTAAAAGCATTGGATGCGGCCATCGGCCAGATAGAGAGACAGTATGGAAAAGGTGCCGTTATGAAACTGGGTGATCCGTCCGTACAGATGAATGTGGAGACGATTCCTACCGGTTCTTTAAGCCTTGATATTGCATTGGGGCTGGGCGGGATCCCGAAAGGAAGGATTGTAGAGATCTACGGACCGGAATCGAGTGGTAAGACGACGGTCACTTTACATATGGTAGCTGAAGTGCAGAAGCGCGGCGGCATCGCAGGGTTTATCGACGCAGAACATGCGTTGGATCCCGTTTATGCCAGGAATATCGGAGTTGACGTGGATAATCTGTATATTTCACAGCCGGATAACGGGGAGCAGGCACTTGAGATCACAGAGACGATGGTGCGTTCCGGTGCGATCGATATCGTTGTCGTCGATTCGGTAGCGGCGCTCGTGCCCAAGGCGGAAATTGACGGAGATATGGGAGACTCTCACGTAGGGTTACAGGCAAGGCTGATGTCGCAGGCGCTTCGTAAACTGACAGGTGTTATCAGCAAATCAAACTGTACGGTTGTCTTTATCAATCAGCTTCGTGAGAAGGTAGGCGTTATGTTTGGAAATCCGGAGACGACGACAGGCGGCCGTGCACTGAAATTCTATTCTTCTGTCAGACTGGATGTCAGAAGAATCGAATCTTTGAAGCAGGGCGGAGAAGTGATTGGCAACAGGACGAGGGTCAAGGTCGTAAAAAATAAGATTGCGCCTCCGTTTAAAGAGGCTGAGTTTGACATCATGTTCGGAGAGGGCATTTCGAGCGTGGGAGATATTCTGGATCTGGCTGCAGAGAACGGGATTATTAATAAAAGCGGCGCATGGTATGCCTACGGTGGAAGCAAGATCGGGCAGGGCAGAGAGAATGCGAAGCAGTATCTGAGAGAACACCCTGAAATCTGCGGGGAAGTCGACAGGAAGGTCAGGGAGCTGTTTAACCTGGAAGCACCGGGGGCGGATTCCAGTGAAAAAGAAAAAGGAGCCGGTGAAAAGGCTGACACTGCAAAAACTTCCGGAGAAAAAGCTTCTGCGCAGAAGGCTTCCAAAGAAAAAGGAGAAAAGTAGAGAGTATGGCAGCGGCCTCCGTGATCAATACGGCGGACGGGACAAGTGAGGCATTTAAATGACGGTTACGGAGATCACATCGATTACAAAAGGAAGATATAAAGTGGTATTGGATGAGGAGGTATCCATTGTACTGTATAAAGGCGAACTGCGCCGTTTTCAGATAAAGCAGGGTGCGGATATTCCGGAGGAGATTTATCTGAGTATTCTCCGTGAGATCCTGCCAAAGCGGGCAAGACTGCGATGCCTGAATCTGTTAAAGACAAAGTCGTATACTCAAAAACAACTGGAGGATAAGCTGATGCAGGGCGGATATCCGGAGGAGGTGATCGAAGATGCCATTGCTTATGTGGCTTCGTACGGTTATCTCAATGACAGAGCGTATGCAAGGGATTATATCGAATACCACGTGCAGACGAGAAGCCGGAGACGGATCGAGAACGATCTGTTGCAAAAGGGGATCCGCAAAGACCTGATCCGTCAGACTTTCGACGAACTGTCGCAGGAGGGAATCGAGGTGGATGAACTTTCCGTGATGCAGGAAATTTTTTTGAAGAAAAATTATCATAATGATACGGCTACGCTGGCAGAGAGGCGGAAAATGTACTCTTTTCTATACAGGAAAGGGTTTCATGCAGATGCAATCTCCAGAGCACTTTTACTTGACATAACATGATTTTCGAGGTAGAATTAATTTGTTGTAGCTTTCGGTTTATGATTAGAATGTTTTCATTTACGGCAGAAAAAACCTGTACAAGCATGGTTTTGACCGTCGTTGCATTCTATAATAGATATGTACAATGAAAATTAAATAAGGAGGTGCTCCTGTAAATGCCTGATATTGTGGTAGCAATCATATCAATACTCCTCACTTTACTTGTATCCGTACCGGTTACAGCTGTTGTGGCAACAAATTATCGTAAAAAGGTAGTAGAGGCGAAACTGGGAAATGCGGATGAAAAAGCAAGAGAGATTATTGATGAAGCTCTGAAAACGGCTGAGACGAAGAAGCGTGAGGCGTTGCTTGAAGCAAAAGAAGAAACGATCCACACAAAGAATGAACTGGACAAAGAGATCAAGGAACGTCGTGCCGAGGCGCAGAGGTATGAGCGCAGAGTTCAGCAGAAGGAAGAGAACATTGATAAGAAAGCGGATGCGATTGAGAAGAAGGAAGCAAGCCTGACTGCCAGGGAGGAATCCCTTGCAAAGCAGCGGGAAGAGATTGCAAAGCTAAATGAGCAGAGATTACAGGAACTGGAACGAATCTCAGGTTTAACCTCCGAACAGGCAAAAGATTATTTGTTGAAAATTGTTGAAGATGAAGTGAAACATGAAGCCGCTGTTATGATCAAGGAAATGGAGAGCAGGGCGAAGGAAGAAGCAGATAAGAAAGCGAAGGAATATGTTGTGACAGCCATTCAGAAATGTGCTGCGGATCATGTTTCTGAGACGACCATATCTGTGGTACAGCTTCCAAACGATGAGATGAAGGGCAGGATCATCGGCAGAGAGGGACGTAATATCAGAACCCTTGAAACGATGACGGGCGTGGATCTGATTATTGATGATACGCCGGAGGCAGTTATTTTATCCGGATTTGACCCGATCCGTCGTGAGGTAGCCAGAATCGCGCTTGAGAAACTGATCGTGGATGGAAGAATCCATCCGGCCAGGATCGAAGAAATGGTTGAGAAAGCGCAAAAAGAAGTAGAAGTCATGATAAAAGAAGAAGGTGAAGCAGCTACGCTGGAAGTAGGCGTACACGGCATTCATCCGGAACTTGTCAGATTACTCGGTAAGATGAAGTTCAGAACCAGCTATGGGCAGAATGCGCTGAAACATTCTATTGAGGTAGCGCAGTTATCGGGCCTGCTGGCTGCAGAAATGGGATTGGACGTCAGAGTTGCCAAACGTGCAGGTTTGCTGCATGACATTGGAAAAGCTGTGGATCATGAAATGGAAGGCTCCCATATCCAATTGGGTGTTGAACTTTGTAGAAAATACAAAGAATCACCGATTGTCATCAATGCGGTAGAATCTCACCATGGAGATGTTGAGCCGCAGACTCTGATTGCATGTCTGGTACAGGCGGCAGATACGATTTCCGCGGCAAGACCGGGGGCAAGAAGAGAAACATTAGAAACATATACAAGCAGGTTAAAACAATTAGAAGACATTACAAACAATTTCAAAGGTGTTGATAAATCTTTTGCTATTCAGGCAGGTAGAGAGATTCGTGTTATGGTAGTTCCAGAACAGATTACAGATTCTGACATGGTATTGCTGGCGAGAGATATTTCCAAACAGATCGAAGCTGAGTTGGAATATCCCGGACAGATTAAAGTCAATGTGATCCGTGAGAGTCGCGTTATCGATTATGCTAAATAGTGCTTAAAACTCTGTAGAGAAATCTACAGAGTTTTTTAACGTTTGGGAATCACAAAAGCCCGAAACTTTGAATCGTCGCTGCCTGGTGACGATTTTTTAATTTCTGCTTGTGTTCCATGTGAGAATGTAGTAGAATAATTGGCAGTGTATGATTGTATACAATTATGCAGTCCGGCAGACAAGAGAAAGAATGAATACATGGAGGTTGGCATATGAGGCCCTACAAAGAGTTGAGCAAGGAAGAACTGGTGTTATTAAAAGAGGAATTGGAAAAGAAATTTGAGGAAGAAAAGAGTAAGGGACTGAAACTGGATATGTCCAGAGGAAAGCAGACGACATCACAGCTGGATATGACAATGAGTATTATGGATGTATTGGATTCCGATTCCGTGCTGAAAACGGAGGATGGACTTGACTGCAGAAATTATGGTCTGATGGATGGAATCCCGGAGGCAAAGAAGCTGCTGGGAGATATCATGGGAGTGCCTGCCGAGAATGTATTGGTATACGGAAACTCCAGCCTGAGCATTATGTACGATGCGGTTTCCCATTCCGTAACACATGGTGTTATGGGTAGTACACCGTGGTGTAAACTGGATCAGGTGAAATTTTTATGCCCGGTTCCGGGATATGACAGACATTTTAAGGTGACAGAATATTTTGGCATTGAGATGATCCCGATTCCGATGACGCCTGCAGGGCCGGATATGGATCTGGTAGAAGAGTATGTGAACAATGACCCGACAGTGAAAGGCATCTGGTGCGTACCGAAATATTCAAATCCGCAGGGGATTTCCTATTCGGATGAAACTGTCAGAAGGTTTGCGAATTTAAAACCTGCGGCAGAAGATTTCAGGATTTACTGGGATAATGCCTATGCAGTGCATCACCTGTATGAGGATAAACAGGATGAGATTCTCGAAATCCTGAGTGAATGTGAAAAAGCCGGAAATCCGGATCTTGTTTTTGAGTTCTGCTCTACTTCGAAGATCAGCTTTGCGGGAGGCGGGATTGCCGGTATGGCATCTTCTGTGGCGAATCTGAAATCGATCAGAGAAGGAATGACGGTCCGCACGATCGGTTATGATAAGGTGAATCAGCTGCGTCATGTAAAATATTTTAAGGATCTTAACGGAGTTCTTGCACATATGAAGAGACATGCGGAGATCCTGCGTCCCAAGTTTGAGGCGGTACTGGATGTTCTTGACAGAGAGATTGACGGACTGGGGATCGCAGACTGGACCAGACCGGTGGGAGGCTACTTCATTTCCTTTGATGCGATGGAAGGCTGTGCGAAAGAGATCGTAGCCAAATGTAAGGAAGCGGGAGTCGTTCTTACGGGTGCAGGCGCGACTTATCCTTATGGGAAGGATCCAAAAGACAGCAATATCCGTATTGCACCGACATTCCCCACACCTGAAGAGATGGCGGCGGCAACAGATCTGTTTGTTTTGTGCGTGAAGCTGGTGAGTGTTAAGAAGCTGTTGGGAGAAATGTCTGAATAAAGGTGCCGGTATCGGACGTGTAAGAAGTGTGCGTTGCAGCGTTGCATTGTTTGCGGCAGAAAGGCAGGAATGATTGATATGGAAAAGTTTGAACGTCTGGAAAGGACACTTGTGCAAAAAGGCGCTATCCTGAATTATTATCAGGACACCGTTAAAATACCCAACGGGAATATCGTTAAGTGGGACTTCATCGGACACAATGGAGCGGCGGCGGTCGTGGCGGTGAATCCGGAGGGAAAGCTGCTGATGGTAAGACAGTACCGTAATGCACTGGACCGGGAGACGATAGAAATCCCGGCGGGCGGATTAAAGAGTGTGGAGGAGCCGACCAAAGATGCCGCTGCGCGCGAACTGGAGGAAGAGACCGGTTACAGGGCGGCAAAGATGGAACTGCTGCTTTCTCTGCGCACAACAGTGGCATTCTGTAATGAAAAGATTGATATCTATGTGGCTACAGAATTAACACCCGGCAGTCAGAATCTCGACGAGGATGAGTATATCAATGTGGAAGCTTACGGGATTGATGAACTGGTACAGATGATCTATGAGTGTAAGATTGAGGATGGCAAGACAATTGCGGCCCTGCTTGCCTATAAAGATAAATACTGCCGTCAGTGAAAGTTCTTTTTCGTACTGTAACGTGAAGTGACTGACAAAGCGTTACGCATTGTGATCTGTATAGAAGATTTGCGTATACATGCCTTCCTGCCGACATATATTAGTGTGAAGAGAAGTCTCTGAGGATGTATGAAAAGAAGGCATGTATATGGTATCAAGACAGAGAAACAAAGGGGCATATTATTTGTTGTATCTATTTATGACAGGCTTATTCCTGGGGATCATCCTGGTCAACATGCAGCATGATCTTTGGGTGAGAGAGGACGGTCTGTTAAATACTGCCATGTTAAGACGGCTTCAGGGAAGTGAGCTTGACGGCAATTATCTGTTTACATATATCATCAGGCACAGAGTCGTGAGTACGCTTGTCATCAGCGTGCTTGCCTCTACGATGATAGGGCTTCCGGTAGTGTGCGGGTATGTCTGTTATCTCGGAATCAGCGCAGGCTGTATTTTGTCGATCGCAGTCGTCCGGTATGGCATCAGGGGGCTTTTTTTCATGGCCGCCGGCATGTTTCCGCATGGCATTTTATTAATACCGGGATATATTCTTTTGTTTCACTGGGGCATGGACTGCAACAGGAGGCTGTATGGAAAAAGCGACGGGCTGGAAGGCCGTTATCTTGTCGGGAAACAGTTTCTGTTAAAAAAGGGGATCAGCCTGTTGGGAATCCTTTTTGTCATTGTCTGCGGCTGTGCACTGGAGAGTTATGTCAACCCCAAAATCATTTATTATATGTTAAAAATTTTTTGAATTTTTTTCAAGATGTAGTAGACATAATATACCATCTGACGATATGTTGTGCTTTCCCTGGAAAGTATCTGAAATGCCCGTAAAATCTGGGAAAAATCCATTTGCTTTTCTCAAAAAATCTGCTTATAATGTTAAATGGACACTGCTTTCATTGACATAAAATCATTTTGGAAAGGCCTCCGGATGCATGGAAAAAGAAATTACGGCATTTATATCTTATTTACATAATGTTAAGAAAACATCAAATAATACAGAGTTATCTTATAAACGGGATTTAGAGAAATTACAGCATTTTATGGCGGCAAAAGAGATTTATGATGTTATGGATGTGACAGCGGAAGGATTATGTGCTTATGTAAATGATCTGGAGGAAAATCATTTTGCGGCAGCCACGGTTTCGAGAAGCGTGGCATCGATCAAAGCGTTTTTTCACTATCTCGTGCAGGAGGAACTTGTAAAAGAAGACATTTCCACGGTGTTAAAGGCTCCAAAGATAGAAAAAAAGATACCGGAGATCATGTCTCCGGAAGAAGTGGTGAGGCTGTTGGAACAGCCGGGTGGAAATTCTCCCAAAGAGATCCGCGATAAGGCCATGCTGGAACTTCTTTATGCGACAGGGATCCGTGTGAGTGAACTGATCACTCTGAAAGTTTATGATATTAATCTGCAGATGGGATTTCTGCGCTGTAAGGATGCCAATAAGGAGAGAGTGATCCCATTCGGGAACGCGGCGAAGGAAGCGCTGGACAGATACCTGGACGGTACAAGGGAATCCATGGTGGAAGATAAGAAATCGGAAATCCTTTTTGCGAACTGTTCCGGACAGCCGATGAGCAGGCAGGGATTCTGGAAGCTGATCAAATATTATGCGCGGAAAGCAGGAATCCAGGCAGACATCACACCGCATACGCTGAGACATTCCTTTGCGGCGCATCTGGTCGAAAACGGGGCGGATCTGCGCAGCGTGCAGGAGATGCTGGGACATTCCGATATTTCCACGACACAGATTTACGCTAATATCAATCATAATCATATCAGAGAAATATATGCAAAAGCTCATCCCCGCGGATGAGCTTTTTTGGTGTGATGGATGACTCTGATGACTGACATACTCCGAATCGAGTGAATTACACTGCGAAAATTCAGAGAAAAACACCTCAGGGAGAATGCTGCGCATTGGAGGGAGTCACGCAAGAATTAACGCAGTAAATAACTGGGAATAAAGTAAAACACCTCAGGGAGAATGCTGCGCATTAGTGGAATACAGGCAAGAATTTACGTAGTAAATTCTTGGAGCGCAAGCTGTAAAGCTTGCGCTTTTTATTGATAATCCGCAATATCGTAAATCAGGCGTTCTGAGGCTTCCCATCCAAGACAGGGATCGGTAATAGATTTTCCGTAAATGCCCCCGCCTATCTTCTGACAGCCTTCCACCAGATAACTTTCGATCATGACACCTTTAACAAGTTTGTAAATGTCGGAATTGAGTTTCCGGCTGTGCATTACTTCTTTGACAATCCGAATCTGCTGTTCATATTCTTTGTTGGAATTATTGTGGTTGGCATCGATGATACAGGCCGGATTGACAAGGTCGCGCTCATTGTAGAGTGCGAGCAGTCTGTTCAGGTCTTCATAATGGTAGTTTGGTATGCTCTGACCGTGTTTGTTGACGGCGCCGCGCAGCACGGTATGCGCCAGCGGGTTGCCGCTTGTCTTTACTTCAAATCCGCGATAGATAAAAGAATGGGAATGCTGCGCCGCATAGACGGAGTTTAACATGACAGAGAGTGTGCCGCTGGTCGGGTTTTTCATGCCGCTTGCGACGTCAAAGCCGCTGACGGTCATGCGGTGCTGTTGGTCTTCCACGGAACGCGCGCCGATTGCGACGTAGGAGAGGATGTCCTCCACATACCCCCAGTTGTCCGGATAGAGCATTTCATCCGCCGCGGTGAGACCTGATTCTTCCATGGCATGGATGTGCATTTTGCGCATGGCGATCAGTCCGGCTTTAAAGTCCGGTTTCTTTTCCGGATCGGGCTGGCTCACGATGCCTTTGTATCCTTCGCCGGTGGTCCTTGGCTTATTTGTGTAAATTCTGGGTATCAGGATCAGCCTGTCCTTCACTTTTTCATTCACTCTTGAAAGACGGCTGATATATTCGCAGACGGCGTCCTCGTTGTCTGCGGAACAGGGGCCGATGATCACCAGAAATTTATTGCTCTTTCCGGTGATGACGTCAGCGATTTCTTTGTCGCGCTGTTTTTTTAGGGCAGTAAGATGTGCCGGGACCGGATAATCCGCCCTGATCTCATCCGGGGTTGGCAGTTGACTCACATATTGAAAAGACATGGTTAAAACGCTCCTTTTCTTTCGGATTTTGATATATCTTTTTCGGATCATTTTTTGTTTTCTTGCGAAAGCACATACATTATAGTATATTAATGGAAGAATCGCAAGCAGGAAACTATATCGTCCTCTTTACCCTGTCGGATGTCCGGCAGAAACGCAGTGCGGAGAATGTGCAGAGTACAGTCTGCACCATCTGGCTGGCGAGCAGGCCCCACAGATAGCCTTTGATCCCCCAGGCGGGGATGGCGAAGAAGACGAACAGGAGTCTTACGAGCAGGCTGAGGATACTGTAGAAAAATGTCAGTGTCGTCTTGCCAAGTCCGTTTAGGATACTGTTTAAAGTGCTGGCGATATATAAAAAAGGGCAGATGAAGCTCAGGGTAAGGATGAAGCTTCCGGCCAGTTCGCTGTCAAATAAAACTCTTCCGGCCATGCGGCCACACAGCAAAAAGACGGCGGTACAGCCAAAACCGAGCAGCAGGCAGTACTGAATCGACTTAAAGATCGCTTTTGTCACGGTATGTCTGTTCCCGCTGGCATCCGCTTCGGAGACGATCGGCAGAAGCAGTACGGAAATCGAGTTGGTGATTGCGGACGGAAAGAGGATTAACGGCAGGCTCATGCCGCTTAATACACCATAAACGCCTAACGCGTCAGCGTTATTTAATCCGTACGCCATCAGCCTGTTCGGAATGAAAACGGCCTCGATGCTTTGCAGCAGATTGATGATGATCCGGTTTGTCGACAGCGGTACGGCCAGGCGCAGCAGATTTCCGGAGATCCGGCGGTAGGCGATGATCCGGGAACTGTCCGGGGAGGCCATTTTCAAAAGATAAGAAGGCTTTCCAAATACATGGAAAGAACGCATGATGATAGCGACAGCGGAGACGATCATAGAGGCGCTTTCTCCGATGACGAGGCCGACAACTGCGAAATTGATCGTAGGCGTCATATGATGACGCATGCAGATATGATAAATGAGATATACGGAGCCGACCCGGATGACCTGTTCCGATAATTGGGACAGGGCGGGAACCGCGGTTTTTTTGATCCCATAAAAATATCCGTTGATGCAGGAATGCACTGTAGCCATCGGAATGGACAGAGAAATAATGCGCAGCAGCGGCGCGGTTCTTTCTTCCAGAAGAAAAGTTACGGCGATCCAGTCGGCATATTGATAGATAAAAGCCATGCAGGCAAAGGAGAGCGCCATGGAGAGCACGAACCCCGCCCACAGAGTACGAAAGGAAGTCTTATAGTCGTGTGTCGTCGTCTCGCTCGCCACGTATTTGGAAATGGCCGTCTGCATACCCGATACAGTCAGGGAAAACGAAAGCGCCAACACCGGAGAGATGAGCTGATAAATGCCCATGCCCTCCGCGCCGAATACTTTGGAGAGGAAAATACGGTAGAAAAAACCGATGAAGCGGCTGAGAAGTCCGGTAATCGTCAAGATAGCGGTTCCGATCAGGAGAGGATTTTTACGCTGCATATCACACCAACAAAAAGGCTTGTTATTTCATAGTATGCACAAGATAAGAAAAGCAGAACAAATGACGCGGCAGGCGGCCGAAAGAAAAACAGGCGATAAAGTAAGAACGGGAAACAAATAGAAAAACCGGGAGCTGGAAATAAGAGAAAAGTAATCACAGGAAATTAAGAGAAAATAGCAGGAGAAGAATATAAAAGAAAAAACCGGGAACAGAAAAAGAGAGTCTGAGACCGGGTTCAGGAATGAGGGCAGATTATGAAGCAGGGAAAAAGGGTAGTGGTAGGCATGTCCGGCGGTGTGGATTCTTCCGTGGCGGCCTGGCTTTTGAAAGAACAGGGGTATGAAGTGATCGGTGTGACCATGCAGATCTGGCAGGATGAGGATGCGCAGGTGCAGGCACAAAACGGTGGCTGCTGCGGACTGTCTGCGGTGGAAGATGCCCGCAGGGTAGCGCAGCAGCTTGGGATCCCTTATTATGTCATGAACTTTAAAAAAGAATTTAAAGAAAAGGTGATGGATTATTTTGTGGCGGCTTACTTGGCAGGACAGACACCCAATCCCTGTATTGCCTGCAATCGTTATGTCAAGTGGGAGTCTTTATTAAAAAGGAGCCTTGAAATCGGGGCAGACTATATCGCGACCGGGCATTACGCCAGAATCAGGAGACTCCCAAACGGGCGTTATGCGGTCAGCAATTCCGTGACGGCCGCAAAAGATCAGACCTATGCGCTTTATAATCTGACGCAGTATCAGCTTGCGCATACATTGATGCCGGTCGGAGCGTACACGAAAGAGGAGATACGGCAGATCGCAAAGAGAGAGGGCCTTTTTGTGGCGGATAAGCCGGACAGCCAGGAAATATGCTTTGTCCCGGACAATGATTATGCAGCTTTTATCGAAAGGGAAGCGGCGGGCGCAGTACCGGGGAAAGGAAAGTTTGTAAAGGCTGATGGAAGCGTGATCGGAGAACATCTGGGGATTACGCATTATACGATCGGACAGCGTAAAGGGTTAAATCTTGCGATGGGTCATCCGGTCTTTGTCACCGAGATCAGGGCACAGAGCAATGAAGTCGTGATCGGAGAGGCAGAAGATGTGTTCGGGGAGGTGCTGTTTTGTACCGGTTTGAATTGGATGGGAATCGAAGAGCTGTCAGAGCCGAGAGAAGTTCTGGCCAAGATCCGTTATGCACACAGCGGGGAGAAATGTCTGATCGAAAAAGCGGGCGAGGACTGCGTAAAGTGCAGTTTCCATAGCCCCGTCCGTGCAATCACCCCCGGACAGGCTGTCGTTTTTTATGAAGACGACTGTGTGCTCGGGGGCGGGGTGATCACTCATCCACTGATGAGCGGCGGTTGTTGATATAGTTTTCTCTCCACCTGCTTTTTTTTCTTTTCCAGAACAGATAATGTTGCCGTGGCATTCTCTTTTTGTGCCACTTCGGTTATTTCTTCAATCAGAGATAACTGGTCAAATAAAAAGCCGTTGTATTCTTTTTCGTTTGTTGGCACAGGCATAGGCGCCACCTCCTGTGTAAAAGAATCAGGTTGTTATATTGTTATCGTACCATAGTTCGGCCTGATTTGGAAGCAGACAGCTTTTTTATAGTTTGTGAAACGCCGCACTGCGCTTTTCAAAGGTCGTGTAATAGCGGAATCCGCACGCCGACAAAATATCGGCAGCTCTGCCAAAATGAGCGGCAATCTGTCCGGGCGCGTGGGCATCGGAACCGACGGTGATGATCTCACCTCCAAGCTCTTTGTAGCGGCGGATGATGGCGGTACAGGGATTGACGTCGCGCAGTCCGCCTGAAAGTCCCTTTGTGTTGATCTCAATGCCTTTACCGTCCGCGATCAGTTTTTGCAAAATGGCATCGATGATATCACGATACTGTTCGCTGGAATATCCTTCGTCTTTGCGAGGGCCATAGCGGACAACATAATCCAGATGACCGTACACGTCAAAGTTGCTGAATGTTTTCAGATTTTCATAGATGGATTCAAAGTATTCGCGGTAACCCTCTTCCTGTGTTTTTCCTTCATAAAAAGCGGGAAAGCCGGGGTCGCGGCCGTTGCACAGATGGGAAGAGGCGATGATAAAATCATATTCATGCGCTTTGGCAAAGGCGGCGTTTTTTCTGGAAAGATGAGGCTGTAGACCAAGTTCTACGCCGAAACATACTTTGATCTGGTCCGCATATTTATTTTTAAATTTCAAAAGATCATAAAGGTAAGCATCCGGGTTGATTTCAAAAAAACCTTCCGGAAATGCTTCCGATATGGGAAAATCAAAGTCCTGGTGCTCGGTAAAACACATCTGTGTGAGTCCGAGACGGATTCCGTTTAAGATCATTTCTTCCATGGGAGCGGAAGAATCGCCCGAAAAAGAAGAGTGCATGTGGTAATCTGCTGTGACAGGCATAATTTTGCCTCCTTTGTGGTATACTTTTTACCAGTATAGTTTGTTTCAGTACAAATCGCAACCACATATCACGCGGCGAAATCCCGCAATTGGAAAAATTCTCTTAAATTTCCAAATATTTTCGATTTACACCTTGAATTTTGCGGACAAATTAGGTAAAATAATTTTGCTGACAAAATTTTGTCAATCTGTATGCCGCGGAAACTGCACAGTGGGAGTTTTATGTGGTGCCTGCAGGTTGCGGATGACGAAACAATATAATAAAATCATTAAATTTTATGTTTAGGAGGAATTTAAAATGGCAGTAAAAGTAGCAATCAATGGTTTTGGCCGTATCGGTCGTCTTGCGTTCAGACAGATGTTCGGTGCAGACGGATACGAAGTAGTAGCGATCAATGATCTGACAAGCCCTAAGATGCTGGCACACTTGCTCAAGTATGACTCTTCCCAGGGAAGATATGAAAAAGGCGACACTGTTTCAGCAGGGGAAGATTCCATCACAGTTGACGGCAAGACGCTGAAAATTTACAAAGAGCCAGACGCAAACAATTGTCCTTGGGGAGAACTTGGGGTAGATGTTGTTTTAGAGTGCTCCGGATTCTATACATCCAAAGAAAAAGCACAGGCTCATATCAATGCCGGCGCTAAGAAAGTTGTTATTTCTGCTCCTGCAGGAAATGACCTTCCGACAATCGTTTACAACGTAAACCACACAACACTGACAAAGGATGATACGATCATTTCCGCAGCATCCTGTACGACAAACTGCCTTGCTCCTATGGCAAAAGCACTGAATGATCTTGCTACCATCAAATCCGGTATCATGAGCACAATCCATGCTTACACAGGTGATCAGATGATCCTTGACGGTCCTCAGAGAAAAGGCGATCTGAGAAGATCCCGTGCAGGCGCGATCAACATCGTTCCTAACAGCACAGGCGCAGCGAAAGCTATCGGTCTTGTTATTCCTGAACTGAACGGCAAACTGATCGGTTCTGCTCAGCGTGTACCGACCCCGACAGGTTCTACAACGATTCTTGTAGCAACTGTTGAGAAATCTGTAACAAAGGATGAGATCAATGCAGCAATGAAAGCAGCAGCAAACGAGTCCTTTGGATACAATGAGGAAGAAATCGTATCTTCTGACGTAATCGGCATGAGATATGGTTCTCTCTTCGATGCAACACAGACCATGGTTGGCGCTGACAATCTTGTACAGGTTGTTTCCTGGTATGACAATGAGAACAGCTACACAAGCCAGATGGTAAGAACAATCAAATACTTCGCTGAATTAGGCTAATTATTTGCAGTTTGAAAAGAATCTAAGCTAAGATCGTAAGGTCCGGCCTTGTTGGGCCGGATCTTATTTGTTATTTGACAGGAAAAGAAGAAACCGTTCAGGCATTTCTTTTAGTATAGGAGGAAAGAAAGATGGGATTGAATAAGAAATCCGTAGATGACATCAATGTAAAAGGAAAACGCGTTCTGGTAAGATGCGATTTTAACGTACCTTTAAAGAATGGCGAGATTACAGACGAAACCCGTATCGTGGCGGCACTGCCTACGATCAACAAACTGATCGGCGACGGCGCGAAAGTGATCCTCTGCTCTCACCTTGGCAAAGTAAAGAACGGCCCTAACGAGGGAGAATCCCTTGCACCGGTTGCAAAGAGACTTTCCGAGAAACTGGGAAAAGAGGTAAACTTTGTTTCTGATTACAATGTGACAGGCGATGCTGCTACAAAAGCGGTTGCAGACATGAACGAGGGAGATGTTGTTTTACTGCAGAATACCCGTTTCCGCGGCAAAGAAGAGACAAAGAACGGCGAAGAGTTCAGTAAAGAACTGGCAGATCTGGCGGATGCTTATGTATGTGATGCATTCGGTTCCTCCCACAGAGCACATGCTTCTGTAGCAGGCGTTACGAAATTCATCTCCGAAAAAGGCGGCGAGAACGCAGTTGGTTACTTAATGCAGAAAGAGATCGATTTCCTTGGCAATGCAGTAGAAAATCCGGTCAGACCTTTCGTTGCGATCCTCGGCGGCGCAAAAGTGGCTGATAAACTGAATGTTATCAACAACCTGCTGGAGAAATGCGATACGCTCATTATCGGCGGCGGCATGGCATTTACCTTCTTAAAAGCAAAAGGTATGGAAGTTGGTAATTCTCTTGTAGATAACGAGAAACTCGATTACTGCAGGGAAATGATGGAAAAAGCAGACAAACTCGGCAAGAAGCTGCTTTTACCGGTTGATACGACGATCGCTGATCATTTCCCGGATCCGATCGATGGACCGATCGAAGTGGAAGTTGTTGCGGCAGACAAGATTCCGGCAGATAAGGAAGGCCTTGATATCGGTACAGAGACTGCTAAACTGTATGCTGATGCAGTGAAATCCGCTAAGACAGTTGTATGGAACGGACCTATGGGCGTATTCGAGAATCCGACACTGGCAGCAGGTACGATTGCAGTTGCAAAATCCCTCGCAGAGACAGACGCTACAACGATCATCGGCGGCGGTGACAGTGCGGCAGCCGTTAACCAGCTTGGATTTGCCGATAAGATGAGCCACATCTCCACAGGCGGCGGCGCATCCCTTGAATTCCTCGAAGGCAAAGAACTCCCCGGCGTAGTAGCGGCAGACGATAAATAAACAGTCGAAAGAGCAAAAGCCGCTGCTACGCCGTGTAGTAAGCGGCAGACGATAAAACGGAATAAAGAATAACCAGGCTGATAAAAGACATCAGCCAGGATATTCTAAGTTATTCCGGAAAGAATGGCTCTGATGAGCCATTCTTCCATAATGTCATTGATGATAGAAGAATAAAGAATGGAGAAGAGAAAAATGGCAAGAAGAAAAATCGTAGCCGGTAACTGGAAGATGAACATGACACCCAGTGAGGCAGTAAAGCTTTGCAGTGAATTAAAAGATCTGGTGAAATCAGACGATGTTGACGTTGTATACTGTGTGCCTGCGATCGATATCGTTCCGGTTGTAGAAGCTGTAAAGGATACAAACGTGGAAGTTGGCGCTGAGAATATGTATTTTGAGGAAAAAGGCGCATACACAGGAGAAATTTCAGCTTCCATGATCAAAGATGCCGGCGCGAAGTACGTGATCATCGGGCATTCCGAGAGACGCGATTATTTTAAAGAGGATGACGAGCTTCTCAATAAGAAAGTAAAGAAAGCGCTTGAAGCAGGACTTGTACCGATCCTTTGCTGCGGCGAGACATTAGAGCAGCGTGAAATGGGCGTTACAATGGATTGGATCAGACTGCAGATCAAATCTGACCTGACAGGTGTTACGGCACAGCAGGCAGCAGGCATGGTGATCGCATACGAGCCGATCTGGGCGATCGGAACGGGTAAGACCGCTACTACAGAGCAGGCAGAGGAAGTATGTAAGGGAATCCGTGAGTGTATCGCTGAGATTTATGATGCGGCAACGGCAGAAGCAGTACGCATTCAGTACGGCGGTTCCGTAAATGCGGGCAATGCTGCAGAGTTATTTGCACAGCCTGATATTGACGGCGGTCTGGTTGGCGGCGCTTCTTTGAAGGCAGATTTCGGTAAGATTGTAAATTACAAATAAAAAGTATATTCAGTAATCTGACAGCAAGAAAACACAGAAAAAGAGGGATATCAAAGGAAACGCAATTCTTTGGTATCTCTTTTTACTATTTTTGAGACGGATGAAACGATCGGGTGCAGGTGTTTTGGGGGAACGATGATACAATTATGATAATTGGGGAATGATTTGATGAAAGACAGGAAAAGATAATTGAGAAGCCTCCAATCATCCTGGGAACGTTCGATCCGGACGGAGAAAGGAACGATAAATGATGGACATCACAACACTGTGCAATAGTATAAACCTGCAGTCTGAAATGAAAAGCAGAGTTTTGGAATTTGCATCAGGCTTTGACTTTCAGGCTGTCGACGGTCTGCTTAAAAAGTTCAGAATGCATGGGGAAAGGCAGAATGCTTTAAAAGAACTGCAGATGTTACTTGGTGAAGATACTGATCACGTCAGGGTACTTGCCTGTATGCTCAAAGCGTCAGCTGATCTGTATGATTTTTACAGGGAAAAGGGGATCAGTGACGAGATCTACGTCGATACGATGAAATGCTATCCGCGTTTTATCGGAGAGACTTACCGGATGACCGGAAAATTTTGTTTTGACAGAGAGTGGTGGACTGTACGTCAGGCGGGCGGCAGTCTGTTTCGGATCGGCGAGCTGGAATACGAGATCGAAGAGACAGAACACAATAAGGTGATCGAGCTCCATATCCCTTCTGATGCCGATTTTTCACCGGATGCCGTATCGCGATCACTTGCGCGTGCGGAGCGTTTTTTTGCGGAATGCTTTCCGGAAATCGTGTTTGCGGCGTATCACTGTCATTCCTGGCTGATGGACCGTCAGCTGGAGGGAATGTTGAGAGAGGAGAGCAATATTATCCGCTTTCAGCGTCGTTTTGAGATTGCAGACGAAGGTGAGGCGGACACCGGATGCATCGAGTGGGTGTTTCAGAGCCGCACGGATGATTTTGCGGAACTGCCCGAACGAACAACGCTGCAGAGAAAGATGAAGCGGCACCTTCTTTCGGGCGGCGTGATTCGGGATGCGCATGGAGTCCTCCGGCGGCAAAATGTCGATATTGTACAAAAAGACTAATATTTTGCAAAAAAACAATTCATTATATCAAAAGTGCACAAATATTGAGGCGCAAATTATAAATGTAAACTAATTTTTTCATACTATTTTCTAAAGAAATAGGGATATTATGAGCATATTATCAAAGTTATAATAATTATATTAAGAAATAATAAAGAAAGACAATCGCATATGGTGCTCCGGATAACCGGGCGGGAGAGGAGAGGGTATGAGCACAGAGAAAAAGAATGTAAAACCCAAAAAAAGGCATTGGAACAAGGACGATACGGAACTGACTCTGTTGGCGCTGCCGACTACGATATGGTATTTTTTGTTTTGCTTTATGCCGATGTTCGGTATCGTGATTGCCTTTAAAAAATTTAAGATTAACGGCGGATTTCTAAAGAGTTTTCTTACAAGTGAATGGGTGGGATTTGACAATTTCAATTTTCTGTTTTCCACAAAAGATATCTGGATGATCATCAAGAATACATTGGCTTATAATATTGTATTTATTATTCTGGGTATTGTGGTGCCGGTTACGGCCGCGATTGCAATCGGACAGCTTCATTCCAAGAAACTGACGAAGATTTACCAGACAGCAATGTTTATGCCGTACTTCCTGTCGTGGGTAGTTGTAACCGCACTGGTATGGGCATTTCTAAGTTATGATAAGGGACTGATCAATAACATGCTGGAATTTTTTGGCATGGAAAGACAGCAGTGGTATATGAAACCGGAGATGTGGCCGCCGTTTCTGGTATTTATGAATTTGTGGAAAGGTGTCGGCTACGGAATGGTGGTGTATCTTGCAACCATTACGGGTATTGACAAGAGCTATTATGAAGCGGCAGGGATTGACGGTGCGACGATATGGCAGCAGATTCGTTATATCACACTGCCTCTGTTAAAGACAGTCATTATTCTTATGTTCATTATGAATGTCGGACGTATTTTCTACTCCGATTTTGGTCTGTTCTATCAGGTACCGAGAGATTCCAATTCTCTGTATGATGTCGTGTATACGCTGGATGTCTATGTATATAAGCAGTTGAAGACATCTACCACGGGTATGTCTGCTGCGGCAGCATTTATCCAGTCGGTTGCGGGCTGTATTACCATACTGACAGCAAATGCGATTGTCAGAAAAGTGGATAAAGAAAGCGCTATGATCTGACAGGCAGAATTGATCTGGAAATAGGACTGACACGCGGATATCAATGCATAAAGACAGATCAGCGTGGCAAACTGCTTCGATATGGAGGGAAATATGAGTAACGTAAAACGGATACAGAAAATGAATAATGAAGAGTTAACCGGATTCGACCGTTTTAACCGGGTCTCGAAACCGGCCAATATAGTTCTGAACCTGGTATTTATAATAATGGCATTGGCATGTATCATACCGGTTCTTCTGGTGGTGGCGATTTCTTTCTCGGCAGAGGCATCCATTACAGAATACGGCTACCGTTTTATACCTAAGATTTTTTCGCTGGAAGGTTATACGTTTTTGGCTTCCCAGAGTAAAATGATCTTCCGTGCGCTGGGCGTATCGATCTTTGTAACCGTAGTGGGAACGGCGCTGGGTGTTTTGCTAACGACGTTGATGGGATATGTGCTTTCCCGTCCCGGCTACAAGCTGAATGGTTTCCTGACAATGGTGGTATTTATTCCGATGGTATTTAACGGCGGTCTGGTTTCTACCTATTATGTAATCAGCCAGCTTCTGGGTTTAAAAAATTCGATTTGGGCGCTTATACTGCCGCTTAGCGTATCATCTTTTAATGTCGTGATCAGCCGGACGTTTTTCAAGACTACGGTGCCTGAATCGCTGATTGAATCGGCTAAAATGGACGGCGCCAGCCAGCTTACAATTTTTTCGAGGATCGTATTACCAATCTGTAAGCCGCTGCTGGCAACCATTGGATTGTTTCTGTGCTTTTCTTATTGGAACGACTGGTATCAATCCATGCTCTACATTGAAGATGCCAGGCTGTATTCCTTACAGGCACTGCTAAATGCTATTTTAACAAACATTCAAATGTTGGCAAAGAATGCGTCGACCATGGGACTCGGTGCGGCGGAAATGTTGGCTAATATGCCTCAGGAGGCAGCGCGTATGGCGATTGTAGTGCTCATTGTGGCACCCATTGCCTGTGCATATCCGTTCTTCCAAAAGTACTTTATTTCCGGACTTACGCTGGGAGCGGTGAAGGGATAAAAGGATTCTTTTAGAAGCGGCGGCAAGGATATCAAACCGCTGCACATAGTGCAGCGGAAGATATAGAATGGCTTTAGTCTGGCCATAATGAAAATGAAGGAGGATATCTATGAAAAGAAAAAGTATCAACAGGTTTCTTGCATTAGGAATGACCGCGATAATGACGGCAGGTGTCTTATCAGGCTGCGGCAACAAAAACGAGGAGGGGGGGGCTTCTACACCTGCGAATGACTCGGCACAACAGACGACTGAGACCAAGAGCGAAGAGACGGATACAGCGGATACAGCAGATACTGCTGATACGCAGACAGAAACCTCTGACCAGGCATCAGGAGAGGTTCCTACTCTGATCTGGTGGACGGTAGGCGGAACGCCGGCGGATGATTTTGAAGACGCCATTGCAAAGATCAGTGATTACAGTGAAGAAAAGATCGGTGTAAGGCTGGATGTGAAGATTGCCGGCTGGGGCGATTATGATTCTAAAACGAATACGATTGTCAATGCCGGAGAGTATTTTGACATCATGTTCACAAACAATACAAACTACAGCAAATTTGTAAATCTGGGCGCGTTTGAAAATATCAGCGACATGGTACAGACAGTGACGCCTGAACTGTACAGCTTTATTCCGGAGAAACTCTGGAGTGGCGTGCAGATCCACGGCAATGTATATGCGGTGCCGACATACAAGGATTCATCACTGACACAGTTCTATTATCTGGACGATCAGTATGTACAGAAATACAACATTGATATGGGAAGCCTGAAGGATCTGGAAACACTTGATCCGATCGTGCGTACGATCAAAGAAGGGGAGGGAAAATCCTTCTATCCTCTTATGCTGAATCAGGGCGCGCTGTGGAGCGGCTTTTTCAATGATTATGACGGTCTGGCAGGCGGTATGCAGCCAATCGGCGTCAGAATCGACGACCCGGAGCGTAAGGTAGTGTGCACACTGGAACAGGAAGATGTACAGAAAAATCTGGAACTGCTTCATTCCTGGTATGTTGACGGAATCATTAATCCGGATGCGAATGTTGTGACAGAAGACAGCAAGGGTAATGCATTCGGTAATGCACAGGGATGGCCCAGCGCGGTAGTACAGTGGCAGACACTGCAGGGTGTTGAGAAGTATGATGCTGTGAAAGTATTCGGTCCTTTATACACAACGGAGACGATCCAGGGTTCCATGAACGCAATTTCCGTGAACTCTAATTACAAAGAGGAAGCATTGAAGGTATTACAGCTGATCAATACGGATCCTAAGTTCCGCGATATGTGTGCATATGGAGTGGAAGGAGACCATTTCGAATATCTGGAAGACGGCAGTGTAAAGAGACTGAGAGATGACTGGACATGGCCTGCTTACACACAGGGAACATTCTTTATCATGGGCAACCAGGAAGGCTCTGACCCGAACCAGTGGGATGAGGTAAAGAAGCAGAACGAAGAAGCGATGGCTTCCAGCTGTCTGGGATTTGCACTTGATGTTACAAATATCCAGAATGAAGTATCCAATGTGAATACCACTTGGGATAAATACAAATACGATATGCTGACAGGCGCTTCCGATCCGGCACAGGCTGTACCGAAATGTATTGAAGAACTGAAAGCGGCAGGGCTTGATACGATCATAGCGGAAGCACAGAAGCAGATTGATGAATTCTTTAAATAAGAAGGAACTTTTCAATATAGTCTGACATGCAGGCTGTATGATGAGTCACGAAAAACCCTGGGCAGGAATGCTGCCTGGGGTTTTTGGGGAATTTAAGGACAGTAATTATCTTGCAGCCCATAGGACAAACCGATATAATATTCTTGCAGGGATGTAATGTTGATGGCGTCAGAGGAAATAGGAAATGAGTAAATTTCGGTCTGTTTTCTGGGAATATCAAATATACAGGATAAAGTTTATAAAGATTATTTGCTTTGTATTTCTCATCAGTGCGATTGTCTTTTCCGGCGTTCTGGTTTTTTTGATGAATACATGGATGCAGGACTTATGGCAGCAGACTCAGGACGTATTTGCGCAAAGAGAAAGAATGCTGGATAATATCAGGCTGCGGGCGTTAGATTATACAAACGGAATGTACGGGGATGCCAGACTGATGGAAGATACGGCAGCTTTGCTTTCTGCGCACAGTGAAGAAGAGTATACGGAATTCCGCAGAATGAACAGCCTCAACAGCAGCGCGCAGATTGATTACCTGCCGGCGAATATCAGCAGGAAATTAATGGATCGGCAAAACCAGATCACAGGAGTGACACTGGAGTCGGACAGCGGGAATAAGGCGATTTGTTGGGAATACGGAATTATCCGGCTCAAGTATGGACTGGAGGACGCCAAAGATTTTATGATGACGCATGGCACCGGGGATATTATGGTGGCAGCTTTTCCTATTCGTGATCCAAAGCATATGGAACAGACGCTTGGCAAGATCAATTTCTGGGTAAACAGTCAGAATATTTATGGGACAAGAGCTGTTCCGGCGCAGTGGGCGATCACGGATGAGAATGGTATGGTCCTGCTGGATGCGGGTCTGGCAAAACAATATGGTCAGTATTTTTCGAAACTGCAGGAAGAAGAGCGGCAGGCAGGGTGGGTATGGATGGAAAGCGCATTGCCCGTATTCTTTGTCAGAGAGTTTTCTGAGGAAAACGGTTATTGCTTTCTCGTTATGAAGGATATCGGTTCGGCGCTTTATGACAACCGTCTTACGGTAGCAGTAATGCTTGCCGCATTTGTTGCAGTGGCGCTTGGCGTATTGGCCTGTTATTATGCGGGGCTTCGATCGGATGCAGAATTTATGACGATGATCATGGAGATGCTCTCTTGCATGGAACACGGTGACTTTAACCGGATGCAGAAACTTGCCCTGCCGGTCAGGCACAGACAAAATGAGTATAAAATCATTGCAGAAGCATTGAAAGACGTTGGAATGAAGCAGAAGGGATATATTGAGACAGAGTATATTCTAAAGCTGAAAGAGCAGGAGAGTCAGATGCGTGCCTTGCAGCATCAGATTAACCCGCATTTTTTGTATAATTCACTGGAAATGCTGCAATCGAAGGCATTGGTAAATGGGGACAGGGATATGGCGGACGCGATCGCCATGCTTGGTTCTTTGTACCGTGTACGGATCCGCAAGACGGATTCCATTACGTTAAAGGAAGAATTTGCTTCTCTTGAGATGTATCTTAAAATCATGACGCTGCGTTTTGGAAACAGCTTTGTCTATCGAATGGAGATGGAGGAGAGCATCGGGGAAATTCTGACGGTTAATTTCTGGATGCAGCCTTTGGCGGAAAACTTTTTTGCACATGGATTTAGACAGGAGAATGAATATAATCTGCTGATCGTAAGCGGATGCAGGAAAGAAGACGGCGCGGAAATTCTGTTTATCGATAACGGAAGCGGCGCGGACCCGTCAAGGATTGAGGACATTCGGCGCGGCATGATGGAAGGAAATGACGAAGGGAAAAAGGATATCGGGCTTCGGAACGTCTATATGAGGCTGAATTATTTTTATGGCAGCAGATTTCAGATGGATGTGGAAAATAATGCGGAAGGCGGTTTCCGGGTTTCGATTTTTCTTCCACAGGAGAAGGAGAACTAGACTCTGGAAAGGGTAAGAAATGTATACGTTGATGATTGTGGATGATGAATCGGCGATTCTGGAAGGAGTCAGCAGATTGTTAGATTGGAAAGCCCTCGGATTTGATCAGATCAGGACGGCGAAGAGCAGCTTTGAAGTGATTTCCCATGTGGTGGACTGGAAACCGGATGTTTGCCTGATGGATGTTCGGATCGGCAACGAGCTTGGGTATGAACTGATCACCCGCCTTGGTGAGATGGGCGTGCGGTCAAATTATATCATGATGAGCGGTTATGATGAGTTTACCTATGCCTGTGAGGCACTTCGCTGCGGGGCGCTCGATTATCTGTTAAAACCCATTGACGGGGGAAAATTATTGCAGAGAGTCAAACAGATCATTGTGGAAAAATTGCACGGAACCGTTCCGGAGGAAATCGGTGAGGAAGCCGATCCGGTTTTGAAGCGCCCTTATCCGGAGCTGTCCCCGCTCATCCGTAAGATCGTGATGATCGTGGCGATGGAATACGGACAGCATATTTCGCTAAAGAGCATTGCCGACCGTTTTCGGATGAATCCGACTTATATGGGGCAGATTTTTATCAAAGAAACAGGCATGAAATTCACGGAATATCTGATGGCATATCGTATGTATGTGGCGCGCTGCCGTATTCTGAGTACAGATGATAAAATTGCCCAAATTGCGGATGGGATCGGCTATACGAACATGAATTATTTTTATCAGCATTTTCATAATTATTATGGAATTTCGCCGTTGAAAATGCGGATGGGTGAGAACGGAGAAAACACAGAAGTAAAAGAAATCTGAAAAATATTATGACAAATGGAGGTATAAATATGGTTAAGATCATCGGGAAAGAATTACCGGACATGCCGTGGCAGGAACCCGCGGCCGGGAATAGGATGCCAGTATGGCGTTATGATGCAAATCCGATCATAGAGCGGTTTGCGACCAAAAATTCAAACAGTATTTTTAACAGTGCAGTCGTTCCCTTTGAAGACGGATATGCAGGCGTGTTCCGGTGCGACAGTAAGTCCATTAGTATGGACATCTTTACAGGATTCAGTAAGGATGGGATTCATTGGGAGATAGCGGACGATCCGATTATGTTTGAAGGGGCGGACCCGGAGATTGCAAAGAGGGATTTCCGGTATGATCCGAGAGTCTGCTTCCTGGAAGACAGATATTATGTGACATGGTGTAACGGCTATCATGAGTATCCGACGATCGGGATCGGCTATACGTTTGACTTTAAAACGTTTTATCAGCTCGAGAATGCTTTTTTGCCGTTTAACAGAAACGGGGTCCTGTTTCCGCGCAAAATCGGAGGAAAGTACTATCTGCTGAGCCGTCCGAGTGATAACGGACATACGCCGTTTGGGGATATTTTTATAAGCGAGAGCCCTGATCTGAAATACTGGGGCCGTCATCGTCATGTCATGGGAACGGTGAAAGGTGATTTCTCGGCATGGCAGTGTACCAAGATCGGTGCGGGCTGTGTACCGATTGAGACAGATGAGGGCTGGCTTCTGATCTACCATGGCGTCATTAATACGTGTAACGGCTTTGTCTATCGGGCAGGCTGCGCGCTGCTTGATCTGGAGGAACCGTGGAAAGTAAAGAAGCGTACAAGAAATTATATTCTGGCACCGCACGAATTGTATGAGTGTGTGGGGGATGTGCCGAACGTCGTATTCCCGTGTGCGGCATTGACCGATTCGGCCACGGGCAGGATCGCCATTTATTACGGATGTGCAGACACGGTGACAGGGCTTGCGTTTACGACGGCGGACCGTTTGATGGAGGCGATGGAGTAAGAACAGGGACAGCCGCAGAAAGACCGCAGGAAATATCTGAGACAAAAAGGAGAATCGATATGATATTATTGCCCAGACCAAAGAAGATAGAAGAAAAGCAGGGATCTTATGAGTATAGTTGGAAAAGCCGGATCATTCTGGATGAGAAACTTCGTGAAAACGGAATGACTTATGCGGTCATTTTGCGGGACAGCCTCAAAATGAACACAGGAATAGAAGGCGCAGTGGTAAAAGGGAAAAATGAAGCAGGAGGGATTTACCTCACAATCCGCCCTGATCTGCAGGCACAGGAGTATCATCTGAGGGTAGCGGCGGACGGAATCGTGATCGAGGGCGGCGATGGAGCCGCGGTGCTGTACGGTGTACAGACCTTATGTCAGATTGCCGGACAGTATGGGGGCGTCCTGCCGTGTGTGGAAATTGAAGATGCACCGGATCTGCTTAACCGCGGTTATTTTTTCGACGAGACGAGAGGACGGGTGCTGACGCTCCCGGAATTGAAAAAAATGGTTGACCAAATCAGTCGATACAAGATCAATCAATTGCAGCTATATGTGGAGCATACGTATCTGTTCCGTAATCTGTCAGAAATGTGGCGTGACCAGACGCCTTTAACTGCAGAGGAGATACTGGAACTTGACGCATATTGCCGCAGCCGTCATGTGGAGCTGGTTCCGGCGATGGCCAGTTTCGGACATCTTTATATGCTGCTTTCGACGAAAAGCTTCGGGGAACTGTGTGAACGCAGTGATTCCTGGAAGAACCCGTTTTCGTTTAATGATCGAATGCGGCATCACACTTTGAATCCGACAGATGCGCGGGCTCTTGCGCTGGTAAAAGATATGATCGCCGAATACGGAGCGCTGTTTTCTTCCGACCAGTTTAATATCTGTGCGGACGAAACGTTTGATCTGGGCTGTGAGAAATCGAAGGAGACAGCGGAACGGATAGGCGTTTCAGAAATGTATATAGCTTTTGTGAAAGAGCTGTGTGATTTTTTGACTGATCAGGGAAAGAAACCTATGTTTTTTGGGGATATTATCAGCAGAAATCCTGATTTCATCCATAAGCTGCCAAAGAACACATTGTGCCTTACCTGGGGATATGCCCCCAAACAGCGGGAGGATGAGTGCCGTGCGATGGCGCAGGCGGGAGCGGTACAATATCTGTGTCCCGGAGTATGCGGCTGGAACCGCTGGATCAATATGATAGAAAACTCTTATCAGAATATTGTCAGGATGTGCGGATACGCTCAAAAGTATCATGCAAAAGGGCTTCTGAATACGGACTGGGGAGATTTCGGACACGTCAATGCGCCTGCGTTTTCGGTGCCGGGGATGATATACGGAGCAGCTTTTTCCTGGAATCATGATGAGATCGGTTTCGAGGAAATCAATCGTCAGATATCAGTTGTGGAGTATGGAGACGATACGCAGTCTCTGGTCAGTCTCATGGCACAGTTATCTGCACAGTCTTTATTTGACTGGCGGGCAGCGGTTGTTTATTATGAGAAACAGGTACTGCATTATGATCCGCAGGACGGTGTGCTGCTGCCGGAGACGGTTTCGCGGATGCAAGACGTAAAGGAGACAGAAGAGAAGCTGCGCGGCCTGATAAGACAGCTGAAAGAGACGGCGGTACACGTGGAGACAGATTCCAGACCGCTCATCGCAATGCTTGAGATCGCAGGGGAAGCGGTCAGTATCTGGAACCACGTCGGAGCTTTTATGTATCAGAGATCATGTGGTGTCACATGGGAGAAGGAAGAGGCGGAGCGTCTGGCGGAAAGACTGGAATGGTGGTTCATGGCATATAAGAAACTGTGGCGGAAGACCAGCAGAGAGGGCGACCTGCATCACATCGCAGAAATCGTGTTCTGGTATGCGGACTGCCTGCGGGAAAAAGATTGAAAATAAGGAGAGAACAAGATGCATTTTTTAGACAAGCGGGTCAGAGTGATCTGTGATGAATTGAAAAAGCTGAAAATCAAACAGAAATTTCCGGTGGAAGACTGGGAATATAAAGAAGGAAATTATATCCATCCCGAAGATGCACAGGCTGACAGTGCACCGTGGGAGAAGTTTGACTGCAGGAAAATGCACTGGTATGGGAAGGACCGGCATTACTGGTTCAAGACAGTATGGAAGATACCGAAAGAACTGGACGGCAAACGCATGTGGCTGCATGTATCAACCCAGATTGATGAATGGGACGACGCTAAGAATCCGCAGTTTCTTTTGTTTGTAAACGGCGAAGCGGTGCAGGGAATCGACATGAACCACAGAGAGGTTTTTCTGAGCCCTTCGGCCTGTGCCGGAGAAGAACTGGTCATTGAACTGCAGTCTTACACAGGAATATTATATACGGAATTCAATCTGTTTGTACAGATGCAGGAGATTGATGCGGATATTGAGAAGCTGTATTATGATTTGTGGGTTCCACTTGCGGCATTCGACCGGATGGAGGAAGACGACAGAAATCGGAAAGAGATTGAGGAAATCCTGAATACAGCCGTGAATTTCCTCGATTTGCGGACACCTTATTCTGACGCGTTTTATCAAACGCTCAAACAGGCTTCCGACTATCTGGAACAGGCGCTGTACTCGGATCGGGCCGGATACAGGGATGTCATTGCGACCTGCATCGGGCATACGCATATCGATGTGGCATGGTGGTGGACGGTAGAGCAGACGAGGGAAAAAGTAGGACGCAGCTTTGCCACGGTCTTAAAACTGATGGAAGAATATCCGGGGTATCGGTTTATGTCCAGTCAGCCGCAGCTTTATGTGTTCCTGAAAGAACGTTATCCGGAACTGTATGCGAAGGTCAAAGAGCGTGTCAGAGAACAGCGCTGGGAGCCGGAGGGAGGCATGTGGGTGGAAGCCGACTGTAACCTGACATCCGGGGAATCTCTGGTGCGTCAGTTTTTACACGGGAAACGCTTTTTCCGCGAAGAGTTCGGTGTTGACAACAGGATTTTGTGGCTGCCTGACGTGTTCGGGTACTCGGGCGCACTTCCCCAGATTATGAGAAAATGCGGCATTGACTATTTTATGACCACCAAACTTGCGTGGAACCAGTTTAATAAAGTCCCTTATGATACGATGATGTGGCGCGGGATTGACGGTTCGGAAGTGCTGACCCATCTGATCACAACACTGGGAGTAGGACAGCCGGTTGCGAACTTTTTCACAACATATAATGGTATACTCCACCCGGATGCCATTATGGGCGGCTGGCAGAGATATCAGAACAAAGAGATCAATCATGATATCCTGGTCGCTTTTGGATACGGTGACGGCGGCGGCGGACCGACAAGAGAAATGCTGGAAACTTCGATCCGAATGGAAAAAGGGATCAAAGGCATACCGATGGTGCGGCAGGAATTTGCGCGGACTTACTTTGATGAACTGAAAGAACGGGTCGGGAATCACAAGAGACTTCCGGTATGGGAAGGAGAGTTTTATTTTGAATATCACAGAGGTACGCTTACGTCGATGGCCCGCAATAAACGTGCCAACCGGAAAGCGGAGTTCGGACTGATGGATCTGGAACTGTTATCCGTACTGGCGGCGCAGCAGACTCCTTATCCGCAGGAGGAACTGGATGCGATGTGGAAAGTTCTGCTGCTCAATCAATTCCATGATATCCTTCCCGGCTCTTCGATCCATGAAGTGTACGAGGTGACGAAGAAAGAATACGAGGCACTTCTGTCAAAGGCCGCATCGATGTCACAGGAGCGCAGGAAACTGCTTGCGGGCGATGGCGAAGCAGTCACCATATTCAATACAACAGGTAAAGTAAGAGATGACATCGTATGTCTCGGTGATTTTGAAGCGGAGGCGATTCAGGACGCGGACGCCACAGTCTGCCCGGTGCAGAAGACGAAGGACGGAAATATTGCATTTGTCAGAAATCTGCCGTCTAAGGGATACAAGTCTTATACTGCCGCAAAAGCCCAGGAGATACCGACGCCTTTCACCCTCTCCGGTAAGTATGAACTGGAAACGCCCTTTTATAAGGTGAAGCTGGACGAACAGGGAATGTTTACGGGTATCTATGACAAAGAAAATGACAGAGAGGTGATCCAGCCTGGCAAACGTGCCAATCTCATGCGCATGTATGAAGATAAGCCTATCTATTATGATAACTGGGATATCGATATTTATTATACAGAAAAATATTGGGATGTCGAAGATGTGGCACAGATGGAGTGGACAGAAATGGGACCGGTGCGGGCAGCGCTTGAAATCACAAGGAAGGAGTCAAATTCTACTATCCGGCAGAAGATCCTGTTTTACGCCGACAGCCGCAGGATAGAGTTTGTGACTTATGTGGACTGGAAGGAGCATCAGACCCTGCTCAAGGTACATTTTCCGGTTGCAGTTCATACAGATGAGGCAACGTTTGACGTACAGTTTGGTAATCTGACCAGAAAAACGCATCGGAATACGAGCTGGGATGAGGCACGTTTTGAGAGCTGCGGCCAGAAATGGATCGATCTGTCAGAAGGACATTATGGAGTGTCTCTGCTCAATGACTGTAAGTATGGTCATTCCGTCAAGGATTCTGACATTGCGCTGACATTGATCAAATCCGGAATAGAACCGAACCCGACCACGGATCAGGAAGAGCATGTTTTCACTTATGCGCTCTATCCGCATGCGGAAGGATGGCGTGCGGCCGGTACGGCGGCGGAATCCTATAAGCTGAACCAGCCGCTGGTTGCGCAGATGCATACGGCGGCGGACAGAGAATATTCTTTTGCATCCGTTGACTGTGAAAATGTCATTCTGGAAACCGTGAAACGGGCGGAAGACGGAGACGGAACGATTCTCAGACTGTATGAATCCGAGAATGCTGCTACGAAGGCAAAACTGACAGTCCATACGGATTTTGCAAAGGCTTATGTATGTAATCTGTTGGAAGAAACAGAATATGAGGCAGCAGTAGAAGGAAATGTGATTCATGTTGGATTAAAGCCTTATGAAGTGGTAACGGTCAGAATAAAATAGAGTAACGCGAAAGACAACTGAATCAGACTTGTGACAGGAACATGATGAAAGGATAGCAGGGAATATATTTCCATTGTTATCCTTTTTTCTTATTCTTTGCAGTTGACTGGATAGCCATAAAAAGATATCATATTACCAGAGACAGAAGATTTTAGAAAAATTATAATTATCAACAGGGGGAAAGCAAAATGAAAAGTATAAGAACTAAGATCACTTTATGTCTTATTTTGACTGTTTTGGGGGGACTGGTTGCATCTGGTATTTCCAGTATCATACCCAATTATTACAGTACTGTGGCTACGGTGGAGCAGATGATGGGAGAGACAGCGCTTCTTGCGGCAGGGCGTGTGGAACAGGAATTGCTGGCTTACAAAAACGCTGTCATGGATGCGGGCTGCATTCCGCAGCTGTCTGACCCGGCGGTGTCGTTAGAGGAGAAAAAAACAATTGTTGATGAACGTGCTTCTATGCATGACTTCCAGCGGGGAAACGTAATCGGATCTGATGGCATCAGTATTTTTGACGGAAAAGATTATTCCGACCGTGAATATGTACAGCAGGCTATGAAGGGAAAGATTTTTGTATCAGAACCGCTGATCAGTAAGATTACAGGAGAATTGTCCATTATGGTTGCAGCGCCTTTATATCAGAACGGCGTTTATGGCGATTCTATAGTCGGCGTTGTGTATTTTGTGCCGAAAGAGACTTTTTTGAATGATATTGTATCCGCCATTCAGATTGGAGAAAACAGCAGAGCCTATATGATCAACAAAGCAGGCGATACGATCGCTGATATTACCCTGGAAACGATTACGGTTCAGAATATAGAAACTGAAGCACAAAGCGATCCGGCGCTGGCGCAGCTTGCAGCGATTCATACCGAAATGCGTCAGGGAAAAAACGGGTTTGGAGAGTATATGAGCGAAGGGCACAAAATGTTCGCCGCCTATGCGCCTGTAGCGGATACCGACGGCTGGAGTCTTGCGGTGACGGCGCCGCAGTTGAATTATCTGGAATCTACACGTGACGCTATGGTTATTAATATCGTGGTGATCCTGATCTCAATCGTGCTTTCTGTTATCGTGGCCCTGGTGCTGGCTGTCAGCATCAGCAAACCGATGAAGGCCTGCGCAGCGCGCATGAAACTGCTTGTAGAAGGCGATTTGGAAACACCGATGCCGCAGATAACGAGCAGGGATGAAACAGGTATGCTTGCAAAATCGACGGCTTCTTTGGTGGAAGGGCTGAGTACCGTGATCGGAGATATCCGTTATCTGTTAAATGAAATGGCCAATCAGAATCTGGATGTTCATACCGAACATGAAGATGTGTACGTGGGCAGTTTCCGTGATATCCTGTTATCCATGCGCAATATGAAAGGCGAACTGAGTAACGCCATGAGGCAGGTTAACCACTCAGCAGGGGAAGTATCCATGGCGAGCAATCAGCTGTCTGCAAGCGCCCAGACACTCAGCCAGGGAACGGCGGAACAGGCCAGTTCCGTACAGGAACTTGCGGCGCGTATCAGTGAGATTTCCGATCAGGCCAAAAGTACGGCAAGCGGTGCGTTGGATCTGCGTAAACAGACGCATCAGACCGGCAGTGAAGTTTCTTTGTGTAATCAGAAAATGCAGAACCTCGTAGAAGCCATGGATCGGATTCAGTCCAGTTCCAATGAGATTGAAAAGATATTAAAGACGATAGATGACATTGCCTTTCAGACCAATATTCTGGCGCTAAATGCCGCGGTGGAAGCAGCGAGAGCAGGCAGCGCCGGAAAAGGATTTGCAGTGGTTGCAGAGGAAGTGCGCAGCCTGGCCGGAAAATCAGCGGAGGCAGCACAGAATACGTCTCAGCTCATAGCAAATTCTACGGACGCGGTACATATGGGCACGGAAATTGCAAAAAATACGGCGGATATTTTATTTGGCGTTGTTGGCAGCATTCAGTCCGTGGTCGACTCTATTGACAACATTGCTACGGTATCGAATGAACAGTCAGATGCGGTCTGGCAGGTTTCAGAGGGAATCAACCAGATATCGGTTGTCGTACAGAGCAACAGCGCGACCGCTGAAGAAGGCGCTGCCGCGAGCGAGCAGCTTTCGGCTGAGGCAGCCAGCTTAAAACAACTGGTAAGTCAATTTACACTTGCACCGACAAATGCAGGGTAAGTCAGACAGAAAGAATCTAAAAACCTCTCGTAATGGGAGGTTTTTTACTGAAAAACTTGCATATTTGTTTGGGAAAAAGCGCAAAGTATCATTCGAATGAGACAATTACTTATGGAAGAAATGAATGATATCCGTCACACGGCGGGAAAGGAAGAAAGGTCTTGCAAACGGAAGGAAACACCCTGGCAACAGTCCAGAGCACTGGATACGCCGATTGATGATAACGCTGCATAGAAAGATTCAGGTGGGTCTGAAGTAAAGAGGAAGCTATTGTTACTGTTCACACAGGACTTAGCATTTATTGCTAAGTCCGTACGAAAACGTATCTATTGCAAGTAAAAATCCATTTGCGAAGTAAATTTTGCATGGATTTTTACCTGTTACTGGAACGGAGTGAACAGTAACAAGCTATTAACGTTCCTGAGTATTTTGAGGTAAATCCATTGCTTTTAGGGGAAATATTACTATATAATAAAAGGCAGCAGTATTCTTGTTTGCAGTAGAAGCGAGATTGAATTGACAAGACGAAGGAGGACATTCCAATGAAACAAGATTTGATCGTAATTTTGGATCTGGGCAGTACGAAAAATACTGTTGCTGCCCGCGCGATCCGTGAGCTGGGTGTGTACAGTGAGATACACCCCCATGATATCAGCCCGGAAGAATTGAGGGCATTAAAAAATGTAAAAGGTATATTGCTCAATGGAGGAGAAAACCGAGTTGTTGACGGACAGGCAGTGGAAGTCAGACCGGAACTTTACGATATGGGAATCCCGATGTTATCCATAGACTATCCGCAGTCAAAGTGTGGGACACAGTTAAGCGATCTGCCCGATCAGGAAACACTCAGAAAATTCGTTTTTGAAGAGTGCGGGGCCGAAGCAAACTGGAACATGAAAAACTTCATTGAAGATCAGGTGGAGCTGATCAGGCAGCAGGTAGGTGACAGGAAAGTACTTTTGGCATTGTCCGGCGGCGTTGATTCTTCCGTGGTGGCGGCGATGTTAATCAGGGCGATCGGACAACAGCTGGTGTGCGTGCATGTAAACCATGGTCTGATGCGTAAAAATGAGTCCGAGAGTGTGGTAAAAGTCTTCCGCGATGAACTTCATGCCAATCTGATCTATGTGGATGCTTCCGAGCGGTTTCTGGGTAAGCTTGAGAATGTGGCAGATCCGGAGCAGAAACGCAAGATCATCGGCGGGGAATTTATTCGCGTTTTTGAAGAGGAAGCAAGAAAACTGGAGGGAATCGATTTCCTTGGTCAGGGAACCATCTATCCCGATATCATCGAGAGCGGTACGAAAACTGCAAAGATGGTAAAATCCCATCACAATGTAGGCGGTCTGCCGGAAGATTTGAAGTTCGAACTGGTAGAGCCGTTGAAACAGCTTTTCAAGGACGAAGTGCGCGCCTGCGGTGTGGAGCTGGGCCTGCCCCATGATATGGTGTACAGACAGCCGTTCCCGGGACCGGGACTCGGTGTGAGATGCCTTGGAGCGATCACCAGAGACAGACTGGAAGCGGTTCGTGAGTCTGATGCGATCCTGCGCGAGGAGTTTGCCAAAGCTGGTTTGGACAAAAAGGTATGGCAGTACTTTACAGTGGTTCCGGATTTTAAATCCGTAGGGATGAAAAATAATGCAAGAGTATTTGAGTATATGGTGATCATCCGTGCGATCAACACGATAGATGCGATGACAGCATCGATCGAGAAGGTGGATTGGGATGTGCTGGAGAAGATTACCGGAAGGATTTTGTCGGAGGTTGGGAATGTAAACAGGGTTTGTTATGATATGAGTCCAAAGCCGCCGGCTACGATTGAGTTCGAATAGTAAACAGAGAGCCGGGAAGCCGCATAAACAGAGGACTTTCCGGCTTTTGGTGTGGGGCGTGATACCTTTTTGATACCTATATTAACAATTTTAATTGGTAGTAAAAAATTTAGAAATGGCTATTTCTTCTATACAATAATAGCGTTTATCAGTAGTGTCGTAAGAAACATATCCTAATGGCTTAAGTTTCTTCATTGCATTTGTGATTGCAAGATGGTGTTTATCAATTTCTAATGCAATTTCATGTGCAGATAATTTATTGGGGCGATTATTGTATAATATCCTTAGAATATTAATGTATAAATCCGGCAAACTAATTTTTTTCCAGTTTTCGATTTTTTCTTTAAAAAGTTCTTCAAAGTTATTTACTGCATGGACAGTTCCTTCTTCACCACATTTCAAGCAACGATTAAATTTTTTGACCATTTCATATTCTAAATCGTCTTTATATTCGTATCCACAGTTTTGACAAATAGGGAGTTCAACGTTGCTAAGTATTTGTGGAATTATATCTGTATAATCAAATTCATCTTGTCGCCAATAATCGTAGGAACGACGAAATTCGGGTTTCCCATAATCTATATTGTTTTCTAGACAGAGACCATAATTTAATCCAAAATAAGATATTTTTTTCCCAGGTTTTCGGCTGCTCCCTTCATTAAATTTATTAACAATGAAGTATAACTCAAGAGTGTGAAGAATACTTTCTATGTCTTTATCAACAAAAAAGTGCGATGAAGGAAGCCAATATGTGGTACTGATTTTATACTTTTTTAGAGTGTCTGAGTAAATTTGCTTGATATTCTCTTTCTTGCTGTAGTTTTCTATTTGGATACGCTTAAACTTTTTTGATATATTTATAAGTTGTTCCATTAAATTTTTCTGGGCTAATTGGTTCAATATCTTTTTGTCATCATAAAAAGACTGTTTGAATCGTACATCATTAAAAAAGTCTGGCAAAATATTATCAGTATAATATTTTTTGGTGGCATTATTTATATTGGATATAGTTATTGGCTCGCCTTGATTTATTGAACCTAAAAAGCAATATGTTAAGACATATCCCAAACACCGAGGAATTCCAGCAGAGGCAAAAAATAGTGTTTTAAAATATTCGTCTAATTTATTTTTATCAGTATCAAATAATTCATTTAGTTGAATTTGGTTATGTGTATATACAGTTATTCTCTTTTCTAATGTTCGTTTAACATAATTTATAGCCGAATCTTCTACTTTGGCATAATTGGTTGAAGTTTTTTCAAATACATCGTAGAAATCTAATGAATGTGGAATGATTTTTGATGAATCAATGTTACCCAAATAAATCCTGTATGGATATGCTGCTAATTTAATTACAAACATATCATTATAGGATGTAATAATTGGTGAAATCAGAGAATCAATAACTAATTTTTGGTGATTAAAGTTTAATTCGCTAAAATCATCTAAAAATAGGTACACTTTATTTATACGGTGCTTAGATAAAATCTCTTTCAGTTTAGTAAGTATTTTATTTATTGAGAGTATTCTAATCTCTCTACTTTCATGCTTGGTTTCAGACTGGATTTTTTTATCTTTAGTCAACGAAGCATGTAATTCAGAGGGTGATTCTTTAGTTTTGCTGTAATTAAGTGATACACTATTAGAATTTTCAGCATTTGTTGTTACCTGCATATTTCGTAAAAAATCGGCGTCAATATATTCTCCGTCGTGAATTTCCTCAAATAATTTATCCAGTTTTTTGTCGGGAATAATTTTTGATATGTTCTTTTTAATAGTTGTTAAAATTTCATTGAAGAAATTGTAATAAATATTATAACGTGTCAATTCCTCTTGAGTGTCTATATTTGAGACCCGTATCTCTTCATAACATGATTGTAAGTTTATATATACGGACAACTTATTTTTATTTTGCTTTAATATATTTTCTGCTTGAAGAAAAACGGTGGATTTTCCAGTACCTTTTCTGCCTTTGAATATTACATGATTTTCATCTAAAGCTTGCCGTAATATATAGTTGTTTTCAAATAAATCGACATAAAGTTGAGGTATCAAATCATTGTTTTCTTCATCTCGAATATCTGGTCTACCGCTTTGAATTAATGACTTAAAAGCTTCTTCAATATTGTTTCTACAAGCTAATAAATTCATATTTGACATTTTTATTTCTCCTTATCTTATGAGGTTATTTTATTTGGATTACACTCTCCATTGATAACTATTATTTTTCTTGTCATTCCCTTTTTCATCAACACTACTACTTGTAGCAGGCCAGTTGATTTTCCACTCAAAATACTCGTTCTCGGAAATTTCCCCATTTTTCAATTGCTCTTTTCGCAGACACCACTCACGCATGAAATCATTGACTAATCCATACTCTAACCACATACCTACTGGTGGATGAGCAGGCCAATCATCATTGTCATAGTAACGCACTGATTTATCATCGGAATGATTGGTTTTGCCGGGATTACGGACAAGCTGAAATAAATGGATTGTGCTGCGGTCATCTTCATCAAGCCAAAGGAGTGTAAGCATAATATCTTCGGCACAACCGGGAGTAACACCAATAAAATGGATATAATTGACATTCAGTATCTTTGCCATTTCCATTAAAGTGTTGTTTTTGGGAACACGATAGCCGGATTCATACTGTGCGATACGAACATCAGCATTGCGTTCCTCATATCCCAATTTCAAGCCCAATTCACGCTGTGTCAAGCCCCGGAATGTGCGTATTCTCTTTATCTGTTCTCCTAATACCATATTGTCATATCCTTTCTTTGATTTATAGATGGCAAATCATAATGTATTCTTCTTCACTTTCCCTTACAATCTCAAAGCCAATCTTTAGATACATCTTTGCCGCATAATTGGCTTTTTGAACGGAAAGAGAAACGTGTTTATACCCATGTGATTTAAGCAAGGCAAGGATTTCTTTCATCATGGCTGTTCCAATGCCAAAACCCCGGTATTTTTTATAAAGGGAAATTGCCAAAGAGGGCGTTTCATCATCTATATGCCCGTAATCGTTCATAATACGAACCCAAACGGCACCGACAATCTTGCCGTCAACCTCTGCTACTAATCCCCAATCATCTTTTGATTCCCCGAAATGCGCCACATAAACCTGTAATTCGGGAGATGTAATAATGGTTTTAGGTGGAGATTCGATACCCTCTGGAACAAAAATTGCTTCATATAGAAAATTATCCAGTAACGGATATTCTTGTTTTTGCATTTCTCGTATCGTTACGTCCATAGCTGACCTCTCAATTCTGTATTCTCCATATATTCTA
>CANPUE010000012.1 GCA_947577185.1 uncultured Lachnospiraceae bacterium | reverse complement strand
CGCATAGTTCTTCCAGCTTTTTGCGGATTGCTTTTTTATCAGCGTCCGAAAGGACGGGCTTTGACGGCATATTTTCATTTCTCCTTTCTTACAAACTATATTTACGAATATTCGCAACAAATATTCACGAAACAAATAATAGCACTACCGATAGCTGTTGTCAAGTGGAGAACTTGATTTAGCAATGTCGTATTTCTCGACAAAAAAAATAAATTCTTCTATAAAAGATAGAAAGAGTGAGTGGGGGATTCCGTAGTAGTCGGCATTGGTGGTAATGTGTATAACTGGCTGTCTTATGGAATTGTGGGTAACTCTGTTTCCCGTATCTTCTGTACGGTCTGCCACGTTTCCCCGTCCACAATGGCGGGGATTGCGCCCTGTGTATTCCGGGCGTTTCAGTATGTAGCCGATAGTGGTCGCTGACCATGCGTAGGGGTCTGTATATTTCGCCGCCCGGACTGGCTCGCCTGTCCGTTTCCAATGCTCGGACGGGATTCTTTCCTACTTTTTCCACTCCGCTATATCTGCTCAATATTCAGTTCTCTTTTGCGTGTCATAGTAACAATCCAACTTTATGCCACATGTAAAAAACCTGTTGCCAACACCTTTAGAGGACGCGCAAATGCCCAGTGCAAATTGCACTTTTTATCGGTTTTCCAGGAATTCATTCCATCATACTTATCCTCCCCTAAAAAAAGCCCCCGGGACTACGCAAGACGCGGTTTTGGGGGCTTTCGCTGTGTTTATGGGCTTTGAAATGGGGATTTTGTTTTATTCTTATGTGCTATATTTCCTGAAACCAATGCCAGCATCATGCCTTTATCCAGACAGTTAGTCACATAGCTTCTTCTACAAGTATGATAAGATTTATATTCCACTGTTTGCCGGATTGACATATTCGTTTTCAATCCCCATCTGCTCTGTCCTGCATTTCTGTTCCATCAGTCATTTATAAGTAAAGTGACAATATCATTATGACCTTTGCCTTACGAAGGCGGTTACAGATAGTGTGAAGTCCCACACCCCCTCGGCGATTTAGAAAATCAGTTCCACAATGAGGCAATAACCGCCATATACATGTCCTGCATTTTTCTCGCGTGGAGTGCGTTTTTGATTTTCCTTGACGTGTCCTTTGCGTACATTAATTTTTCTACACGCTCTGACACTATGTTACTTATTTTGTTATGATGGAAGTTTGTTATATTTTCTTACTGTAAACAAAACATTTTAATGGCACTTTACCTTTTGGCATTTCCAATACAATCTCTTTTTCTTCCACTCTTTCAAATCCTCTATGCTCGTAAAACTGATAGGTATAGGCATTATCAGAATATAAGTAAAGTCTTTTCCCCTTTTCCTTTTCTTCTAAAGCGTTAAGCAATGCCGTTCCTATACCTTTGATTTTGCAATCGGGGTCTGCCACAAGAAATATGATTTCACCATCAAGTACGTTGGATTTCAAATAATGTGCCAACTGTTCTTTTGTAGTATCCTCATAAAGGTCTGCTCCACCCTTAAAAAAAATTTTTTGTATCATGCCAACGAATTTGACATAAATTTTTTGAAAAAAGTTCTGTTGTTTCTTTTCTTCGCCCTTAATCTCTGCCAATATAACTCCTACAAATTCATTGTCTGCATATGCCGCAAAAATCTGTGTTGCACGATTGATTTCAAGATACCAAAAATATCTGCCATAGACATTAAGTAGAAATCGATTATTCAAATACCAGTCAAAATGCATACCTTTAATTGCAAACTGAATTGCTTTTTCATAATCCTTTTTTGTAAATCTCTAATTTCTATTTCCAATTGTTATCCCTCGCTAAATTGTGATTTCTTTTTCTAACAGAATACCATAATCACACCTATAATTCTATCAAAATACCCTTAAATTTCTTCCTCCCTATGCTTAATTATGCTTCATTTTTTATTGTGCAGTCGGCTTTCATTCTGAAGCTCCCTTTCAAGATTCTTTTTGTTATAGCTGATTACCTCTGCATATTCTTTGGGTTCATTGGATGGGAGAGTGATTTCCGATACCGCATTCTTTCTATGCTGTGTTGACAGTTCTTAAAAATAAAAAAGGCAGCTGATTGTCTGTCAAGATAATCACTACCTAAAAGTAAACAATATTCAGTTTTATAGTTCTTTTTTACTTGTAATGTTGTGCATTTTTACATGAAATTATTGTCTGATCTTTTCATAAACTAATAGACTCAATTCAGCGTTAGTATCAATCCTCATAAATTTCAAGAAATGATGTAATTTTTCCATAAGTATATTCGTCCTCAATGAAACCAAATTCAGGGGCAAAATATTTGTCATTATAAAATCAGCTCCATAATGTCTCCTTTATTCCGTTTTTGGTTACACTATGAAAAATCTGTGTGTAAGTTTCCGCCTGTTACCGCATTTACATAGACAAACACGTCCATGTATGTAATTCCCTCTTTGTCATATACATATTCGTAGTATGATAATATATTATCCTCTGCTTTTTCCTTAAAACCTTTTGCGCCTAAATAACTCATTATTTTTTTATAGGCGCCAGGAATACGCTCAAAAGCATTTTCAAATGGTTGACGTATGGTAATTACCGCATAATCTGCTTCCTTTTGCTCTGCAATTTCTACTCCCGGATAAGTTGTTTCAAACCCTTGCGGCAAAATATAGGCAGCCACATAACCATTCAACCCAAATCTATTTTTCTGTTCTAAAGATACAAACGGAAAATCCCAGCCTATCCTTTTTGCGTCTTTATCAAATGCCAATAACCCGGAAACTGTTGCCCAATGCTCTAAATATGCGTTTACATCATTTTCCGGCTGTGGTGAAATCATTACATAGCGTGCCATTTTGAATGGCTTCACTGTCCGGACTTTTACCTGGGAATAAATACATTCATTTTCTGACAGACTTTTTCTCACCAGTTCGTCCAGCTTACATGAGAAAAAATCGCATATTTCCAGTAATTTTTCTAATTCTGGAATGGCGTCACCTGCTTCCCATTTTGCAACTGTCTGACGTGATACTGCCATATGTTCAGAAAACCCCTCCTGCGTGATTTTCCTTTGCTTTCTAAGATACTGAATATTTTTTCCTAAATACATATTTTTTCACCTCCGTATTCATATCCCCAATATATATCATATTACAACGAAAAACCACCACCTGTTGTCTGCTTTTTTATCTTAGAATATAAACTGACAATTTACATTTTGCTTTCTAAGGAAATCCCTTCCGTATGGATGATCTGCTTTATCATCATATTGACCACCGCAGATAAACTGGTTCCCAGCTTTTCCAGAATCTCCGAAGCTTTTTCTTTATCTTCTGCGGAAATCCTAACTTGCAGCAATGATGTATTAGACATGGCATCAGCCCTCCTTCTGCTTCATTTATACTACATAGTAATTACACTGCAAATGAGGACTTATTCAATCAGACACTTTTGGCAGTCATGCAAATACTGACTGTACGATACTATTTGCGATAAGGTGCTCCATAACATGCCTAAGTACGAAAAATCTCATAATATTATAACAGGCAGAACACGGAAATGCTCTGCCTGTTATACTTACAAATACATTTTGGCTGTTTCTTCCGCCAAATGAAACTTTTCCTGGATTTTATTCAGAATAATGCTGTCTGCAATTTGTAAATCCTTTAATGCTGATACCATAGCTATTATTCCTTCCTGTCTTCCCTTTTCAATTCCTTTCTCCTCCACACCCTTACTTAAATTACACATAAGCGACACCTCACTTTCCAATGTCTGAGTCATTCTGATATGAAAATCTTCTTCCAATATCTGGCACTTATCCGACGAATCCGTCTCCGTGGACAGAAGCACATTCAACAGTTTTAATAAATCCGTACCCGAATCTTCCTTATATTTTATCATATTCCAAGCTGTCAGACCACCCATGTTTTTCAAATCCAAATCTTCCGAAATCTTCTTTGCAATGTTTTCAAAGGTGACATCTAGCGGCCTTTTCCGGATATTTGGATGCCATATAGCAGTCTGCTGCGGTCAGGGAAAATCCCATGCACCTCTGCCGGCACATGGGATTTTCCTTCACATACTATCTGAAAATTGCTGTTCTTTTCTGCTTTTTTCACTCCTTCGTTTTTTCTTCTTCCCATAATATACAAGTCCGCATATCAAAATCACGGCCCCTGCAAGCCCTGTTCCTGCAAGAAAAGCCCTGCGCATATTACCGCCCTGCTGATCCTCAGTCTCCGCGGCTGCCGACGGAATCTCCTGCGGCGTTACGGTCGGTCCTTTGACTTCCAAAACAGTGTTTCCGTCCGCATCCTGAGAAAACTGTATGCGGTCAATGCACAGTCTTCTGGGATCTGTGACAGTCAGCGAGTAATGGCAATGGTATACAATGAACAGTTCGCTGCCGTCCGGCGACTGTGTCACACAATGATGCCCTGCCCCATGCACGGATTCATCTGACTGCATGATCGGATTCTTTTCATATTTTGTGAACGGTCCAAGCGGTGAATCCGCAACCGCATACCCCACACCATAATTGATGCTTTCAAAATGGGAACCGGAATACGTCATATAATATTTTCCGTCTTTCACGAGCATATACGGTCCTTCATTCACCCTCATGAGATCCTCATCCCATCCCTGATCAGCACGTGAAATCTGTATCAGCGTGTCTTCTTTGATGGATTTCATATCATCATTCAGTTCGGCTCCCCAAATCACATTCCCGGCTGTAAAACGGACAAAGTACAGATAATACCGATCGGATGCTTCATCATAAAAAGCGTGGGCATCAATCTCTCTGATATATTCATGCATTGGTTCATATACTTCCTGCCTGAACGGGCCGAGCGGAGAATCGCTTACTGCCACACAAAGATGCTCATCCGCTGTATAATACATGTAATATGTATCCTCACGCCTGATCACATCAGGCGCCCAAAATCCCGCATTTCCCCAGCCATCACCTTTGGTGAAGGCGAATCCCTGACCCGTCCAGTTTACCAGATCTGTAGACGTGTATACCTTAATTCCCGAATTTCCTTCAACCGTCGGTGTTGTACAGTATAGATAATAGGTCCCGTTGTCATATAAGACATCGGGGTCCGCGCATTGTGCAAGAATCGGATTTATGTAGGTCTCCGCCGCTGTTGTTTCTGCGGCATTCACTCTCATCAGATCTTTTCCCTGTAAGATCACTGCCGTCATAAAAATGACGAGCATCCACTTTAGCTCTTTTTTCACGATAGCCTACTTTCCTTTCTCAGCCTGCAGTATCTGTCCATTCTGCCCTTCTGACGCATTCTGGTTTTCATTGATCTCCCGGATGCGCTCCGGGTCCGCTTTCATTTTTCTGTCATATGTGCAAAGACCGTTTATCTCCTGTTCCACATCGGTAAGCTGGGTATAACAGAATCCCTGCACATGTTCCGATTCCAGCAACGGCCCGACGACATTACGATACCGTCTGACAAAGTCCTCCTCCGATATCGCGGCGGAATACCCCCAGCCCTGTGCCCCGTCTTTCTGGAAAGAAATACCGCCAAACTCTGTAACCAGCACCGGCTCATTCCGGTACTGTCCGTCACCCACATACAGACTTCTCCCTGCCGGCTGTTCCTGCAGAATCCGTTCTATTGTGCCATACCGCTTCTGTAAAATCTCCCGCTCCGCTTCATAGTCATGTATGGTAAGCAAGTCTGTCTCCACGTGTTCCCAGCCGTCATTGTCAACCACCACTCTGGTATGATCCAGGGACTTTATCAACGCATACATGGCCTTACAGAAAAACTGCTGTCTGCTGTTGTGGGCCGCTTCCAAAACCCCCCATGACTCGTTTAATGCCGTCCAGACTACAATGCACGGATGGTTATAGTCTCTTTCAATCTCACGCATCCACTCATTGACCGTATCCTCAACAAGTCTGTCGGAATAATGGTAGCCCGAAGCCATTTCTCCCCATACGAGAAAACCCATGCGGTCCGCATGATACAGGAACCTTGGATCCTCGACTTTCTGGTGTTTACGCGCACCGTTGAATCCCATTTCTTTCGCAAGCTGTATGTCCTTTATAAATGCTTCATCCGATGGCGCCGTGAGCAGTCCTTCCGGCCAGTATCCCTGATCCAGTACCAGTTTCTGATAATACGGGCGGTTATTCAGTAAAAATCTGCCGTTCTCCACCGACACCTTCCTCATACCGAAATAAGACTGCACAGAATCCAGCATTGTCTCTCCTTTTTTCAGTGAAAAACAAACATCAAAAAGTCTGGGCGTTTCCGGCGACCATACCAGATCCTCTATCGTATTCCAGCACCCCAATGCTTCCTCATCGATCCTGACGGTAAACTCTCCTTTTTTCTGATTGAGCTTTACCAAAAAACTGCCGGCCTCTATCCCCTCATAAGAAACCGACGTTTCCAGTACACACCCCGCGGCCTGCTCTGTTTCGTAGGAAAATCTCACTGATTTTTCATCCAACAGCGGCGTGATACGGATCGCGCTGATATGGCTGTGTGATACCGGCTCCATCCACACGCTCTGCCATATCCCTGTTGTTGTCGTATAGAAAATACTCTCCGAGGCTTCTTTCCAAAACTGCTTTCCTCTCACGATATCCAATTCCCGGTGAAAATCCTTTACACACAGTTTCAGTTCATTTGCATGATCGGTCAGATATTCTGTGATATCCATGCAAAAACTGCTCTGACCACCCACATGGCGCAGTATATTATGTCCGTTTATTATAACAAGACATTCGTAATCGACCGCGCCAAAGTGAAGGATCACCCGTTTCCCCTGCCAGTTTTCCGGTATCACAAATGTACGGCGATACCATACTTGTTCGTGAAACTCTCTTGTTCCAATACCCGAAAGTTTCGACTCATATACAAACGGAACGTTAATTGTCTGATCGTATCGTTCTTCATCAAATGAAAAATCCCATACTCCGTTCAAAGTCATCCATTCCGTCCTCACAAACTGCGGCCTTGGATATTCCACTCGAAACTGCTGTTCCATGTCCTGCTTACCTCCTCTTTCTCTCACCACCATGCATTTCTATCATAAAATCACTGACCGTTAACCTGCTGTTTTTGGCCCAGATGCCTGCACATCCATTTTCCACAGGCGAATCATCTGTCACGATCAGTCCCGGTTCTTTTTCCCCATCTGTATAAACCCGGATCGACGCCCCGGAGACCTCCACCCGAAACCGATGCACCTCACCCGCTTCTATATGAAATGCGCATCGTCCCAGAATCGTTTCGTCATAGCGGTGCCTGATCACCATAAGTTCCTTTCCTGTGAACGAAACAGAATATCCGATGAAAAAGTCAATGCCCAACACGGGATCAGCTCCCTCCCCGCCTTCTGATGGTTCCGTCACGCGAAGTAAGATACCGGCGTTTCCGTTTTCTCCGCATTCCGCTGACAGCGCCGCCGACACGGTATAATCTGACCATGCCGTATTTCCTGACAGTCTCTTACCATAACCATCCAGCTCCGCACCCGTCAGTTCATTCTGATAGTCCGTCCATTGCGTACAGGGATAAAATCTTATTTTGTCTATCCGCACGATCCCTGACTGATTTACTACACTGAATCCATGCATCCCCCGATCCATCTTTCTTTCAAAAAATGACAGATCCGCATCATCCTTTTCACAGGCACAGACTTCCATACCATCAAGCAGAATCTCCGTTTTTCCGGGTTTTTGCCTGTGCATCGTTATCACGCACCGATAGACGCCTTCTTCTCCTGCCCATATGGAATATTGCGCGCTTTCGCCCTGTCTGAGCACAACGCTGCCATCCGCTTTCCGTTCTCCGTCCACTTTCCCAAATACAGGATAGAATGCACACTCTGCCGGAATTACCGCGCTGTCCGTCCGCTCTTTCCATGTCGATTCCGTCACAGCGGTATAACCGATCTCCAGTCCGCTGCCCGGCGCCGTATAACCGATTCTGTATGCCTTTCGCTTTTCCATTTCAAGTGTGATCTGCCGCCTTCTGTCAAGGTACACCTCCAGACAGCCGTCCGGATTCCGGCATATTCTGATGCAGTGCAGCGCCGTAAAGTCATATCCCCGCAGCAGGTCAGACTGTCCAATGAGCCGTTCTTCTTTCCCGCACCGCCTCCAGAGCTGCATCGCATTCAGCCCGGACGCAAACACGATGCGCAGGCACTCATCATCAGCCTCCAAAACAATCCCCGTGCGCCTGTCCGGCTCCACGGATTTTATTCTGATATTGCACTCGGCCGTGAAACTTTTGGCAAACAACTGTCTTGAAAGCGCCAACATTCCCTCCTCACCGCTTGCAATCCCTTCTTCTGTATGCAGCATTTCCCCAGAGCGGCACACAAATTCCGGCAAATCATTACCGCGCCCCAATAAAACGTAATCCGGCATTGCGGGCGGGCACTGTTCCATCTGCGTAGGCCCGGCAATCTGTGTCACTTCCTGATACCATAACTGGCGGTCAATGTTTAAGTCTCTGGTAGTATCCGCATTCAGATTATGGTAGATCAGATAATCAGATACCAGATCAGGCCCCTCCACAGTACTGCTATGTCCAAGCCCCGTCAGTCTGCCCTCCGTTCTTATTACCACCGGATTGTTTTTATCGTCAAGGTATCCGGAAAGCGGTGTTTTGCTCCGGCACGCGTGAATGCGGTATCCTTTGCTGAGATAGTGGTTCCCCGTATAGGTCATATAGTAAATGCCGTCTTTTTTACACACAAACGGCCCTTCGGTCCAGCCATGCAGATAAGCGCCGGTCAGCACAGGCTCCCCAAACTCCGCCGGGGATTTCATTTCACAGCCCCAGATGCCTTCCTCCCCCGCCCAGTAAAAATACCATGTTCCATCGTCGTCAATAAAGATCGTTCCGTCAATCTCATGTCCGACATTGCCGCTGATCTTCCGGAACGGTCCGGTGGGATTCTCGCTCTTTAACACATAATGTCCGAAACCCGAAGGCGATGTATACAGATAAAAAGATCCATTCCAGTACACGACTTCCGGCGCGAACGGGGTCAGACCCGGAAATAAAGTGTCTTCAATAACTGCCCCTTCCGGATGCCAATGCAGCAGGTCATCCGAAGACCAGCACCGGATATCCTCATTCGTACAGTACAAATAGTAGCGTCCATTATATTTTAAGACAAAGGGATCGGCAAAATCCCCGTTTTTTGCAATTGGATTTTGATATACCATACTGACACCTAACCTTTCAGACCCGTAATGGCCATCGAATCAACAAAATATTTCTGGCAGAAAATAAACAGGATCAGGATCGGCAGGATCGCAATTAAAGATGCTGCCATGACAAGCGGTATATCCGTCTGCGTTTCATGATAGGAGTTCAGCATTTTGATCACCACCTGCAGCGTATATTTTTCGGAGTCATTCACAAAGATCATGGGGCCCAGATAATCATTCCACGTCCCCATAAATACCATGATGATATTGCTGATCAGTGCAGGCTTGCAAAGCGGGAGAAAAATCTGGCAATATATTTTAAAATACCCGCATCCGTCTATCTTGGCAGCTTCCAGCAGTTCTGTCGGCAGTCCGCTCATATATTGACGAAGAAAGAACATCATAGACACACTCCCCAGTGAAGCGGGCACAATTAACGGAAGCAGCGTATTGATCCATTTAATCTTTGTATAAATAATATACTGTGGCACCAAAAGGACAACAAACGGGACCATCATGGAAGAAAGCACGCACAGGAACAATCCATTCTTACAGGGCACATCCAGTTTGGCAAAGGCAAACGCAGAAAGGGATGTGGAAAAGGTTCCGAATGACAAGACACAGATTGAAACAATGACACTGTTTCCGATACCGCTTAAAATATTTGTCTTTGTAAACAGTTCAACATAATTCTTCCAGTCTGCCGGCTTCGGGATCCACTGCGGGGGAATCTGATATACCAGATTTGCCTCTTTTAACGAAGTAGACAACATCCACAGAAAGGGAACTACCATGGTCAGTCCGCCCAACAGCAAAACAAAAAACACAAGCATCCTTATTATCTTTTTATCTGTTCTCATTTTCATTGATCATCACTCCCCCTCATACACCCACTTATCAGACAGTTTAAACTGCAATAGTGTCACAAGTAAGATCATCACCCCAAACACCAGCGCCGCGGCACATGCATAACCCATCTGACTGTAATTAAACGCCTTCTGCCAGATATAGTAGATCACAGTTGCAACTCCGTAATTACGTCCCCCGTCTGTTGTAAACAGATCCACTTCAATAAATGTCTGCAAAGAACCGATGATGTTGACACACAGCAGATAAAAAATAATCGGCGTAATCATCGGCACCGTAATTTTAAAAAACTGCGTAACCGACCCTGCGCCGTCAATTGTCGCCGCCTCATAGTATACCGGGGGCACATTTTTCAATGCTGCCAGAAAATAAATCGAAGTGATCCCTATCATTTTCCATGCAATCATAATGACGATCATCCGCTTTGTCCACACTGGATCTCCCAGCCAGTTAGGTCCTTCTATTCCAAACAGACCGAGTGCCTGATTGATCAGACCAAATTCCGAATTGAACAGCCACTTCCACAGCAACACCAGAGCAACAATCGATGATACATAGGGAAGATAATACAGAACCCGGAAAACCTTATTCCCCTTGATCTCTTTATGACATGCCAGCGCAAACAGCAGTCCCAGGACCATGTAAAACGGGATTGGGAGCAGCATATAGACAGTGTTGCGGACTGCAATCCAGAATTTGCTGTCCCTAAATAATTCCACGACATTTTGCAGTCCAATAAAATTTTTGTTTTTCACCAGAACATTCCAATCCGTCATGGACGCAAAAATGCATAAGCACAACGGCAATAAGAAAAAGCAGACAAACTGTACCATTGCCGGCATTACGAACAATAACCCCGCTCTTCGTTCTTTTCGTTTTAAACTGTTTTTTGCCATAATAATAACCATGCCTTTCTCATAGCCTGCGGCCTTTTTCCGCAGACACATATCATCCGGATGCCAAAGCGCAAGCACAAAGGCCTGCGCTCCGGAATCTGCCGCGGCTGCAGCATTACCTTCAGATTTACCGGTTAATTCAACGCCTTCTGCTGTTCCACGCTCTTATCCAGCAAAGCCTGTACCGAATCAGCCACCGAATCACAATATTCCTGTGCCGACATCTCTCCGTTGAACACTGCTTCCACGCCCGAATTAAACTCACTCCACCATTCCTGGTTGAAAGTACGGGATTGTGTCGCCAGACGTCCATAATCCTCCAGTACATTCAGAAATCCCTTCTTATTAACGGGTGCCTTATCCATTTCGGCATACTCGCCATATGCCATATCTTTCAGAGTAGGAACAGACATGCCCGTCGTATAACTTGTTCTCTGAGCGTCTTCATTAAACGCCAGGAAGGCAATCAGATTGCATGCTTCCTCCAGATGCTCGCTTTCCGGTGAAACTGCCAGTCCTGCACTTCCAAACCAAACCGCTTTTTCTCCTGTATTCGGACTTACCGGCCAATCCATCAGATCCCACTCAAACTGGCACTGGTTCCACAGATCTGCCGTTGCCCACGAACCAACTCCCATCATACCAAGTCTGCCCTGCATAAAACGGTCGTAGCTGCTTAAAGAGGTTTCTTCCGAAGAAGAGGGTGCAACATGGTACTTACTCCTTAAATCTGCCACAAACTGAAATGCCTCCACAAATTTAGGATCCGTAAAAGCAACCTGTGTCAGAGAAGCATCCAGCCAGTCCGCCCCATTTGACCACACTGCCGATTCCATGGAATACATGGAAGTACCATAAACCTCTCCGTCTGTCAGTTTCTGTGCCGCTTCCAGATAATCATTCCAATCCCACGGATCATCCTCCGAAGGCGGCGTAACGCCTGCCGCGTCAAATAGATCTTTATTATATACGACAGAGAATGCACTTACATCCTTGGGCAGTGCATAAAGCGGGCCGTCTCCAAGCCCCGTCCCATTGTAACGGTATATGTTGATCGCATTCTCCCAGACATTGTCCACGTCAAACAAATCATTGTTCTCCACATAAGATGACAGGTCATAAAGATTGCCTGTCGCCGCATACTTCATCACATAATCTATCCCACAATAAAATGCATCCGGCTGTTCCCCTGCCGCGATCATGTTCTGCATTTTGGTATCATAATCTGAATTTGCCACCACGACATAATCTACGGAAACATTGGGGTATTTTTCTTCATAAGCATCGATCATCGCCCGGAACGTTGCCACCTCGGAATCATTTCCCCATCCCATGAAGGTTAATTCAACCTTTTCTTCTCCCGACGTATCATCATTTCCGGCTTCGTTCGATTCCGTTTTCTGACTTTGTGTCTGAGCGTCATCCGCTTCTGTATTCTGTGTATTAGTTTGTACATTATCATCCGTTTTGTTTCCACACCCCGTCAATGCCAAAGCTCCCATTGCAGTGATCAACAATGTTGCAATTTCCTTTTTCATATCTTCTCTCCTTCTCTGATTTAACAACAGTTTTTTTGTTCGAAATCTTAATTACCTTCCCCCCTTTTTCATTTTTATAATAATTTTTATGTTTCTTTCTTTACCTGTTCATCGTATCACGAGTCCTTTGTTTCGTCAATATTTTCACATTATGATAATTTTTCTGATCTTTTTTATGCTTTATCCTCAAAATTTCTGTTTTTAACAACAAGTTTTTTGTTATAATAGACAAATGATCTGTTTTGTGTTAGCATTTAATTAATAACAATTTTTATGGAGGTATCTATGTCCAAAGTTCTCTATTTAAACGCCGAAAACGAAGAAACTTTATATAATGTGGCAAAAGCCCTTGCCTCTACTGACCGTATCAAAATATTGAAGCTTCTATATTTCAACAGTTATAACATTGGCGAGATAGCCGAACAGCTCAACATCCCTCCATCCACCGCAGCACTCCATATCCGGATTCTGGAACAGGCGAACCTGATCAATACAGAACAGCATCCCGGCAGCCACGGCTCTATGAAACTCTGCAGCCGAAAAAACGACGACATCAACATCTGCCTTACCGGTTCTTACACCAACAACGAGCAGACCTATACTTTTTCCATGCCGATAGGCGCATACACGAACTGCGACATACATCCGACCTGCGGACTGGTAAGCGTGGAGCGGCCGATCGCACGGGAGGACAAACCGGAGGACTTCTTTCTGGCGGAACGCCTCAACGCACAGATGCTCTGGTCTTCGAGCGGGTATGTGGAATATCGCTTTTCTCATTCCATTGAACCATACCGTTTTCCCAGACAGCTGGTCTTATCGTTCGAAGCATGCTCAGAAGCCCCTAATTATCGTGAAAACTGGAAATCAGACATCACAATCTGGATCAACGGTATCGAGTGCGGGACATGGAACAGTCCCGGCGATTTCGGTGCCCGGAGAGGAAAGCTGAATCCTGACTGGTGGCCTAACGGCTCAACCCAATACGGCTTTCTCGTCACTCTGGTCATTACAGATGCCAGAGCGCTCATCAATAACAAAGAAGTCTCCTCAACCCGCCTTTGTGACTTACAGCTTGACAGACACCCTTATGTCACGCTCCGCATTGGAAATAAACCCGACGCGGAATTTGTCGGCGGTTTTAATCTGTTTGGCAAAAAATTCGGAGACTTTGAACAGGATATTAATTTGTCCTTTATCTATTGATCTTATTACTCTGACACGATTTTTTTCACAAAAAGAGGGAATCAATGCCGAATGGCCGATTTTGACGTTCCTTTTGACCGCCTTTCCAAAGAAAGCCGGATAAGAATGCGGTTGCGGCATTGAAGGCCGCAACCGCAGAAACATTTGAAAATTACTGTTGATTTAAAATTCCCGAAATTTTTTCGATCATCTCATCTTCTTTCAGCCGGAACTTGATCTCCACCCTTCTGGAAGCCGGCATATCCACCTCCGTCGTGGCATTTCCGAAAGCATCCTTTTCATAGACCGGATTGCTCCACGATTTGCCGTTGACCGTCAGAATCTTCTGCAGCTGCTCGATCTCAGTCTCACTCAGCCCGTTACGACTGTTCAGGCAAAAATCAGCGACCGCATTGGCGCGTGCATAAGAAAGTTCCATATTGCTCTGATAGCCGCCGTCCGTGTCTGTATGCCCTTCAATGATAATCTCCGCGATATAACTGCGGAACTGGTCCTGTAACAGCACGTCCAGATACATCGGAATGACATTCTTTAAAGTCTCTCTGCTGTCCGTCGTGAGATTGGAACTGTTATAGCGGAACAGTACATCCGACGAAAAAGTGATGGAACCGGTCTGTGCGTCCACCTTCATACTGGAATTGTTAAAAGCTGTCTGCAGCGCTCCGATAATATCCGTACGGATACCGACGATATCCTGTAATTCCTGCTTCGTAGTCGTCAGCTCTGCCCTCGCATTCTCGATCTCCAGATAGGCATTATTCAGTTCCTCCTGCGTCAGAGCCGCCTGCTGGTAAGCCTGCTGCAATTCCGCCAGCGAGGAAGCCAGTTCCCCGTTAGACTTTTCCAGCTCTGCCTTGGACAGCTCCAGATCTTCTATCGTGGCGTCCAGCTGGCTCTGTGCCTGATCCAGTTCCAGTCTGGTCTGATCCAGATCCGTCGTCTTTTGTTTATAAATGGCAAGCGTGATCGCTATGATCAGGATAAAGATCAGTAAAAGCGCCGCCATCATATCCGAATAGGACTGCCAATAACTGTGCTCCGCAAAAGCTTCTCTGTTTCTTCGTCTATTCCTCATACATATTCCTCATCTGTCCGAATGTATAAACCTGGCTGCTGATCTCATCGCTCATTTCGGTGCACGTCTCCGCCAGCATCCGCTTCTGTTGCTCAAGTTCTCTTGCAAACTGCTCCTGTCTCTCCATGACATTGGCTAGGGCGTTTTGCACATTACGGTTTACCTCTACCAGCGCGGTAACCGCCTCCACCATCTCCGCCGCGTTGGCCGCACTGACCGCCTGTGCCTCTCCCGCAGATTTTAAGGCATTCCCCAGTTTCGTAAAGTCCGTATCCAGAGCCGTCTGCATCTGCACGGTAAATTTATCTACGATGCGCTCCACGCCCGCGCTCTGCTCCATCGCATTGCCCTTCATCATCTCTACCATCTGTTTCAGCGAATTTGCCATGCCAGACTGGTAGACAAGCATCGCCGCAGAACTCTCATCTCCCTTCATAACGGGTGGCTGTGCAGTCTGACGGAAGACGCATAAAAATTCATCCAGTGTCTCATAGGCATCCGACATAATGCTGCGGTAAACAAAATTAAACACCAGCGAGAAAAAGATACCATACACCGAAGTGTGAAAGGCAACCTTCATACCCGAAAGCAGCGGGCCTACGTTATCAGACACCGCAAAAATATCGCTGCCGCTGAAAGAACCAAGCCCCATGGACAGTCCCAGAAAAGTACCCAGGATACCCAGCCCCGTCAAGGTGCCGGAAAGGCCGGAGTTAAAGAAATTCATGCCAACCCGGTCCAAAAGGTCTTCATTGATATATTCCTCCAGGTCACAGGAAGATACGCCTCCCCGCTTTGACTTTGCACTTTTCATCCGCAGACGGTACTTGTTAAAAGCAGTCTGCAGGTCCTCATCCTCGAAGACCTTCGCCTTATCCCTGTAGTTCCCCCAGAGATTTTTACCGTTTGCTTCCTTATATTCTTTCTGCAGACGGATCATAAAATCTTCCAGTTCATATGTGACGCTGTTCAGTCTGCCGAAACTGACCGAAGAGATCAAAAACAGCACGCCGATGATGATCAGAAAGACAATGTTGATCGCGAGATTGACAAATGAGATCTCACCGCCCGTAAAAACCCCGTTTAAATACAAAACAAATGCTACCACAACCGCATACAAAAAATACAGTACATAATACAGTTTACTCTTCATTCGCACTCCCATCCTTTTTCCTGTGTCCTGATAGTTCCTGTCTTAAACCTATCACATTTTAACTGACAACTCAATAACATTAAGGAAATCTTAAATAATAAAGAACCAAAATCTTAAACAGCAATCCTGCCCTGTCTGATCCTGCGCAAAAAAAAGAAACCTTCTGTCTATCCTGTGCACAACAGAAGGTTTCTATGATTTTTTTACACTTCCTTATCTTTCCACTTACCGCGTTTGTAACAGACGAATGTGACCAAAGCTCCGAACAGCCATGAGATCAGGAGAGAGATAAAAATACACTCCTGTCTGCCGTTTGGCAGTTCCGGTGTTCTGGTAAAAAATGAAATACCATAAGCGATCGGCACACGAACCAGGATCGTCGTCATGATCGATATCCACATAGGCGTCATCGTATCCCCTGCGCCGCGCATGACCCCGGAAAGACTCTGCGTCACTGCCATTGCAATATAGCCGACGGCGAGAATGCCCATCATTTCCCGGCTGAGATCGACCAGTTCCGGCGTCTTTGTAAAGATCCCCATCAACGCCTTGCCAAAAATCAGGATCAACGCCGTGATCACTGCGGATGTCGCCGCTGCAATCAGCGTTCCCTGCCTTGCCCCTGCATCCACCCTGTCAGTCTGCTTTGCACCGACATTCTGTCCCGCGTAGGTCGTCATGGCCGTTCCGAAAGAAAAGTTTGGCATCATCGCAAACCCGTCCACACGCATAACGATAACATTTGCGGCAATAAACATCTCTCCAAAACTGTTGGTTAACGACTGTACAACGATCATCGCCATAGAAAAGATCGCCTGTGTAATGCCGGAAGGCAGTCCCAGACGGATGACCTTTCTCGTATATTTTTTCTGCAGTTTTAAGTAAACTGCTTTTAAATCAAACAGGTCTGTCATCTTCATGAGCCGGCGCAGACACAGCAATGCGGAAATCGCCTGTGCGATCGCCGTAGCGAGCGCGACTCCGTTGACACCCATACCAAAATACGCCACAAACAGCAGATCCAGTATGATGTTCAACACCGTAGAGACCAGAAGGTACAAAAGAGCCGCCATCGAATCTCCAAGCCCCCGCAGAATACCGCTCAGAATATTATAATAGGCAAGCCCCGCACAGCCGATAAACAGGATCAGCAGATAAGAATGACACCAGTCAATGATCGACTCCGGCGTATCCAAAAGCTCTAAAAGCGGCCTCGCCACCAGTGAAGCGACCACCATGACAAACAGCGTTGCGATCGCGGTTAACGTGATGCAGTTTCCGATCGTGATCGATAATTTCTCCCGTTCTCTGGCTCCGAAATACTGGGAAACCATGATGCCCGCTCCCACACTGATCCCTACAAACAATACGATCAGAAGATTCAGGATCGGTCCTGCGCTGCCTACCGCCGCCAGTGCATTATCTCCCACATAATTGCCGACTACGACGCTGTCCACCGTATTATAAAGCTGCTGTGCAATATTTCCCACAAGCATCGGAACCGCAAACAATATGATCTTCTGCCAGGGCGCGCCCTGCGTCATATCCACCGGTTCAATGAATTTCTTCAGTAATCCCATGATCATCCTCCCTCTGATAAATATGTTTTTACCGCTGCGTAATGTTTTATTATACGCCCTTTTTTCCGGTAAGTCATCATTTTTTTCTCATTCTCTTCCCAAATCTTCCCGAAAATGCCGTTCTACCCCTTCCCCGTCAAACGCCGGAATAAAACTCTCCTGCGCGGTCTCCCCCTCCTGAAGAAACGCATTCGTCACGCCAAGCCCGATCGCAAAGTCAGCCACCGTCTCATATTCCCGCTTTGTCACCCTCCTGCACAGTTCCCGGAAGTCCGGATTTTCTTTCAGCCGCTCAAACGGCGTGTACTGGTTCATCAGACTGATATAAACGCCATCCCCATAGGTTTCATACACATACCTGACCACATCCTTTGCATTTCTCTTATGGCCGGGCAGCAAAAGATGCCTGACGATCACGCCCTTTCGCATCATGCCCTCCTCATCAAAAACCGGCCCTCCCGACACGCTGACCATCTCCGCCAACGCTTCTTTTGCCACAGCCGGATAATCGGGCGCCGCAGAGTACTTTTCCGCAAGTCCGCTGTCCATATATTTAAAGTCCGTCAGAAAAATATCGACGATTCCTGACAGACTTCTGATCACTTCCCGTTTCTCATAACCGCTGCAATTATAGACAATGGGCAGAGCAAGCCCTTTCTCTTTCGCCAGGAGAACGGCTGTTTTCACGTCTGTCACATAATGATCGGGGGTGACGAGGTTGATATTGGCCGCTCCTTTTTCCTGTAATTCAAGAAAGATCTCTGCAAGCCGCTCCACGGATACCTGTATTCCTCTTCTGCCTGCCGCAATCTCAAAATTCTGACAGTAGACACAGCGCAGGTTACAACCGGAGAAAAAAACGGCTCCGGAACCTGTCTGCCCGGATATACACGGTTCTTCCCATCTGTGCAGGGCCGCCCTTGCCAGAATGATTTTGTCATCCACAAGGCAGAAACCCCTCTGCCCGTTTTTTCTGTCAACGCCGCACTCTCTTGGACAAAGATTGCAGGGGCCTGTTGTAAATCTGTTGAAACACATCGATCCTTCCATCCCACATCGTTTATTCTATACGCTTATCAGTCCGGCTTTTTCACTGCTTTAGCAAGACAGAACGCAAAATTGCCGATATCATTAACTATAGTTTACCATGGAATAAGAAGCGGAACAACTCATAACTTATTTTCACAAAACAACCGGAAATAACTTTTAAATTTATTATGAACACGTTCAAAAAAGATTGACAACCGAACGCGATCCGGTTATTATATAAATGAACATGTTCATATATAAGCAGAAAGGAGCTGACCCATGCGAAAAAAAGATGACAGTCTGCGGGAAACACTGCTGGATCTTGCCCGCCAGATTGCAGACACAGAAGGAATCGAAGCCCTCAATATCCGCATGCTGGCGAAAAGAGCCGGCGTTGCGACAGGCACGGTTTATAACTACTTCTCGGACAAAAATGAAATCCTGCTCGCCCTGACAGAAGAATACTGGCGGCAGACACTTGTCGAAATGAAAACTGTGCTCACGGCAGATTCCTTTTGTGAGCAGTTACAGGAAATATTCAGTTTTCTGAAAGAACGGATCGCGCAGTCGGCCGGAAAGCTTATGAGCAGTCTGGGCACGATGGAGGCGGCCGGACAGGAGCGCATGACAAACATGCAGGCAGAACTGGAAGCTGCATTTATTCAGGGAATGGAACGGGACACTGAGATAAGACAGACGATTTGGGACGAAACATTTACCAAAGAGCAGTTTGCCCGCTTTCTTATGGTGAATATTATGATGTCACTGAAAACGCAGGCTCCCGATATCACTTTCTTTATCAGAATCATCAGACAAATCATTTATTAGATCAAAAGGAGAATCATTATGGCACAGGCAATTGCAGAAACAGTTTTTGACGTATTCTATCTTTGCTTTGCATTGATTGCAGGGCTCATCATGTTATTAAAAGGAAAAAACACTCTCGTAAAAAAAGCCGGGTTAATGGCTGCACTGCTCGGCGCAGGAGATTCTTTCCACCTTGTTCCACGTTCCTATGCACTTTGGACCGCCGGACTGGAAGCAAACGCGGCGGCTCTGGGCATCGGTAAACTGATCACCTCGATCACGATGACCATCTTCTACTTAATCCTGTTTTATATCTGGCGCGACCGCTATGAGGTGAAGGACTGCAAAACTCTCACAGGCACAATGTGGGTTCTGGCTTTCCTGCGCATCGTGCTTTGTCTGCTTCCGCAAAACCAGTGGCTTTCCTACCGCCAGCCTCTTTTTTACGGCATTTTGCGCAACATACCGTTCAGCATTATGGGGATCATTATCATTGTCATTTTTGCAAAAGAAACAAAACGGGCAGGAGACCGCGTTTTCCGTTTTATCCCCGCGGCAGTCTTTCTCTCATTCGGATTCTATCTGCCCGTGGTCCTGTTTAGCGGAACCGTTCCGATCGTCGGCATACTGATGATCCCCAAGACACTGGCATATGTCTGGATCGTACTGATGGGCTGGCAGTTGTATAGACAGTCGGAAGGAAACATAAAAAAATCATAGAGCCGGCCGGGGAAAGCAGGCAGGTTCAAGCTAAAAAAGGAAAGAAGCTGTCAGGCATAACCATACGGCCGCTTTGACACATTCTTTCCTTTTATGATTCATATGACAATACAGCCAACGGCACACCCTGCACCAAAAACCCGGTCCTGACCTTCCAGCCCTACAAACAGCGGATCACGTCTACCGTTATGTTCTCGCAGTATTTCATGGAAAACTGCTGTTCCATTCCCTCCTGTCTGCCGGAAAACAGGATATTGCGGAAAGAAATGTCACGCGCTTCATATCCCGGCACATCAAAACCATGAACGACGATCGCTGCGTCCTGTGACCAGGTCCTGTCAGGATTCAGAACCTCTCCGCCGATCTCGATGTTTTCAAAATAACAGTCCGAAAAAACAGGCGGGGTCTCGGCCGCGATCCCGTCATCATTATAACTGACTGAATGTAGCATAATTTTGGATGTCCTGCAGTCCAAAACCCGGATCTTCCTCACATATCCTCCCCGCTTCTTCGTTCCCTTGATTTCAATCCCGCACAGAGATGATTTCACATCGCAGTCCCATATTTTAACATCCTCGATGCCGCCTGATATCTCACTTCCGATTATGATGCCGTGTCCGAAGGCACATTTGCAGTCAAAGATGCGGATATGCCTGCTTGGTTTATTAATTGCGTTTCCCTCCGGATTTTTCCCGGACTTGATGGCGATACAATCGTCCTCCGTATAAAAGGTGCAGCCAAAAATCGTACAGTTCGTGGACGAATCCGGATCCCACCCGTCTCCATTCCATACGCCTTCCGAATAGAATGTACAGTTATTCGTCAAAATGTTGTCCGAATAGATCATATGAACGTTCCAGCTTGCCGCATTTTTTAATGTCAGGCCGGAAATCACAATATTTTGTGAATTGCTGATATTAATCAGCCGCGGCCGCACCCTGCCGGGTATCGTGTCCTTTGTCTCACATTCATTGATCTTATCTCCCAGAGAAGTCAGATATTCTTTGAGTCGTTCTCTCTCCGAAACGATGATGCGTTTTGCCAGAGTCACACCGCCGCTGGCGATGGTTCCCCGCCCCCGGATCACCACATTGCAGCAGTTAAAGCCGCCGTCATGATCAAGCTCTCCCAGATTCAGGAGACTGCTGTAGCACTCCATCTCTGTTCCTTCAAAACGGCTCCTGATCCTGGGCAGATAATCTTCCGGGTTATCTGTTCCCTGCAGGACAGCCCCCGCCGCCAGATACAGTTCCATATCACTGTGCAGTCTTAACGCACCTGTCAGAAAGATGCCTGCCGGGAAATAAACAACATCCGTCCGGCCGCAATCGTCAATCGCCCGCTGTATGGCCTGCGTATTCATTGTCTGTCCATCCCCCGCTGCAAAATAGGGAGCCTTTGTAATATCGATCAGTCTCTTAACCTTCGCTGTCTTAACCATAATGCTGTCTGAATAAGCACAGATCTCTTCTTCCTCGATCAAAAATCTGATCTCCATCTGATACTCTGTATCCGCCTGAAGATCATTCACAGTATAGTGGGTCTTTGTGGTCGTTCCCACTATCTCTCCGTCACAAAAAATCTGGTAAATAAAATGCTCAGGTAAATTCTCTGATTTGTCCCAAAACAAAGTAACGGATTCACTCGAAACAATTTTCTGAGTCGTAATCATTTCCTTCATCCCGGTTATCCACACCCTCCTCTTTTTTTGTGTTGCTACCATTATATTATAAAAAATCCCGGGACGCTTTACAATATTGTTTTTTAATTTTATACTTATTGTCGTCTTAGTACCGCCTCAAAGCCTCATAGTTATACTTTTGCGCTTCCGAAACCGCCTCCGTCCGTATCTCTCCCTCCTGCGTGCTGAGCAGCAGGAAACTGTCTTCCAGATACCCGCTCAGTCTCCCGCACCATTCTTCAAACTGTTTCTCATCATACGGTATCACGTCATCGTAAAAAGTAAAACAGGAACCCGCACGCTGGGCAAATGTCCCATCCGGTGCAAACCGGAAAACCTGATATGCGTATTCGCCGTAGCGGTCCCTGTTCTCTATCTGAAGTGTCAAAATAAAATTTTCGCCAGCCCGCTCACCGAGGTAAATATTGTTCCAGCCCGCCCTGGAAGTATGACCGGACAGTGCGCAAAAAACCTCACCCTCCGCATCCGCTAAAAGAACCATTCCGCTTTCACCGTCACCGATATCTCCCGTGTAAACCATGATCTGTTCCTCCCCCGCATTGTATCCGATATCCGCCCGATATGTATGTTCCAGAGAGTAAAAGGCCGCAATCACTTCTTTCGCACCAAGACCCGTAATACCCTGAATGTCCTCATACCAGGTATCCGGCGGTGTTGAAGCATAGGAAATCCCGCTTCCATAGTACGCCTCCAAAACAGCTTGCGTAACCAGTCCGTCCTCGAATGTCAAAACCACCGGCGGATTCAGAAACGACAGCTCTTCCTCCATCAGAGCGGCAAACGTTTCCTGTGGCACCTCCCCATAACGTAAACGATCCATCTCCTGATTGACAAAAAACTTACACGCCTCCCCAAAAGCAAGCAGCGGCGCCTGTGTGCTGTCTTCCATGTCCATCGCAAAATACCTGTCAATCCCTTCACTGTCAGAAGGCGGCGCCGCCACATAAACTCTGTAGTCACCGTCTAAAAGAGTTCCATCGGCCAGCTGTCCTACAGACAGCGCCGGTGTCCCGCTCTCTTCCTGCACAGATTCTATCTCCGTTTCCTCCCGGTCTCCCCGCGCAGATTCTATCTCCGTTTCCTCCCGTACAGATTCTCCTTCTGCCGCTTTGCTCTCACACCGGATCCCGCGCCCGAATGCGGCCAAGAACGTGCTCACCTCCTGTTTCGAAAATTCTACCCAGATGTCATAATTCTCAACATCTACCGACAGAACGGGAACCTCTGCCAGAAGCCGCCAGTCATCTTCCTCCTGATAATAAACAGACAACAGATCTCCTGCCCCGGCCTCCCTTGCAAGCCCCCACGGCACCGTAAAACGATAGGTTCCATTCTCCCCGCCATCCAGTAAAAATCCCTGTCCCATGACCACGACACTCTGCGCCCTGCCTGAAAAGACAGCCGGCCACGTTTCCTGTACGGTCACACGCTCCCCTGCCGGGAAAGTGATCTCGATCAGATCCCCCGCTTCCGGGCCGGAAAAAGATTCAATCTCTATATAAGGGTATACTTCCTCTGCCTCCGGAATCTCTACATCTCCCAGACCGGGAATCGTAACAACCTTTCTGAGTGTCCCCACGATCTCCTTTTCGCATACGATGCCATAATAAACCTCCGACGCCGCTCCCTTTTCTGTTTCTGCCGCAGTCCCCCGCGGATTGGCGGCCAGGATCAGTATCATATAGGTACAAAATAAAGCCACGATGCCCACCACCACACTGGCCGGCTTTTTATAACGGAGTACGTTTCGGATCCTGCCTCCCGTTTCTCCTTCTCCGAACGCCATCGGCATTCCCGGTACAATCCGTCTGCCGCACGCAAGCGACAACAGGGATGCGGAATACTCCTTTTTCATCTCATTTCCCAGCGTTCGTAACACCGCCTCGTCGCAGGACATTTCCATGTCCCGTCCGCTTAATAAAAATGCCAGCCAGACAAGCGGATTAAACCAGTGCAGGCAAAGCGCCAGATAACCAAGCACACGCCAGAGGGGATCCCCGCGGCGCACATGAATCTGCTCATGCAGTAAAATATATTCTTCTTCCCGTCCTTCCAGCGCAGACGGCAGATAGATTTTCGGGGAAAAAATACCGCACACAAACGGCGTGTCCATATCCTTTAATTTATAAATATTGTCTTTTTCACGTATGGCGCCCTTTAATCTTTTCCGCAGTCTCCAATAGGAGACAAGACTGCATGCAGCCATGACCAAAACACCGGCCAGCCAGATAAAGCTCCCGGCCGCCAGCACGATCTGCATGGGATTGACGGAATTTTCCGGGGCAGCTGGCGGCAGCAGTTCACTGAGCGAATGATCGGCCCCCATGTAAGGCAGCACCACCATCGGCTGCTCCATCATAGCGATATCATCGGGGATATAGTTCATCTGACCCTGCTTTGCCGCCGGCGCACGCAGAATGTCAAGCAAAGAAACCGCAGACGGAAAAGAAAAGGGACATAACAGTCGAAACAATACCACGGACCAGAGCATATAAGAGAAAATCCGAGGCGCCCTCCTTAGAATAAAACGCAGCACGACCACCGCCGCGATCACGATTGCACCTGTAAGGCTCATATTAAGAATCTTTATCAGCAAATGTTCCATCAGCAAATCCCCCCTGCGTTTTTTATGATTCGTATTCTTCGATCAGCTTTTTTAATTCCTCAACAGACTTTTGATCCAGCTTTCTGCGCCTCATAAAGGCCGTCAGAAACTGCGGCAGGGAACCGTCAAACTGTTCATTGATAAACTGTTCCCCCCTTGCCGCCTGAAACTCTTCTCTTGGTAATAACGCTGACACTGTCCCTCTGTCATTTACGAAAATTCCTCTGTCGCACAGCCTTTTTAACATCGTATACGACGTTGTCCGCTTCCATCCAAAAGCCGTTTCGCATAATTTTGCCAGCCGGCCGGAGGCAATCGGCTCATTCTCCCAGATCAGATCCGCCAGTCGTTTCTCCATCTCTCCCAGTTTGTATTTTTCCATCACCCTGCCCGTATCCTTTCCCGAATAACGGATGCCGGACTCGGCCATCCGTTTCTGTGTAAGCAAATGTTGTCTAATACCATTAGACTACTTTAGTCTAACACCGTTAGACTCTTTTGTCAAATGAAAAGGCAGCAGACCAAAAGCCTGCCGCCCATAAAAATCTCATATTCGGTTTTCAGATACCGCCCGCTGCCTGTCCGCAGATTACTAAATCAGGCTCTCATACAGCTTCGTAATATCTTCCACGCTCGTCTCCTTCGGATTTCCCGGTCTGCACGCATCATCATATGCCGACTGTGCCAAAAACGGTATGTCCTCTTTCTTAACGATTTCTTTCAGATCTCCCGGAATGCCGACATCCTCGGAAAGTTTCTTCACAGCGTCCACTGCCGCTTTCCGGTACTCTTCCTGCGACATGCCGTCTACGCCTTCAACGCCCATCGCACGTGCGATCTCACGGTATTTCTCACCGGTCGCTTCCGCATTGTATTCCATAACGGTCGGCAGGATGATTGCATTGGCAATCCCGTGCGGCGTATCATAGAGCGCGCCCAGCGGATGTGCCATAGAATGAACGATACCGAGTCCGACATTGGAAAAGCCCATTCCCGCTACATACTGCCCAAGTGCCATATCCGTTCTGCCTTCCGGCGTATTGTCAACCGCACCGCGCAGGGAACGGGAAATGATCTCGATCGCTTTTAAATGGAACATATCAGACAGCTCCCACGCGCCTGCCGTGATATATCCCTCAATGGCATGTGTGAGCGCATCCATTCCGGTTGCCGCAGTCAGGCCTTTGGGCATGGACGCCATCATATCCGGATCGACAAATGCCACAACCGGGATATCTTTGGGATCAACACACACCATCTTACGGTTTTTCTGCGCGTCTGTGATCACATAGTTAATCGTTACTTCTGCTGCCGTTCCGGCCGTCGTAGGCACCGCAAAGATCGGTACGGATTTATTTTTCGTCGGCGCAACGCCTTCCAGACTCACTACGTCAGCAAACTCAGGATTATTGATGATGATCCCGATCGCTTTGGCCGTATCCATTGAAGAGCCGCCGCCGATGGCTACCAGATAATCCGCGCCGGATTTCTTATAAGCCTCCACTCCGGTCTGTACATTTTCAATCGTCGGATTTGGCTTGATATTGGAGTACATCTCATAAACAAGCCCTGCCTTGTCAAGAACCTCCAAAACTTTTCCGGTTACACCGAACTTCACAAGATCCGGGTCGGAACATACAAACGCCTTCTTAAATCCTCTTCCTTTTGCTTCCGTTGCAATCTCCTGGATTGCACCCGCTCCATGATAGGAGGTTTCATTTAACACAAATCTGTTCGCCATGCTGCATCTCTCCTTTTGATTTTTCAGAACATCAAACCTGTCTTCTGTTATGATCTATTATACACGGAATCCTGCAACAGGTAAAGAACTTCTTTCGGCGGCCTCATTCACAGAGACTTCTCTTTTTCCTACATACTCATAGCTTCTCCCCCTTTGTTCCTGCCAGACAATTTCGTAAATTTTTACATTTTTGTGCATAGATAACAAGCCAGTTTTTACATAGCGTTTCACAATCCCGCTTTCCCCTTGTCTTTACTTAATAAAATTTCCGCATTATAATATAGAATAGAAAAGAAGCGGTACAGGTCATCGGTTTCGACGGCACCCGCCTACGCATACGGCGGGACTACAAAGATGCGGAAACCATTCTTCACACATGATAAATACGGAAAAAATCAAAGAGTAATCGGAGGAAAAAAGAATGCTGTTACACATTTCAGAGCCCTATTTATGGCTGCCGGTAAACAGAGAAAAACCGGAAGTAAAACTTCATTTTTATTGCAATGGCGTTAAATTTCAGGAAGTTGATATTCAGTTAGGGGGGACGGACTGCGATTTTTATACATTCATGGACGTAAGCCGGTATCTCGGTCAGGAGATAGAAATCCGGGGAGAGCTCCCTGCGGATCTGCTTTACAACATCTTCTGTTATCATGAAACAGTACAAAACGTCTATCCGTTCCGACCGCAGATCCATTTTGCGCCGGAGACCGGCTGGCACAATGACCCCAACGGCCTTGTCTTTGCGGACGGTGTTTACCACCTCTATTACCAGTGGAATCCATATGGCGTCATCTGGGGAAATATGCATTGGGGACATGCCGTAAGTAAGGATCTGTTAAGGTGGGAACACAAACCCGTGGTAATGGATCCTGACCAGTACGGAACAATCTACTCCGGCTGCGGCTGGCAGGACAAAGAAAATGCCGCAGGCTTTGGCGAAAATGCATTATTGTTTTTCTATACCGCTTCGGGCGGATGTAATCAATGGTCTGTCGATGCCGGCAATCAGCATACGCAACGACTCGCAGTCTCCACCGACGGGGGAGAGACACTGCAGCGCATAGACGGAACGATTCTCCCGCATATCAGAGGCGGAAACCGCGATCCGAAGATATTCTATCACAGAGAAAGCGGCGCCTACATCATGGTTCTTTTCCTCGATGAATACGAATTTGCAGTTTTCCGCTCCGCCGATTTGCTTCACTGGGAAGAGACACAGAGATTTTCTGCTGAAAAAATGAGGGAATGTCCCGACTTATTTGCGTTATCAGTTGACAATGCCGACGGGGAAAAGAAGTGGGTGTTCTGGTCTGCAGACGGATACTATCTTGTCGGCAGCTTTGACGGCTTTCAATTTATGCCAGAATCGGAAGTAATGTGTGCGTACACAACAGCTCTGCCTTATGCGGCACAGACTTATGCAGGCGTGGAGGATCGGGTCATCAGCATCGCATGGCTTCGGATGACAAACGACCGGGGAAATTACAGAGGTCTGATGTCTGTTCCGACAGAATTGTCACTGCTAAAGACAGACAGCGGATATCAATTACGTTTTCATCTCCCGGAGGAACTCCTTGCGTGCCGACAGCTGCGCAGGGAATGGAAACAGGGCGAACCATCATTTGAGACCACTTTAAACGGCCGCGCGGCAGAATTAACATTAAGCTGGAACGCACAGGAAACGGGAGATACGAAGCTGTCGGCAGGGGATACAACGGTCACCGTAAGCTTTGACAAAGGAACGATTGCATTTGTCACTCCACAGACTGATGCGGCGGCAGCCGTTGTACCATTCGATCAGAAAGCCCCTTTAACGCTGGACTTTGTCATTGACCAGGAAGTAATTGAATTTATCGGTAATGACGGTGTCATTTACGGGGCTGTTGAAACGGAAGAAAATATACTGCACAAAAAAATCACCCTGGAATCCACTGCGGATATCGAATCCCTGCGATTCTATGAAATCATCACTCAATAAGCCTTTCCTGTGATACGCCTACTGTACTGAGCAGGGACTGTGCCTGTTCCCCGGAAACCGTAAACCCGATATTAGCGCTTCCGCTTCCCGGCCATTTTGCCTGTTCTTCCATAAACTTCCGGATCGCCAGCAGCAGGTCCCTCGTGCTCTCTAACAGCGCCATGTTCGTGCCCTGTCCCTGCCGTTCTTCCCAGGTATTGAGTATGCTCACATAGTTTTGCTTTTCCAGTATATCGTCCGGATGCGCGAAGTTCCTCATGATGGAATCCGCGTATCCGTCCGTTTTCTGGATATAAAGACACAGTGCCGTAAACTCCGTATAATCCGTATGTTCCGGATCCACATGATAGGGATCAAATTCCTTTTCAAATTCCTTTCCATCCCCATCAATGCCTTTGATCAGGTACTTTCTCTCATCCCCGTTTACGCGGATAATGATCTCAAAATGCTGCATCTGTGCCTGATAATCATAGCATACTTCACCATCCTCACTCTGGTTTGCATTGATCTCGCTTTTCTTAAAATCGGCCGTAATGCGCCGCGCATACTTTACCGGCGTCCATGCAGCTTCTTCCTTTTCGCATTCTTCTCCTGCCTGTCCAAACCGTAAAGCTTTTGGCGCAGTATGCGCAAGCCATTGCAGCGCAGACTCCCCCTCTTCCTTTTTTATGCAGGGCTGATTTTCCTGTTGAACAATACGATTATTATAATTGCGGTCCGTCAATAAGGCCTGTGTTGCCATCTGTCATTTCTCCTTATATCAAAAAATTTCTTCATAAAGTCAGCTTTTTCATTCCAAGCATAGCCATCATACCATAAGATTCCCGCAAAGTAAAACAAAAAAAGTGCAAAGTCCTGCTCTTTCAGCAGACTCTGCACCTCTCCCCATATTGTGTGTTATCTCTCAAAAATCCGACCCGTTTTCTTCCCCTTCAAAGGCATCCGAAACGCTCCTGTCTGCCGTTCTCACCATCAGATCCTCAGACAGCGCTTCCTGTTCCCCCGCCAAAGGTGACGGCTTCGACAGTTCAATGCTCGTCAGCGTCTCCATCCCGCCGACGTAAGTTTTGATCAGCAGTATTTTTGTACCGTCCGGTTTTGACACGACCTCTGAATCACTCTTTGATCTCGTGTCAGCCTCTTTCTTCTCTTCGTTTTCCTCTTCCTGCGCACGAAGTACATCGTCCGTTTTTCTGTTCTCCTGTCCGTTGTCCAGTACGGCGGAGGTGTTCTTCATCTGCTGCACAAATCCGCATGCTTCCGGCTTTGTCTCCGACAGACCCATCCGTCCTGCCTGCCACCCGATGTTGCTGCGGTCTGCCATGATCCCATGAACATACATAATATCAGCCCTCTCTCTCCGCATTAATCAACTGTTTTCCCGCAATCTCCCGAAATATTCCCTGCCAGACTGCGGATTTCCGCACATCTTTATCGGTCATACTTTGTCTGTTTTTTAAAAACCATTCTAATACGGCATCATAGGTATCTCCGGCAAACATGACATACCAATGTCGGTCAGCATCCAGATCATCCTGATAAAACATACCATCGCGGTTAATGGTAAGGATTCCCTGTTTTGTACGCTGTGCCAGCTGCCCGGAGGCTGTATCGTCCTCAGAACTGCACGGCATGCCGCCGCCGTACAGTCCGTTTTCTTTCAGGATACTGCTTTTCATGCCCTTTTCCCTGCATAATCCATAAGGCTGCGGATCCACTTATCATATGACAGATAAGAAGCCCAGTTTCCCATCCGCATCTGGTCCTTCATGACTGCCTGTGCATAAGCCAGATAATCTGCCTTTGTAAAGTAACTGTCTGTTTGTGCTTTATCCCGCACGGCCACCGCATGCAGATAGTCGGAAGGAGACGTATGTCCCGTTTCCAGATTTAGCACCATCAGCTCATTAAAACTACAATGATTCGGCCTGATCTTTCCTGCGTCTATAACCTCCTCAAACGCATTCCCATCCGCATCCAGACCTTTGATCACATACAGCGGATTTTCCGCCGAATAGTTCTCCGCCTTATAAATATTCACCGACTCACCCGTCTGCGGGCTCGCATAGGACATGAGCGCATCCTGACACAGAGAGACCTTATGTCCGCCCGCGGCAACACATTTCATCACGCCCTGCCCGCCGCCGTTTGTCTTTCCATTCCTTCCAATATAAGAGCCGCTGTTCCCCGCCGCCTTATTGCCTGCCTGAATCAATGCGTTTGCTCCCGAATTGACATTATTTAATATTCCGACGCTCATCGTAACATCCCCCTCACATTTTCACCTTTTTATTCTGAATGGATTCCAGCAGAACGTTTACTTTTAAAGCGGAAAAAATCTGCATTGCCATTGCCTCCTCATTCAGTTCATGATCCGGCGCCCCGTCTTTCACGATCCGGGATGACTGACGGATCACATATTCCGTCTTTGCCATCTTCTTTGCCGCAGCCCTGGTTTCATCCAATTCTTTCAGCAGCTCCATCCATTGCTTTCTGCGTTTTTTCCTGAGATCCCAGCTGCTTTCCTCTTCTTTACGCGGACGAGGCGAAACGTTTTGTACAATGCCCTGCCAGCCCTTTGTCATGCCGTCATATTCCGTCCCGTTTATCATAAGCGCCTCCCTTTCCGAAACGACCTCTGTCTTCCTCTTCCCACAGCATTTTCATGCCTTTTCCTATAATACGATTCAGACGTTCAAAAAGTTTCAGATTAATCATCAGATTAATAAAGAGATGCTCCCCGTTTACATTTTCTCATTCGGACGATATAATGAGTACATACCCAATCCGCGGGCTAAGCCGCATGGGCTGACACTGCACAGATCCAATCGGAGGTTTCCCATGAAAAATGAAAACAATAAAAATGAAAACACCAGACACGAAACAGCAGACAGCAGAAAAGAGAACAGCAAAAAAAGAACGCCGAAACAAATCGGCGCCCTTCTTTGTGTCTTTTTACTAATCGGACTCTATATTTTCACCCTGATCGCTGCCTGTCTGGACTTTCCGGGAGCGGACAGGCTCTTTGCCGCCTGCCTGATTGCGTCTGTCGGACTTCCCATTCTGCTTTGGATCTATATCTGGCTTTATGGCATCATGAAAGACCGCATTTCCTGTAGGCAAGAACAAAACAGCAAAGAGCAGCCGCCATATTCAGAAAAATGACCACGAAACTTTTCATCTCCATGCCATGTTGACCCATTTGGTCGATCAGGATCCGAACCTGCTCCGAATAAAATATCCCTGCGATTTTATGGACAGTTTCATTAAACATCGACAGCATCGGCAGGAAAGAAAATAACATCATGACAGGCACGCCGATAGAAGTCGCCATCATCTGATTTTTGCTCCATGTGCCGATCGCAGCTCCGACAAACAGCGACGCCGCAATCCCTCCTGCCATGATCCCGAGAAAGGCTGCGAACTCCCGGCCCTGATATCCCCCGACCAGACCCAGTACACAGGAACCGAGCATGCAGGCGCTCCAGACATAGCCGCCCGTACCGGTCAGGTATTCTATCGGTTTCACATCAGACATCAGCAAAACCTTTAGCGTACAATCTTCCTTTTCCTCTGCAAGAATCGCGGACATCACAATGAGCGGCGCCATCCCCACATACATCGATGAAAACAGATTTACGAAGAAGTGATCCGGCATCTCCTCCATCACAACCGCCTGTTCCATGACAAACGCCATAAACGGGAACATGACAAACTGAATCAGGATCGTCTTATTTTTCAACGTATCCCGGATCTGTTTCCAGAAAACTGCCTTTATATTTCTCATAACGTCTTTTCTCCCTTCTGCCTGTTCCGCGCTCAGACCAGACCTTTCCCCGTCAGCTCCATAAATACGGTTTCCAGATTCGGCTCCGTGGAGTGAATCGTCTCTATCATACCCTGTTCCAGATACGTCTGCAGGGTCCCTACGGCCCGGCAGTCGTTTTTCAGCTCCAGATACCTTCCGTCATACAGCCGTATCTGCAGTTGGTTCTGGTGGTTATATTTGCGGCATATCTCTTTCGGCTCCCCATACTCTACGATTGTGCCTTCATTTAATAACGCGACATGACTGCAGAGCTTCTCCGCCTCCGCCATATTATGGGTTGTCAGAAAGATTGTCGTATTCTTTTCCTGTTCCGCAAGAAGCAGTTCGTGAATCTGCTTTGTCGCAGCGGGATCAAGACCGCTCGTGGGTTCATCCAGAAACAGGATTTCCGGCTCATTCATGACCGCCCTGGCCAGTGCCAGCCGTCCCCGCATTCCCTTAGACAGCTTTCCGGCCGGACATTTCTTCGCCTCCAAAAGTCCTACTTTCTTTAGCACCTCATCAATCTTACCTTCTGCAGTTCCATAGATTTTGGCAAACAGTCTGAGATTGTCATAGCACGACAGACGCCCGTACAATCCATAACTGTCCATCATGATACCCATCCGCAGATACATGCTTCCGTTTAAATCAGCCGCATTCTTTCCATTCACCATTACCTGCCCCGCCGAAGGTTTCAGCTGTCCGGTGACAATCTTTATGAGTGTCGTCTTACCGGCCCCGGAAGGACCAAGCAGGCCGAAGATCTCCCCTTTCCTGATCTGTAAGGAGACCCCTCTCAGCACCTCATGCTCTCCAAAACACTGTACAACATCCGTCAGTTTTATCATAAATCCTGCTCCTCCCGTTTTGCTGTTTCCATTGCCGCTTCCTGCCTGATCAGCCGCTCGAGCGCCTCCTGCATCCTCTTATTCTCGATCCTCTCTTTAAACAGCGTAAGCGCCACGCTCAAGACAAAGCAGATGCCAAAAGAGAGAAAAAACATCAGCCACGGCAGCCATTCGTCCCCCGGAAACCATCCGAAGGAGCAGATCAATACGGTGATCATCAGGATCTCTGACAATACCATGCTGACTGTACGCAGAATGATTGTCATGTTTTTAATAAATGTATCTGTGAAGAATACAAACCGCAAAGACACCGTGCCAACTGAGGCCAACAGAAATTCTAACATCGTAGAAACTGCAAGCCCTTTCTCTCCCAGAGAAAAGATTGTGGAATAGCCTTGCGCAGCTGCCCCAAACAGAATGCTGAATACAGTCAGAAGCAGTATACTGAAACCAAACACCTGCAGAATTTGACCCATATAGTCAAAAATTGTTTTCCTGTCTTCCATCTTTTCCTCCATTCCCAGACGTCACAAATTCCCGGTTCCGTAAATTGGTGACCAGAAAATTTATTCCCCCTTCTCTTCCGCTCCTTTTTCCTTTTTGATGCCAAGCTTTCTTTTCAGCTCTTCCGCATACTGTCTCGAAACAATAATCTGTTCGCCGTTTTTTAAAGTGACTCTGATCCGCCTGTTAAAGTCGGCCCGCAGCGACTGAATAAACTGCAGCTGAATCAGACACGATTTGCTCGCCCGGAAGAAACCGCAATGACTCAGCTGTGTTTCAAGCTCATAGAGTTTGAAATCCGACTCATATACTTCCTGCTCTGTATAAATAAATGTCTTTCTGTCCACGGATTCCATATATACCACTTTGGAAACATCAAGAAAATAGATCTCTTCTCCCTTAGCCACCGTCAGCTTTTTTTCCAGAATCCGCATCATCGCGAGCAGTTTTTCTATCTCGGGCGTCAGCTTTCTGCAAGTAACCGCTATCTGCGTATCCTCCAGGTTTTCGTCTATATGAATCGTAATCTTCACGCCAGCCTCCATACTTCAGTCTCACCGCAGTTTCAATCAGTGTGAATCCTGTCCGCTATTCCATATCGTTTCAGAAAATACGCCTGAAACTTCCGGTCCGAACCTATACAGACCATACCATGCCTTTTTCCACAAAACAAGAGGCAGCCACGCAAGCTGCCACATCTCATACATAACATGCCATATTCCCCGCATCTTCAGACTCTTATTCTCCGGTACTGTCGGACCAGAACTGCCATGAGGAAAAGATCCGCTCCCATCCATGCCATGATTTCCCCCCAGAAGATCCCGGCGTTTCCGAGAAAGCGCGTCACCATCACGGCACATGCAATACGCATAAACACCTGAATCATACTCGACAGCATCGGCATCACGGAATGTCCCATCCCCTGAATGCAGGAACGCAGAATATAAAGCGCATACAGGAGCGGGAAAAAGAATGCCAGAATGCACAGATACTGATATCCGAGACGGATCGCCTCCTCAATTTCTATCTGCCTGTCTGTGATAAATAACCGCAGAATCGGTTTTCCAAAGAAAAGCATGACGGCCGACATCAGACAGGCCGTGACCGTCCCAATTCCGAGTGCGGCAATCATACCGGCACGTATCCTCTCTTTTTTGCCCGCGCCCAGGTTCTGTGCCGTATAGGTTGAGATTCCATAGCCGTAAGAAGACGCCGCGGTCTCTAGCAGGCCGTACAGCTTATTGGCCGCCGTATATCCTGCCAGAAACAGGATTCCGAAGCCATTGGCCACAGACTGCACTACCAGACCGCCCGCCGCGGTGATAATGTTCTGAAGCCCCATGGGAACCGCCAGTTTCATCTGCTCCGACAGCATCTTTCGATTCCATACCCTGTTTTCATGCTCCACTTTCGCCTGCTCGATCCGATGCAATGCGGCCGCACAATAAACCACGGAACAAAGCTGCGCCGCCAGTGTTGCAAAAGCCGCCCCATGAATCCCCATAGAGAACCCGATGACAAACACCACGTCCAGTATGATATTGCAGAAAGAAGCGAGCACCATCGCCTGTAACGGCGCCCTGCTGTTGCCAAAGGCACGCAGGAGCGCCGCCAGAATATTATAGGCAAAGGAAATCGGAATGCCAAGATACAGGATCCGCAGATACAGACACGACAGATCGGACAGCTCCGCAGGCGTCCGCAGCAGTGCAAGTGCAGGTGAAATCATACCCTGTCCGATTCCCAGAAACAAGGCTGACATGACCGCCGATCCACCGATTGCCTGAAAGAATGCCTGCTGTGTCAGCTTCCTGTCTCCCTGTCCGAAATATTTCGCCACATGGATGGAGAGTCCCTGCGTCACGCCCTGTATGAAACCAAACATCAGAAAGCACAGCCATTCCGTTGCTCCCAGCGCCGCCAGCGCCTTCACCCCCAGCTTCTGTCCGACGATCAGCGTATCTACAAAAGTATAAAGCTGTTGAAACAGATTTCCCAGTACAAGGGGCAGGGAAAAGCCGAGAAGAAGCGACGACGGCCGCCCTCCTGTCATATCCAGTACCTGTCTGTTCCTGTATTTCACGATCACGCCCCTGTCCCTTCCTACTGAAACATCATTTCCGAAAACTTCACTGCGTATTCATTCCAGAATTTCATATCATGGTTTCCCGCACTTTCCAGATAAACATGCTCTACCCCGATCCTGTCAAGAAACTGATGCATTTCCCGATTGTTTTCAAGCAGAAAATCTTCTGTACCGCAGCTCATAAAAATATCCGGGATCTTCTTTCCGCTCTCCTTTAACTTCTTCACAAGCGTCTCCGGATTGTTATCGCTCTCCTCAACGGTTTCCAGATCACCGAAGCATTCATGGTAATACGCATAGTTAGCGACTTCATTTCCGCCGTCCTCCTTCATATGCGCAATCTTATGCACAATCAGCGCAGAAGAAAGTGCGCTCACCTTGCCGAACACCTCCGGATAGGCAAACGCCGTATGAAGCGCACCGAAACCGCCCATGGAAAGCCCCATGATATAAGTTTCCTCCGCGCTGCCTGCCAGTCCGAACGTCTTTCTGAGATATTCCGGAAGTTCTTTTCCGAGGAAAGAAGCAAACTGATGTCCCGTGGAAAGCCCGTCCAGCCAGAAGGCATTTTCCCCGTTCGGGATCACGATCGCGAAATTATACTTCTGTGCGATCTCTTCCGGCACCCAGTTTCCCGCATCTCCCGTATATCCGTGCAGTAAGAAAAGCGTCCTCATCTTCCGCGCGGCATAAGGGTTCTCCTCCTGCGGAATGTCTGTACGCATATCATTCGGAAGATACATCTCAAAGGTTGTGTTTCTCCTCAATGAATTTGAAAAAAATCTGATCTTTAAATTTGCCATATTATCCTCCCTGTCCCCGGCTCTGACTCACCTTGCCGATTGAAAAACCATTCGCCAAAAGGGCGTCCCCCGAAAGAGAAGCGCCCTTTAAGCAATCATTTCATTATTATATTACTCTGTCTTTTCCTGTATTGCAATATTTGATCCAGCTTAGCTTATGGAAGCATTGTAGCATCACCAAACGTTGCTTTCCATTTCTCAGCACGCTCGTCTGCGATCGCCTGGCCGCCGGAGCTCATGTAATCAGCCATTGCGCTGTCCCAAACGCTGTCAAAATCTGCTACCGGTGCGGAAACTGCCGTATCCAGAAGGACATCTCTCTTCTTTGCAAGCGCCTCACCCTGGCCCTCTGCAGAAGTGATCTCACCTACGTTTACAGGTTTGCTCGGACGTGCATCCGTATTCGCGATCGTATTTGCCTTCTCGATCAGCGCTGTATCGATACCGCTGTAAGAATGTGCGGTTGATTTTGCAGTTACTTCCGGATCTACCAGTTTCAGACCGTTACAGGTAATCGTATAGTCAATATTGAAACCAGAGTTCTGGATATCATCTCCGGTAGCGGCAACGATCTCAATTGCGCCGTCTTCCAGTTTGTTGTGTGTTATGCCCTCGTCGCCGATCTGTAAATACTCGATCGTCTCAGGTGTGCTGATGAAATCAAGGTATAACATACATGCAAGCGGTTCGTCGTTCGTGGACGGGAAGAAAATCTTACGGTCGCCTGTTGTACCATTGACGAATTTGTTATGTGTGCCCTTGCTGTCTTCGAAGCAGTCAACTGCAACATATGCCGCGTCAGGACCTACCAGTCTCTCCAGGTTGGATTGAATGGAATCTTCACCATTTCTGTAAGGATAATCCCAGTTGTGCATGAATGCGCCGACATAACCGGCTTTCATCATATCGTCTTCTGTCGTGTCACCGCTTCCGTACAGAGCGAAGTCATCCCACATAAGACCGTCATTGTACCATTTGTTCAGCAGACGTACTGCTTCTTTCGTACCATTCTGTGTCAGCTTTCTGTCATCAAAGCCGTTTACATAGAATTCATAATCGGAGATATCGGGATCGATAAAAGATTCGATCAACAGCGCCGCTCTCCAGCCGACATCATAGCTTACAGAGAAAGGAATCAGTTTGTCTGCGTCTGCGCCGAGCAGTTTATCTGCATTGTCTCTGAACGCGATCAGCATGTCTTCAAATTCCTGACGGGTCGTAGGCTCGCTCAGTCCCAGTGTATCCAGCCAGTCCTTACGCACAAATGTATTGATACGGTTGGTCACTGCCAGCTTACCCTCGATCGCCCAGAGGTTTCCGTTCTCAGGATCTTTGTCACAGTAGATATTGGTCTCTCCGAGCCACTCCCACATATTCGGAAGCAGATCTTTGTAATCATCCACATAAGAGCTTAAATTCAGCACGCCTCCCATGTTGGCATAAGTCTGGATCGTTGCAAAATCATACGTAAGACAGATATCCGGTGCATCGCCTGCAGCCAGAAGGTTGTTGATCTGCTCAACTTCTGTCCAACGGGGTACAGATACAAACTCAACCTCTACGTTGTGCAGTTCCATCATCTTATCTTTGATGTACTGTGTATATTTGTTGTTCGTCGGATCGGAGCCGCCGTCGTTCTCACGATTGTATACTTCCACCGTGATCTTTCTTGTCTCCGTGAATTTGCCGTCCACGAGTTCCCCATTTGTCGGATCGGACGCCGTATCACCTGACGCTGTGTCACTCGAAGCCGTATCGCCTGACGCATCGCCTGACGATGACTCTGTCGTGTCTGTCTGCTTGTCAGAAGAAGCGGAATCCGAAGAAGATTGGGAATCGCCGTCTCCGCAGGCTGTTAAGGAAAATACCATAGCGCCTGCCAGTAATACTGATAATAATTTCTTTTTCACTTTTTTACCTCCCTTTTAATAGTGTAATGAAAAATATGAATGAGCGGATTTTCTACAAAACAATAGAAGATCCGGTTATTCCTTTACTGCTCCCATCGTAACGCCATGAATAAAATATTTCTGCATCCACGGATAGATACACAGGATCGGTATCGTTGAAAACATAACGATCGCTGCCTTGGTCGATTCCCTGAGTCCCGGCGCCGAGAAGCCCTCCTGCGTCGCGATCTCCACGCTGTTCATATTGTTCAGAATGTTGTACAAAAACAGCTGTAACGGATAAAAGATTTCTTTATTGATATACATCAGCGCATCCGCATATCCATTCCAGCGTCCTACCGCATAGAACAGGGCCAGCGTCGCGAATACCGGCTTGGACAGCGGCAGATAAATGCTGACTAATATCCTGAAATAACTCGCCCCGTCGATCTCCGCCGATTCCCGCAGGCTGTCGGGAATCCCATAGAAGAAACTCCTCATGATGATCATGTTATACACGCTCATACAACTGGGTATAATCAACACCAGCGGATTGTTTAAAAAGTTCAGGCTCTTCATCAGCAGGTAATTCGGAATCGTTCCTGCGTTGAAAAACATCGTGATCGTGATAAAGATATTGATCGCGCCGCGTCCTTTGAGTTTTTCAAAGATAAGCGGATAGGCGCATAACGCCGTCATTGTCAAAGACACAAAGGTGCAGACAACTGTCAGAAATACTGTCCAGAAAAACGAACGGACATATTTCATATCAGTCAGTACCATGGCATATGCCTCAAAATTGATCCCTTTGGGCCACAGATACACTTCACGCTTGATCAGGGCATCCGTTGAACTCAACGACCTTGCTAACAGGTTGATCATCGGGATCAGACACATCAGACTGACGATCACACAGATCAGTACAAAGATCAGATCTCCTGCCTTTTCAGATTTTGAACGAACTTTATTCATATTCTATTTCCCTCCTGTTTGATTTTTATTTTCCATTTGCTCATCTGTCATCACAGACTCATTTCTTCATACTTTTTTACCAGATTCCACGCTCACCAAGTCTTCTGGAAATCCAGTTTGCAAGCAACAGGAAAATAACGCATACAAGAGACTGGAACAGACCAACGGCTGTTGTCATTGAGAACTGCAAGCTCTTAATACCGTATTTATAGATGAAGGTCGAAAGCACTTCCGCCACATCCATAACAAGATTGTTCTGTAATGCAAACGGTCTGTCGAAACCGCTTCCCAAAATGTTACCAAGATTCATAACGAGCAGTACAACGATTGTCGACTTGATGCCCGGCAGTGTGATATGCCACATTTTCTTGAATCTGCCGGCGCCGTCCACAGAGGCTGCCTCATACAGTTCCGAATTGATGCCTGCGATTGCCGCCAGATAAACGATGGAGTTCCATCCAAAACTCTGCCATACGCCCAGGAATATGTAAGTCCATCTCCAATGGCTGGAATCATTCAGGAAAGGAACCGTTTCAAAGCCGAGGCCCGTCAGGATCATATTGACAAAACCGGTAGACGGTGCGAACAACTGCAGCGCCAGACCGTAGATGATGATCCAGGAAAGGAAGTGAGGCATGTAGGCGATGGTCTGTACGACACGTTTGAATTTTTTAAATACCAGTTCGTTTAAGATCAGTGCAAAAATGATCGGGATCGGGAATCCGATGATCAGATCCATCAGGTTCAAAACAAGCGTGTTACGCAGCGCATTGATAAAATCCTTATTGTTAAATGCCTTGATAAAATATTCAAATCCGTTATTTGCCGCCCAGGGCATCTCCCATACACTCTGTATGATACTGTACTTTTTAAAAGCAATCTGAATATATACCATCGGTATATATTTAAAGACCAGCAGATATAACATCGGAAGCGCCAGTAACGCATATAACTGCCAGTAACGTTTCAGATATACTCCTGTACTCTGCTTGTTCTGCGGTACAGGCGCCTTCGTGTTCACTGCATTTTGCTTAGAAGCCTTCATCCTCCACACCTCCATAAGATTGTTTGAATATCTGATTTCATTATAGAATCACTACCCTGTTTTTTCTTGTCAGATATTGCTATTCCAATTTCATATTTTGCTTATTTTTTGTGCAACATTATCGTTTTCTTAATAGAGCTTCCTGTTTTTTTCGTCAGATATTCCTGTTTTTCTGTAAAAATAGGTATTTATTTGGTCACACCATTCACGCGCATGCTCTTTCTGATGGGCAAGCCGTCCCATAATGCGCGCATAAACTGCATCCGGCAGTCTGCCATCCAATGCGGCAAACCGTCTTTCCATCTCATCCACCATCTCCACGCCCTCAAAATGGGTATCGTAAATATGCTGAATGATCGTTTTGCCGGATCTCAATTTCCATGTATACGGCATATGGTGGAAAAACAGCAGCAGTTCATCCGGACATTTTTCCGGATCATCATATAAGGAGGCATTCGGCTCCCGGTATAACTGCGTATACCCGGTTCCCGCATGGCTCCTGTCCACGCCGATTCCCAGATGATCCGCTCTGTGATAAGTACCCCATCTGCTGTATTCATAGCCGTCCACGCTCGGTCCATAATGATAATTGGGATTCACCATCCAGCCGATGCCAAGCGGCGAAGTATATTTCTCATAAGCGGGCCAGGAAGACATCAGGAGAAACAGAATCGTTTCCTCTACCTGCTCATCCAGTCCATACGTCAGACGAATCCACTCTTTCGCGATCTCCTGAGCGGAAAGCTCCGGTTCAAAACTGAGTCTGCCGAAACCGTACAGATTGGCCGCCGCCAGATCATGTCCCGTCCAGTTTTCGTCGTTTCCCGTATTGGCGACTGCCGCCATACCGCAGTTTTTCTGTCCGAAGGTCCTGCCGGATACGATCTCTTTGACCGTATCCTCATCTTCTTTGACATAAGTCATAAAATTGAGGATTTCACAAAACATCGGGAGCAGATAGCAGACATGCCGCTGCTGCCCGGTATATTCCTGCGCGATCTGCACTTCCAGAATCTGATTGGTCTGCGTGAGACCGCCAAAGAGTGGATGCACCGGTTCCCGCACCTGGAAATCCATAGGGCCGTTCTTGATCTGCAAAATGACATTATCCAGAAACGCTCCGTCAAGACCGATAAAATTATCGTACCCTGAGCGCGCCCTGTCCGTTTTGCGGTCGCGCCAGTCCTGCTGACAGTTATAGACAAAACACCGCCAGATGATCAGGCCCCCGTAAGGTCTGACCGCTTCCGCCAGCATATTGGCGCCGTCTGCATGCGTCCTTCCGTAAGTAAAAGGCCCCGGCCGTCCCTCGGAATCCGCCTTGATCAAAAATCCGCCAAGCCCCGGAATCTCACCAAACACGATCTCCATCTGCTTTTTCCACCAGCCGCGCACTTTCTCATCGAGCGGATCCGCACTCTCCAGCTCTCCAAGTTCCAAAGGAGCCGCGTAATTCAAACTCAGATAAAGCTTTATGCCGTATCCCGCAAAAATTTCCGACATTTTTTTCAACGGTTCGAAATGCTTCTGCGTGATCAGCAGCGTCGCCGCCTTATCCACATTGACATTATTAATCACAACCGCATTGATTCCAATGCTCGCCATCAGTCTGGCATAAGCGGATGTCCTGTCATTCACCAGCACCTTTTCCTCCGCAAAGAAAAAGGAATTCCCGGAATAACCACGCTCAATGCTGCCGTCCATATTGTCCCAGTGATTCATCATTCTAAGCGGCATCCCCGGGTGTTTCAAGATATCAAGCCCGCGCAGCGTATTACCCATCCTCGCCTGACGAATCAGTTCAAAGGCGCCGTATAAGATCCCGTTGGAATCGGAAGCCTCTATCACAAACACGCCGTCCTGTTGTTCGTTTCCCGCATTCGAAACCGTCTTGTCTTCATATAGATGATATCCCTCTGCAGACAGGCCGGCTGGCGCCTGTCGCTTTACCAGCCGGATCTTGCGTATCCCGTCCTGTTCTTTCGGGCCAAATGCCCCGCGCAGTTCCCTGACAGCATTTTCCATGACCGCATCCTGTATGCCGCCGTCAGCCTCTGTCTTTATCTCTATCTCAAGCTGTACCGCACCGTCTTTTTCCACATCCGGGCCGGACAACCCGGCCTCATAGTCTAACCATGCCCGCTCATAATTCATAACAACTGTTCTCCTTTTATCGTTTCAGACACGACGTCATGCCGCTGTTCTACAGCACGATTTCCTTCTTTGCCGTTACCGTTGCCGCCAGCGCCTTCTTTCCGGTCAGTGCTTCACTGCGCTTATCCGGCTGTGTGCCGCCGATGAAAACCGAATAGCTTCCTGCTCCGACCCGGTTCACCGCCTGCTCATCATAGAGCGCAAACGCCAATACCGGCAGCTTCACCGCGACTTCCCTGCTCTCTCCGGGCTTCAGCGCGGCCTTGCAGATTCCTTTTAACTGTGCATTGGGCGTTCCTTCCCTCTCAGCTTTGACATAAACCTGAACCGTTTCCACGCCTTCCCGGTTACCCGTATTCGTCAAAACCGCACTTACCGTAATGCCGTCTTCCTCAACCGCATCAGAGGAAACTTTGATATCCGTATAAGTAAAGTCCGTATAGGACAGTCCATAACCAAACGGATACAGGGCTTCCTTTTTCATATAGCGGTACGTTCTGTCCTTCATGGAATAATCCGTAAATTCCGGCAGTTCCTCTAATGTACGATAGAACGTAACAGGCATTCTTCCCTCAGGATTCTTTTCTCCGAACAGAACCCGTGCAATCGCGCGTCCGCCCTGTGCGCCCGGATACCAGCCCTGCAGGATCGCCGGAACATGTTCGTCCGCCCAGTTAACTGCCAGCGCGCTTCCTGACAGAAGCACCAGCACAACCGGCTTGCCGCTCTCACAGGCTATCTGCAGGATCTCCTGCTGTCTGCCGGGCAGATTCAGATTCGGCTTGTCACCGCTCGCGTACTGATTGCCCTGATCGCCTTCTTCTCCTTCCAGTCCCGAATCCAGCCCAAGGCACATGATCACTACATCACTCGCCTCACAAACGGCTTTCACCTCGGAATCCCTGTCCATTCCCTTACTCAGATTACTGATGCTTTCTTTATACAGATGACAGCCTTCCGATACGAGCACTCTGACATCATCCCCCACGTACTCCTGAATGCCTTCGGCAACCGTGAAATAACGTGACGCCGTTCCTTCATAATTTCCAATCAGCGCCTTCCTGTTATCGGCATTGGGACCGATTATGCCGAGCGTCCTGATCTTTGATTTATCAAGGGGCAGAATGCCGCCTTCATTCTTTAACAAAACAATACATTTCTCGGCTGCCCGCAGATTCAAAGCCTGCATTTCCTTAGAATCGACAACCGTATAAGGGATTCCGTCATAAGGCGTCCTGCCCTCACCGTCAAAGAGTCCCAGCTTCATTCTCGTCGTGAACAGATTGACCAGCGCTTCATCCACTCTCTCTTCCGGAATCAGCCCCTTCTCCACGGCATCCTTCACATAGACAAACAACGTACCGCAATTCAAATCACATCCGTTATTTACAGCGAGGGAAACCGATTCCTGATCGCTTGAGGTCACGCCGTGTCCGTGGTGGAAATCTCTGATCGCCCAGCAGTCGGAAACCACATGGCCCTCAAATCCCCATTCTCCGCGCAGAATCTCTTTCAAAAGCGTCTCTGAACCGCAGCAGGGCTCTCCGTTTGTACGATTATAAGCGCCCATGACCGCTTCCACTTTCGCCTCCTGCACACATGCCTTGAATGCCGGCAGATAAGTCTCATACAGATCCTGTCTGCTCACCTGCGCGTTAAACTCATGGCGCAGATCCTCCGGGCCGCTGTGCACCGCGAAATGTTTGGCACAGGCCGCCGCTTTCATGTAATTCTCATCATGTCCCTGAAGGCCTTCCACGAATCTCACACCGAGTCTGGAGGTCAGATAAGGGTCTTCTCCGAAGGTCTCATGTCCTCTTCCCCAGCGCGGATCTCTGAAAATATTGATGTTGGGAGACCAGAAAGTCAGTCCTTTATAGATATCCAGATCATCATACTTTTGCTGTGCATTGAATTTCGCCCTGCCTTCCGTGGAAATCGCGTCCGCAACCTCCTCGATAAAGTCCTCGTCAAAAGTTGCCGCCAGCGAAACTGCCTGCGGAAAGACAGTTGCCGTGCCCGCTCTGGCCACTCCGTGAAGCGCCTCATTCCACCAGTTATAAGCCTTGATCCCCAGCCGCTCTATGGCAGGAGCTCCGTGTACCATTTGAAACGCCTTCTCCTCCAACGTCATCTGCGCGACCAGTTTTTTTGCGCGCTCCCTCAATTCGGCGTTTTTTTCCTTATTTCTTACAAGTTCCATCTCAGCATTACGCTCCTTTCTCACCCTGCTTCCTGTCCATAGTCGGGTCATTTTTGAAAAGTATAAAAGAAATGGCATTTTCTGTCTCTTTATATTTTGCTTTTCCATGACCGAATATTGCTAAAGGAATGAAAGCAGAAGCCTGTTTTTATTTCTTATTTTGTTTTTTTGTTGTTCATATTTTACCATTAAAATCTGGTTTTTCCTATTTTTTGTTGAAATTCACCAGATGATAATAGCATGATTTGATTTGACACTTTTGATAATTTGTGCTAATTATTAGATAACAGAAAGAAGGAGTGGCGGGCTATGATAGAAATTTTAAACGGTATCCATGAAACAGTCGCATATGATTCTTTTCCGGGAATCAAGCTCTATCACAATATTGAAGCGGAAGATTATCCCCTTCACTGGCATCCGGCAGTGGAAATCATCATGCCGGTCGAAAATACATACACGGTTGTCATAGATGAAACACCACACACCTTCGGAGAAGGAGATATTTTCATCATTCCGCCCGGAACACTTCACCACCTGATTGCCCCCCCCTCCGTCGAAAATAACGGGGAGCGGCTTATCATCCTCTTAAATTTCGGACTGGTCTGCAATGTAAAAGGTATGGACTCGCTCATCCATACCCTGCATCCTTATGCCCTGATCAGCCGCAAAGAATATCCCGAACTCAACGAGCGGCTACGCGGCTGTCTGAATGAGATCAGCCGGGAATATGACAACATAATGCCGTTCACGGAAGCGTTCATTTATTCCAAAATGATCCGTTTTTTTGCCGAAATCGGGCGTGCCAATTTCAATGCCAGCGAGAAATTCCCCGGCATCACTTCCAGCAAACAGCATGAATATATCGAAAAATTTATGAACGTCTGCAACTACATCACCGATCACTGTACGGAAAACATCAACATCGATGATCTGGCAGACCTGGCCGGATTTTCCAAGTTCCATTTTTCCAGGCTTTTCAAACAGTTTTCCGGTGTTTCCTGTTATGAATACCTGACGCAGAAGCGGATCGCCCACGCGGAGACTCTGCTGATCCAGCCCGACGTATCCATCACGGAAGCGGCCATGTGCTCCGGTTTCGGTTCCCTCTCCACCTTTAACAGGATCTTCAAGGCTTCCAAACACTGTACGCCTTCCGAATATAAAAATCTGAAACGCGGCAAAAACTAATGCCGCGTTCCCTGGTTCTGTCTGTGATATCTGTGAAATCAAGTAAACTCATGAAGAAAAGCAAAACGACGCAAAATCGAAGAAGCTTCCGGGCAGAAAGACAAATGACACATCCCACTTGCCGCAGACAGCCTCCAAGGCGAATTGATGCGTTTCATATTCCGCGCTTTCGGGAAATTCCACGATCTGCTTGTGCTCCTGCGTACCGTTGGAAAAGCGGATATGAATCGTATTGCTGCCTTTTCGCGCCCTTCCCGTTATCGCAATGCCGCTTATCGCATCGGCGCCAAAGTCCATCTCCTGAAATACAAGCGAGACATTATTTCCGATCTCCTCGATTGCCGTTCCCCTCCTGATAAAGCTGTCTCCATAGACGGCATCCGCATCCTGTGCCGCAAGCGTCTGCCGCGCTCTTTCATACTTTTTGAAGGAAAATCCTTTGATATGGACTTTATCATAAACATGAAAACTGATCGTCGTGATCCCTTTCAGCCGCCGGTTCAGACGGTAAGTATCCGGCTGGTACACATTCCAGACAGACGGCTTCTGATACACGACGTCCGCAAGCAGTTCACAGCCCTCTTCTCCGGGAATCCCTTCCCAGATCTGCAGGGGATACTGCGCATCATTCAGGGCGAAAATCGGGATCGTGATCTCATCGCTCCCAACGCTTCCAAAGTCAATGTCACGGTAGGATACGATTGTCTCCCCGCATCTTCCCGTGGAGATTCCTCTCTCATTTCCATTGCCGATCTCTCCCTGTACCGCATCATACAGGCTCGCTGAAATAAACGCATACGGATCCTTATAAGCCTGCCCGAGTCCCTCGATCGTAAATTCGAGCTGAGAGAGGACGCGTACCTTATCGGTCCCGCTCTTAGACATCGCGAAAAGCCGGAATGCCCCGTCCCCCTTTGCCGTCATCACGACTCTGTTTTTCTCCTGCACAAAGCTTACGATCGAAACCGGCACGCCGGTATCATTTACCGTACGGAACACCAGTTCCTGATCGGAAGCTTCCGGCGGATCAATCACCGCTTCCACTGCGATCGTATCTTTCTGCTTCGTAAAGGACTGTCCGTCCAGAGAGCGCAGTGTGATCTTCCGGACCGGTATCTCTTCCTCCGCGCCCAGTACTACCTCCGTCTTTCTATTTTGCCGTATCGTATGTGCGGGCAGTACGTCCGCAGACGGCATGAGCGCCTCACAGACAACCGCCGCGCCCTGAACACCTCTGGCCGCTGCTTCTATGCGGATCTCGCCGGGTTCGGCGTCCGCCTGTATGATCGCCAGCAGCCTTCCGTTAAAGAGTCTTTTGCTCACACCCTGATAGCTGTCAAAATCCGTGCTGTCCCCGTTGTCCAAACCGACCAGCCTGCCCGCTCCCGCGACGGACACCTTCACTCTGTCGCAGGCGTTCTCCACGGGATGTCCGTCGGCATCCACCGCACTGATGCCGACAAACAGCAGATCTCTGCCGTCCGCCTGTACTTTCGTATTTTCCGGCGTGAGCACAAGCGCGGCCGTATTTCCGAACGAGTATTTTTCCTCACGGGCAACAACAGCCCCGCTCTCATCATAGGCTGCCGCGCACAGAACTCCCTTTTCATAAGGGATCCGGTAATCTGCCAGAATGTGACTGCCGCTGTGCGGTTCGTTGTCAAGCTTCTGCTTTCCGAGGCTTCTGCCGTTAATAAACAATTCTACAAACGGCGCATTGGAGCAGACACGCACATCGATCAACTGCCCTTCATTAAAGTCCCAATAAGGAAAAATATGTACCATGGGCGCCTTTTTATAATCCGTCCATGCCGCCTGCCATACATAGAAGGAGTCTTTGGGAAAACCGGCCGTATCGATCTGCCCGAAGTAGGAATTTTTCGTATGATAAGGCGTCGGTTCCCCGATATAGTCAAAGCCTGACCACAAAAACTGTCCCATCGAAAAATCGCTGTCCCGGTCGATCGTGACACACGCCTCTAACGATTTGGCGCTCCAGCTGGTCGGACTGTTGCCAAGTGAAGAACACTGCTCGTCATCCTCCGCCAGAATCCCCGCCTTCAGCGGAAAATGGTAGACGCCGCGGCTCTGTACGATCGAGGAGGTCTCACTTCCGTAGATCACCCAGTCCGGGTACTTTTTATGATGTTCTTCATAATATGCCTCCGCATAGTTATAACCCGAAACTTTGACGATGTCCGCACACTTTTGCGCATTTTCCCATGGTATATAATTGGAAGAAATCGTTACGGCCGCATTTTTTGCCGGATCAAATCTTTCCACCAGCCCCTTCAGGTCACGCGTGATCTCCTGTCCGTGTGCATCCGCATGCGTATCATAAATCTCATTGCCGATGCTCCATAAAATAACACTTGGATGGTTTCTGTCACACTTCACCCAGCTCTCCACATCCCTCGCAGACCACTCCTTAAAAAACCGCGCGTAATCATACGTCGTTTTCGACAGTTCCCACATATCAAATGCCTCAGAGACAAGCAGCATTCCCATTTCGTCCGCCAGTTCCACCAGGCCGGGAGCCGGCATGTTGTGTGCGCACCGCACGGCATTGACACCCATCTGCTTTAAAATCCGGAACTTTCTTCTCATTGCCGGTTTGTGAAAGGCCGCGCCGAGCGCTCCCAGATCGTGATGTTCGCAGACGCCGTTTAATTTCAGATGCCTGCCGTTGAGGAAAAAGCCTTTGTCCGGGTCCATCCGCGTATACCGGAAGCCGGGTCTCTCTTCCTGCGTCTGTATGACCTCACCGTCTAATATAAGCTCTGTACGCAGAAGATAGCGCACAGGATTCTCGATATCCCACAGTTGTGCACCTTCCACGGCGTATACCGCCCGTCTGCCGCTCTCCTCTCCGGCCTCCACAGCGTGCAGCATCACTTCTTTCCCGTTATGATCAAAAAGGCTGTGGCGAACCACCGCCTCATCGCAGCGCTCTCCCGCAATCTCCGTTTCCAGAATGAGCAGGAAATCGCTGACAGTCTGCTGTCCCTGTTCCTTTCCCGTTCTTTCCGTATGGATGTAAACCGCATGTTCCGGCAGATAAGTCTTTTCTGTCACATGGAACCATACATCCCGGTAAATTCCCGCCCCGGAATACCAGCGGCTGTTAGGGCTTCTAAAGCAGGCCCCGACATAGATTTCGTTCTCTCCGTCCTGTAAATACTCCGTGATCTCAAAGGAAAAAGCAGAATATCCGTATTTCCATTCTCCCACTCTGTGACCGTTTACATAGACAACCGTATCCATATAGACGCCTTCAAATAATACAAATGCTTTTTTATCGGCATTCTCCTGCGCGGACCAGAAAAAGACTTTTCTGTACCAGCCCGTACTATCCTCATACAGGTTCTGCGCATCGCCTATCAGCCAGTCATGGGGAATATCCACCGCTTCAAACGCTTCCCTTCTCCCGGCCGCCTGCTCATAAGAGGTTCCTGCCGCGGTCTTTAAAAACAACCAGTCGTTATTCCACAGTATTCTGCTGTCTCTGTCTGCTCCCATTCTATTTCTTCCTTTCCTTTTGCACTCTCCCCCGTTTCGGCGGCTTTCTCCTTTTTCTCACTTCTATCTGGAAGGGGGCCATCGGATAACCTGCTTTGTTAAAGATCAGCGCCCCTCTATAAGTACTGCGGTAACAATAGCGGATCTCCCGCAGCGGGGATAATTTCATCGCCGCGGTCAGAACCACCTTTCTGCCCACGATCTCCATATCCGGGACATGAACGTTCTTATCCCTGTCTATCAGTTCAAAATCCACCACGTTTCTGCCTTTGCCGTTTTCCCGGACACGCAGGCCCGAGGCTTCTCTGCACCACAGCGTTACCTTCCACTTTGCCTTCCCGGAAGCCGCTTCCGGCACTGTCGGTTCAATGTCCACTCTCCACACCTGCGGCCCGTCACACTCTTCCTTCTTCCCGTACAGCATGCGTGCCGCCAGTGCCGCCAGCCTGAAACCGATCAGTTCTTTTTCCAGCGGATGCAGATCGTTGTCCTCTCCGGCGTCTATCGCCACAGCCATCCCGGTTCCCGGTATGTCCAGGGTCCTTCTCTGCGCCTCCCTGATCGCCGGCCAGTCGCTGAATCTTCTGTCTCTGTCACTGTCATAGGTTTCCGTATCAAAGTTAGGAAGCTGAACAAAAAGGAACGGAAGCTGTTCCTCTCCCCATTTTTCCCGGTACCCGTTGATCAGTCTTTTCATCAGATCACGGTAACTTCCGGCCGTGCGCGCGGAAGATTCCCCCTGATACCATATAACACCTGCTATCATATAATTATGGCAGGGAGCCGTCATTCCATGATAGAGTCCGGTCGGCTTCCAGTTGACAAAATCCGTCTCCGGTATCATCTCGCACCTTGCCCCGATCCGGTACTTCCAGATGCCTGTCAGGTCGACCTGGTCCTCATTCCAGAATATCCTGTAGGGTTTGTCGTCTGTGAACCGTCCCTGCCCGATCTCGCTTTTCACACGGATCGTGATCTCATTGCTCCCCTCCTTCAAAAGTCCTATGGGAATCGTGTATTTTCTGGGCGGATACTGGTAATCCGTATGGCCGACCTCTACCCCGTTGATGTAGACCGTATCACTGTCCACGATCGTCCCCAGATGCAGCCTGGCTTCCTGATACGCGCATTCTTTCTTCACGTCAAATTCCCTGCGGAACCACACACTGCCGATGAAGCCGTCCAGATCCGAATCCTGAAAGAAAAACGGAAGGCGCACTTCCTTCCAGTCCGAAACGTCCAGATTGCGCTGCGCCCAGTCCTCCTGCAGCCCTGTGTCCTGCCCGTCGAGCGCAGAATGCCACAAATGCGCCTGACGCTCATTATCGGCAAGTCTCCCGGCTCTGAACGCATCATCCCTGTAGCGGTCCGCCAGCGAAAGAAGGTCGTCATATCCCTCCAGCATATCCCTGCCCATCCAGGACTCCACGCGGGAGCCTCCAAGGCTGGCATCGATCAGGCCGACCGGCACCCCGCTCATCCGGTACAGATGTCTCGCAAAAAAGTAAGCAGTCGCGGAAAAATCGAGCAGCGTATCCTCATTGACCGATTTCCATGCCCCTGTCAGATGATCTTTGAGCGGCCCGTGAAAGTCACTGTGCTCCGTGATCTTAAACGTGCGGATGCAGTCGTTGCGGCACTGCTGCATCTCATAAGGATAGTGATCGATCACCCTTCTCATGGGAAGCTCCATGTTAGACTGCCCGGAGCAGAGCCAGACATCCCCGACCAGAATATCCTCCACCGTTCTCTCTTCCCCTTTGTCATCCCGCACGGTCATGCTGTACGCACCGCCCGGACTCATTTCCTGTAAAAAGACTTCCCAGTCTCCGTTTTCATCCGCAACCGCACTGTACACAGTCTCAAGCAGTGTCACCGTAACCGTCGTTCCCGGCTCGTCTTCCCCCCATATGCGGATTTTTTTATTCTGCTGCAGGATCATATGATCACTCAGCAGCCTTGGAAGTTTTAATGTTTTCATTGCGCTGTCCCCATTCTTGTTTTCTAAAACGGAAAATTCCTGCCGCTTTGTGTAAATTAAAAAGAAGTATAAAATATTTTACACTTCTTTTCTCTGCAAAGATAGGGGAAAATGCATCAATTTTTGCGATTCCGGTAAATCCGGTATCCTGCCCACAGGAAAATCTCTGCCGCAATCAGATACAAAAACGGTGCGATCTGCATGCCGTTAAATCCATGACTAAAAATAAAATAGAGCCTGTTATCCGTAAATCCTTCCTCCCGCAGAAGTTTTGTCGGCAGCAGATGAAACAGCATGGACAGCCCGCGCAGACGTGCCGGAATCTCCAAAAAAACAGTAAACAGCGTCACACCGGCCATGACGGAGAGCGCCGCAATCCCATTTTTGAAAAACTCCGACAAAAACATCGTGATCATACTGCATAATACCGCCGCAGTCAGGGAAACCAAAAAGGAAACAAGAACCGCGCCGCCGATGCTGATCCTCCACGAACTCTGCCAGACACACAACTGCAGGGCCGCAAAAAAGCCGTCCGCACCATAGATTCCAAGCACAAGCGCCGTCTCAGCCGCATAAAGCGCCGCCGTACCGCCAAGAACAACTGTTATGCCCGCACAGATCCTGGCCAGATAAAGAGGAAGCATGCCGTACCTGCTGGACAGGATGAGCTGATCCGTCCTGAGCTGATATTCTTGCGCAAATATGCCGGACAGACAGATCGCACTCAAAAAGATCCACAGATAATTCATTACATTTACATGCCACAGCAGACGGGATATCCCCTCGCAGTATGTATAGACAAATGGTATGGTCAGCGCCTCTTCCTTCTTTTTCCAGACAGACTGTTCCGCCTGTGTCAAATGCTGCTTTTCCAGACAGTCCGCCAGAATCAGATCCCGGCGCCCCTGATAAAAACCCGCGGCATCCACACTCTGCGCCGCCACAGGGCCGATGACGGACCATACATAAGTATGGATTCCCCTGTATCTTTTATGGTCTTCAACAACCTCGTGCGGTGATCTTCCGTCCTCCACCGCTACCGAACTGATATGGGAACTGCCTATTGTCGCCAGACCGGTATCCCCTTTGTCTTCTTCGTATTCATAGGCAACCACCTTACTTTCCCCATACGCCTTCTGCATCTCTTTCAGAAAATCATCGTCGATCGCCCGTCCGCTCAGTTTCCTGTCATAATCCCGTCTCTGTACGATTCCCTCATACGTACTCATTTCTCTCCCGAATTCATCGTAATAAGAGCGAAAAACGAGATCGCCGATATTCATGACGATTACGATCTGCAGTAAGATCACAAATGTATACCACACCATTTTTTTCCTGCCAAGCTTTTTGAGTTCAAATCTGTATAAAGTCCCGAAATTCTCCATGCCTTCCTCCTGTTTTCACTGCCATTACCGTCCGCTTACCTGATAGCGTCCATATGCCCATTTGCCGATCAGCAAAAATGCCGCCCCGCTCAACAAATATAACAGGGGCACGAACTGCCATGTTGTCAGATACCTTCCGAAGACCCGTACAAGGCGCAGACTGAACGCACCGCCCATATTGAGGCTTAACAGTTTCCCCGGCAGGTAAGCGTAAAGCTGTGAAGCCAGACGCATCTGCGGCGGAATGTTAAAAAACATCGTCACGCTCACCATACCGAAGACGACCGCCAGCACTGCCGTCCCATTTTGCAGCAGTTCAGACAGCATCACCACAAAAGCGCCTGTCACAAGCACTGCCGCCAGAATCAGCGCATACACAATGATCACCGTCGTGCCGACACTGACAGGCTCCGAATAATAAAAGAATGCACCGGCATATTGCAGCGCCATCTGAAAGCCGTCCGTACCGTAAATAAATAACACCTCGAACATAACAAGCGCTATCAAAATAAGCGAAGCCATTCCGGCAAAACTCATGCCTGCCAGCGCTTTTGCCCAATATAACTGCCTTTTTCCGAGCCGGCTGCTCAAAAGGAGCTGATCCGTTCTCAGACTGTGTTCTCTCGTGTACAGATCGGCCAGGCAGACTGCCGCATACAACAGCAGAACATAACAGATTCCATAGGAAGAATACAGCAGTTTCCAATATCCTTCTGCATAATAAAACGTATACGGCTTCTCTGTCTGTTCTTCCTTTTCACGCCAGAATGCTTTCTCCTCTTCCGTCAAAAAGGCATCTTCCCTTTCTTCCTCGATCCGTCTGCCAAGGTTTTCATACAATTCGTTCTCATCCGCTTTCCATGCCAGCAGATCTGAAAGTGTCTTTTTCTCCATCACCATGTTGACAAACTGATAAATCTGGCTATAAGGCCTCGCCCAGTCCTGATATTCTTCTGTCAGACTATAGCGTCCTTCCCTCTCATTTTCGGGAATATGACGGTACGCATCCTGCATTTCCATTATTAAATCCTGATTTATTTTTCTTCCATTCAGTTTTCTCGCGTATTCCCGGTCTGTTTTCATCATATGATAATGGGTATCGTACACTTTTCCATCCACATAATAGTTTCCGGACAGTTCCGCACAGACCGTGCCCAAAATAAGCGCGAATACAATAACCGTTGCTATTTTAACTATTTTTCTCTGCATGATCTTCTTTAATTCATATCGGTAGAGAATCCCGAACTCACGCATCACGATACCTCCTGTCCTTCTTCCTCAAACTGTTTTAAATAAAACGCTTCCAGATCCTCATGCGATCCGTCCCATCTGTCGTGATAAATGAGTCCGCCTGCCTTCATCATGATCACATCACTGTCTGCAATATGCTCAATATCCGAGACAATATGGGTGGAGAGCAGCACGATGCTGTTTTCTCCAAGTTCCTCGATGAGATTGCGGAAGCGCACTCTCTCTTTGGGATCAAGCCCAGCCGTCGGTTCGTCAAGGACAAGCAGGTCAGGCCGATTTAAAAGCGCCTGCGCAATGCCAAGTCTCTGTTTCATTCCACCGGAATAAGTCTTTATCTTTTTCTTCGCCGCATCCTCCAAAGCAACTAACTGCAGCAGTTCCTTCGCTCTGAATTTCGCATCCGTCCGGCGCAGTCCTTTCAGCGCCGCCATGTACAGCAAAAAATCATATCCCGTAAAATCCGGGTAATAGCCGAAATCCTGCGGCAGATACCCCAGTCTGGCACGATATTCCTCCGTCTGAACGTCAAGGCCGTCTAACGTGATCGTGCCGCCTGTCGGCTTTAAGATCCCGCAGATCATCCGCATGAGTGTCGTCTTCCCCGCTCCGTTTGCGCCCAGTAATCCGTGTATCCCCTTTGTCAGCCGCAGCGAGACCCGGTCGACCGCGATCTTATTTTTATACTGTTTTGATACTCTGTCTATTGTAAGTTCCATCATTATCACCATACCTTTCCGGCAACTCTCCCAGCCTGCGAACTTTGTGATTTTTTCAGCCTATTTCTTCCGTCTGCCGGATCATTTTCCGGCACTCCATGATAAATCCCGCGGACAGAATGGCAAATGCCGCCACCCACCATTTAAAATAATCCCTCGTATAAAGTATTTTTGCTCCGCCGCTTATCACAGTATGAAGCACGCTGACCAACGCCGCAATGCCCATGCACATATAAAATACTTCTTTTCCATGATATTGCCTGGAAGCGCCCAAACTAAGAACGGTTGTTATCAAATACGGAACGATCAGATAAATGCCCGTCTGAAACACCGTATACACACTGTTTCGCGAACTGAGCGGCACCAGCACGCAAAGTAACAGCGTATGAAAAAAGCCAAGAATCCCAAGGCGTGCCAGCACAACGCTCCGCAGAGAAAAACGGGAAGCCATCTCCAGTTCTTCCATGCCGTACACCGCCGACCTGGCATTTTCCGTTGTCAGGGAAAGGGCGATAAACGGCATCAGCGAAGCTATGACCCACAACATATCCCGATTCCAAAAACACGCACCATTCAGCGCGATCCCAAAGACAAATGCCGACACTGCCCAGATCCATTTTTTCATGTACCCGATCTGTAACAGCATAAATTCCACATGACTCATCTGCGGCTGCGGCACTGTCCGCAAAAACCGCTCCTTATCCACAGGCGCAGGCGCCGCAAATGCCTCCCGCAGTTTCTCTTTCAGCGCATCCTTTCCTCCGTCTGCTCTCACAGTTTTCATGCATCCTCTCCTCCTTTCCTGCATGCCACACTTTGGGAACCGTTACTCTTTCAGTTCCTTTTCCAGCTTTCTCAGCGCCTTCGCCGTCTTCCGGTACACCGCGAATCTGGAAAGCCGGAACAGTTCACAGATCACGGACACCGGTACTTCGTTCACATACCGCAGCAGAATCATCTCCCGTTCTTCCTCATCGAGAACCGCAAGCGCCATTTTCACCGAAACACCGGAAAACATTTTGTCCGCGGCCGCCTCATCTCCGGTCATCTCCTCCGAAAAGATTTCCTCCGGTTTTTTCCTGCGAAATTCATCGACACACAGGTTATGGGCGATCCGGTACAGACAGGGCAGGTGAAACCCGATATCCCGGTATCTCTCCTGATTCAGAAAGCGAAGAAAGGTCTCCTGCGTGATATCCTCGGCCAGCTCCCGCTGTCTCAGTTTGTAATAACAATAACGGTAGATTTTATCATACTGTTCTTCCAGCACGGAAACACTGTGCCGTGATTCGTAATCGGACACGCCTCTGACCTCCCTTGTCTTTCTTACTCTGTATAACGGATGACACACCTGTTATGTGCGCATAACTTTCAAAAAAAGTGCCGCACCTATGATCATTCCCGAATCACTGGTGCGGCAGTCCCGCTATTTCGCCTGATTTATAAAAATCAAATGTTATTTATTTCCATTATTCCACGCCGAGCTTCTTCAGTTCCGTTATCGCCTGTTCCTGATTCCGGAAAAGGATCGTGTGTATGCCAAACGCCTGCGCTCCCGTAAGATTTTTCTCCGTATCGTCGAGAAAAACACATTCTTCCGGCACGAGATGATATCTGTCAATCAACAGCTGATAGATTTCCGGCATCGGTTTGATCACCTTTTCCTTATGCGATAAAATGCCGCCGTCCATATAAGGAATAAAATCCAGCGCTTTTGCGCATTCTTCCTCTGCCTTTCTGGAAAAATTAGACAAATATAACGTCTGATATCCTTTCTGTTTCAATTCCTGTATCCACGGAATGGCATACTCATTTCTCTTTACCATGCCCTCTACATTATCAAGACATCTGCGGATATCCGTCTCGATACCGGGATCGTTATGGATAAACTCTGCAAGCACTTCCTCATCCGTCAAAAGTCCCTTGTCATACTCATTCCACGCTTCACTCTTCACTGTCGCACGGACTAACCTTTCAAGCAGTTCTCCTGTGCATCCCATGCGGATGTAATGTTCTTCCCACGAAAAATCGGCAAGTACATTTCCAATATCAAATATGATCGTTTTTATCATGTTAACCCTCCTTCATTCCGCTTCGCACAATTCCAAAATCCAAAGGCAGACAGGTTTGTCACTGCATCCCTGCTCCGTCTTCTTTATTTTCATAGATTAATGCGAAAAGATTACGCGCCGCCGCAGACATCGGATTTTTCTCGTCTGTCACGATGCAGAAATGACGCTTTGGTATGATCTTATTAAACCGCAGTTCAAAAAGCTGCCCGGTATCCAGATATTCCTGCGCAAAGTCCCTGACAACACAGCCGGTTCCCAGATTCCGCAGGGCAAACTGTACGATCATATCGCTTGTCGCAAGCTCAAATTCCGGCTGCAGCACGACACTGTTCTGTTGAAGAAACTGATCCATATACCTTCTTGAACTGGTATTGGCCTCCAAAAATATAATCGGCATCCTTTCGAGTTCCTGCAAGTCCAACATCCTGTTTTTATAAGACATAAAACGCCTGCCCGCTACAAAAATGTCTTCGATCTCCCGCACTCTGACGGATGAAGCGGAGGCGTGTCCCTCAAACGGTGTGCTCACCACTCCGAAATCAATCTTCCCCTCTTTCAGGTTCTGCAGTGTTTCCGGTGTGGGCGCATTGGTCACGTTGACTTTGATCTTAGGATACTGTTCATGAAAACGCTCCAGATACGGAAGCAGAAAAAAACGCAGAGTCATATCGCTCGCACCGATATGGATCTCGCCTAAATCCAGATTTAACATCTGCCTGAGCTTCTGTTCGCCCAAAACAATCTGTTCATATCCCTTCGAGATATAATAAAAAAGCAGTTCTCCCTCCTGCGTCAGCCGCACGCCTCTGGAAGCTCTGATAAAAAGCTTCACCTGCAATGCCTCTTCCAACTGTCTGATAGACTGACTGACCGCCGGCTGGGAAACCGCAAGTTCATCCGCCGCCATTGTCAGGCTCTTATGCCTGGCAACATAATAAAATACTTTATAATATTCCAGATTATTTGTCATGCACGGCCCCCTGCTCCTGTCTCTTTCACAGTATACGGTAAACAGGGAAAAACTACAAGAGAAAAGAGCCAAAAAAAGAGCGAAGAACTGATCGATCAGAAATCGAACCAGTCCTCCGTGTACAAAGCACAACTGAAAGAAAAGAGCGTGGGATACGCTAACTGTCTATGGTCTGGGCGCATTCCATCCCGACGATCAGATCCCGCGCCCGGCTTTCGTCCGCCTCATTGATGTGCACCGTAAATACACTCTTTTCAGACGGATTCCCCCTGCGCCAGCGCTCCCATGGTCTGTCCGCCTGATCTTTAATGTAAAAGGAAATACCGTTTTTTAAGAAAAGCTTCTCCAGTTTTTCTTTTCCTTCCATGCCGTACACCTTACAAAATAAGATCTCATGGTTAAAAAACAGACTGTTAAATGCCATTGCTTCCATAATAATTGACTGCCACCCCCGCAAAACCAGTTGTACTGCCCACCGGTTTCTTTATGTTAACCTAATATTTATTATATACTATATCCTGTACCATTTGCAAGAAATTTCTACATCTTCTGCCAACTATTGTAAAATAGAAATCTTTCATCCCGCGCGGTATGGTATCCCTAAAAGTTCCCATATCCCATACGCAAGCCCGTCCTCATCATGGTGTTTCGTTATCAGATCGGCGGCTGACTTACAGCCTTCCGAAGCATTTCCCATCGCGATGCCCACACCCGCATACTGCAGCATGTCGATATCGTTGTCCGCATCCCCGAATGCCGCTGTCTCCTCTCTGGACAGGCCCAGCAATTCCGCAAAAAAGGCAAGGCCCGACTTTTTCCCGGCGTCCCGGTGAGCAATTTCGATGAGCTGACAAACAGAAGATGTTATGTAAATTTTATCTGTGCAATCTGCGGCCAGCTTCCAGATTTTTTCCTGTTCTTCCCCGCTTTTGACAATGATATCCATGCTGTCAAGATGATGCCTGTTCTCATGAATAAATCTCACGATATCGTCACACCCATGTCTGGTTGCCTTTATATATGCAGCCGCCTGCGGTGTCACGCCAAAATGCGCAGGATTTTCAATGTATTCTCTTCCGGCATAGGCAATGCCGTCAATGAAAGCCTCGTAAGTGACGTCTTCCTGTCCGGTTGCTCTCATAATGGCCTCCACCGCATCCTGCGGAAGCTGATAGCGTTTCAGACACTTTCCGTCCGGCACATGGTACATCGCCGCACCGTTACAGGTGACTGCATATTCGATTCCCGGCACTGCAAGCACGTCCTCCGGCAGCGTATCAAAGGCCCGGCCGCTGGCGATCACCACATGAATGCCCGACGCGACCGCATCCTCTATTGCTTTTCTATTCTGTCGGGACAGCCTGCCCTCTTTGTTCAATGTCGTCCTGTCCAGATCCAGTGCAATACATTTGACCGACATGGAAGATCTCTCCTTTTTCTTATGTGATTGTATTCTAATTTGATTGTATACCGATCCCCTTTAAACAATTACTTTTGTTATTATATAATATTTTTCTCTGACAGGCAATTGGAACTTAACCCGGAAACTGACCTCCGGAAACGTAATGTGTCCCAAAAAAAGGTGCAATGCCGACAAATTTCGTGTATACTGTTAGAAATGCAGACTCATCAGATAAGAGAAAGGACAGACACCATGAACATACTCGTTATTGACGCACAGGGCGGCGGCATCGGCCGACAGCTGATCACCGCCATCAGACAGACTGTGAAGGATGCCGTTATTACCGCAGTGGGCACAAACGCCACAGCCGCGGCCGCTATGCTCAAAGCAGGGGCAGATCATGCCGCAACGGGAGAAAATGCAGTGATTGTGGGATGCCGCAGAGCGGATATCATCGTAGGCCCGGTCGGCATTGTCATCGCGGATTCCCTGTTCGGTGAGATCACGCCCAATATGGCAGTCGCCATCGCACAAAGCAGTGCAAAGCGGATTCTGATCCCTTTCAATCAATGCGACAACAGGATTGTAGGCGTCACAGATTTTTCCACCGGTAAACTGATCGCGTGCGCAGTGGCGGAAATTGTGAATCATTGTGGTTGACAGCCCGCCCTGTCTCCTGCTAAAATAAAGCACAGGGTGAGGCTGTCAGCAGGAAGCTGACAGAGAATGTAGAAACATTCGGGTATGCGATGTCCCAGAAGGGAACTGCATGCCTTTTTATTGTGTAACGGAGGTTTATATATGAACAAAACAACTAAGAAACTGACCTTGTCCGCGATGTTCGTGGCAATCGGTCTTGTTCTGCCCTTTTTCACCGGGCAGATTCCGCAGATCGGCAATATGCTGCTGCCCATGCACATTCCGGTATTCCTGTGCGGCCTGATCTGCGGTTTCAAATACGGCGCCGCCGTCGGCTTTGCGCTACCGCTGCTGCGCTCCGCCCTCTTCGGCATGCCGGTACTTTTTCCGGGCGCATGTTCTATGGCAGCTGAGCTGGCAGTTTACGGGCTCGTTTCCGGCCTGCTCTACGGACTTTCCCGCTGGCAGTGCCTGCGCGCACTCTACCGCTCCATCATCGCGGCCATGCTGGCAGGCCGTGTTGTATGGGGATTGATGCAGGTCGTTCTGTTTGGCATATCCGGCGGAATGTTCACATGGCAGATGTTTTTGGCCGGCGCTCTGCTCAATGCCGTTCCAGGCATTGTCCTGCAGCTTATCCTGCTCCCGGCCATCATGCTGGCCCTGCACCGCACCGGCCTCGTTCCATTCCGTAAAGCGGCGCCTGCTGCCGGAGCCATAGAAGCATAGAGGCACAGCAAAGCAGTCTGACATTGTATCATGCAAAACAAAACGAACAACAGATTACAGATCATGGAGCCGGAACACGATGGACAGGATAACGGACAAAACAGCAAGTAATCAGACTTTCCAGAATGAGATCTTATCGGCGCTCTCCTCTTTGCAGGAACGCAGCCCAAAAAATCACAACAATTATATCATTGCCATTGACGGCAGATGTGCTTCGGGTAAGACGACGCTTGCGGCGCATCTGCAGGAACGGCTCCATTGTCCCGTGATCCACATGGATCATTTTTTCCTCAGGCCGTACCAGCGCACGCCGGAACGTCTGGCCTCGCCGGGCGGTAATATCGACCATGAGCGGTTTCTCAGCGAGGTACTTGTGCCGCTGAAAAAAGGCGGCGCCTTTTGTTACCGCCCTTACGACTGCCATAAACAGGAATTACTTCCGGCTGTCCGCATCCATCCGGAAAAATTCGTTATTGTGGAAGGCTCCTACAGCTGCCATCCGGCCTTATGGGAAACTTATGATCTGCGGATCTTTCTTACCGTAGAGGCAGACGAACAGATCAGGCGCATCAGGCGGCGCGGCGGAGAAAGCGCCGTCACAGCCTTCCGGGAAAAATGGATCCCCATGGAGGAACTGTATTTCAGTGCCTGCAGGACTGCCGAACGCTGTGAACTGCAGTTTACGACGGGACGGACAGGTTGAAAAAGAAATAAAGGTATGGAGATTGGTGTGAAAAACCCCGGAGCCTCAGCCCCAGGGTAATCTTTTTTCCATATTATTTATTCCATCGTTTTTTCGATCTTATTTTTGATCGTCCCGATATCGAACTCTTTGATATACCCGATCAGTTCTTCCGAGACATCCACGACTTCTTTCGTCATACCGTTGCAGTCGTTGACCATACTCCTCAGATTGCTGACATTTTCAGCGGTCACTTCCGCATGCCCTGCATTTTCTTCTACAAAGTCCGCCAGAGAGGCTACACTCGTCTCGATCACAGACTTATGGTTATTTAAATCACCGATCTCAGAATCGATCCCCCTGATCGCATTGCTGACTTCATCGATTTCCGTATGAAGGGACTGGAATATGCTCTCGGTTTCCTGTATCTTTTTGTTCTGCTGCGTGAAAGCCTCGGATACCCGTTCCGTAATGCTGACACTGATATTGGAATTCGCGATCAGGTCGTTGACGATCTTGTTGATCTGCTGTGTTGATTCTTTCGACTGGTCAGCAAGATTTCTGATCTCCTCCGCCACGACTGCAAAACCTTTTCCATGCTCGCCGGCTCTCGCCGCCTCGATACTCGCATTGAGTGCAAGCAGATTCGTCTGGTTGGAAATGCCCGCAATGATCTCCGTAGCCGTATGTATCTGCTGTGCCGACTGGTTCGTGCGGTCCGTCTGCATCTTAACCTCTTTGATCGCGGCTCCGCTGCTCTCACTGATAGAGATCAGTTCATCCATGATCTGTTTGGCTTCATTATTACAGCTTTCAACCAGTTCCGCGCTTCTTGTCAGCGCCTTGATATTCGAATTAATGTTATCGATGGCCTGACTGATCGCATCGATCTTTTCCTTCATATCATGTGTATAATTCACCTGAGAAACGGTATTTCCGGTGATCGTCTCCACTGCCGTGGAAGTTTCTTCCATGGAACTTTCCATTTCCTCAAACATACGCTGAAACTCGGCGGATATGCTTTCAAGCTCTCCGGAAGCGTTTTTGATCCCCTTGATGACCGCCGCGAATCCATCCACTGTGGAATTCACCTTGCGGATCATCTCGCCGACGCCGTCCTGGCGCTTTGCCAGTTTGGCAATCTTCTGATTCATCTTATCATCAATCTCTCCTGCCGCGTCCGTAAACACCGCGCGTATCGGCATAAAAAGAGAACGCATCGCCATAACGAGCAGAAACATGATTAAAACGATCGTTGCGCAGGTCAGGATCAGGGCTGTCATAACACTGATGATGTTCTTTGAAAGCAGCATCAGGATGATGATCTGGGCTATGAGCGCCGGTGAAAACAAAGCAATAGAAATGCCGATCAGCTTACCTATCATTCCTTTTTTCTTACTTAAATCCATACTCTCTTCCCTCTTTCTTGATCAGATCATGCCATACTGCCATGATCTGGCAGTACTTTTCTTTATTATAGCGGATTCTCCGGGCGCTGGCAATATCAGATTCACCTTTGCATTTTAACAAAATAAGCTTATAATAGGTACTGGTCTTTTACAAACGCAGCGCAAAACACGTATATTTTACAAAGGAGAACGCTCATGAGCGCAAACTATGAAAAATCAGACTTTCTAAACGGAAAGATTTTTGTACCGATGATACGCTTTGCCATACCGGTTCTTTTTTCTAATTTATTTCAACAGTTGTACAATACGATCGACACCCTGATCGTCGGACATACTTTGGGCGACGCGGCTCTGGCCGCGATCGGCGCGGCATCTCCGATCTATGACCTGCTGATCGGTTTCGCCCTCGGATTCGGCGGCGGATTATCCATTGTCACTGCGCGCAGTTTCGGTTCCCACGATGAAAATATGCTCAAAAAATCAGCCGCGGCATCCGTTGTGATCGGCGCTCTCGTAGTTGCCGTCATCACGGTTTTGTCGCGGCTCATTCTGATTCCGTTATTAAATCTGCTGCACACGCCGGCCGATATCATAGACGAGTCATACCGCTATATCTCGATCATTACGGCTTTCACGGTTGTGATGTTCGCCTACAACCTCTGCGCCGGACTGCTGCAGGCGGTCGGCAACAGCATTATGCCTCTTGTGTTCCTTATTTTATCATCTTTCATCAATGTCGTACTTGATTATGTTCTGATCGTCTATTTCGACAGAGGGCTCGGCGGCGCCGCCGAAGCTACCGTGATCGCGCAGGGGATCTCTGTCCTGTTGTGTCTGGTCTACATCGCCAGATCCGTCCGCATGCTGATCCCGGAAAAAGAACATTTTAAGGCTGATTTATCATTGTACCGGGAGATGACGGCACAGGGTCTCTCTTCCGGCTTTATGTTGTGTTTTGTCTCTGCCGGGAGCGTCATTCTGCAGGCCGGAATCAACGGCCTCGGTTATCTTGTCATTGCCGCTCATACTTCGGCCAGAAGGCTCATCCAGTTTTTTATGATACCCTGCTCCGCCATGAACCAGACGATCAACACCTTCGTCTCCCAGAACTTCGGGGCCGGACAGTCTCTGCGCATCCGCAAAGGCATGAAATACGCTTACCTGTACTCAGCGGGCATGACAGCTGTGCTCACGGTCATCATCTGGGCAGCCGCCCCGGCTATGCTGAAATGGATATCCGGTTCCGAAGAAGCCGTTGTCCTGCATAACGGCACCTTATATTTACGATTCGTTGCACCCTGTTATTTTATCCTTGGCGTATTAAATATCACCCGTAATGGTTTACAGGCGATCGGGCAGAAAATTCTGCCCATATTGTCCAGTATCATAGAATTAATCGGCAAGATCCTTTTCACAGCGCTCCTCATTCCCAAAATGCAGTATATGGCTGTGATCATCTGCGAACCCGTGATCTGGTGCTTTATGATCATGGAACTGCTGCCGTCGTTCTGGCGCAGTCCCTTTATCAGACAGGCGCGGTAAAATCAAATATCCAGCGCCGCGTGATGTCCCCAGTATACCGCATTGGTGATCGTGGACACCCTCGCCGCATCTCCGATCACTGCCACAGTGGGCGCCGCATCCCTAAGGCTCTCCACCACATCCGTCCGTGAGCGCTGTCCCAGCGCACAGATCACCGTGGTGCCCGGCACCAGATGCCGCCCTCCTTCTCCATCTTCGCACAGCACGCCTTCCGCAGTGACTTCCAGTCCGCGGTAATTCGTATGTACAGTCACGTATTTCTCTATTTCTTTCAGCAAAAGAGGACGGTGCCTTACATTTGCATCCGGTGCAAGTTCTCCCCTCATCTCTACCAGGTGCACCGTCTTTCCTTCCATCCCCAGATGAATCGCGCACTCACAGCCGGCCAGTCCGCCTCCAAGCACTGTCACGCTGTCCGTGACCTTTTCTTTCTTCCGGTAATAATCATTGACCAGGATCACATTCTCCCCATCCAGTCCCGGGATCGGCGGTACAATGGGCGCAGAGCCGACCGCTATGATCAGCGCATCCGCCTGCTCCTTTTCCACATACGCTGCGGTCACTTCCGTACCGGTTCTGATCTCTGCCCCGGCCTGCTGCGCCAGCATGCGGTAAGTAGAAGCTAACTCGTACATTTCACGCTTGAACGGAATCGCCTGTTCACTTTTTAAAATGCCTCCCGTTTCCGTCTCTTTCTCACACAGGATCACCTGATGCCCTCGTCTGGCCGCGGTATAAGCCGCATACAGACCGCCCGGGCCGCCTCCTGCCACCAGCACTTTCTTTTTCACGGGTGCCGGCATCACTTCCGTTCCGTCCAGTTCCCTTCCGATCAGGGGATTAACCGTGCATCTTCTGGTCGAAGTGGCCGCCCGCTCCGCCATACAGGTAAAGCACCGCAGACAACGGACAATCTCCTGCTCCCGATTCTCCATCACCTTTCGGGGAAGTTCGGGATCTGCCAGAAGCGCCCTTGCCATATACACCACATCCGCCTGCCCGGAAGCTATGATCTCTTCCATCTGCGCAGGATCATTCAGACCGCCGATAGCCGCCACGGGTATGGAGACGTGCTTCTTAATCTCCGCGGCCAGCGGAACATTACAGCCGTGTTCTTTAAACATCGAAGGATGCGTGTCCCCGAACCCTCTCTGATAAGTCCCCGCCGACACATGCAGCAGATCGATATGAGGTTCCAGAAGTCTGGCAATCCGCACGCCCTCCTCCAGATCGTAACCTCCCGGGAACAGCTCGGAACCGCTCATGCGGAATTCTATGGGAAATCCCGGCCCAACCGCTTTTCTCACCGCCGTAAGCACTTCTATCGCCAGACGGCACCGGTTCTCCAGACTGCCTCCGTAACCGTCCGTCCGATGGTTGAAATAGGGGGAGAAAAACTGGTTCAACAGCCAGCCATGGCCGCCGTGGATCATCAGCATTTCAAAACCGGCCCGTTTGGCCAGTCCCGCCACGCTTGCATATGCAGCTGTGATCTCGCGAAGCATCTCCTGCGTGAGCGCTCTTACTTCCACGCCGTCCGGCCGGACCGTATCGGAGGGCCCCCACTGGTGCATCCCATGCTGTCTGTCTTTGTCTGTCATATAGGTTCCGGCATACATGCCCGAATGTGACAGTTCCAGACTGGGAATGGCGCCGTGCCTCCTGATGGCATCAGCCGCATAAGTGGCGGAAGCCAGCGAATTCAGGATCGCCGTGTCCAGATGGTAGGCATGGGAACCGTCCGTCTCGGGATGTACCATGCATTCACTCACAGTCACCGCTCCTGCGCCGCCCTTTGCCCGCAGTTCATAAAAAGCCCTTGACGCCGGGCCGATGCATCCGTCATTGGTAATGTCTGTGCCGCCCATAGGCGCCGAAAACATCCTGTTACGAAACGTGACATTCCCTATTTTGATCGGACTGCTAAGATTCTTATAGTTTCTCTCCATAATTTTCCCCTCCCATATGATTTTTAACCTTCATAAAAATGCAGTTTCTCCCACAGTTCCATCAGTTCTTTCCGTTCCGGCAGTGTCTCTGTTCTGACATCTCTGTCATAAATCCGTACCGGGCCGTCATATCCCGTATACTCCGGCCATTCGTCTCCGGCAGGAACGCCGCATTTCACGAAGTTTACCCATCCCATATGTACGCTGTTCACCAGACGTTCCACCACTTCCTCCGGTTCTCCCTCGAACTGTATCCTGGGGAAACCTTCTTTGTAATAGTTAAAGTCACAGGGCAGGTCCATGGCATGGCTGCAGAGCATCCCGCTCTTCTCCCCGAATCTGGAGATAAACTGGAAGCGGTACATCCACACCGGCCCGTGTCCCGCCTGTGCCTGAGCGGTCTTGATGGCCGGCACCTGGAATGGCAGGTCTGTGCCGAAATGAATGAATGCCTCATCCACGCCGTTCAGCATACCATGGCTGAGGCCCTGATAATATGCCTTTGCCTGGTCAAAATATTGTTCCATGCCATTGTTGCGAAACAGTTCCTCGATCATTTCCCATGAGTTAGGGAAAAAGGTATCCTCCGGCCGCACGAAGAAAGTTCCTTCGTTTAAATTGTTCCCGATCATCAGACGAATGCCCTGCGCACAGCCTTTCCGGATCGCTTCAATGGGACGTTCCGGCAGCAGATCATCCACTACGGGAGAGGGAAGGTTGATACCGGGATAACGGTACTGATGCATCTTGCCGATAAAGTCATTGCCTTTTTGCACGGCAAAGGGATCGATATCCGCAAGTTTATGCAGATCCGTCTCTTCCCAGCCCATGCCCTCTAAAAACATCTCGATGTGCTTCTGATTCATCTCATGGGAGAAGACGCCGTTTGGCAGTCCGCTCGATGCGATCACCTGTTGAAATGTTCCTTTCACCGCAGGAACCGCCATCAGCAGCAGAACGGACGTACCGCCTGCCGATTCCCCGGCGATCGTCACCCGCTCCGGATCTCCCCCGAAAGCTGCGATGTTTTCATGAATCCATCTCATGGCCGCGATATGATCTGACAAACCGCAGTTGCTCTCGAATGCCTCGCATCCCGGATATCCGGTAAAGTCATAAAAGCCCCAGACATTCAGCCGATACTGAAAGGTCACATAGACGATTCCGTTGCGCACGAAGGACTCTCCCGCCAGCAGCGGATCTGACGCACTCCCAGTACTGTAACCGCCGCCGTGGATATAAACCAGCACCGGCAGTTTTTCCCCTTCCAGGGGGCGGCGGATATTCAACGTCAGGCAGTCCTCACTGCCGCTTAGCTGATCGCCCATCTTCTGCACCGCCGGGGAGCCATACTCCTTTGCATCCAGAACCCCCTCCCACGGCTCTATGGGTACGGCGCGCTTCAGCCGAAGCCTGCCTACAGGCGGTTTCGCATAGGGAATCCCAAGAAACGCAATGTGGTCGTCCTGCCTGTATCCCCTTATTTTCCCTGTTTTTGTCTCTACGATATGTTCCATATGAACTTACCTTCCCCTCTCAGTCTGTGATATTGGTGACAGCAAGGCAGAAATTCACTGCCCTGCTGTCTCTTTTCTTCTGGCATATCCTACTGAAACCGCTCTCCGTAAGGCACGGAATCCTGATAGGCATTGGTCTGGAAGATCACCGTCAGCATCCTCTCCACACAGGCTCTGAGTTCCTCTGTCTGCAGCCTTCCGTCCTCCAGAGCCGCCTCGATATTTTCTATGTCGCCGTCATACCCCGGCATGATCAGATCGTTTCCTGCAGCGATACATCCCCAGGAACTGCTGCCACCCCGCGGCGTGGTGGTCGTCCAGTCCGTCATAATGATGCCCTGGAAGTTCCACTCTTCCCTGGCGGCTGTCGTACACAAATCTTTGCTGTTGGCCGCATGGACGCCATTGATCAGGTTATAGGATGTCATGATCGCCATCGGCTGGGCTGTCTTGACTGCAATCTCGAATCCACGCAGATAGATCTCCCGCAGCGCCCGCTCGGATACGATGCTGTTGCTTCCCATCCGGTTATCTTCCTGATTGTTGCAGGCAAAATGCTTAATGGTCGTGCCGACGCCGTTGCAGCTCTGCACCCCTCTGGTGATCGCCGCCGCCATCAGTCCGGACACTAGCGGATCCTCAGAAAAATATTCAAAATTCCTGCCGCAGAGAGGATTCCTGTGGATGTTCATGCCCGGTGCAAGCCACCATCCTATGCCAAATTCTTCCATTTCCACCGCCACGGCCTGTCCCACTTCTTCTAACAGCGCCTCATCCCAAGTCTGCGCCAGAAGCGTTCCCACAGGAATGGCTGTGGCATACTGGTAGTAAGTATCCGTATTCTCATGGCTGGTATGATCGGCGAAAATACCGCCCTCCACTGCTCCGAGCAGTCCCTGGCTGTTAATGCCTCCGGTCTGTCTGTCCACCTCATAAGATTTCATCAGCCGGATTCCCGCCGGACCGTCCGCCATAGGCACGCCGGGTACATTATACTGCTCCTCCAGACAGCTGCTGGTCTCTCCCGCAGCACCCGGCACCATGATGCCGGCACTGCCCAGAACCTGTCCCTGTCCCTTGCTGATCTCTCCGATCACCATGGAGATCATCTGCTTTCGGGTCAGTTTCTCCGCCAGCTCTCCTGCAAGCTTCCCTGCCTCATGTTCTTCATAACGTTTCGCCTCTTCTTTGGCCGGACGGAAGCTTACCGGTTGCAGGCCTTTTGCCTTCGCAGTCTCTTTCCATTCCTTCTCCTGCGCCAGACGGATCTCATCGGGGCATACCAGTTCCTCCAGCTTCTCCTGTAACGGCAGAATATGTTTCACATGCTCAATCACAGTGTCTTCCGCCACTTCCAATATCCCGGAAATTTCCAGGCTGACAGAAGAATTGCCTGTCCAGATGCCGTATTGTCCCTTTTCCATGATCCACGCCGATTTTTCCTCTGAAAATGAGGCCAGATTCTTCACCGGAATACGGATCTGCATCTGTTCGCTCTGTCCCGGGGCAAGCAGGCCGGTTTTTCCAAACCCGCACAGCCTGCGGCGTTCTTTGACCAGTCCTGTCTGCGGACAGGAGGCGTACACTTGTACCACTTCCCTGCCGGAGTATACCGCGCCTGTGTTGGTCACCTGAACCTTCACTACCGCACCGTCTGCCGCTGCGTCGCCGTCTGCTGCCGCCGGCGTCACTTCCAGCGTCTGAATGGAGAAATCCGTATAAGAAAGACCGAATCCAAATGGGAACGCCGCTTCTTTCCCAAAACTGTCAAAATATCGATAACCAACATAAAGTCCTTCCGTATAATATTCTTTCTCGACATTGCCGTTATTGTGGCTGTAATTCTCAGAACCCGGAATATCTTCGTAAGCCTTTGCCCACGTATCCGTCAGCTTACCGCCCGGTGTCACCTTTCCGGTGAGCACATCCGCCAGAGCATGGCCGCCCTCCATACCGGGCTGAACAATATTGAGCAGTCCTTTGAGATGGGATAATCCCAGAATATCCTGCAGATCGACCGCGCCGCCGATATTCAGAATAATCACCAGATTGTCGCTGTGTGCATCCAGAAAAGCCAGATCCGCCTTCTCTGTTTCCGTCAGATAATAATCCCCCGGCTTTAAAAAACGGTCGGCTCCCTCACCCGCTGTCCTGCTGATCACATAGAAGACAACATCTGCTTCCTCCACCTGAGACGCTTCCATGGCGCCTCCCGCCGGCATATGGAAAACATGATTGGAATACACATCGAAAAACTTCCTGTCCGGCTCTTTTGCCGCTTCATCCAGAATTTCCTGCCGCCAGTCCTCTCTGGCCCGGGTATAGATCCGCTCATATTCCTCCAGCCAGTCCCGGTTCGTCAGCGCGATCCCCGCGTCCACAAATCCCTGATAGATTCCTGTCACTTCCCGCTCATTCACATCCCCGGAGCCTGTGCCTCCTTTGATGGTTCTCACAGCCCCGCCGCCAAAGAGCGCGGTCTTCGCATCCTCTTTTAACGGCAGAACGCCCTCATTTTTCAAAAGGACCATACCCTCTGCGGCCGCCCTGCGCGCCACCTGACGGTTCTTTTCCTCCCGCGGCGACGGTTCTTTGGCCTTCGTTCCGCTGTATGTTCTGTTTCTTTTTTTCAACTCCATCGTAACCTCTTTTCCGTGCAGCCTTTTTATGCACTTTATTCATTGATCCGTTTCTTTCCTTTTCCGAAAGCACAGCCGATTCCTCTCCATTATACGGCATATGTCTGAAAAATACCAGTATATGCAACATATAAAAACGGCCGCAGGCAGTATCTCAAACGTTTGCCCTGTATTCCCTGTCCCGGCGCCGCAGCCCGTCACAAATTGCCTGAACGTTTCTCACCGTCCCTGCCCTTCCCTGTAAGCATTGGGCGTCATCCCGGTCTTATTGCGGAAAAACCGTCCGAAATATCCCTGACTGGCAAAGCCGAGCCGCTCCGCGATCTCCTTCACCGGAAGTTCCCCTTCCGCCAGCAGTTGTCTGGCCGCCGACAGCTTTAAATCGTTGATATATTGAAGAATGGTGACGCCCTCCTTCTTCTTGAAAATCCGCAGCAGATATTCCTGGCTGAAATGCACCTGATCCGCCAGATGATACAGCGACGTATCCCCGCCCAGATTCTCCACAATATACTGTTTGACCTGATTTACCACGTCCTGCGTCTGCTTCTCGGCATTCTGATTTTTCAGGGAAAAAATATGCTCCGCCACATGGCGGAGGTATCCGAATGCATCCTGCCAGTTTTCATGCAGGGACACATTATACAGATTCATCGTGCCAATCCGCAGGGCCAGTTCTTCCTGCAGGCCCAGCCGTTTGATCCATCCGATCAGCCGGGAACTGATGGTACAGTAGACTTCCAGCGCAAACAGATCATGCATGCTTTTGATCATCTGCATCTTCGCCTGCAGTTCCCTTAGAAGCGTCAGCGTTTTCTCCTCTTCCATGCCCTCCAGCCAGTATTCAAGCTTCCAGACTTTTTGCAGCAGTTCCTGCTTCTTTCCCTCGGACAAGCCGCCCTGATCCGGTACGGTATCCTCTCTGTTCAGTTCCCGGAAAGCGAGTTCTTCCTCGTTTAGCCACACGGCCTGATCGCAGATCGTTTTAAATTCCCGGATCACCAGTTCTAAAGGCGCGGGTTCTGCACCGATCAGTATGGATGTCGTTTTTTCCAGATTCTTTTTCAGCGCTTTCTGGAACAGTTCCCCGGCGCCCTCCAGCATCTGCAGAATGCTCTCCCTGCGAAACAGCTTCCCTGGCTGTAACAGGAGTACCACATAATGGATGCTGTATTCAAAAAAAGTACCCTGCATGAAGTCGAGAAAGTAACGCTCTATTAATTTATAAAAATCCTGTTTGAAATTCTTCTGCTCCCGGTAACTAAACTGGTACTGCTGCCATGCTTCATGCCGTAACAGCACGTAATAAACCTCCCTGTCCGGGTCCAGTGAAATCTCCAGCTCCTGTGCCAGTTCCCGCGTCAGCTGTGACAATCCTCTGTCCCCGTTAAACAGCCCCATCAGAAAAAGGCTCCGTTCATGCACTAACGGTTCTTTCGTCTGTTCCCTCTGCAGGTCACTGAGTTTTTCCAGCAAAAGGTCATTTTCCAGTTCTTCGATGGACTCCCGCACGGCAGTCAGAATCTTCTCTTCCTCCTCCGCTTTCAAGACGTATCTGGCATGTTTATGGACTTTATAGATATAGTCAAAATCGGAATATCCTGTTAAAAAAATCACTTTACAGTGAGGCCATCTCTCCCGGACAATATCATAAAACTCCAGCCCCGACATCTGGGGCATATTGATGTCCATGAGCGCAATGTCGATCTTGCGCTGTTCCATAATGGACTGTGCCTCCACGGCGCTGGCCGCGGCTGACAGATCCAGCTCCAGATCATTCTCCATCGCCAACAGCTCATAGACATCATCCCGTATCATCTTCTCATCATCCACGATCAGCACACTGTACATCGCCCCTCGTCCTTTCCTGCAAATAGTTTAATTTAACAATAAAAAGCAGTTGGGCCATTGTCAAGCAAAATCAGATCTCTTCTGCCGCCCCCCGCCGCGTCAGATTACTCTTTCACACTTCCGAGTGTCATACCACTGATAAAATATTTCTGCAGGAAAGGATACACTAACAGAATCGGAATGATCGCTACGAAGATCTGCGCCGCCGTCACGGTCTTCTGGGATACGTTTGTCATAGCACCCACACTCGTCAGGTCGAGGCTGGCCACATCCACGGATTTTATCACATTCTGCAGGTAGGTCTGCATCGGATATTTGGCCGTATCGCTCAGATAGATCATGCCGTCGAACCAGGAATTCCAATGGTTCACCATCGTAAACAGGCCGACAGTCGCCAGAGACGGTTTGGAAACAGGCACCACGATCTTCGCCATAATCTGGAAATGATTGGCGCCGTCTATCAGCGCCGACTCTGTCAGGGCATAGGGCAGGCTCCTGAAAAAGTTTAACATCAGGATGACATTGAAGGTCTGCACCGCACCCGGCAGTACAAGCGCCCAGATCGAATTATAGATTCCCACGGATTTAATGACGATAAACAGCGGGATCAGTCCGCCGGAAAATACCATGGTTACCAGAAACACCCATACATAATATTTTCTGGCATGAAATCTCTCATCCGGCTGTGACATGGCATATGCGCTCAGAATCGTCAAAGATATGCTGATCACAGTCCCCAGCACCACTCTGAGCACGGACACGCCGAAGGATTTAAAAAATTCCGGCTTCTGTAGTATGTACTGATAGGAATCTAACGTGAAGTTAACCGGCAATACCGTTACCCACCCTGCCTGCGCTGCCGAATTGGAGCTTAGAGACAGCGCGAAGATATGAATCAGCGGAAACAGGGAGAGACACATAACCAGTGTCAGAACAAGGTAATTTATGACTACAAATACTTTTCTCGCAGGTGATGTTTTTATTTTCATAGCCGCCTCCTAAAAAATCTGATAATTGGCAAATTTCTTTGCCAGTGTAAAGGATATGGTGATCAGGACGAATGAGATCACGGATTTGAACAGGCCCACCGCGGTCGATACACTGTACTGCAGATTGAGCATACCGAGACGGTATACAAACGTATCGATGATATCCGCCTTTTCATAAACGATCGGGCTGTAGAGATTAAATACCTGATCAAATCCGGCGTTTAAAATATTGCCCAGTCCCAACACAGTCACCAGAATGATCTGCGGCAGGATACCCGGCAGTGTGATATAAAGCATCTGTTTGAAATAACCGGCTCCGTCCACTTTGGCCGCTTCATACTGGCTCTGATCAATCGCGGTTAAGGCCGCCAGGAAGATTACCATATTGTAGCCGCAGCCCTTCCATACTTCAGAGACCACTAATGTTCCCCGTATGGTATTCGGATCGCCCAGAAAGTAAACCGGGTCATGTCCGAGCGCTGTGATCAGCGAATTTACAATGCCGTTACTGGGGGAAAGAATGTCGACCAGAATACCGCCGAGCACGACCCAGGAAAGGAAGTAAGGGATATAAACGATCGTCTGGACAGACTTTTTAAACGCCCTGTTCTTCACCTCGTTTAACAGCAACGCCAGTACCAGAGGGACGGCGATACCCGCCACAATCTTTAAAACAGCGATGACCAGCGTATTTACAAGCACCTGTCTGAAATCTTTCATGCCGAAAATGTACCTGAAATTTTCCAGTCCCACCCACTCAGATGTAAAGAATCCTTTCATACCGCCGGAGGGAACGAAGTCCTGAAAGGAGATGACAATGCCCACCATGGGCAGATAGGCGAAGACCGCCAGCAAAATAACGGCCGGCAGCAGCATCACATGCAGCGGCCATTCACGCTTCATGATCGTACGTATGTTTTTTTTCTTTTTCATAGAAACCTCTCTCATAAAAACCTCTCTTTCGCTCATAACAGAAGGGAGCGAAGCCTTTCCGCTCCACTCCCCCTAAAAGGCTGCTTACTTATTTGCGTACCACTCGTTTAACTCTTCCGTAATCTTGTCGAGACCAAGGGCATTCACTTCCTCTACAAACGCGTCGAAATTATCTGTCGATTCGATCCCCATGATCACCTTTGTATAGTATTCCATTACCTTGTCCGTGATCGTAGACATTTTCTGCCCCATCGTAGGAGTCGGGCCGGTCGTAAATTCATTCATCAAAAACAGGTTATTGTCATAATAATGCTGAATCGTGTCAAATGCCGCCATGTCGTTGCCGAAGGTCTTCATGCCGCCGTAGCTGGTCACGATATCACCGGACAGATATTTCTGAATATCGTTATAGCTTACCATCTCCTCTGCATTCAGAGCGGAGGCGTCGTCCTTTTCCAGCGCTTCCACAATATGCTGATGGATCGTCAGATTCTTTAACGGGAACCATGTTTTTAACATCACCCAGTGTAACGGGAAGGTCATAACACCATTGGAATCTTCGACCAGATAATCATTGTACTCATCACCCGAATAAGCGTATTTGTCAACGAAAAAGTTCAACAGTCTGACTACGGCTTCCGGATGTTCGCAGTTCTTGTTCACTACCACATAACCGGTGATTCTCGGAGATGTCTGAGGCATCGCCTCGGAACCTGTCGCCGAAGGGATGGGGATCGCCACCCAGTCTGCCTCGGGATCGTTTTGTACCGTAGCATTCAAAGGCCAGTTGGCATTCCACATCAGGCCGTACTGGATGCCGGCACGTCCCGAAGCCGCCGCTTCGGAAGCTTTCACCTCATCATTGGAGGAAAAGTCCTGATCAATCAGACCTTCCTGATACATCTTCGCAATGTAATCAAGCGCCTCCCTGTTCTCTTCCATGATGGAACCATATTTCAGTTTATCCTCTCCGTCCTTCACCCAGATCGTCGGGTATGCGCCGAAACCGTTAAAGAGGCCGACCGCATCGCCGAGTCCCGCAGAGAGGAACAGATTGTGGAATACCATGCCGATGGTATCGTCCTGACCGTTTCCGTCAGGGTCCTGATCTCTGAAGGCAATCATCACATTGTACAGATCCTCCATGGTCTTTGGCATTTCCAGATTCAGTTTCTCGATCCAGTCTCTCCGGATCCACATCATGGGAAGCATATCTATGGAAGAATCCACGAGCGGAATCGCGATGACCTCACCGCCATAGCTGGCAGATTCCAGCGCTGCCTGTCCCTCCCCGGTCGTCCAGGACATCAGTTCCTCCGATGCATATTTCTCAAAGATCTTACCGATATCACGGTTGATCAGATCACTCTTTGCAAGCAGTGAAAGCTGTGAACTGTTCACGATCATGAAATCCGGAATCTCGCCGGAAGCGATCGCCACACTCTTTTTCTGTTCGGAATCATCCGGGGTCTGGGCCGCAAACCACTCCCAGTCTATGGAGATATTGGTCTCCTCTGTCATTCTCGTATAATAAACGCTGTTCAGGGTCGTCTCCTGATTCCAGTCTCCCGCTATCGCAGGTGAAATCTCAAAATAAGATGTCAGCGTCACCGGTTCGTCGTATTTGAACCTCGGATCCACCTCTCCGTCTTCTGACACGCCTGCGCCCGATCCGCCGGACGCTTCCGCCCCGCCCTCTGACGAGTCTGCGCCGTCGCCGCACCCGGCAAGGCTTCCCGCTAACATCGCCGCCGCCAGCAAAAGAACCAGTTTCTTCTTCATACTCTCTTTCCTCCTTGTGCTGTCTCCGTTTCTCTGGAGTTGTTTTTCTTTCTGGGTTAATCATATCCGGAAACCCGACCGCCGACAATGGAACTTTCTTGATATGAAATGCGAAAAATTGACCAGTCATTTTCTGACTGGTCAGTTTTTGGTCTGCTTTCTGTTTACTTTGTCCGCTATCCATGCAAAATATGCTCTGCTGCCACGATGCCGCTGGTAAAGGCCAGCCCCAGACAGGTTCCCTCCACGTCATAGTATGGCGTGCAGTAACAGCTTCCGTTATCCACTCCGGCAACGTACAGTCCGGGAATTGGACACTGTTTTGAATCCAGCGCCCGGCAGAAGGCATCCGTCCTCACGCCGCCAATCGTGCACCAGGCACTGGGCTCATAGGCAAAAACATAAAAAGGCGCTTTCTCCACTGGTTTCAGCAGCCAATTGCTCTTGTAAAATTCCGTATCCAGCCCTTCCCCGCACATGCGGTTATACCGCTCCACCGTTTCCTCCAGACCGGGCAGAGCAAATGCCTGCGCCGCTTCTTTCAGGCTTTCGAACCGTCCAGCCCAGCCTTCTTCCATATCTTTCTCCAGATTTTCCGGAAACGGCCACGGCCCTCTGTCATGGGCGCTGGCCCCTGTCGTCCACTGTGAAGGCCTCCCATAGTATTCATAGACTGACTTTGCCTGTCTGATGCCCTGGTAAAAGTCCTCGTCCAGCACCGCAAAAAAGGTTCCTGCCCGCAGAGTCAGCTCCCCGCCCACAGATAACGGCTCGTCCGCCAGTACCTGCTCATCCATGAATCTGCGGCCCTCGCGGTTTACCAGAAGCCCGCCCGTCATGGCCCAGCGCATATTGCCCGGAAAGCGGCTCTTCATCCTGCTGTGAAACCCTCCGAATTCCCCGGCGCAGATGCCCCAGTTACGCTCCTTCATGCCGCCCGCTTCCAGTACCATGCGGATCCCGCCGCCGTCGCTTTGGCGGTTTCCCAGCACACCGACCGTCACATCCGCGAAATGCTCTTTCAGCATTTCTTTGTTTCCCAGATAACCGCCTGATGCCACGATCACATGTTCCGCCCTGTAGATAAGCCGACTGTGATCCGCCTGATCCTGCACTTCCACGCCGCACACCTTCCCGCCTTCTGTCACGAGTTTTTCCGCACAGGCGTTCAGCTGCAGTTTACCGCCGTACGCTTCCAGTTTCGCACACAGCAGATCCCATCGCTCGGGCGCGGGCGTATCCAGAAAATGTCTTGCCCGGAACCCTGTTCCGTAAAGATCTTCTGTCAGATGCATCTGTACGCCGCATTCCCGGAGGATCGTCTCTGCTTTCCGGCCGCTTTTGACACACGCAAGCAGCAGGCCGCTGTCCACCGTTCCTCTGGCAAACCGGAACAGACGACTGTATAACTGCAGCGCCGATACAGGCGCACCGGCTTCCTCCTCCAACCGTGTGCCCGCCAGGGACGGTCCGCCTGCCCTCGCGGCATTGCTGGTGGAGGGATGCTGTCCTTTTTCCAGCACAATACAGCTTTTTCCGGCCCTGGAGAGCGTCAGCGCCGCCATCATCCCCGCGCCGCCTGCTCCTATGATTACAACATCGTATTTGTTCATTCTGTTTCCTCTCCTTCCGCGGTCTGCAAGATCAGCTCTTTGCGCAGCACCCGGTCTCATGCATCAGCTAAAGATCACATTGTTCCCGCTTCCGAGTTCAACTTTCTCTCCGTCTTTTCTGTAAAACTGTCCGCTCATGCCCTCAGGAAGCGTAATCTCATAACACATTGCCTCCCCCTGCGGCGTATAGCGGAACGAAATCTCCCCGTATTCGGTGATCATCTTCCCTTCCAGATCCGGCAGATAGTCCATGTGGGGGCGGATCTCCACACAGTCAGGCGTTCCTGACTCCCGCCGGATTCCCGCGATGACGGCAAGCAGTTCATACATGGGCAGCGCGCTCCAGGCATGGCATTCGCTTCTGGAATTGAAAGGCGTCTCAGGACAGGTAGTACAATGTTCCTCCAACAGGCGGATCCACCAGTCCATCTGTTTTTCGGTCAGTTCATAACAGCCAGCTTCCTCACAGGCGCGGAACAGCTCATAGCAGGTTGAGAAATAGCAGCGCAGGACATCCTTTTCCTCAAACGTCTTTCGCAATACCTCAGCCGCCTCCGTCCGGGACAGCATACCGTTTAAGACCGCCCAGCTCTGCGCATGCTGGGAAAATTCCTGATAAGCAGGCCCCGCTCTATACAACCCTCTATCCGCATCCCAGCACAATGCCTGAATTCTGTCTGTGACCGCTTTGTGTCTGTCCCGGTACTCCCCGGCCAGTCCGCTTCTCCCTGTCCACTCATTGATCTCGGCTCCCCTGAGCAGCGCCAGCCCATACATCAGGTTAATGATCGTAGAAGGCCCCTTTGCCGCCGCGGCGGGACGGCCTGCCGATTCATGCCACGACTCCTGCCAGTCCACAAAATCCCAGTATCCCAGATCTTCCACCAGTCCCTGCTGTCCGATATGCCTGTCGTAATATTCCAGAATCATGTCCACATCCGCCCGGCAGCGTTTCAGAATTTCCCGATCCCCGGTGCGTCTGTAATATTCCGCAAGCATAAAAATGTAATGCAGAGAGAAGGTGGATATGATCTGTTTTGGATTGCTTGGTGCCCGTCCCTGAATCAGTCCCACAGGCAGCATGGAATCATGGAAATCCTGCAGCGCCCTGCGCGCCAGTTTCGTATCCACACTGCACACATAGGTAAAGAGCGCCTGCAGTCTCGTATCCATGGGATACTGCATCTGCTCCCAGAACGGACAGTCCATATATGTCTCCATCATACAGCCCTGCAAGGTCCGCACACACATAGCATAGACCGGTTCCACCCAGTCTGCGCCGGATTTTACGTAAGAACCGGGCTGTAGCGGATACCCCGTCCTGCGCAGTCCCGGCCTGTAAAAGCGCACCGCTTCGCCCGCCGCTTTGATCTCGATCTGCAAAAAGCGCATGGTCCGATACCAGAACGGTTCATATATCAATTCACCGCCTGCCGCAATGATCTTATCCGTCTGACCGTTTTCACCGATCTCTCCGTTACTATAATCGTCTCTTTTGACCTCACCGCAGCCGCGGCCTCCGGTGAATTTTTCAAAGCAGGTAAAGGTGACTTCCGCGTCCCTGCCTCCTTCTATCCGATAGCGCATATAGGCATTGAACAGCGTCTCCCCGTCGAATAACAGACGGCACTGCTGCCCCGGCCTCACCGTGATGTAATCCGCATCCGCCATGACCGGTTCTCCCAGTTCTTTTTGCAGAAAGTCCGGGCACTCATATAACAGGGGGATAGGACGTTCCTCCATCATGTAAGTTTTCAGGATACCAAACATCATCTCGAACCCGCTCTTTACGGCTTCCAGCTTCTCTCCCTCCCGCCAGCCGGAAGCATCAAAATCGATCCGTTTCCAGCCGCAAAAAGTATTTCTGTAATCTATCTTTTCCGTGACTGCCCCCATATTTCCATTGACTACCGGTTCTTTGAGCAGATAGTAAGTATTGTCTAACCATATTTTCCAGGGGGCTTTGCCGGTCGTCACCTCCGCCAGCATTTTTCCGGAAGCGTCTCTTATGACGCCTTCCATTGCCAGCCTGTGTCCTGCGGGCAGCGTTTCCACGCTGTGTAAGGGTGTCCGCTTCTCTCCCGGCCCCTCTTTCACGTACATGCTGTCGCACAAAAGCACCTGCACGGCAAATACGTTCTTTCCCGGTCTCAGATACGGTCCAAGATCCACAGTCTCATAATATTGTCTGAATCTGTCGCTGCGGCACGGTCCGGACAATACCGGTGCTTCATTTATCCAGAGGCGGTATCTGGAATTCGCGGAAATATCGGCCGTGAGCACCGCTCCCTGCACTTCGCCCAGTTCTGCTTCCAGACGATAATACACAAACCTCCCATTCATATCCCCCTGATAGATCTTCTTTTCCTCAATCTCTTCTCTGGGCAGCCCCAGCCACGATGCTTCATTCCACATGCTCCGTTCCTCCTTGTTCTCTTTCTATTCAATATAGGAGTCCGGGACAATCGCGGCAATGAAACATTCTTGATTTCCATTCAAAAAATTGACCAGCTTTTTTATAAAGCCACAGACCGATCCAGTTTCAGGACAACCTTCAGCCCGCCCAGCGCGCTCTTTTCCAGCAGGATGCCGCTGTCCTCCCCAAAAGCTAGTTTCAGCCTCCTGTCAATATTAGAGAGCGCATGTCCGGCTGCCCGGCCCTGATAATCACGAATGTATGCGCGCATCTGTGTCAGGTGCTCTTCCTCCGCGCCGCTGCCGTTATCCTCCACGGCGACGCAGATGAAACTGTCCTGTATTTGATAACTGACAGTAATCTGTCCATCCTGCAGGATGTCTGCCATTCCGTAATTATAGGCATTCTCCACAACAGGCTGTAAGATCAGCTTAGGCACCCGGAAAGCCGCAGCTTCCTCCGGAAGCTGCCCCACCTTCACGCTTACCTTGTCTCCGAAGCGCATCTGCTGGATATCGATGTAGTTCATCATGTGTTCAGCTTCCCTCTCAAGCGGAATGTTCTGATCCACCTCTTTGTTCAGGAAGCGGTAATATTTTGCCAGAGAAGTTACAAACCCGGTGATCTGCTCATAAGACTCGTTCTTCGCCATAATGCGGATCAGATAAAAGCTGTTGTACAGAAAATGCGGGTTGATCTGGGACTGCAGTTGTATCAGTTCCGCATTCTGCAGCAGACGCCCCTGTTCCTTTACATTCTCGATCAGTTCCTGAATCCGCTCCACCGTCCTGTTAAACGCCGAATAAATATACTGGAATTCGTCTTTGTACCGATGTGTGATGCGCACATTCAGATTTCCCTCCTGTACCGCCTCAAACGCCTGCACCACTTTCTGCAGCGGCTTATTTACGATCACATTGGTCTGATAAAGCATCAGGAAAAACAGACCGCCCACCAGAAGCAGAACGCCTCCCATGACAAGCAGCGCGGTGATGGTCGAAGAATCGATCCACCTGCCGTTTCGATACGCCACCAGAGTAGTCCCATACCCCGGAAGCTTTTCAGAGACAAACAGATAACGCTCCGTCCTGCCTCCGCCGTTTCCAAGGAAGCTGTCGGGGCACCCCGCCTTTTCCCAGGCCTGCCGCCAGCTTTCCAACAGTTCTCCATCCTGCGCCGAAGGAATCCGCAGCAGCTCTTTCCCTGTATCAAACACGGAAAAGCCGCCGGACTGATCCTGCGTCGCAAACAGATTCAAAATCTCCTGCAGATATTCTTCCGACAGCGTAACGCGCACACCATAGTCAGGTATATAATTTTCTTCCAGGGGGTGCGTCAGCGGATACCACAGCTCCATCTGTACCTGTCCCTCCGCATAAACCAGTCGTCTGGCGGTATCTCCTTCGACTCTTTGCGCCGGGATACTCACGTCTCTGCTCAATTCGCTGACTGTGCTCAGTACCACTTCCTGCCTGGGAAACAGAATTTCTATCTCTTTCACGATGCTGTTCATGGACTGAAAGCTGTGCATGCTGCTGATCAGCCCAAGCGCCAGCCTGGTCCGCTCATAATCATTCTGATAGATCCCCTGACTGAAATCGCTTGTCCGGCTGTCACTGATCAGATTTTTCTCCAGATTCGACACACTGTCCAGCTGTGCCTCCAAAGCCAGCGCCCCCTGCCTGACCATAGCCTGCATATTATTCAGTGCATCCGAGCGTCTGGCCGCGGCATACGTCAGAAAGATCGTGATCGTACAGATGTAAATAATTAAAATAATGACAATGAGCATGAAATATAATTTCTTAAATACGCTCCCCATCTCCTGCTTTTTCATAGACCGGCCCTGTCTTTCTTTATTCTTCCGCTTTCTTACAAAATAGGATTCCCGCCAACAACAGCACCGGAAATACGATCCCTGCCAGAACACCCATCTTGAGGTTATCGCCAAGTGCATCCGAAACCAGTCCTACTACCGTAGGTCCTCCGGAACAGCCGATGTCTCCGCCTAAAGCCAGCAGTGCGAACATGGCCGTGCCGCCTTTGGGAAGCGCCGCCGCTGCTTTACTGAAGGTTCCCGGCCACATAATCCCGACCGACAGGCCGCAGACTGCACAGGCAATCAGGCAAAGCGAAGGAATCGGCAGGAACGCGATCCCCAGATAGGATAAGATGCACAGGATACTGCTTCCTTTCATAAACCGGTCCAGATGGATGCGGTCGCCATATTTTCCGTAAAACAATCTGGAAGTGCCCATCAGAACCGCAAAGGCCATCGGGCCGGCCAGATCGCCGGCTGTCTTGGAAATGCCCAGTCCTTTTTCCGCAAAGGTGGACGCCCACTGGCTCACCGCCTGCTCGCTCGCCCCCGCGCAGATCATCATCACAAGCAGCACCCAAAACACCCTCATTCCGAACAGATCTTTCAGGCGAAGTCCGCTCTCGCCCTCCTCCATGAGAGACGCGATCGGAACCTTTAAAAACAAAAATGCATTGCAGATGGGGATCAGCGCCCACAGACATGCCAGTATCCTCCAGTTCTCAATGCCGGCCATCTGGAAAAACAGTGTCGATACCAGCACGACGCCCACATGTCCCCAGCAATAGAAAGAATGCAGCATACTCATAGCCTTTTCCTTATTATCGGACGGACAGGCTTCCACCACCGGGCTTACAAGCACCTCCAGCAGGCCGCCCCCGACGGCATAGATCATGACTGCTGCCAGAATCCCCGCAAAGGGAGACGGCAAAATCTCCGGCAGAACCGTAAGCAGGATCAGTCCCGCGGCCGACAGAATATGCGCCAATACCAAAGAGATCCGGTATCCGATCTTATCCACAAATCCGACGGAAAGCAGATCCACCAGAAGCTGTATCCCAAAGTTAAACGTCACTAACAGCGTGATCTGCGAAAGCGGGATCTGATAATTCCTCTGAAAAGTTAAAAACAAAAGCGGTACAAAATTGTTGACGACCGCCTGCACAATATAGCCCACAAAACAGGCCGTGATCGTCGTATCATATCTGTTCTTCATTCTGACATTCCTGCCTTTCTCTTCATTAGACAGGATTATATCGTATTTTTCTCCAGTATGCAAACAGATAACCGCCGTTTGGCCTGCGGCTTCCACCGAGCCCCGGCTTTGAAACCGTCTGCAGGCAGGACTGCAGTCCCTTTTCTCCTATAATTCCACAAGCGCCCACTTACAGGTTTCCTTTGTAAATACAAGCTTGACCGTCTCCATCCTGCCGCCCAGATTGATCCTGCATAAATGTTCCACCGTCTGAATACCGGAATAAGTCTTCTCTTCCGATGTCAGCAGTTGAATTTCTCTGATCGTATGCAGCATCCCTTCCCCGTCCATTACCTTAATGATCTTTGGGATGCTCCTTCCCTTGCTGGTAAACCAGCATTCACAGGCAATTTCTCTCTGGATTCCATGCAGGACTCCATGTTCCGTCCTGTCTGCAATATCTCCTAAGCGAACCCCCATTACATCACCTTCTCATTCTCATAATCCACAGTTCTTTTTTCTCTGGAAATCCCTCCATTCATGTGGTCGATCCTCTCCTGTTTCAAAAAAGATGCTCTCAAAACGGCATCCGCTCCAAACCGCTCCCGGATACTGTCTACCGCCCGGTCCAGCTTTTCAAGCTTTTCATAATCCGTGTCATCAAACAGCGAAAGCTGCCTGTCAGCGCCATTCCCGGTCACCCGTCCGGTCTGTATGCCAAGATGCCTGATCGGCGTGCCGTCCCATAGTTCCTCAAACAGCAGACAGGCCGCATCATGAATCTCTTTCGTAATATTGGTCGCCGCTTTCAGAACACACTGATGTGACACACAGCTCAAGTCATAAAAACGGACGCTTACGGATACCATCTCTATCCGCACATCATCCCTGCGCAGCCTGCGGCCCACGGTTTCAGCCAGAGACAGCAGAACCATTTTGGCCGTCTGTGCGTCCGTGACATCAAATGAGACCGTCGTGGAATTCCCATACCCTTTGTTCTCCGCAGGAAGCGGCTCCACGACGGAAACATCCCTGCCGTTTGCAAAATTCCAGATCACTTCCCCATGTTTTTTCAACACAGCCCTTAACAGACCGACATCCGCCCCGGCAAGCTCCCCGATCGTCCGGATCCCCAGAGAATGCAGTTTCTTCTCCGAAGCCCTCCCTACAAAAAACAGATCCCTGACCGGAAGCGGCCACATCTTCTTCCTGATCTCTTCCGGAAATAAAGTGTGCACACGATTCGGTTTTTTCAGGTCACTTGCCATCTTCGCGAGCAGTTTGTTATTGGATATACCCACATTTACCGTAAAACCCAGTTCCCGGCAGATCTCATCTTTGAGGGCAGCGGCCGCGATCACCGGCGTCCCAAAGAGGCTCTCAGTCCCGGACATATCCATAAACGCCTCATCAATGCTGTACTGCTCCACCCTGTCCGAATATCTTCCAAGAATCTCCATAAAAGCCTTTGAGCTCTTTTCATATAATCCGTAATTGGGGGGCACCAGTACCAGACCGGGACATTTCCGCAGGGCATCTGTCACCGATTCTCCGGTCTGAATATGATAATTCCCGGCAGGAATGGATTTCGCAAGGATGATACCGTGCCGTTTGGAAATATCCCCGCCAACCGCGGACGGTATGGTCCGCAGATCAAGCTTCCCGCCAAGATGCCTTATCCTGTACACCGCCTCCCATGATAAAAAAGCACTGTTCACATCGATATGGAAAATCACATTTCCCGCCATGTCATCACACCCTCTTTGCGATCTCTTTTGCCGTTCATTCCCTCCGGCCCTTTAGAAAAACAAACAGACAAAAGCATTCCGCCCCTGTCTGTTTTCTCTTTCGTCATCTCTGTGAATGACATCATTATACCAGAACGTTTGTTTCCTGTAAATGTTTTTCAGAACACTTGTTCTGCCAGTTTTTGTCAATTTCTGTTTCCTGTCAAAACAGACTCATCTGTTCAAAGTCGCTCCTCCGCTCCAGTGAACAGGGCTCCTTACGAAGAAACGCTCCGGTCCTGTCCCGGTCAAAGATCCATGGGATAATCTCACTTTGTTCCAACAGGAGCGGCATCCGCTCATGTACCGGCTTCATAGAATCGTTCGCCTGCGTGGTAAGGATCACAAAACGGTCCCCATCCTGATAATGGCCAAATATCCCCGCCATGAACAGCACCGCCTGCTCCTTCCGGTAAAACATATGCTTCTGCTTATTCCTGTCCCACTCATAGAACCATGCCGCCGGAATCACGATACGCCTGTGCAGCGCGCCTTCCCGGAACATCTTTTTCTCCAATGCCGATTCACTTCTCGCATTGAAAATAACCTGTTTTCCCGAAAAACCAGGAAAGCCCCATCTCTGCTGACTGCATGTCAGTTTCTGATCCGATGCCGTTAAGACCGGCGCGTTTTCTGTCGGATGAATCTCTTTTGCCTGTATCTGCAGCTTTCCCATATCTTCTTTTTTTCCGTCCGCGAGACGGATGATCTTCTCAACCTCCCCGATTGTTTCATCATCCACATAATATCTGCCGCACATAGTATTTTCCTGCCTTTCATATCTTTTCGTGCAAGTCTTCTCCACACTGAAAATCAGACTGCTTACCGCCAGACTGTTTTAAATATTTTAGGGAAGCATTGCACTCAGTTTACCATATCCCTTTTATTTTGTGTTATACTATTTTATACCTGTTTTGACAGTAACGGCCGTATTCTTTTTGGTCAAAACAGTCGGGAAGGCAATCCTTATGACAGCAGACAGCATACGCTACCTATCCAATTCAGATATGGGCATGGAACTGATTTTCTGTGAAAACTCAACAATATCCTATCCCACTCATAACCATGTTTCTGTGCTTACAATCGGCATTGTGTTAGATGGCTCGCTTGTGCTTACCGTGAATAACAGTGTAAAGGTTTGCGAAAAAAATCATACCTTTGTCATTTGCCCATATATGCCGCATCGTATTTCAGCACATAACAGCTACACTTTGCTGAGCATATGCATTGATAAAAAGATAGCCGCCCACTGTCCGGCAGACGCAATACGGCGTAACGTAGCGGCCCTGCTGATGAATCATGTAAATACAGAAAAAATCAATCCGTATCAGATATTAGAATTATTAAACTGTTTAAACCCGTTTGACGCCTATACGGACTGGCATGCTAAAATCCAACATCCATTTATCAATAACCTGAAAAAGCAGTTGGAATTATATCCTGAAGACAAATTTAGTGTTGAAGAAATGGCACAAAACGCATTTCTCAGTAAATACCATTTTATCCGAAGCTTTAAGGCACAAGTGGGGCTTACGCCGCATCAGTTTCAACTCCAAAACCGCATCCGCAAGGCGCAGCGATTGATGCACAACATGGAAACGATAGCAGAAGTGGCTCTGAGCACAGGTTTTTGCGATCAAAGCCACTTCATAAAACAATTTGAAAAACAGGTGGGTTTACCTCCGCTGACTTACAAATTATCTTCCAAAATAATTAATACAGGAGAAATCAGTCAGCACAAAGCAGGCATAAACTTTGCAAACAGGTAAAGACCATCCTCTCCTGCAATGACTTCGTGCGGCACGCCAATGGGGAAAATGGAAATTACGCCCGCTTCATAGAACAGCTTCGTTCCATTGTTCACACATACGCCCGAACCGGAAATAACCTCATGTGTTTCTAATTGCTTCTCGTGGATATGTTTGCCGATCTTCTTATTTGGAGCTATCCTCACAAGATGGAAACTGAACTGTCCATCCGTCTTTTCGGACGTGATAATATGCTTTAATTCCACACCCTCGAAAACAGGATGTTCAGACCACGCAACGGCATCAAAGGCATCTGCGGCATCCGGCAGAAGCAGTTTTCCCCCCTCATTGAATTTGTCAAACAGATTTTTATACTCCATTCTCAGCACTTCCTTTCAAATTTTATTGGCAATGTTTCTGCCTGTTTTATATCATAATCGTAAGCATAAAATTTGAATTGTAAAAAATTGCGGAATATGGATCTCCACAGGATTGGAACAATGACGGAAATCAGACCGGAACAGTATATAGAAGCTCCTACTGGGCGTGATGACGTGATAAAAAGACAGATGGAATAAATGCCTGGCTATAAGAAAGAAAGTTCTGTCAGGAAAAATGGAGTGGAAGGCCAAACTGACACAATTTATTTCTGTTTGTATCAGCGCCTGCCAGTTCCATATAGATCAATAGAGAGCAGGAAATAAAATTTACGGAGGTTTTACTGATGAAACTTGAAACACAGCGATTGTTGATTTGAGATGTAACAGCAGAAGATGGAATCCCGTTTGTCAAAATGGCAGCAGACGGAAGCTTAAATGACTGCGGTTTTGACAGAGACTGCGGTAATTGGATCACAAAATGGACAGACGAGGCAAGGGGCTTTGCATTTAGAGATAATCCCAATATGGATTATCTGGCTTATACAATAACGTTAAAGGCCGGATCTGCGGTAATCGGCTCTGTCGGATGCTCTTATTATGAAGACCTTCAGGAAACGGGAATTACCTGTTTTATTGGAGCACAATATAGGCATAACGGTTACGCAGTTGAAGCGGTTAAAGCATATACCGACTATTTTCTCAATCATTATCATGCAAAAAGGATGATTGCAACAGTGCGGGATGAAAACATACCGTCCTGGAAAGTGATTGAAAAAGCGGGATTTATTTTGAGCGAAAAAAGAATGTATAAAGATTTAAACGATTACAGAGAAGAACGATATCGGTTTTACGAGAGGGGTATGGTAAGCCCTGGAATGGATGCCGGACATCCTGCTCCGCGCTGATATCTGCGAAACGCAATTCCGGTCGCCTATATACTGAACTGCGTGTCTCGTTTTGATTTCACACGGTAGCCCGACAGAGATGATTACATCAAGATTATAAAATTCTACGGGTTTGTCTCTGAATTTGCACAGTCCCTCTTTGGAAAGCTCGCTTTCTTCAAATATATTTTTTATGTGTTTTGAAATTGCAGAACGATCTCTCTGAAATAACTCCGCCATCTGCGCCTTTGATAACCAAACCGTATCTTTCAATTTTTCTACTTTATTTTGCATACATGGAAATGATCTTCTGGTCAATGTCTGAAATGTCTTTCTGGCGTTTCTTTACTATCTGCGGCTCAAAGGTCGATCTCCTGTCCTGCGGTACATCAGGTTCCGCGGGACCATAGCTACTGTTTACACGTTTTCGTTTGTAACCGTTGCGGTGGTCATCGCTGTCAGAGCGTTCTGATCTTTCAAAACCGAGATGGTCATCCATTTCAGCTTCCATCATTTCCCTGATAGTCCCGCCCAACAGATCCTTCAGGGCATCCTGGATGTCCTCAGCCGTCTGGATATCATACTCTTTTAAGAGCTGGTGGATGATGTTTCGTTTTCCTTCCGTCATTTGTACTCTGTGTACAGGTTTCTATTCTCTTGCCATGATAAAAGGCCTCCTATGATTTTTATTTTATCATAGAAGACCTCCTTAAACACTATTTACAGAAAAAGTTTCACGCTCTCGTGGAATATCTGTCAGGGTTACTGCAACAGACTGGCTTGCGCGGAGCCGATTATGTGATCTATGAGCAGCCGCATACAGAACCTACGCCGGATTTACCTACATTGGAAAATCCAACATTGGATAATCCAACGCAGGAAAAACCAACATTGGAAAAACCTACGTTGGAAAATCCAATGCAATTAAATAAAGATATACAAAGAACTGACTTACCAACAAAAGAAAAAATAAATACAGATTTACAAAGTACCCATTCCATTCCTATCCTTTTGTGTCTGCCGGAATGTGTGCGGACATAGCTATCCATGACAAGAACAACGGAA
>CANPUE010000011.1 GCA_947577185.1 uncultured Lachnospiraceae bacterium | reverse complement strand
TGATTCCTATCAACAAAGATTTTTACCCATAGACACAGAATTTTTTACAGCCTCCGGAAGTCATAAGATAAAGCAAATCCACAGCCAGAATCCGCATAATAGCCCCACATAGCTGCCGATTCTATTGCTTCTGAAAAGCAGGCAAATTTAATCGTTTTTTGTATTATCTGTTGAGCTGCGACATTTTTTTCATCAATCTGATTTACAAAGAAATCATATAATTGACTCATTGATGTATTTATGCACGTTTCATCCATCTGAGCTATAGCTGAGCGAACAGCCTCAATCATTTCGGGTGACAGTATATTTTGAATATGTACGGGCACTTCTGCTCCTTTACCAATCGCCTGAAAATTCAGTATAAATTGTTTGTCCTCTAAAAATGCCTTTAAATCTGATTTAATGCTCTCCTTGTTAAAATGAAGCAGTGCATCAAAATCATCATTCATTCTGTATCCAGGTGAAACCCATAACTGATCTTGATCGAAAGCTTCAATGCTTTTTTCATTGCACTGTCGAAAACGATATAATCTCTCTGGTGTTTCAGTTTGAAGAAAATCAGTAAGTGGTTGATAGCACCTAAGCATTTCCTCCTGTGATAAAGTCGCTGGAACGACAATATTATGTATCATGTCACTATATGCTTTCACATCCATATATTTATCTCCGTATTCTATAAATTTATCATCTTAACATAGCAACGATGGAAATTGAATCCACACCTTATTCATCACCTCCTACTATATTCGAGAAGACGAATAGTTTCAAGCAACTTTACTATTTTTTAGTTCTTAAAAAACTATTTGCTACATGAAATTCATATTTCCTGACTACTTAGAAATAAACCCGTTCTTTATCTAATATAAAAATAGGAAGCCTCTACGACTTCCTACCAATCCCTCATCACATCATCACAATAATTCTTCCGGTTTCCAGATCTTTATTTTCGCTTCTTTATAATCATTTGGATTGCGCGTAACAATCCCCTCCATTTCCTGTACAAATGCAACAGAATACTGCACAGAATCTTCAAAATCATTCCACTCTAACGATAAGGCATTCTCTATTTCCTGCTCAGATACACTAGCTACAGATACCACTGTAAGCAACTTCTTCATCAGTTTTTTAACCACTTCTTTATCTCTAAGTTGACGATATGCAAGATAATAGATATCTGTAATCGCCGATGCCGATACATACTCCTCTACATCATCCCTTTTAGTTAAGCCAAGTATTTCTAATGACGATTTATAGAACGGTTCTCTTTTTAGCATAACGTCCAACACAATGTTGGTATCAACCAATATTTTCATACTTCTTTAATCGTTCCTCCCGCAATTCTTCTAAAGACATATCCGTATAAGGGATTGCTCCGACCAATGATTGTAATGCCTGATCAATTTCTGCTGCTTTCTTAGATGATTTTTCCTGTTCCTCCGCCGGAAGAACAATTACCTCTAACTTGCGATTTCTGAATTTTTCAGGCAATTGCATTACTGTCATTAAACTATCTGCATCAATATATTTCCGTACTACTTCCATCTTTGCCTCCTGTAACATAAAATAATTACTCTTCCCTTATATCATGTATTGCCACTTTTGTCATTTAATTTTCATTATGTGTGGAATATCTTATTTATATTATACGCTACAAAACACCATCCACACAATTAGATTTATAAACAAATTATAAACCAGATAACAAAAGAGCCAATAGCTCTTGGTTTATTGGCTCTTTGTGTTGAAACTCTTTCTCCTGAATATTACCGCACCAATTCCGCACCAATCTGATATAGATATATAGAAATCTGCAGGAACTTTTATGAAACCTCAAATCCCGCAAAGTATTGAAAACACTGAGGTTTATAGACATTTATGAAAATCCGTGAAGATATGAAATCAGCCTCGCGTATTACGATTCCTAGTTTCATGATATCCTAATCCTCCGTTATTTACTCAATTTTATGTTTCCTGTCACAGTCAGTTTTATCACAAAGCGACTCAAAAAGAGCCTCAAAAGCTATGATAGCATAGTAAGGCCCAAAAGTAAATTATGGGATTTTCTCGAGTTTCCATAATTTCACCTGATTTTATCCAGAAACCTTAATAAGAATGCGGATACCACGAATCATAAAAAAATAATTCGCTGCCCGTCTGCTGTAATTTTTTTCTAACATTTTTATATGAGATAAAAACTGTTCGTCTGTAAATGTTTTTGCATGAGCCGGTCAGTTCCTGATGCCCGCATGGCATTTTATGCAAATACCGGGTACCGAATCATTCTTATCATCAATACTTTTCATCGGGCATATTTCTACACAGAGTCCGCAGCCGGTACCCCTGTCTATCTCTGTATCCGATTTCGCTCTCAGAAATTTTACAGGCGTGCTGTCTTCCTTCAATGGCACATAATAATTCCCCACTGGATTATTCCCCATAACAGCCAGTTCTGAAATGCTTTTATTTTTTTTAGCTTTCCGGCCGCTTTCCCGGCAAATTACTTTTGTATCTTGAACCTCCCGGGGTTCCTTCTGTATGATTTTTCCAATCTGCCTCCCCTAATACTAAAACCCTTCCATTCTTCGCTGTTTCCTCATTTCCCGTCTCTTCATCCCGGCTTCCCACTCTGCTTTTTCTGCCTCTGTATCAATAATCAAACCAGGGACTTCTGCCGGATTTCCATCCGCATCCACCGCAACCAGCGTTAAATAAGCCCTGTTAATAGGCTTTCTGACTCCATCAAGGCTTTCCACATAAGTATCCACCCTCACTTCCATAGAAGTCCTGCCAACAAATGTCACTCTCCCAACCAGCACAATCAGATCTTTCAAATAGGCACCCCGGATAAATTTCAAGTTGTCTACGGAAGCCGTTGTTACATCCTGCTGTGCATGCCTGATGCCGACGAGTCCTGCTAATTCATCAATCCATTCCATTAATTTTCCGCCAAATAACCTTCCGGCACCGTTTAAATGTTCCGGACGCACCTGATATACCTGCTCTGTTTTGGATTCCGACACTGCTTTTTTCATATCATTTCCTTCCTTATCATTTCAATTTCACATTTGAATGCTGTAGGGTATTTTCTCCTGCTATAAACAAATGAAACTCTAATTTAAACGTCATTCCCATTCTTTTCTGCTGCACCTTTTCCGGGAAACAATTTTTTTCATGAAGCTATCTGTTTCCCGTTTCCAAAGGAACAACTGCCAAGGTCTTCCCTAAAGGCGCTAATACCTTCAAAATCGTATCCAACTGCGGGCTGGTACTGCCTTTTTCCATTCTTGCAATGACAGGCTGTTTTACCCCGCTTAATTCTTCCAGTTTTTTTTGACTTATCCCCTTTTCCTGCCTCGCCTTTATCAGTTCCCCGATAATAGACACCCGCAGCTCGCTCTCCGCTATTTCATCCGGCGTAAGAATACTTTCCATAAATTCCAGAACATTCTCACCGACAGCATCTGCTCCACGCTCATTCAGATCGGCCAGATTCTCTTTCGCCTGTGTCACGGCCTGCGAATATCCTTTATTTGTTCTCATGATGTTTTCTCCCTTGATAATCAGCTAAATTTCGTTTTGCCCGTTCTATTTCTTTCTGTGGAGTTTTTTTGTGTCCGTTTCATAACCTTCTTCGCAGCCAGCTTGGCAATATATTCTTTTACCGGCTCTTTGCCGTTCTTATCTCTATAAAAGCGGATCGCGTACAAGTTTATTCTCCTCCTGCTGTAGATAAATTATACCTTAAAGTTATTAAAGAGTCAATAACTCAAAAGTTATTGGCTCTTTGTGTTGACACTCCTTCTCCAAATCTCACAAGGCATTGAAAACACTGAGGTTTATAGACATTTATGAGACTTTATGGAGTTATTTTTCAACCCATATCCTCCTTAAAAATCTTGATTTTACACAATGTCATCAACTTAACAACTCCCCCAACTAAAATAAAGCCATTTTTATAGGGGGAAATTATCCTGCCTGTGATTCGGCAGCCTTGGATAATCAATAGGCAGGATAAATCAGAATAGCTTTCCTGTGTTTTTAGGCAAAATGGTTCTCTGATGGTTAACAGCTTCGTTTATGGGTATTTGAATAATCGCCCGCAAGCTGGCCTTTTGTTCTCCGGTAGTGTCGATCCGGCCTTACCGGCACTTTGTTCTTGCTGATTTCATCATACAGATTATGGAACAGTTCATCCTGTTTTTTGGGATCTTTCTCTACATGTATGTAGATCAGGTCACTTTTAAGCACACCGATAACTTCACTTTAATATTGTCACTTCCATCTTTTATCCACTATATCTCCCTGCCTGCACATGCCACATCTTTGCATACTTCCCATTTTGCTCTAAAAGCTCTTCATGGGTTCCCACTTCTATGATTCTGCCTTTTTCTAACATAATAATGCGATCTGCATCTCTTGTAGTAGATAGTCGGTGGGAAATATAGAATACAGTCTTATTTCTTGCAGCATCCTGCATTGCTTTATTCAAATTATATTCTGCAATAGGATCCAGTGCACTGGAAGGCTCATCCATAACTAAAATATCTGCCTGCTTGTAGAAGGCTCTGGCGATGGCAACCTTCTGGCTTTCTCCACCGGACAGATTCACGCCGTTCTCATCAAACTCCGGGGTAATTGACGTATATAGTCCTTCCGGAAGTGTTTCCAGACGCTTACCAAAACCACTGCTGCAAAGAGCCTGCCTGACAGCTTCCTCTTCCTTTTTTATGTTCTCTATATCATCCAGCACAACATTCTCCATCAGCGTTGCATCGTACATTTTGAAATCTTGGAACACTACTCCAAAACGTTTATGATACTCACCCAGATTGTACTGCGTTATATTTTTATCATGATAAAGAATCGTACCGCCTGTGGGATCATACAGCCTCATCAGCAGCTTAATAAGTGTTGTCTTTCCGGCACCATTGTAACCTACAATTGCAATTTTTTCGCCAGACTTTACCTGTAAAGTAATATCCTTCAGCACCTCTGGTGAATCCTCCGTATAGCGGAAACTGACATGCTCAAAACGTATTGTTCCCGGGTCTGCAGGTACGCTTTCTCCCACATCATGCTTAATCTTCGGCTCATACATAAGAAAACTTCTGATTTTGTCAATGTACATACTGTTTTCACCTGCCTTAGGCATCACCTCAACAAAACCCTTCATGCCTTTTCGCAGGCTGCCCGTGCGGTTAAACAATACTACCGCATTACTGTAATCCATGGTATGTAACACTGCCGCCTGAAATATTAAGTATGTTATATAAAGTCCATCTAAAATAAAATTCCCGGCCAAATATCCCTGTGCAAAATGTAAACCTGTACGTTTCCTGCAAGCCTTTTTCTGCACTTTTATCATTTTCCCATTCGCCTGCACAAAGTCCTGCTCCAAAATATCCGCCGTCTGAGGGTATAAACGCAGCTCTTTAGCATAATCACTGAGATAAAAAATACGGCTTACATAATTTCGCTTACGTTCCAATGGATTTGTTTTCATCCGCACTTCGTAATTTAACTTGTTCAATACCTTTGCAAACAAAAAATTAAGTACAAAGGATGCCAATACAAATAAAATTCCCGCAGCATCTGTTACAAGAAAGAATACTCCCGTTGTCAGCATAATAGTAACACTTTGTATAAAGGAATTAAGTAACGTCAAAAAGCGTTCTATCGAACTCTCAGCTTCGGACACGGACAAAACAAACTCATTATAATAGTTCGGTTCATCATAACATTCCAAATCGATCTCAGCTGCTTTATGATACATTTGGTCCTTTAGCGCCTGATAAAGTTTCGGTTTTGCACATAATGTCAAGTTATGAATATAATACCCATCCGGTATTATTGCTGCCATATATGCTAATAGAACGATACCTACTACGATAAACGCTTTATAAAATGGTTCTCCAAATTCTGCACATTTTAATACATAACGAACAGCTATTGTATGTTCCAAAAAAATAAGAATCTGACTTCTAAAAGCATCATATATAGCATATAACATAAATCCCGGAGCTGTACGGAAACAAAGCCGCCAAAGAAACAGATGATTTTTTAACACTTCTTTCATACCATCTCCTCCTTTGTCATGGCAAAGATACCTCTTCCTATTTCAGAAGATGATACCGCCAGATAATTCTCTGCCTGCTTTTTATACATATCCGCATAGATACCCTGCCGCTTCATGAGCATGTAATGAGTCCCTTCTTCTTTGACCATTCCGTTTTCCAACATGAACACCCAATCTGCATTCTGAACAGATGATAATCGATGGGAAATAAACAATACCGTGTTGTCTTTACTGCTTTTCAACATATTGTCAAACAGCTGATACTCTGAAACAGGATCTAATGCACTGGAGGGTTCATCGAATATCCTTACAGGACATTGTCTCACAAAGGCTCTGGCCACACCGATTTTCTGGTACTGACCACCGGACAGCACCTCGCCATCCTCGCTAAATTCCTTCGTCAAAACCGTATCCATACCCTTCGGCAGCGACATAACCTTATCATATACACCGGCCAGCCGTAAGGCTTCCTCTACACGTTCTCTGTCGCCTTCCTTTGCTTTCTGCATCAGCACATTCTCCATTACCGACAAAGAAAAAATACGGCAGTCCTGAAAAGCCGTTGCGAACAATGCTCTGTACTTTTGCAAATTGTACTCCTTAATATTTCTGCCATTACAGAAAATCTCTCCCTTCGTTGGATCATAAAAACGCATCAACAGCTTAATAATTGTTGACTTTCCCGCTCCGTTATGTCCTACCAGGGCATAGGTTTTACCTCCCCGGATTTCAAAGGAAAGATTATGTAATACTTGTTTATCCTTATAACAAAAGCTCACATTACAAAACTCTATACTTTGAATTTCTTTGCCTGGGTCTTCCCCTTCGTAATCTTCCGGTATCACTTCCTCATACTCCAGAAAAGTACGCAGATTCCACACAAAAAGTCCGTTCTTAAAACCTTTCATCAAAGATTCCGTAAACCCAATTAATATCCATGTCGTAGATACCATCATACTGGTAATCACCGAAAGTTCCGCCAGTGAAATCGTATGACTTACCAAAGCCCGGTAAGCTCCATATATCAATAATCCCTCAAAAATAAAGCTAAACGTAAATATGACACGCAGCCAGTGGAAAATCATACCCTTTTTCGTATACTTATGGGTACACTGAATAAGTCCCTGTATGGCCTTCCGATAGTCTCTCTGCATTAATGCAAAAGCATTGGTCAGACGTATTTCCTTTGCATAATCTGTCATGTAAATGACACGATTGACATACGCTATTTTACGATTATAGGGAACCATGTCCCTGTTTCGCTCAAAATCAATCTTACCCAATACTTTATTGAAGCAAAAATTTCCCAGAATAGGAAAGACTACAAATAAAACCGCATACCTGTCCACTTCCAGGAGAAAAAGAAATGCTGCAACGGACGCTATCACACCAAAAACAATGCCCCAGATAACATCAATCGTTTCTATAAGACGCTCATCCGCCTTCTCCATGGCCAGCGTGTATTTATTATAAAATTCATTATCTTCATAGCAGGATAGTTCTACATTTCTGGACTTTCTAAACAGCTTTTTGCTCAGTTCCCTGTTCACAATAATAGCCGTTACAGGTGTTACTGTTCCATCGACGTAGCTGTTATATAAGGAAATACTTGCAAATACAACCACCGTAACCCCGACAAATATCATAATAGTAGAAAATTCCTGCTCCGTTTCCATTGCCTTAATAACAAAACGCATAAAAAAAGCACTGTAAAATAGCCACTCAAAATATCCTGAGAACCGGATAATGGCCTTGTGCAAAACCTGGCTGGGACATATCTGCCACATTAACCGCAATGCATATAAATTATTATGAAATGCCTCTATTCCTTTATCCATTTATCTCTTACTCCTAATCAAGAATTCATTCTAAATGAGCAACTATAACGCTTCTTTCAACATAAAATACACCTCATTTACGCTGTCATATGCTGAAAAAATACAATCTAAAATGTCTCTTTTATAAAAAACGTCACTAAGATTCTCTTCCCGTATGAAAGAAATCCTTCTGCGCTCTAACCATTCTTGTAAAACAATATCTTCATACGGATAATATGCCCTTTTATATTTTTCCCCTTGAATTTCTAATAAGCTTGTCTCGTTAAAATCTTCAATTACTTTCTTTGCATAATGCTTATTATCCAATATATAATCTCGGATTTTATTCATTCCGCCTGCATCCGGATGATAGATATTCAACCCATATTTATACCCGTCTAAAGAGGCATCAAAAAAGAAACTCAATGCGTTTTTTTTATTCACTTTATTCAGTTTAAATCGTATGTAAAAATATTCTTTCACAGGTGTTCCACAACAGAAACGCGTATCATTATATGCCGAAGAAATACATCTCCTTCTATTACTTAATAGATCCCTGTCAACGTCATTAAAATAGTTATACAGTTCAAAATATAGTTCATCTAAGGGAATTTTCACGCCCTCAAGATATAGTTGTTGATTCTCTTGATATACTTTTTTACAATTTTCCTTACGAATTGCTTTATAATATTTTATGGTAGACTCATTAAATCCCTGAAACATGTCATTCTCTTTCTATTCTCCAATTATTTCCATACCATCCGGATAATCCCGTATTACAAGCGCACATTTATTTGTAAGCCGCACATTATTTTTTAACGGATATGCCCCTTTTCTCCCCCATTATACAATGAACGTCTAATTTCGTATCTATCAATCCCAAATTATTCTCTAAATAATACCCTCATGTTTCCTCCTATTCCGGCCAGTTCATCTGCCCATTAGAAATCCCCAATTTCCTACACTCATTGCATACATATTCTTTTTCAGTCTGATTTCCAATCTGATATTTTAAAATCCTGTCTTTCAATACAATATATTTTTCATTCCCTGCCTTAAAATCAACAAACCAATTCCGGTTTGTATCAGGATCAAACCGCATGACTTTTGAAATTTGTTCTGGAAAATCTCTTCTGTCACTTGTAAAAAACAATACCGTCCAATATTTTGGTTTCCCGCCAGTATTCCACAGTTCAATTTTATGAATATTCAGACAATCAATGATACTATCATCCACTATACTTTCTTTAACTAATACTCCCTCATACAATTCCTGTTTCCTTTTTTGAATTGCATTATCGCCGCAGATATGAACATCTTTCACCTCATTTAACGTCAATTCATCCTTTAACAAAATATCCATAGATACCTGAAATGTTTTTCCCAGTATCAATAGTTTTTCTGTCTCCGGTAATGCAATGTCTGCTTCCCATTTAGATATGGATTGTCTGCTGACATTACATATTGATGCAAGTTCTTCCTGCGTCATTCCGTTTGCCTTTCTCAGTTCTATAATTTTTTCTGATAATTTCATTGTCACAACTCCTTTCATTCATTTGCATTATACAAAATAACAATACTATTTACCACCAACATTAAAGTGCTTTTTAGCAACTCCTGGTTGCAAATAGAAATTTTATTCATTTTCATATCCCATCCGAGCATTGGAAACGGACAGGCAAGACAGTCCGCGGCGGCAACATACGCCGCCCCCTGCGCATGTTAAACGACCACTATTGGCTACATACTGAAACGCCCGAAATACACAGGGCACAATCCTTTTCTTGCTAATGCATGCATTACTCGATTTTTTATATGCTTATCCTATAGCAGTAAGTTTGTGCCTGTTTTATATGGATTCTCATATGGAAGACCCAAACAGGTTTCCGTTGTTTTGAAAAAAAATAAGAGCATTTTGGCCCTATGACTTGTGTATTTCCCATTTATAAAATGAAAACACGAAAAAAGCACCTTCAGATAATCAAATCATCCGTTAGTGCTTTCTCCTTTGTGATTCTTTCCTACCTATACAGTCATAAAAAGTAATAACATTCCCATCCAGGTAAATGATATTCTCATGACTAGATTCTACCATTTTCTTTTGTTTTTTCATGCGACTCTTTTCATTTTCTATTGGTGCCTTCCACAATCAATCCAATTCCTCCACAGTAATACAATTAATTTCTTTGAGTTGTTTTAACTGTTTATCATTCGTTAAGAACAAATCACATCCAGACAAACACGCTGTTGCAAGCTGTAAGGCATCCATTTGCTTTAAGTCCTTTATATTCTGCTCTTATCAGAGCGGCTTTCTTTGCAATTTCCTGATTAATCTCCACTATTTCCATATCAGTTATTTCTACTAAGCGGCACAAACTTCTTACCATTGTCATATCCATCTTTGAAAAAACATTTTACCTTTTCATAATATTGTAGATTGTTGTCGTCTTTTTCAATGAAATATATAAACGGTGCCGTATCAACAAAAGCCTTTTTAAAGTCTGTCATCTTCGCGCATCTCCCTCATATATTCATCAACATTTTTTCCTCTTTCACTTGGAATAACAAAACTATCCCAATCAACAGGAACTTTCTATATTTTCTTTTGCGGATAATCTAATAATGAAACAACAACCTCTGCTCCGTCATATTCCCTTATGTCATCGTCTTCAATAACAACGGTATTTCCTTGCACGATTCCCTTTACAGCAGACAGCATGACAATTCCCTTCTTCTTCTATATTCCATTTATCCCTTTTCATTGGCACCTTATCCAATTCTTCTTTTATGCATTTTAGGATTTCGCATAACGTGTCGGCATTATTCCAAGTATTAGATATCGTTTCTATAATTACAATAGTATTATATCATTTTTCTTTATTCCTGCTCGCACCAGGTTAACATAGAGATGGAGTTCCTTAAAAGCTCCGACTCTCACCGGAATACAAAGTCTCGATAAGAAACAGTACAAAATCAGGATCAATATTTCCTGGCTTCTTTCAGCTCTCTATACAGTATCCTGTAATTATCATAACGTATCCTGCTGATCTGTCCGCGTTCCACCGCGGCCTTGATGCCGCAATCCGGCTCGTCAATATGTGCACACCCGCTAAAACGGCAGTAAGGCTCATGCGCCTCAAATTCCGGATAACAGGCGCCGAGTTCTTCCCTGGAAATGTCCGGAATCTGCAGAGAAGTAAAACCCGGTGTGTCCATGAGGTAGGTTTCTTCCCCTGCCGCGATAATCTCCGAATGTCTTGTCGTGTGTTTTCCTCTCTTGATCTTTTCACTGATGCTGCCGGTTGCCATATCCGCCTCCGGTGCCAGGCAATTAATAAGCGTAGATTTCCCCACGCCGCTTGGACCGGCAAGCACTGTTGTCTTTCCCTGCACGGCCTTCCTGACTTCTTCTATGCCTTCTTCCATAAGAGCGCTGAGAAAGAATACCCGATACCCGCCTGTTTCATAGGCCTTGAAAAGCGTCTCCCCGGAAAGCACCCTCTGACTCGCTGTCTCTTCCCCGTCTGCAAAAATATCCGCTTTATTAAAACAGATCAGGCACGGAAGGTTCTGCCGCTCCATCCGGATCAGAAATCTGTCTAACAGGTTCAGATTCGGTTCCGGGCTGGCGATGGCGAACAGGATCAGTGCCTGATCAATATTGGCTACTGCAGGGCGCAGCAGTTCATTTTTTCTGGGCAGGATCTCAGTCACACTGCCTTCTTTTTTTGTCTCGTCTAACACGCTGATGCGGACATCGTCTCCTACTAACGGTTTGATATGCACATTGCGGAAAATGCCTTTTGCCCTGCACGCATACACGCCTTTTCCTTCCACATGAACATAATAAAAACCGGCAATCCCCTTAATGATCTTTCCCTTCATTTATCCTCACTCTGCCGTAAATGCAATCGCTCTTGTCACTGTCTTTTCCTCAGAACGGCCCTCTACCGTTGTCACCTCTCCGGTATTGGGGTCGGTCTGTGTCGTCGGCTCCGTGGTGACAGTAAAGCGAAACAGGATCGTTCCGGTCGGGGATTTGATTCCCGTATAGTTTGCCGCAATCGGGAAAGAAACTACCTGCGTATTTAAAAGCTGTCTTCCGTCTTCTGACGTCACAGTGACATTCACGGTCATACCGTCCCGGTATTCGGGATCTTCCGTGGGCGCCGTAATATTTTCTGTATATTTGTAAGTGACCGCTTCCGGTCCCAGGCTGACCTTAATATCGATCACCGTTCCCGCTTCCACCCAGGAGCCTACAGAATAGCTCTGATAAAACACTTTATCAATCAGCGCCGGATCCTCATAATTGGCCGTGGAGACCGTTCCCACTGTCAGGCCTGCTTCCGTCAGCGTCGCTATCGCATCCATCTCCTCCATGCCGAAGAGATCAGGCACTCTGATCTTATTGCTTTCCGCCCCCTGGCTGACCCGTAGGGTAATAGCGGAACCGGGCGGCGCCGTCTTACCGGCTTCCGGAGACTGGGATATCACATATCCGCTCTGCACCGAGGCGTCATGGCTCTGTGTGATATTAACCACAAACCCTTCTTTTTCCAGGAGCGCAGTTGCCTCTGCCTGCGATTTCCCTGTGCCGTCCGGCACGGTCACCGCATCATTTCCTTCCGCCACGGTCAAAATAACATTGGTGTTCTTCTCAACGAGTTCACCTGCTTTTATGCTCGCTCTGATCACAGTCCCTTCCGAATAGGTATCCGAGATCTCATACTCAATCTCAGGCGTCAGTCCGAGATTCAGAAGTGTGCGTTTGACCGTATCAAGCGGCTGTCCGGTCACGCCGATCATCTCCACTTTCTCTGTCTGCTGCTGCTCCTGCTTCGTCTCCGGCTGCGTTGTTTCCGGCGCGTTTATTTCAAAAAGTCCAAGCGCACGTCCGACCAGGAAGATAATGATTCCGCCGACAAGCAGCGCCGCCACAACGGCCAGCAGTGTCGTGATCCGCTCCATCGTCGGATCATAGTCGTCGTCATCATCCTCATCGTCTTCGTCGTCTCTGTAATATACATCATCCTCGTCATCGTCTTCGTCGTCGTCTTCATCATCCTCATCGTCTTCATAGCGGTCATATTCGTAACGCTCATTTCTGCGAAGACGCATCGCTTCCTCCATGGAATCACGTCTGTCCGACTGTCTTTTGATCTGTACCATGTCTTTATCGGTGATCATTCTGGTCGAGGCTTCCTCATCAGGATCTACGACTTTGACAAAATCTTCATCGGGATTCATCAGAGACTGTTTTAAATCAACGATCAGTTCTCCCATAGACTGGTATCTCCTGTCCGGGCTCTTCTGACAGCATTTGGATACGATCTGTTCTACACTGATCGGGATCTCCGAAACATACTCTCTCGGAGAAGGCAGTTCTTCCTGTATATGTTTGATGGCAATCGCCACCGTCGTTTCCCCGTTAAAAGGCACACGTCCTGTCAGCATCTCAAACATTGTGATACCCAGAGAATAGATATCACTCTTCTCGTCGCTGTAACCGCCTCTTGCCTGTTCCGGCGAAGTATAATGAACCGAGCCCATTACGTTGGACGTGATTGTGTTACTGGTGGCCGCTTTTGCGATGCCGAAATCTGTCACCTTGACTTTGCCTTCTTTGGAGATAATAATATTCTGGGGCTTGATATCACGATGAATGATATGGTTATTATGTGCGGCTTCGATTCCCATGGAAACCTGGATCGCAATGCTGATGGCTTCCTTGACGGAAAGTCTTGCTTTTCTTTCAATATATTTCTTGAGCGTAATGCCCTCTACCAGTTCCATAACAATATAGTAAATGCCATTTTCTTCACCGACATCATAGACATTAACGATATTGGGATGCATCAGGCCTGCTGCCGCCTGTGCTTCTATCCTGAATTTGGACACGAAGTTCGCATTTTCGCTAAATTCCTGTTTCAGTACCTTAACCGCCACAAAACGGTTCAGTTTATGGTCTTTTGCCTTATAAACATCCGACATACCACCGGTGCCGATCTTTTCAAGAATCTCATATCGCTCACCGATCATCATTCCAATCTTAATCATGTTTCACCTCATCTGCTAACGGTTCAATAATAATCACTGAAATATTATCCTTTCCGCCGTTATCATTGGCCACCCGGACCAATTTCTCCGCCCTTTCCTTCAGGCTTCCTCCATTTTTCAGGATCCGGTATATGACTTCATCCTCCACCATATTGGTCAGTCCGTCCGAGCAGAGCAGTAAGATATCCCCGCTTTCCAGTTCCATGCTGAAAAAGTCCGCCTCTATCGCATCCCGTGCGCCAATGGCCCTTGTAATGATATTTTTATCCGGATGTGTTCTCGCTGTGATCCTGTCGAGACCGCCCATCTGGATCATCTCTTCCACAAGGGAATGATCCACCGTAACCTGCTCGATCTTCTCATTTACAAGATAGAGCCTGCTGTCTCCCACATTGGCAACTTCAAGAGATCCCTCCATACAGGTGGCCACCACGACCGTTGTCCCCATACCCATAAGTGCCAGATCTTCACTCGCCTTTTTTCTCGTATTGGCATTGGCCTTCTCGATCGCTTTGCCAAAAAGAAGCACCGGATTTTTCTCCGAAGAAGTCCTGATCTCTTCCACGATCGTCTCTACCGTATACCGGGACGCAAAGTCACCCGCATTATGTCCCCCCATTCCGTCCGCCACAATAAATACATTCGGCAGATTTCCGACAGGAGTCTCCGAAGAATAAATATAGTCCTGATTTAGTTTTCTTCTACGCCCAATATCCGTAATCGCATAGGACCTTAACACTGTATTTTCCTCCTATGACTGCTTATGCATGTATCCCCGTCTAAGCTGTCCGCAGGCACCTTCTATATCCCTGCCCATTTCCCTTCTAATAGTAACATTTATTCCATATTTTTCAAGTTTATTTTTAAAAGCTTCCACCGCGGATCTCTCAGAGCCAACAAAATCCCGCTCTTTTACCGGGTTGATCGGGATCAGATTGATATGACAGTTAAGCGGCTTCAGAAGCGTAATCAATTCCCTGACATCCTCCGGCGTATCATTGACGCCTGCTGCCAGGCTGTACTCAAAGGTAATACGCCGTCCCGTCTTTTCAAAATAGTATGCACAGGCATCCATCAATTCATCCAGAGAATACTTCTGTGCGACCGGCATCAGCCTGCGTCTTTTTGTATCCGTCGACGCATGAAGCGACAGGGCAAGCGTGATCTGCAGCCCCTCCCCCGCAAGCTCACGCATTCTGGGCACAATGCCGCACGTTGACACGGTAATGCTGCGCTGGCTGATATGCAGTCCGTTCTCATCCGTGAGCAGCAAAATAAAACGCAGCAGGTTCTCATAATTATCAAGCGGTTCCCCGGTCCCCATCACGACTACATTGGAAACCCGTTCTCCGGTGAGGCGTGTGATGCAATAAATCTGATCCAGCATTTCAGAAGGGGTTAAATTTCTCTCCCATCCATCCAGCGTGGAAGCGCAAAACCTGCAGCCCATCCGGCACCCCACCTGGGAAGAGATACAGACCGAATTGCCGTGCTTATATTTCATCCAGACGCTTTCGACCAGATTTCCGTCAGACAGTGCGAACAGGAATTTCTTCGTCCCATCCAATTTTGATTCCTGCACCCGCACCGTTTTTAGCGCCGTGTATGTAAAATGCTCTCTGCATTTCTCCTTCAGGCTCTTTGGCAGATTGGACATTTCCTCATAATCCGCGGCCAGTTTTTTATGCATCCACTCATAAAGCTGTTTTGCCCGGTAAGGCGCTTCTGACAAAGATACCATCTGTTCCTGCAATTGTGAAAGTGTGAGGGACTTTATATCCATTCTGGGATCTGTCATCAAACTCATCCTGCCTCTCTCAGCCTGTCGGCTCTGCTTCCGCTTTCCTGCGCAGCCGCGCAAAGAAAAATCCATCCGTCTCATGAATCCCCGGGATCAGCTGAATCATACCTGTTTTCCCTGCCTTCTTCAGAGGTTCCGGCAGACAGGCGCTCATATCTTCCGGAGTAAAGGGGAATCGTTCACAGAACCACCGAACCATCATTTCATTTTCCTGCGGATTCAGTGTACAGGTGCTGTACAGCAAAATACCGCCCGTTTTCACGTACGAGGCCGCATTTTGCAGGATCTCTTTTTGCAGCAACGTGATCTGTTCCATTGATTCCATCGTCACATGGTATTTGATATCCTGCTTTTTTCCGATCACGCCAAGACCCGAACAGGGCACGTCGGCGAGTACCACATCGGCAGTCCCGGCCAGTTCCTCCCGGAATATGCAGGCATCCCCTGCCTGTATGCGCACGTTTTCCTTCCGCATCCGCTTTCTGTTCTCTTCCATACGGCACAGTTTTTTCTCCGAAATATCAAATGAAAGCACCCTGCCTGTCTCCGAAAGTTTTGACGCCGCATGCAGCGATTTCCCGCCCGGTGCGGCACAAAGATCAATCACGGTCTGTCCTTTTTGGATGTCTGCCGCCTCTACTGCCAGCATGGAACTGACATCCTGCACCGCAAAAAGTCCCTCTTCATATCCAGACAGCGAACTCACGCCCTCCGCCCGCTCGATGCAGACCGCATATGGTAAGAGCGGATGCTGTCTCACCACAGCACCTTTTTCTTCCCAGGCACGGTACAGACTGCTTTTTTCTGCCTCCGACAACCGCTCTTCCAGACGCAGTGTCACGGGACAGCGCTCCAAAAAAGCGCTCATAATCTTTTCCGCCGTCTCTTTGCCGTACTCATTGACAAAATGTCTGACAAGCTGCGGCGGCATGGAATAGCGGACAGAGAGGGATTCCTCTTCCTCTTTTTCCGTATCAGGATAAATAATCTGGTCCTTTTGTCTTGACAGACTCCGCAGCACGCCGTTTACATATCCTTTCAGGGAAACAAATTTACGCTTCTGCGCAAGTTTCACCGCCTCATTGCAGACCGCCGCATCAGGAACCGAATCCATGAAAAGGATCTGACAGGCGCTCATCCTGAGGAGCTGCCTGATAAGCGGTTTCATCCTGGGCACCGGCACCTTTGAGACCGTATTCAGACAAAAATCAATCTGTATCCTGCGCTCCACCGTCCCTTGCGTGACTCTTTTGATAAAAGCCTTCTCCTTAGGAGCGAGATAATCATATTTTTCCAGCACATCCGCCAACAGCAGATTTACATATCCGTCCGTCTTTTCCAGTTCCAGAAGAATATCTAAGATAATTTCTCTTATATTCATCTCACAGCCCTCCATGCGTTCGGCCTTTGACAGTTCAAACCCTTTTCACACTACCATCCATATCAGAGCAGCTTACTGCGATTTCTCATCTGCAGTCATGGCATATCCCCGGCTCTGGCTCAAATTTTTCAACCTAATCGTTTCTTCTGTCACGATTGCCAAACAGAAGAACAAGACGGAGCAGCTGCAATATGGAGGATGCTGCCGCCGCAACATAAGTAAGCGCAGCCGCACTCAGTACTTTGCGGCAGCCGTCAGTCTCTTCTTTTGCCATCATTCCGTAATTGCTCAGCATGGAAAGCGCTCTGCCTGATGCGTTAAACTCCACCGGCAGCGTGACAAGCTGGAACAGTACCGCAATCGCGAACACCCAGATACCGATCTGGATGAACAGCTGGTTCATGCCGAACAAAACGCCGAGCAAAATGATCGGAATGCCAAGTCTGGAACCGATATTGGCCGCAGGCACAAGCGCCGTCCGAAACTTCAAAGGCCCATATCCTTTATTGTGCTGGAGTGCATGACCGCACTCATGCGCCGCCACACCGATAGCCGCGACCGAATTGGACGAATACGTGGCATCCGAAAGACGCAGCACTTTGGAAGAAGGGTCGTAATGATCCGTAAGCTCTCCCCGGATATGTTCGATCCGCACATCATAAATTCCGGACAGTTCCAAAATACGCTGTGCCGCCTGTGCCCCTGTCATACCGCTCCTGCTTCTCACCCTGGAATATTTCTTAAATGTCGTGCCCACACGCATCTGTGCCACAATGCAAAGCACAGCCCCGATAATTACCAAAAAATAAGTTGGATCAAAATACATTCCGTAAAAACCGCCACGATAACCCATAAATCCATTCGCTCCTTTCGTTTCAGACGTCTACTCTCCCAGCATCTCTCCCGGTCTGATCTGGTATCCCAGCAGGAACTCCCTGACCGCCATTCTCTTTTTTCCCTCTAACTGTACCTGAGAGATCTTCAGGATACCGTCTTTTGTCCTGACATAAAAAACATCCTTTTCCACCGCTGTGACCGTACCCGGAGCTTCACAGCCGTTAACCTCTTTTTCTCCGGAAACATCACTCTCCCATATTTTCAGCGTTCTGCCGCGATGGGAAGTATAAGTGCCCGGCCAGGAAGTCAGCCCCCGCACCAGTCTTTCAATCTTCACCGTTTCCTGATCCCAGTCGATCCTTCCCATAGATTTGTCCAGCCGGCCGGCATAACTGGAATCCTCGTCGTTTTGTTTCTTTGGGGAAATCTCTCCTGCTTCTATCTTTGCGAGCGCTTCCACAATCAGTTTTGCCCCTTCTGCCGCCAGTTTATCATGCAGGCTGTCACCGGTCTCTTTTTCAGCGACTGGAACCACGCTCTGTAACAGAATATCACCGGTATCGATCCCTTTATCCATCTGCATAATGGTAATGCCGCTCTCCTTTTCTCCGTCGATCACGGCCCGCTGGATCGGGCCCGCGCCGCGGTACTTAGGCAGAAGGGACGCATGGATATTGATACAGCCGTATTTGGGCATCCTGAGGATCTCTTCTGAAAGGATCTGCCCGAACGCGGCTACCACAAAAACATCCGCCTCATAAGACCGCAGAACTTCCACCGCCTCCGCTTCCTTTACCTTAACCGGCTGAAAGACCGGTATCCCGTATCGGATGGCACATTGCTTCACCGGCGTCATCTGCATTTCCTTGCCGCGCCCTTTCGGTTTATCCGGCTGTGTGACAGCCGCCGTCACCTGATGCCCTGCCGCAACAAGCGCCTCAAGCGCCCCCACCGCATAATCAGGCGTTCCCATGTATACAATTTTCATCTTATGACCAAGCCCCTTTCTCAACCTGCAAGTCTGCCGCCATCAGGCAGAAATCTGTCTGTCAGTCTTCCACTTCTTCCACATCCTGCAGCGGCCCCTCTACTTTTTCCACATAGATATGCCCATCCAGATGATCGATCTCATGCAGCAGCGCCCTCGCGAGCAGTTCCGTTCCCTCGACCTCAAAAGGTTCCAGATTCTCGTCATAGGCCAGCACTTTCACATAATTCGCCCTTGTCACCTGCCCGGTCTTTCCCGGCACGCTCAGGCATCCTTCATACCCTGTCTGCTCTCCGCTTGTCTCAATCACTTTCGGATTGATCAGCAGGATCGGATCCTCTCCTGTCGTATCAATCACGGCGATCCTTTTTAAGATTCCCACCTGCGGCGCGGCAAGGCCGACACCGTTCTCCTCGTATAAAGTATCAAACATATCGTCGATCAATTCCAGAACCCTCGGTGTGATATCCTTTACTTCCTTACACACTTTATTCAATACCGGGTCCCCCATCTCCCTAATCTTCCTGATTGCCATTTCTAAAACTTTCTCCTTTCTCATCTGGTGTCTGCTCAATAATGATTCATCGGGTCAAAATCTATCTGAATCGTCAGGTTTTTAAAATCCTGCTGTCTTCCATATGTTTCCAGCAAATCCTTGATCAGGACCAGCTTTTCATAATCTGCATGCTTAAAATATAAAGTATGTCTGTAAAGATCATTGATCTTTGCTACGGCGGCCTGCGCGGGGCCGATCACATAAAGGCCGTCCTGTCCGCCCGGCATCTCTCTCACCATCCGGGCAAATTTCTCTAAAACCTGATACCCCGCATCCTCCTGCGGTGAGAGAACGAGGACTGCCAGCATATGCGCAGCGGGCGGATATTGCAGCAGTTCCCGGTACAGAATCTCTTCCTCGTAAAAACCCGCGTAATCCTGATTGGCCGCGTGTACGATACTGTAATGTTCCGGCTGATAGGTCTGGATGACGACCTCTCCGGGTTTCCTGCCTCTGCCCGCTCTGCCCGCCGCCTGTGTCAGCAGTTGAAACGTCCTCTCTCCCGCTCGGTAATCGTTTTGATTAAGCGACAGATCCGCCGCCAGAATCCCCACTAACGTCACATTCGGAAAATCATGTCCCTTGACGATCATCTGCGTGCCGATCAGAATATCCGCCTTTGCGTCCGCAAAATCCGACAGTATCTTTTCGTAGCTTTCCTTGCTTCTCGTGGAATCCGCATCCATCCGCAGGACGCCCGCCCCCGGAAATTCCCTGTGAACGGCCTCTTCGATCTGTTCTGTTCCCGCCCGGAATCCCATCAGGTAGTTTGAACCGCACGATGGGCACCTGGGCGGCCTTTTTTCTTCATAGCCGCAATAATGGCATGCTAACATCCCGTTTCTGTGCTCCGATAAAGAAACATCGCAGTGGGGGCATTTCATCACATGACCGCACGCCCTGCAGGAGATAAACCCCGCATATCCCCTCCGGTTCAAAAACAGCATGATCTGCTCTCCGGCCGCAAGCCTCTGTTCCATCAGTTCTTTTAATCTCCGGCTGAAAACAGAACGGTTTCCTTCTTTCAATTCTTCCCGCAAATCTATGGTATATACCTGCGGAAGCTGCCCGCCTGTCAGACGTTTTGTCAGCTGATATAGTTTGTACTCCTGCCTCCCGGCCCTGTAATACGCTTCCAGGGAAGGCGTCGCAGAACCAAGCACTACACTCGCCCCCTTGAGGGAAGCAATCTGTATGGCCGTCTCGCGCGCATGGTATTTGGGCATGGATTCGCTCTTGTAGCTGCTTTCATGCTCTTCATCGATCACGATGACCCCCAGATCGGGAAACGGGGTAAACAGAGCCGAACGGGGGCCTATGATAACATCCAGTTCCTTCCGTCTGGCACGTTCCATCTGGTCAAATTTTTCCCCCCTGGACAATGTGGAGTTCATCACGGATACCCGGTCGCCGAATCGCTTATAAAAGCGAAGCAGGGTCTGATACGTCAGCGCGATCTCCGGAATCAGTACGATCGCCTGCTTCCCCAGACGGATCATCTGTTCTATAATGCCCAAATAGACTTCCGTCTTGCCGCTTCCGGTGATCCCGTGAATCAGGTACGTCCCCGGCCTGCCGCTTCGATACTCCTGCATGACATCATCAATGATCGACTGCTGACTCTCACTTAAAGATGCCGCCGCTTCCCGTCCCGGCGTCCTTTTCACCGGATTGCGGTAATACGTTTCCGTCTCTATGGAAATAATACCCTGTTTCTCCAGACTTTTCAAGGTGGGCGGCGCTACGTTTAACTTCTCCCTGATCAGCGCATAAGGCAGTACTTCCTCATCCAGAAGGGCATACAGCACTCTGGCCTTCGCCGTCTGGTGCTTTCTCGTGCATTCCCGGATCTGCCTTTCAATCTCTTCTTTTCCCTGGCGGCGGATGATCTTTTTCTTTTCCGGCTGCTTTAGTTTCTGCCTGACGGGCAGTACGGTTTTGAGCGCGGTAATAATCGTTGAGCCATAATGTCTTTTCATCCAGTACGCCGTCTGGATCAGATCGCTCTCTACCGTGATCGCATTTTCATCAATACAGGAAATCTCTTTTAATTTTTCTTCCGGATAATCCGCCTCATCGGAAAGATCGACGACATACCCTGTCAGGTCTTTATTTCCCCTGCCAAACGGAACGTGCACCCGCATACCGGGAACGACCTGTCCCCGCAGGCGCTCCGGAATCTTATATTGAAACGGCCTGTCAACCTTCTCATGGGAAATATCCACGATCACACCGGCATATTTTTCACTCATGTACTTTCCTCACACCCCGACCTTCCTGACTGCATTTGGCTCAGAGCGGCGCGGCCAGAATCTCTCTGATCAGATCTCTTTCATCCATCGGGTATTTCACACCTTTGATTTCCTGATAATCCTCATGCCCCTTTCCGGCCAGTACGATAATATCGCCCTTTTCTCCATGCGCGATGGCATAGGCGATCGCCTCTTTGCGGTCACAGATCTCGATATATTTCCCATCCGTCTTACCGATCCCCGTCTTAATATCGTCTATGATGTCCTGCGGGTGCTCAAAACGCGGATTATCGGAAGTGATAATCGTCAGATCCGCGAGCCGCCCGCTGACTTCTCCCATCTCGTAACGCCTTAATTTAGAGCGGTTTCCCCCGCATCCGAAAACGTTGATGAGCCGGTGCGGACGGTATTCTTTTAACGTGGTAAGCAGACTCTCCAGCGCCATGGCATTATGCGCGTAATCGATTAACAGCGTAAAATCTTCTGACACTTTTACGGACTCGATCCTTCCTTTTACCTTTGCCTGCAAAAGCGCTCCTTTCACAGCCGTCTCAGACGCCGAAAAATGCCTGCAGATGGCAAAGGCCGTCAGCGCATTGTAGACGCTGAACCTTCCCGGCGATGAAATCTCTGCGGAAAAATTCAGAAGGCCCGTCACCGCAAAGGAAACGCCGAGCCGGCCTCCGTCTGTAAGAAGCTTCAGATCTGTTGCCCGCAGATCGGCATCCGTCTCGATACCGTATGTCTCAAGCTCACACGTATGCCCTTCCACCACCTGCTGCCAGTGCTTATCGTCTTTGTTGACGATACCTGTCAGACATTGTTTAAAAAGCAGACCCTTGCATCTTAAATAGTCTTCAAAGTCTTTATGCTCATTGGGTCCGATATGATCCGGTTCCAGATTGGTAAAAATACCGATGTCAAACACGAATCCCTGTGTCCGGTGCAGCATCAGCCCCTGCGAAGAAACCTCCATCACGACGGTATCGCATCCCGCGTCCGCCATCTGCCTGAAATATTTCTGGATCAGAAACGATTCCGGCGTTGTATTCTCCGCATGAATGCGGGTGTCTCCGATGATCACCTCGATCGTGCCGATCAGTCCGACTTTGCGGCCGATCCGCTCTAAGATCGACTTAACAAGGTAAGTCGTGGTCGTCTTGCCTTTTGTGCCGGTGATCCCGATCACTTTCATCTCCTTTGCAGGATTCCCAAAATATGCTGCCGAAAGATATGCCATCGCATACCGGGTGTCTTTGACCCGGATCACCGTCACTTCCGCCTCAGACGGCAGCTGTACCTCTTTCTCCACGACAAGGACACTGGCCCCCGCCGCCGTCACCTGTGCGGCAAAATCATGCCCGTCGCTGTTGGCCCCTTTGATGCAGATAAAAAGACAGCCTGCCGTTACCTTTCTGGAATCATAAACGATCTCCGACACTTCTGTCTCTTCCACGTCCTTTGTACTTCTGACACATTGATAATCCAGTTTTTCCAGTAAATCCTTTAATCTGCACATATAATATCCACACCTTTCCTACGATCCGCAAATACACGCAAATTTCCTATTATTATAAAATAACACGAAAACAATTCTTTTTCAACTTTTCATAGTTTCTTAATGGAAGTTTCTATTTTGTTAATGGAAGTTTATATATTTATTAGAAAGAAAACACATTTTGAACACATTTTCAAATTAAGATTAATTCAAGATAGTTGATTAACTCACTATCTCCCCCCTCATAAGAAAATACGAAAAGCCTGAGGACCGCTCAGGCTTTTTCGTATTGTCAGCGAAGTTTTTCCACCGTGATATGATCATACAGTTCCTGTGCCGTATTCCGGGGAATATCCGCGTTTTTCATCGTCGTCGCATTTGCCGCCGAAATGGCCGCCGCCTTTTTCAATGCTTCTTCCTTCGATTCCCTCTGCAGAATAGACATTGCATAAGATGCCACAACACTGTCCCCGCAGCCTGTCGTGTTGCGCGCCTGGATCTTACCGGCTCTGGCATAGAGCGCCTGCCCGCCGCTTTCTACGCAAAGCAGCCCGTTTCTGCCCATGGACACAATTACATGGGCGATGCCGCTGTGATGAATTGCTCTGGCGGCTTCCACGACATCCTCTCTTTTTACCAGTTTATGCCCCACGATGTACTCTAATTCCTTCTGATTGGGTTTTATAAAATATGGTTTTGCTGCAATTCCCCTGCGAAGACTCTCCCCGCTTGTATCAAGCAGTGTTTTGATTCCAAAAAAGCGCGCTTTTTCAATCAATGAGGCATAAATATCGTCCGCAAGCCCCCTCGCCGGAGACCCCGACAAAACGACCAGTTCACACGCAGACAATGCCGATTCGTATTCACTCATAAACTGCTGTAACTGCTCTTTCCCGATTTCCGGTCCCGGCTCCAGAATGTCTGTCGTATAACCGTTATCGGCTAATATCCTGATATTGTTTCTTGTCTCTCCCTCCACATGGACAAAGCGGCATTCCACCCCTTCTCCCTGCAGATAGTCTTCAATGAATTTACCCGCGTAGCCTGCGAGAAATCCCATCGCACAGACCGGATAGCCGTACAGGCGCAGCACCCTCGCCACGTTAACGCCCTTTCCCCCTGCGCAGGAGACTGCCGTGCGCATTTTATTGGCATGTCCGGAAATCAATTCTCCTGTCGTATAAATTTTGTCTACGGCCGGATTCAGAGTTACCGTAAGTATCATATGAAAGTTCCCCCCTCTGTCTCTTCTGTTTTTTCAGTCCGCCCGCCATTTTCACCTGGCGTAATCCTGCATCACGATCTGCAGGCTCTCCCTGCCCTGATAAACGTTGATGTCCGGATAATAAATCATCTGAATGCTGATTTTGGCGCTGCCTTCGCGATATAGTCTCTCCCGCTCTCCCGTCCCGAAAGATGCTTCCAGAAAAGCATGCCATTTTTCCATATCGCCGAAGTAGATCATGTCATAGTTTCGTCCCGTCTCATCCTGAATGCGGTATTTTCCCACATTCCCGTTTTTTCCCAGGATCCTTCCCTGCAGGATACGGATATTTTTCTGCGCGAAGACCGGCTTCGGATTTCCGTTTCCAAACGGTTCTAAAACCTGTAACTGCTTTATCAGGTCTCTGTTCACATAAGACAGAGGCATCGGTACATCGATCACGATCTTTTCTACAAAATCTTCATCGGATAATTGACAGTTTCTGTTTAGGGTCTGCCTGAATTCTTCTATCATTTCTTCCGGCATGGAGAGCCCGGCCGCCATTTTATGTCCGCCGTATCTTGTAAAAAGATGACGGCATTCACTCATTTTGTCATACATATGATAGGCATCTATGGATCGTCCCGAACCCTTTACCCCCTCTTCCGCCTTTGTCAGTACGAAAACCGGTTTCTGATATCGTTCCCTGATCCTTCCCGCAATGATGCCTGCCAGACTTTCATGACAGTCCGGCAGATAAAGAACAAGCACTTTATCATTTTTCAGAGAACTGTTTTCGATCATCGTGACGGCCTGTTCCACGCCCAGCACGGTCATCTCTTTCCGGCTGTCGTTTAACTCTTTTAATTCACCCGCGAGCCGGACCGCCTGTGCAAAGTCTGTACTGCAAAACATCTGCAGGGCTTTCGCCGCAGTGTCCAGCCTGCCCGTAGCATTCAGGCAGGGGCCGAGCACAAAACCGATATGATAGGCCGACAACGCTTTCCCCTGCAGCCCGTTTACTTCAATCAGTGCCCGCAGGCCCATATTTTTCGTATGTACCATCCGTTCTAAGCCATACCGGACCAGAATTCTGTTTTCGTCCTTCAGTTCCATCACATCACCCACCGTAGCAAAAGCGGCAAACTCTAACAGCTCTTTGATGATGTCTTCCTGTTCTTCCACAGAAAGTGCGCCCTGTCTTTTTCCATACGTTTCCAGTAAGACCTGTACAAATTTGCAGGCTACAAAGGCACCGCAGATGCCGTCAAACGGATACTGACAGTTCTCCTGCTTCGGATCGATCACCGCCTCTGCAGGCGGCAGCAGCTCCCGCCTGCTTCCATCTGCAAGCATCTCATAAGGCACCTCATGATGATCTGTCACGATGACCCGGATGCCAAGTTCCTGTGCAAACCGGATCTGCTCCGCTGCCGCGATGCCGTTATCACAGGTGACGATCGTCTCGATGCCGTCCCGGTGCGCCTGTTTTATCAGTTCATCATTCAGCCCGTATCCGTCTCTCATACGGTGTGGAATGACCGTATCCACATCCGCCATACACGTCTTCAGTCCACGGTATAGAATATACGAAGCGCAGACACCGTCGATATCATAGTCTCCGATAATGCGGATGCGTGCCCCCCTGTCTATTTCCGATAACAAAAATAAGACTGCTTTTTCTATATCGTAAAGCAGTCGCGGTGCATGCAGATCGTCCAGCGTTCCATGCAGGAATAATTCAATTTCTCTGTCGCCCACGATATCCCTGTTGCGGATAATGCGGGCAATCACAGGGTCGATTCCGAACTGTTCCGAAATCTTTCCAAAATCGGCCTTCTTAGCCGATACCATCCACTTTGCCATATCTTCTTACCATGTTTTCCCATTACGGAACAGAGCCGGCGTCATATCCCCGTCATTGACCGCCGGTTGCAACCGCTCATCGTCAAATATTGTGATATCATAAGATAATTCTTTGTCAGATTTTCATATCGTTTCTAACGCCTGGCTAAATTTTACTCCTCTGGCAGATATGCTCTGTACTGACGGGAATCGGGTGTATCTATCCCCATCCCGAGAATTGATTGGAGTGGAACCCGCTTTTAATACTTTTCCTGAAATTCAGTAAATACAACAAATTTTAATAAGTGCTCGTATTTACTGGATTTGTGTTTGTATCAGATAACAATTTATTGTATTAAAATTCAATTTATTTTCCTGAATTACAAAACTATGCAACACGAAATGCAACACGATCAAAAGCTGTTTTTAACTGTTATCTTTCCGCCGTCATCCCGCGCCCAATACCTGTTAGGCCGGCTGTCGATATACACGAATGTATTGTACTGGATAATCCCATGTATGTCAAGCTCCTGCCCATATCTTGCACGACAAACGCACGAATGTCGAATCTCCTCCAACCTCTGAAATACAGGCTTTTAAATTTTCATCAGTTCTTCTATATACTGCGCCGGTGCAAAGCTTATATTGAACCGCTTCCTTCTCAATGACATTTTTCTCCCTTTCAAAAAAAGAAATAAAAGTAACAACTCTTATTGCATGGGAAAACAGGAGGAAAAGCAATAGCAGATATGTGAGAGGGATATTGAAGGGTGGAATATCTGTCAGGATTAGTGCAACAGACTAGCTTTTCAGAGTAAGTGCAACAGGGTGTTGCATTTAACTTGAAAATTCTCGGCACTTTTTTCAAATTTTTAATCTCATGGGAAAATGTAGAATTAAGCAGAAATTCGTGATATAATATTTTGGTTGTCCAACCGATACCCGGCAACGGGAGGAGGTGTTTTCATGGAAATACTTATCACTTTTCTTGTGACTGTTGCGGCAGGTGTGGTTTGCCACCTCATCAGCAAATGGCTAGACAGGCACGATAAGGGCAACGAATAGCCTAGTGGGTACTTTGCCACTATAAAAGAAAAGAAGAATCCTCGGACTGTGTTGCACCACGGTTCGGGGATTTCGTTCTTTGTTCACATGGAACTTATCACTTTTCTTTGCCTACTGGCATTATAGCATATGCAGATTTTCCTTGCAAGATACATTTTCTTAAAAAAGGCACAGCCATAAGCCATGCCCTCTTAATAAGCGCCCGGAGCTGCACCGGGTTCTGTATGCTTTCGCATCGCTCTCCTACATGAGCTACTACTTATTATGCCTATTACACCACTCTCTCTTTATGCGGGCAATCGGAGTCCCGGATCAATATATTATGCAACGCGGCGGCTGGTCTTCGGATAAAACTTTAAAAGCAATTTATAGGGGCACAATCAAAGATTACGAAGAAAAATATACCAACATGACACTGTTTCATTTTGAGGACATGCAACACAAATAAAAAGATACCCGGAAATACCGAGTATCCTAGATGGACCAGACGGGAGTCGAACCCGTGTCCAAAAGCCTATTCCCTGTCCTTCTACTATCATAGTCTGTTGTTTCGGATCACTCCTCATTCCCTCCCGTATCAGGAAACAGACATCCCGGTACGTTTAGTAGCTTCATAGTACGCCCATGGGCTCAAAGCTTTGCCCATGTCGTTTCCCGCATAGTCGATGTCCGGTTCTTAATGTGCGGGTGCACTAAGGCGGACAGCTGCCATTAGGCAGCGTATGCTAAATTATCTTCAGCGTTTATATTTATTTTTGCGATTTGACGCATCGCCTGCGGATAGCTTCTCCAGCTGCAAGACCCCTGTCGAAACCTTGACTGGCCCATGAAAGTAAACCATCGAAAAACAAATGCTGATCTGTATCGCCTGTTTTTCTCTGCGGTTTTGTCTCTTTTACTCGAAAGCCCGTGCTCCCGCACTCTCTGTCTGACTTCGTCAGACGCTTTCTCGTTAATAACCGCCGAAAAACAAATGCCGCTGCGCGTCGCTTGTTTTTCTTCTGCGGTTATTATATCACACCTTGTGTTTATTTAACAGCTTTTGGATAAAACTTCTTTCTTTTCTTTAATAATTTTTGAAATTACTTTCGATTTCTATTATCATTACAGATTTTTGATCTTAAAGTCGCGCTCATGTTCTCTGCGCTGGTCTTTTTTGGCGATGTCCTGCCGCTTATCGTAGTTTTTCTTTCCCCGCGCAAGGCCGATTTCGATCTTTGCCCTGCCGTCCTTAAAATAGACCTGCAGCGGAACGATCGTACAGCCCTGTTCGGAAGTCTTGCCGGCCAGTTTGCGGATCTCCATTTTATGAAGCAGGAGTTTTTTGACGCGCAGCGGGTCTTTGTTAAAGATGTTTCCTTTCTCATACGGACTGATGTTCATGCCGTACAGATAAGCCTCACCATTTTCAATACGGATAAATCCTTCTTTGATACTGCATTTTCCAAGGCGCAGGGATTTTACCTCAGTGCCGTGCAGCGCGAGGCCCGCCTCGTATTTTTCTTCGATAAAAAAGTCATGATAGGCTTTTTTGTTGTTGGCGACTAACTTCATTGCTTCTTTTGCCATTGCCGTATTCCCCTTCTTTCCGTTCTGTCCGGATATTTATGAAATGATATCCTCTTCATCGTCAATATATTCCGAGAAATCGATCGACCGGTCCAGGCGCTCCACCCCGTCCACACGGACAGTGATCTGTTCGCCGAGTCGATATTTCCTGCCCGTATCTCTTCCGGTCATCTCATACGTGCTCTCATCATAATAAAAATAATCGCCTGTCAGCTTTGATACATGGATCATGCCCTCTATCGTGCTTGGCAGTTCCACATAGATCCCCCAGCTTGTGATGCCGGATATGACACCCTGAAATACTTCCCCGATATGAGCCTCCATGTATTCCGCTTTCTTGAGTTTATCCGTCTCGCGTTCCGCTTCTGCGGCACGCCGTTCCATTTCAGAGGAATGTCTGGCCACGCCGGGCAATTTGGCCTCATAATGCGCAATCCGTGCCTCCTGCAGACGTCCCCGCAGCTGCTCTTTGATGATCCGGTGGATCTGCAGATCCGGATATCTTCTGATCGGGGAGGTAAAGTGACAGTAATAGGAACAGGCAAGCCCAAAATGTCCGCTGCACTCCACCGTATATTTTGCCTGTTTCATACTGCGCAGCGTCAGTCTGCTGATCAGCGCCTCCTCCGGTGTCCCTTCCATCTTATCAAGCAGTTTCTGGATTTCTTTCGGATGGATCTCTTCTTTCGACGTTTTGAGATGATATCCGAAATTGGTGATAAACGTTGACAGTTTTTTGATTTTATCCGGATCCGGATGTTCATGCGTCCGGTAAACGAAAGGAAGCTCCAGCCAGAAAAAGTGCTGTGCTACCGTTTCGTTGGCGATCAGCATGAAATCCTCTATGATCTTCGTCGCGGTATTTCGCTCATAAGGTTTGATTTCCAGCGGATGACCGTCCTGATCCAGAACCATTTTTGTCTCTGGGAAATCAAAGTCGATCGAGCCGCGCGCATGCCTCTTTTGACGCAGAATGGCTGCCAGTTGTTCCATTTCCTCAAACATGGGCACCAGTTGTTCATATTCCCTGCATTCCTGTTCATCATGGTCTTCCAGAATCTTTTTGACGCTCGTATAAGTCATTCGCCTGTCCACGCGGATCACCGTCTCCGCTATCTGGTAGTCCGTTACATTCCCTTTCCCGTCAATCGTCATCAGACAGCTTAATGCCAGTCTGTCGACGCCCTCATTTAAAGAGCAGATGCCGTTAGACAGTTTATGCGGCAGCATGGGAATCACCCGGTCAACAAGATAGACGCTTGTTCCGCGCTCGGCCGCTTCCCAGTCTAATGCCGAATTTTCCTGCACATAATTCGACACATCCGCGATGTGGACGCCCAGATGATACAGGCCGCCTTCTTTGGTGAGACTGACTGCATCATCCAGATCTTTGGCATCCGCACCGTCTATCGTCACCATCTGCACTTCCCGCAGATCCATACGTCCCGCCCGGTCCGCCTCTTTTACCTCATCCGGCGTCCTTTCCGCCTGATTCAGTACCTTCTCGCCAAACGCCGCTGGCAGTCCAAAGCCATAAATAATAGACATGATATCCACGCCGGGATCGTTCCTGTGCCCCAAAATCTGCGTAATCTTTCCCTCCGGCTTATGCCGCTCATCCCCGTACCCTGTCAGCTCCACTACGACCTTGTGTCCGTCTACAGCGCCTTTGGACCGCTCTTTCGGAATAAAGATGTCTGTACCGACTTTCGCCTGATCGGGGATCACGAAACCAAAGGAGGCCGACTGCTCATACGTTCCCACAATCTGATGCATGCCGTGTTCCAGTACTTTACGCACGACCGCTTCCTGCCGTTTTCCCCGCCTGCCCGGAAGTAATTCCACCTGTACTTTGTCCAGATGAAACGCATTATTCACCATCGTCTCCGGAATATACAGATCTTCCTCTCTCCCTTCGACCTCCACAAAGCCAAATCCTCTCGCCGTTTTTATAAATGTGCCTGTAAGCAGATGGGCATCCGGCCTGCAATATTTTCCTTTGGCACTTACCTGTATTTTTCCCTCTGCCAAAAGAGCATCCAGCACCTTGCGGAATGCCTCCCGCTCCTGCCTGTCAACCTGCATGAAGGCGGCAAGTTCTTTTTCCTTCATCGGCACATACAGACTGTCCTCTACAAGTTCACAGATTAATTTTTTTCTTTTTTCAAATAATTCCTGATCCATCTCTCTCAATTCTTTCTTTTTTTATCTATGATTGATCCATTTCTTCCTGATATTCCAAAAAAAGCGCTCTTTTGCAAGAGCGCTTCGCATTCCCTAAAAAACATTCAGGTTCAGAATGATCGCCAACAGCATAAATCCCACTGCCAGCCCCGTTGTGATCTTTAAGAGTTTTCCTTCCATGGAACGTCCCTTATTCTTTCCCCAATATGTCTCGGCTGCACCGCTGATGGCTCCCAGGCCCGCGGACTTTCCCTCCTGCATCAATACCAGTATAACCAGTGCGATACAAATAATAATATATACAACAGTCAATACGATTCTTAACGCTCCCATGAAATTACTGCTCCTTTCCCTATGGCACAATGCCCAAATACCAAGTACTTTTTAGTTTAACACAAAAAAAAACGATATGCAAGATGAAATTTGAGATTTTTATCTCTCTGCCAGCTTCACCAATAACTGCACGATCTTTTCCATCGACTCCACACAGCAGTACTCATATCTTCCGTGAAAATTGTGTCCGCCCGTACAGAGGTTCGGGCAGGGAATCCCCATGAAGGACAGGCGGGCTCCGTCTGTTCCTCCGCGGATCGGACAGACTTTGGGGGTAACGGAAAGTTCCTGCAGATGCTTTTTGGCATTCTCGATCAAGAACATAAATTCAGGCTCTATTTTCTCACGCATATTATAATAAGAGTCTTCTATTGTCAGTTCCACGGTATGCGCGCCATATTGATCGTTGATCTTTCGGGCCGCCTGTGTAATGCATTGTTTCTTTTCTTCAAATTTACCGCTGTCATGGTCCCTGATGATATAGGACATCTTTGTCTCTTCTATTGTTCCGCCCATCTCCTCCAGATGAAAGAAGCCTTCATATCCCTCTGTACACTCAGGTCTCTGCTCTTTGGGCAGAAGTCCGTTAAATTCCATGGCGATCAGAAACGCATTTTTCATCTTGTTTTTGGCCTCTCCGGGATGTACGCTGACACCATGCACCAGCACCTTGGCGGATGCCGCGTTAAAGTTCTCGTATTCAAGCTCTCCAAGCGCGCCTCCGTCCACCGTATAGGCATAGTCCGCCCCGAACCGCTCAACGTCGAAATGATCCATTCCGGTTCCGATCTCTTCGTCACTTGTAAAGGCGAGGGCCACCGGTCCATGCTTGATCTCCGGATGTGTGAGCAATGTCTCTGCCATCACCATGATCTCCGCAACACCCGCTTTATCGTCAGCGCCAAGGAGCGTTGTCCCGTCCGTTACAATGAGGGTCTTGCCCACATATGATTTCAATTCCGGATAGGTGCCCACTTCCAGGACAATCTTCTCTTTTTCGTTTAAAAGAATATCCCCGCCGTCATAGTTTTCCACAATCCGCGGTTTTACCTCTTTCCCGGAAATGACCGGCGCCGTATCCATATGGGCGATGAAGCCGATTGTCTTTGTCTCTTCACAGTTGGCCGGAATCCCGGCATAGACATAACAGTTTTCTTCATCAAAGAAAACGTTGTCCGCTCCCATCTCTTTCAGTTCCTGATACAGGATCCTTCCAAGATCTTTCTGCTTTTCCGTGCTCGGAGAAGTTCCCGTCTCCACGCTTGACTGTGTGTCAACCTTTACATATCTTAAAAATTTTTCTGTTACCGTTTCCATCCCTTTCTCCCTTCTTTCTCATCGTTTCCATTATAATTCGCTTCCCATACACCGTATCCGCTCTTCTTTTGCGAACACCGACGCATATCGTTCCAGTCCGAATCTGCGCACAAACAGCTCACACTTACACAGAAATAAATAATATGGATCAAAGCCTTCTCCGTACAGGCTCTCGAAGTTTCCCTGCCCTTTTGCTATGATCACATCGGCCGTTTCCAAAACCTCCCCTGCTTCCCTGCTCAGCCGCGCAGGTACTGTACCAGGCGCCGCATTCCCGTTTCCGATGCAGGGCACGATGGCTGTCAGTCCGGTATCATGCGCATCTTCCATTGTCGCGTCATTGAGTACATTTCTGCCTCTGACGAGCGCTGTGATCTGCAGTTTGGGAAATCTCTCTTTTATATACCGGATGAGCAGTTTGTCCAGCACAATCTCTCCGCAGTTATCCGTCAGATAAGCCAGCCTCTTTGCCTGTCCCAGATCTGTAAGGAACCTGCCGTACTCCGCCTCATCGACCCTCTCCTTCCCCGCTTTTTCCAACAACATGCCAAACGTATCTTCGTTGACATTTTCCACAGCGGAAAAATCGATATAGTTGGCGGCACAGACGTATTTGATACTTTCCCTGATAACATCCTCTGATCTTCTGATCTGATCGTCGATCTGCCGTTCCAGACTCAGAAGCAGTTCATTGTATTGCCGTTTTTGTAATGTATAGTCTTTCGCGCTCCCCCAAAACGTCTCAAATAATCTGTCGAGCCGTTCCGCGATCTGCGGTGTCGATTCCGTCTGCCCGTACTCATATAAGATTCCCAGCACCTGATGCAGATACTCGGACTTTTCCGCTTCCCCGGAAAACTGCCTGATCTCTTTTTCCTGCTTTGACAAGATACAGGACATACACATGGAATTGGCCTTCATACACTTTCACACTTCCTTTCTCCGGTTTCCTACAGGTCAAACGCCAGACCGGCAAAGGCATCTTCGCACCCTTTTTCCATCCGCCTGCTGTTCATCAAAAACGCCTTCATCTCCGTATGCCGATCCCCCAGATCCGCCAGGACGTCGTCAAAATTTTCACTGTTAATGCAGTCATGGTCAAGCAGGAACGCGTAATATTGTCTGTCGTCTCCGTGTTCCTCCAAAACGACTTTCCACGTTTCCTCCGTGTCCTTCCCTTTTGTGTGCGCCGTCAGATAGGCCGTCAGCTCTTCTCTTACAGAAGGGGCCAGTCCGGCATCATGCATCAGCCGCAGCATGGAAAGCCGCACTTTGAAGCGTCTCTTCTGCTCCATATAGTAGTCAATATTGTTCTCCCTGCTGCCGTAGTCTTCCTCCCCGCACAAAAGCATTTTGGAAAATCCTTCCGCATCCCCCTGTTCAAGCAGTGAGCGCATCCGCGCATCCCATTGCTCCAGCCAGCCCGTACTGCCTGCCGTCTGCGGATCAAACAGGTAAAAAGCCTCCAGCATGTTCATAGCCGCCGCCAGAAGGAATGGAATGTCTGCCCCTATGTCAGACTCTGCAAAACAGGGCACAATCTGCTGCAGATGAAAACAGTCTTTTAAGATTCCCTGCCCTGCAATGAGCTTCTTTGCAGGAATCGACAGGATCTCCAGATTGCTGCAGGATGCAAACGCCCATTCCTGAATTTCTCCAAGCTGCCGCGGCAAAGCCAGCTCCCGCAGCCCTTTGGCCCCAAGAAATGCCTTTTTCCCGATCACCGTGACAGGTTTCTCCATGACCGTTTCCGGGATGACAAGCCGGAGGTCTCTGCCTCTGTACTCAGTCAGCACAACATCGCTGTCCCGTACGGCATACCTGATCAGGCCGTATTCGGTCGTAACTTCGATCTCTTTCCCTTTTAACTTTCCCGTTTCTCCTGTCCGCGTCATCTTGTCATGAATCCTTATCTGTGTTTTTATGATCAGTATACCCCAAACGCATTTTAAACACAAGCCATCACAGTCGTTCTCCGCCTTGCCCTTTAAAAATATTTCTTTGGAACGAGACATCCGTCACCGCAAAATACACAAAATAGATCCCCAGAAACAACAGGAAGCTTTTCAGGAAAAATACGCCTCCGGGGACAGGCACTCCCGTCATAAGTATGAACCTCTCACCGGCAAAGAGGATCATTTTTCCACTGATCAGCGCGGCGAGCAGCGCCGGGCACAGATACCATATGGCAAGCTGCTTCTGGATCAGTCGGCCAATCTCATCTCTGCCAAGGCCAAGCTTTCCAAGGACCTCATAGCGGAACCTGTATTTCGCAGAATCGCTCAAAAGCTGCACACTGAGCACCGTCACCGCCACGCACACATACACCAGTCCGATATAAAACAGCGGCACGATCAGTGCTGCAAGCATATATTTGGCCTGCGGGATCAGATTCTCTCTCACAAGACAGGGTTCCGCAAAGACAATGATATTGTCCGAACCACTCCGAAAATCTCCCAGGAAGTCCTCATAATTTTCATAAAAATCCGCTTCATCTTCTTTGTCCAGACGTTCCAGCCGCACCTGCAGATCAGGGGCCGGTGTCCCATCAAACTTTCCCACAAGTTCCGTATAATAGGGTTCCATCCCCGCAAGAAGCGCATCGGGAACCACCACGATTAAGTCCGCGCCATTGTGTCCGTCCTGAGAAAATGGTTCCGAATAAATGCCGCCGCAGCGCAGCATCTGTGCCGTTTCCTCCTGCGGCGTGTCCTTATGCTGCAAACCCGTTCCGGCCGCTGCACCGCCTGCCGTCCCCCTGATCCTAAGCGTCTCCCCGATCGATTGTGTCTGATCCGCCAGCCGTTCTTTCACATGTACGAGATATTCGTCCTGCGAAAGATCTATCTGCTCATAGCCCAGCATCGCACGCAAATGGTTGTAATCAGACAGCCCCATATAAGTATCGCAGGGATAATAAATCATTTCGGTTTCCAGCATGGCGCTTATCTTTTCTTCATCCGGCGATCCATCCTGTCTTTGGTACATCGTCCCCCAGTTGTCAAAATGCGTCAGCATCCAGGTATTCACCTGATTGTCTTTATCTGTATAAATATGATACTGATACCACTCCTGCACCGGGACGCTCTCTTCCACCACACTTTTTTCCCGTGCAAAATCCGCCGTTATCTCATCGCTGTAGAACTGTACGTCAAAGGGAAATTTCCCGTCCAGCACCGTATTCTCATATTCGCCAAACATCAGGGCGATGGAAGCCCCCATAAGCGCCAGCGTAAACAGGCTGGTCAAAGTTCCCATAGTAAACTGCATGGTACGCACCTTAGAAGCGAACTGGCGCAGCAAAAACAGATTCTGCCCCCGGTAGATTCCCCTCCCCCGGCGGCGCACATAGCAGATGATCCAGGCGGAAATTCCCATATAAAACAGGTAAATCGTAAGCACCAGACCGATCAGAAAAAGCATGACCTCCCCGGTACTCGAGAGTCTGCCGAACCAGAACCAGAACAACAGCAGAAACAACAGCGATGCGGGCAGGAGAAGCTGTTTGGCCTCCTCGAATTTCTCTCTGATCTCCTCATTCTGGCGTCGGATGTTCATCAGCCCCTGTATGTTCATCTTCCGAAATTTCTTTTTACTGCGGAACAATGCCAGAAGGTAACAGCCCCCATAACATAACGTGGTCATCCCGATCGTTCCCGGATGAAAACGGATGTTTAAGTGAAATTCCATCCGAACCATGGAAAACATCACCGCCATCAGCACCTGTTGTAAGAGTACCCCAAGCGCCAGGCCCGTCAGAAAAGCCGCAGCGCCAAGCAGCATGTTTTCCCGCATATACAGTCTGGCGATCTTCTTCTTTTTCATGCCCAGAAGAAGGTAAATGCCAAATTCCGTACTGCGCTTTTCGAGCATGAAACGGACCATGTAATTGATCAGCCAGGCCACAATCAACACAATAAAAAAGGTGGCAAACACGATCATGATCTCCATCAGGCCTTCTAATTCATAGCAGCCTGTCAGTTCATTCTGGAAAATCAGACTGCTAAAAGCATATATGAGCGCCGTCACCACCGTCATCGTCAGCGCATAGACCAGATAATCCCTGAGGGAACGCTTCATATTGCGGAAACTCAGTTTAGTAAGCATCGGAATGTTCACCTCCTGTCAGAGAAAGCACATCTAAAATTTCCTGCAAAAACTGTCCCCGTCCCTTTTCCCCCCGGATCAGTTCATAGAAAATCTTCCCGTCCTTTAAAAACAGAATGCGGCTGCAGTAACTGGCGGAAAACGCGTCATGGGTAACCATCAGGATCGTCGCTCCCATAGAATGATTCAGACTTGTAAAAGTCTCCAGAAGCGTCTGCGCGGAACGCGAATCCAGCGCGCCGGTCGGTTCGTCCGCCAAAAGGAGCACCGGATTGTGTACAAGCGCTCTGGCACAGGCGCACCGCTGCTTTTGTCCTCCGGATACCTGATAGGGAAATTTATCCCGGATCTCCTGCAGTCCGAGAAGCCCGATCATTCTGGCGCATTCTTCTTCCATCTCTTTTTTCGAGCCTCCCTGCAGCGTAAGCGCTAACAGAATGTTTTCTTCAATCGTCAGCGTATCTAACAGATTGTACTCCTGGAAGACAAATCCCAGATTGGCTTTGCGGAATTCCGAAAGCGCCTCCTCGGAGAGTTCCGTAATGTCCGTCGCTTCATAGTAAATATGTCCGGCCGTAACCTGGTCGATGGTCGCCAACAGGTTAAGCAGGGTAGTCTTCCCGGAACCGGACGCGCCCATCACTCCTACAAATTCCCCTTTCTCCACCCGGAAGCTGACCCTGTCTATCGCCTTTGTCACATTTGCCCCGTTTCCGTAATATTTTTCGATCTCATCCACTCTCAGATAATCTGTCATATCAATACCACACCTTTCTCTTCGCCCGCGACATTCCTATGCGGACCAAAATCCGCTATGTATCAGGCACTATATTCGCACCGTGCTCCTTTTATCTTAGCAGACAGAATCCTTTGTGGTATAAAAATAAATTACAGTAATCTTACATTTTTTTAAGATAACTGTAATTTATCATTCACTCCTATAACTGCTCACCGGAAATTCGAGAATCATCCTTGTTCCCGCTCCCGGAACCGATTCCGCAAAAATCCTCACATCAAGCTTTTCGCAGAGTCTGCGGCTAAGATAAAGCCCCATCCCGGTGGCCCCCTGTCTGGCCCGTCCATTGCTTCCCGTAAATCCTTTTTCAAAAATACGGGGCAGATCCTCAGGCGGTATTCCCGTCCCGTTATCCTCAAAAATAAGGAAAACCCCTTTTTCATACGGCTGTGTGAAAATCCGAAATACCGGACGGTCTGCACAGTATTTGATGCTGTTTAACACCATCTGATTCAGGATAAAGGCGATCCACTTACCGTCCGTGTAGACTCTGTGCTGACACGATACCTCCGCCCTGACCTGCCTTCCGATCAGCAGAAGGCGGTTCTTTCCAAAAACCTCTTTCGCAATTTCCTGCAGATCCGTTTCCCGGATGAAAAAATCCTGATACACCTTTTCCATGCGGGCGTAATAGAGCACCTGCTCCACGAGGTTCTCAATCTTTTGATTTTCCAGACTGACATCACGCAGAATTTCTCCCGCCGGCACCGGATTCCCGGCTCTGCGCCCGTTTTCGCACAGAAGCGTCACCCCTGTGATGGGTGCTTTGATCTCATGTACCCAGCTCTCGATAAATTCTTTATACTCCCGCTTTTCCTCTTCCAGCTGCCGGATACGCTCGATCACAGACTTGTTGGAACGACGCAGCATCTGCCGGTACAGCCTATCCTCCAGCCGGAAAGAAACCGGCAGCAGTTCACCCAGAAGGTATTTCTGCTCCATCTTCTCAAGGATCTGCGCGGTCTCGTCAAAATATTTTTTGCGCTGCAAATAGGTGACTGTCAGCCAGGCAGTCAGGATCAACAGCCATGCACACAGGATCAGAAGCACCTTTTCTTCCTCATATCCTGTCAGGCCAAGGAATGCCGACAAAAGCCCCATACACACGACATGTAGTAAGAGCAGCAGAAATCTGTCCTTCAAAAAAAGTCCCGGTCTCATATCCTGTATCCGACTCCCCTTTTCGTCCCGATAAAATCGGTGACGCCCATCTGCCTTAATTTCTCCCGGATTCTCGTCACATGAACGCTCAATGTATTATCGTCAATGAAAATCTGGTTTTCCCACAGATACTCGATCAGTTCCATGCGGGACACATACTGCCCCGGCTGCCGGAACAGCCGATGCAGGATCTTCATCTCATTTTTGGTCAGCTCCGCGCTTTTGTCTCCCACTCGCAGGCTGCAGCGGGAGAGATCCAGCTCCACGCCATTATGAGAAAACTGCAGTGTCTCCCCGAACGCATTGCCCTTTGTCCTTTTTAACACCGCCGCGATCCGCGCCAGAAGGATCGACGGCTGATAAGGCTTTGTAATGTAGTCGTCCCCGCCCTTCAACATCCCCGTCAGCTCATCCATGGCATCTGTACGGCTGGTCAGAAAGATTACAGGCACCCGGGATCGTTCCCTGATCTGTGTGCACACATCAAAACCGCTGCAATCGGGAAGGTTGACATCCAAAAGCACCAGATCCGGCATGAAACTGACCGTCTGTGCGGCCGCGTCGTGAAAGTCTTCGAGAGAAAACACCTCATACAGGGCGTTTTCCAAAAGAAGTTTTAATTCTCTCCGGATGATTGCTTCATCCTCAATGATCACAATTTTACAGGCCATACTGCCCACCATGCCTTCCTCTCAGCCCGCAGGAGACTGCATTTTTATTCCGGCTTCCTAATTCCTGCCGGTTTCAGATTTCCGGTTTCTCATTTTCCAACATTTCCAGTTTCTCAATCTCCCGCATCAGTACATCTCCGCGCTCAGACACCATCATTTCTTCATTGTGTTTTATATAGTCCTCACTGCCATACAGACTGATAAACTTCGCGCTGTCCTGATTCACCGTACATTCCGTCAAAAGCACCAGCATTTCGTTGCCGGAACCAAACGTCTCCTCCACAAAGGCAAACAGGTAATGCAGCTTATGCCCGGTCTGTTCCGTCTCTTTTTTGTAGGAAACAGTTTCCGCATCATAGCGCTCTTTCAAAAGCTGCATGGCTGCCTGGCCGTCTGTCTGCTCCGTATCCGCCAGCCGCAGCGCCTTTTCACAGTCCGACAGGAAACGGATGACACGCCGGTACTTTCTCTTTTCCCTGTCGGACAAAGAGCCTGCCTTCTGCAGCGCTTCCATGCCTTTTTGCCTGCCCTGGATCTGTTTCTCCAAAAGCGCCCGTACAGCTTCCTTTCCGCCGCTCTCCGCACTGCCTTTGAGCGCCTTCATATGCACGAGCAAATTCGTGATATAGTCATACCGTTCCATATTCTCCCGGATATCGTGCTGTACATAATCAAGCAGCATTCCCATCAGGGAAAGTCTCTCGTCAAAATCTGCCTTCCTCGCCTTCTCCGCAGTCTGTGCCGGCACATGTCCCGACAGAATGTCCTCGATGCGATAATCTTTTTTATATTTCCGATACAGATCATAATAAGCGCCAAACTCTCTAACCACCCTCGGATTCCTGATATACTGCTCTACAAGGGATTCCTCTATGGGCATCCCCTCTTCTTCATAGAGCGATATCACCGTAGACAGATCCTCCCATCCTCTCGCGGTAATATAATTCTTACCGCGGACCGTCGTCTCCACCTGATAAAAATCTTCCTTTTTCAGATCCAGATAATTTAAGACCGCGGTATGCAGATTTTTGTCTCTGGCATATTCTTTCCAGACCGCATAGTCCGCCTCCACCTCCAGAATCTTCATCCGGTCGAGCGTGACGATATCAAATTCCCGCACCGACTTATTATATTCGGGCGGATTGCCTGCCGTCACGATCACCCACCCTTCCGGCACTTTATGGCGGCCAAACACTTTGTACTGCAAAAACTGCAGCATGGACGGCGCTAACGTCTCCGACACACAATTGATCTCATCCAGAAAAAGAATCCCCTCCCGGATACCGCTCTCCCGCATGACATCATAGATGGACGCGATGATCTCGCTCATCGTATATTCCGACACGTCATAGGAGCGCCCTTCGTATTCCCTGTGCGCGATAAATGGAAGCCCCAGCGCCGACTGTCTCGTATGATGTGTCATCGAGTAAGATACAAGCGCAATGCCCAGTTCCTGTGCAATCTGTTCCATAATGGCAGTCTTTCCGATTCCAGGCGCGCCAAGCAGAAACACCGGCCGCTGTCTGACCACCGGGATCCGGTACTCCCCTTCTTCATCTTTCTTTAAATACAATTTGACAGAATCTTTGATATATTCCTTTGCCTGTTTAATGTTCATCCTGATTTACATTCCTTTCCCATTCCGCTTCCCTCATGAAAAGCGCTCCGCAGACGGTTCTTCCTCCGGCAGTATGATCCGGATCGCCCACGGCGGCACCGCCGGCGCTTCCCCGTCCTCTCCCAGAAAAATAAATGCGGTATCATAATCCGGCATCTGCTCCGGATAGATCCCATAGCCGTCCGTAAAATAAAGCAGCCCTTTGAGGTTTTCAAACGCACCTTCCCGCTGCAGATTCTCCACATAGGCAAAAACCGGCCTGAAATCCGTGGACCCGAACCCCGTGAGCTTCCCGGTTTTCATGAAACGGTCAAAATCTTCCTCACAGGTGATCACAGTGTCACTGCGCACCTCATGATCACACTGAATGATGTGCACGTTGATCTTGCGGAAAAAATTCTCCCTCTGCTGCATGATCTGATAAGTCTTTTTCAAAAAAGCCTGTACCACCTCTCCCCTGCAGGAAGCGGAGGTATCGAGCGCGATCACAAAATCCCTGATCTTGTTGGCGTCTTTGTATTCAAGCGGTTCCACCAACGGCATGTTGCCGTAATGGGACAGTCCGTACGTATAATAAATATAATCGAATTCGTCATCATTTACCTGTATCGTCTCCCCCATCACCATAAAGCGGCGCAAAAAATCCGTATAGTCATATTTCTCCCGCACAGCCTCCCGCAGATTTTCCTCCATGCTCTCAGACGGATTCCTGTCTCTGGAAAAGCTTTTTAAATCCGCCCTGATGCGTTCACTTACCTTTCTCCATTCCTCCCCGGAAAGCGTAAGTTCCTCTTTTTTATCCCAGTAAAGATGCTCATCATAATGACAGAGTGCGCGCCACTCTTTCACCGCTTTCGATGAGGGCGGCTCAATCCGGAAATGTCTGTAGATCTTTTCCGCGGTCAGGCCTCCGGCCTGCTTTTTCAAAAGGTCCATCCTGCCCTGCAGCAACATGTCTGACTGCAGCTGTGCCAGATGAAAGTGCATCTCCAGAATCGTGTTCTCCACCGCGATATCGGTTGCCAGATCCCAGTATTCCCGCTCCAGTTTATCTGTCTGGAACCCGTGGTAAAAAATACAGTGCAGCAGCACATGCAGATAGAGCCTGACCATAAAATGAGGCTCTGCCCGATACCTGGCAAGCAGCAGGCGCGGATCGTAAAACAGTACGGCTCCGTCAAAAACAAATGCTCCCATCTGCTCTTTTTCTTCCAGCCGCAATTTGGACAATGCAACGTCCAGAAAGCGCATATTCATCAAAATTCCGTCATGCGCCAGACGGATCACTTCTTTTGCAAGCGATGATACCGACTGTGACATACAGATACTCCTTCCGTTTTTTCTCAATCACGTTCTCACATCAAAAAACGTTCGATCAGCCCGATCGCAAACAAATGTCCCGGATAAAACAGATAGAAAAACCATTTGGAAAACGTTCTGCCATGTCCGGCCCGCTTTCCGTTATACAAAAACAGGACGACTACACCGGAGATGAGCACCGCGATCCCCGATAAAAGACCGAGAAGCACTGCCTCCACGGTAGAATACAGAGGCGATACCATATACTGCGGCAGATTGAACAACACAAAGATCAGATAGGCTGCCGCATAGGAACGTACCATCCCTGTTTTTGATCCCTTATGACTGGCAAACAGGAGTGTATAGATCGCTGCCATGAACGGCCAGTCACCAACGGCCGTCACCAGAACGAGCAAGACCGTGACAAGTGTCTTTAACCCACCCTCTTTCATCTTTTCCTTCACGACCAGAATCAGAAAACAGATAAAAAGCGTGTAGATCATATTTAGCGCTCCAAAGGAAAACGCATAAGAAAACGCAAACTGTGAAATCACTGCAAACACCAGCAGTCGTTGTCCATATTTTTTCTTGGAACGCGTGTATTCATACCCTTCCACCAGAAAATAACACATCGTGGGCGCAGTAAAATAGCCCGCAAATTCAAAAATAAACTGTAATGCCGTACCGTGGGGCAGTAAAGTATGTGCAATGTGGTTGAGTAACATCGTAACCATTGCTATGTACTTGATCACATCCCTGTTTAAGCCCCTTACCTGGTTACTGCTGTCTGATTTTCCGTCTGATTCCGCCTGTAATCCGCTTTCCCTTTCCACTTCCGTCTCCATTTTCATTTCCTGCCCTTTTCCCTCTCCTGTGCCGGCCTTTTCTGATCTACAGTCATTTTTCTAAAAAGCAGGCGATTGGAAGGCTCCTCCCAACCGCCTGCAAAACATTTTTTTATCCTGACAAAACGCTTAACAAAACGGATTGTACTTTTTCTCATGCCCGATATCCGTTGTTTCACCATGTCCGGGATATACTCTTACGGTATCCGGCAGAACAAACAGCCGTTCCCTGATCGAACGCACGATTTCGCTCATGCTGCCTGTAGGCAGGTCCGTTCTGCCCACAGATTCCTGAAACAGCGTGTCCCCGCTGATCAGTATGCCGTCCTCCTCAAAATAATAGCAGCAGCTCCCAACCGTATGCCCCGGCGTTGCAATCAGCTTACAGGTCATATCCGCGATCGTGATCTCTTCCCCGTCTTTTAAATATCTGTCGGGTATCACCGTATAAGGCCTGCCAACCTGATCAGAAACATTCGTGACGGCATCCTCACACAGTTCTTTTTCCTTTTCATAAGCGTAGATCGGCGCCCCGGAAAGTTCACGCAGCTTATTCGTCCCCCAGATATGGTCAAAGTGGCCGTGCGTCAGCAAAATGCCCGCTACCCGGAAGCCCTTGATTTGTAACGTCTCGTAAATATAGTCGCCCTTATCGGCCGGATCAAAGAAAATGACATCCTTTGTCCCCTCTTTGTATACAAAATAACAGTTTGTCTGGCAGATGCCCAGCATCAACCTCCCGATTTTCAAATCTGACATACGTGTCCTCACTTTCTGCTTTCACCGGCTCAAACGCAGATCCGGCCGAATTCTGATCTTACTCCCGTAACGATCAGCCTGTTGTCCTTTCGATATCAATAACGCTGTCTATCATCCTGATCTTATCGATAATGCGGTTGAGTTCGTCTCTGCTCCTGATCTCGAAACTGATCGACATGGTCGCGGTCTCTTTCTTGTTGACCTTTGTATTCAGACTCAGAATGTCAATATTGCGTTCTGTCAGCGCTTTTGAAATATCGGCTAACAGACCATTTCGGTTATTGGCATAAACGCTGATCTCTGCAAGATATTTCTCATCCCCGTTTTCTTCCACCGTCTGCTGCCATTCCGCATCGATCAGCCGCACGCGGTCAATCTCCGGCAGATTCAAAATGTTGATGCAATCCGTCCGGTGAACGGAAACCCCCCGTCCTCTTGTCACAAAACCGACAATTTCATCTCCCGGTACCGGGGAACAGCATTTGGAAAATCTGACCGCCACATCGTGAATGCCCTTGACCACGATGCCGCTGGAACTTTTTCCGGGGCGCATCCGGTTAAACTGTGCATTCTCTTTTACCTCAGCCAGAATGTCCTCATCGGATCTCTCTTTTTTATGTTCATTGTCATACATCTCCTGCATCCGGTTGATGATCTGGCCCTCTTTGAGCCCGCCATGTCCGACTGCAGCCAGTACAGAATCCCAGTCACGGAAACCATATTTCTTCATGATGGCTTCCTCATACTGCGGCATCAGAACATCCTGCGTATTGATGGATTTTGCCTTACAGTAATTTAAAATGAGTTCCTTTCCCTTTATAATGTTATCTTCTTTGAGTTCCTGTTTAAACCACTGATTGATCTTATTTTTGGCCTGTGTGCTCTTTACGATATTAAGCCAGTCCCGGCTCGGCCCCTTGGAATTCTGGGACGTCATAATTTCAATGCGGTCACCGTTTTTAATCTCGTAATCGATCGTCACAAGCTTGCCGTTTACTCTCGCGCCGATCATCCTGTTGCCGACCGCGCTGTGAATACAGTACGCAAAGTCGATCGGTGTGGAACCTGCCGGAAGGTTCCTGACATCTCCATTGGGCGTGAAACAATAGACATGGTCGGAAAAAAGATTCAGATCGCTCTTTAACAGCTTCATAAATTCCTTGTTGTCTTCCGCTGTCTGCTGCCATTCCAGAATCTGCCGCAGCCATACCAGCTTCTCTTCTTCCTGCGTTTCCACCTTTTTTCCGTCAGAAGCTTCTTTATATTTCCAATGCGCGGCAATTCCGTATTCGGCCGCCTTATGCATCTCGTAAGTACGGATCTGTATCTCGAACGGCTGTCCGCCGGAACCGATCAGCGTTGTATGCAGCGACTGATACATGTTGGCCTTTGGAACGGAAATATAATCCTTGAAACGTCCCGGAATCGGTTTGTACATTTCATGAATGACTCCAAGCGCCGCATAGCAGTCCTGTACCGTATCGACAATAATGCGTACCGCAAACAGATCATAAATCTGATCGATTGTCTTGTTCTGGTTTTTCATTTTTTTATAAATACTGAAAAAATGCTTGATGCGCCCGTCAATCTGCGCCTTGATTCCTGCATGACTGATATGCTCGCTGACTTCATCCACGATCGACTGGATATATTTCTCCCGGACACTCTTACGGACTGCAATCGTATCCACCAGTTCATAATAGGCTTCCGGTTCTAAATATTTGAGTGACAGATCATCCAGTTCCACCTTTAACTTGGAAATGCCGAGCCGCTGCGCAATCGGTGAATAAATGTCCAGCGTTTCTCTGGCAACCTCCTGCTGTTTCTCCGGTTTCCTGTACTGCAATGTCCTCATATTATGCAGTCTGTCTGCAAGTTTGATGATAATGACACGGATGTCCCTCGCCATCGCCAGAAACATCTTCCGCAGGTTTTCCGCCTGCCGCTCCAGTTTCTCCGCATCCTTGTCATTACTCTTTTCCCCGTGAAATTCCAGTTTGTCGAGTTTCGTGACTCCGTCCACCAAAAGAGCAACGTCCGCACCGAATCTTTCCTGAACCTCCGCGTCCGTGATCGGTGTGTCTTCCACGACATCATGCAAAAGCCCTGCTACGATCGTCTCTTTGTCCATTTCCAGATCTGCAAGGACGATCGCCACACATAACGGGTGTATGATATACGGTTCCCCTGACTTGCGAAATTGATCCTTATGCGCCGCACTGGCCTCCTGATATGCTTTCTCGATCAGAGAAATATCATCGGAAGGATGGTATTTCCGCACACGCGCAATCAACTCCTGATACAGCGCCTCAGGACTCTGAAACTCTTCAATCGATTCAATTCTTCCATCATCAAAAACAACTTCTTTTTTTTCTTCTGTCGCCATTCTCATCACCAGCCGCTTCACTCATAGCAGTATCTACTATCTATTATAATATTTCATTATGATTTGGTACTATACATTATACTTTCAACAGATAAAATCCGCAAGTTTACAATTGCTTAATGTTAAGAATACAGCAAGGGGGGTTTATAGTCAATATACCTAAAAAAACACCGCAATAAAAAAATTCTTTAAAGTTCCAAAAAGAGACACAGCGCATTTCTGTACCATGTCTCTTAATTTTAGTTTTTGTAGAAGTTCCTTCTGCTTCTCAGCCCGACAGAAATTGCTTCGCAATCAAACCAGTGAAGAATGTCCTTTAGGGCATTCTTCGATACGAAGGAGGTTCGCTTACGAACCGTAGAAGTTCTTGGCGAAGCGCCCATTGGCGCGAGCCCTAGAACTTCTCTTCGTATTTTACATCATGCCGCCCATTCCTGCGCCTGCCGGCATCGGCGGTTCAGGCTCTTTGATGTTCGCCACAACGGACTCTGTTGTGAGCAGTGTGGAGGCAACGCTTGTCGCATTCTGCAGTGCGCTTCTGGATACTTTGGCAGGATCAAGGATCCCTGCGTCAACCATGTTGACATACTCTTCTTTCAGCGCATCAAAGCCCACTCCCACTTCGGATTCTCTTACTTTATTGATGACAACGGAACCTTCCAGGCCTGCATTGGCAACGATATGATATAACGGAGCCTCAAGCGCTTTGAGAACGATCTGTGCACCGGTCTTCTCGTCGCCTTCGAGAGAGTCTGCCAGTTTGGCAACTTCTTTGGATGCATGGATATATGCAGAACCGCCGCCTGCGATAATTCCTTCTTCCACTGCCGCTCTGGTCGCTGCAAGAGCGTCCTCCAGGCGCAGTTTTGCTTCTTTCATCTCGGTCTCTGTCGCTGCACCTACGCGGATAACCGCAACGCCGCCTGCCAGTTTCGCAAGACGTTCCTGTAATTTTTCTTTATCGAAATCAGATGTTGTCTCTTCGATCTGTTTTTTGATCTGGCCGATTCTCGCCTGGATCGCTTCTTTGTCGCCCTCGCCGTCAACGATGACTGTATTCTCTTTCTGAACTTTTACAGATTTCGCATGTCCGAGCTGTTCCATCGTAGCGTCCTTTAATTCCAGACCAAGTTCAGAACTGATTACCTGACCGCCTGTGAGGATCGCAATGTCTTCCAGCATAGCTTTTCTTCTGTCGCCATAGCCGGGTGCCTTAACCGCTACCACATTGAATGTGCCGCGCAGTTTGTTGACGATCAGTGTCGTCAGCGCTTCGCCTTCCACGTCTTCTGCAATGATCAGCAGTTTTGCGCCGGACTGTACGATCTGCTCAAGGATCGGCAGGATTTCCTGAATGTTAGAGATCTTCTTATCTGTGATCAGGATATAAGGGTTCTCCAATACTGCTTCCATCTTATCCATATCGGTTGCCATATATGCGGAGATGTAGCCTCTGTCAAACTGCATACCTTCTACGAGATCGAGCTCTGTCAGCATCGTCTTGCTCTCTTCGATCGTGATAACGCCGTCGCCGGATACCTTCTCCATCGCGTCTGCTACCAGCTGTCCTACTTCCTCATCACCGGAAGAAACAGCCGCTACTCTCGCAATGTGCTCTTTGCCGTTTACTTTGGAGCTCATCTTTGCGATTGCTTCCACCGCGGTATCTGTTGCCTTCTTCATACCTTTTCTTAAAATGATCGGATTTGCGCCTGCCGCCAGGTTCTTGATTCCTGCATTGACCATCGCCTGTGCCAGAACGGTCGCTGTCGTCGTACCGTCACCTGCAACGTCGTTTGTCTTTGTCGCCACTTCTTTTACAAGCTGTGCGCCCATGTTCTCAAAAGGGTCAGCCAGCTCGATCTCTTTGGCGATCGTAACACCGTCGTTTGTGATGAGGGGAGCGCCATAGGATTTATCCAGGACAACGTTTCTTCCTTTCGGTCCAAGTGTCACTCTTACGGTATCGGTCAACTGATTTACGCCTGCTTCCAGTGCGGCTCTTGCCTCCGCACCAAATTTAATTTCCTTTGCCATGATTATACTGCCTCCTAAATTATTTTACACGATTCTGATTCGTCTTTGTCAAAACGAAAGGTTATTCGCAAACTGCCAGAATGTCATTCTGTTTCACAATGATATATTCTTCTTCCTCAATCTTTACTTCTGTTCCGGAATATTTGGAATAGATCACCTGATCGCCGACCTTTACTTCCATCTTCACTTCTTTTCCGTCAACGACTCCGCCCGGTCCAACCGCGATGACTTCTGCCTGCTGCGGTTTCTCTTTGCTCTGTCCCGGAAGGACGATGCCTGATTTCGTTGTTTCCTCAGCTACTAACTGTTTCAATACGACTCTGTCGCCAAGTGGTACTAATTTCATATTTTTCTGCCTCCTTATATGATTCCCTTTTCCGCAACTGTTTTCCATTTCACAGTTACCGCTTCTATTTGTTTTGTTAGCACTCATTTGTGTTGAGTGCTAATCGTTAAGCCTATATTAATTTCATCCATTTGACTTTGCAACTGCAAGCAAAGTCAAATATCATGTTATATTCTCTTATTATCTCTTTTTTTCTCTTATTATCTTATCTTTTCTTACTATTTCCTAAAAAATGGGATTTAATACTTTTTTTAGAAATTACCTTCTTCCGCTCCCAGAATCTCCCGGATCTCTTCTTTTACAAAATCATACTCTCCCATCTGCTTCTCATATTCCTGCATCTGCGCGCGTCTCTGCTGTGCCGGCTGCGAATTGCCTGCCGTCTGGTGGGCATGCGCGAGCATCGCCGCTTCATAGTAATGCGCGACCGCATAGATCTTTGCCATGTCCCCTGTGACCGGCACATTTCTGGCCTCATTGCGGTATACATAGTCCATAAGCATGTCATATTCCTGATAAGTCAGCTGGCTAATCAGCGCGGATTCATCAGCCGTGTATACCCTCTGATAATCCCTGAGTCTGACGATGAATAAAAAGCACTGTACAATCAAAATAAAGCAGAGCACACTCATTATAATATTTAACAGAACATCCCTGCGTGCATGCCCGGGCTGTGACTGTGTTTTTTGACCACGGTTCATTCTTCTGCCGCCTCCTTCCCCCCGTCCATATCTACTTCCCGAAGCAGTCCTTCTTCTATGAGCTTTCCCTTTTTGGCAATAGAATAATCAGGCAGCGCCTCCAATTCTTCTTTTGTCAGATGACAGTAAGCTGCCAGCACCGCCTCCAGATCCTGCCTGATGCGGGCATATGCCTCCTGATGCTCCGTTTTATAGCTGTCTTCATAATATGCGCTCTCATACGTGGTCCGTTCCACGGACTGATAAAAGCTGTCAAGGTACTGCGCGATCTGATCAGCGGCTTCGGACGCACTGTAATAAGAGCGGCCGTTTCGCAATCGCGTGATGTTGTTGAGAATGCATTTGTAATCAAAGATTGTGTAATAAAGAACCATGTACTCACGAAAAGCATCCGTATGGCCCAGATTTTTGGCATCATAAAAAGCATACAGCCCCAGCCAGTCTCCCTCCTGTTCAAAGGCGCCCAGCTTCTGTGCATAGTCCTGTCTGTTTTTTGCGATGTCTTTCTCTACCTGGCCGCTCCACACATAATAGGCGCCGGTATCAATCATGCAGGCCATCCCTGAGATCAGCAAAAGAAGCACCGCAATGACCGTGATCCTGACCGTTAACGAATGAAAATGACGTACTTTTTTCTCCGTTTCCTGTTTTGTTTTCTGAAATTCCTGATGATAATACTGCATATCCTGCCGGTGCTTAACGGCAAAAGGATTCTCATTTCCGCAAAAAGGGCATTTCTCATCCTCAATCTGCAGACTGGCGCCGCATGTGGGACATTTCATGATCCTGTACAACCTTTCTCACTGATTTTGCTCTTGTTCTATTTTATGTTCTGATCCACATATTTTTTTATGACCTTTTTGGCCGTATCATAATCAAACCATGTACCATACTCATCCGTGACGCAGCATTTCTCATATAAGGCATCGACCGCAGCCGCCTGCATGCCAAACTGTGTGCCCAGCAGTTCCCTGACCTCCCCGCGGTAGCCGGCGATCAGCTCCTTTTCTGCCTCCGTATAAGTGACCCAGGGCTGTTCCTGCAGCAAAAACATGGCGTCTATGAGGCACCAGAACACATCCTCCTCAGAAGACACGCCCGCTGCCGCTTTTGCGGCTTCCTCTTTGCAGGACAGATACCATCTGTAAGCATTCAGGAAATCATAATGCTTCCAGTTTGACAGTGAATGGTACTCCTCCTGGTTCGTTTCATACTCAAATTCCAGAATCGCGTCATAGTCCCCTGCATCATACATGACATCCAGCCGCGGAAAATTTTCCTGCTCCCACAGCATCTGCGCCTTGCGCTCTTCCTCGGAGGGCCCAAAGCCTCCCAGCTTTCGACTGCAGTAAAAAAGGATCCCCGCAATGGCCGCCGCCGCTGCAAAAAGAAGGAGCATAACGCGGACCAGGCGCACGGCCTTACCCATTTCCCTGCGGTACTCTGCGGCCGGTAAGGCGGAAAGTTCTTCCACGTCCTCCTTCAGTTCATAGAGCCGTTCCATATATTTTTTCTCACCGCCGGATGCATGGAATGCCCCGCAGTAAGGGCATTTCGCACGATCTTCCGGTATCGGGGCATGGCAGTTCTCACAATAGAGCATCTTTATCGGTTCCATATCACCCCTGTGCCTTTCCCTGCCCTCAGCAGTGCAGTTTGTGACAAAAAAAGAGTTAGCTATCCGGATAGCCGACCCTTTTTTGTCACGCCGATCAGACCTTTACTTTCTCTTTTCCAGCCTCTGCCTGTATCCGGGCGCATTTTTGATCTCAAATTTGTTATTAAACATCTCGTATTCCGCATCCGGAAGCTTATCGGCTATCTCTTCTTCCACATTGGTCTTGTGGACGATGCCGCACGCCACGGACGGTGCAAGAATAGGATCCTCAAACGCAAGACACGCCTCCTGCACGCTTTGGCAGTATGCCTCCGCCTCGCCATCCTCCGCCATCGGGATCAGGATAACAAACACGTCCCCGTCTACACGCCCGATGACATAATCCGGTTTTGCTTCTTTTTTGAGAAATCCTGCGATCGTCCTGATCAGCCGGTCGCTCTCCTCATCCCCGAAATGATCGTTGACATATTTCCAGTCATTGATATTGGCATTGATGACTGCCACCGGAACCACTTCCGAACGGTCGATATCTTTCATGCGCTCTTCAAAATAGAACTTATGAAAAACTCCGGTCAGCACATCTTCCTTCCCGCCGTCAGCCGTCTGTGTATGTTTTTCGTCCAACCGCTCTTCCAGCTCATCCATGTAAATGGCGCATTCTCTGTGCAGATATGCCTCCTCGCCCAGACGGGAAAATAATTCTACCGTCGCATCCAGCATGCCTTCCACATCCTGCGCCTGATCCGGGGATACCCCGTCGGTCTTCACATACAGATGTGCAATCGTCCTGTTGTAAACTTTTATCTTTCTGCCCGGCTCCCCGACAACATCCGGCGTGAATCCCGCGAAATTTCCCACAGAAACCACTTTTTCCCCGTGCCTGTCGGTGAGCAGAAGCTCTATTCCCGTGATCGATGCAAGCGCCTTTAACTGTGCCCGCAAAGCGTCCACCGGATACAGATTATCCATCGCATAATTCCTGATGTTCTCTTTCATCCTTTTCTCAAAAGGAACTGCCTTATACTCCATGCCCTATCCCTCTCCTATCCCCATTTGGTACTGTTGCAAAGCTACATTCAGTATACCTTATCCGGGGGTGGTTTGTCTAGGGCGTTGATACGGATTTTATCTTTCCGTCCTCAATCTGTACGATCCGATCCGCCATCTGTGCGATCTCCGGGTTATGAGTGATCATGACAATCGTCTGATGAAATTCACTGCCCGTCATCTTCAATAATCCGATGACATCATTGCTGCTTTTGGAATCCAGATTTCCGGTCGGTTCATCCGCTAAAAGGATCGCCGGTTTCGATGCCAGCGCTCTGGCGATCGCAACACGCTGCTGCTGACCGCCGGAGAGGTTTCCGGGCAGACTGTCCAGCCTGTGCTCCAGTCCGAGCATGGTCACGATCTTCATGATAAAGTCTTTATCCGGTTTCCGGTTGTCTAAAGAAATCGGAAATACAATGTTTTCCCACACCGTTAACACCGGAATCAGATTATAGTTCTGGAAGACAAAACCGATCTGCCTGCGCCTGAAAGCTGCCGCTTCCTCTTTGCCCAGTCCGCCAAGTTCCGTCTCACCGATTTTTATGCTGCCGGACGTCGGCGTATCCAGTCCGCCGAACATATTTAACAACGTAGATTTGCCGCTGCCGGACGTACCGATGATCGCGGTAAACTTTCCTTCCTCTATTTCTAAATCAACGCCGTCAAGCGCTTTGACGACCGTGTCATTTTTTCCGTAATATTTCTTTAACCCGCTTGCTTTTAAGATGCAATTCATTTCTGATTCCCTCCTGTTGCCTGATCTGTCCTATACTCTTTGCCCTGCTGTCTGCCGACTGCTACCCCGCAATACGCAGCTGCTCCACGATACTGTCATGATAAAACGTGCGCAGCGCCGCGACAGGCACGATAAACGCCGTCACGAATAAGACGGGCATCACCGCTGCCGCCGGTAATAACGTAAAGCGGAACGATAAAAACCACTGGGTCTGTACAATGCCCCGCACAAGGGTAAAGGCCAGAATGACCGCCCCGGTCATACCAAGGATACAGGCTCCCGCCGCATAGTAAAGACTCTCTAACACCATCATTTTCGTCAGCTGGCGCTGTGTCATCCCGATGCTCTGCATGGTCGCAAACTCATGGCGTCTCGTCAGAATTGTCGTGATGACCATGTTCACAAGATTTAATACCCCTGCAAACCCGAAGATCACACCGATTAATCCTCCCACAAACCGGATCATTCTGCGCATTGCAAACGCGCTCTCACGGGCCGACTGTGCGGACAGATAATCGATACTGACGTCCACATTTTCCATATAGTCTGCAAGCCAGGTCTCCATATCCGCTCTTTTGTCTTCCTCCATGTTGAATGAATATTTATATATGACAGGATCGTCATATATTTCCTGATACACGCCGGCAGGCAGATACAGAAACAGTCCGTCGTGACCGACACGCAAAGGTCCCGCACAGGTAAAGCCGATTTCCTCGTCGTCCCCGTTAATGCCGGCCTTTGCCAGAACGGGCAGTTCTTTTATCAGCTGTCCGTCTTTATAAACACTTATCGTCTCTCCGATTTCCGTCAGATCAAATACTTCATAATAAGTCATGTCATTTCGATTTAACGGCACACCCACGAGCACGCCCTCCCCGTTTTCCATCTTCTGGTAAAGGGTGTGGGCATCACATTCTCCTTCCCGAAGATCCATCCGTGTAAGCGCCGCTTCCTCCATACCATATACATTGCAGATGGGCCGCTTATCCTCACCGAGTCCAAACACAATCCCATTCTCATCCCACAGTATGGAAAGGCTGTCTGCCTCCGGTGTTTCTATCATATTGGATCCGATGCCGGATTCGTCATGCGGCTCTGCCAAAAGCGCCTCCACATGGGAAAAACTATAAGTGACATCTGTGTCATCCATCGTATTTTTATAAATTGCCGTCCCTTCCCTCACGCCGGGCTGTGCGGCAATGTCCGCAATCGTTTCTTTCTTTAACGCTTCCTCCCTGCGCTTGAAGCCTTCCATATTATTCGTACTCACCAGATTGACGACGGCAAAATCGGTACGGATCATCCAGGACGCCTGTTTCTCCACATCCACGCTGTCTGCGATGATTCCGGCGCAGTTAAGCAGTATCATACAGAGTGCAAGCGAGATCAGAATAAAGGCGCTTCTTCTTTTATTCCGTCCCAGATTGGACCAGGCAAGCCTTGCAAGACTCGCTCCAAAAGCGCTTTTTCTCGCACTGCGCCTGCCCGTGCTCTTTTCCACATAGCGGAATGCCTCGATCGGCGGGATCTCCACCGCCTTTTTCACAGGCTTTCTCGTACTGACCCACACTGTCAGCACCGTCAGGAGGGCCGCCGCCGCAAAGATGAGCGGAGAAGGCGTCACGCTCACCAAAAGTGTATGATACTCATCCGCAAAAATCTCCATAATATACGGCAGTGCCGTCCTTCCGGTGACATAACCAAACAGCAGTCCAATCGGGATACCGAGGGCGGAAAGCCACAAAACCTGACAGTTTAACAGCTTTCTGACATGCCTGCCTCCCATCCCGATCGTCCGGTACAGCCCGTACCTTCGGATTTCCTGCATCACGGCAATATCAAACACATTGTAGATCAGCAGATAACCGCAGAACATAAACAAAGCGGCAAACAAAACGGTAATCACGATCACACCTGCATCCGGCGCCGGATTTGTCATCCTGTTAACGACCGCGGGCAGATAATTGGCCGCCTTCATATCATCCGGATTTCCTCCCAGCGTCCGGGAGAGTTCTTCCATGCGCTCCTTGAGGCCGTCCGCGCTTTTGACCATAATATCCGAATAATACGTGCCGGCCATTTCTCCGTCCCTGTCATATGTGTACCGGAAAATATCGGGATACGCATCCCGGAATGCCGTACCTGTCCACATCACACTGAGCTGACTGTTTGACGTCTCATAATAACCGGACACCTTCATGGGCAGTTCATATGCCTTCCCATGCACCGTAAAAGCAATGACAATCTGCGCGCCGATTTCCGGTTCCGCTCCCAGCGCCCGGATGGCCTGATCCGATGCGACGACCTCATCGGCGGCTTCCGGTACGCTTCCGTACTGCGGCATACAAAAAGTCAGTTCCGCCTGCACTTCGTCCAGCACATCAAATTCTACGTTGTGACGTTTTGCATTCTCCAAAAAACTGACAGGCATCCGCAGACCAGCCTCCCTGATCCAGTCGACTGCCTGCAGCTGTTCAAACTGTTCTCTGTTCATGTTGCGGAAATCGCCGTCCGATCTGCTCCCTTTCTGCATCTGCATGGTAAGGTTCATAGACTGCATCGCCCCGACCGTCATTGTCGTAACCGATGCAAATAGAAGCGCTGTCAGGGCAATTGCCAGTGCCGCAATGAGATTCCGCATTCGTGACGCCGCAAAACTACGCCCCGCCAGTGTTTTTAACATCTTATTCATAACATGATCTCCTCCTTCACTCCTGCTGTCTGCCTCTATCATAGCACGCGGGCGTTACAGCAACGGCACAGTCATGTTACAGTTTTGTTACAGTTTTGTACCTTATGTGAGTCCGGCACAGACAGAACGCTCTGTCAGGAAATCTCAGGGCATACCTGTCCGTCCCGCAGACAGATCACGGCATCGGCCAGCTGCGCAATCTCTCTGTTATGCGTCGCAAAGAGCAGCGTCTGATGAAAGCAGTCGACGGACCGCTTCAACAGCTGCGCCACATTCTGCGCGTTCTTTCCATCAAGACTCCCCGTTGCCTCATCCGCCAGAATGATGTCCGGTTTGGTGATCAGCGCCCGGGCAATGGCCGCACGCTGTTTCTGTCCCCCCGACAGCATATCCGGAAATGCGTTTTCTTTTCCCTCCAGTCCCAGAAAAGAAAAAATCCCCTTCAGAAAGCGTTCATCCGGCCTGGCATCGTCCATTGCCAGCGGAATCAAAATATTTTCCAGCACCGTCAGTTCCGGGACAAGCGAATCCTCCTGAAATACAAAGCCAATCCTCCTGCGCCTGAAGACCGTCAGCTCTTCTTCCGTAAGCGCTGAAAGCGCCATGCCGCCGACCAGTATCTCGCCCTCTGTCGGTTTACATAATCCTCCTATCACATGCAGAAGGGTCGTCTTTCCCGACCCGGAATTCCCGATGACCGCCGTGAATTTTCCTCTTTGTACCGTCAGATCAAGTCCGTCAAGCGCTTTCACGACATGCTTCCCCTCTCTGTAATATTTCTTTAGCTGTCTGGCTGTAACGATGTCCATTAAAACAGTGCCTCCTGATCCATCCGGCGGTTTCTGCCCGCGCCATGTGCGACGAGAAAGACAGAAAACACCGTCCCTTTTCCAACCTGTGATCTGACGCTGATATAGCCTTCCTGTCTGGAGACAATACAGCGCGCCAGATAGAGCCCCAGTCCGATGCCTTCCTCTCCCGCGTTTTCCTGCGATCGGTAGAAACGTTTGAACACATCGTGATAATGTTCCTCACGGATACCGATCCCCGTATCTTCTATCTCGATCCGCGTATAGAGCTGCCACGGCAGGGCCCTGATGCGGATCTGTCCGCCCTCCGGCGTATATTTGACCGCATTATCCAGAATGTTTCCAAGCGCCTCCGCCGTCCATCTGGGATCATGATACGCCGTGAGATCCGTATCGCACTGCGCTTCAATCTGAATGTTTTTCATCTGTGCTTTGGCAAAGACACCGTTAAGCGCCTCCGCGATCGTCTCATACACGGTCTGTTCTTCCATATTCACAGCAAAGGTACCGCTTTCCAGACGCGACATCTTAATCAGAGAATACATCAGAAAGTCCAGTTTATCCACCTGCCCGTTCATGGTGGAAAGAAATTCCCGCTGTTTCTGCACAGGCAGTTCACGCTCCTGCAAAATATTCATAAACATTCTGATATTGGCAAGCGGTGTCTTCACCTGATGAGAAATGTCACTCAAAAGTTCCTGCAGCCTCTGCCTGTCCGCTCTGTTTTGCTGCTCGCTCTCCCGGACGATCCTGTGATACTGCATCAGTCTGGTCTGCACTTTCGCTAACTGTGTATCCTCATAAGGATGATAGTTCCCCGGCTCCTCCCCGCGCATCAGCGCCTCTATCGTCTCACAGATCTCATTCGCCAGATCAGATTCCCTCTTACAAAAACGCCGGAATTTTCTCATAAAGGCACCCCCGTCCAGACATACCCCATTCCCCGCACTGTCCTGATATACGCCCGGTCCTGCGCTTCGATCTTTACACGCAGACGATTCATCGTCACAGTTAACGTATGATCATCGATAAAATTCTCATCACAGTCCCAGAGCTTCTCAAGCAGCAGTTTTCTCGTCAGAATCTTCCCTGCATTGGCAGTCAAAAGCCGCAGCAGTTTGTACTCATTCGGTGTAAGCGACAGGTTTTCCCCGTCTTTGACCGCAGTCAGCGCGACCAGATCGAGCCGTAAAAACCCGTCGTCATAACGATCTCCTGACGCAGAGGCAGGCGCGCTGCGGCGCAGTGCAACCTCGATCCGCTGTAACAGGACCCGCACGGAAAACGGCTTCGTGACATAGTCATCCGCACCGAGCGCATATCCCCGCAGAACATCTTCTTCCAGGTCGTTGGCCGTCAGAAAAATAACCGGAACGCCCGGCAGACGGCCTCTGATCTCCCGGCACAGATCAAACCCGTTCCCGTCCGGAAGGTTCACATCCAGGATAGCCAGATCAAACACGGTATCCTGTAAGAGCGCTCTCACCTTCTGACAGCTGTAAGCCGCAATGCTCAGATATCCGCTGCTGTCCAGTTCAAAACACAGTCCCGCACTCAGAGTCAAATCGTCTTCCACTACCAAAATTTTCGCCATAAAAGCTCCCCCTTATCCGACGCATTCGCTAAAATTATAACGTATCGGCGCAGTCCCCGCAACAGGCTTCACAAGTTCCTTTTTCTATGTTAGGATATTGTTATCACAGCCAGATAGAGAAAGAAAATGGAGTATCACATGACACACAAAGAAAAAGCAGACCAGTTATTACATCAACAGTATCACTGCTCACAGGCACTATTTGGCGCATTTGCGGAAGACTTTGGTCTGGACCTGAAAACAGCCTTTAAGATCAGCACCTGCTTCGGGGGCGGCATGCGGCAGGGCGGGGTGTGCGGCTGTATCACGGCTTCCCTGTTAGTTCTCGGCCTGTCGTTTGGCTTCTATGATACGCAGGACAGAGACCTGGAAGTATACGGCAACCAGAAGACCGCCGAATTCATACGCCTTTTTACGGAGCGGACAGGCGGTGCGGTTAACTGCCGTGATATCCTCGGACAGGATATCTCCATACCGGAAGAAATGGCCATCATCCGCAAAGAGGGCCTGATCTTGAAAAAATGCCCCCGCGCCATCCATATCAGCATTGAGATTCTCGAAGAAATGCTCTCAGACTACTTAAAGGACATCACAGAAAGTACACTCGCGCCCGAAGATATCCCGCAAAATGATGAGATGCAGAGCGTGCTCAGACGCGTTGCCAGTCTGAAACGGTTCCGGAGAAACGTCAACAACCTCCTGCATTCCACAACCGGAAAACTCGGTTTTATCCAGTTTGATATCTGCAAGTTTAAGATCATCAACGATTCTTACGGGGAACGGTTCGGCGATGAGATCCTGGATTTTATCATCGGCCGGCTGTCAGAACTCTGTCTGCCCGATCAACATTATGTCAACCTTCGCGGCGACGTATTCATGGTCGTTATGGAATATGAGAATGAAGAAGAACTGATCGATTTTATCGAAAAACTTGACGGCCAGATCAACCTGTTTAAGGGGATCAAATTGCAGGTCACCTACGGAGTCTATACGGCAGAAGACCGGAGTATGGAAATACGGCAGATGGAAGACAGAGCCGCCATGGCCAGAAGAGCCGCCAAAGACAATGTTCTGACCCATATTTTATTTTATAAAAAACAGTTTAAGGACTCCCTCTACAACAGAAAATTTATCGAAGAAAACATGCAGACCGCCATTACAGAAAATCAGTTTATGATGTATCTGCAGCCCAAATACAGCATCTCCAGAAACGAGATCATCGGTGCCGAAGCGCTGGTAAGATGGAAACATCCCGACCGCGGCATGATCTATCCCGACCAGTTCATTCCAATCATTGAAGAAAACGGCTTTATCCAGAAAGTAGATTACTACATTTGGGAAAGAGCCTGTCAGTTTATTAAAAAATGTATAGACGCCGGTCTTAAAGTCTGTCCGGTTTCTGTAAACGTATCCCGCATTCATCTGCGCGATAACGAATGTATTCAGGTACTGGACGACCTGATCGGGCAAAATGAAATCCCAAAGACACTCCTGGAACTGGAGATCACAGAGACGGCCGACAACCAGCAGGTGAGCAGAAAAGCCCTGCAGTTGAAAGAAGAAGGTTTTATGTTGTTGATGGATGACTTCGGAAGCGGCTATTCTTCCCTGAATATCCTTCTGGAAACCCCTTTCGATGTCATAAAGCTTGACCGGAAATTTATAGAAAATATGATGGTGTCCGAAAAAGGACGGCTGATCCTCGAACAAGTCGTCTCGATGGCCCGAAAGCTGCATCTTGGACTTCTGGCAGAGGGCGTTGAGACAAAAGAACAGATCGATCTTCTGCAAAGTATCGGCTGTGATCAGGTACAGGGCTATTATTATGCCAGACCGATGCCGGAAGATGCGTTTTTTGAACTGTTGCGTTCACACAATCATGGCTCGTGAAACCATTCCAGTTCTTCTGCCGGTATTACCACATAATTGTCAGCCCCCTCTCCGACCCGCATGACAACATTTCTGATCCCGGCCTGAATGATCATTCTGGCACACAGGGGACAGGGCTTTGCTCTATGCACGGAGCAGTCCTGCGGATTGATGCCGGCCAGATACAGGTCAGCTCCCATCGTCTGCTCTCTGGAACAGTTTAGCAGCGCGTTGGCCTCCGCATGGATGGCACGGCAGATCTCATACCCTTCCCCCTGATGCATATTCCGGGGAATCCGCGGACAGACGCCGGTATCACAGCAGTTCTCCAACCCTCTTGGGGAACCGTTATAACCTGTGGAAATAACCGCATCATCTTTTACGATGACCGCGCCGTATTTTCGCTTAATACAGGTACTTCTGTAGGCAAACGCCTCGGCACAGTTTAAATACGTGTCACTCTTGGATATTCTTTTATTTGCCTGTGGTTTTACCATGATCAATCTCCCTTCCCGCGTCTTCGACGATACACGTGTGATTCATGATAGCAAATGGGGGGAGGATTGTCAATGTCATCTGAAAGGAGTCTCACGATGTACGAGATCATTAGAAATTACCGAAACAACGACGCTTTACGCACGTCCTTTAATGAACTGGCGCACAAAACCTTCGGCCTTGATTTCGAGGACTGGTATCAAAACGGCTTCTGGAGCGATTCCTACTGCCCTTACTCGATCGCCGCAGACGGACGTATTTTGTCCAATGTTTCTGTGAATCACACGGATATCCGCACGCCGGACGGCGTGAAACACTTTCTCCAGCTCGGAACCGTGATGACCGACGTTTCTCACCGGAAAAAAGGACTCTGCCGCAGACTCCTGCAGCAGATCCTCGCCGACTTCGAGAGCAGATGCGACGGCATCTACCTGTTTGCGAACGACAGCGTTCTCGACTTCTATCCCAGATTCGGCTTTCTGCCCGCAAAAGAATACCAGTACACGAGAAAAGTAACCGGCACCGGCAAAAATCAGCTGCAAAGAGTCCCGATGGATTCACCCGCCGACTGGAAAAAGCTGGAAAATGCCATGAAACATACCGTTTTTCACGGACGGTTCGATATGATCGATAACCCCGGACTGGTCTTTTTCTACGTGACGAAATTCATGCGGGATAATGTCTTTTGGCACGAGGAAACTGACACCTATGTCATTATGGAACATATCGAAGAAACCATTGCCGATGATTCCATGATAAAAACCGTTGAAAATTCCGTGGAGCTCAGAACATCTGCATCGAAGAGAGACCGGCTGCTCCTCCATGGTGCTTTTTCCGGTACTCTGGAATCCTTAGAAGACATCATCAGTCTCTTAGGCGGGACGGCAGGCGAGATCTGCCTCGGCTTCACTCCGGCCGATACGACGCTCTGGCAGGCTGCTTTGTACCGCGAAGAGGACTGCACCCTTTTTGTCAAAGGGGAGGCGTTAAAGATGGTAGAGACGCACAGGCTTCGGTTTCCTTCTCTCGCCCACGCATAGGAGACAGCAGCTGCAGCCTGATTGGAGAACCAAAACTTACAAGTAAAAGTACCATATTAATCTGTCCTATTAATCTGTCCTTTTTATGTTTTATAAAAAAAGCAGATATGCAATCATATTAAGTGCCAATGCTCCAATCCATGCCATACCTTCTGCATATATAGTTGCTGCAAATCCAAATACAGGTAATCCAAAGTAAATGGCAGGGATACGAATAATCATTTCAATGATTCCAGAACACATAGGTATCGCAGGTTTCCCTAATCCCTGAACACAACTGCGAAAAACAAATAATAAATTCAAAAGAACAATAAATAATGCTAAAAATTTTAGAAATATAGTAGCATAATCAATAGCTTCCTGTCCGGTAAGCATCAATTTTGCCAGTAAATCCGAAAAGAAAAACAATATCATTCCAAGTAATAGTGCTGAAAGAACCGCCATTATGCCTGCAACTTTTGTACCGTTTCGAATTCTTTCAAACTTCTGGCCACCAAAATTCTGACCTGAAAAGGAAGATATTGCAAAACCAATGGTGATTCCCGGCAGCATAAAAAAATTCAGGTATTTATTACAGGCAGAGTACGCTGACGTATAAACAACACCACAACCATTTATGCAGCTTTGAACAAATATGCAGCCTACAGAAGTAATTGAATTCATAAATGCCATTGGCAGGCCGTTTTTCAACAAATCCATTATCAATCTGAAGTCGAAAACGAAATCACATCTGTTAATCATTCGTTCATTCATTCTTTGTAATCTGAAATAACAAATAATAACAGAGATTAATTGTGAAATAATTGTTGCATATGCCGGTCCGGAAACACCAAAATGAAATAAAAAAATGAATAATAAATCCAATATTATATTGAATACGGATGAAACCCCTATCGCTAATAAGGGAGTTTTGCTGTCGCCGATTCCTCTTAAAATGGATGAAAGCAAATTGTATGCTACCGTAATGAGCAACCCGCTGAATATAATATATCCATAAGCCAGACAATCGTTTAAAAGTTCATCGTCCGTTTGCATGATCTGTAAAACAGGTTTTAAAAGTAATAACCCCGCCGCTGAAAAAAGAACCGCAAATACAGCAGATGTTCTGATAGAGGAAGCAATTATTTTTTTCAGCTTACTAAAGTCCTTTTTTCCACAGGCCTGAGATATATTAACAGAAAATCCATTTGTTATACCCATAATGAACCCTGTCAGAAAAAACGAGACTGTTGTAAAATTACCGACGGCGGCAAGAGAATGATCCCCCAATCCCTTCCCGATAATAACCATGTCTGCAAATGAATATACCTGTTGTAATATATTGGTCAATAACATCGGAAAGAAAAACATTAAGAATGACTTTGTGATAGAACCTTTGGTGAAATCTATTTTATTCATGATTACACTGTCCTCAAACTGATTTTATTTCGTTTTATCATTTATGAGGTCGTATTTATATCAAAAAACTCGCTTTTCTATCAAATTTATGGCATAATTGAAGAAAAGTTAAAATGATACAGCTTTATGAATTTTATAATTTGTTATTCTCCAAAGGAGCTCTTATGAAAATAAGAATAGAACTTAACCGGCAATTATATTTGCAAAAAGTACATGGATATCATAAAAAAACTTACTATTTAAAAGATACTGTATTTGAAGCAATAATCAGTGGTGATTTGGAAAAACTGAAAGATCTTATTTCTTCGGGAATGATAAAGCTCTCTACGGAAATGAGAATCTTATCAGAAAATCAGTTAAATAACATGAAGTATCATTTTGTGATTATCGCAACACTCCTTGCGGAGTCGAGCCTGGGCAGCGGATTAGGGCATGATGAAGCTTATATGATAGCAGATATTTACAGTCAGAAATCGGACAAAGCTGCTACATGTGATGATCTGCAGGTTATCCTTGAAGATATGTGTTTGGATTTTGCCATACGAATATGTGAAATTAAAAAAGACGACATAATTTCAATTCATATCAGAAAGTGTATCGATCATATTTATGAAGATCTGAATGCAGACTTATCTGCTCAGGGACTGGCTGATTTTGCAAAACTAAACGTATCCTATCTGTCAAAATTATTTAAACAGGAAACCGGAAAAACGATTAAAGCTTATGTTACTGCCGCGAAAATGGATACGGCGCAAAATCTGCTAAAATACAGCAGTTTAAGTTATTTCGAAATTTCTGCATCACTTGGATATTCCTCACAAAGTGCTTTTACATATGCTTTTAGAAAATTTACGGGAATCACTCCGGGAAAATACCGTGAAAAAAATTATGTCGTAAATAATTATGGTGATAATTTTACAGTCTCTGATATCTAAACAAAGAAAATCCCATGGAAATTCAGGCTTTTATCAGTTCCTGAATCTTCATGGGATGATTTCTTCCGATGCCGGCTCCTGTTTCAGGAAGCAAAAGCCCCCTGTCTCTTTTTTACATCATCGCACTTACTGTGCACTCGCCCTTTCCACGATCGCCGCCATCTCATTCCATTTTTCTTCCATATCCGCGACAAGTTTAAACTGCGTCCTTGCCCGATCCAGATTATGGTTTTCCCGATGGATCTTGAAATAATGATCTCCGGTCAGAAAATCGCCCAGAAAACGGATCCCGCACTCATACGTCATCAGTTTCGCTCCCATAGGAAGCATCCTGACCTCCGTCTCGGTCAGACTGCCTGCACAGCCCTTCAAATAGCCTCTCGTGAACGCCTCGAACAGATCCAGATCCAATGTTACTTTATCAAGATCCGTCTCGTCCTCCGCTCCTGTGTTTGCGCCAAAGCGAATGGAATCTCCGAAATCATACAGGGAGAGTCCCGGCATGATCGTATCAAGATCGATGATACACAGCGCTTCTCTCGTATCCGCATCAAACAGGATATTATTCAGCTTCGTATCGTTATGTGTTACCCTAAGCGGCAGTTTTCCCTCTGCCAGAAGATCCGTCAAAACCGCCGTATCCTGCTCTCTGGCAAGGGCAAATTCAATCTCCTTCGCGGCAAGCTCCGCCCGCTTCCTGTCTCCATTCTGTATCGCTTTTTTGAAATCCTGAAAGCGCACAGGGGTATTGTGAAAGTTTAAGATCGTCTCATGCAGCGTCTCTACCGGAAAGTCCGCCAGCATTTTCTGGAAATTTCCAAAAGCGACAGCACTGTCATAAAAATCTTCTTTTGTCTCCACCATATCAAGGCACAAAGACCGCTCGATAAACGGAAAAACTCTCCAGTAATTGCCGTCGCTGTCCCGGAAGTAGTCGGCACCGTCTCTTGTCTTTACAACATTTAATGTCTCCCTGTCCGGATCTCCGCCCTGTGAGATGATCATCTTTCGCAGATACTCCGTGACATGGACCACATTTTCCATCAGATGCGGAAGGTTCTTAAAGATATCGTGATTGATCCTCTGCAAAATGAAATACTTTTCTTTCTGATCCGGTCTCTTACAGCAAAGCCGGAATGTATCGTTGATATGACCGCTCCCGTAAGGGCGCTTTTCACTCACAACGCCGTTCGCATCCTCCTCAATCGGAAATGCCGCAATCGCCTCGTCTATTCTATCGCAACTCATTCTCTTTCCTCCATGCCATTGTAGAAGCAGTTCCGGTCAGTCAGACTAACCCTTATACGTAATCCACTGCATTTCCATCGGCGCCAGTTCAAGATGCGCATAAAGCCTGCCCATCACATACAGATCGGTATCTCTCGGCTCTTTGGAATTGTTGATAACCGCGATCTTTCCCGTCTGTTCGAAAACAGCCAGTTCCGTATCCACATTCGTGACATAAAATTTCTTCATCTCGTCTTCCATGTTCGCTGCATAATAAATGGCGCGCAGCAACAGGCGGCAGTTCTGCGGCGAATACGGAAGTCCTGTGAAATAAACACTTCTGCCTTTGCCGTATTCGTTGACTACCAGACGGCTGTATTTTCCGTCCATGTTTAAGATCTGATAATGTTCACCCTGTGCATAGATCCGGCTCTTTCCTTCGCCAAAATCAATTTCCCCCGGAATATCTTCCAGAATAAAATGTTCGCTGTTCAGTTCATTGTATTTATCCGTACTCATGGAAAAGCCCAGTTCTCTGTCAACGCCCAGCACATCGCTCAGCTGGAAATAACGTCCCTGATGCTGGCATGCACTCGGTTCTCCTACACCGATGAAACCGCCGCCCTCATCCACGAATCTGCGGATTGCACAGACTACTTTCTCATCTTTCCAGTTATCGGCGCCGCTCCATGAAGTATAAGCGTCTCCGGCATTGATGATCACTTTGATCTCCGGATCGATTCCGTTCTTAATCTGTTCAAAGTCAATAAACGCAACATCGATCGGCATCCCGCTCAGACATTCGATCACGCCGACATAAGAATAGATCTCCCGATACCAGAGCGCATGGTGCACCTGGTTTGACATCCACCGTCTCAGGTTTCCCCAGCAGTTGAGAATACCAACCTTAAAGGGTGCCGTGTAGGCTTTTGTGCCGTTCATGTTCTCATGGATCTGACGGAATTCATCCACAACCTTACTGATCTGATCGATAAATCCCGGCCATTCCGATGCCAGTTTGAGATATCCGCCGTATCCGATCCGGTCAAGCGGAGAACGCATGATCGCTCTTCTTGCCTTTAACCAGTTGTCCTGTGCCTCTCCGATCGGGTCTCCCCCTTCGGTGAACACGTCAGGGAAGAAATAAGGCAGCAGACGTCCCTCTGTATACTTCACATCACTGATATCCGAGATCATCCGCAGCGTGACACCGTCCCCTACGGAACCGACAACGGCATCGAGGCCGATATTCTTAAAATATTTTCCGAACGGCTCTGTTCCGATCCAGTGGTCCCCAAGGAACATCATCGCTTCCTTGCCGTAGCTGTGTACGATATCCACCAGTTCCTTTGCCAGTTTGGAAACCTCGATCTGCTGGAATTCTATAAAGTCCCGGAACTCCTTAGACGGCACACGGAACGTCGAATTGTGATACCCCTGATCGACGATATATTCCGGCCGGAACGGATAACCTGCCCATTTTTCAAACTGTTCCAGAATATAAGGGCTGACGCTGGCGCTGTAGCCAAACCACTCCACATATTTTTCTCTCTTCTGGTCATCAAACGTCAGCGTAAACTGATGGAAAAAGGTGGTGAAACGCACAACATTGACATGCGGATTCTCCTCACACCACTTTTTGAGTTTTTCCTTTACGTAATTTTGTGTCTTCGGCTGGCGCACATCATAAGTCAGCTGATGCGGCGCATCTTTCCAGTCGTTGGTAATAAAATTGTACATATGGACGGGATCCCATATAAGAAACGCGAGGAAGCTGACCGTATACTGATGGTAAGGGATCGTCTCGATCACTACCTCTCCGGTCTTCTCGTCATATTCCCATTTATCCGCCGGCACGACCTTACCTGTGGTCCTGTCTATGACTTCCCACCAGCGTTTCGGGGAATCAATGGTGTTTACTTTCAGCTGCTCCGTATGGAAGCCCTTCATCAGTTCGATGCGAAGGCTTGTGTCTCTTGCCGTCACACGATCGCTGATCAGGTATTCCTGCTGGATCTCCTCAGGATTTTTCATCGCCCAGTCATTGTCTTTTCTGGTCGTGTAATAGGTCGCATAAATTTTAGCATCCTGACTTAACAACTCTTCCGGCATGGTCGTTCCGTCACAATCACGCAGGGCATCCGCTCCAAGCAGATTTTTCAGGCGTATCGTCTCGTCAACCATATCCGCATCTGTAGGCAGGGTCAGCCTGCCTTTGCTTTCCATATTCATTTTGATCCTCCTTTATTTTTGATATTTTTTATTGTAGAGATAGAGGAGAACTAAGATACCTACAAGACCCACAAGCATTACTGCGAGTCCGCCGGGACCGATTGAACGCTGTCCCGTAATGATCAACACCATACTGCCGATGAAAACCAGCAGATACAATAATCTGATGACATATTTCATATGCATTCCTCCTTCTGATTAACCTTTGAGTCCGCCAAGGCTCATGCCCTGTGTCAGTTTTTTCTGAACCAAGATATACAGGATCAGGGTCGGAAGCATTACGATTACGAGTCCTGCATAAAGCTGTCCGTAATTCGCGGCTGCCTTCTGTGCCTGCATCAGCTGCATCAGGCCTACCGGCAGTGTCTTGGAACCCTTCGTGAGCAACGTCATGGAAATGATATATTCATTCCAGAATGACAGGAAATTAAACAGAATGACCGTAATGATACTCGGCAGCGCCATAGGCATCATGATCTGTACCATCGTTCTGAAATAACCGCAGCCATCCATATAGGCCGCCTCTTCATAGTCATGCGGTATCGTTACAAAGAAACCGGACAACAGATAAATCGTAAACGGTAACGCAGTCGCCGCATAAACGAGCGCAACGACAAAGAGATTGTTCAGGAAAAAGCCGTCGCCGCCCAGATTTCTCAGGAATTTATCGGCATCCACAAACATCAGAAAGATCGGCACTACAATGTAGTTCACATTGATAAACAGACCGCCCATGAACATAATGTTAAATACCTTGCTTCCAAAAAAGCGGTAACGCGCGAGCACATATGCCGCAGGCAGTGCAACAACCAACAGGATCAGAAGCGCCAGCGCAGTCACAAGAATCGAATTAATAAAATATTCTCCCATCTGCGCTTTCTCAAACGCATCAATGAAGTTCTGGAAGTAAACTCCCTTTGGCATTGTCCACGGATTCCCGTAAAACTCGGAGTTCTCCTTGATCGATGCCAGGAATACCCAGCCTACCGGCACCACAATACTGATGGCGAGCGTAAACAGGGCAACATATATAAAAATTTTATACAACTTGTTCGTATTCATTTCAACCCTCCTTTAAAATTCCAAAGGCTCTCTCTTGGTAACGAAATTTATCACTGCCGACAGTCCAAAGGAGAACAGGAAAACAACAACACCGATCGCCATACCATATCCATAAGAAGAATTGGTGTACGCCTGTTTGTACATGTAACTTAAAAATACCTCTGTCGCGCCGTCCGGCCCGCCGTTCGTCAGCGCCTTAACGATCAGGAAACTGATATTGATCGAACTGATTACGAAGAAGGTCAGGGTCGTTCTGATATTGGTCCAGATCAGAGGCAGCGTAATGGTGAAAAACTGATAAACTTTGCCTGCCCCTTCAAGGTTGGCAGATTCATACAGGCTTTCCGGAACACTCGCCATACTCGCCATGTACATGACCATATAATATCCGATCGCCTGCCAGACCATTGCGATCACCAGACTGTAGATTACCAGCTTCTGGTCACCCAGCCAGAGGATCGGAGTCTCTTCTTTTCCCCGGAAGATGCCGATAATACTGTTCAAAAGCCCGTTATTCGGGTCATAAATTGCAGAAAAGATAGCGGAAATAACGACTACGGATAAAATATTCGGGATGTAAAATACAATACGGAAAAAATTCTGTCCTTTAATCTTTTCCCGTGAAAGGATCCCTGCAAAAATCAGGGAAAGCGCCATGGTAACGATCGTCACACAGACGATCAGCAGGACTGTATTCTGGAACGAACGGAAAAAGTTCGAATCCTCAGCCAGGATCTTAAAATTATTCAGTCCGACAAATTCTTTGTTGTTGGAATAGCCGCCCCATTTATACAATGACATCTTAAAGACGTTAAAAGTAGGGATCAGCATAAAAATGATAAACAGGATGACCGCCGGTGCCACACAGACGGTAATAAAAATTGATTTTCCTCTGACTTTTTTCACATTCATACCTCCAATTTTGGCGTTTCTGTGAAATAAAAACGCCCCAAAGGCAGAAACCTTTGGAGCGCTCCTAAATCCTTATTCCATTGCTTCTCTTAATTTATCACTTGCTTCTTCTACGGCTGCCTGCCACTCAGCAACAGTCTTGTCACCGCTTACGATACTGTTGACTGTTCCGCACAGGGTATCAAGCATGTTCACGCCTTCAACCGGTGCTGTAGATGCAAATCCACCCATAACAGCGGTAGCGCCATTGTCATAAATGCTGTAGAACATCTTGTTATCGCCTTCGAGAGAATCGCTGACACCAGTGATCGGCTGGATCGCTGTTGACTGTGCGAAGATCTGTGCTGCCTCATCAGAGTACATATAAGCTACGAATTCTTTCGCCATATCCTGATTCTCTGCTGCTGCCGGGATCCACATCTGCTCAAACCAGCAGAAAGAACATCCTGCACCGCCTGCGTTTACTGCCGGGATTGCCATGAAGCCCCATTCAAAACCGTCAGCTCTCGGCGCATCAGCCATCTCGCCGGGAAGCCATGTTCCGTTCGGGCAGAAGATTGCTTTGTTGTCAAGGATCAGCTGCTGATTCTTTGTAAAGTTGTCATTGTTCGCATTGGCAACTGTCGTGCCTTCTGTGTATTCACCCAGTTTTGCGATCAGATCGAATACTTTTGTAGCATTCTCGCTTTCCCAGATACCGTCTTCATAAGTCATACAGCTGTTATAAAAATCAGATCCGCCTGCTGATGACAGAGTTGCATAGGTAAATGCATCAAAATATCCTGTTGTAGGATAAGTAAAGAGTGCGATGCCTTCTGCAGCTGCCGTATCGCCAAGCGCCCACATTTCATCCCATGTTGTCGGAACATCCCAGCCTTTTTCTTTGAAAAGTCCTGCATTGTAGAACAATCCGCAGGGGCTGTAGAACATCGGTGCATAATAGGTTACGCCGTCTCCGTAAGGATTGGTTGCCAGTGTGTCAAGGAAACCGGGAATGATCTTGTCCTTTACTTTTACGTCTTCACCGGGAACTGTCATCTCAAGAACATCTGTCAGCGGAAGAAGTGCTTTTTCCTTTGTCAGTGTCTCTGTCAAAGCTGCCTCACGTCCCGTTGCAAGATGTACGACATCCGGATAGTCTCCGGCCTTCATTGCAGGGCTGATCACATCTTCGATCTTCTTGTCAATGGTAAGTTCCACAGTCACTCCGGGGTGAGAAGCCTCGAATGCAGCTACAACATCTGACCACATATCTGCGCCGTAACCGCCCTCAAAAGCAGCTACTTTCAGAGTCTGCTCTTCAACCGGCTCTGCTTCCGCAGTGTCCTGCGTTTCTGCTTCTGCAGTGTCTTGTGTTTCTGCTTCTGCAGTATCTTGCGTTTCTGCCGGAGCAGTGTCTGCCGCAGTATCTGTCGAAGCACTGTTGTCTGCCGCAGCGTCATTTTTTGAATCACCGCAGCCGGCAAGGAGTGATGTAGCCATTGTCGCCACAAGTAACAATGAAACTATTTTTTTTGCTTTCATAAAAAATCCTCCCTTGTTTAAATTTCCTAACCGTTTCAGCACAAGCAAACAACGCTGAAACAGCTCATTAGAAATGATTATTAGGTATGAGTCAAGTATAGTAGAACTATGTTACAGAATCAATCTGATAGTTGCTTACTATTTTAGAAATCTTGCTTTTCCTAAAAGTTGTTTTCCATGAGTTCACGAGAGTCAAAACACCGGCGGAATTTTAGGGATTTTGCCAATATAATCCTGTGTAGACAAGATATCTAAATTGTAATATAATAAAATAAAAATCAAAATGAATTAGTGATAGCTGTCATTGACCGGACACATGATAAAAAGGGGAATGTTATGGGAAATACAAGACACTGCATCGGGAACAGCGAGCCGTCCCGTTTTGATGGATTAAAACTTTTGTACATATCAACTTCCAAATACGAAGGAGACTGGCAGAGCATCCTTCACTCACATTCTTTCTGCGAACTGTTCTATGTTGTGCGCGGGAGCGGTTCTTTTATTACGGAAGACATGGAATTTCCCGTGCATGAAAATGATATGGTCATCATCAGTCCGCATGTACAGCATACGGAAAAATCGCTGCATGCGACGCCTCTGGAATATATCGCATTAGGGATCGATGGGCTGACCTTCTCGTTTGAAAACATCGCTGCCGCTCAGGACAGTGTGCTGATCGAGACGCCCTCCGGCAATGTCTATAAATATAACACACAGAGTTCAAATGTCTACGCTTATCTGAATATCATGTTGATAGAGATTACCAACAAGGAAGAAAACTATGAGGCCGTGTGCCGGAGTCTTCTTGAGATTGTCATGCTCTGTATGCTGCGGAATGATCATCTGTGCATCATACCAAACAACAGTTCTTTTTTAAACAGAGAATGTGTCCAGATCAAAAACTATCTGGATGCGAGTTATATGGAAAATATTTCACTCGATACGCTGGCACAGCGCTCTCATATGAATAAATACTATCTTGTCCACGCTTTTACAAAATATGTGGGGGTTTCTCCCATTACCTATCTTCTGCAAAGAAGGATCGACGAGGGAAAATCGCTGCTCAGTTCCACATCCTATTCCATATCACAGATCTCCTCCAGCCTGGGCTTTTCTTCACAGTCTTATTTTTCACAGGCTTTTAAGAAGGCCGTCGGCCAGACGCCTGTCCAGTACCGGAATCAGTTCAGGCAGCAGCATTGACCGGAAAACACACCGGTCTGTCTGCCGCTGCCTGAAAGACTGAGCCGCCCTATATCGAAATCTTTTTTTACAGGACCTGCCCTCTGAATATTACCTTTCTTAACGACAGATCTTCTTTGTCAAGCAGTACCACATCCGCATTCTTTCCTGCCGTAATGCTTCCGCAGGAATCATAGATTCCCACACGTCTGGCGGGATTGACTGCCGCGCACTTTACTGCCGATTCGAGCGGAATGCCCATCTTCAATACCGCAGTCCGCATACAGTCCATCAGATTGGTAACAGAACCCGCGATCGTTCCGTCTTTTAAGGTGGCCAGGTTCCCTGTCACTTTCACATACTGTCCACCGAGTGTATAATCGCCGTCATTGAGTCCGGTCGCCCGCATCGTATCGCTGATCAGAATGATCCGTTCGTCTCCGAATATCTTAAACGTCGTTCTGACCGCTGCCGGATGAATATGCACGCCGTCACAGATCAGTTCCACCTGCACTTTTTCATCGTCCGCCGCAGCGCCGATGAGTCCGGGCGCCCTGTGCGTAAACGGATTCATGGCATTGTACAGATGCGTTACATGGCTGGCTCCTCTCTCGAACGCCTCTTTGGCCGTATCATAGTCGGCGCAGGTGTGGGCAAGCGATATCACCGTCCTGTCATGCAGTCTGTCGATCAGTTCCATTGCGCCTTCTTCTTCCGGCGCAATATCCAGCAGTTTCACACAGTTTCCTGATGCCTGATCAAGTCTGTTGAACATCTCATAATCCGGCCTGTGAATATACTCTTCGTTCTGCGCGCCTTTTTTGGAATGTGACACAAAAGGCCCTTCCATGTTGATCCCCCAGCACTGTGCGCGCCGCTCCTGCACGCCCTCTTCCCGGTATGCCTTCGCCGCCTCGCAGACACTTAACAGCATATCCTCAGAAAGCGTCATGGACGCCGGCACGATATTGGTAACGCCGACGGATACTTCATAGGCCGCCATGGCATCGATCGCCTCTCTTGTACCATCAGAAAAATCATGTCCCATGCAGCCGTGGAAATGGATATCCGTCAGTCCCGGTATCGCCACACAGCCGGCGGCATCAACCTCCTGCCCGTCATCCGCCTCCGACGCATGATCAGTAAATATACTGTCTTTGATATAGATATCTTTCGATACAAATTTTCCCTCTTCTGTGTATACACTGGCATTCTTTATGATCATGACAACTCTTCTCCTTTCCCTGCGGATGTTATCTCTCTACCTCGGACAATGCCGCCTCGTCCGCTACGATCGTCACATCGTTATGAAGCTGCAGGACAGATGCCGGTACCTGCGGCGTGATCTCTCCGAAAAAGGCTGTCTTCACGATTGCGGCCTTATCTGCACCGCTGACTACCACCAGAATCTTTTTAGCCTGCATAATCGTTCTGATTCCCATTGTATAAGCCTGACGCGGTACGTCTTCCTTTGAAGCAAAAAACCTCTGGTTTGCCTCCACTGTGGACTCAGCCAGCGTGACACAATGGGTGTCTGCCTCAAATGCCTCGCCCGGCTCATTAAATCCAATGTGCCCGTTATGCCCTAACCCAAGAAGCTGCAGATCGGCGCCGCCCACATTCGTGATGATCTGATCGTACTCCCGGCATGCCTTTTCACTGTCAGGCTCCGTGCCGTCCGGCAGGAAAGTCCGCTTCAAATCGATATTCACCCTGCCAAACAGATGGTGGTTCATAAAATAGTAATAGCTCTGGTCATTGTCTCTGGTCAGTCCCTTATATTCGTCCAGATTGACAGTCGTCACATTTGAGAAATCAAGGTCTCCCTTCTGATACCAGTCTGCCAGCTGTGCGTAAGTGCCGATGGGCGTGGACCCTGTCGCAAGCCCCAGCACACAGTCAGGTTTCATGATAACCTGCGCCGATATGATATTGGCGGCTTTCCTGCTCATGTCATTGTAATCTTTCGCTTTGATGATCTTCATAGTTTCCTCCTTATTCAATGATGAGAAGGCAGGAGCCGTAATGCTTCCATCACTGCACTCCTGCCAGATCTTCTTTCTGTATTTATTTTAGCCTTTTACGGCGCCCATTGCAATTCCCTGTGTAAAATACTTCTGGAACATGATGAAAATCGTAATGATCGGGATCGCTGCCAGAGAAGCGCCTGCCATAATCAGGCCAAAGTCTGTAGAGTTTTCAGCCTGCAGCTTCGCAATACCAAGAGAAATCGTCAGCTTGCTTGTGCTGTTTAACATAATCAACTGCATGAAATAATCATTCCAGCTGTTGATAAAGGTAAAGATGGCCAGCGCACCGATTCCCGGTTTGATCATCGGCACCACAATCTCTACAAATGTCCTGGCCTCTCCTGCACCGTCGATTCTCGCTGCTTCCAGCATCTCGCCCGGTACACCCTCAGAAAACTGCTTCATGAGGAATACGCCAAACGGCCAGCCCACTGTCGGGAAAATAACCGCCCAGACTGTATTGTAAAGAGACAGAGACGACATCTCACGCAACAACGGGATCAGAATAACCTGCTTGGGCAGCGCCATCGCGCATACAATCAGGGTAAACAGTAAATTCTGGCCTTTGAAGCGCTTCTTTGCAAGCGCATATCCTGCCATTGCCGAAGTAATACAGGTTAAAATCATTGCCATCACCGCCATGAACACCGTGTTTACCAGCCAGCGGATCGCCGCAGGAACTACCGGCCCCGCCGTAAAGATAATCGGCTTTCCGTCTGCGGAAAACTTGCTGCTGAAAGGAATCCCCAACTCCCACAAAGGAGCCGTCTGGCGGCTGAACAGTTTGTTAAAGTTATCAAGCACCCATTCCTTCGGGAACCAGTCAGGCGTCGTCGCATTGATTGATGCCATCGTCTTAAATGCTCCCGTTACAATCCAATAAAGAGGGAAAGCAAACAGAATTGCGAGGATAACCAATATGACCATTGATATTATTTTATATATACTTGTCTTTTTTATACCTGAATTCATACTTTCACCTCCCTATTTTTCCTTAGCCAGCTTGAACTGTACAGCGGAAAGGAGTGCAATGAAGATTGCAAGAATGACACCCATTGCGTTTCCATATCCATAACGGTAAAGCTTAAACGCCGTGTAGTATATATAGTACATAACCGTATCGGTGCTGTGGTTCGGCCCGCCGGAAGTGAGCAGCTGGATCAGTGCAAAACACTGGAAACTGTTGATCGTGGTAATGACCAGAATGTACAGTGTGGTCGGCATAATCAACGGCCATTTGATCTTCCAGAACTGCTGGAAGCTGTTCGCGCCGTCCACCTCGGATGCTTCCACCAGAGAGGTATCCACGTTTCCGAGCGCCGACACATACAACACGATCGGCTGTCCGATAGAGGTCGTGAACAGGATCAGGATAATACACCAGAGTGCAAACTTTTCATCACCGAGCCAGTTAATGTTCTTGTCGATCAGCCCAACCCCTTTACCGACATAGTTAAAAATTCCGTAATAATTGTTAAACATCCATTTCCAGACTACGGTAACCGCAACCGAACCGGTAACAACCGGCAGGTAAAAGATGCAGCGGAACGTAGAGAGGATGGAGCCGCGCAGCCTATAAATCGCTGAGGAGACCCACAGAGAAAAGACGCATACCACAGGCACGGAAACGAGTACGATCACAAACGTATTTTTCAAAGCCCGCAGGAAAATCTGGTCTTTCCACAATTCCACATAATTACCAAAACCTATAAAAACATCCTTTGTATCATTCCCCATGGTTGAATCAAAAAAACTTGTATAGATACAAAGGATCATCGGGATTACTACGAATCCCACAAAGAAAATCATATTCGGCAGAAGGAACAGGTAGGCTGAACGCGTTTCTCTGCGTACCAATACCTTGCTTCTGCTTGTTACGGTGGATGATCTAGCCATGATAACACCCCTCTCCTTGACTTTTCTGCATTTGGATGGGAATGTTGTTTCCCATCCATGCAGAAAGAGCAGAGCTTCGTGACAGACAGCGGGACGCCTCAAACGTCCCGCCTGCCGTCAACGGGAATTGCTCATTATTGTCCTGCGCCCGCTGCTGCATTTGCATTTTCTACAAATGTAGCAACTTCTGTTGCCACGTCTCCGCCTGTACCGATACGCTGCAACATGTTCCACCACTCTGTACGAGCTTCTGCCCAGCCCGGAACTACCTGATAGTAGTCGCCCATGGAAGGCATGAAATATGTGGAGAATGTATTCATGGTATCTGCCGTCTCTGTACCGTCATAAATGCCTGTCAAAGTAGGACGTACCGGGAAATATGTGGAAGCTTTTACGCTCTCATTTACCTGGTCGGGATCGTTACAGATAAAATCGATGAATGTCTTGGCTGCATCGATCTTTGTCTGATCGCCGTTATCAAATACACCAAATCCCCAGATACCGCCGCAGAGCTCTGTCTTGCCGTCGTCGGACGGGAAGAGCATCGGAAGGATCGTATCACCGTTGTTTGTTGTGCCTGCTGCCGCATTGTCTGAATTGATCTGCTGTGCAGCATTCCAGCAGAAGGACATTGCCAGTGTGCCGTTACGGAACAGCGTGATTTCCTCACCACCGTTGATGGATGCGTCAAAGTTGATTCCATCCTGCGCATATAATGTTTCCAGCGCTTTGATGTTTTCCGCTGTGTCTGCTGTGTAAGCAGTGTGTTCCGCATTTGTGAAAGTACTGCTGTAGAGATTGTTGATGATCGCTCTTGTACCCTGATCACCGCCCTGTCCTGAGCAGTAGATCGCACCTACGTTCTCCTGACCGGAATCATATACTGCCTGAACTGCTTTCAGGAAGTTCTCCGTTGTCCATGTATGGTTCTCGGCATCCAGATACTGCATAGCATCCGCTGCTTCAAACATGTTCTGGTTGATCGCCATACAGTGCGCTACCATACACAGAGGATATTCATAATATTTTCCGTCCGATGACTTGCAGGCTGAGTTTACGGATTCATAAATCTCGCCGCCTGCTTCTGACGCGAAAAGATCAGAGAGATCTACCATAAGGCCTCTGGCTCCCCAGTTCGCTACCAGACGCTCCGGTCCTTCCATAACAAGGTCGGGAGCCTGGCCGCCTTCGATCGCTGTATTTACCTGATCATCACCATTCGTGTAATCAAGGTATTCTACCGTTACCGTGATGTTCGGATATTTCTGGTTAAAGCTTGCCACAAGGCTCTCAACCGTTGCGGAATCTCCCCAGTTACCGATCGGATAGGTCCACAGCGTGATGGCTGCACTCAGATCCGTGCCCTCAGCTGCTTCTGTCTCACCTTCCGCTTCAGCAGTATCACCGGCCGTATCCGCTTCCGGAGCTGCTTCCGGTTCTGCCTCCTGTGTTTTCTGTGTCTCCTGTGTTTCCTGCGCCGGCTGTTTTTCGGCATTGTCACCGCCGCCGCATGCTGTCAGTGACAATGCCATAATAATTGACAGACCCAACGCCAACATTCTTTTCTTCTTCATAAATTCTTCTCCTTTTTTCTTAATTTTTTATTTTTTCAGATAACCCTACAGGCTATATAGAAGTCATCTGCAAAAATCATCTTCTAAAAATCGTCTTCTATTTCTTCTGTGTCCGTCAGGACTGCGATCTCTTCTTCGCTCAGATATTTGGGGAAAATCTTTTCCAGAAACAGGGACGTCAGAAACATCGTGAGCACCGGCGCGGCCAGTAAAGGCCACCACTTCTCTATCGTAAAGACCGTCATCTCCACCGTCAGCATAACAATGATCACTGTGGAGGGCAGATGTCTGATCGACAGAATGAACGCAGTGCGAAACAACGCTCCCGTCCGAAACGTAAAACGCCCCATCATTGGAAACAGATAACAGAAAATGCCTGCCGGAACGAGCAGGACTACATAATAAGCCATGTACATAACCACTCCCACGGAAGTAGAGATGTTGTTTGACATCACGTTATAGCCCCATGCAAAAAACACCGCCACTGGTATACATACCAGCATAACCAGCATGCCCTGTTTCAGATTATCTCTAAATGCCTTCAGATAGATCGAAAATGCGTCGTCCCTGCCCTGCCGGAATGTTTTCACAACCGTATAGTACAGGGCCGCCGTAGCCGGTCCCGCCGTCACAAGCGGGATGCTCAACAGCACCCACAGCAAAGACAGTCCTGCCAGATCCACACCTCTGGCCAATATCCTGAAAAACAGATTCTCCGGATTAAAAATATCCCGCCACATGAAACGCAGCTCCTTTTTCCCCTTTTGCCACAGGCACGTCAGGAAATCTGGGAATGTCCCGCCCTAAGCGCCCGAAGCGTATCATCATACATTTCCGCTTTCTGATATTTCTCATTGCTGACATAAAAGTTATAGATAATATCCAGCATCAAAAGTAACGGAAACTGTGGTGATATCACATTGCCGTAGTTTAAATAATTCAGGGATGGCACAAGCACCACCTCACTGCAGAAATCCGCATAGATATCTTTATCATTGGCAGTGAAAATGATCGTTTTGGCCCCCTTTTTATAGGCTTCCTTCAGAAGATACAACACTTCCTCCGTCTCGCCGCTTAACGTAAGCCCGCATACCAGACTCCGTTTATCCAGAAAAACCGACTGGATCCGCATCCGATCCGTATCCCGCAGAGAATCGATGTCTATGCCGATCCGCATAAACCGGCTCTCCATCTCGCTGGCCGCAAGCCCGGAACTTCCTTTTCCACAGGCCACCACCCGCTCCGCCTCGAACAGATACCGGATCACTCTGGCGATCTGTGCTTCATCCATCAGGCTGTAAGTCTTGTTCAGAAGTTCCTGATAGGTGTTCAGAACCCTTTTGGTACTGTATGCCACCACTTCGTTTTTCTGTGTAAAAGATTTCTCATATTGATAGATAAATTCCCGGTATCCGTGGAATCCGCATTTCTTGGCGAATCTGGAAAGCGACGCCTCGGAAACGAAGATCTCTTTTGCCACGTTCTGTGCGGAAAAATCCATCAACTCCTGATTCTGTAAAAAGAAATCCGCTATATTTTTTTCGACGTTCGTGAAGCTGTCATACTTGGCTTCCACAATCGGAACAATCGACTTTGTATAATAATTCATATACCACCTGCTGCCCGGGTACTTTTTTGGTTGCTCTTTCATCTCCCCAAGTGCTATGATTAAAAAAACGCAAAGGAGAAACTTTATGAGCACAACACCAAAAACCATCGTATGCTTTGGCGATTCCAATACCCACGGCTACAACTCATCCAATATGGGACGTTTCACGCATAGAGAGCGCTGGACCTGTCTTCTCGCCGACCTGCTTGGTCCGGATTACCTGATCCGTGAAGAAGGTCTGAGCGGCCGTACTACTTCCTTTGAGGATCCTCTTTTCGAGGGATTAAACGGCTTTTCTTATATCCATGCCTGTATGCTTACCCATGAGCCCCTTGACCTGCTCATCATTATGCTCGGCACCAATGATGTCAAGGAACGTTTCAGCGCCACTCCAGGAAATATCAACAAAGGCCTTGAGCGTCTGGTAACAAAGGCAATCCATACGCCGGAAGCCTGGCGGGAACAGCCCAACATCCTGATCATCGCGCCCCCTCCTATCGAAGAGGGCTACTATGAGACCGAGATCGGTCCCGAGATGGGAATCGGATGCAGTGAAAAGTCCCGGGCTCTGGCACCGCTTTATGAACAGACTGCCAAACGGACAGGCTGCCATTTTCTGGATGCCGCTTCCATCCCCGGCGTAGAGATGTATCCTTACGATCATATGCATTTAAGCCTTGAAGCGCACAAATGTCTGGCCGAAAAGCTTGCCGGACTCATTCCGCAGATCTGCTAATGCACAAAAGCTTCTTTTGCGTCGCGTATCATCCTGGCCGCTTCTTCCACGATCTTCATATCCTCCGGGATCAGGGATGCCAGCGGCCTGCGTACGCCGCCCAGTTCCAGTCCGTCATTGATCCGAAGAATTTCCTTGATAACCGCATACATATTGCCGTGTGTGCTGCACATCTTATAAATGATCTCATCTGCCGCATACTGTAATCTGCATGCCTCTTCCATCTCTCCTGCGCGCACCAGCTCATCCATCTTCAGGAACAGTTCGGGCATAACGCCGTATGTTCCGCCGATGCCGCCGCCCGCACCGATCACGCGGCCGCTGATAAACTGCTCATCGGGGCCGTTAAAGATAATATAGTCTTCTCCGCCTGCCTGCTTGAATAACTGAATATCCTGCACCGGCATGGAAGAGTTCTTGACACCGATCACCCTTGGATTCTTTCTCATTTCCGCAAACAGACTCTGTGTCAGAGACACGCCTGCAAGCTGCGGTATGTTATAGATGATAAAGTCCGTATCAGGAGCCGCACTGCTGATATCATTCCAGTATTGTGCGATCGCATACTCCGGAAGATGGAAGTAAATCGGCGGGATACAGGCAATCGCATCCACACCAAGCTTCTGTGCATGTGCCGCCAGCTCCTGGCTGTCCTTTGTATTATTACATGCAACATGCGCGATCACAGTCAGCTTCCCTTCCGCTGCCTCCATCACATTCTCCAGGACAATTTTGCGCTCTTCCACACTCAGGTAGATGCATTCTCCCGAAGAACCATTGACATACACGCCCTTTACGCCTTTTTCGATAAAATATTTCGTCAGTGCGCGCACACCCTCCGGGTCAATATTTCCCTCTTTATCATAACATGCATAGAACGCCGGGATGACGCCCTTATATTTATCCAGATTTCTCATGATTACTTACATTCCTTTCCAACCTCTGCCTAATCATCCATGCCAGTGCAGTTTACTGCGATGACAATGCGATGAGAAATTCGCGCAGGCGATTTCTCATCTGCAATCAAGGCATATTCCCGGCCCTGACTCATAATTGCAGTCTCAACAAAGTTCAGACTTTGAAAAAACTCTGCATCGGCATGATCTTTCAACCTATTGCTCCAGTGCTTCCGCAAATGATTTTGTGATCAGCTGCGGTCTTGTAATGATCGAACCTACTACCACGCTGAATGCGCCCAGTTCGATCACCCGTTTCGCCTTCTCCGGCGTATTAATATTGCCCTCCGCGATCACTCTGTGCTTCGCTTTTGAAAGGATCGTTCTTATGATCTCAAAATCGTTTGCCTCGATCCGGTCTCCTTTGCTCTGTTCCGTATAGCCGACCATCGTCGTCCCGATAAAATCAAAACCCAGTTCGTCTGCATGGAGCGCTTCCTCGATCGTGGAACAGTCTGCCATCCATAACTGTTCAGGATACTTTTCTTTGATCTGGCGGAAAAAATCGTCGAGTGAAAGACCGCCCGGTCTTACTGCGCCCGTCGCATCAAGCGCGATGATCTCCGGCTTCACTTCCATCAGTTCCTCGATCTCTTTCATCGTCGGCGTTATGTACACTTTGCAGTCTTCATAATCCCGTTTTACGATACCGATCACCGGCAGATCTACCTGCGACTGGATCTCTTTGATATCTTCTTTTGTGTTCGCTCGAATTCCCACCGCACCGCCTTCCTTAGCCGCAACGGCCATTCTTCCCATAATGAAAGAAGAATGCAGCGGTTCATGCGGAAGCGCCTGACAGGATACGATCAGTTTACCTTTTAACTGCATTACCCTATTCTCTACCAAATTCTATCGCCTCTTTTCCTGTTTGATCTTGTGCTTTGATTATAACATTTGTGAAATTATTTTCAATAAAATATGTTATTTATGAAAGTTCTTTCAACTCTTTTGGCTCTTTTGTTGTGATACATGCCATTTTGGTTTCTTTTTTTGTGCAACCTTTATATATTACTGTTTTTGATTTCTTCTTTTTTATGCGATATGACAAAAGGCCGCCCCAAAGGCGGCCTTTTAACGATTTTCGTATTTATTTTTTGTGCAAATTGTACTTATCATACGCTTTACGCGCTTCCTTCGCCGCACCGAGCATTCCCGCCGTATTGCCAAGTTTTGCCTGCAGAATCTCAACCTGCCGGAAAGAAGGCATTGTCTGTTCTTTCAATTTCTCACGCACGCCCTGCACAACATATTCCTGCTCCATAATACCGCCGCCAAGAACGATCAGGGATGGATTGAAAATATGTGTCAGCGTCACCAGCCCATATACAATCTCCATAATCCAGCAATCGACCAGTTCTCGGATCTGTTTATCGGCAATCCGCGCAAAAATATCCCTTCCATTCTTTACCTCCGGAAAATGACTGCTTACCAGCCGTACAAGTGCCGTCGTAGAGGCATACCGCTCATAGCATCCGCTGAACATATCCCGGTCAGGATCCCTGTCTTCGGGATGCGTCACGATTCCTCCGAACTCTCCGGCAGAATAGCCGGAACCGCTGTAAACTTCTCCGCCTAAGATGATCGCACCGCCAACGCCTGTTCCATAGGTCAGACAGAGAAAATCTTTTCTGCCCTTCCCCACGCCGTAAGCCGCTTCCCCCGATGCCGCACTGTTCACATCATTTAAGACTGCTGCCGGCACATGAAACTGCGCCTCAACAGTCTCCTTTATCTTCGTTCCCGTATAACCCGGAATGTTGTCATTGGCATACAGAATCAGCCCCTGATCCGTATCCACCTGTCCCGCAGTGCTGATTCCCACTGCCTGAAAATCTCCGTATCCTCTCAGAATATCCAAAACCGTCTGCATGACATGTACTGCTCCCTGACCGGCGTTGGTGTCTGTCTCTTTCATCTCCCGGATCTCACCGTCTTCCCAGATTCCCGATTTGATACAGGTTCCCCCAATATCCACTACTGCAATTCTCATACCTTCCATCCCTTCTCATAAACTTTGTATCTCCATATGCACCCGTATACGGCGCCTGGCCCTGACGCAGGCCGCATTGTTCCGGCGCCGTTTTGTCCGCCGGCTAACCGCGCACTTTAATGACGGCTTTCCTTATCTTCGCTTCCCTGCCCTCTGGTGCGCATCCCGGAAGATGCGGCTCCTTCGGCTCACACACTGCAAACCTGCCTTTTCCCAGGTGGCAGAGCGCCTCACACTGCGCCGTCCCCATACCGATGTCCGCATCCTCCTGATAAGGCTTTGTGATCTCATCAAAAGACGAAGAAAACAGGATGTCTTCTGCTCCTTCCAGATCGATCTGAACATCATAATATCTGTCATGGAACTCATACTCTTTCTTGCCCGCCTGCGTTGCTGCCTGCATTACGTTCACGAAAACATTGTCCCCGTCAATCTCATGCCTGCCGTCCTCCAATGTTGTCAGATCCGTATCCATCATGTAATGCAGCGCCCTGTCAAGATGCTCGCTGATGCCCAGATACCGCCCTGCATTCTCAATTGTGTCATAAATCATTTTTTTCCTCCATTCCGAAGCGTCTTACGCTGAGGAGGCAGGCAAAATGTCAGATTTTGCCCTGCCGTCATGGAATCTGTGGCGCTTCGACACAAATTCCTTTTTATTTATGGTCTACTGTGCTACTTCCTTTATAATGTGCCGCAGGCTCCCTGTCAAGCCATGAACGGAATTTGGAAATTACATTCAAAGAAGACCGGATCTGTGTCTGATCTTTTCCCTGACCGCCAAAACGGTCTCTTCGACCGAGCAGTCTGTCGTATCGATCACATGAGATTCATAGGCGCCCAGACTGCTAAACTGCCCCCACATTGCCTCTACCAGCTCCCTGTTTGTCTTCCTGTCCAGTTTTGACCGTTCAACAGCACGCCGCATCGTCTGCTCCTTACCGGCCCTTAAAATAATATAATGTACTTCATAGCCTTCCTGAACGGTTTTTAACCACGGTCCTAAAAACCATACGCCGATAATCCCATCGACGATCACATCATAACCTCCGCGTGCATAACGCTTTGCGGCTTCCAGAAATGCTTCGATTACGATCCGATTTTGTTCGTCCGACTCCGGCAGATGAGGCGGTATTGCCCCTTTGCTCAAATCATGATAAAAATCATCGGTGTGCATATGCACGGATCTCTCTTTGTCAGATTCTCTGGCTATGATCGATGATATTGTGGTTTTTCCCGTCCCGGGCGGACCGGTGACTACAACAATCCTTCCCTGCTGCATTTTTGATTGCTCCTTTCATATGCCTGCTCTTTAATGCCTATCCCCCTGCTCCCGGGTTCATCCTCTTTATCTCATTATATAGCATATCCCATAGAAAATCATTCCTCTTTTATCGTTACTGTTCACTCCGTTCCAGTAACAGGTAAAAATCCATGCAAAATTTGTTTCGCAAATGGATTTTTACCTGCAATAGATACGTTTTCGTACGGACTTGGCAGTAAATGCCAAGTCCTGTGTGAACGGTAACCTTTTATCACACGAATCCCCCTGAAACGACAGGAAAATGCTTTCGTTTTTGGAGAAACGGATTTATAATTAAGGTAATCAGAATCTCAAAACAATTACATTCTATCTGCGGGGTGAAAAAAAGATGGATATCTGTCAATTTTGGAAAGACGTTTTGAAACAGGATGCCGAAGCTGTCAGAGGATACTTTGAAAAAGACGCATATGTAAATTGGCATTGTACAAATGAACATTTTAATGTAGATGAATTTTTGATTGCAAATTGTGAATATCCCGGTAACTGGAACGGCGAAGTAGAAAGAGTGGAAAAAATAAATGATACCTATGTGACAGTTACCCATGTATCTTCACAGGACCACGATCTGTCATTTCACGTGACCTCTTTCATTAGAGTTAACGGCGATAAAATTACAGCTGTCGATGAATATTGGGCTGATGATGGCACTGCACCTGAATGGAGGCTTAATAAACAGATTGGGAAACCGATTAAATGACTTCCCGTTTGTTCATCTGCCAGATCAGTTATCTCCCGTATCATTCCTGGTAAAGAAATCTGCTGGCAGACGCAGAAGGTTGTATGGTTAATACCGCCCCCGTGTATACCCGCTGCAAATGCTTCGTTATCAGTTTTTCATCATACTCCGGCAAATTATTTGCAATGGTGCCAGCATATCCATGGACAAACATTGCAAGTATGGTAAAAACTTCTTTTGTCTGTTCCAGATTCCTGTTCATTGATTGAAACAGAAAGCGGATAAAGATAGCAAAATCCCCGCCGCTGTGCTATGATGGAAGCATCATGAAATGATTGCGAGGTACTTACCATGACGATACGCACGGAACAACCGACTGACTATGATTCGGTCTATCTGGTAGTAAAAAAAGCGTTTGAAACTGCTCAACAAAGCGATGGCAATGAACATGATCTGGTAAATGCCCTACGGAAAAGCAGTGCATTTATTCCTGAATTATCATTGGTATCCGAAATAGACGGAACGATTGTCGGACACATTATGTTTACCAGACTGCAAATAGGCGGACATACTGCGTTGGCTTTAGCGCCGCTGTCTGTGCTGCCCCAATATCAGGGACAGGGAATCGGCACTTCTCTCATTCTGGAAGGCCATAAAAGAGCCCGGGCACTCGGTTATGGCTATTGCGTTGTAACAGGCAGTGAAAAATACTATCCGCGGATCGGTTATTTACCCGCTGAAACTTTCCATATTCAACCGTGTTTTGAAATTCCGGCCAAAAATTTTATGGCATACAGGCTTTGTGAAAATGCTCCGGTCCTGTCAGGGATCGTTAAATATGCCGACGAATTCGGCCTCAATTAAATCATACTGTTTCACGCATGGGCTGTGGGGCCTGCGAAATTTGATAGCAGGCAGTTTATTAGATAAATTTGACATTTCACGTTTATAATACTATAATATATTACATGCGTAAGAATTAAGGAGAGTTCAGACATGAAGGCATTGCCGCAGATTTCGGAAGCAGAATTTGAAGTGATGAAAGTCATATGGAAGCATGCACCGATCAGCACCAACGAGATAACGGATCTGTTAACGAAGACCACCAAATGGAGTCCAAAGACAATACAGACTTTGATTAAACGCCTTGTGACAAAAGGGGCCCTTTCCTATGAAAAGCAAAGCAGAGTATTCGTTTACACACCCTTAATAGAAGAAAAAGAATACATCGGCCAGGAAAGCCATTCTTTTCTGGCGCGCTATTATGACGGGGATATTACCGCAATGCTTTCCGCCTATATTGAGGACGATAAACTTTCTGAATCAGAGATAGACACCCTGCGCTCGCTTCTTCTCAAAGGGGAAACAAAGAGACATTGACCGCAGTCGGAAATTTGAGATGTTCAACGCGTGTCATTGCAGCAGGCTGCTCTGACAGGGGGGGATTCGTATGGCAGAGTTCGGGATACGTTTTTTTATCGCAAATATTTTCATCTGTGTTATCATAAGCATACTTCTCATGGCCAAACGGGCATTCAAAAAGCACCTGACCAGCCGGATGCAGTTCAACTTATGGTTTCTGCTGTTCGGACTGCTGGCAGTTCCATTTGTTCCCGTCCAGCCAACCCGTTTTTCGCATATTTTTCTATGGCTTGACAAATTCGATCATGCCGCGCTGCCAAACACGGAACCGGTTGCAGAGACAGCGGTAACTGTGGGCGCGTCCGCCACGGTAAAACAGATCAGTGACTTTGCACTGTCCATCAGCAGCAAAACGCCGTCTGTAATCGGACTCATACTGTCTGGAATCTGGCTGTCCGGCATCTTTGCAATGCTGTTTTTCACAGCGAAATCAGGAATACTCTTAAACACTGTGAAAAAAACCGCTCTTCCGCTGCAAAGCAGGGAAATCCGCATGTTGTATAACAACTGTTTAAGAGAGTTGAAGATAAAAAGAGACATTCCTGTTTACAGCACCGCTTTTTTGAAATCTCCCGTCATTGCGGGCTTATTCAGACCATGTATTTATCTGCCGATCCACCTGATTTCGGATTTTCAGTTTGATGCGAAAGGGAACAATGGGATACCCGGCGCATCTTTCAACGCTGCGGATATCCGGTATATGCTGTTACATGAATTGGAACATTACAGACACCGGGATGCGGCTGCAGGCTGCCTTATGAACCTTATCGGCATACTGTACTGGTTCAATCCGTTTGTCTGGTATGCGCTCAAAGAGATGCGCGATGACAGGGAAGTTGCCTGCGATACTTCTGTGTTAAAACTTCTTGACGAACAGGACTATGCAGATTATGGCAATACATTGCTAAACTTTGCACAAAAAGTATCACTTACCCCCTTCCCCTTTTCCGCCGGAATCAGCGGGACGATGAAACAGATGCAAAAAAGGATCGTCAATATTTCCTCTTATCAGATACCCTCTGTCTGGAAACAGATCAGGGGAAACGTTATTTTTGCCCTTTTCTCGATTATCCTTTTGGGCCTTACCCCAATGCTCTCCACCTATGCCGCAGCGCAAAGTTATTATAAGTGGAACGTATCTCCAGATCAGATTGACCTGATTGACCTGTCTGCCTGTTTTAACGGATACGAGGGAAGTTTTGTCTTATACGACCTGAAAAACGACACATGGCGCATTCATGATATGGACCACGCCACTTTGCGGACACCGCCGGATTCCACCTATAAAATTTATGACGCATTGTTTGGACTGGAAGAAGGCATGATCACGCCGGAAGATTCTTTCATGGCATGGAACGGAACCGACTATCCGTTTGAGGCATGGAACGCTGATCAGGACCTGTCCTCCGCCATGCGCAACTCCGTCAACTGGTACTTTGAAGAAATCGATGCGCAGCTTGGCTCATCTGTCCTTGAGAATTATATCAGGAAAATCGGATACGGAAATGAAAATATAGATTCAGGCCGCTCCCCATACTGGATGCAGTCAACACTGAAAATTTCTCCGGTGGAACAGACCCTGCTTTTAGCGGACCTTTATCACAATGACTTTGGCCTGACCCCGGCAAACATAAATGCAGTGAAAGATTCCATCTGCCTTTTTTCATCTGAAACCGTAAGTTTTTATGGAAAGACAGGAACCGGACGCATAAACGGCCATGACGTAAACGGCTGGTTTATCGGCTATGCGGAGACCGCCGGGAACACATACTTTTTTGCCGCGAATATCCAGTCCGAACGAAATGCCACTGGCAGGAAAGCGGCAGAAATCGCCCTCGCCATCTTATGCAAAATGGGGATCTTGCCACTGGAAAATTTTTCGGAAATCGGCGCTCATTTTACTGCCTGAGGCAGTTCCAGCTCCTTTTGCCAAACAGCATTAGACAGATACCGGAATGTCCCATCCTCAAAAGGCAAAACTACAATCTGATTGGTAAAAGCACAGTCCGAATTGTAATCCGGCCACACACCGTCCACATAAAGTGTGATTGTCCCGTCCTGATTTTGTCTGTAATCTACCACTTCCCCAAAAGGCGGAAACTGCCTTGCAAATATCATTTCATATTCATAGCCGTCCGCATCTGCAAGGTAGCCGCAATACTCCCGCACCTGTTCTACGGATACCGGAAAGCAGGTGGTCATGACACGCTCATATATTTCTGCCGGGATCAGACCGCCCTCTGTCTCTAAAGGTTCCTTTGTGTAAATCCGATATATGTCCTCAAACATGCGCGGCAGCAAAATCTCTTCCACATTGCCGGCGTCCCAGTTTGTTACAAGCATGTTGTAATTCACAAAACTAAGCCCCTCTATATATTTTTTTGTCAGTTCCCTGCATTCATCTGGCAGAGGCTTTACCCGAAAATACTCCCGCAGGTTTCCGTGCGCGATCACTTCCGAATTTGTATAAATAAAATATCCTTTCTCTGTCAGCTTTATCTCCTGCAGATCATTGATTCCAAAACTTTTTATTTCCGGTATGCCGCCCTCCCGCCAGCCTGTTGCAACATAATAAGATTGTATTTTTCCGTTTCGATAAACAAAGGTCAGCGCATCGATATTCCCCGATCTGTCTACGTCAGACACTGTAACCATTGCATCCCTGCCGGAAAGATAAGCAGAATAGAAATCCTCCATTTTCTGATGATTTTCCATGTTTATGCCATCAGAAACACTGACAAGCCCCTCTTCTCCCAAACACTTTACCACCTCTTTCCTCTGTTGATCCGAAAAAACCTCTATGCAGGCATATTCAGTCCCGGGATATGAAATTTCCACATCCTGATAAAGCTCCATGCAGTGTTCCGCCGCTGACATCGCTTCCTCCCGAAGCTTCTGTTCCTCTTGTGCTGTCAAAATACTGGCAGATTCGGAAATCTCCTCTGTGAAGACCTGGGCGGTCTCTTCTGACACTTCCGCAAAACAGTCTATCACTTCCTCTTCTTTCACAGATTCTGCAATTTCAATGATGACCGGCTCTTCCCACACTTCCTCTTCGTTCTTTTCCGAAACAGTTCTCCCCAAAACAAGACAACCTGCTATAACAATGCTTACCGTCAGTACAATCAGGAAACCGTACTTTTTGAAAAGCCATTTCATCTCCTTCATGATTCCGTCCCTCCGTAACTCTCCATCAGTGCCTCCGCCTCTTCCCTTTACATCTTCTTCCATCAGCTTACATCCATTTTCTCTTTTCAGAAAAAAAGATCGTTCACTCTTAAATATTACTTGTGTAAGAATTAACCATAAAAAATATATGTTTACTTTAACAAAAATATTACACTTGTAATATTAATAAGTCAAGTAAAATATTCTGAAAACTTTTTAAAATTCAACCAACGGCAACGAACGATCGGGCGGGATATCCGGACAGTCATTGAATACTTATCTATATACAGGCTCTGTGCGCAATCGTTACTGTTCACTCCGTTCCAGTAACAGGTAAAAATCCATGCAAAATTTGCTTCACAAATGGATTTTTCGACCGTATAACAATTTCAAATTACAACTGACAAAACGGCAGAGTCATGCTATAATTTGAGAAAAAGAGGTACCTTTATGCCAAACACAAACAAAACCATCCGGGAGTTAAACCTGGAGGACGATTTTCTTTTCGCTAAGGTAATGAGTGATAAAGAGGTCTGCAGAAAAGTATTAGAGAAAATACTGGGCGTTTCCATACGGGAAGTTTCCATACCCGCCACGCAGAAAACAATCAACCTGCTATATGACGGAAAAGGCATCCGGCTCGACGTATACTTAAACGACGACGAGGGAACGGTATACAATGTGGAGATGGAGCGCGGGAAACATAAAAAAGCCATTCTTCCCAAGAGGTCGAGGTACTATCAGGGAAACATCGACCTTGACATCATTTCTGCAGGGGAAGATTACAGGAAACTAAAAAAATCCTTTGTCATCTTCATCTGTACCTTTGATCCTTTTGGGGAACAGCGTCATTTATACACTTTTGAAAACAGGTGCGTGGAAAATCCTTCCCTTACACTGGGAGATGAAGCCACCAAGATTTTCCTGAACACAAAGGGAAATATGCATGATGTCGATCCCGAAATGCAGGAATTTCTTTCTTATGTAGAAAACACAACCGATGATTTCGCAGCGCAGGCAAAAAGCCCGCTTATAAAGGAAATTCATAAAAAGGTTACCGAGGTAAAAGAAAACAAGGAAATGGAGGTCGAGTATATGACTTTGTTGCAGAGAGACCGGGAAAATATCGAATTAGGACGTGAAGAAGGACGTGAAGAAGGCAGCAACCAGATGGCTTCTTTAATCAAGATCCTCCTTTCGGAAAACCGCACTGATGAATTGAATCGTGCTTTGGAAGATCCGGATTTTCGAAACAGGCTTTTTGAGGAATATGACATTTTATAACAGCTGACATATGATTCTGTATGAAATTATTTGTGTTAAATGGACAGCCATAATGGCGAACGCAAATATGTCATTTTGTTAATGTTTCATTGTTTTCATCTATTCTAAACATTCCGGATCGCCGATCTCTTCATTTCCAAGATATTTCATGTATTCTTTTCCCTCATAAAAGTTCATGATCGGGCGGCGGAGTTTAGACGGAAACAATGGCAGTCTATTCAATATAGACAAATCAAGCCAGTCAAAGCCAACTTGATTCGTATCACTGTGAAGCGCTGCATTTTGGGCTTCTCCTAAATAATCACATGAAAATACTAAATCCATTCTATGAAAACGCTCACCGTGAACACCCTCTATCACAAAAAGTAAGTCTTTACACTTAACCTCTATTCCGGCCTCTTCTCTCACTTCCCGTTCAACAGTCTGAGGAAGCATTTCCTCACAGTCCTGACCTCCGCCGGGTAAAATGTACCATTCCTCTTTGCCGTCATTCAACTTTATTGCAAGCAATTTACCATTTTGAATGATAACTGCCTTCGCAGAAGTTCGTATTTGTCCTGACATGATATAATCCTTTCAAATTATCTGTTATTATTTTATTTACTCGCAACAATCGTAAACTCTCCCGGTATCTTTTCATCTGTCCATGCAGGATGTTCATCAAACTTTTTTAACGTAAAACCACTGTTTATGACAGAATTTATTATCTCACTCATTGTATACTTTCTGTAACTGCACTTAGGCATCTGCCTGCGGACATCTTCTGCAAAAAAACGGGCATGCGCCATTTCTCCTTCAAAAACTTCTTTTGAGAAATAACTCATAGTCGGTTGTTCAAAATTCAATATATCCGCTATTTTTGTAAATGGATGAAAGTCACTGCATATCATTTTCCCTTTATCTTTCAATAACGAATACATAATACCCATAAATTCATCAATTTCATGAAAATAATGTAGTACTCCTCCTTCCATAAACACGACGTCAAAGTAATTTCCGTACTTCTCAATATCAGTCTCCAATACATCACATACCTCAAAATTTAAATTAACTTTTGCGGCTGCTGCAACTTCAAGCGCATATTTCCTATTATCTTCTGAAATATCAAAAACTGTAACCTCTGCTCCCAGAATGGCTAAGGGAACCGCCTTCTTTCCGCAGGAACCACATATGTTTGCCACTTTAATGCCATTGTAAGTATCAAAGTAATCGGAATATCTTTTCAACATTCCTATAGGATTTTCCAGGTCCCTTTTCGCCCTGTCCGCTGGCATGCCCGCGTGTTTCACCCAAAAATCATACGCATTATATTCCCAGGCCTTCTTATTTTGAATCCGATAATCTATCATTTTAAGAATCTCCCATTGCCCAATTTATTAATAGAATGATACCATTTCCACTGTTCATTTACCACATAAAGATTGAGCACAGCCGCCGCACCATGACATTTTTTTTCATGGCCCTCATATCCTGCCAGGTCAGGCAGTATCCTTTGTACAGTGTGGCTGTGAAAAAGGAGTCATTCGCATATCCGTTAAAAGATGCGTTCAAAACAAGTTATTGAAATTTTGGACAAAAAGTATTGACATACACGTAACGTGATACTGTATTCTATTCTCATGGAAGCAGAATCAATATATGCCGGCAGTCTCTATCCTGCTTCTTCACAAATTTAAGGAGCTGATCAGAATGCGAACCATAAGCCAGATTGCAGAATTAACAGGTATAAGCACCCGCACATTACAATACTATGACGAGATTGGACTATTAAAGCCAAGTAAGCTGACCGGGTCCGGCTATCGTCTGTATGATGATGAAGCATTACAAAAGCTACAGCAAATTCTGTTTTTTAAAGAATTGGGATTTCAGCTGAAAGAAATTAAAGAAATTCTGCAAGAACCGGACTTTGACAAAATTAAGGCTTTTAAAAAGCAAAAAGAGCTGCTTCTGCTGAAACGTAATCGGACAGACAGACTGATACAGCTCCTTAACCGTTTAGAAAAAGGAGAACAATGTATGAGTTTTAAAGAATTCGACTTGTCCGATTACATCACAGCATTAGAAGCTTTTAAAAATAACAGCACTGCTGACGTGATCAGGTACTGGGGAAGTATCGCAAATTTTGATCTGTTCGTTCAGAAAATCAAAGATGATGAATCCGAAGTAGCAAGGCTCGCCATTAAACAATTTGGGAGTGTAGAAAAATATACAGAATCCATGAAATATAATCTGGAACACTTTTCCGAAATCATGGAAACGCAGTTATCAGGATCAGCAAAAGAAATTGCCAGACAGTCTGATGTACTTTTTGACAGGCTGACAGCCGATTTGTCAGAAGATATTTCTTCCTCCAAAATACAAACCATTGTGCAGGAACTACTGCAGTTTATACAAAAAAACGGCGCGGGCCTATCCCTCGATAAGCCCTGTATAAATGTTCTGATCGACACCTATTCACATGATTATATACAAAGAAGTACTGACAGCAAATATGGAAAAGGGGCTTCTGATTATATCGTAAAAGCCTTGTGCTATTACCTGGAGCATAACACTTGCGAAAACGATTAGCGCATTATAGCGCCAACAGGCATAAACCAAATGGAAAAAGTCCCCGCTTTACGGCGGGGAACCATGCTTTCGACCCGGTCATTCATACAACATCATCTGTCCGTAATGCTTAACGCTTCTACAGCAACACTCCCGCCTCTCACTATCTCGATACGATTTGCAAAGCATTTTCCCAATAAAGCGATCAAATCATTGTTGTAATTCTCTGTATTTACACTTTCTATCAATACCGCATCCCGGTTATAATCCATTACTGTAATGTCGAAAATCTGTGATATTCTGAAAATTTCTTCCATATCCTTTGCAGAACAACCGCTTACTTTGATAAACATCAGCTCTTTCATGTGAATCGCAACATCTGTATAATCAACGACTTTTATTACCTCAACCCTTCTGTTCAACTGCTTTTTTACCTGTTCAAAAGTCCGGTCATCGCTCGTCAGACTCATTGTAATGCGTGAAATTGTTCTGTCTTCCGTCACACCCGCCGTCAGGCTGCCTAAATTATAGGACTTACCCGAAAACAGACCTGAAATGCCGGCAAGCACACCAATTTCGTTTTCTACAAACAGGCAGAGCCATCTTTTTTTCATATCAGCTGTCCTCGCTTTCCAAAATCATATTATTTAATGCATTTGTGGGTGGAACAATCGGCATAACGTTCTCCTCCCTGTCAATAATAAACTCGATCACTGTCGGCACTTTTCTGTTATTCTTTGCTGTTTCCAGTGCCGGCATAATCTCTTTCTCATCAGTTACCCGAATGCCTTTTGCACCATAACTTTCCGCTAATTTTATAAAGTCGGGCGTGTATTGCGGACAGCATTCTGTTGGCGTGTTACAGTTTGCAATACAGCTTTTTCTGTAACGCATACAGGTACTTGAATAGCGCCTGTCAAAAAACATTTCCTGCCACTGCCTGACATTCCCCAAATAGCCATTATTTAAAATACAGATTGTGATTGGCAGTTCATATACAATTGCAGTCGCCATTTCCTGTATGTTCATCTGCATACCGCCGTCACCGGAAATCACCACTACATCCGTCTCAGGGTTTCCTATTTGAGCTCCGATTGCCGCCGGAAAACCGTACCCCATAGTTCCTAACCCACCGGAAGTCAGCATCTGCTTTCTTTCATTTAAATCAAGAAACTGTGTTGCCCATAGCTGATTTTGCCCTACATCTGTTGTGATGACAGCATTGTCAAACGTCCGATTAACAGCCTGTATAATTTTTTCCGGTGTCATGCCATCTTTTTTCATAGTGACAGGATACTGTTTTTTCCATTCACCAATCTGTTCCACCCATGCTTTTATGTCTAAAGGCTTTGCTTTTTCAATCAACTTATCGATTGCCATTTTTGCATCTGCTACGATCGGAACATCAACAGCAATATTTCTCGAAATAGAAGCTGCATCTATATCAACATGAATGATCGACGCACCCGAAGCAAACTGTTCAGTCTTTCCCGTAATGCGGTCATTGAACCTTGTTCCGATAGAAAAAAGCACATCGCACTTACTGATTGCCGTATTGGCTGCGTAACTGCCATGTATGCCGATATTTCCCACATATAAATCATGTACGGCAGGGATAGCGCCTTTTCCCATAATGGTAGTAATAACCGGTACTCCTGTTATCTCCGCGAGTTTAAGCATCTCTTTATTGGCGCGGCTGATCTTTACACCACCGCCGATTAAAAAAACCGGTCTCTGCGCATGATTCAATAACTCCATCGCTTTTTTGATCTGTCCTGTGTGAACCGAACAATCAGGTTTATATCCTCTGATTTCTACTTTTTCGGGATATCCATCACTTCCATATTCCCGTTGTATGTCTTTTGGTAAGTCAACCACTACAACACCCGGTTTTCCTGTTTTTGCAATATAAAAAGCCTTTTTGACAATCCCCGCCAGGTCCTCTCTTTTATAAACGGTTACAGCATATTTACAGATACTCCTTGTAATCCCTACAATATCCACTTCCTGAAAGGCGTCATTCCCAATCAGTCCCGTCGGCACCTGTCCTGTGAAGCAGACAAGCGGAACGCTGTCATAGTTTGCAGTTGCAATCCCCGTCACTAAGTTTGTCGCACCGGGGCCGCTTGTGACCAGACAGACACCGACTTTTCCGGTTGAACGCGCATATCCGTCGGCGGCATGGACTAATCCCTGCTCATGCCTTGGCAGGATAACATTGATGTCATCTTCCCCATATAAAGCATCAAACAAATCGATTGCCTGTCCTCCCGGATATGCAAAGAGCGTATCTACCTGTTCTTCTTTCAGCGCTTTTACAAACAATTCTGCTCCTGTTATATCCATATTGTTTACCTCCTAATATGCAAGTACTTGCATGCATTTAATCTATTTTAAATGGCACTGTACGGTTAGTGCCATTTTTTTCAACCTGAAATACCATCTACAAAGACTTTCACGCTGCATTTTATAAATTCTTCCCTGCTCGTTTTTGCAAGGTTTTGATTGAAAGATGCGCTCAGGAACGTATAACCAAAAGTTGAAGAAAAAATAGTCATCACCAGGCTCTCGAAATCAAAGTGTCCTATCTTTCCCATTTCTTCCATCTTTTCAAAATATTCTGTCAAAAAAGACACAAATGCCTGTGGTACTTTCATAATCAAAGGGGCGGTTTCATCATAAAGCTGCGGTGCCCTCAACCCAATAGATAAATTGACAAAGTCCGGTGTTATTCTGTCCATGTAGGCATTCATAAACATTTCTAAATCCGGTTTCAGCTCCCACTGCACCTTCTCAAAAATATCCGGTGTGACATTGGCGCGCCATTTTTCCTGCTCCACTCCCTGTAATACAATATCCTTTTTGTTTTTAAACTTCCTGAACAGGGTACATTCATTCACGCCGGCCAAACGTGCTATATCTTTCGTGGTAGTAGCAACATATCCCTTATCACGTATGAGTGACATGGTTGCATCAATGATTTTTTGGCTTGTTTCATCCATCCCCCACCTCCATGCAAGTGCATGCTTTCATTCTATCGAATCTCTGCAGAAATGTCAATGAAAAATAAAATTATCTGATTTTCCTTTAATGGACCCTTGCAAATTAAGCAAAACTTCATTTATTTTATCCCTGACTTGAGAATAATCATAATATATCATTCCGATATTCCAATGTTTTATCAAATACCATTTCATATGCTTTTATTTATTTCACCTGATCCTCCATGTTATAGCAGTTTACTGCGATCAAGCCAGTATAAAAAAGCATTCGCAAATCCACTTTAAAAGCTCATCATGCCATGATTCTTTCCGTTCTATCGTTTGATGTTCTGGCATACTTGTCCCATGCTTTCTCTCATTATATTCCTATTGTCAAAACAATCCTTCCACCCCGTTACAATAACTTCACAATTGATGTATCCAAAACGTATTTCCTTTACGGATATATTTTCCTCATTCACATTTACTGCCAGCGCAAAATTTTTGCTCCTTAAAATCTCAATAAAACTATTTTCTATATCTTAAAAGATGTCAGTCGTTTTACAGTGTTATCTTATATCATGTAATTCTCAGCCCTTTTACAAAATAATGCCACTACTTTTTCAAGTTCCATTATTTCATCGGACATAATATTATGCTTAGGCTGATTATATTCTCTTATAACCATATAATTGCCCGGGTATATTTGTCCTTTAAGACGTCCTCTGTATATTGATTTACGCAACTTATCGTTATCTTCGGATAACACATGTGAAAGTTCCCTTAATGGTTCCAATACTGTACACTTTCTATTCGCCAGCTTCTGATCAATATAGTCTTGTACTTTTTTTCTTCCTCCCTCTCCTGAATATATATTATATATTTCAACCTCACAAGCACTGTTCATTTCTAAAATTTCAGAAATAGAAACCTTTTTATCATCGCAATAAAAAACCATATGATTAACTCCTATTAGGAAAACACACTGTCAAAAGGGTTTTTGCTTTTGGCGGGGGTCAGCCCGCCTCGGCGGTGTCAGTGGTGTTGATTTCAATGTACTCGGCAATCTTGCGGAACTCGTCCGCGAACTTGA
>CANPUE010000010.1 GCA_947577185.1 uncultured Lachnospiraceae bacterium | reverse complement strand
ATCCTTCCCGTGGAGTCAACAACAGGCGTAAACCCTGCTAAATTATTATTTAATGTGGCAGCAGTAGCAGGAAAATTTAACATTAAATCTATTAACCAAGAGCCGTCCGGCTCTATTATTTTACCCATTTTGGGAAGAAAAAGTATCTTGTAAAGGAAAACTGCATATGCTATAATGCCAGTAGGCAAAAAGATGTAGGTAGTCCATGATGGACGACAAACGAAAACCCCGGAGTAGCCGCTCCGGGGTTTTCTATTCCTGATTTTGGCAATGGGAAGGCTTAATCCCATAGGCTAGTTACCGGCTATTCATCGTCGTCTAACCATTTGATGATGTAGTGGCAAACCACATCAGCCGCAACGGCGACTAAAAAAGTAACGAATACTTCCACAACAGGCACCCTCTTTCTGTACCAGTCTGGGAGCGGTAACAAGAGAAGTATACCAAAGTCTGTCGAAATGAGGAACAAAAAATAATATGACTGAAAAGAGCGCTTAGAAATAAGCGTTCTTTTTTATACAAAATTTTAAAGGAAAGGGGGGTGATAAGAATGGATGCAGATTATATCCCGCGAAAAGAACACGAAGAGTTTGCTGACCGAATGCTGACGGAAAATAAACGGCTCGAAGATGAAAACGACCGACAGAACCACCGCATAGCCGCGCTGGAAGAAAATGTAAAGGAAATTACTTCGCTTGCGGTGTCTGTTGAGAAACTTGCCGTTAACATGGAGGGCACATTAAAAGAACTGGAAAAACAGGGCAAACGGATCGAGATGCTTGAAGGCAGGGACGGCGAAATGTGGCGGAAAGTAACCAGCTATATCATTACGACTGTGATCGGTATAGCAGCTGGCTACATTTTTACACAGATAGGCATGTAACTGTTCAACCAAATTGAAAGGCTCCATGAGCCTGTAACGGCTTTAGAGACATAACAGAAACATAGGAGGATAAGGAAAGATGATGAAAGAAATCAACTGGAAAAGAAAACTGACAAGCAGGAAGTTCTGGGCGGCGGTTGTAGGTTTTGCAACTCCCCTGATGACGATGCTTAATGTGTCGGATAATACCGCGGTGCAGGTGACGGCGCTTATCATGTCTGGCGGGGCGCTGATTGCCTATATCATCGGCGAGGGGCTGACGGATGCGGCCAATATCGAGACTTCCGGGGATACCCCGGCTGAGGCGGCCGGGGACGGACAGTAATAACATATCAGCAGGAGAAGCGCTCAGGGGTAACAGCCTGGGCCTTTTCTTTTATTCAGAAAAAATCAGCAAAATTTCCGGAAATTGAAGCAGGACAGGAGATGATCGGATGAAAACATCACAAAAAGGGATTGACTTAATTAAAAGATATGAGGGATGCAGGCTGGCCGCATATAAATGTCCGGCGGGAGTGTGGACGATCGGGTACGGGCATACCGGGAATGTGAAACCGGGCATGTCTGTTACACAGGAAACAGCAGAAATGTTCCTTCGCGAAGACCTGATTAAATTTGAATTAAAGGTAAGTAAATACGATTCGCAGTACCAATGGAACCAAAATGAATTTGACGCAATGGTTTCTTTTGCATACAATATCGGAACTATCGACCAGCTTACCGACTGCGGGAAGCGGAGCAGGGAAGTAATAGCCGATAAGATGTTACTGTATAACAAGGCAGGAGGAAAAACACTGAACGGCCTGATCAGGCGCAGAAATGCGGAAAGAGAATTATTCCTGACCCCATGCGGTAAAGCGCCGGGAGGCGGTGCAGGACAAAGCCGCAGGGGTATTCTGGAATACTCCCTTGCAGCTGACGGTGAGAAAAAGATAAGTAAAAACTTTAAGGTAAAAGAGTTCCGTTGTAAAGATGGATCCGACAAGATCCTGATCGACGTGGACTTTGTTACGGACAAGCTTCAGGCGATACGTGATTATTTCGGCGCGGCAGTAACAATCAATTCTGCTTACCGTACAGCGGCCTATAATAAGAAGGTGGGCGGCGCGTCAAAGTCCTTTCATATGTCCGGGCAGGCATTTGATATCGCAGTCAAAGGCCATACGCCGCTGGAAGTGGCACAATATGCCCAGACGATCGGCATTAACGGGATTATCCAGTACAATACATTCGTGCATGTCGACAGCCGGCCTGACAGGTATTGGGCGCGGGATGACGGCAAAAAAGTGACTGTGAAAGCAAGATTTTAGCCAATGTTTTCTATAAAATTTAAGATATTTTTCTTGCATTTGGTAACCAACTGTTTTATGATACGGGTAGGTAACCAATGGCAGGAGGATTGCAGATGGTAGAGAGAAATATAATTATGGGAAAAGCGGGAGGAACTGCCGGGAAAAATTCGGTCAATTATAAAATCAGCCTTCCGGCAGAAATGGTAAAGGAATTAGGGGTAACGCAGGAAGATAAAAGTGTGTTAGTTTCTTTTGAGGATGGAAAAATAATCATAGAAAAGAAATGAAATGCTTGAAATTGGTAACCAATTTTGGTATAATGATATTATCAGATAATGCAAGTAAATCTGACAAAGAATGGAGGAAAGGATATGGTAGAGGTTATGACAGATAAACAATTCAAAACAATTCTTGAAATGGTAGACATGATATTGGATGGGTGCAAAGACTTGGAGGAAGCAAAGAAGAAAGTACAAAAGCTGATTGAGAATCAGAGCGGAAAAGAAAAGACAGAATAGTCAATCAAAGAGCGGAACTTGCCACCGCTCTTTTTCGTTGAAATTTCCATACGAAGGAACGTGGAAATGCCAGGAGCCTATACACGTAATATTATAGAAAGATAATGATTCTATATACTATTCAGATCGGTACGCCTATCATAGCTATAGAATCCGGCTATGTGGAGGCGCTTGGCTGGAACCAGTATGGTGGATGGCGCATCGGCATTCGCAGTTTTGACGGGAAGCGCTACTATTACTATGCGCATCTGCGGCAGAACTTCCCTTATAATAAGGATCTGAAAGAAGGAAGCATCGTGACGGCCGGAGATGTTATCGGTTATATGGGGCATACCGGGTACAGCAAAAAAGAGAATGTGAACAACATCGAGGTTGTTCATCTGCACTGGGGACTTCAGCTTATTTTTGACGAATCCCAAAAAGACAGCGATAATGAGATCTGGATAGACTGCTATGAATTGACAAAATTTTTATACCGCAACCGCAGTGAGACGAAGAAGGAAGAAAAGACGAAGGAATGGCGGCGGGTTTACCAGATGAAAGATCCGCCGGCACAAGAGGCAGGACAGAAACGCTCCGATTAATTTTGTTACGGTTTACAGGCCTGCTGACTTCCAACAATAACTAAATTTGAAAATTAATTATAAAATCCTGTTTTTCATATTGTCACGACGGGATAAATTGCATATAATGATTAGAGGCTGGATTTGTCGAAACAGTGAAAAATGCCGGACAAATTTGGCAGATCAGGGAGTATTATTAAACAGGGATAAAATATGCATATATGCCGGAGGGGCAGGAGAATCAATGTGAAAAAAAGTGTAGGCATAACGGTTGTAGGAGGGCTGGCGGCGGTCACAATCATTGGGACCGGCGTAATGATTATGAAAAACAGGCCGGTTACGGCGAATGCGGAAACAGATATTGTGGCGGATGTGGGTGAGATCATGGAAGCATCGGCAGCTGCGACGGAAGCAGGGCCGCAGGTGCTGGATGTAAAAGCGGCGCAGGAGAATGCAGAGGCCTCAGATACTGCATCAACAGGCAGTACGGTGTCTTCAGGCACGAAAGAGGTAAGCCAGACACCGGAAGATACGGAAGCAGCACCTGACCAGGCGCCGGAACAGGAAAAAGATACGCAGGAGAAGGGAAAAACACAAAAAGAACAGACAGGAAAAGATGAGCCTGCAGGCGAAAAACAGGCAGAAGAACCCGGGGGCGGAGAGAAGACAGAATCCGTAAAGGAGCAGGATACCGAAACGGAGGGAGACTCTCATTCACCGGAAGAAGAGAAAATAAACGCCTATTTAGGCGACAGTGTGCTCATTGGCGATTCCATCGTTCTTGGATACCGCAATTATTGCAGAAAGAGCGAGGATATGGCACTGCGTGATATTGATTTTCTTGCGGCAGGCAGTTTTTCGGCGCACAATGCGCTGTGGCCGGTCAGCGAAAAGAGTGTTCATCCGGTATTTCAGGGACAGCAGCGTCCGATCTGGGAATCAATTTCCATGATGGATGTGGGCAATGTTTTTTTATGTTTTGGCTTAAACGATTTGAACATCGATGATAAGACGATAGAGTGTTACAAAGAGGTAATTGATAATATTCTGGCGGAATCACCGGATGTCCAGATACATATTATCAGCATGACGTATACATTAAAAGGGCAGGGAAAAGGCAGATTAAATAACGATGAGATCCGTGCCTATAACAAAAAGCTTCAGGAAATGGCAGAAGAAAACGGATGGGGTTATGTCGATCTGGCTCCTGCGCTTGAAGACAAAGAGGGAAATCTGATGGCGGAGTATTGCAGTGACGGATTTCTTCACCAGAATCCGGCGGCTTATGACGTGTGGACAGCGGTGCTGCGGCAGTATGTGGCAGACTGGCTGAACATTGAACTGCCAGCGGATGATGACGGTACGGATCCGGCAGAAAGTGACGGTAATAACAGTCAGGATAATGCGGATAATAACCATGAGACTTCGGATCCGGCAGAGGACGGAACAGCGCAGAATGCCCAATAGTGTATATTTTATAAATAATTTGTCATAAAGTATTAAAATACAGGATTAAAAAAGATACAGGATTAAAAAAATAGAAGAGAAAAATATTGGATTAAGAAGGAAATGATCAGAAATGAACAAGAGATATCAAAAGAACTGGAATAAAGCAGGCATTCTGTTTGCTGCGGCTGTATGCCTTGCAGGCTGTGGTGCAAAAGATGCGGATACGGCAGGACAGGAGCCTGTGCAGAGTTCAGAAACGCAAATACAGGAATCGGGTACGGCTGATACGGAAGTACAAAATGAGCCGGCGGCAGATCTGCGGTCGGTATATGATTCTGTGGGAGAGGCTGTCACGCTCCCTTCGATGGTAGAAGGGGATGACGATTATATCTCCAACTATTACGGGATTGACCCGGCTGATCTGGAAGAGTATGTGTTTGCCGAAGCGGAAGATGCAACGCTGGCTTCCTGTGTGATCATGATGAAGGCCAAAGATGCGGAGGCGGCAGGCCGGGTTGAGACAGCCCTCAATACTGTGCTGAATCAGAAAGCGGCAGAAATGCAGGATTACATCCCCGAACAATATGATATCGTGACGGACAGTGCGGTGAAGACGAACGGACTTTATGTCTATCTGGTGATTTCCGAAGACAAGAGCGATATTGAATCTGTCATAGCATCGGCATTAAAGTAGCAGGAGAAAGAACATGGTTTTCAGCAGTATACCTTTTTTATTTTTCTTTCTTCCGGCGTGCCTGCTTCTCTATTACGTTGTGCCATTTCGGGTAAAAAATTATATTTTACTGATATTCAGTCTTATTTTCTACGCATGGGGAGAGCCGGTCTATATTTTCCTGATGTTGTTCGCGACGGCGGTTGATTATACGAACGGCCGCCTCATGGAACGATATGGGAGAAAAAAGAAAACCAGGATATTCTTCCTGTGCTGTTCTGTGACAATCAATCTATTCATGCTGGGATTTTTTAAATATGCGGACTTTATCATTGGGATATGCAATGATCTGTTCCGTCTGTCTATCGAACCGATGGGGCTCAGGCTTCCCGTCGGTATCAGTTTCTTTACGTTCCAGACGATGAGTTATAGTATCGATTTATATAAGCGGAAGGTGAAAGTGGAGAAAAACTATTTTACCTATCTGACATATGTCTCCATGTTTCCTCAGCTGATTGCGGGACCGATTATTCGTTTTTCTGTGGTAATGGAAGAACTGCATCGGAGAGCGATATCATGGCACGATTTTGTGCAGGGCTCTCTGCGATTCCTGCAGGGACTGTTTAAAAAAGTGCTGATCGCCAACAATGTCGGTGAACTGTGGGAAATGATACGTGCCGCGCAGGCGGGAGGAATTTCCGTCGCCTGTGCCTGGCTGGGCGCTGTCTGCTTTACCTTGCAGTTGTATTTTGATTTCAGTGCGTACAGTGACATGGCAATCGGGATGGGGCAGATGCTCGGATTTCACTTTCCCGAGAACTTCCGCTATCCGCTATCGTCGGTATCTGTCACGGACTTCTGGCGTCGGTGGCACATTTCTCTTTCCACGTGGTTCCGGGATTATGTGTATATTCCCCTTGGGGGAAATCGTGCGGGTATCTTGAAACATCTGCGCAATATTTTTATTGTCTGGTTTCTGACCGGAATGTGGCATGGCGCTGCCTGGAATTTTATTCTGTGGGGACTCTATTACGGTGTTCTGCTTGCATTTGAAAAATATATTATAAAAGACAGGCTTTCCAGACTGCCGTCCCTGTTGCAGCATTTTTATGCGGTATTTATCGTCGTATTTGGTTTTGTGATTTTTGTGTTTGATGATATGGGGCAGATGGGACTTTACATGTCGTCCATGTTCGGAATGGCTGGAAACAGCCTGACAGGGACAGATGTTTTGTGGTATCTGAAAAATTATGCCGTTGTTTTGTCAGCGGCAGTGCTTCTGGCATTTCCGCTTTATCCGTATCTGCAAAAAAAGGCGGAGCGTCTGCCGCAGACGGGCAGAATGATTCTGTCGGCGGCCGGGGCAGTTTCCTATGCAGTGCTGTTTTTCCTCACAACTGCTTATCTTGTGAACGACACGTACAATCCGTTTTTGTATTTCCGGTTTTAACGCCGATCTGCAGGGAAAGGAAGGGGCTTTGGTACAATGAGGAACAAAGACGTGGCTTTTGACAATAAAATAAAATCTGCGACTGTCGTTGTAACGGCAGGGATGATCCTGTTGTTCGTGTGTCTTTTTGCACTGATGAAGAAGCAGGATTTTTCCGAGGGGGAAAACAGATACCTGAAACAGTTTCCGGAGTTTTCTTTCGAGAGTCTGCGGGAAGGAAAATACACCGAAGGGATTCAGGATTACCTGACGGATCACTTTCCGTTTCGGGATGTCTTTATGGGCGTAAAGGCGGAGACGGAGATTGCACTCGGAAAAAGACAGATAAACGGAGTCTATATCGGTGCGGATGACTATCTGATTGAGGAATACCAGGCGCCGCAGAACACGGACAAAATCGTCGGACAGTTCACGAAATTCGCGCAGAGCGTGGAACAGGCGAACATCAGTCTCCTGCTGGTGCCTACGGCCGTCACGGTATACAGCGAAAAACTTCCGGCACTTGCCCCGGTAGAAAGCCAGATGCAGACAAGGGAAGAGATTTACGGGCGGCTGGGAGACACTGGTATCTTACTGGTTGACTGCTATGAGGATCTGATGAAACGGAAAGAGGATCACGGCCTGTTTTATAAGACGGATCATCACTGGACAACTTACGGGGCATATGCCGCATATGAGGCATATTGTGAGGCCAATGGCATTGCGCCCGTGCCGGTGGAGCAGTTTGAGATCAAAGCAGTATCCGATGATTTCAGGGGAACTATTTACTCAAAATTAAATGATGCAAAGCTGGCGGAGGATACCATTACAATATTTGAAAATCCGGCGAATAAACTGACTGTTTTTTATCAGGACACGAAAGAAACGTCAGACTCACTCTACAATTACGAGTATCTGGAAAAGAAAGATCAATATTCCTTTTTTCTGAATAATATCCACCCGTTTATCGAGATCACAAACGAGACGGCGGATTCTGATAGAGAACTCGTGGTGATCAAAGACAGCTATGCAAACTGTATGGTGCCTTTTTTGGTAAACCATTTCCGGAAGGTCTATGTGTTTGACACAAGATATTATAAAGGAGGACCGTCCGCTTTTCTCAATGAAAACCCCAGTGTCACAGATGTTCTTCTTCTCTATAATATGAACACACTCGATACGGATCTGGGGATCGGGGGAATCTATTAAAATACGGGAAGGGAATTTCAGGATAGGAAACGATATGTTATGTCTGTCATAGCCGGTGCAATTCCTGAAAATATGAATTGAACTGCAAAACAGAAATGATCGGATTTGCCAGGACGATCTGTCCGGTATGACGGTTCATGAACTGGCACAGAAATACGATCTGTCCGATAAAAGCATACAGCGTATCATCAGACAAAAAACAAATGTGAGCTGACACCGGTTGGCTCACTTTTTTTATCTGTCAGGAAATTGTTATAACGACAGTAAATTTCCGGTGTGCAGGCTGTGCGGCCGGTGTCTTCTTATCACAAAATATAAGGCAGGCGTAAAAAAATAAAGCTGGCTGGCCCCGGCGTATATGCGAGGACGATTCCGAATGCGCACGCCGCCGCTGCCTGGCGTCATGGTCAGAGATTTTTTTCACGATTTCAGGGGTGGAGATGAAGAAGTCAGGGCCCGGCTGTGGTAAGTCATGGAAAGACAGTGACTCTCAACGAAATAAGTAAGAAACGTCATTGCAAAATCGCCTCTGCTATGGTACAATAGGTGCAGCAAATAATGATAAAAAAATAACAATCATTGTGCAACCAGAAAAAAGATTCTGATCAAAATGGAGGAAAGAAAAATGGCGAAAAAAGTTGTTTTAGCAGGCGCATGCCGTACGGCAATCGGTACTATGGGCGGAGCACTCAGTACGACTCCTGCACCGGTTCTTGGTTCTATTGTTATTAAGGAAGCATTAAGCAGAGCAGGAGTTCCTGCTGATGCTGTAGACCACGTATATATGGGATGTGTTATCCAGGCGGGATTAGGACAGAATGTGGCACGTCAGGCTTCAATCAAGGCAGGTCTGCCGGTTACCACGCCTGCAGTTACCGTGAATGTTGTATGCGGTTCCGGTCTGAACTGTGTTAATATGGCTGCACAGATGATCATTGCAGGCGATGCGGATATCGTTGTAGCGGGCGGTATGGAAAATATGTCCATGGCTCCTTATGCTGCGATGCAGGGACGTTACGGCTACAGAATGAACAACGCAACGCTTGTTGATACGATGGTCAACGATGCATTGTGGGATGTTTTCAATAACTACCATATGGGTATCACGGCAGAGAACGTTGCAGAACAATACGGCCTGACAAGAGAGCAGTTAGATGAGTTTGCAGCATGGTCACAGCAGAAATGCGAGAAGGCCAGAGCAGAGGGCAGATTCAAAGATGAGATCGTTCCGGTTGAAGTGAAGAAGAAAAAAGAAACGGTTATCGTAGATACGGACGAAGGCCCGCGTGCAGGCGTTACCGCAGAGAGCATTTCCAAACTGCGTCCTGCGTTTAAGCCGGATGGCGGTATTGTAACGGCAGCAAATGCTTCCGGTATCAATGACGGCGCTGCGGCGATCGTAGTTATGAGTGAAGAGAAAGCCAAAGAACTGGGTGTAAAACCGATGGCAACATTTGTTGCGGGCGCACTCGGCGGTGTAGATCCGTCCATCATGGGTGTTGGTCCTGTTCCTGCTACCCGCAAGGCAATGGAAAAAGCCGGCATGAAGATTGATGATTTCGACCTGATCGAAGCAAACGAAGCTTTTGCGGCACAGTCACTTGCAGTACAGAAGGATCTCGGATTCAGCAATGACGTGCTTAATGTAAACGGCGGCGCGATCGCTTTAGGACATCCTGTAGGCGCTTCCGGATGCCGTATCCTTGTAACACTGCTTCACGAGATGCAGAAACGTGATGCAAAGAAAGGTCTTGCTACATTGTGTATCGGCGGCGGCATGGGATGTGCGACGATCGTAGAGAGAGATTAATAAAGGAAGCCGCGGACCGCGGGATGGTTTCGCGGCTCCCGGAAGTGATAAGAGACAAAAAGGAGACAATGCAATATGGAATTTGTATTATATGAAGTAAAAGGCCAGACAGGAATCATCACGATCAGCCGCGAAAAAGCTCTGAATGCTTTAAATTCCGCAGTGCTTGAAGAACTGGACAAAACGCTTGACAGCGTTGATCTTGACACCGTAAGATGCCTGATCCTCACAGGCGCAGGCCAGAAGTCATTCGTGGCAGGTGCAGACATCGGTGAGATGAGCACGCTCACAAAGGCTGAGGGAGAAGCGTTTGGCAAGAAGGGAAATGACGTATTCCGCAAACTGGAAACATTCCCGATCCCTGTGATTGCAGCGATCAACGGCTTCGCGCTCGGCGGCGGCTGTGAGATCTCCATGAGCTGTGATATCAGGATCTGTTCTGACAATGCGGTATTCGGACAGCCTGAGGTGGGACTTGGCATTACTCCCGGTTTTGGCGGCACACAGAGACTTGCGAGATTAGTAGGTCCCGGTATGGCAAAACAGATGATCTATACCGCGAGAAATATCAAGGCTGACGAGGCGCTCAGGATTGGTCTTGTAAATGCCGTTTATCCGCAGGAAGAACTGATGGCGGCGGCAGAAAAGATGGCGGCAGGCATTGCCAAAAACGCGCCGATCGCTGTGCGCAACTGCAAGAAAGCGATCAACGACGGATTAGAGGCGGGTATGGACGAGGCGATCGTTATTGAAGAAAAATTATTCGGTGACTGCTTCGAGACAGAAGATCAGAAATACGGTATGGCATTTTTCCTAGACAAAAACAAAGAAAAAGTAAAAGAGCCGTTCCAGAACAAATAACAGGACAAAAAGAATTTCTAAGGCATCAGATTACGATGCCTGAGAAATTCTATGTTTTGCCCGAAGAATCGCACAGCGCGGTTTTTTCGGATGATATTATAATGAAATATATAAAAATAAATAACAAACAGGAGGTTTTTTCCATGAAAGTAGGTATTATCGGCGCCGGCACAATGGGTTCGGGTATCGCTCAGGCGTTTGCCCAGACAGAAGGGTATGAAGTATGTCTCTGCGATATCAATGAAGAATTTGCGGCAAACGGCAAAAACAAAATTGCAAAAGGGTTTGAAAAACGTATTGCCAAAGGCAAAATGACACAGGAAGATGCGGATAAAGTTCTTTCCAAGATCACAACAGGCGTGAAGACGATCTGTACAGACTGCGACCTGATCGTTGAGGCTGCTCTGGAAGTGATGGATATTAAAAAACAGACATTTAAAGAGTTACAGGACATCTGCAAAGCAGACTGTATTTTTGCTACCAATACCTCATCTCTCTCCATTACAGAGATCGGTGCGGGAATTGACAGACCAGTGATCGGTATGCATTTCTTTAACCCGGCGCCTGTTATGAAACTCGTTGAGATCATCCGCGGCGAGAACACAACAGACGAAGTATTCGGAAAAGTAAAAGCGATTGCAGAAGAGATCGGCAAGACACCTGTTGAAGTAAACGAGGCTGCAGGCTTTGTTGTAAACAGAATTCTGATTCCTATGATCAATGAGGGTATCTGTGTACTGGAAGCAGGCGTTGCAAGCGTAGAAGATATCGATGCCGCTATGAGACTCGGCGCAAATCATCCGATGGGACCGTTGCAGTTAGGCGACTACGTAGGTCTTGATATTGTTCTGGCGATCATGGAAGTCATCTATTCCGAGACAGGCGATCCTAAGTACCGTCCGGCTCCGCTTCTTAGAAAGATGGTACGTGCCGGCAAATTAGGCTGCAAGACAGGCAAGGGATTCTACGATTATTCGAAATAGACAGAATATTAAAAATTTATGGAGGAATAAAAAATCATGGATTTTACTTTAAGCAAAGAGCATGAAATGGCGAGAACTCTTTTCAAAGACTTCGCTGAAAAAGAAGCAAAACCTCTCGCTCAGGAGATTGATGAAAATCATCGTTTCCCCAGAGAGACCGTTGATAAAATGGCTAAATTAGGCTTTCTGGGAATTCCCGTACCCAAGGAGTACGGCGGACAGGGATGCGATCCGTTAACCTATGCGATGTGTGTTGAGGAACTCTCCAAAGTATGCGGTACGACAGGCGTTATCGTTTCTGCACATACGTCACTTTGCTGTGACCCGATCCAGACATATGGTACGGAAGAGCAGAAACAGAAATACCTGATTCCCCTTGCAAAAGGCGAGAAGTTAGGCGCTTTTGGCCTGACAGAGCCGGGTGCAGGTACAGACGCACAGGGACAGCAGACAAAGGCAGTTCTTGACGGCGAAGAGTGGGTACTCAATGGTTCCAAATGCTTTATCACAAACGGTAAGGAAGCAGATGTATATGTTATTTTTGCAATCACCGGAACTGTTGAAAAACGCGGCAGAGTCAGCAAGGAAATCTCTGCATTCATCGTAGAGAAAGGCACGCCGGGATTCACATTCGGAACAAAAGAAAATAAGATGGGTATCTGTGGTTCTTCTACATACGAACTCATTTTTACAGACTGCCGGATCCCGAAAGACAATCTGCTGGGACAAAAAGGCAAGGGATTCAACATCGCGATGCATACGCTGGACGGCGGACGTATCGGTATTGCTGCGCAGGCACTCGGACTCGCTGAGGGCGCTCTTGAAACAACGATCAATTATGTAAAAGAAAGAAAACAGTTTGGCAGAGCAATCGGTGCATTCCAGAATACACAGTTCCAGCTTGCTGATATGGCGACAAAGGTGGAAGCAGCTAAGATGTTAGTTTACAAAGCGGCGATGAAGAAAGCGGAATATGCTAAGAATCCTAAGATTTCTTATTCTGTGGAAGCAGCTATGGCGAAATTATACGCGGCAGAGGTTGCTATGGAAGTAACGACCAAGGCTGTTCAGCTTCACGGCGGTTACGGCTACATCAGAGAATATGACGTAGAGCGTATGATGCGTGATGCGAAGATCACGGAAATCTATGAAGGAACCAGTGAAGTTCAGCGTATGGTTATTTCCGGAAGTCTTTTAAAATAAATAAAAACTGGAAAGTGCGCAAAAGCGCACATAATCAAGGTAAATGCGAAAATGCTTCGCATAATCGCGTTTGAACTGGAAGTGCGCTAAAGCGCATGTAAATAAGGTAAATGCGAAAATGCTTCGCATAATCGCGTTTGAACTGAAAGGTGCGCTAAAGCGCACATAATCAAGGTAAAGGAGATAAAATCGATGAAAATCGTTGTTTGTATTAAACAGGTACCTGATACAAAAGGTGGCGTAAAGTTCAATCCGGACGGTACGTTAGACAGAGGTGCGATGCTTGCGATCATGAATCCTGATGACAAAGCAGGTTTGGAAGCAGCGCTTAGATTGAAAGACGAATACGGTGCGGAAGTTACCGTAGTGACAATGGGACTCCCGAAGGCAGAAGAAGTTCTGCGTGAAGCAATGGCTATGGGTGCAGATAAGGGTATTCTTGTAACAGACAGAGTACTTGGCGGTGCAGATACATGGGCGACTTCCACGACGATTGCGGGAGCGATCAGAAATCTGGAATACGACCTGATCATCACAGGCCGTCAGGCAATCGATGGCGATACCGCGCAGGTAGGTCCTCAGATCTCAGAGCATCTGGATATTCCGGTTATTTCTTATGCACAGAATATCAAGGTTGAAGGCGACAGCGTTATTGTTGAGCGCCAGTATGAAGACAGATATCATGTTGTAAAGGCTAAGATGCCTTGTCTGATCACAGCACTTTCTGAGTTGAATGAGCCCCGTTACATGACACCGGGCGGAATCTTTGACGCATACCAGAAAGAACTCACTGTATGGGGCAGAGCAGACTTAAAAGATGTAGATGATTCTAATATTGGTCTGAAAGGTTCACCGACCAAGATCGCAAAGGCATCTGATAAGGTAAGAAAAGGTGCAGGCGAGAAGGTTACGCTTGATCCAGATGAATCAGTAAGCTACATTGTCGACAAATTAAAAGTAAAACATGTTATCTAGTGTGAGAATGGAGGATTGTGATGAATTTAGAAGAATACAAGGGAGTATATGTCTTTGCTCAACAGGTAGATAACGAAATCAGCAGTATTGCATTCGAGTTACTTGGCAAAGCAAAGGACCTGGCAAAAGATTTAAATACAGACGTGACAGCAGTACTTTTAGGCTCAGAAGTAAAAGATCTTGCAGACAAACTTGCAGAGTATGGCGCTGACAAAGTTATCGTAGTAGATGATCCTGAGTTGAAAGTCTACAGAACGGAGCCTTATGCACATGCATTGTCATCCGTGATCAATCAGTACAAACCGGAGATCGTTCTGGTTGGCGCTACTGCGATCGGAAGAGATTTAGGACCGAGAGTTTCCGCGAGAGTGGCAACTGGTCTTACCGCAGACTGTACGGTACTGGAAATCGGAGATTTCCCGCTTCAGGCAATTCCGGGACAGGAGCAGAAACACAATCAGCTGTTAATGACCCGTCCTGCATTCGGCGGAAATACGATCGCTACGATTGCATGTCCGGATAACCGTCCGCAGATGGCTACTGTACGTGCCGGCGTTATGCAGAAAATTGAGCCGATCAAAGGCGCGAAAGCAGTTGTGGAAGAGTTTAATCCCGGATTTACACCGGATCACAAATATGTAGAAATCCTTGAAGTTGTAAAGGCAGTAACCGATACAGTAGATATCATGGATGCGAAGATACTTGTATCCGGCGGCCGTGGTGTTGGAAGTCCTGAGAACTTTAAGATTCTGGAAGATCTGGCAGAAGTGCTCGGCGCTACTGTAAGCTGTTCCCGTGCTGTTGTAGATGCGGGCTGGAAGCCGAAAGACCTGCAGGTTGGCCAGACCGGTAAGACAGTACGTCCTAACGTATACTTTGCGATTGGTATCTCCGGTGCGATTCAGCACGTGGCAGGTATGGAAGAGTCTGACATCATTATTGCGATCAACAAAGATGCCGATGCTCCGATCTTTGACGTAGCAGATTACGGTATTGTAGGCGATCTGAATAAGATCGTTCCCAAGCTGACAGAGAGTTTAAAAGCTGAGATCGCTGCGAAATAGGATGACAGTCGGGACAGACGAAAAATCCTGATACGCAAACATAAAAATGAAAGAACGGCAGATCATGACCGAAGAGTTATGATCTGCCGTTTTTACGGGTGTGAAACGTGCATTTTTTTGTTATGCGCCTGCATCTGCATTCAGATAAGCGATCAGCGGCATAATGTATTTTCTGGAGGATATGTCATATGAGGCTGAGATGGCCTCTGCACTTTTCTCTTCATATTCTGTCTTGTTCTTTTTTCTTTTCAGCGAAGCGGCAAAAAGTTTCATCATCATCTTGTCCAGGAATGGCATTTTTTCATAGCAAAGACCGCCCGGCATGTAGAAATGAGGAATTTCGGTCAGCTCATCTGACGTGAGGTTCATACGCCACATCTGATCGACGGTCTCTTTTGCATTATCAGGCATAGCGCCGGTCGCGTACACGAGGAATTGCCTGGAGCGGCTCTGGTGAAACAGCTCTTTGGCTTTTTTGAGGCCGTCAACGGTTCCGGCATGCATTCTGCCGCCGAAAATCACAGTATCAAAACCTGACATGATTTCAGCGGTTGTTTCTTTCAGATCTGTCAGTGTGCAGTCTGCTGACAATTCCTGTGCGATCATTTCCGCATATGCTTTTGTAAATCCGGTCACGCTTTTATAGGTGATCAATAGTTTTCGGTTCATGAAGGACTCCTTTCTGATGGAAGCGTGTCTGAAGCAGTGTTATTTTCTTCCAGTGTGTGTTTCAAAAAAGCCTGATAGGCAAGTTCCTGGCGGGCATAGATTTCGTCTGCCGCGATTCCCGGCGAGGTGACCGAAAAGATGGTGCCGATTCCGATGGTGTAAATCAGCATGTGCATGTGAAGCTGTTTGGCTTTTTCTACACTGATATGGAGTCCTGCGGCTATTTTTTCGGCCAGAAGCGGGTTGGTTTCCATTCGGTACAGATCTTCCAGAGATGAAATACCTGTTCGTTTCTGAAAGACAAAAATCTTTAAAATGTGCGGTTCTTCTCTGGCAAGCCGTACCCAGGCCTGCCCTGTACTGCGAAACGGGTCGTTTTCGTCGATTTGAGAGGAGATGTACTCCTGCAAAAACTGCCTTGCCCGCTGCTCCACGTCACTGCGCAGGCTGTCCATATTCTGGCAGTAGCTATAGATGGGCTGTACGGAGCAGCCCAGTTTTCCGGCGATGCTCTTGACCAGAACCGTTTCCATGCCGCCCTTTCTGGCCAGTTCAAAAGCGGCTTCTACGACCATTTCCTTTGTTATTTTCTGTTTTGGCATGTCAGCTCCTTCATAAGGTTCGGCCCGCATGCCTGTGTAAAAAAACGCTCCGGCATGCAGGATTGAAACAGGATTATCGTTATCAGTTTTATATAAATAATTTATATAAATGATTTATATAAAAGAATTATACAAAAAAGAAAAATAAAAGTCAACCGGGACAGCGCATCTTTACAGGGAAAAACCTTACGAAAAAAATTCTCTATAGCGTGCAAAAGACAGGAAAAGATATCAAAAGGATACCGAAAGATGGTACACTGTAAGTGACACATAGAAAAGCAGGGTGGCGGAACTGCAGCAGGAGGGCAACGAAAATGGATTGCCGGGTACTTTTGATTGAAGACGATGCGCAGATCAGGGAAGTGATCAGAGATTATTTCACGGCGCAGACACAGGATTGTGTGGATGTGATCTGTGCATGCAGCGGCAATGAGGGAATGGAGAGGATCGCTGAGGCCCGGTTTGATCTGGCGATCCTGGACATCATGCTGCCGGATGTGGATGGATTCGCGCTGTGCAGGGAGATCCGTAAAGAGAGTATCGTCCCAGTCATTTTTTTGACGGCACGGGGAAGTGAAGAGGACAAACTAAAAGGATATCTGCTCGGATGTGACGATTATATCGTAAAACCGTTTTCACTGGCGGTTTTGTATGCGAAGGTCAGGGCGCTTGTCAAAAGAGCAAAAGGAATGGTTGCCGCGGAACTGCTCACGGCAGGCGCGATAGAACTCAATCCGGTGCAGTATACGGTGAGTGTAGGCGGCAAGACGCTCGCAATGGCGCCAAAAGAATATACCCTGTTGAAATATCTGATGGAGCATAAGAATCAGGTCATTACAAGGGAAAAACTGTTGATCAGTGTATGGGGATATGACTTTGAGGGGACTGACAGGGTAGTGGACAATCACATCAAGAAGCTGCGCCGGGTGCTGGGGGCGGAAGGCGTAAGGATAAAAACGATCAGGAAGAAAGGGTATCAATTTACAGACTGAAGGGCCAAGACAGGAAGGAGTCAGGGAAATGAAGTGGGAGAGAAAGCAGAGGCAGAAGCACAGGAAAAAAAGTTTTTTCAAAATATGGATGGCAGTTTTGGCGCCGCTTATGGTTTTGACGATCGCGGCCGGTATTCTGGTCATGGGTCTTTTACTGACTTCGATGTGCATTATCGAGAAGCATCGCAGCATTGAAATCGCGATGGAACTGGCGGATGTGACCGGGATAAAGATCGCGCAGGCAGATGCGGGGGAGGAAATCGCGGACGCATGCCGTGAGTATTTTAATCTCAGACGTTATCACATGGTGGCGGCAGTCTATGACGAAGAGGGAAAAGAAATCGTGTGTTCGGACGTCAGCCGCTATGAAGAACGCGGTATATTAACAAATGAAGTGTATGCGGATATGCTGAGGGTGATTGAGACCGAGGGCGTTAACGGAGAAACTGCTTACAGGTCACAGAGAATAGATCCGTTTGGCCGTAATTATCATTATGATGAAACAATGATGGCGGCCGGAGGAGAACTTTATACATTGCGTTATGCCTCGGTCAGCGCGCCTTATCTGGAGGAACAATCTGATTATAACGGCATGGCGTGTATCGTGATCCTCTTTATGGCAGTGTTTTCCCTGCTTCCGGCAGGATATTATCATAAAATTTACCGGGAAAGGATTCAGATAGAAGAATATTACCGCACGACGGCCAATACACTGGCACATAAACTGAAAACACCCCTTATGGCAATTTCCGGTTATGCGGAGAACCTGCGCGAAAACGTGTACACGGAGAAAAAAGATCATTACGCGGCCGCGATTCTGGAAAATGTGTCACATATGGACACAGTCATCGTGAATATGCTGGATCTGGCAGGAAACAGTGAGAACTGTTAAGTCATTATGTCGCAAATTTACAATATTTTTTCGACGTACTGTATTAAAATAAATCTCATACACCGCAAACGGACAAATGCGTGAAAGCAAAAATACAGACCGACAGGGAGGAAATGTTATGGGAGAGAGCAATACAATAAGTGTCTGTGGGACACAGTGCAGTACATGTTATTGTTTCGGAGAACTGTGCCAGGGGTGCAACGCCTGTGAAGGAAAGGTTTTCCATGTGCCGGACGGAAAGACGTGCGCAATCTATGAGTGTACGGTTCACACGAAGAAATTTGCAAACTGCGGGGCGTGCGAGGCTGCGCCGTGTGAGATCTGGTTACGGACAAGGGATCCGAAATTCTCGGACGAGGAATTTGAGAAGAATATCAGAGAGCGTATGGCGATGCTGAAAAAAGAGGCCTCGGCAGACGCGTAAAGACAAAAGCAGACAGGCAGTTTACAAAGAGAGGAAGAGAAGAAGACGGGCGGCAGAAGCCGCTTGTTTTCTTTTTGTGCATTATGTGTTAAAATACGATTATGAAAATGATCGAGATTGAGAATCTGACAAGCGCATATGGAAAAAAGAAAGTGCTGCGCGGGGTTACGCTTAGCGGCCTGCGGGGAGAGTGCATCGGTATCGTGGGGCCCAATGGGTGCGGAAAGTCCACACTCCTTTCCATTATGGCCGGTGTCAGACGGCCTGCGGCGGGCAGTATCTGTTATTATGGAAAAAACGCGCTGGAAAACAGAAAGGTCTTTCAGAAAATGACAGGTTATGTACCGCAGGAGAACCCGCTCGTGCCGGAACTGAGTGTTTATGATAATCTCAGGCTGTGGTATCCCGATCAGGCGCAGCTGAAGAAGGAGCTTGCGGAAGGGTTTCTGCAGATTCTCGGGATACCTGAGTTTGTGAAAATGCCGGCGGCCAGACTTTCCGGCGGGATGAAAAAACGGGTCAGCATCGGCATGGCATTAGCCGGCACACCGCCTGTCCTGATCCTGGATGAACCAAGTGCAGCGCTCGATCTGGTCTGCAAAGAGGACATCAGACGTTACCTGCGGATCTATCTCGAACGAAAAGGTACAGTCGTCATTACAACGCACGAGGAAAGTGAGCTGTCTCTTTGCGACAGCCTGTATGTGATGAAAGAGGGAAAGCTGTTTCCGGTGGATAAGGCGCTGCGCGGTGCGGCACTTACAGAAACGTTCTGAGATTGGATCCTGTTCATAAGATTGTAACAGAAAAAACGGTAGAAAATCTGGAAACGAACAGGGAAAAAGCAGGGGAGATTTGCGGACCGGTTCCGCGGAAAGGGAGGACAGGATGGAACAGTTTGATGAGATTCCGATTCCGATGATGGAGGAGAAACCGAAAAAGAATAAGAACTGGAAAATAATTGCGGGAATTGCTGCCGGGTGCGTTGTCGTTCTGGCGGCCGCCATTGTGTTTGTCATCAAGGTGTCGAATCTTGAAAACACACTGGTAAAAGGGGTACATAATCTGACGAAGGAGATGAATGAGAGGCGTCAGCTTTGGGAAGAGGCGACGGGCAATACGCTGATGAATGAATTAAACCGGGTGAAAACGACGGTGTCTTTTAATATCAGCGGGGATGAACTGCCTGTTACGATCGGGTTTGACAGTACTGTGCTGCGTGACGGAACCGCCCGAAAGATATGGGGAGAGACGGCATTGAGTGTCATGAATACGGAACTGCTTGGCATGGAATTATATGGAGAAGCAAAAAAGGCTGTGTTCTCTGTGCCGAAGTTTCTGGACCAGAATCTGGAATTCGATGTCGAAGGAATTGACACACAGTATAACAATTCTCTGTTTGCAGAGAAATTCGGGCCGATAGAGGCGGAAGGGATCTCGTTTGATCTGTTTCCGGAAGAGAGCCATTTCATGTGGACGGAGCTGTTTTTAGAATGGCAGAAGGCGGCGGAAGAGAAAGACAGCACACAGGACCTTCCGGAGATCATCATAGAGGAACTGGAAGAGAAGGCTCAGGTCGTATTGTCAAAGGAGGATGATAAAGAATACCTGTGCACCCAATACCGGATCGTTGTGCCGCAGGAACGGCTGGAGAAGACAGCCGGGGACAGTATAACAGCGGCGGAGGGGACAGAAGTCCCGGCGGGCTTAGAATCAGAGATAAAAATCATGCAGGATGTGTCTCTTTTGGTCTCGATCGATGAAAATGACAGGATCGTTCAGGTTTCACTGGAGGAACCGCTGGTTCTATCCGCGAGGTCGCAGGAATATGAATTTCCGATAGAATATGAGGGAAGCGTATCCTTTGCGGGAGAGAGCAGAGCCATTGATGAGATTCTTGTCGATATGAGGACAAATGTGCAACTGAATGCTGTGAAAGCAGGGTCAAAGGCGTTGATTCCGTTTAGAAGTGATGTTTTTGAGGACGGCGAAACGATGGAAGTACACATGGGTATGGAGATTGTCTATGACGAGGATGACACCAGTGTCATATGCAGTATGGATGAGCTGGCGGTCGAAGTCAATGATCTGCGCTTTAAAGTGAACGGGAAGATAACGGCAGAGCCGTTACGGGAAGAAATTAAACCTCTGAACGGTGAGACGATACGGATTTTCGAGATCACGGAGGCGGAATATGAAGATCTGGAAGAACAATTACAGCGTAAGCTGTTATATTGGCTGATGGCTCTGGGCAGTATGGAGGAATGGTAAAAGGCGTGAAAAGAACATTGCTTTTATGGCGTCTGGAACTGAAAAGAACAGTGAAACAGCTGCCATCCATGCTTTGCTTTGCAGTGGCGCTTTTGGCAGTGACGGTGATATGCGCTTATGCGGCCGGCAGACTGCTTTATCAGGACAGTCCCGCCCTGGAGGTGACGGTGGCGGTTGTGGAAGAAGGAGAAAGCCCATTGACGGAACTTGCCATAAATTATGTGCAGGGGATGGAGAGCGTTTCTGAAATCTGCAGTTTCCTGACCGTAACAAAAGAAGAAGGATTTACGATGCTGCGGGAAGGAGGGGCGGCGGCGCTTGTTATTTTGCCGGGCGGTATGATAGAAGGCATTCTAAGCGGGGCCAATCAGCCTGTAGAGATTTATTTTCCTGACAATGCAGGAATTGAGTCGGCGCTTTTAAAATCTTTTACGGATGCGGGGGTGCAGATGCTGCGCGTGGCACAGGCACAGATTTATGGGATATATGATACGGCCAGGGCCTATGGGACTTTGGAGGGACTGTCTGTCCTGTATGCGGACGTTGACCGGTATAACCTGGCTTTTGCTTTGGACAGACTCGCGCTTTTTAAGAAACAGGAAGTCTCGGCGACGGAGAGTCTGACTGTTGTACAATATGCATCTGCGTCCGGCATACTCTTTTTCTTATTGCTGCTTGGTATGGCATGTTATCCGGTGATGCGTCCCGCTTCCATCGTGTTGCAAAGACAACTGCTGCGTCAGGGGATCGGTATCGGTGCGCAGTGTTTTGGCAGGTGGCTGTGTGGTCTGTGCGGCATGGCAGCCGGATGCGGTATGCTTTTGCTTTTGATCAAAGCGGCAGGGGCGGGCGCGGGATTGGGACAGATCGGGCTATGGTTTTTTGTCCTGTTTTGTATCACGACGTTTGCCTTTATGATTTTTCAACTGGCAGGGAGCGCCGTCGCCGCTATGCTGATCTTATTCCTGTCTTCTGCAGTCATGCTCTATTTGGCAGGAGGCCTTTTACCCTGGGCCTTTTTGCCGGAGAAGGTGCAGGAACTTGCCGCGTTTGTGCCGGTGACCTATCTGCTGCAGGCTGTCCGCAGCCTTTATGCCGGCAGAATACAGGGCAGAACAATTGGCGTGCTGATCCTGTTTTGTGCATTGTTTGCTGCTGTGTCTCACGGTGCGGCTGTTTTCAGGGTGAAGAAGGGGACGGAGGCATGAGAAGCTATCGAATGTATCTCTTTCTGATGATGAAACGGCTGTGGAAAAAGCCGGCCTTTGTCTTTTTTTTGATCAGTCTGCCGTTTCTGGCCGTAGCGATCACGCGGCTTGCGCAGGGGGAAAGGCCGGGCGTGCGTATTGGGATTGCAATCGATGGAAATGCGCAGGAAGCGGATCGAGAGTGGAACAGGGCTTTTCTGGCACTGCTTACGGAACAGAACAGCCGGAATGAACTCATGGCGTTTCAAATCTATGAGGAAAAAACACAGCTTGTGCGTGATGTGAAAAAAGGAGAATTGGAATGCGGTGTTGTTCTGCCTGCCGACATGCGGGAAAAACTGAATACAGACCAATGGCGGGACAGTGTGATATTGTACCAGGCTCCATCGTCGACGATGACAGGTCTGGTAAAGGAACAGATTGCGGCGGCAGTATTTACGCTGTTTTCGGAAGCGCGTTATGAAAGTTATCTTGCGGACACGCCGCTTTTTGACGAAGCGGAAGCGGCCGGAAGCACAAGGGAAGAGATTCTCGCATTTGCAGCGGAAGCATACGAAACGCACTTATCGGATGGCAGTACTTTTTCGTTTGCGTATCAGGGAGAGGGATACACGGGAAATGCCGGATCTGACAGCCAGGCAGAGTCAGGGGATTCTTTCCGCCTGCGCGGTGTGCTCGCCGTCTGCATTTTTTTGAGCGGTCTGTGCGGTCTGCTTACGGACTGGAAAGACAGACAGGAGCAGCGTTTTGTCAGGATTGCTCCGGCGTGGGTGACTACAATGGTCAATATATGGATTCCGACGTTCTTTACGTCTCTGCTCACGCTGGTGTCGCTTTGTCTGACCGGAGAGGCTGCGGGAACAGGCGTAGGGTGGCTGCTTTCTGTGGGAGAAGAGGCCTGCCGTCTGCTTTTCTATCAGGCCGGTATCGTATTCTATTGCAGTATCCTCAGGTTCTTTTTAAGAAAGCAGGAGACGATAGCGGCGGCAATCCCGCTTTTGACACTGGCCGGCATGGTATGTTGTCCGGTATGGATTCGTCTGGCGGTGTATGTGCCGGTGTTCCGCGTTTTGGAGAAACTGTTTCCGGTGAGCTGGTATCTGCTGTTATGAACTGTCAGGTTTTGATGCAAAGAGGGGAAAAAGAGATTATGGCAAAGAAGAAAGAGGTTAAAACCAATGTCATGCGGATATTGGAGCGGGAAAAGATCCCGTATCAGCAGTACACATATGAATGTGACGAATTTGTTGATGCATTGCAGATCGCGGATATGCTGTCTCTGCCTTACGAAAAGGTATACAAAACGCTGGTGACGGAGTCAAACAGCAAAAATTATTATGTGTTTGTAATTCCGATCGCCAGGGAACTGGATCTGAAAAAGGCGGCGAAGTCTGTGAATGAGAAGTCGCTCAGCATGATCCATGTGAAGGATATTAATTCCGTGACAGGCTATATCAGGGGAGGCTGTACGGCAGTCGGCATGAAAAAACAGTATGTGACGCGTATCGACAGCTCGGCAGGACTGTTAGAAACGATGATCGTCAGCGGGGGCAGACTCGGCTCCCAGATAGAATTAAAGCCGGACGATCTGCTTCGGGCGGCGGGGGCGGAGTATGGGGATATTACGGCGGAGTAGAAGTCTGAAAAAACGCAGGCCGAAAACATTCAAAAGGGAATCATGAAGAAAGGAAACAATGGAGACGATGGAAGAGAACAGGATGAAAAAAAGTATCAGAGATTATGAAACGGTGGCACTGGATGATGAAAACAGTGCGGTGGTGATCATTGACCAGACGAAACTGCCGGGGACAACACAGATCATCAGTTTAAGGACGGGAGAGGAGATCTGGGAGGCGATTTATCTGCTGAAGGTACGCGGCGCCCCGGCGATCGGCGTGACGGCGGCTTTTGGCATCTATCTGCTTGCAAAGCAGACAGAGGCGGATGACTTCGAGACCTTTTATCAGGAATTCCGCAGACAGAAGGAGTATCTGGACTCTGCCAGGCCGACAGCAGTGAACCTTTCCTGGGCGTTGAACAGGATGGAGCAGGTTTGTCTTGCCAATCAGGAAAAGACAGTCAAAGAGATCAAGGCATTATTAAAAGAAGAAGCGGTACGGATCAAAGAAGAGGACATTCAGGTATGTAAGGCGATCGGTGAAAACGGTCTGAGCCTTGTCAAACCGGGAGACGGTATTCTGACGCACTGCAACGCCGGACAGCTTGCGGCATGTAAATACGGTACGGCCACTGCGCCGATCTATCTGGGAGAAGAGAGGGGATATCACTTCCGTGTCTTTGCGGATGAGACAAGGCCGCTCTTACAGGGAGCAAGGCTCACCGCATATGAACTTTTTTCCTCTGGTGTGGATGTGACACTGATCTGCGATAACATGTCAGGCATGGTGATGAAAAACGGATGGGTGAACGCTGTCTTTGTCGGCTGTGACAGGGTGGCGGCGAATGGAGATACGGCCAACAAAATAGGAACTTCTGTGGTGGCGGCCGTGGCGAAGCGCTACCATGTGCCGTTTTATATCTGCGCGCCGACCTCCACGATTGATATGAACACGCCCACAGGCGCGGAGATCACCATTGAGCAGAGACCCGCGCATGAGGTAACGGATATGTGGTATCAGGAGCCTATGGCGCCGGAGGGCGTCAAGGTGTTTAACCCTGCGTTTGACGTCACAGACCATGACCTGATCGCGGGGATCGTTACAGAATACGGCGTCGCGCGGGAGCCTTATACGGAATCCCTGCAGGAGATTTTCAGAAAAAAACAGGATGCCATGAAAAAACAGGAAAAGCAGGGAAAAAGCAGAGTGTAACAGAAATAAGGCAGAAATATAAAAGAGGGGACAGCGTGTGAAAGAAGAGGATATGATTGCGGAAATCATGAATCATCTGGATGCGGAATCGAAGCAGGGCGTATACCGGATGAGTGTGTTGATGGACGATAACGCAAAAGAGGAAAAAAGCGTGTCAAAGCAATGTTGTAATATGTATGGGAGGCCCGCGTCGGAGACAGTGGGCCTGCTCGACATGTATACGGACATGAATGCGGGGAGACCGGATAATGAGAGGGAATGACGTTTTGCAGGACGCGAAACTCCTTTTGTCTATTGCTATTCCTGCTTTGATTCGCTATACTGAAAGCAGTATATTGATTGGAGATTATGACAATGACACAGCTTTATGATATGATCAGGAATCCGGCATTTTACAAAGAAAATGTCCTTCCCGCGCATTCAGCGCATTTTCTTTGCAAAAACAAAAAAGAAGCGTTTGCGAAGAAGAGTTCTCTGCGGAAATCTCTGGACGGCGTCTGGAAATTTTCTTATGCGGTCAACCCTGATTCCGCGATCGCGGGATTTGAGAAAGAGTCGTATGACTGCACAGGCTGGGAGGATATTCGTGTGCCGGCACATATTCAGATGGAAGGATATGACATCCCGCAATACGCAAATGTACAGTATCCATGGGACGGCAGGGAAGAGACAGAACCCGGCGGGGTTCCGTGGCGTTTTAACCCGACAGCGAGCTATGTGAAATATTTCACGATACCGCAGGAGATGAAGGGAAAGGAGATTCGGATTTCTTTTCAGGGAGTTGAAAGCGGAATGACTCTTTGGGTCAATGGAAAGTATGCCGGGTACAGTGAGGACAGCTTTACCCCTTCGGAATTTGAGATCACGCCGCTTTTAAAGGAAGGAGAAAATAAACTTGCGGTGCAGGTGTATAAGTGGACTTCCTCAAGCTGGTGTGAGGACCAGGACTTTTTCCGGTTTTCCGGTATTTTCCGCAGCGTTTATCTGTATGCGGTGCCTTCGGTACATATGGAAGATATTCGGATTAAGACCATCTTTGCAGACGGGGATCTTGCGCAGGCAGCATTGGAGGTGCGGACAAAGGTAACCGGAAAAGGGCGGCTCTGTTTCCGGCTGATGGACGGGAAGCAGGCGCTTTTTACGCGGGAGATGGAGGCGGACGGAGACGGACTCCAGGAACTATTATTTACGGAGGACATAGCACAGCCGGCGTTATGGAGTGCGGAGTCGCCTTATCTATATACACTGGAAATAGAAGCGGTTGGAGAATCCGGTGAAGTGCAGGAGTACACGGAGCAGATGGTGGGCTTCCGCAAATTCGAGATGAAGGATAACAGGATGCTTCTGAACGGAAAGCGGATCGTGTTTAAGGGCGTTAACCGCCACGAGTTCAGTTCCATTTCCGGGCGTCACGTCTCTCTTGAGGAACTGGAAAAAGATATTGTGACGATGAAAAAACATAATATCAATGCCATCCGAACCTGCCATTATCCCGATGATACGGATATTTATGATCTGTGCGACAGGTACGGCATCTATATGATAGCGGAATGCAACCTGGAAACGCATGGAACGTGGGACGCTTACTATAGAGGCATGGCGGAGAAGGATTTCATTCTTCCGGGAGACCATGAGGAATGGGAAAGTATGATGCTTGACCGTGTCGATTCCTGTTACGAGAGGGATAAAAATCATCCGTCCATCTGTCTGTGGTCATGCGGAAATGAGGCGTACGGCGGCAGGACGATTTTCAGGATGTCGGAGCGTTTTCGGGAACTGGACGATACGAGGCTGGTTCACTATGAAGGGATTTTCCACGACAGGAGCTATCCGGATACTTCCGATGTGGAAAGCCGCATGTATCCAAAGGTTTGGGAGATTGAGGAATATCTGAAGGAGCCGGAGGGCAGGCCGTTTATCTGTTGCGAATACGCGCATGCGATGGGGAATTCCTGCGGCGCGCTGCACAAATATACGAATCTGGCGGATCAGGAAAACTCCGGCTATCAGGGCGGTTTTATCTGGGATTATATCGACCAGACGATCTACAAAAAAGACCGCTATGGAGAAGAATTTCAGGCATACGGGGGTGATTTTGGCGACCGCCCGTGCGATTATAATTTCAGTGCGAACGGCATCGTGTACGGCGGGGAGAGAAATCCGTCACCTAAGATGCAGGAAGTGAAATATGATTATCAGAATATTGCCATAGAGATTCATGAGAAAGAGTTTGAAGTCTGGAATAAGAATCTGTTTGTGAATACCGATATTTATGACGCGAAGGCGCTTTTGCACAGAGACGGTGTTTTGATGGAGGAAAAGGCGCTTGCAGTCAGTGTGTCGCCGGAGAGCAGGATGCGGTTCCCGATGCCTTTTACGGTTCCTGATCTGGCCGGGGAATATGCGGTTACGGTCTCATTCCATTTAAAGAGCGATACGCTCTGGGCAAAGGCCGGATATGAGGTCGCTTTTGGGCAGGCGGTCATCGCACAGGCAGGGGAGTCGGAAAAAGAGGCATCCCTGTCAGACTCCGATCAAAAGGTTACCGTCACTTATGGCAAGTGTAACATCGGTGTCCGCGGCGCCGCGTTTGAAGCATTGTTTTCTCTGGAAAGAGGGCTTACTTCCTATCGTTATGCGGGAAAGGAACTGCTTGAGAGGACACCCAGGCCGAATTTCTGGCGCGCGCCGACTGATAATGATGAAGGAAACAATATGCCCGGCAGATGTGGGCAGTGGAAGCTGGCGAGCCTGTATCTGACGGCCCGCGGCGCCGGATTAAAGGAGGAGACGCCGGGTGGAACGGTGTTTCACAATCCTGTTGTCACAGTGGAGGAAGACTGTGCAGTCATCACTTATTTTTACCGTCTGCAGACGACGCCGGATGCGGAATGCCAGGTGACCTACCGCGCGTACGGCGACGGCCGCATTCAGACCACGCTTTCTTATGATCCGGTGGAAGGGCTGGGGGATATGCCGGAATTTGGCATGTTGTTCCAGTGCAGTGCGGATTATGACCATGTGGAGTGGTACGGAAACGGACCGGAAGAGACTTACGAGGACCGCAAAGAAGGCGCGAAGCTCGGCAGATACCGCAATCTGGTGAAGGATAATATGGCGCAGTACATCGTCCCGCAGGAGTGCGGCAATAAGACGGAAGTCCGTTATGCCAAAGTTACGGACAGAAAGGGAAGAGGACTCCTGTTTACCGGAGAGCCTATGAACTTTTCCGCCCTGCCGTATACGCCTCATGAGATAGAAAATGCAAAACATCCTTTTGAACTGCCCAGAGTGCATTACACAACGATACGTGTTTCAAAAAAGCAGATGGGAGTCGGCGGAGACGACAGCTGGGGGGCGCCTGTGCATCCGGAATATCTGATAGATATTACGAAAAAGATTACATTTAGTTTTACATTTCAGGGGATATGATCAGCAAAGAAAGGGGAAGAAGGCCGAATAAAATGCCTGATAGCAATTGATTCAATCAGGAATTTGTGACGCCTGGGAATGGAGGAAAAGATGAGTAAATTAACACAAAACTATGAACAGCTGGCAATGGCACTGGGCTTCCGATTTGATGCGGGACGAAAGATCATTTGTGGAAAACGGGAGGATTACGGGATCATCCTGTTCGCGGAAAAATCAGGGTATCCGTATGAGATGACCGCATGCGTCAGTGCGCATTCACCGATGGGAACGCTGGAGAGAGATGAGATCAAACAGTTTGTCAGGGATAACAAAGCGGCGAGGGCCATTAATTACGACAAAAATCAGGTGAAACTGTATTTTAAAAATAACAAAAATCAGGATAAACTGCGGGAAGGCGTCAACAGTGCGCTGACAAATCTGATCCAGCTCTTAAAACGAAAAGGATATGCGCCATGCTGTCAGTTCTGTGGACAGAAACAGATTGAAACATCTGCATTTGATGTCAGCGGCGAATACATGGAGCTGTGTCCTGACTGTGCGGGGAAACTCAGGCAGGATATGACGATGGCGACGAAACAAAAACAAAACAAGAGTGAGAACCTGATCGGGGGCATCGTCGGTGCACTGCTTGGTTCTGTCATCGGAGCTGTCTGCATCATCTTTTTCAGCCAGCTTGGAAGGATCGCGGTGATCTCCGGATTCGTCATGGCAATCTGTACACTCAAAGGTTATGAACTGCTGGGCGGCAAGCTTACGAGGAAAGGCTTTGTAATCGGATCGATTTTGATGGTGGCGATGACGTATGTCGGGGATCGTCTGGACTGGGCGATCATGGTTATGAGAGAGTTTGAGACAGATCTGTTCACCGCTTATCAGTCAATTCCGGCATTGATTGAAGCAGATATCATTGAGATCGGAAACTACGGCTACAATCTTGCCATGCTTTATCTGTTCACGATTGCAGGGGCGGTTTCCGTGATCTATTCTTTTGTCAAAGACCGTAAAAAGGAAGGAAAATTCGGACAGATCGGTTCCTCGGAAAGTTTCTGAAAAAATACCCCGTTAAATGACTGTGATAAGCCATTTAGCGGGGTTTTTTTTTACGCTTCTTTTTGAATTTCGCCTGCGGCGGTCAGCGCATTCTTTGTAAGGGTAGGTCCGATCAATTCATAGACTAACACGGAGAAGAGAATTACGTTGCGCACCATTGCACCGTCAGAAAGAGCGGACGCCGTGAGCGCCATGCCCAGGGCGACGCCTGCCTGAGGCAGAAGGGTGATTCCCAGATATTTCTGTGTCTTTGTGTCACATTTGGAGAGTGCACAGCTTCCGTATGCGCCCAGGATTTTTCCTGCGGCACGGGAGATGATATACACGGCTCCGATGAGCAGAACAACCGGGTTGCGGAGAATCTGCAGATCCAGTTCGGCTCCTGAGAGGACGAAAAACAGGATGGACAGCGGAGTTGTCCAGCGGTCGAGCCGTTCCATCAATAAAGCGGAAGTCTCACAGATATTGCAGAAGACCGTTCCGGTCATCATGCAGACCAAAAGCAGAGAAAATCCGCAGTGCACCGGGCCGAGATCAAATTCGACCATGGAAAGCCCGACGGTCAGTAACACGAAAGCGACCGAGACAGAGATCCGGTTGCCGCGGGAGTGAAAATAACGTTCGCTCCAGTCGAGGATCAATCCGGTCACCGCGCCTAAAAGGATAGAGAGTACAATCTCCAGTATCGGTTCTACTGCGACTGTCAGGATACTGACACCGCCCTGTTCCAGAGCGTTCGCAATGCCGAATGAGGCGGAGAAGAGTACCAGTCCCACGGCATCGTCAATGGCGACTACCATTAACAGCAGACGGGTGAGCGGGCCGTCCGCCTGATACTGGCGTACGACCATGAGTGTTGCTGCAGGCGCCGTCGCTGCGGCGATTGCGCCCAGCGTGATCGCGGAAGGGATGGAGAGCGCTTCCGGGAAAAATACGTGTAGTGTGATCAGCGCTGCGTCCACGAGGAACGTTGTGACCACTGCCTGGAGGATTCCCACGGTGATCGCCTGACGTCCCATCTTACGCAGGTCAGAAAGACGGAACTCGTTGCCGATCGTAAATGCGATAAAGCCAAGAGCCGCGTCTGAAATGATATTCAGAGCGCTGACTTCCTCCATCGTGTGAAACCCGATCCCGGGAAACTGAAGCTTCCCAAGACAGTAGGGCCCTAAAAGCAGGCCGGTGATCAGATACGCCGTGACGGCGGGCAGTCCGACCTTTTTCGCCGGACGTGACATGAGCAGCCCTCCGATGAGGGCGATAGAAATACAAAGAAGAAGATTTTGCATAGCATTAAGCCACCTTTCTTATCTTATGTCTGACATTATATTTTTACCAAACATAAAGATACCACATTTTTATCAAAAATCAAGTAAAAGTTTGTGCGGACTTTGAGCGTTTCCGTATAATAAACAGCACAGACACGACAAGGATGCTGCCTGTTATGCAGATCAGGATGAGACCTTTTTTTGATTTCTGTTCTGTCACACAGAAGGTCTGTCTGGTTCCGCTCATATCGATCTGCAGGTACTGTCCGCGCGATTTACTTTCTAACTGCGTCCAGGAATTGTTCTCGTACCGCCATATTTCCGCATCTTCATAAGGATTGTAAAGCCTGACGGCAAACGTATCTTCTGCGCCGATATCGGCATTTTCCAGAGAAATATCGTAGATGACATGTTCTTTGCCATGTGCATTTGCAGGCGGCGCCAGCTGTGTATTGATGTTGACATTCAGCATGGTATCTTCCGTAAAACACTGTTCCACGAGTGCGTAAGGTTTTTGATATTCCACGTCATCGGCCGCCGTCTGTGTTTCCCTGCTTGGAACGACTGTGATCGTTTCTCTGTATTCGCCGGTGATCAGCAGATTGCCTGTCATGACCTGATTCGAACAGTCCGGCCAGACACCGTAGAAGCCTTCTCTGGCAGGTATGGACGGGAAGTTCAGCGTGGAAAGACTCTGTCCAAAGGGAACTTCCTGCGTGCCAAGATACGAATCCTCCACGCGGAAGATGACTTTGAGGTGACGGAAAGCGGTTGGGAGGCCAACGACAGTTAACAGTTCTTCGTAACTGATCGGTTCCGCAATGCCGGTATAGCTGACATTGTCAATCCCGTAGAGATTCTCACCCACATAGTAATTACCGCTTATTTTAACCTCATCTTTATTTAATGTATTCTTGTACGGTACGGTCTGCCCCGCGACGGCGCCCTTTCTGCCAGTCACAGCATTGCAGTCCGTCATTGCATAACAGTCTTTGATGGTGTCTGCAAAACCGGCTATCCCGCCAACGTTTTTGTTACCGGAAACGGAGCAGAGCGCGTAGCAGTTTCTGATGATGGTCAGAGATTCCCCGCAGATGCCTCCTACATAGCTGCCTTCTGTGCTTTCAACGCTTCCGTAGCCTTCCGAGTCTGTGACGACGCCGTGCTTCATATAACCGACGATACCTCCGGCGCCGTCTTTTTTAGCGGTAATGTAGCCTTCGTTGATACTGTCTGTGATGATACATTTTGTAAAATATCTCCGTCCGATCTGATAGTCAATCGTCCCGGCGGCACTGTCCTCAGGGTCTTCTTCGTCGATGGACATTGCGCCGGCTATGCCGCCGACATTGATATCACCCTGGATGATGCCTCTGTTGACGCAGTTATCTGTTTTGCCGGTCGTGATGCTGTCGATCTCTTCAATGTTCACATCTTCATAAAGTTCTTCGACGCTGACTTCCCCATAATTGGTCAGATTATCAGCCAACAGGTTAAATACGAGGTTAATCTGGTCGTTTACGGCTCGCAGGTCATCGTTAACCACGTCAGAATAGTTCGAGGTATTGTTGCTCAGGTTTTGAAGACTCTCTGACATTTTTTTCAATTGTGCATGCAGGTTTTCGCGGTTAGCGTCGAATTCACCGTCCAGTTTGGAAAAACGGATACGGGGCTGTCCGTTCACATAATCGACGATGCTTCTGGCATCTCTTGTGGCGGATTTGATGGAATCTGCCGCGTTTTGTAAATGTTCCATTGCAGTGGAGATTTCTTCACCGATGTTTCCCGCAATTTCCACTGTATGTTGTCCAACAATGTTTGAAACGACGCTTAAATTGCTCAAAACGGCAGAAGTGGCGTTTGACATTTCTTCCAATGCATTTTCCAGTTCTTTTAGCTGATCGTCCGTGACGGTTCCGCTGTCTTGAATCTCACGCATGATGGTGTTAACTTTTTCTGCGGCTGCCTGCTGTTGTCTGAGCGCGTTGTCAATCCCGTCTCTGGCGCCGCCGACCGTCTGTGCTTTATCCAGTTTCCGAAAGCCGATGTTTACCTGATAGAGACCGCCGCCGTCAACAGAGAAGGAATAGGCGTATTCGCTCTGGTAAGCTCTTTGAACGGAAACTGCCTGTCCGTTTACGGAAACGGAAGGGATACCGTCTACCGTGTATCCGCCGTCCGGAATGACTGTCACCGTGGCGGTCGTGCCGTCAATCTGATAAGAGGCATTGCCGCTTAGATTGGACATGAGTTTGATTCCGCTCTGTGCGTAGGAAGAGGGCGTCAGTGTGTTGATCTCCATGACTGCGTCGTTTATGCTCAGTCGATGTTCTGTCTGATAAGAGGAACTGTTGGCACGCACCTGGGGTTCGCTTTCAGCATCGGATGCCTCCGAGTCGAAATTGGGTGTATCGCTGCTGTTGGAGTCAGCCGTACCGCCGTCAGAATCTGAGGAACCGCCGGAATCGGTGGAGTCATCTGAATCTGAGGAAGCGCCAGAATCTGTGGAACCGCCGTCGGAATCTGTGGAGCTGCTGTCAGAATCCGTGGAACCGCCGTCAGAATCTGAGGAAGCGCCGAAATCTGTGGAGCCGCTGTCGGAATCCGTGGAGCCGCCGTCAGAATCTGAACCGCCGTCGGAATCCGTGGAACCGTCGTCAGATTCTGTCTGGCTGTCATCATTACCGGAATCAGGATCGGTGTCAGAGTCCCAAGTGTCGCTGTTTTCCGTATTGCCCGTGGAAGTGCTGTCATCGTCCGTATTGCCCGATTCCTCAATATCATCCGTTTGCTCATTTTCCCCTGTATCATCTTCATTTTGTGTTGAAAATATCGTTGTTCCGTTATATCCAAAATAGGCCTCTACTCTGACATTTGCCTCCGGCATGACGAAGCTGTAGCTATTGTCTCCGTTGTGCGTTATGCCGACACGGCTGCCATTGGCGTCATAAGCTGCAATGCTGCTTAACTGATAATCTGCTGCGGGTTCTGCCAGAAGGAAAACAGTCTCACCGGCAGAAGGATACTGCTGGATACTCATGATGTTTCCTCCGACGGAGGAGAGCAGGGTCAATCTGCTGTAGTCTGTCTCAATGTACTCACCCTCAAAATTCCCGATCTCTTTTAAATCATCCCCGATCAGCATCAGGGAACGGCTTGCACTGGAGAAGTCTTCTTCCGCACAATAAATATCATTGAATACGAGCGGAAGCATTTCCATCACATCACGCAGGCGGTCTGTCATGGCCTGGGCCTGGCCGAGGTTGTCATCTACAAAATCGGCCAGCTGTCCGACGAGCGCATCGCCGGCATCTGTGGCGTTGTCGCTGGAGGCAGCCAGACTGTCAAGATCGTGTTTGGAAACATTTTTGCCGTCTTCCATGTCATCGAGTGTTTTGACGATGAGGTCGTGGAGTTTGTTGACCGCATTGCGCAGTGACTGTGCCTCGTCTACTTCTATGTAAGGTTCCATCTGCCCCACGATGCCGCCGATATCTTTTCTGCCATAAATATTGCCTTTATTGGAACAGAGGGAAAGAATTCCGGAATGTCTGCCGGCGATGCCGCCGATATTGTAGCCGGTGTGCCCGTAGCCAATCGTGCCGTAATTCGTACATCTGGTCACTGTGCCGTCCGAATAGCCGACGATACCCCCGGTGTCTACGCCGCTGAACAGTTCAGTTTTATCTTCGCCGACGTTGATGCTGAAAAAGAGACCGGAGCCTATTTCATCGTCTTCCTCAACCCATTCGCGGTCATTGTTGATGTTGGACCGGTTGATACAGCCTGAAATGAGACCGTGATTCGTGCCGGCAATGCCGCCTGTCGCATAATATCCTGTGATACGCCCGCCTGAAAAGCAGTTTCGGATGGCACCGGAACCTTCATTGACGCCGACAAGTCCTCCGATCGTTGTTCTTCCGTTTACTGTTCCCCGAAAGCTGCAGTTTTCAATGTTTCCGTAGTTAATACCGCACAGTCCGCCGATACATTCTTTTTCGTCGGCGGCAATGACCTCGCCTGTTACATTCAGATTTTCCACAAGGCCGTCCTTTCCGATATAGCGGAAGAGTCCCCCCACATAGCCGTTTCCGCTGTATTGAAATCCGGAAATGGTGTGGTTTTGGCCGTCAAATATACCGGTAAATACAGGAATGGCGTTGAAATCTGTATGTAACAGATTGATGTCCGTATTTAAAAGGACGCGCTTGTTGGATGACCAGGAATCCAGAGAGCAGTTGGCGCAGAAGGCCGCGAAATCCTCCGGTGAATTGATCTCGATGATCTGCTGCACCGCGTCTTCTGTTTCGGACGTCTTTTCGGAAGCGGACGCGTCCTTTTCTTTTTGCGTCTGCATGCTCTGCTTTGCCGTTTCTGCGGCTTCGATATGCTGGACGGGAAGCAGGCTGCAGGCGAGCGCCAGCGCTAAAACACAGGATAAGGATCTGGCGAGTCGTTTATCAGGAAAGAGAATTTTATGATTGTGCATGTTCCGCATTTTCCTCCTCAAATATTTTTTGCGTGATCAGTGATAGATCGGGACAGTCGTCCTGTCGTGGTTCCAGTTTTCCCATATTGACAAAGAGACTGGCGTCGCCTCGGATAAAGCCGTGCATTTCTCCCACGACAGTACCGTTGATCTGGCCCTGTATGATGCCGTCGACCCGCATCAGGCCGGAAGTCTTTTCCAGATTCAGCGGAATCGATACGGAGAAAGAGGTTTTTTCGATGATCTTTTCTCCTAACAGAAGAATCTGCGGCAGGACGAACATGACAATGATGATAGACATGATCGTGCCGCGGCCGAGACACTGGCCGATTCCGCAGATTGCGCCGTCAGATGACATCTGACCGATCAGGATGCCGGCAAGCGCCAGCATGGAGCCGGAGGTCACAATGGTCGGAAATGCAAAGTTCATCGTTTCAATAATGGCTTCCTTTTTGGACATTTTATTTTTCAGTTCCATAAAGCGTCCTGAGATGACAATCGCATAGTCGATATTGGCGCCCATCTGAATGGAACTTACGATCAGATAACTCATGAAAAACACATTTTTGCGCTGGATGGCCGGGACGGAAAAGTTAATCCAGATGACACCCTGAATGACCATGATCAGCAGAACCGGCATACCGGCGGACATAAAAGTGAATAGCAGTACGACCAGTACGGCAAGGATGGAAACGACATTTACGACCGTATTATCGCGCTGGAATGTCTTGTAGAGGTCGTACTGGCTGGTCGCCTCTCCGGGGATCAGAATCGTTCCTTCATAGTATTTCCCCGCGATCTCATGCATTTCGTCCAGAAAAGCGAATGTTTCGTCACCTTCTTCCGGCAGATTCAGGTAGATCAGCATGCGGCTGTAGTCTTCTCCCTGCAGCTGGTCGAGGGCGATCTGCATCTGTGTGTGCGCGTCTTCGAGTGTCTGCATCATGTCGTCATCGAGTGTGACGTAGCCCTCATTCACTTCGTCATATAGAAACATGAAAATGTCAATTAACGGTATGCTGTATGTAGAAAGACCGTTGATGATCTTGGCATAGTTTTCGTCATTGACTGCATAAGCCATATACAGTACTTCTGCGATCTCATAGTCCAGTTCCAGAAGCTCCGAGAAGTTCCGTGCGGTCAGTTTATCAGTCAGCATATAACCGTCCATGGCCTCTGTATTGGCCAGTCCCATTGTATGATCAACCTCCGCTTTGGCGTCCAGCTCTGCAAGGAGTTTCTTTTCCTTTTCATAACTGCCTGCCGGAACAACGAGTGCCACCATATTGGAATCACCGAAACTTTCCGTTATCATCTCGTCCACAATCATAGCGTCACTTTGAACCGGGGTTTCCAGCATCGTATAGCCATATACATACGGACACTTTGATGATATGAGACAGGCGGCGATGATCAGCACCAGAAACAGAGGCGGCATGATATATTTGGTCGCATAGGCAAATCTGCCAACGAAAGGGATATTGGGAATAAAACTTTTGTGCCTTGTCTTATCCATAGCGCTTCCAAAGAGCATAATCAGGCCCGGCATCAGCAAAAACACGGCAAGGAGGCTTAAAACGATTGCGCGGATCAGGCACAGCGCCATGTCGCTTCCGATACCGAACTGCATAAACATCATGGCGATCAGACCGCCTACCGTTGTCAGGGAACTGGAGGAAATCTCAGGGATCGCTTTGCTGAGCGCCACAATATCAGCCTCTCTGGTGGGAAGGGTTTTGTGCTCTTCCTTGTAACGGTTACAGAAGATGACGGCATAGTCGATCGACAGCGCCAGCTGCAGTACAATCGTAACCGAATCGGACACGAAAGAAATTGTTCCCATGAGAAAGTTTGTTCCTTTTGTGATCAGAGCGGCGGTGCAGAATGTCAGAAGAAGAACCGGAACCTCAGCCCATGTTTCCGAGGTCAGAAGCAGTACGGAAAGTACGACGATCGCCACGAGCACACTGATGACCTGCATCTCTCCCGCAATCTGTTCCGCCGAGGCATCTCCCATGGCGGTTGATGTGTAAAAGTCATACCCTGCGAGCAGCGCTTCCACTTCGTGAAGAGCATTCAGGGCGCGTTCGTCCGTTTCCTCATAGCCGAATGTAATATCATAGAGGGCGGAAAAATTATTGTAATGATCGCTTGTGCTGTCAAAGGCCAGCATGATCACGGAGTCAAGGTTTTCGATTTGTTCTGAGATCGTTTCGGCCTGCGTATAAGGGATATTTGTCACCATCACCCTGGCTGTACCATAGGTGATGAACTGTTCCTCCATACGGTCAAGGCCCTGACGGGTTTCGGTCGTCTCCGGCAGATAGGCAGACATCGCGTTTTCTACTTTGACCCAGTTCATTGCTGCGGCCGAGAAAATAAGGGCAATGCCGAACAGCAGGAAGAACAGATTCCGCCTGTCTACAATAAAAGTGGCGACTTTCACCATGAATCCGCCGTCCTCCCTGTCGCTTTTTGTTTGTGAAGCCATTGTATCACTCCTTTGCACTATTAACTGTTAATTCTGTGGTAGATAATTGTAGCATAGGATATTTTTGTGTACAATAAACACAATGGCGGATGTGTATAGCGCAGACGACAGGTGAGCGCGTTTGTATAGGCAGAGCCGGAAAAGGGGAAGCAGGCACGATTTGGAAGCAGAAACATATTGTAAAAGGAAGGGGATCAACAGCAATGTTGTATGGTAAACAGTAATGATGCTCTATACTATAACAGGAAAGGACAGGATCATATGGCATATGAAGATTTTGTACCCGTCATTGGGACGGTTGTGAATATCGGAAGGGGAAATGACTGCTGCAGCCAGATGATGTCGCTTCGCACCGACAATGGGATCGTTAACTTTATGATCGGCCCGGATACGAAAGTGGTCGACAGCCGACCGCTGCGCGCAGGGCTGCGGGTGGCAGCATTTTATGACAGCTCTCTGCCGGTGCCGCTGATTTTTCCGCCGCAGTATCAGGCGCAGCTTGTCACGGTGCTTGCAAGAGATGAGCAGATCATGCTAAACCGATTCGACCGCAACCTTGTCGCAACAGACCGCTCCCTGCAGCTCAATGTTGCGAGAAATACGAGGGTGGAGACGCTGAACGGTCAGAACGTGAACTGCGATCTGGGCGGACGGACATTGCTAGTATATTATACGGTAACGACCAGAAGCATTCCCCCGCAGACATCTCCAAGACGCATTGTAGTGATGTGCTAGGTTGAAAGTTCACAGGCTGTGAGAAAGCCTGTCTGTTTCCTGACGGAACGGGCAGGCTTCTTTCGCGGGATTCCAGATTACGGACGGGCCGGTAAGCCCGCGGCGGCGAATTGACTTTGATTCCTGGAATGGATATACTGTAAATACACAGAAAGCTGCGGAATCTGAGGAGATGTCGAGAGGAGAATGACTTATGGCAAGAACGGTGGGAATTGGACGTCAGGATTTTGAAAAGATCAGAGTCAGTCAAAATTTTTATGTGGATAAAACAGATTTTATCAGACAGTGGTGGGAGGCTGATGATGATGTGACGCTGATTACCCGCCCGAGAAGGTTTGGAAAGACTTTAAATATGAGTATGCTGGAGAAGTTCTTTTCCGTCTCGTATCAGGACAGAGGGGACTTATTTGAGGGACTGCGCATATGGAAGGAGGAAAAATACCGGAAACTGCAGGGGACATATCCGGTTATTTTTTTAAGTTTCGCGGATATCAAGGAGACTGCTTTTGAGGATGCCCGGAAGAAAACAGGTAAAATCATTCAGATGCTTTATAACCAGCACCGTTTTTTGTTGGAAGGAACGGTTTTGAGTGAGAATGAAAAAAGCGAGTTTTCAAAAATATCAGCAGATATGGAACCCTATCTGGCATCTTTGTCGTTGAAAATGCTTTCCGAATATCTGTATCGTTATTATGGAAAAAAAGTGATTATTCTTCTGGATGAGTATGACACACCGCTTCAGGAGGCTTATGTAAATGGATACTGGGAAGAAATGACTGCTTTTATGAGAAGCCTGTTCAATTCCACGTTCAAGACGAATCCCTGTCTGGAACGCGCCGTTATGACAGGAATCACGCGGGTGAGCAGAGAGTCGATCTTTTCCGATCTGAATAATCTGAAAGTAGTGACAGTTGTGTCAGAAAAATATTCGGATTGTTTCGGGTTTACAGAAAAGGAAGTTTTTGCGGCCTTGGAGGAATTTGAGATGCCCGATAGAAAGCAGCAGGTGAAGGAATGGTATGACGGTTTTTGTTTTGGGAAAACAAAGGATATTTATAATCCATGGTCTATCAACAGTTTTCTTGATGAAGGAAAAACAGACACCTACTGGGTAAATTCCAGCAGTAACAGCCTCGTGGGGAAACTGATCCGGGAAGGAAGCCCGGAAGTCAAAATGACGATGGAGGGGCTGTTACGAGGGGAGACTTTTCATACTTCATTTGATGAACAGATCGTATTCAGCCAGTTGGATCAGGGGGACGAGCCGGTATGGAGCCTGTTGCTGGCAAGTGGATATCTCAAAGTTGTACATTATGAATTCAACACCGTGCGGGGAAAAGCTGAGTATAGTTTACAACTGACTAACAGAGAAGTCCGGATCATGTTTGAGCATCTGATAGAAGGATGGTTCGGGGTATGCCGCAGAGTGAACAACGCTTTCTTACAGGCGCTGCTGGCAGATGATGTGAAGGCGATGAACCAATATATGAATAAAATCGCCTTGCAAATGCTCAGTTATTTTGACACAGGGAAGAAACCTTCGGAAGAAGAACCGGAACGGTTTTATCATGGGTTTGTATTGGGAATGATGGTGGAACTGGCCGATCGGTACGTGCTCACTTCCAACAGAGAGAGCGGTTTTGGGAGATATGATGTCATGTTAGAACCGAGAGAAGGAGAGGAACTTGCTGTCATTATGGAATTTAAAGTGCAGGAAGAAGACGAGAACGAATTATCTGATACGGCAAATGCAGCATTGCTTCAGATCGAGCAAAAAGAATATCAGTCTGTACTGACTGCGAAAGGGATTCCGGAAGCGCATATACGCAAGTACGGGTTTGCTTTTTGCGGGAAGAAGGTTTTGATCGTGAGCGCACCATAGAAATGTGCAGGAAAGGGGGACATGCTTTTATGAAACATATGAGGAGAACCGGTATAAAGAAAAGAGGGCTATTGGCTGTTACCACGCTGATCTGTATGGGGATGCTTTTGGGAGGCTGTGGGGAAGAAGCGGATGAGGCCGGGTCAGACACCCCTGCGGCATCCGAAGCGACAACGGTGAAGCTGGGACAGTATGAGGAACCGCCTCAGATAGAGCTTTTGGCCGTAGGGGAGGAAGGAAATCAGTTTGCGGTTCCGGCCTGTTCCTATTCATGGAACTGTCAGACCTCGGAGAACGAACTGACGGGCAGTATTGCGGACGCGCCGCATCCTCTGGAAACAAAAAGTCAGATGGTCACGCTGGCGGGCGACGGCACGGAGGCGCAGTACCGTTTCGTGGTCCCGGCAGCGCCTGATGAACTGGATATCTGGACGTGGGAACTGACGGATATCGGGAACAAAGATGCGCAGCAGCGTGTCAATGTTGATGCAGTATATTATAAAGAAGAAACAGAGGCGGAAAATTTTACGGTGTCGCTGGAAGCCGGAAAAGTGTATGAGTTTTTTCTGGAATGGAAACAGGAAGGGCTTGCGGAAAACGGATTCTATGGGATTGCCTCTTACGTGTTTAAGACAGCAGTGCCTGCTGTGGCGGACGGACAGGAGCCGGAACGCTCTTATGGGGTGATCCTTCCGGAGACCGGGATCGTGAGTTTTCGTGTGAAAAACACGGAAAACGGTGCGTCTGAGGAGCGGGGCGTCTATTCTTCGGATTCGGGATTTGAGGAAGTGATGGCAAAATACAAAGCGCTCGATATTAAGGAGGATGAAAATCAGCAGCCGGGCGAGAATTTTCTTTATCAGATGAATCTTCTTGACTGGAACGGTCAAAAACTTCAGACGCTTGATTTTTCCCTGGAAGAACTGTTCATAGACGGTGTCCGCTACCGAAGCACCGGGACCGGGACGGTGGGGGAATTGTTTCTGGCGGTGGACATGCTGTTTGACGAGGATGTGCCGGAGGCCGTTTTTGGTGAAGCGGTTACAGAGGAGCCGGATCTTGTGGATGGTCTGGAAATGACGGCTTCTTATGTGACGCCGAAAGGAATCAATCTTGTTTTTACCAATCATACAGGAAAAGAAGCCATGTTTGGAGATGATTATGAACTACAGGCGTGGAAAGACAATGCCTGGCATCAGGTAGAATACGTGATCGATAATGCAGCCTTTCACATGATCGGCTATCCGATTAGTGGACAGGATCCTGCCTGCTGGAAGGTAAAGTGGACTTATTTTCACGGAGTCCTGCCGGCGGGCAGCTACCGTATCACGAAGTCTGTGAGCATCGGGGAAGGGGAAGCGAGTGAGGATTACTTGCTGGCGGCGGAGTTTTCCGTCGAATGACGAACGGAGGCTGCGATTTGGGGCAGAGTTGATAAAAAGTTGAAAAATGGAGTGTATACTGGCATAAAAAGCAGACCCCCTGAAAGGAGCCGGCAGGAACATGGCATGGAAATTATTGATCGTGGACGATGAGAAAGATATCGTGAGCCTGTTAAAAGACTATTTTGAACTGAATGATTATGAAACGATCTGCGCGTACAGTGGAAGTGAGGCGATTGCGAAGATTGCCCTGAATCCGGATCTGATCTTGTTGGATATCAATATGCCGGATCTGGATGGAACGGCCGTTTGCGAGAGGATCCGGGAATATGTTGCCTGTCCGATCCTTTTCCTGACGGCGAAGGTGGAGGACGCCGATAAGATCAGAGGATTTGCGGCGGGCGGTGACGATTATATCATCAAGCCGTTCTCAATCGAGGAGCTTGGGGCGCGGGTGGCGGCGCATATCAGGCGGGAGCACCGGAGACAGGCGGAGGCTGACGTCCGCTTTTTCGGCGGTCTTGTCGTGAATTATTCTGCAAAGAGCGTCGCGGTGGAAGGAAAGAAGATCAATCTGGCCAAAAAAGAATATGAGATCATCGAGTTATTGTCAGTCAATGCAGGGCAGGTGTTTGATAAAGAACGGATTTATGAGAGGATATGGGGATATGACGCAGAGGGGGATGCCTCTGTGGTCGCGGAACATATCAGGCGGATCCGCGCTAAAATGAAAGATTTCGGAGAAGGGGAGCGTCTGGAGACTGTCTGGGGGATGGGGTATCGGTGGAGGCTGTGACGGAACGAAAGAAACGGGGGTTTGCGGACGGATGCATACAATGAAAAGAAGCGGCAGGAGTCGATCGCTGAAATGGAGTTTTCTTTTTTACATTCCTGCAAGTGTCGTCGTGGCTTATGCGGGAGCATACGCGATCGGAATCGCGAGTAATTATCTGCAGGACGGGAGTGTCAATCCGTTTCCGGAGAGTTTTTTATTGGATGCCTGTCTTCGTCTGGCAGGAGACCTGCAGGTCGTGTTCATCCCTTTGTGGGTTACGTTCGTTTTTGCTATGACAGGAGCCATATTTTATAAAAGGGAGCTGGAAGAGCCGGTCAGGATCCTGATGGATGCTGCAGACCAGATCGCGGACAACAGCCTGGACTTTTCCGTCGCCTGTCCGAAAAAGAATGAACTCGGCCTGTTGTGTGAAGCTTTTGAAAAAATGAGAAGCGCCCTATACCGCAATAACCAGGAACTGTGGAGGCTGTTAGAAGAACGCAAAAATGTAAATGCGGCGTTTTCTCACGATATCCGTACGCCGATCACGGTGTTAAAAGGTTACCGGGACTTACTGGAAAAATATATTCCCGGCGGAGACGTACCGGAAGAGAAAATCATGGAGATTCTCAAAAGAATGGGCGGACAGATCGACCGTCTGGAAAACTATGCACAGAAGATGAATGCGCTGCAAAAGCTGGAGGATATCATTCCGCAGGAGCAGGAAACAGATTTTGAAAGACTGGCGGCAAAGTGCCGGGAAAGCGGAGACATGCTTTCCGAAAATCTGCAGACTGTCTATACGGTGATACCGGAGGAAGGCAGACAGGATGCATCCATATGGGTGGATGAGGGACTGGTATTTGAAGTTTACGAAAATCTGCTTTCCAATGCGGTACGCTATGCAAAGAGCAGGTTGATGATCGGTATCGAATGTGCTCATGGAATGCTGAAAATCTCGGTAGAGGACGACGGAACCGGGTTCACGGCGGAGGCGCTGCGGCAGGCGGTGAAGCCATTTTATCGTGGGGAAGCGGAGCAGTGGGATCAGAATGGGAAAATCCATTTTGGGGCAGGCCTTTCTATCTGCAAAGTGATCTGTGAGAAGTGCCGGGGAGCACTGCTTGTCGAAAACGGCCGATATGGGGGGAAGGTGACGGCTTCATTTGGCTGTGAAAAAATATTAGAAAAGTAGATAAAAAATTGAAATTTGATGTTTATGATAGTGGTACGGTGATGAGAGAGAACCGTACCATTTTTTTATAGTAAAGTGTTTGAAGGGAGTGATGGTCTGTCATGAAAAACAGTGACAATAGAAACCAGATCAGGATCAGCCATGTGAATCAGTTTTATGGAAAAAAGCAGGCGTTAAGGGATGTGAGTATGGTCATTCCGCAGGGGATGTTCGGGCTGCTTGGGCGTAACGGGGCCGGGAAGACGACGCTCATGAAAACGCTTGCAGCGCTGCACGCGAAGCAGTCGGGGGAGATCAACATCTGCGGCGTGCCGGTCGAAAATGTCAGAGAGATCAGGGGAATGATCGGTTATCTGCCGCAGGAGTTTTCCATGTATCCGGCGATGACGGTGCGGGAAAGCCTGGACTATCTGGGCTGTCTTTCCGGCCTGTCAAAAAAGGTACGGGATGAGCGTATTGAGATGTTGACTTATAAAGTCAATTTGGAAGAGCAGATGTACACGAAAGTAAAAAAACTTTCAGGCGGCATGAAGAGGCGGCTCGGTATTGCGCAGGCGCTTTTGCACGATCCTGCGGTTCTGATCGTGGATGAACCGACTGCGGGGCTTGATCCGGAAGAGCGGATTCGTTTCCGCAATCTTTTGTGTGAGGTGGCGCAGGAGCGGATCGTGATTCTTTCTACACATATTGTGGGAGATGTTGAGGCGGCCTGCGGGCAGATCGCGATCATGAATGAAGGCGAGGTACTCTGGCGGGGAACCGTGGAGGAACTGCTTGATCATGCCAGGGGAAAGGTATTTACAGCGGACCTTGAAAGTGACAGACTGGCGCAGGTGAAAGCGGAATTTATTGTGACAGGGATGGTCAAACAGGGAAACGTCACAACTGTCCGTATCCTTGCAGAGACAAAACCGGAGATAATTGCCGCGGAAGCAGTGGAACCAAACTGTGAGGATGCCTATATGTACTGCCTGTATCAAAATGGATGTGAAAATCTGAAAACGGATGGTAACCGGGGAGGGATGTTATGATGTTGTTTTGGAAAGAAAGTAAGAAGACAATCGGCTCCCTGATGTTTTTGCTCTATGCCGCTGCGCTTCTTGTACTGTACATTTCACAATTTGTACCGGAGACGGCCGCTTTGCCGACGCCGCCCAGGCAGGGAGAAGAGGAAAGCTATGGGAGTATCAAAAAGGAAGTACCCGAGATATTGATGCCTGCCGCGATAGAAGGACTTTTATGCGAATATCAGTCAGAAAGTTATACGGCATATCCGTATGGATTCTACAAATCTGTCCGTTTAAAGGAAAAGGAGCGTCTGGAAATGGCCGCCATTTTGGAGGAACTGACAGGACTCACAGAAGCGGAAGCTGATCGCTTTAAGGAACATGGGATATCGGAAACGCTTTCTTATGAGCGTTTTAAAGAGTTGATGAATCGGGCTGATGAACTGATCGGAGGCGGTTCTAATTATTCGGAGCGGTATCTGCTCCAAAACTTTTGCATGATTCCGATGACTTATGAAGAGGCGCTGGCAGAATATGAGGAAACGGTGGATGAAAAAAACGTTGCGGAGAGCTATACGAGACTTTATTGCGATTATATGGGAATCGGCCTTGGCATCCTGCCCGTGTTTGTCTGCGCCGGACTGTGGATGCTGGATAAAAGGAGCCGGATGGAGCAGTTGATCTATGTCAGGAAAATTTCTTCCGCCAAACTGATCCTGACGCGGTATCTGGCGCTGTTTTGCTGTATGATGCTGCCTCTGATCGTGACGTTTGCGCACGCGATGTATCGAGTGGGAAGACTCTGTCCGGAAAAAGAGATTTTTTTTGTGAGAGCGTTTGGGCTTGCTGTCCTATGGCTTCTCCCGGAACTGATGATGGTATCGGCATCCGGCGCTCTGATCTCGGAACTCTGGTCGCCGTTTCCTGCAATTTTGCTGCAGGGAATCTGGTGGTATGCTTCGGTCGGAGCAAATGAACTGACTGGAGATATCACAAAAACAACGCTCCTGATACGTCATAACACGCTGGGGGCCGGCGCACTGTTCCAAAGCCAGACGGCGGACTTTCTGCAAAACAGGGCGGGATATGCGGTTTTAGCCCTTTTATCAGTCGTGTGCCTGATCGTGGTTTATGAAAATAAGAGAAAAGGCGGTCCCAGACCGAAAAAAAGACAGACGGGAGGGCGGATTTTATGAAGGGGGAAATTTTATTCATAAAAATATTGGGCATGAATCTCAGACATCATTTTCTGTTTCCGTTTGCGGCATCTGTAGCTTTGGCCGCGCTGACCCCGCTCTTTTTCAACATCAATGCCCTGCAGGGAACGGCCGCGGCGCGTCCGATTGAATTTTGGCTCTGCTTTGTGGGCGTGGTACTGCTCGTTTCCGTATTGCTGCCGGAACAGGACAAAGATATCCGGGAAGTGATCTGTTCCAAAAAATACGGCTATTGTGCATTGCTGTGCACCCGGCTGCTGTATTCTGTTTTCGCGGTCGCAGCGCTGATCGCAGTATTTGTGGGAATCATGAGGGCCTGCGAGTGTGATGTAGGGATAGGGCATGTTCTATGTGGTACTGCAGGAGCATTGTTTCTCGGGGCGGTCGGTTTCGCAGCGGCAGGTCTGACGGAGAATGTCACGGCAGGTTATATGGCCGCGGTGCTCTACTATCTGGCAAATTACGGACTGCAGGATAAGACGGGTTTCTTTTTCCTCTTTCCAATGAGCTTCGGCAGAAGTGATGCGGCAGGTGTCTGGCTGGCAGGAGGAGCGTTTCTTTTGATCCTTTTTACAATCGGCGTGATAAAGTGCAGACATAAGTGGGGGTATCCCCGCATAAAATATGAAAATAAGTAATGCGACGGAGCGTTTTATGGAAGGAAAGATCGAAAGCGGATGCGACTTTTCCGGGATCAGGCCGGTCATGATGGATCTGCCGTATCCGCCGATTGTGGTCAACGAGAGGAATCTCTCTTATGCGGATATGCTCAGTGTCGATTATTGCGGCTCGGTGTCGGAGCTGACTGCAATCCTGCAGTACATCAATAACGAGAACCGTCTCGTATGTGAACAGTGCCCGATGGCAAAAACACTTTTGGGTATGGCAGTCTGCGAGATGATGCATTTACAGAAACTCGGAGAACTGATCGTTCTGCTTGGGGGCAGCATTGGATTTACCGCCAGTAACCGGAACGGCAGGCAGGTCATGTGGACACCGTCATGTTTAAATATCCCGACGGATCCGGGCAAAATGCTGCAGGCTGATCTGGATGCGGAGAAAGCGACGATCAATCAGTACGAAATGCATATTTCGTGGATTCAGGATGAAAACGTGAATGCAGTTTTACGAAGGATCATTCAGGATGAAGAGTATCATGTCATGATGCTGCGGACACTGCTGCGGGAAGTGTAAAGGCAATCGCGTAAATCGGAGAATACGAAAAAAAAGAGTCTCTGGGGAGAAGAGAGCCTGGGGGCTCTTTTTTGATTCTAAAGAAGCCCGCAGGCATTGGTTATGTTGGGGATTGCGGCGGCTGTCGGAATTGCAGTATACTACAACTATCGTACACAAGCCGGGAAACAGGCAGGTAAGATACAGAAAAAAACGCTTAGACAGGGAGGATTTTTATGAAAATTAATCACATTGCAATGTATGTAAATGATCTGGAAAGAGAGAAAGATTTTTTTATCAGATATTTCGGTGCGGTTTCCGGGGACGGTTACTACAATGCCAATACAAAATTCCGCTCTTATTTTCTGACCTTTGACGACGGTGCCAGACTGGAAATCATGAACAGACCTGACGTCGAGACGGCTGAGGCAGCCGTGCTCCGGATGGGCTATATCCACATGGCCTTCAGCGTCGGAAGCAGGGAGCGGGTAGATGAAGTGACGGAAACGCTTAGAAAAGATGGCTTTACCGTGGTAAGCGGCCCGCGCGTGACCGGAGATGGATATTATGAAAGCTGTATCTTCGATGCAGAGGGAAATCTGATCGAGATTACGGTCTGAAGGTTATGGAGGATGGCGTTTTAAAAGGCATGTAAACAATGATGGCGGGAATGGAAAGAGGTGTTGCTTATGGAGCGAGCGGCAGAATGCCGTCAGGCAGACGGTAGTAAGAAAGAATTGTCTGTTCAGACGGATCAGATATCACAGGGAATGATAAAACCGGACAAAACAGAGCAAATATTATCGGGAAATTTAAATACGGACATGGCATAATAGATGCAGGATGAATATCTTTTTCACAGAATATGCACAGCTTGACTTTTGGAGGGTTTTTCGATGGAACAACGTATTTTAGAGCATTATAAAAAGACAGGAACATATACCTATGCCGGTGCTTACCGTGAATATTTCCGTTCTCTGCCGGATGATGTACCTGCGCTTGGCAGGCTGGTCTGCGCGCAGGTGATACACAGGGTAACATTGAAAGAGGGAAATACCAACGCGAATGCGACGCTTTTGTATGGCGATATGAACCGCTATCCATGGGACCGGATGCGGTGTGAGGATGACCTCCTGCTGACGGCCTCGGCAATGACAGCGGAATTATTTCGTCTGGATGAGCGGGGTTTTACGGCAGACAGAAAAGTGGAAGACAAGATTGTGGTGACCTGTCGCTATGTGTCCGTACTCATGAGTGCGATCCTGAAGGCGAAGGGGATTCCGGCAAGGAGCCGCGCCGGTTTTGCGCCTTATTTCAAAGAGGGCGTCAGTATGGATCACTGGATCAATCAGTATTATGATCAAAAAAAGAAACGGTGGGTTACTTTTGACGCCGACGGATTTTATGAGGAGTGCGGTATGCCGCTTTCGCAGTACGATATTGCGCAGGAGCGTTTTGACTGGGCGGCGGATGCGTATCTTGCTGTAAGGAATGGAAAAACTGACGGAAGGAAATATCTGTATGCGGACTGTCTGGGAACCTGTTCGCTTCCTGCGTTAGTCCGTTACCTGATTTATGATTTCCATGCGCTTATGAACGATGAACTGACTTACACGTTCCTCCCCGCTTACCTGGACGGCAGACTGGACAAACTGACCGGGGAGGAACTGAAAGAACTGGATCATCTGGCGGCACTGCTCACAGATCCGGATCAACATTTTGACGAACTGTGTGCGCTCTGGAAGCAGGAGAGAAAATTCCGGATTCTCAACAGCCCTCTCGTGGGACAATATGACAATGGGGCGGAGGCTCCTTCGTGCTAAAGCTTCTCACAGGATTCGTATGGTATGGACTGCACAGGAAGAAAACGGATTTCGATCATTTTCTCCGTCTGTATCCGGCGGCGCTGACTAACAGGGAGAGTATGAACAGAAAAATGGTCACGCATCCTGCGCCAAAAAAGCAGGGGGAGAGGGAGTCTGTCATCGCGGAAAATCCGGCTCCGTCCTCGAAATGTCTGACGAGAAAGAATGCGGGAACGCCAGCCAAAAGCCCTATGGACTGTGCAGACTGCGGGCCGAACCAATATGCCGGGGGCAGGCAGACAGCCGTCCACAACAGAGGGACAAAGACTGCCGCAAAAAGGGAAAAACCCCAGACAGAGATGTCATACGGTACGGCTGTAACGGCAGCAATGACTGCGGAGATAAGATTTAACACGATGCTTCCGCCCACACTGATGGCTAATGTACAGACAACAGACAGATATTTGCCGGCTACGATCGAGAAATCGCTGAGCGGCAGTGTCATCTGATATTTATTCCAGCGTGCAATGTCATCGCTGTAAAATCCGGCGGTATGCTGTATACCGACTGTCATGGCTAACAGGATCGAAGCGATCATACCGCCGTAGGCGCCTGAAGCAAGCAGGAGTAGCGCTGAAAAGCCGAGCGCTGTCAGAATCAGCTTCCTGTCAATACATTTGCAGAATATAGAAAAATCTTTATAAATTAATCCTCGCATGGTATCCCTCCTTTGAGATAGAACAACATGATGTCTTCAAGAGACGCATTGTCTACGATCATGTCTTTATGTCTGCGTTTCATGGTTTCTTTGTCGCGCACAAGGCATTCTGTGCTTACGCTGGTTGTCCGGTGGATGATATAATCCTCCGGTGAAAGTGCGGCAAACTTTTCTTTCCCGCATCTGACGATTCCATAGTTGCACACTAAGTCATCTTTTTGTTCCTCGAAGACGATCTTTCCCTGATGAATGAGAATGACATAGTCCGCGATCTTCTGAACATCTGACGTGATGTGTGATGAAAAGAAGATGGAATGGGATTCGTCCTGTATAAATTCCAGAAACAGATCCAGGATTTCATCACGTACGACAGGATCGAGTCCTGTCGTGGCCTCATCCAGGATCAACAGCTGCGGATCATGCGCCAGTGCACAGATGATGGACAATTTCATTTTCATGCCTTTGGAAAAATCACCGACCGGTTTATCCGCCGGAAGTCTGAACTGTTCCAGATATCTGTGATAAAGGGGACTGTCCCATGTCCGGTAAATGGCGGAAAGAATCTTTTCAATATGATCCGGCGTGAATATGTCGTGAAAACTGCACTCGTCAAATACGACGCCAATCCGTTCTCTGACCGAGCGTTCACGATGGTCTTTGCCAAAGATCCGGATCTGGCCGCCGTCTTTTTTTAACTCGTTCAGGATCAGGTTGATTGTCGTGCTCTTACCGGCTCCATTTTCTCCGATAAACCCTACGATCCTGCCTTTTGGAACACAAAAAGAAACGTGATCCAGAGTAAAGTCCGAAAAATTTTTACATAAATCTTTTACCAAAATCGTGTTTTCTTCCATTTTATTTCTTCGCCTCCTGTCATTCTTCATAAAAAAGTCTGAGAATGTTCGTCATCTGTTCATAGGAAATTCCATGTGTCCTGCCGATCTCGGCGGCTTTTTGCAGCAATTCTTCTGCGATGCGCAGCTGCTCTTCCCGAATGAACTCCCGGTTCTGGGCAGCGACAAAAGTGCCTTTACCGGATACGGTTTCGATGAAACCGTCGCGGGTCAGGTCTTCGTAGGCCCTCTGCACTGTGATCACGCTGATGTGCAGATCTTTGGCCAGTGCCCGCATGGATGGCAGGGCGTCCCCGGCAGAAAATGTTCCGTTCATAATCAGGCTTTTGATCTGGGTGCAGATCTGTTCATAAATCGGTTTATCACTGCTGTTGCTGATCAGTATTTCCATGAACGCTTCCTCCTAACGTACTGAGCATGCTTAGCGTAGTTGTTTGATAAGTACAGTATATACGGTTTGGGTAAAAATGTCAACAGAAAAAATTTTTTTTAATATGGATTTTTATGTCCCGGTTTTTCATTCATTTTTTAAGGTAAATTCTGATTTTCAGGTTGAATCAGACAGGCAAAGTATATTATAATAATAAAAAATGATAGTAAAAGAGCAGCGGGAATGCTATAAGAACAGGAGGAAGAAGTGAAACTATGAAATCGATCAGGACAAAGCTTACACTGTGTATCCTGCTGTGTACTTTTCTGGCAGCAGCCATCACGGAAGTGGCATCTGTAACGGTTACCAGGCAGGCGACCGAAGAGTATGCAGAACAGAGCATGGAAATGGAAGCACGCAACAGGACGATAGAATTAAACGGGTGGATCGCCTGTATTGAACAGTCCGTTGATACATTGAGCGATTACGTTCTGGGTCAGCTCGATACGGACTCCTTTTTTCGTGATAAGGCTTATGCAGATGGATTTACGCAGCAGATTCAGCCGATCATGGACGACTTCGCAGTGCATACGGATGGTGCGATCTCGGCATACATACGGTATAACCCGGAATATTCCAATCCGACCTCCGGGTATTTTTTAATGCGTGATTCTCTGGATGCAGATTTTTACACGGTGGAACCGACAGACTTTACGATGTTTGAGCCGACGGATTATGCACATGTCGGCTGGTATTATCTCCCTGTAGAAAATAAAGCGCCTCTGTGGATGTCGCCTTATCTGAATGAGAATGTAAATGTGTATATGATCTCTTACGTGGTGCCTCTTTATGCGGCTGACGGCACATCGTTGGGCATTATCGGCATGGATATTGATTTTACCCAGGTCACGAACATGGTAGATGCGGTGAGCATTTATAATACCGGTTATGCATTCCTGACGGATGCAGACGGGACGATCATGCATCATAAAGATCTGGAAGTAGGACAGAAGCTTGCGGAGCTTGGCGGTTCGACAGCGGATGTTGCCGCAAAGATTGCGGCGGGAGAGGGAGAAGGCTCTCTTCTTGGCTACAATTACAATAATATAAAGAAACAGCTTATTTATACGTCCCTTAATAATCAGATGAAATTTGTGCTGGCAGCGCCGGATAAAGAGATTCACGCCACGACGAATACACTGATTGCCAAGGCGAGCACGGGAGGTCTGGCCGCGATCATCCTTTCGGTCATAGTGGGTCTGGTCATCAGTCTGTTCATTGCCAAACCGATCACGGCGCTCACGGAAGTGATCAGCAGGACATCTCAGTTTGACTTTACACCGACCAAAAACAGCAGGATGCTGTTGCGCTATAAAGACGAGATCGGTCAGATGGCCGGGAAAGTGCGTGAGATGAGACAGTCACTGCGCGAGATGGTGGGTGAGATCAATCAGGCAGAAGATACGATCCAGTCTAATATTGACAATCTGGATCACATCATGTCAGACAATAACGCACGATCCGAAGACAATTCAGCGGCAACGCAGGAGATGGCGGCCGGAATTGAGATGGCAGCCAAAAACACGAAACATATTGCAGAAAATGTGGAAAGTGTGAAACACAATGCGGAGAATATCAGTGCGCTGACAGAGGACGGAAAGGCAAAATCCGATCAGATTCTCAAAAGAGCGGAAGAAATCAGGAAGATATCCGAGAACTCCAGCAGTCAGGCAGTCAGGGTATTCGAAGAGATCAAAGTAAAATCTGACAAAGCGATAGAAGATTCCAGGGCAGTCGGAAAGATCAATGAGCTGACGGATTCGATCAAGAGTATTTCCAACCAGACCAATCTGCTGGCGCTCAACGCAAACATTGAAGCCGCAAGAGCCGGTGAAGCAGGAAAAGGCTTTGCAGTTGTGGCAACGGAGATCGGATCTTTGGCCACGCAGACCTTCAAAGCGGTTGATGATATCAACGAAATTGTCGGTGCGGTGAACGAAGCCGTTAAAAATATGACTGACTGCATGGACATCATGATCCGGTTCCTGGAAACGAGAGTCATTTCCGACTACGATGTCTTTAAAAAATCAGGTGAGCAGTATCATGAAGACGCCTCCGCTTATATGGAGCTGATGAACCATATCAGGAGTGCAATCGAAGAACTTGACAATTATATATCCGATATCGTGACGGCTGTCGATGACATCAATACGACAATGAGTCAGTCCTCAGAAGGCATTAACATCATTGCTGAGAAGTCTTCCAGGGTACTGGAGAGTACGATGGAAGGGTATGAGCGGCTCAATGAGAGCAAGGAGTCTGTGAAAGCGCTTGGCGCTGTCACGAAAAAGTTTAAACTGGAATAAAGAATACTCTGCGGGAAGCCGGTATCGATGCGGCTTCCCGTTTCTAATGCCCTGTCAATACCGCAACTTTTGCAATCTAAACAACAATCCTCTCAATACCCATAGATCGATAGAAGGGGTACAATAAATACAGGTTAGCAAAAAACGACTATAAGAAAGAGGGAAAAACTTATGGAAATGACACTCAGATGGTACGGAAGCAAATTTGACACGGTTACGCTAAAGCAGATCAGGCAGATACCTGGTGTAACAGGCGTGATCACAACTTTGTATGACACGGCGCCGGGAGAGGTATGGAGCCGCGAGCGCATCCGCGCGCTGAAAGAGGAAGTGGAGGCAGAGGGTCTTCATATTGCCGGGATCGAGAGCGTGAACATTCATGATGCGATCAAGATCGGTCTGCCGGAGCGTGAAACGTATATTGCCAATTATATCGAAACGCTGGAGAATCTCGGGAAGGAAGACATTCACCTTGTCTGCTACAATTTTATGCCCGTATTTGACTGGACAAGAACAGAACTTGCCAGAAAACGTCCTGACGGTTCCACCGTGCTTGCCTATACGCAGGAAGCCGTGGACGCTCTTGATCCGGAGAAAATGTTTGCTTCAATCGCAGGCGATATGAACGGAACCGTTATGCCTGGATGGGAACCGGAGCGGATGGAGCACGTGAAGGAATTATTTGAAGCCTATAAAGATGTGGATGATGAAACATTGTTCGCGAATCTGAAATATTTCCTGGAGAAGATCATGCCGGTCTGCGACCAGTATGATATCAATATGGCGATTCATCCGGACGACCCGGCCTGGAGCGTATTCGGTCTGCCGCGTATCATTATCAATAAAGAAAACATCCACCGTATGATGAACATGGTGGACAATCCGCACAATGGGGTGACATTCTGTTCGGGTTCCTACGGGACCAACCTGAAAAACGATCTTCCCGATATGATCCGTTCTTTGAAGGGAAGAGTGCATTTCGCGCATGTGCGTAATCTGAAATTTATCACGCCGACGAATTTCGAGGAGGCGGCGCATCTTTCTTCCGACGGAACGTTTGATATGTACGAGATCATGAAAGCATTATATGATATCGGTTTTGAAGGACCGATCCGTCCCGATCACGGAAGGATGATCTGGGACGAGGTAGCAATGCCGGGTTACGGGCTTTATGACCGGGCGCTCGGAGCGACTTACTTGAACGGGTTATGGGAAGCGATTGAAAAAAATGCGAAGGCATGAGCTGACAGGGAACAGATGGAGGGAATAAAATGTTGGTTTTAGACAATAAAGGACTGGAAAATAAGGCACAGTGGGAAGAGAAAGGATATGATCTGCCTGCATTTGACCGTGCCAAAGTTACGGAGGCGACGAAAGAAAATCCGTTCTGGGTGCATTTCGGGGCGGGAAATCTTTTCCGCGCGTTTCAGGCAAATGTCGTACAGAACCTTTTGAATGAGGGCGTATTGGACAGGGGGCTGATCGCGGTAGAGGGTTTTGACTATGAAATCATAGAGAAAATGTATCGTCCGCATGATAACCTGAGCGTTCTGGCAACATTAAAGGCTGACGGAACGGTGGAAAAGACAGTCGTGGGCAGCATCGTGGAAACCTGCATTCTGGATTCGGAAAATGAAGCGGAGTTTCAGAGATTAAAGGAAATTTTTGCAAAGGATTCCCTGCAGATGGTTACCTTTACGATCACGGAGAAGGGCTACAGCCTTGTCAATGGAAAAGGAGAGACGCTCCCGGCTGTGGAAGCGGATTACGCGGCAGGACCCGAAAAAGCAATGAGCTATATCGGTAAGGTGACAGCATTGTTATACAGCCGCTATCAGGCAGGACAAAAACCGGTTGCCATGGTGAGCATGGATAACTGCTCTCACAACGGTGACAAGCTGTATGCCGCAGTCAATGCTTTTGCGGAAAAATGGGCGCAGAACGGACTGATCGAAAACGGATTTGTAGAATACATCCATACAAAAGATAAGGTGACGTTCCCGTGGACGATGATCGATAAGATCACCCCCCGCCCGGACGCTTCCGTGGAAGCAATGTTGGAAAAAGACGGTATGGAAGGGCTGGCGCCGGTAATCACATCGAAAAACACGTATGTGGCGCCGTTTGTCAATGCGGAGGAATGCGAGTACCTTGTAATAGAAGACACGTTCCCGAACGGAAGGCCCAATCTGGAACAGGGCGGCCTCATGTTCACGGACCGCGAGACGGTTGACAAAGTAGAGAAAATGAAAGTCTGCACCTGCCTGAATCCGCTTCACACAACGCTTGCGGTGTTTGGCTGTCTGCTCGGTTACCACAAAATATCCGAGGAGATGAAAGATCCCGAATTAAAGAGGCTTGTGGAAGTCATCGGTTACAAAGAAGGACTTCCGGTCGTTGTTAACCCTGGTGTTTTGGATCCAAAGGAATTTATCGATACGGTTTTGAATGTCAGGATCCCGAATCCGTTTATGCCTGATACGCCGCAGAGAATCGCAACGGATACTTCGCAAAAGCTGGCGATCCGCTTTGGCGAGACGATTAAGGCATATCACGCTTCGCAGACGCTTCAGGTATCAGACCTGAAAATGATTCCGCTCGTATTTGCCGGATGGCTCCGCTATCTGATGGCAGTCGATGATGAGGGCAGCGCGTTTGAACTGAGCCCCGATCCGCTTCTCGATACCGTTCGGGTGTATGTAGAAGGGATAAAACTCGGTGAACAGGTAGATGTGGAAGCGAAATTAAGACCGGTTCTGGAAAATCAGGCGATCTTCGGTGTGAACCTGTATGAACTGGGCTTGGCGGAAACGGTATGCGGTTATTTCGCACAGATGATCACCTCTGCAGGAGCGGTTCGGAAAGTCCTGAAAGAAAAACTGTCATAAGATCAGAAAATAAATTAAAAAACTGTTGTAATTGCAATCAAATCATGTTATGATACCGTTACAAAACAAATCTTGATTCTCTTTTCCGGCGGTTCTGCCAAAGATTCACATTTGTTTGGCAGGACTGCCGTTTAAGTTTTAAGAAGAAAACTGCTCGAAACGTCTTCCTGCATAAATGATTCAGGAGGTACGGTAAGTGAAAGGAAGAAGCGCTTTATTTGTGAAGGATCTGCCCAAAGAGTGGGCAGAGACAAAAGAAGCGGCAGAGAAAATGAGAAGGGTCTCAGAGTACAATCTGACGAGTGATCTGTTTGCCGGGAAAGTATTCGAGGATCTGGGAGCCTGTCAGGAATTGTGCAGGATACTATTGCAAAATGAAAATATCCGGTTAAAAAATGTTAAGACACAATATGTAATCCGCAATCTGAAAACGCATTCGGTTGAACTGGATATCATGGCGGAAGACATCTGCGGCAATGTAATTACAGTCGAAATACAGATGTATCAGGAGAAGTCCCCTTTTAGAAGATCGAGGTACTATTTGTCATGTATTGATACAAGCATATTGGAGAAGGGGAAACCATATGATGCTCTGCCGGATGTGACAATGATTTATATTACGAAAGGCGACTTCTTAAATGATAAAAGAGGCTGTTATCATTTTGTCAGGAAAACAGACGGACAGGAGATCACGATGGAACTGGATAACGGATTGCATGAGTGGTATTACAATCTGGAATATCCAACAGATGACATGCGGATCAACGAGTTGAAAAAGTATTTTATCCAGTCAGATCCGTTATACCAGACCGAGAATTTTCCCCGGATCGTGGAGCGGGTCAGATATTTTAAAATGGAGAGAGAAGGGGTGCATATCATGTGTGAAATTACAGACAGGATCAGAAAAGAAGGACGGGAAGAAGGAAGAAAAGAGGGGGTATTGGCGGGCAAGGTGGAAGCTGTGCTGGAATTATTAGCGGATTTCGGGAAGATCCCACAGCAATTGTTACAGCGTATCGGTCAGGAATCTGATCCGGTGGTTTTGAGCAGGTGGCTCAAGTGTGCGGCAAGCGTTTCCAGCATCGCAGAGTTCGAGGCAAATATGTAGAAGCGTATCCCGAAAGGAAATTACCGCCGACATATTTTGCAGTTATGGCGGTAATTTCTTTTTGGATATGCATGTGCCTGACGAAGCGCATTTTCAGTATCAGGACATCGGATCTTCGACCATGATCACGCTGCCCTCTGTGATGCCGTTTTCATTAAAGGCATCTACCCGCACGTAGTAAGGTGTTACCTCTGTCATCAGGGCGCGGATTTCCAGACTGGAAACTGACGCGGTGTCAGAGTGCGGCTCCGGTTCTGCTCCGGTTCCGGTATTGACATCTGTCGGAGAAAATACCCGGTAGCTGTGGTATAACTTATCGGGTCTGTGTCCCCATAGCACTTCATAGCCGACGGCGTCTCCGCGCCAGCTTACCTGCATGGTCATGCCGTCGGTGCGAAGCGCCCTGACGTCTGATACCTGTACGGGAGGTTTTCCGGAACCTTTTCCGAATACCCGCAGGCCGCTGATGCATGCCGGGGCATGATAAGCTGTTTCCGTGACGGTCAGACGGATGTATCTTGCACGGATTCCGTCTGGTTTCACAACGAGGTCATGAGTCAGGTCAGTGTCACAGTTTCTTTTATCTTCCAGAGTGAACCAGTTGTTTCCATCCTCGCATGCTTCCAGGAGCCAGCGGGTGAAGAAAGAACGTTCTTCGATATAGCGTCCGCGCCCGCTTTCTCCGACAAGCGCGGCGCCTTCCGGCAGGGCGTTCTGCAGGACCATATCGTCCGCGAAGTTAATCTGTATGGCATTTACATCATAACATTGCAGCAGATCGATCTGAATCCACGGCATTTTGTCATCTTCCTCTGCTTTCCACCATGTACGGACGTTTTCGTCCACGGCATTGGAGGCGTCTTTTTCCTGACTGCTGGCAGTGGCTTTTTTGTGACAGCTTAGGAGCATCCATTCGGGTGCGGCCCAGGGATCCTGTCTGCCGCCTGTCAGTGCCTGCGGCCAGTCACCGTAGCGCTGGTTGCAGAATAATTCGCCGTCTTTGTCAAAACCGGCGGGCCAGATACCGACGCGGCGTTCAAATTCGTGATTGACTGAGATCCGCATTGTGCTGGTATGCCACCAGTTCCCGGATCTGTCTTCCATAGTAGAGCCGTGTCCGGCGCCTGGGCAGAAACCGCCGGGAGAGTAGGAATACGGATTATTGGGGCAGGCCCGGAACGGACCGAGCGGATGCTCACTGACAGCAACGCCGTCGTTATAGACGTTAAACTGAGCGCCCGGGCTGGCGTATTGCAGATAGTATCTGCCGTCATATTTTGTCATCCATGCACCCTCTATATAAGGTGCGTCGGATAAGGCTGCCTTTAACAAGGGGCGGTACTGTTCCGGTGTTGCTTCGATCGCGGGTGTGATGTCTGTAATGTCTTCCGGACGACAGCCGGCAGATTTTGCCATCTGTTCTTTTAAAATCTGTACGACATGACTTTCATTCGGATCGTAGTGATGATCCTCACCGGTTCGTTCATAGCCGTATTCTTCTTTATGATTTGCGATGAGTGCCTGCGGTTCTCCAATCTGTTCCATGGTGTCGGGATCGAGTTCGACGCCCCAGATGGGTGTCATGTTGCTGCAGCCCCAGTAGAAATATGTTTTTCCGTCATCATCCACAAAAAGGCTGGGATCCCAGAAATCAAAGGTGCCGGGAATCCTTTCAAACACACCGCTTTCAGGATCTTTTGTCCGGTAAAAGTCACATACCTCGCCTCTGCGGCTTGCACAGAAATACATCCATTCTCCCATGATGCGAACATCCGGTGCATAATCGTATACAGGAAGGCCGGTAAGCGGATGCCATTCCCATGCGGCCAGGTCTGAACTGACCAGAAATCCCCGTGTCATACTGGGAAACAGATAGTATTTGTCGTGGAAAAGGATCAGGGAAGGGTCCGCCGCTTCCCGGTTGAGGGTAAATCCCTCCCCTTTCTGGTTGAACTGGTATTGATAAGGAAAATTGATCGGGTTACAAAAATATTTTTTCATAAAATCTGCCACCGTACCTTTCTGATTGTGATATTTACGGCATGAAAGCCGGGTTCCGTGCCTGTATAGGGGTTATTTTTGGACAAAAGACCCCAGTAATGTCAGGCTTGGTTTGGGGGAACGCGTCTGGCTGGAACGATCGACCGCGATCAGGCCAAACGTCATGGAATAACCTTTCTGCCATTCGAAATTGTCCATCAGGCTCCAGTAGAAGTAACCTTTTACAGGGATGCCGTCAGCGATGCAGGAGTTCACGCCGGACAAAGCGGATTCTATGAAAGCCTCTCTGCGGGTATCATCAGCGGTCGCGATGCCGTTTTCCGTCACGATAAGTGTCTTTTTGAAATCTCTGGAAACGCTGCGGATGACATTGGCAAGCGCCTGCGGATAAAATTCATAGTCCATCTGGGTAACTTCGGCGCCTTCCGGAACGGGCAGGGAACCGGATGCATCGATGCGGGTACGGGTATAGTTTTGGACACCGAGGAAATCATCATCTTCGATGGCAGGCAGATAATGTGTAAATTCGTCCGCCCATTCCCTGGCGGCATTTTCTTCTCCGCCGGGAAGCGCCTGGATATCGTGCAGGCTTAAAGTGAGTCCGACCTGAATGTGCGGTGCGCATTCTCGGATAACGGCGCGGGCGGCCCGATGCGCTTCCATGACGATCTCGTCGCCGTGCGGTGTGCGGGGACTGGTGAAGCATTCTGTTTTCGCAACGCCGAAAAGTTCCATGCGTTCTTTTTCCGCTTCTTTCTGATTTGCCAGCATTTTTTCCAGATTAATCCCCATCTGCACCGTGCCGTCGGTCTTACCGTCAGCCATATGATCAGGATTCATTTTTGCAGCGGCCATTTTTGCCTGCATCTGCTGCAGGTAGCGTTTGGCGATGGCGGCCACCTGAATGCCCATGTTCGCCTCATTGATCGTGCAGACATAGTGAAGCTCTGATCCAAGACCTTCCATGACATATCTGACATAGCGGGCAAACAGGGCGGGGGTTTCATCGGATTCCCAGCCGCCTTTGGAGATCAGCCATTTCGGACTGGTGAAATGAAGCAGGGTCACAAACGGCTCAATTCCATTTTCTTTGCAGGTGCGGATAACGTCTCTGTAATGATTTAATTCTGATGCATCAAATACGCCCTCTTCCGGTTCGATTCTTGCCCACTCGATTGAAAAGCGGTAGGCATTCAGTCCTGCCTGAGCCATCAGACGGATATCTTCCGCGTAGCGGTTATAGTGATCGACGGCGTCCCCGCTGGGTTCGAGAAAGTCCGTATGTACCATGTGCTCCTGCGCCCAGTAATCACTGTGAACATTGCCTCCTTCTACCTGATGCGCGGCAGTAGCGGCGCCAATGAAAAAATCTTTTGCGAATGTCATGTCAGTTACCTCCTTTAGAATGATTTGGATGATTTCAGGATGATATTAATAGGAAATATAATGATAAAGCTGTGTTCCGGCAGTCTGATTTGTGTAAAATGTTCTATATAAACCATGAAACACATCTGTCACTATTATTTTACATAAAAAAAAGTGTAACAACGAGTAAAAATTGTGGAAAATGGATAATAATTCGTGCATATTTCATATGACAATGAATTTTTGTACGTCATCATGAATTTTTGTATTCCTTTTACAGGAATGAGCAGGATATACTGTAACCATAGCCTGTGAGACAGAATAAGCGTAGGGCAGTGGAGCAAAACAGGCATATGAAACGGAAGAAAAACAATTTTTTTATCAGGAAGGAGATCGTAATATGTCCAGGAAACCCACAGCCAGCGAGATTGACGGCGTAACATACCGCCGCGCAAAGCAATGGCAGATCATTCTTTATGCCTGCAACGGATTGGTAGGCATGAGCGTTTATTCTCTTATCAACCTTGCCAGTTACAGTGCAAGTATCGGTTACGGCGTCACGACGATCGTGATCGGTTATATTCTCACCTGTACCCGTATTTTAGACGGGGTGACTGACCCAATGTTAGCATTTATTTATGACAGGGTGAACACGCGCTTTGGAAAGCTGCGCGTGCTGCTCGTATCAGGCTTTGTGATCGAGGCCGTCGGTCTGTTTTGTATGTTCAGCCTGTTTTCCGGTAAAGGATTTGGCTGGATCACCTTTACGCTGTTTTACATTATCTATATTATCGGGTACACGATCACAAATATGACGGCGCAGACGATACCGGCCATCATGAGCAACGACCCGAAACAGCGTCCGCTCATCGGTGTCTGGACCACAGCGTTTAATTATCTCGTACCGATGATCATGATGATGATCCTGAACACTGTGCTGCTGCCGATGTTTGGAGGGGAGTACAATCAGTCCTTTTTGTCTGCGGCCTGCATCGCCTGTCTGATCATGGGGACAATTGGTACGGTGCTGGTCTGCATCGGCGTGTCGGCGTTTGATAAACCGGAGTATTTTTCCGGTTTGCAGCAGAAGAAAGAAAAACTGAGATTAAAAGATATGATGGATGTACTGGCACATAACCGTCCTCTGCAGTGTTACATAATCTCCAATGCATCCGATAAGATTGCACAGCAGACGGGGAGCCAGTCGGTCATCACGACGCTTTTGTTCGGGATCGTGATCGGCAACATGGGGATTTCTACGATCCTGATGGTCGTCAGCATGATACCCTCTATCCTGTTTGCTGCGGTGGGAGCCAAATATGCGGGCAAACATGGCAGCCGTAAGGCGATCGTGACCTGGACCTGGGTCAGTATGGCGGTCTCCGTTGTCTCACTGCTGTTCTTTGTGGTGATCGATCCGAGCCAGATTGCCGTCATGATGAGCCCCGCCATGATTCTGTATGTATTGCTGTCTCTGGCGCAGAACGGTTCGAATATGTGTATTACGACAGCGAATACTTCCTTCATGGCCGATACGATTGATTATGAATTAGACCGCAGCGGCAGGTATGTCCCCGCGGTCATTACGGGTACATACAGTCTGATCGACAAGATTATCACGGCGTTCAGCGCAACGGTTGCGGCCGGAGCGGCTGCGATTCTGGGCTATAAGACGACGATGCCGCAGCCGGGCGAAGCCTGTACGTCGGCGATCTTCTGGGTGACTATGGCAGTCAAATTCGGAATGCCGATCCTTGGCTGGATCTGCACGATCCTTGCGATGAAATTCTGTAAATTAGATAAAGAAGAGATGATCAACGTTCAAAAACGCATTGCCGAAAAGAAAGAAAAAGCGCGCCATGAAGTGATTATGGAGCATATGAAATAGTGCAAAGAGAAGTCTGCCTACAGATTTTCCCGAAATTCACTTGGGGTGGTGCCGGTCAGTTCAAAGAAGATGCGGCTGAAATAGTTGCGGCTGCTGAAGCAGAGCTGTTCGGAGAGATCCTGAATGGAAATATCGGTGCTCCGAAGGAGAACTTTGGCCCGGTTTATTCTGGCATGCTTGATATAGTCATTGACAGACAGACCGGTCTCTTCTTTGAATTTGTGTGTCAGATAGTATTCCGTGTAACCGGCCAGACCGGCCAGATCCTTTGCCCGTATTTTCTCTTTGATGTGCATGTCGATATAATTCCGGCATTGCTCGATGGGCGCGGAAAGTTTTCTGTTTTGTCTGATTTTGTGTACCCGGTGGATGAAATCATCATACATCAGATTGGGAATGGCACGGATCTCATCGTAGGTTTTGGCGTTTTCGACCGACTGGATATAGGCATCGCCGAGAGAATAGGAGACTTCCGGGGACAGACCGCCTTCTATGGCGGCGCGGCATACGATTGAGATGAAGACAATGACAGAAGTCCGGGCCTGCCTGAGAGGGTCTTTTCCCCATACGGGAACGCCTTCGCTGATCGATACCGATTCATTGAGCGCGTCCTTGTAATTCAGATCGCCGTTTCGTACCATGTCAAGCAGGGCACATTCTGACATCCATACACGATGTCTGTCGCGTCTGGCATCCGACGGAGCGGCGTCTGCAAAAGACTGTGGGATCGTGGTATCGCTGGCCGACAGCTTTTCCCCGGTGAGACAAAAATGCAGCATTAACAGATAACGGGTAAAGAGGATATTCTGGACAACAGGGATCTGCGCATAGGCGTTTAAAAGGCGATGCTTCCAGGAAAGGGACACATCCTGATCAACATGCTGTTCAAAGCCGCTTTCGATATCCCGTCTGGATACATTGTGCGAAAAGACAGGCCCAATGATATGCATCTGCCGGAGGGAGCCGTCCTGATAGAGATAGTCAACGCCCCAGATCAGCCCGAATGAAGTGCCTACGGCCTGCGGTCCGCCGTTACCCCGCCCGTTTCCGAGCGCGCGTTCTTTACAGCCGAGAAAAGAGAAAGCCTGTTCAAAGAGCGTTTCCTGCGGGCAGTTGGAGTGAAGCAGATTTCCCTCCGCGTCATAGCGCCAGAGATAAATGCTGCCGCCACAGCCAAGCAGTTCCTGAAAAAGAGCCAGATTTTGTTCAATGTTCATATCCATAAAACCAACCATACCTTTCAAGCGGCCTGTGCGATACAGGTTTGTTAAGGTGAGTATATCACATAATCGTATAAGGAGGAACTCTATGAGAAAAATTATTTCTTTGAATGATAACTGGAAATTCTGCCAGAATGACCAGGTAAGTAATGTCAATCTGCCGCATACATGGAACGCGGTGGATGGACAGGACGGCGGAAACGATTATTTCCGCGGGACCTGCAGATACGTGCGCATGCTGGAAAAACCGCAGATGGAAGCCGGAAGCCGTGTGTTTCTGGAAATCAAGGGAGCGGCGATGTCGGCCGGGGTCAGCCTGAACGGGAAAGAACTGGCATTCCATCGGGGCGGTTATTCGACTTTCCGCACAGACCTGACAGAGCATTTGGTATCCGGCGGAGAGGGAGCCGCAAATGAATTGATCATTACAGTCGATAACAGTGACAATGATGTCGTTTATCCCCAGAAGGCCGATTTTACGTTCTATGGCGGCCTGTACCGCGATGTGAATCTGATCATCGTGCCGGAAACGCATTTTGATCTTTCTTACTGCGGCGCACCGGGTATAAAAGTGACTCCAACAGTCAATCTGGAGAAAAAATCTGCGTCAGTCCGTGTGGAGACATGGCAGACAGGCGGGAACGTGACAGTCACAGTCGACGGACAGAGCCGGACAGTCCGTTCCGAAAACGGATATGCTTCTGCGGAATTTGTAATAGAGAACGTACATTTGTGGGACGGTGTACAAGACCCTTATCTGTACATGGCAAAGGCTGTCTTAGACAGCGGAGATGAGGTTTCGGCGCGTTTTGGATGCAGGACGTTTGAGATCGACGCGCAAAAAGGCTTTTTCTTAAACGGACGCAGTTATCCCCTTCGCGGTGTCAGCCGCCATCAGGACTGTAAGGGGGCAGGCAATGCGCTGACGATGGAACATCATAAGAAGGACATGGAGATCGTGCGGGAAATCGGGGCGAATACCCTCAGGCTGGCGCATTATCAGCATGCCGATGAATTTTATGATCTGTGCGACGAGAACGGGATCCTTGTCTGGGCAGAAATCCCCTATATTACAATGCATATGAAAAATGGCAGAGAAAATACGCTTTCCCAGATGGAAGAGCTGGTGGCGCAGTGCTATAATCATCCTTCGATCGTTGTATGGGGGCTGAGCAATGAGATTACTGCGGCCAGTGCCGTAAATGAGGATCTGCTGGAAAATCACAGACTGTTGAACGAATTGTGCCATCGGATGGATCAGACCCGTCTGACGACCATGGCCAATGTGTTTATGCTGGAGACGGACAGCCCGATTCTCGATATCCCGGATGTCAACAGTTATAACCTGTATTTCGGGTGGTATCTGGGAGAACTGGAACAGAATGAAGAATTTTTTGATGAATTTCATGAAAAATACCCGGATCGTCCGATCGGGTTCAGCGAATACGGTGCGGATGCCAATCCCAGGTTTCAGAACAGTCATCCGGAAAAAGGAGATTATTCGGAATCTTATCAGGCGCTCTATCATGAACATATGCTTGACATGATCGAGAAGCGGCCATGGCTCTGGGCAACTCACGTATGGAATCTTTTTGACTTTGCGGCCGACGGAAGAGATGAGGGCGGCAAACATGGGGAGAACCAGAAAGGCCTTGTCACATTTGACAGACAGACGAAAAAAGATGCGTTCTATCTGTACAAAGCGGCATGGAACAAAGAGCCGATGGTTCACATCTGCGGCAGCAGGTATGTCGACCGCACGCAAGAGGTGACGGAGATCAGGGTGTATTCCAACGCGGAAGAGGTTTCTGTGTATGTAAACGGTACGCTTTTCCAGACGCTGCAGGCGCACAGGGTATTCTGCTTCCAGGTGCCGCTTGCGGAAAAAGAGGCAGAATACAGAATCGAGGCCAGAATACAGACCCCGGACGGAACGGTCAGCGATGCCATTGTGGTGCGGAGCGTACGGGAGGAAAACCCGGAATACCTTTTTGCAAAGAAGCAGGATGTCGTGAACTGGTTTGATCAGGATGAATTTGATCCCGGCTGTTTTTCGGTTTCTGATACGCTGGCAGATCTGCGTGCCAATCCGGAAGCGGGTGCGATCGTGAATCAGATGATGGAAAAAGGCGCTGCGTCCAGAGGCGATGTGGCGGAAGCGGTCAAAGACAATCCCGGATTGCAGCGGATGATGGGCAGGATGACGCTGATCAGCCTTTTGAAGCAGGCAGGAGAAATCGATGAGGAGAGTATCAGACAGTTAAACCGGATTTTGCAGAAAATAAAGAAGGCGTAAGCGGTTTCCGGACAGGAGGAGGGATCTACATGCCAATCAAAGCAGTACAGCAGTTCATGCTCGGAACGGTGATGAACAAAGAAGAACAGGCGCTGGCAACGATGGCCAGAATGAAAAAAGCCGGTTATGACGGCATTGAATTATGCGGATTCATGATTCATCCGAGCGGACTTCTGGTTAAAATGATGACGAAGGCGGCCGGGATGCCGGTTGGGAACGGCGGGAAACTTGACTGGCCGCGTCTGGTGAAACAAAGCGGGCTGAAAGTGGTATCCATTCATCAGGATCTGGGCAGCATCGAGCGTGATCCGACAGCGGTGGCGGAGGAAGCTAAAAAATTCGACACAGACAAGGTGGTGGTCACCGGCATGTACCGTTTTCCATATGGGGATGCCGGGGAAGTAAAAAAGCTGGCAGGAAGGCTGAATAAGGCAGGCGGTGCGCTCAAAGAGGCGGGTATCAGACTGCTCTATCACAATCATAACTGCGAGTTCCTCAAAGTTTCCGGGGAAAAGAATGCTTACCGGATTTTGATGGAAGAGACAGAGACCGAACTGGTCAATTTTGAGTTTGACAGCTATTGGTGCGCAGAGTGCGGGGAAAACCCGCTTGCAGTGATGGAAGCGCTGGGCGGCCGAATGAAGCTGTGGCATATAAATGACAGAGGCACACGACAGACGGGGCCGTGTATGACGCCGATTTTAAAGAGCGACAGCATGGAACTCGGTTACGGCTCGATGCCGTTAACCGATCTGGCAAAAAAAGCGAAAGATGCCGGGATCGAAGCGGTGATTCTGGAAAGCCACCGCAACTGGGTTGATAAGAGCCCGGTGAAAAGTTTTGAATGCAGTGCGAAATTTTTGCGGGAGAATTTTTGACCGGCATCTGAAAAGAAAGTTTCGCGGGCGGAAAAAACAGGACAAAGAGAACAGGAACCGAAACGACAAGGACAGGAAATAGAAAAAACAGGAATAAAAGCGGAGAGAATGGAGGATATGGCATGTATGAACAGTTAAGGAAGCAGTTTATCCAGGCGGATACTCCTTTTACAGAGGGTGAAGTGGCTGTGTTTGAACAGATCATTTCTGCGAAAAAGGTAAAGAAAGCGACACTGTGCATCACTGCGCTTGGAATTTATGAGGCGCAGATCAATGAAAAAAAGGTGGGAGAGATTCTTTTTGCACCCGGTTACACCTATTATCACCGCCAGCTTCAGGCACAGACATATGATGTGACAGACCTTTTGGCGCAGGGAGAAAACAGGCTTCGGGTGTATCTGGGGCAGGGCTGGTACTGCGGACGCTATACGTTTGAGAATCAATGTCAGATTTATGGAGAACATTCTGCGGCGGCATGGATACTCACGGTAGAGGACGACGCGGGAAGCGCCGTTTATACTAGCCGTGACGAAACGGTGACGATGCTGCGGAGCCCCTATGAATACGCGGGTTTTTATGACGGGGAGATTTATCATGCGCAGGAACCTGGCCTGACGGAAGAAAGGCCTGTCGTCTATGCGGGAAAAGTGCCGGAAGTACTGGAGGAGGGGATTTTACCTACTGTCGTGCAGGAGGAAATTTCCGTTTCGTCGTTTACAAAGTGCGGGGATGTGACGATCGTGGATTTCGGGCAGAACTTTGCAGGGTTCGTGGAGATCGACCCGGCGCACATGCACGGAGCGGTGTTAAAACTGCGCCACGGCGAGATCCTCAACGCGGACGGGAGCCTGTATACGGTCAATCTGCGTAAGGCGAAGGCGGAAACCGTATATTATAAAGGGACGGAGACGAAAAAATACCGTCCCAGATTCAGTTTCATGGGATTCCGCTATGTGGAACTTTCCGGTGTGGAATATGAGGAGGGTCTGCTGACTGCGTATGCTGTACACAGCCAGATGGAACGTACCGGATTTTTTACCTGTGAGAATAAGAAGGTCGAGCAGCTTTATCACAATCAGGTGTGGGGACAGCGCAGTAATTATCTGGAAGTGCCCACAGACTGTCCTCAGCGTGACGAGAGGATGGGTTATACCGGAGACGGACATGTGTTTGCCCTGACAGGAGCCTATAATTACGATACGGAAGCGTTTTTGGCTAAATTTCTGAAAGACATCCGATATACGCAGATGGATAATACAGAAGGATATGTGGCCCCGGTCGTACCCGCACGCGGCCCGGAAGGCATCGGTTTTATGAGTATGCTGGGCTGGGGCAATGCGGTCACGATTCTGCCGGAACTGTTGTGGATGCAGTATGGAACAGACAGATATCTGAAAGAGCAGTATGAGAGCATGAAGTCTCATGTGGAATGCGAGATCCGCCACATGGGAAAAGGAATCATGGGAAAAAAGGATCTTTGGGCCGGGCCGAGTCTCGGCGACTGGCTGGCGCCGGGAAAAGATGTCAAGTACATGGCGATGCACAACGGGCCGGTGTCAAACGCCTTTGTGGTCAACGATCTGCGGATCCTGTCTGAGACAGCCGCCAGACTGGGAAAAGAGTGCGATGCCCTGCGCTATCAGGAGCAGCTTGCAAAGACAACCGGAGCCTATCTGAAAGCGTATGTCAAAAAGGACGGCACGATGAAAGACAATTATCAGGGCGCCTATATCATGGCACTGAAAATGGTGATTCCCAAAGGGGAACTGTGGGATGCCTGCTTTGAAAAACTCGTGGCAAAGATCAAAGATGAGGGAATGCAGACAGGTTTTTTTGCGACCGAACATCTGCTGCCGATGCTTGCGGATAACGGGTATGCCGGACTGGCATTCGATCTGCTTCTTAACGAAGAATGTCCGGGATGGCTCTATCAGGTGAACTGCGGCGCTACGACGACGTGGGAGAGATGGGACGCCCTGCGCCCGGACGGAACCGTGAATGAAACGAAGATGAGCGGCGATAACATGGTGTCCTTTAATCACTATTCCTTCGGCAGTGTGGGAGAATTTTATTACCGCTATGTGCTGGGAATCAAACCGCTGCAGCCCGGATATTCCAAAATCAGCCTGCGGCCTTATATTGACAGACGTCTCGGCAGCGTGGAAGGAAGCTATCACAGCCGCGCAGGAGAGATCAAAGTTGCGTGGAAAGTGGAAAATGATGAGGTTACGATCAACTGCGCCGTGCCGCGCGAGACAAGACTGACCCTGCCGGACGGCGCGGTCCGGGAACTGGAAGCGGGAAGTTATACATTTGTGCAGAAGCTGTAAACAGCTAAATAAGAAAAACAGATTGTAATAGTAATTATCTTATGATACAATATCGTTATTAAACAAATCTTGATTCTATCTGTGTGCTTTTAGAGTACACATTCCGGCGGTTCTGCCAGAGATTCACATTTGTTTGGCAGGACTGCCGTATTCATGGAACGTGTCTGATACGTTAAATGCGTAATATTGCGAATCGTCGTTGTTTTGCGGCGTTTTTTATAACGGGAAGAAGGGAGAAAAAGTCTGGTGCACAGGGCAGATCCGTTGGCGCAGAGTAGGAGGAAAAATCTATGATCACAGAAAAAAACGGCATATTCAGTCTGGAAACAGAGCACACATCGTATTTGTTTGCGGTAACGCAGACAGGACATCTGGAACATTTTTATTATGGGAGGAAAATTCATTTCCGGGGAGATGCGGCTTTGCGGGAAAAGCACGCTTTTGTGCCGGGAAACGGGATCTACTATGATGACGGACACAAAAATTTCAGTCTGGAAGATGCCTGTCTGGAGATGTCGTCTTACGGGAAGGGCGATATCAGGGAACCATTTGTGGAGATCGTGTATGCGGACGGCAGTTTCACTTCGGATTTTCTCTATGATTCTTTTGCGGTCACGGATACGGGACCGGAATCGGACTGCCTGCCCGGCTCATACAGTGAGGATGGACAGGCGGAACATCTGCTTGTGCGGTTAAAGGAGAAGGTGCATGATCTGATTCTGGAACTGCATTATTATGTTTATCCGGCGTGCGATGTGATTACGCGCAGTGCAAGGCTAAAAAATGAGGGGGAAAATTCGCTCGTCATAAAAAGGCTTATGAGTATGCAGCTGGATTTTCCTGCGGCGGACTATGTTTTTACTTCTTTTACCGGAGGATGGGCGAGGGAGATGAAACGTACGGATGTGCGTATACAGGCGGGGAAACATGTGAATGCTTCCTATGCCGGCATCTCTTCCAGCAGGGCCAATCCGTTTGTCATGCTGTCCAAAGAGCACACAACGGAAGACGCGGGGGAATGCTTCGGCCTTAATCTGATCTACAGCGGGAACCATTATGAAGCAGCTGAAGTCAGCAGTTTCGGTAAGACAAGGGTAGTCTGCGGGATCAATCCGCAGTCTTTTTCCTGGGAACTCAGGGCGGGAGAGGTTTTTGAAGCGCCGGAGGCGGTCATGACTTTTTCCTGTCAGGGTTTCGGGGCGATGAGCCGGCAGATGCATCATTTTGTAAGGGAGCATATTGTGCGCGGATCATGGAAAAAGAAAATACGGCCTGTTCTTTTGAACAGCTGGGAGGCCGCATATTTTAATATCGATGAAAGAAAGCTGCTGAAACTGGCCAGAGCCGGAAAAGAGGCGGGCGTGGAACTGTTCGTGATGGACGACGGGTGGTTCGGGGAGCGGACGGATGACACCCGTTCTCTGGGAGACTGGCAGGTTAATGAGAAGAAGCTGCCCGGCGGTTTGAAAAGGCTTTGCGGGAAAATAAAGGCGCTGGGTCTTGATTTTGGCATCTGGGTGGAACCGGAGATGGTGAATGTAAACAGCAGACTGTATGAGGCACACCCGGAATGGGCGGTGGATATTCCGGGCAGGGAACATTCGGAGGGGCGTAATCAGAGGCTTCTTGATCTGGGCAATCCCGCCGTGCAGGAGTATATCATCGAAGAGATGACAAAGGTCTTTTCCAGTGCCGATATTTCTTATGTGAAATGGGATATGAACCGTATCTTTTCCGACGTATATTCCAGGCATTTAAGACCGGAAAATCAGGGGGAGGTTTTTCATCGTTATGTGTGCGGCCTGTACCGCTGTATGAGAGAACTGACGCAGCGGTTTCCGGAGATTTTGTTTGAGGGATGCAGTTCAGGGGGCAACCGTTTCGATCTGGGGATTCTGTGTTATTTTCCACAGATCTGGGCCAGTGATAATACGGATGCGCTGTGCCGTGCAGAGATCCAGAACGGCTATAGTTATGGGTATCCGCTGTCTGTGGTGAGCGCGCATGTCTCTTCCTGTCCGAACCATCAGACGCTGCGCGTGACGCCTCTGGAAACCAGATTTCATGTGGCGGCGTTTGGCGTCTGCGGTTACGAATGCAATCTTAGCGAGATGGACAAAGAGCAGTTTATGGCGGTGAAGACGCAGATCGGGCTCTATAAAAAATGGCGGGAAGTCCTGCAGTTTGGTGATTTTTACAGGGGACGGAGCTTTGCCGCGCAAAGCGGTGACGGTTATCATTCCGCGATCTGGCCCGGAGATCAGAACATCATGGAATGGACCTGTGTGTCGTCTGACCGGAAAAAGGCGGTGGGGATGCTCTTTCAGAAGCTCGTGGTGCCCAATGATTCCTATGCCTGCTATCAGGCAAAGGGACTGGAGGAGGAAACCTGTTATCATTTTTATAACCGGAAGCTGACATACAATCTGAAAGCGTTCGGCGGTCTCGTGAATCTGGTTTCGCCGATCCATATCCGGCAGGATTCTCTGGTGGAAGCGATAGCCGCAAAATTTGTGAAACTGGACGGTGAGACGGAGGATTGCCTTGTTTATGGAGACGAACTGATGTATCATGGAATTAAGTTAAAGCAGGCATTCGGTTCCGTGGGGTATGGCAGTGAGACGAGGATATTTCAGGACTTTGCGTCGAGGATGTATTTTATGGAGGCGTGCCAGAAGGAGCAGTGAAAGGTGAGGACGGCAAATTTGATAAACGAGAAGGTTACAAAGAAAAATCTGAGATATTTTCCGCTTGGGACGATCGGGCGGGATGCGGTGTATTGTCTGATCAACAGTTATCTGCTGACGTTCGTTCTGTTTACGCATTCTTTAAACGGAGCGCAGATCGCGGCGATTACGGGGATCATGATCGCGGCGCGGGTATTCGATGCGCTCAATGATCCCGTGATGGGGAATATCATTGAGCGGACGCATTCGAAATACGGCAAATTCAAACCCTGGCTGGCGGTCGGAGGGGTATCGACGTCTGTGGTGATCTATCTGCTGTTCAATGTCAGGCTCGAAGGGTGGCGTTTCGTGTGGTTTTTCGGGTTTCTGTATTTTGCATTCAGCATCACGTATACGATGAGCGATATCTCTTATTGGGGCATGATCCCGGCGCTTGGTTCTGATGCGGATGCCAGAAACCGGTTCACTTCGAGAGCAACGCTTTGTGCCGGGATCGGCGGTACGCTGGCGGCGATCCTGATTCCCCTGTTCACGACAGGGTCAGGGGCGATCGGCGGAAGCACCGCTGTGGCTTATGGGTGGATTGCGCTCATCATAGCGATTCTGGGGCCGTTATTTATTCTGTTTCCATTGCTTGGGGTGCAGGAACACAGGGAGGAGGCCCGTACCGCAAAAGAAAGGGAAAAATTTTCTCTCAAAAATGTATTTAAAACAATCGCCCGCAATGATCAGTTAGTCTGGGCGTCCGTGATCTTTTTGATCCAGCAGGTCGGCAACGGCCTTGTGATCGGAGGGCTCGGTTCCACTTATATTTACTTTACATTCGGATATAACGGCGGACTGTATTCGCTGTTTACAACAGTAGGCATGTCGGCTACGGCATTTTTGATGATCTTTTATCCTGCGATCTCCAGACGGATTTCCAGAAAAAAGCTTATGGGGATCATGGCGGCGGTTTCCACGGCCGGTTATGTGATGATGCTTGTGCCCCTTTTGCTGTCCGGATCCGGGATGGGGAAATTCTGGGTACTGGTGATTGGCTATATGCTTTCCAATTTCGGGCAGTACAGTTATTATCTGATCATGATGATTTCCATCATGAACACGGTGGAATATAATGAGTACAGATTCGGCGTCCGGGATGAGGGGATCATCACTTCCCTGCGTCCCTTCATTACGAAGATGGCTTCCGCGCTGATCGTGGCAGTCACTTCCGCAACCTATCTGCTCTTTGGCGTTACCGGCTACACCAACCAGATCTCCGATCTGGAACAGCAGTGTGCACAGGGGTTCATTTCCGAAGAACAGAAGCTGACCAGAATATCAGACGTGATTTTCGGGACGACAGGCGGTGCCCAAAGCGGCGTTCTCTCATGGCAGAGTACGGGACTCCTGGTGATGATGACAGTTCTGCCCTGTGCTTTGCTGTTGATTTCTTATTTCCTTTATCAAAAGAAGTATAAGCTGGATGAAGACGAATATGACAGGATCTGTGAGAACCTGCACAGGAACGTCTGAAAGAAAGGGACTGCCGGAAAGGATTGGTGTCGGGATGAAAGAATCAGATCAAAGAAAACCTGTGTATGCAAGGGAGAAAAAGTTAGATTACGACAGCCGTATCGGAGAATTATATGATAATCCGGTGGGGCATGACGCGGTCGCCAGACTGTTATTGCAGCTTGGACTGCCGGAGAAGATCATTACCAACGGGGCGGTGTCGCGCATGAGACTGCGGACGGCATTGCGGCTTACCAAAGGGATACTGGGAAAGGATTTTTTTGACGCTTTGCTGCATCTGTTGAATGAACATGCGAATGAAGCGGATGCGCCTGCAGCGAAAGGGAAGATAAAACCAAAATGGTGGAAGGAAGCAGTGTTTTATCAGATTTATCCGCGCAGTTTCTGTGACAGCAATGGAGACGGTATCGGCGATCTGCCCGGTATCATTGCGAAACTGGATTATCTGAAAGAACTGGGCGTGGATGCGGTCTGGCTCTCTCCGGTTTACGATTCGCCCAATGATGATAACGGCTATGATATCCGCGATTATGACAAGATCATGCAGGAATTTGGCACAATGGAGGACTTTGACAGGCTCTTATCCGAAGTGCATAAACGGGGTATGCGGCTGATCATGGATCTTGTGATCAACCATACATCCGATGAACATGTGTGGTATCAGAAGGCCAGACAGGCCGATTCATCATACCGGGATTATTATTTTTTCCGACAGGACGACGGAAGCCATACGCCGCCCAATAACTGGACCTCCTTCTTTTCAGGTTCCGCCTGGAAATACGAGCAGGACTGTGACAGCTGGGCGCTGCATCTGTTTTCCAGAAAGCAGATGGACTTAAACTGGGACAATCCGAAGGTACGGGAAGCGGTCATCGCTATGATCAACAGGTGGCTTGATAAGGGTGTGGACGGTTTCCGCATGGATGTAATCAACTATATTTCCAAGGAAGAAGGGCTTCCACAGGGGAATGAGACGATCGGGAATCTGATGGGCTATACCGGCATCGAGCATTATTATTATGGGCCCAGGCTGCATCAATATCTGCGGGAGATCAGAGCAAAGGCATTCGAGCCGCACGGTGCGTTTTCCGTAGGGGAGACGCCGGGACTTGGCATGAAGATGTGCCGGCTTGTGACCGGGGAAGAGCGCCGGGAGCTGGATATGGTCTTTTCTTTTGATCATCTGGAGACGCCGGGGCACGTGCGGTTTGAAGACTACGCGTATGATCTGAATTATTTTCGGGATTATATGATTGACTGGATAAGTCACTATGGAAATAACTGCTGGATGTCTTTATTCTATAACAATCATGATAACCCCCGGATGATCAGCAAGATCACCAAAGACACTGCGCATCATGCTGCGCTGGCGAAACTCCTCGCACTCATGCAGTTCACGCTAAAGGGCACGCCGTTCCTGTTTCAGGGAGATGAGTTGGGACTTGCCAATTATGATTTTACATCCATGGAGCAGATTACGGATGTGGAAGCGAAAGGATATTATGCGGAGCAGATACAAAGCAGGACGGCGGAGGATGTGTTTGCCGCGATCCTTGCGGGGACAAGAGAACATGCCAGAGTGCTTCTGCCATGGAATGAAAAACTGCCGCCCTGGCACAAAGGGCTGTATCAGGAACCGAAACAGGAAGTTCTGGACGCATACCGGGAACTTCTGCATCTGCGGCATCAGGAAAAAACATTTGTTTACGGGAACTTTCGCGTCCTTTGCCGGGAAAAAGACCGTTTTGTTTATACGCGGGCATACCGGGGCCGGCTTTATCTGATTGACTGTAATCTCGGAGCAAAGCCATGCAGAGCGTTTGCACTGCGGGGGACGGACCGGTTTCAATATTCGCCTGTCTATGATACGGTGAAGGAGAATACCGGGAAAACAGAGGAAGAGAAGCGAAGCGTTTTACAGGGATATGAAGGACGTATCTGGAGGGTTGAGAGAAAATGAATGAAATCATAAAAGCATTGCATCTGCGGAAATCAGTCCGCATTTTTACCGAAGAAGAGATTACGAAGGAAGAGAAACAGGCCATTTTATGCGCCGCGCTGCAGGCGCCGTCCGCAGGGTGCCAGTTGTTATATACGATCCTTGACATCACGGACCAGAAGAAAAAGGACAGGCTCTCAGTGCTGTGCGATGACCAGCCGTTTATTGCCGGAGCAAAGCTTGTGCTTATATTTTGTGCGGACTGCCGCAAATGGCTGTCTTTTTACCGGGAAGCAGGGTTAGAGGCGCGCAGGCCCGGGGCGGGTGATCTGCTCTTAGCCGTGGAAGATGCACTGATCGCGGCACAAAATGCGGTGACTGCGGCAGAAAGTCTGGGACTTGGCTCCTGCTATATCGGTGATATCATGGAAAATGCGGAGGAAGTGAAAGATCTTCTGCAGCTGCCCCGTTATGTTTATCCGGCCTGTATGCTCATCTTCGGACATCCCACAAGGCAGCAGATGGAGCGGGAGAAGCCGGAACGGTTTGCCTTATCGGACATCGTGTGTGAGAACAGCTACCGGGATAAGAGCAGTGAGGAAATACGGGATATGTTTGCTGGCATGACAGGGATGCAGACCTATGAAAAGTGGATGGAGGCTTTTTGGAAAAGAAAGTATGAATCCGCTTTTTCCAGGGAGATGAACCGGTCTATGGAAGTGTATCTGCGGGATTTTCTTACCGGGGAAGAAAAGAAGACAGAAGAGAAGGGATAAGGAAAAAAGGAAAAGATGCCGAAGAACAAAACAGGAGAAAATAAAAAGTGAGGTACGGATATGCAGTATAATTTTACAGACATAATCGATCGAAACGGCAGGGACGCGATCGCCGCAGAGGTGATCCCCTATCAGAACATGACGGTGAAGGAGGGCTTTTCCCGGATTCCGATGTGGGTCGCGGATATGAGTTTTGCAACGGTTCCGTCTGTCCCGCAGAAGATTGCGGAAAGGGCGGCGCATCCCCTGTATGGTTATTTTGATCCGAAAGAGGAATATTATGATGCAATTTTGTGGTGGCAGAGACAGCAGCATGATGTGCAGGGCCTGACAAAAGAATGTATCGGCTATGAAAACGGTGTTCTGGGAGGGGTGGTCAGCGCGCTGAATGTGTTCTGTTCAAAGGGAGATAAGGTGCTGCTGCATTCTCCTACTTACGTGGGATTTACAGGAAGCCTTGGCAATAACGGTTATGATATGGTACTCAGTCCGCTGAAAAAGGACGAGGATGGTATCTGGCGGATGGATTTCGAGGATATGGAAAAGAAGTTAAAAGAACAGTCTATTCATGCGGCGGTATTTTGTTCTCCGCATAACCCGTGCGGTCGAGTCTGGGAGAGATGGGAACTGGAGCGTGCTATGGAGTTATTCCGGAAATATGACGTGATGGTGGTATCGGATGAGATCTGGTCGGACATCATTTTGCCGGGAAACAGCCATATTCCTACACAGTCAGTGTCTGAGGATGCCAGAATGCGTACGGCTGCACTCTATGCGCCGTCCAAAACCTTTAATCTGGCAGGGATGATAGGCAGCTATCATATCATTTATAATCCATGGATCAGAGACAGGGTCAGAAAGGAATCTTCCCTGTGCCATTATAATTCCATGAATGTGCTGTCCATGTATGCTTTGCTTGGCGCGTACAACGAAGAAGGCGTCGAGTGGAAAGACCAGCTGTGTCAGGTGATCCGTGAGAACGTGGACTATGCCTGTGACTACATAGACAGGAACTTTCCGGGTGTGTGTGTGGCGAAACCGCAGGGAACTTACATGATTCTTTTAGACTGTACTGAGTGGTGCAAGGCGCACGGGAAAACGATTGATGAGGTGCAAAGAGCCGGTGTGGAAGTGGGCGTGATCTGGCAGGATGGACGTGCATTCCACAGTCCCTGCGGAATCCGTATGAATCTGGCACTGCCGAAGACACTGCTCATGGAAGCAATGGAACGGCTGAAACAGTATGTATTTGTCTGAGGCAGAAGACGGAGGTGGAAGCGCATGGACATGCAGGAAATCATCGCACTGATCAAAAAGACGAAGACTTTTGTGGAAAACAGGGAAAGAGCAGGGCATGTCAGGACCAAAGGGAGGGCCGATTATGTGACGCAGGTGGATACCGATATCCAGAGTTTCCTGGCCCGCGAACTGGTCAGGCTGGCGCCGGAGATCCAGTTTTTGGGAGAAGAGGAAGGACTGCACGAAATGACCACGGATACTTATTGGATCCTCGATCCCATAGACGGTACGACGAACCTGATCCACGACTATCAGCACAGCGTCGTATCACTGGGGTTATATGATAAGGGAGAGATTACGGCAGGAATTGTCTATGATCCCTTCCGGGAAGATGTTTACCATGCACAGAAAGGCAAAGGCAGTTTCCTGAACGGAGAACCCATTCATGTTTCCCAGGCGGCAAGTTTAAATGAGACGATCGTTTCGATCGGAACATCGCCCTACAACAGAGAACTGACGGAAGAAAATTTCAGACGGTTTCAGCGGGTGTTTGAGAACAGTCAGGACATCCGCCGGACGGGTTCGGCGGCCCTTGATCTGGCTTATGTGGCCTGTGGGCGCACGGGCGGATTTTTTGAACCGCTGCTCAGTCCATGGGATTTTGCGGCGGGAATGCTGCTTGTTACGGAAGCAGGGGGGCGGGTAACTGATTTTGCAGGAAATCCGGTCAGCGTCCTGAAAAAAGGAAGCGTCATCGCATCCAATGCAGCCGTACATGAGCAGCTCAGGCGGCTGCTGTAATGTTTCTATAAAAATATATTTATAAAAAATGTTCTTAATGAAAGCGGAACTGATGAAAACGGACATAATGAAAACGGAAAGAAAAGTGAAAATGGCCGGTCATGACATTTGGGCGGCCGTTTATGACACGAATACAAAACCGGATCTGTTCGTGCCGATATATGATACAGGACAGATAACAGAGGCATGAGATTTTGGGGTTCCTGTCAGGCGGGAGGTTATAATGCTGTCGGTAGCGGTATGTGATGACGAAGTCATAGAGTGCTGTCATATAGCGGGAAGGATCGAAGCGATCCTCAAAGAGATGAAAATACCCTGTATCATACGGCAGTTTTACAGCGGACGGGAGTTATTGGGCGCATCAGATCATTTTGATATCATCTTTCTTGATATTCTCATGCGTGATCTGGACGGGATGAAAACGGCACGCCTTGTCCGCCGTAAGACAGCGGATAAAATACTGATCTTTATCTCTTCCAGCAGGGAATATATATTGGAAGGCTATGAGGTGGAGGCTTTTCAATATCTGTTAAAGCCGGTCGATGAGAATAAACTGAAACGGGTGCTGCAAAGGGCCGTCCGCAAAATGGAAGATCATCCGCAGGAATTCCTTCTCATCAGCAAGGAGCGCCACAAAAAGAAACTGTTCCTGGATCAGGTCTTTTATTTTGAGATAAAGGGGAGGACGATTGACGTCCATGAAAAGGACGGGGTCTTTACCTATTATGAGCAGATCGGCATTCTGGAAGAGCTCCTTTTGGGCAAAGGATTTTTCCGGTGTCATAAAAGTTATCTCGTGAATCTGAAACATGTCATCTCTTATAACAGACAGGAAATGATTCTTGACAATGAGGAGAGGATTGCGATTGCCAGAAGAAGATACGACAGGTTCTGTCAGGAAATTCTGAAGTATCTGCAAAACAGCGGGGAGGTTTGACTTTTGATACGGGATTTTTCGGAGCTGTTCGAATTTTTGCTGTATTGTATGGGATATACATGTTCGGCCGGTCACTTTTGTAAAAAGAATCTGGGCCTGCCGAAAATCGGAGAAGGACTGTCCGCAGTTCTTCTTTTTTGTGGTCAGGTTCTTTTATACGCGGTATGCGGATATTTTTTGATTCCGCCCGTTTTGGCAGATTTGCTGCACCACTTCCTGTTTGCGGGACTGGTGATATGGTTGTTTTCGTGTGAAACAGAGAAAAAAATTCTGGCTGTTTCTATATTGATCACGATGATTCCGATGACGGTGAATTTCAGTGCTTCTCTATTATCGTGCCTGTGGTTATTCCTTCTGCATACAGTGAAAAATATTGCACTGCCGTTTTTGAGCAAGTGGGAAAGTCTGGCGATTTCCGTTATCAGTATATTTATGGCGGTGTCTGCCGTGTATGGGTTGTCCAGGCAGTCCGTCAGCGTTTTCTATGGGAAGACGGGAAGGTGGTATCTGAATCTGGCAATTCCCCTGTTTGCAGTCACGGCGGCGGCCGATCTGGCAAATTGGGGGGCCAGTCATGGTATTCTGTTCAGGAGCGGGGGAGATATGGGACTGTATCTGGACCAGATCTTCAGCCATGCAGGGGTCTGTGTTCTGACAGGGCTGTGTATGTGCGTCGCAGGGTGTCTGGTATTTGGAATGCACAGGATTCATCTGGAACAGGAAAAAGCAAGTCAGTATCATGCGCAGATCACCGCTTACAAAATGCTGGAAGAGCAGTACCGCCAGTCGGAACGTTTCAGGCACGATCTCAAAAACCATATCATTGCGTTATCAGGACTGTTAGAAGAAAAAGAATGGGAAAAAATGGCGGTTTATCTGAACACAATGCAAAACAGCGCTGATCTGGGCGGCTGTGAGGAAATGACGGGCAGCAGGGTCGTGGACGTATTGTTATACCAGAAACGCAAATTGGCGGAAAGAAGACAAATACGCTGGGACTGTGACGTGCAGATACCAGTGACCTGTATGGTCAATGAATTTGATCTCTGCATTCTGTTTGGCAATCTGTTAGACAATGCCGTGGAGGCGTGTGAGAGAATGCAGGATGGGGAGTCTGAAGACGGACTTTGCCCATTTGTAGAGATCCGGGCCGGAGCCGTCCGACACTGTTTTTTGCTGGAGATTAGAAACAGCGTGGATGATGCGTCAAAAGAGACGACAGGATCCATCGATGAAAAAAAGAGGAACGGACATGGGATCGGCCTCTTAAACGTGAGGGATGTGGTGCAGAAATATAACGGTGTGATGCGTCTGGAAAGACAGGAGGATGTCTTTCAGATCTCGGTTTTGATACCGTTTCCCGCTCCTGCCGCCCGCTGATGCCGCACATGACACAAAAGAAGCCGTCTGGGACAGGATGCTAAAAAGACGTATCTGTTCCACCGAAGAAAATTACAGAGGCTTTCTGCCTGAAACAGAAAAAAGGAGGCGGCATGATGCGTACGAAAACAATGGAAGGGCTGATTGGGGCAAGAACCAATATGGAACTGTTAAATACGCCGTTCAGGGTCTATAAGGAAGCAAGGCGCAGGGGCGACACCGCGGCGATGGAACGCGCAATGGGATATGTCAATGATTTTTCCAATGAAGCGGATGAATATAAGGCACAGGCCGATGAAGGCATGAAAGAAGATGCGGAGGATGCCAGAGAAAAAGCCGCGGCACAGTGTGAAGAGTCCATCCGCAGACGGCGTGAAGAACAGGAATCGTTTGAGAAGAAACTGGAAGAAAAACAGCAGGAAAACAAAACGGCGAAAGAGGGAAACAGTGACGCCGATACCGTCGAGATCAGTGAGGACGGTAAGGAATTGTTGAAAGACGGGGAGGCGGATGCAGGCGGCGCCAAAATGGAGCCTGTCGTCTATACCAGTGACGGCGAGGTGCTTCAGGGGAAGCCGCAGACCGGGGGGACAGTGTCGGTTACGGTGTAGACTGAAGCGGGCAAAGTATGCGAAGCATTTCTGACAGTGTTCTCGAAGCGTTTGCCGTCATGTAAAACATTTTAAAATATGGGAGCTGTATAAAGCAGGGCGGATCTGTGTACTTTAAAGAGTAAAAAATATTAAAACGAAAGGATCGTGTGTTTTGCTTTATGGCACGAGAGGATACTGCATGGAATCTGTTTGGAATAAGACGGTATCGCTCCCGCACTTTGGGCGATTAGAGGAAGCGGTTAAGACGAATGTGCTGATCATAGGCGGCGGCATCACGGGTATTTTGTGCGCGCATTTTTTGCAGGAAAGGGGAATTGACTATCTGCTCGTGGAAAAGGAAGAAATCTGTCATGGAACGACTGGATTCACAACGGCAAAGATCACGGCGCAGCATGGACTTACCTACGCGAAGCGGCTGAAAAGGGAAGGGCTGGAGAAAACCAGACTGTATCTGGAAGCAAACCAGCAGGCGGTGCGCACATATGCGGAACTTGCGCGGGAGATTTCCTGTGATTTTGAAGAAAAAGACGCTTTTGTCTATTCTGTGGATAACAGAAAAAAGCTGGAACGGGAAGCGGAGGCCTACAGGATGCTCGGCCTGGAGGATGAGATCGCAGAGCCTTCGGAACTTCCTTTTCCCACTGTGGGAGCAGTCAGGATGCGCGGACAGGCGCAGTTTCATCCGCTTAAATTTTTAAGTCAGATTGCACAGGGGCTGAAAATCTACGAGCATTCTTTTGTCACACAACTGCTGCCGGGAATGGCGCTTACACAGACAGGGAGCATTGCGTATCAAAAAGTGATTTTTGCCACGCACTACCCGATCGACAATAAACACGGCACTTACTTTTTAAAACTGTATCAGCACCGCTCTTATGTGATCGCTCTGGAAGGGGCAGCACAGCTGGAAGGGATGTATGTGGACGAAGCCAAAAAAGGCATGTCGTTTCGAGGCTATGGCGATTTGCTGTTTGTGGGCGGCGGCGGTCACAGAACGGGCAAAAAGGGCGGTAACTGGCAGGAACTGCGCGATTTTGCCCGAAAATATTATCCGGATGCTTCGGAAAAATATCACTGGGCAGCACAGGACTGTATGCCGTTGGACGAGTCTCCTTATATCGGCCCCTATTCCCCGGCCATGCCGGGTGCCTATGTGGCGACGGGATTTGGCAAATGGGGGATGACCTCCGCCATGGTATCGGCGATGATCCTGGCGGATTTGATACAGGGGATTGAAAATCCCTGTGCGGAGGCATTTCGCCCGACGAGGAGCCTGTTTACGAAACAATTGGCCTGCAACGCTGCAGAGTCCGTGTGGAACATGCTGACGCCCACGGTGCCCAGATGTCCCCATTTAGGCTGTGCGTTAAAATGGAATCCGTCGGAGCGTTCCTGGGACTGCCCATGTCATGGCTCACGTTTTGCAGAGGACGGCAGACTGTTGGACAATCCGGCGAACGGAGACCTGCGCAGATCGTGAAAGAGTCGGTTCAAGGCCGCCTGCACTCGACTTTCGGACACTCGATTTGCTTATTTTTTTGTACCGATCTGTCTTGGGATGTGATAAAATAAAATGGATAACGGCAATTTGAGTCAGAGCCTGGGATAGGACCTGACTGCGTAAACGGTTCTGACATGGGGGACTTAGTATTGAAGGAAAACAGATTTTACAGGATAAACAAAGAAAGCAGGGCATTTTTTAACAACCGGGCAGATTATTGTGTGGGAACCGGCAGGATGGGGCTTGCCCTGCACAAGGAGTATCAGGAGCAGTTAAAGTTTGTTCAGAAAGAAATCGGCTTTCAGCATATCCGGGGACATGGACTTTTTTGCGATGATATGGCGATTTATCACGAATATGAGGAGGCTGACGGAACCAAAAGGGCGGAGTATAATTTCACCTATCTTGATCTTGTGATGGACAGTTACAGGGAGTGTGGTTTGAAGCCCTTTTTGGAACTGGGATTTATGCCGGATAAAATGGCTTCCGGCGAACAGACGGTTTTTTACTGGAAGGGGAATGTAACGCCTCCGGCAAGCTATGAGGCGTGGCGTGATATGGTGACGGCAGTTTTGCGGCATTTGATGGAGCGTTACGGGGCAGAGGAAGTAGTGACATGGCCTGTTGAAGTGTGGAACGAACCAAATCTTCCGGGGTTTTGGAAGGATGCGGACAAAGAAGCGTATTTCCGGCTGTTTGAAGAAACGTTTCAGGCGGTGAAAGAAGTGGATGAGCGTTTCCGGGTAGGCGGGCCGGCGGTCTGCGGTGTGGAAGATGAATTATGGATACGGGAATTTTTAAATTTCTGCAGGCGCAGGAAGATTAAGCCCGATTTCATTACCCGCCACCACTATACGACAGAATTTCCGGAAGCTGTGGGTCACTACGGGTATGCGGAACTTTCGGATGCCAGACAGGGATTTGAGAACCTGCGCTCTACCAGAAACGTCATTGACAGCTTTGCGGAGTATCAGGGACTGGACATCCATATTACGGAATTCAATACCTCGTATATCCCGAACTGTCCGCTTCATGACACCAATCAGAATGCGGCCTGCATCGCCTTTCAGCTTTCACATCTGGGAGATGTAAACGAGTCCTATTCTTACTGGACATTCGGTGATGTCTTTGAGGAACAGGGGGTTCCCTTTACGCCCTTTCACGGGGGATTTGGTCTGGTAGCAAACGGATGTATTCCCAAGCCTACGTTCTGGGTGTTCCGATTTTATAAGGATCTGATCGGTGAATGTGTGCTGAAAGAAGAAGAGATGACCGTGGTATGGGGAAAGGACGGTATTTACAGGGGAATTGCCTGGAATGCAGGAAGAAAGCGGACAGGCAGAGAACTGGAAATAGCGGCTGCTTTTCCTGCGGAATGTGGGAAAGAATATGTGCTGATCACGAAGACAGTGGATGAGGAAACCTGTAATCCTCTGCGCATGTGGCATGATCTGGGGGAACCTTCTTCTCTGGATGAAAGGAGCAAAAAACTGATCCTGTCGTGTTCCAGTCCTTTTGTTCAAAGCAGGGGGATCAGGGCGGACGGAGAAGAAATACAGATAACCCTGATGGTCAGGGAGTACGGGGTAGTCTATTTTGAACTGCAGCCGGTAAAGAAAACAGGCGACCGCGGTTATGACTATGACAGGGTGATGCAGAACTAAAACAATAAAAAATTTCAGAGCATAGACAGAGGAGGTTGTTACATATGGAAACAGTCAGATTATGGGAGCCGGGAGAATATACTTATCCGGCAATCGGTGATTTTATCCCGACAATCACAAGTTACATCCATGAGGATGGACAGATACGTCCGGCATTCATCGTAGTGCCGGGAGGCGGGTACGAGATGGTTGCTTCTTCCGAGGGAGAGATCGTGGCACGGAAATTCTATGAAAAGGGATTCCAGTGCTTTGTAGTGACTTATACGACCCGGATGCCGGGACCGGAACCGGTACGGTTCCAGGCAATGAAAGATCTGGCGAAAGCGATCGCTTATGTGAGGAAAAATGCGGGAAGCCTGAAAGTGGATCCGGATCAGGTGACGATCTGCGGATTTTCGGCCGGGGGGCATCTTTGCGGCTGTCTGGCGGTGCATTATGACGAGCCGGAGATCCAGCCAAAAGGGGCGTACGAAGGGGTGAAGATCAGGCCGGATCGGGCTGTTCTTTCCTATCCGGTCATCACATCGGGAGAATATGCGCACAGGGGGTCTTTCAATGCCCTGCTGGGAGAGGACGCATCAGAGGAAGCGCTTTCTTACATGTCGCTGGAAAAGCATGTTGACAGCAATACCCCGCCAGTCTTCCTGTGGCAGACGGCTACCGATGAGGCAGTCCCGGTGGAGAACAGTTATCTGATGGCGGAGGCGTGTAAAAAGGCAGGCATTCCCTATGAGCATCATGTATTCCACAAGGGGATTCATGGGTTATCCCTTGGCAATGAAGAGTGGGCGGAGGGCGCATATGGCGGGAAGTACTGCATGGAACAGATGGTGCAATACATAACATATTGCATCGAACATGGGGAAACGCCGTCTGAACCGTTTACCTGGCTTGGAAAACTCCCCAAAGGGACCGATATCGCAGAATATTTTAGCAAAGTCATGGGACAGTTGTGGAATCACAAGCCGGAACCCTGTGTGCAGATCTGGCCTGAGCTGGTGGAAAACTGGCTGAAGGATCTTAGGAATCCGGTGTCGGATGACCATGCGCAGGTTCCTTCGGCTGACTATTATCAGGTCAGCGAACTTCTGCCGGGCGTTTATCGGATCGGGAGTGCGGAAAGTGTGTTCATGGATCTCTTCGTCGGGGAAGAGAAGGCGCTTTTGTTTGATACCGGATATGGCTTCGGAAATCTCAAAGATACGGTCAGAAAGATTACGGACAAGCCGCTTATGATTGTGAATTCCCACGGTCACATTGACCACACCTGCGGGAATTTCCAGTTTGAGGAAACCGTCTATATCCATGAGAACGATATTGCACTCTGTAAAGAGCACAATTCGGCAAAGAACAGAAAAGACGCAATAGAAAATGCAAGGCACACCCTTGATTATGTCACGAAGAAAGAGTATAACGGTCTTCCGTGCGACTTTGACGAAGAAGCGTATTGCAGGGCCGGATATGGCAATCTGAGCCCGGTCAGGGAAGGGGAAGTGTTTGATCTGGGAGGGATCACATTGGAAGTCATCGGCCTGCCCGGACATACGAGAGGAAGTATCGCGCTGCTGTACCGGGAGAGAAAACTTCTCTATGTGGGAGATGCCATCAACAGCTACCTGTGGCTGTTCTCACCCGAAGCAACAAAACTCTCAGAATATATTGAGACGATCGGGAAAGTGGAAAGCATCGATTTTACACGTATGGTCCAGAGCCATAACCGGATACCGGTGTCCAAAAACATGGTGCAGTATTACCGGGATGCGGCAGAAACGCTTGATTATGAGAAGGGAGAAGAATTCAGCTCTCCGCTCGTACCCGGCGCTGAGGCGAAGGTATGCATCAGGGCAGGAAAAAAGATGAACAATTTTATGGATCCTGATTTTGCAGCAATCGTGATCAGCAAAGAGCATCTTTAATTGATATCCTGTAACTGACGAATGCGGATGATGCGTTTTCAGGAAATGGTTAAAACAGACCGCGCAGTGTATCCTTCCGGATTATATTCGGAAAAGATGCGCTGCGCGGCAGTCTGTTTCATGATGGTGCTTTTTATCGTATCAATAAGATTCCCCTATTATTTCTAATACGGCTCTTTGCAGTTTCTCATCTACATCCATCGCCTGCAGGCAGTTTAGCAGGGCGATGGGATTTTTTTCTTCCCGCTCGGCCAGACGGTAGATCTGGTCTTTGATAAAGAAGGAAATTTCTGCCTGGTCCAGGAAGCGGTAGAGAGATTCTTTGACCGGATTGGGTGCAGTCTGCGTCGTCTCAGGGAGCAGGATCTCCACTGTATCCTGCGGTCTGATTCCGTTCAGGGAGACTGTCAGAGTCGTTCCCGTGCAGATGGCTGCGCCTGCTTCCGGCGTACCGTTTATCTGAACGATGGCATCCTGTGCGGTCAGTTTATGCAGTTCTATTTTCCAGGTTCTTTCTTCCGGGATCAGCGACACATCGCCTTCGGCCGGGAAGATCGTGAATTTTTTTCGGGTCCAGTCCAGCCGCATTTTCGTCTTCACGCAGTTTTCTTCGAGATAGTGCTGAGACATCCCGTCGTCTTCATACAGTGTAAAGTCGTTGTCTGCACCCGGATAGACCCGTACGACAAGCGACTGAGGGTTTTCAGAGACTGTTTTTGCCGTGTCGTCTTCCGCCATCGGGATAATGGCGCCTGCTTTTGCCAGAACCGGGATCTTATCAATGCCGCGGTACATACAGATCGTTTTTTCTCCTGTATAGGCCATATCCGTAAAGAAGTCAAACCATAATCCTTCAGGCAGATATACTTTTGTTTCTGATACGTTGAGTCCTTTGATACAGGGCGTCGTAACAGGCGAGACGAGCAGTTCACTTCCAAAGAAATACTGATTTTTCCGCATATAGGATTCCCATCTGCCCGGATAATGATAGTAGAGAGGCTGACACAGCGGCGCGCCTTCTTTCCAGGTACGATAATTCATCGTATACAGATAAGGGACCATCCGGTGGCGCAGACGAAGGAAATCCTTCATCGTTTCGCTGACTTCTTTCTTAAAGCGCCATGGTTCTTTGCCGTTAAAATTGCTGTTGGTACTGTGCAGACGGTTGATCGGAGAGAAAACGCCGAACTGATACCATCTTGCGGCGAGTTCGTCGTCTTTGGCGCCCATCATGTGTCCGCCGATATCATGGCTCCACCAGCTGTAGCCGATATTGGAGGCCGTGCTTGTAAAGTAGGGCTGAAAGTCCAGCGATTCCCAGGAGATGATAGTATCTCCTGAAAAACCGACGGGGTAGCGGTGGGAACCGGGGCCGGCATAGCGGGAAAACGTCATGGGCCTTTTTCCATCCCGTCCATTATCCAGAAAATGATAATGGTTCAGCATCCATAAAGGGTCCAGTCCTTCCATTTTCGTATTCGGACCCTGCTGCCAGTCGATCCACCAGAAGTCCACACCCTGTTCTTCCAGCGGGTGATGTACTTTTTCCAGGTATACGTCCAGAAATGCGGGATCTGCCATATCAAAGTTCACAGGTTCTTCTTTGGAAATATCGGCGCCCATGGCTTTGGCTGTTTCGGGATAACATTCCTCAAAAGCGCGGATCCCGTCTGCAGGGTGGACATTCAGCGTGGTTTTCATACCCCGTTCATGCAGCCGCTTTAAGAATCGTTCCGGGTCAGGAAAGAGCCTGCGGTTCCACGTATACCCCGTCCATCCGGTTCCATATTTGGGATCGATATCGACCAGATGCCAGTCCATATCGATCACTGCTACGGAGAAGGGGATCGCTTCCTCATCAAAACGGCGCATCAGTTCCATGTAAGTCTCTTCGCTGTAGGCGTAATATCTGCTCCACCAGTTGCCCAGTGCAAAACGCGGCAGCATCGGCGTTCTCCCGCATAAATAATAGAAATCTTTCAGCGCTTCCAGATAGCGGTGTCCATAGGCAAACAGATAGATGTCCTGCACACCGTGCGGTCTTGGTCTTACCCATCCGTCCCCGTCCAGGATCAGGGTGCGGGAATCGTCCAGGGAGACACAGCCGCTCCAGAAGGACAAAACACCGTCTTCCAGTTCACAGGCGCCGTTGACATTGTCCAGTGTCCGGGCCGTTCCTTTCAGAGAATTTCCTTTTTCCCCGTAATGCCATGCCATGCGGTTTCCGCCCGGCATGCCGTCAAGATCCATTCCGATACAGGCGAGGGAGAGGCCATGTTGTGAAAATTCCTTTTTATTATAGAAAAGCTGGAAGTATTTCGTCCTGACTTCCAAAGCCTCTTCCGATTCTTTGCAGATAAAATCTGTCTTTGGGAAATCACGGTTCAGTACCGTCTGTGTTGCCTCATCTGTAAAGATTCCTTCCGGGCTGTATTCCAGACGCACCAGACTTGCGGTCAGCACGCTGACCCGGTAATGTTCTCCGCAGATCATGTTTTCCGCGTCTGTCTGCGGGTGAGTGTTAAGTTTTAAATATGGTTTCATCATAATCCTCCATGTCAGAGCAGTTTACTGCGATGACTCAAATTGCCGGTTGAAACAATCACTGTGTTTTTCCTGCTTTTGGTTATGCAGTTATTTTAATTCATAGATAGCGCAAATGGCAAGTGCGTATCTGCCTGTATTATTCTTTGACCGATCCCATAACCAGACCGCTGATCAGATACCTTTGCAGGAACGGATAGATAATGAGCAGCGGAATAACCGCAACGACAATTTTGGCCGCGTTCAGATTTCTGTTGGAGAGTTCCGCCACATTTTCCAAAGCCGCACTGTTTGCCGCATTCTTGACCAGTTCCTGCAGATCGATGTTTAAGGACTGTATGTATGTCATAATCGGATAGTCCTCTACACGCTGCATATAGATCAGGCCGCCGAAGAAATCGTTCCAGCTTCCGACGATGCTGAACAGAGACACCGTAGCGATCGAAGGCTTGGCGCAGGGCACCATGATCTGCAAAAGAACCTGAAACTGGCTGGCGCCGTCAATGATGGCCGCCTCTTCAAGCGCTTTGGGCACTCCCTTAAAAAAGTTCATCAGCAGGATGACGCTGAAAACGGGAACTGCACCCGGCAGGATCAAAGCCCAGATTGAGTTTAACAGGTTAAGGTTCTTAACGACAATATACGTAGGGATCATACCGCCGTTAAAGAGCATCGCAAAGATCAGCAGATTCATATAAATATTTCTCGCCGGAAAATCCCCTTTGGATCTGGTCATGGCGTATGCCATGGGTACTGTGATGACCAGATTCAGGACGAGCGTCAGAGCGACACGGATCACGGAGATTCTGAAGGAACGCCAGAACTGGCTGTCCTCGATGATCCTTTTATAGGCTAAAGCCGTGAAGTCTACCGGGAGCAGTCCGACCCGGTTGGCTGAAACGGCCGCGCTGCCGCTGAAAGAGATCGCAACGATATTAATCATGGGAAGCAGGCAGGCGAGCCCGAGCCCGATGACAATGATATGAATCACGGTATTTCTTATTTTGGACCCCGTACTTTTTGTATCCAGCATGGTTCGATTTCCCTCCTTTTTAATAAATGCGCTGATTGGTCAGCTTCTCGGTGATCTTATTGGCACTCACGAGCATGATGAGCGCAACGATGGAACGGCACAGGCCTACCGCCGCACCGAAACTGTATTGTCTTCCGACAAGACCGATGCGGTAAATATAAGTATCCAGCACATCGCTGACTTCGTATACGATCGGAGAGTAAAGGTTGTAGATCTGGTCGAAGCCTGCGTTCAGGACGGAAGTAAGATTCATTGCTGTCATCAACAGGATGATTGGAAGCATGCCGGGAATTGTTATATGCCAGACCCGCTTCCACCAGGATGCGCCGTCGATGGCCGCTGCTTCATGCAGTCCTGCATCAATGCCGGTAATGGCAGCCAGGTAGACGACTGAGTTATAGCCAAATTCTTTCCACACATCCGTTCCGATCAGCAATTTGCGAAATACATTGTTGCTGCCGAGGAAGTTGATCTTTTCAAGGCCGATAGATGCCAGGATCTGGTTTACGGAACCGTCGATATTGAACAGGTTCATGGCGACTGCCGCCAACACGACCCAGGAGAGGAAGTGGGGCAGATAGACGATCGTCTGCACTGTTTTTTTGAGAAACTTCAGTCGAATCTCATTTAACAGAATGGAAAAGGCGATCGAAAGAAGCATTCCCAGGATGATCTTTCCGAGCGCGATGATCAGCGTATTGCGGATCACGCGGCCGATATCGGGAAGCGTGAACATGTAGGCAAAGTGTTTGAAGCCTACAAACTGGGAGCCAAAGAGTCCTTTGGCCGGGATAAAGTCCTGGAAAGCCATGATCAGTCCAAACATGGGAAGGTATCCGAAGAGGATCAGAAAGACCATTCCGGGGAATACCATGGCATGATATTGCAGAGAATTTCTGGTTCTGGTTGATTTGATAGAAGATTTTGTTTTTTTCATTCTGATAGCAATGCTCCTTTCCAAAACAGGCATGCCATACGGTATGCCTGTTCAAATCTATGATGCGGTAACGATGTTACTGTTTGCCTGTCTGTTCTTTGATCTCGGAAGCTATGGTATCGCCGCCCTGTGATTTCCAGCTGGAGACAAAGGTATTGAAACTTTCGTCGAGATCGTCTGTTCCGGTCACGATCTTGATAAAGCTTTCGGCTTCGAGTGTCTGCAGATTGGCCCAGTTGGTTTTCATGGTCGTCGTTGTCTGCGGGTAGATCGGTGTGATCCAGTGATACATGTCGTTGTCATTCAGATAAGTCAGCATATCGACACCCTTACAGCGGGAGTGGATCTTGCACCAGCCTGTTACTTCGCCGTTTCCTCCCTCGTATGCCTTGATTGCATCGTAATTGGTGCGTTCCTCGGCGCTGCTGATGTCTTCTTTGGCAGCGTCACCGTCAAGCGCCGCTTTCAGTTCCTGGTATTCGCTCAACAGATATGTGCTGGATTTGACTTCTATATTGTAAGGACGTGCCGTACCATCGACACCTTCTCTTAAATAGCTGTCGACTTCGGGATATTTTTCCAGCAGCTCGGCGGAATTGACCATATCGTCATAGATCAGGTTGAGGATCTGGATGGCGATTTCAGGGTGCTCAAAAGCTGCGCTGACTACCACATATTCGCCTGTTGCCTTGTAGTGTGTACAGTTTACTTTTCCCTCGCTGTTTACGACAACATAAGGCTCAAATTCCGCTTTGTTATTCAGGGTGTAGACATTGTTGAGCAGCCAGTCTGCTACATGCCAGGAACCGAATAATACGCCGCATTCCCCGTTTACCAAAAGAGAAGTGATATCATCCCATGTTCTTGTGCCAAGCTGTTCGTCGATGATGCCTTCCTGATACCAGTCTCTCACAAGAGAAAGAGCCTGCTTCATCTCATCTGTCGTAGAACCGTAAACGATTTCGCCGTTTTCATTTTCGTACCAGTGACGCGGGTAGGCGCCAAGTGTATAGGCGATCGTGTTGATCATGTTGGCGTTATCGGAACTTGTGGCTGTCAGGCTGGGATCAAAGCTCATACCGACCATCTTGGAGACCTTTTCCGGGTTGCCGTCGATGAAAGCCTGTGTGATCTCTTTTACCTCATCTAATGTGATACAGCGGTCACCGTCCGCGTCTATGGTAAGCCCAAGCGTATCAGCCCAGTCGCTGCGTACCCAGAACATGCCGGGGCCGGCATCGGAAGCGGTCGCCGGGATTGCCATCAGTCTGCCGTCGTAAGTAACGTCGGCAAGCGCCCGGCCGTCAAAAGAGTCGTAAATGCTCTTGATATAGTCACTTGCATAATTCTCGTAGACATCTGTTAAATCTGCGATCAGCTCATTTTCATAAAGTTCTGTCAATTCATCTTTGGAAGCGACTTTCATGATATCCGGAAGGCTGCCGGCAGAAAGTGCGAGAGAAACCTGACGGTTGTAATCATCACCGTTATTTGCTTCAAACTGGTCTACGATATCAACATTCAATTCCTGCTCTACCATGCGGATATAAGCGTTGTCCTCGTAGTTGTCTCCCTCAGGAAATTTTGGATTGGCCGTCGTCTGACGTCCCATCGTGATCGTGACAGTGTCCCTTTCACCAGGCGCTGCCGCGGGGGCGCTTTCTTTTTTCGTGCTGCCGCTGTCGCTGCCGCCGCATGCTGTCATCGACAATACTGTTGACATAGCAAGTGTTACGGCTGCTGCTTTTTTCAAAAACGTTTTCCTCATCCTTACTACCTCCATTTTTTTATGGGTTTTCGTGTTACCCCTCGTTTTTAGATAAAATTATTATAAATTGGCAATTTTGTTTCTGTAAATGCAACGTTTTTCTGCTTTATAAAACATTTTACAGATATTGATTTGTGCATATTGTTCTCAAATCTTTGAAATGTTATAATTTTTTTGGTAAAAACACAATGGGGGATGCGGGATGTATACGGTGTTGGTTGCGGATGATGAAAAACTGGAACGCGATCTGATTCGCTTTTTACTGACAAGGGATTTTCCGGAAAAATTTCATATTATAGAAGCCGCCAATGGAGAGGACGCTTTGAATGTCATCAGGCAGGAAAAAGTAGAGATTCTTCTCACGGATGTCCAGATGCCTTTTCGGTCCGGCATTGAACTGGCTCAGGAGGCCCGTCTGTTAAACCCGGATATGGAGATCATGTTCTTCAGCGGGTTTGATGACTTTGAATATGTCCGTACAGCGTTGCTGCTGCGGGCGGTGAACTATGTTTTAAAGCCTGTGAACCCGGAAGAATTTCAGCAGATCATCAGGGGAATCCTGGTACAGCTTGACGCCAAAAACATTTCCGGTCTGAAAGAAGAGTCAGACTATAACGGCAGCTTTTCTGACCGCCCGGTTGTCTCAGGGAATGCAGCCGGAGACAGTCTGCGTACGAACCAGATGCTGTTAGAGAATATTGCGCTCTCGATTTCTTTGAAAAGACCGGACAAACTTACCGGACTGGTGGATGAACTGCTGGAGATCTGTGCTTCTGCATCCGCTCATTCACCCATTTCTATACGGCACACCGCAATCTCATTGCTGCAGGTTGTGATACAGGCGGTTCCTTCGCTTACGGGAGCAGATTTTGAGACGGCAGCGGAGAAGATCTATACGCTCCGGCATTTTTCGGAAGTCAAAGAGACGATCTTATATTATGTGAAGCTTTTGACAGACGCGCTCCATCAGGAAGTGGATGGTGCCAACTACTCCGTTTTTCTCGTAAAACAGTATATCGCGGAGCACTACGGAGAAGATATTACGCTGAATCTGCTGGCGGAACAGGTATATTTAAGTCCTAACTATCTGAGCAATATGTTTACCAAAGTCACGGGAACTTCTCTTCATAAATACCTCAAGCAGTTTCGCATGAAGAAGGCGCAGGAGCTGCTTGAAGGCAGCAATATGAAGATCATTGATATCTGTAAGGCAGTAGGATATCCGACCCCTTCCTATTTTATTAAAACATTTCAGCAGCTGTACGGGATCACGCCCAGTAATTACCGGACAAATACAGCCGCCAGACAGGGCGGCGGGAAGGCACAGCCGGGAGAGGAGTCTCTATGATAAAAAAACCAGTCCTGTTCTTTCAAAATATGTCTTTTCGGAAAAAAATACTGACGATCTGTATTTTCATCAGCCTGATTCCCATGCTTACGTTCGGGATTGTAAGCTATCTGCAGACCAGCAGCCAGATGCTCAGGCGGGAAGAGAATAACTTAAATGAAACACTCAGACAGGCAGCAGATGCTATCGATTATAAACTCAATTCTTATATGGATGCGTTGAGTATGGTGTTATGGAATGATACGTTAAAGACAAGCCTGTTAAAAACTTACGATACCAATTATGAGCAATATATGTTTTATAAAGAAGAAGTCGATTCTTTGTTTTTGACGATCCGTTCGCTGAATGCGGATATCAGCACCGTCTCGCTGTATACTTCGGCACCCGGCCTGTATCCCCATGGGGATTATGTACTCCGGCTGGAAGAAGCTTTGGATATGCCGTGGTACGAACAGGCGCTCGTTGCCACGCGGCCCTTTTTTCAGGTGTCGGAAGACGGGCAGGAACTCTATCTGGTCTGTAAGATGTATTATTCTTATCCTGCGCCTGCTTCGGTTGTTTGCATCACCGTAAAGATGCAGGACCTGTTTGCCTCAACCCGGAATCTGGTCGATGGAAGTTATTGTTTTCTTCTGACGGATCTGGATGGAAATCCTGTCTATACGGCCAGTTTTTTTCCGGAAGATTCGACCGATCCGGCGCTTTCCGGGGAAGCGTTGATGGATGGTGAGATTCCGCCCCGTTATGTGGCTGCGCAGTACCGGCTTAACAATGGTTCCTGGATGGCATTTCTCTACCGCCCTTCCAGTGAACAGCTGACAGCTTACAGATATTTTCAGCTGACGGCGTTTTTGCTGGCATTATTCAGTATTGCCTTTTCTTTTCTGATCGCCTCGCATTTGTCCCGCATTATGGCAAAACCGTTGGAGAAGCTGTCCGCCGATATTCTTCTGGTGGAACAGGGACAATATGAAACGGCAACACAGGATATGGATGACAATACAAGACAGGACGAAGTGGGATATCTTCAGCGTGCCTTTCATGCGATGGTGATTCAGTTAAACCATCTGATCAATGAGGTGCTGATCGCCCAGATCGAACAGCAGAAATATGAACTGCGTATCCTCCAGGCACAGATCAACCCGCATTTTCTGTATAATTCGCTGTCTTTGATCAATGTAGAGGCGATCATGGCGGGACAGACGGGGATCAGCCAGATGTCACAGCTGTTGTCCACATTTTACCGTACGATGCTCAATAAGGGAAAAAGCATGACCACGATCCGGGATGAGCTGGAAAACACGAAAGCATATGTGGCGATTCAGCAGATTATGCATTCCTATTCCTTTGATGTGACCTATGATATTGATGAGCGGGCGCTGTCTTTTTGCGTGCTGAATCTGATCATACAGCCGCTTGCAGAAAATGCCATTTTGCATGGTCTTGATCACAGACAGACACCCGGGAAAGGGATGCTGACGATCACATGCCGTCTGGAAGATGATTTTATCGTATTCCATGTGATCGATAACGGCTGCGGCATGACAAAAAAGGACTGTGAGACGATCCTGATGGCTGACAGCAAAGGGTACGGTGTACAGAATGTGCACAGGAGAATCCAGCTGTATTACGGGGAAGAGTGCGGACTGCGGTATCACTCCACGCCCGGCGCGGGGACCAGAGCGAGTCTGAGCCTGAAGCGGATCGCCGCGGAACCTGAGAAGATACAGGCTATATAGTGGTATCTCCGTATAAGGCGGTGCTGTAAGATGAAGATATTCGCTCATCAGTCAATACATTTATACAATATTGTTTCGATCTCGTGCAAAGACAGATTAAGGACATGCGATGCTGTGCCTGTTTCACAGGCTGTTTTCACAAGTTCGCAGCCCAGATAATAACCGATATCGGATACATTAAGATAACTGCACCAATCGCCAAAAAACTTCTGGTGGCTTTCCTGATTTTCAATTACCCGAATATATTCAGCAAAGAGCAGACTCCTGTTTTCCATGCACCAGTCCAGCCAGCCATCTTTATTTTGATGATAGAACTGATCATTGTCACAAAGTAACTGTTCGCAATACATCGCAATGCCTTCGCTGTAGAGCTGCCACAGAGCCTTGTCCTTTGGCGTGTTTGGCGAAGGAAAAGCGGCAGTTCGGCTCTGCTTATGCCAGATATGTCCTAATTCGTGGTAAATCAGACCTTTCATTTCATTTTCACTGTGCCAGTTCAGTTCAAGGATTTTTTCGATTCCGAGAAGAACATGAGGGATGCCTGAAAATGAAACGACCCATCCGGCACCATTGCACAATCCCATGTAAAGAACAATAACGGTATCTATTTGTGTCTGGAGTTTTTGCCGGATCTTTTCGTCGATATTATCTGTTAAATGCAGGAAAGAATGATGCAGTTTTGCAATTTCTTTCTTCTTATCACAAACAGCATTTAAGACGGGAAGAACCTGTTGCGCAAAATGATATTCCGCACTGTCTTTTTCGATGGTTTCTCTGGCATACGGCAGGTAATCACTGATATACTGATCCCACTTTTCTTTGCAAAAACCTTTATCTGTAAAACACTTATCAATCCCCTGAAAAGTATCTATCATACGCACACTCATTACAATCCCTCCTGAAAACAATTTTAATATGCTGATTTTTCAATCTGGCTTTTATCATACCATATCAGTTATGATGATTCTATCTTTATGATCCGAACAGATGTAAGAATATAGTTTGCACAATTGGCTGTCACAATTTATAAAATGAATCTTTTATGAAGGAGATGCAATTTTTCATGCCTCTTATTTGTCTAATAAGTGTAAGGCACAGAAACATGGGACTGTTATTTACAGAGATTCATTTGCCATAGTAATAGATACCGGTATAAAACTGACAAGTGACAGGAAAAAGCACAATGGTGAAAGGAGATAAGACAGGTGGAACTTCTTGTGAAGAGGGCGAAAAGGGGTGATGCCGAAGCCTTTATAGAGCTGATAGAGGATAACAAGCAAAGCATGTATAAGGTGGCGAGGGGATTTTTATACAATGAAGAGGATGTGGCGGATGCCATGTCGGAGACGGTTCTGACATGTTATGAAAAAATCCGCACACTGAAGCAGGACGCCTATTTTAAAACATGGATGATACGGATTCTCATTAACCACTGCAAAAATATTCTGAGCAGACAGAAAAGGAATATTTTTGTGGAAAACGTGGATGAGCTTGAGGGTGAGGCGCAAACCGGCGGCGAACAGGAGTTTCGGGAGCTGATCGAGCCGCTTAGGGAACAGGACCGCAGTATTTTTACTTTATATTATGTTTATGGCATGAAAGTGAAGGAGATTGCGGCATGTATGGAGATGAAGGAAAATACGGTGGCAACCCGGTTGAAGCGTGGGCGCGAGGCACTGCGGGACGAGATGACAGGCAGGCGGGAAACAGGAGGGCGTTTATGAACAGGAAAGCGGAAGAGAGACTTCCTCAGATCGTAGAAGAGCGGTTACAGGAGGCATATGAGTCCATACGGAGGGGAGAAATAAAACAGATGGGAAAACAGAGAAATGGTTACAGAAGATGGATGGGGGCCGCGGCTGCGTTAGTATTAGCTGTGTCAGTACCGTCGGCCGTGTATGCGGCGGTGGCCTATTTCCAGAAAAATGCGCAGCGGGAGGCAGACCGGCTTACTTATGAGTTTGATTTAAACTATGAACTGATTCCGGGTGAATATCAGGTGACACCGGGCTATCTGCCCGAGGGATTAAGCGACCAGGGCGCAGGTAAGTATTACGGAGAAGGGGAAACATGGATTACGGTGATGCCGATTTATACGATGGCGGAATTGGAGAAAGCCAATAAGGAGATTGTGGTGGAGAACATTGAGCAGGTGGAGCATACTGTCCTGAGCGGCATGGAGGCAGATGTGATTACTTTCAGGGAAGCGGAGAAATATCGCAGAGATACCTGCCTTTTCCTGTTCAATGAAAGAGAAGGATACGTGCTCAACATCATAGCCGGTTACGCACTCAGCAAAGAGGAAGCGCTGAAATTTGCCGACAGCTTAAATGTGGTGAGAACCGGAGACGGAGGCTATGAGACGCAGCAGGATGAGGCAGAGAGAATAAAGCAGGAAGAAGATGCCAGACGCGCGCAGCAGGAGGGAGAGGATAACGGGGAAATCCTGAGGCAGATGGGCGTTCCGTCAGATAAAATTTTTGCTCTGGGAGAGGAACTGCACACATACGGCGGTGCGCTGGGATACAAGGTGACGGGCTATGAGTTTCTAAAGAGTCTGGAAGGATTTGCAAAGGAGAACTTTTTCGAATACGCGAGGTTCGATGGATGGCTGAATGAGGATCAGACGCTTCGCCCTTATAAAAGGCAGCACTACAGTAAGGACGGGGAACTGCTTTCTGAAGAAGAGGCAGAACAGGAGATTTTGCGTGTCGATGTGGAAGTAAGCTGTTATGATGACCAGTGGGAAGGACTGCCGCTTGGGGAGGCAGAACTGGGCCTGGAACTGGTCTACATGGATAAGACAGCGGACGGTGCCTACACATGGGCGGAAGATGATTACGCGGCTGTCCCGTCGGAGGATTACAGCCTGCAGATGGATCACAGCGCTGTCTATGTCGATACAGCGGTCCACACGGAAGGGGAGGCGCGCAAAGATTTCTTTTTCCGCGAAATGAAAAAAGGGGAAACGGTCAGCTATACACTGCTTTTTGTAGTAGACAGAGACCGTAAAGATGATTTCCTCTTAGCCGTCATTGGAACGAACAGCAGCATATGGCAGGGTGCGTATATGACGGCGGAAGAAATGCAGAAGGAACTGGAAGGGTATATCCGGCTGGATTGAGCGGGGGCTATGCCTGATGGAGATCTGTTTTACCTGAATGGGGGAAGCGGTACCGTCTGTCGTGACACAAAAAGAGCCGGTATCCCAGGAACCGGAAGAGAGGTATAAAAGAGAACCGGGGCAGGGAAACAGGCGGTTATGTAAAAAACGGATTTTGGCGTAAAAGGGGCTGTCGCTTTAACGAATGAAAATTCGTGAAGCGGCAGCTTCATTTTATCTGTTTTTAGCATGAAATCCAATGGAACCCATTGATTT
>CANPUE010000009.1 GCA_947577185.1 uncultured Lachnospiraceae bacterium | reverse complement strand
CTACTACACCATTTGCCCATAAATTTGCGTAGATTTATATAGATTTGCGTGAAGTCAGGGCAAAATACAAAATTGAAGAAAAGTGCCAAGAAGCCCGATATATCAAGGTTTAAAGGCTTATGAAAGGATAAATTCAAGATGATAAAAATATTATTTGTTTGCCACGGCAATATCTTGAAGAATCCCAGAAAAGCCCATAAAATCAATGATTGTACGGCTCAATGAGGTGCTTACTACACCACTACTACACCATTTTTTAAAGAGCCTTGAAATGACAAGAAAAAATAAAAATGAGATGATTTTTTCATTATTGTAGAACTTTGAAAGATGTTTTGTTATGATATGAATTGGGTAGACGGCTTCTACCCAATTCAATTTGGAGAATATTTTATGGAAAATATCAAGAAGAATGATTTTTTTGACAGAGTATTAGAAGTTCTTAAAAATGCCAGAAAACAAGCAAAATTAGCACTAAATATTTCTATGGTCTATTCCTATTACGAAGTGGGAAGAATAATTTTAGAAGAAGAGCAAAATGGGGAGAAGCGTGCTGAATATGGAAAAGCGATTCTTAAAGAATTATCAAAACGTTTGACAGAGAGTTTGGGAAAGGGATTTTCCGTAGAAAATCTGAAACTGATGCGTAGATTCTATATGGTGTATTCCCAAGATCAGATTGGGCAGAAAGTGTCTACCCAATTTGAAAACCTGCCAGCAACAAGAGAAGGAAGGAAATTTTTTTTAAGTTTTTCGCATTATGTATTACTTATGCGTATTCCTAATGTAGATGAACGGCATTTTTATGAAATTGAAGCAGTTCGTAACGGATGGGGCGTAAAAGAGCTGGGAAGACAATATGACAGTGCATTATATGAAAGGTTAGCATTGAGCAGGGATAAAGAGGGGATAGAACGGTTATCGGCAGAAGGACAAATAATTGAGAAACCAGAAGATTTATTGAAGGACCCGTATGTATTGGAGTTTACAGGTTTGCCAGAACTGGCAAAATATTCAGAAACAGATTTGGAAACTAAGATAATTGATCATTTACAGGAATTTCTGTTAGAATTAGGACGAGGGTTTACTTTTGTTGGAAGACAAGTCAGATTCACTTTTGAAGATGAGCATTATAGAGTAGATTTGGTATTTTTCAATCGTCTGCTGCGTTGCTTCGTGCTCTTTGACTTAAAGATTGGTCGATTAAAGCATCAGGATATAGGACAAATGCAGATGTATGTGAACTATTATGATCGTAAGGTAAAATTAGAAGATGAAAATCCGACTATAGGTGTTCTGTTGTGTAAAAATAAGAATGATGCAGTAGTAGAGATGACTTTGCCAGAGGGTAATAACCAGATATTTGCGAGCCAATATCTAACCGTTCTTCCTAGCAAAGAGGAACTGAAAAAGTTGATGGAAAGTGAAGAATAAAAAGGGTTCGACTATACCTTTAAAGAAGTTGAAAAATGTTGTTGGGTAACAAAAAAGTGTACAAATGATTAAGAGATCTTCAAGAACAGAAAGAAGGTATTACATGAATCAGCAAGGATTCAATGATTTTTTGAAAAATATTGGATTGGTAAATTATCCGTTTAATTTATATACTGCCGAGACTGAGCAAGAGTATGCGGATAAATGATTTGTCCGAGCAGATAATTATGATTCAATAAAAAGCAGTTTTGAAGGCCATAGGAGTATTATTGTGAGGGGAAATAGAGGAATTGGAAAAACCGCACTGCTTCTTGACTTACAGAGAGGAGCTAATTCTAAAGTACATTTTGTGTGTATGATTGATGATTACTCTATGTTAAATATAGAACCCCAAATAGAAGAATACTATAACTTAATTATTCGAAACATGGCAGGCTGTTTATTTGAATATTTGATTGGAAATACGAAAAAACTCAAAAGCTTAAATCGAAATGAACGAATTTTTTTGTCTATGATATTGAGTCAGTATACCACTTCGACAACGAAAAACATATTAGCGCAAAAAATTGAAGCTATTCAATTATCAAAAACTAAGAAAATAATAAAAAAGTATATTAATTTATTTCGGTTTATACTTAATTATGGACTCACTACAGGACTAAATATAGTAAATGATGTCTTGAGAAATCATTATACGCTACTTCCACCTATAAAGGAGGATCAAATAAGAAACCTCTTGCCTACAGTTAATTTAGATACTGATACAGAATTTGAACGAATAGATGCATCATATAATTTGATTATTCAATTATCTGATATATTGAAAAAATTGGGTATAGCAGAATTACTATTGTTTTAGATAAGTTTGACGAAGATGGCAGAATGAAAAACAATGCTGAAACAGTGTCAAAATTCTTGGTTCCTTTATTAACAGATAATAAGATACTTGAAAATCCAAATATTCAACTCATTATAAGTGTTTGGGAAATACCGTTCAAAAGAATATTGACAGAAGTTAGAACTCAAAAACATTTTTGCCCATTATTGTTATGGACTACAGAGTCGTTAGAAAAAGCTTTGAATCAAAGATTGCTGGTATTTAGTGATGGAAAAATAGTAAATTATAAGTTCATATTTGATAATGAGGTTCAACCGGACAGTATTGCTAAAATTTTCGAATTATCTAATGGAAATCCAAGAGATTTGTGGCATATTTTAAACAGCATTTTTTTTAAACAATATGAAATGGATTCAAATAGTAATAAGATTTCTGAAAATGCGATAAGAATCGGTATAGTGGATTTTGTGAAGGAATTTAATTTTTATGAATATTATCCGCGTAATCCAAAAGCAAAGGCTAATTCAATGGATATATATAGTTACATAAAGCATTTGTTGAAATTAACAACAATAGAATTTACGAAAAACCAACTGAGTACACAAGCTAATACAGGAAGTTCTACCAATAATTATGTGGTTGGTATGGAGAATATTGGGTTAGTTGTAAATACAGGAGAAAAAAATAATGGTGGAGTTTTATATAAGATAAATGATCCCAAAGTTATTTACGTAAGCGTCAAATCCACCGCCTTGGATAGTTAGTGCTTTTATGCCATACTCTAAAGAACACGAAAAAACTAGTAGTTTTTTAGAGGAGGTAGAACTATCATGGATCAGACAACTCACAACGTTCGCCGTGCAAACTGGCTGACCATCATAACCCAGTGTCAGGAAAGAGCGGAAGGTATTTCTGTCAAACAATGGCTTTCCGACAACGGTGTAAAAGAAAAGGCGTATTATTACTGGCTCCGAAAATTTCGTAAAGAAGCCTATGCGCAAATGCAGTCTCCGGGTTCAAAGGAAAATCCAGGAAATGAAATTGCATTTACAGAGATACTTATCCCTGCAAAAACAGCACCATCCTGCATTTCACCACGGGTTGAATCATATGAAAGCCCAGTGGCTGTTATCCAGTATAACAGCGTGTCAATCGGGATTTCCAATGAAATTTCTGACAGCCTGCTGTCAAGAATTCTCAGGGAGGTATCCCATGCTTGAGGATGCTGCAGGCATCCGCCGGGTGGTGCTTGCCTGTGGCACGGTGGACCTTCGCAAAGGCATAGATGGGCTTGCCATGATCATTGGTGACAAATATAAGCAGAATCCCTTTGAAAAAGGCACGCTCTTTTTATTCTGCGGACAACGTTCAGACAGAATAAAAGGATTGTTGTGGCAGGGAACAGGCTTTCTTCTTCTGTACAAACGCCTTGAAGATGGCCGTCTGTCATGGCCGCGGACTACGCAGGAAGCGGCGGAACTTACGGAAGAACAGTTCCATTACCTGATGCCTGGATTAAACCCATTAGAGCCGAAAGTCAAGGATGTGAAGCCCGGAAAAATTTATTAATGATTGTGCAAAACAGAGAATTTTTCCCCTTTGTTTTTTCCCTTATAACTTATCTGTTTTTCTATATGGCAGATGCCTGCAGCAACATATAAAGCGTCATATATTTTCCCTGAAGGCAAAATCTGAACCTTGAAAACCCTATATTTTCCAAGCGCTTTATTGCCTTGTTAACGCAGTCTGAAAGCATGGCAGAATGACGAAGCTGCTCCTCGGTTCGGTTGGATTATTCTACATATATCTGCTATGATCAGTCTGAAAGGAAAGGCAGTTTCTATGTGTCAGAAATATACACCAGATGAACTAAACCGCATGAATCATGATACCAAGAACAAGGTTATCTGCCAGATGCAGGACCGTCTTGATAAGCTGGAGCATGATTACGAGAATCTGATAGAACAGATCCGTCTGGCTGATCAGCAGCGTTATGGACGGCATACAGAATCACTGGATGCCATTACAGGACAGCTTTCCTTCTTCAATGAGGCTGAAGCCTGTTATGATGCGCAGCATCCTGAGCCGGCCGTTGATGAAGTGATTGAAGATGCCCTTAAGAAACCCCGTAAGCCCAAGAAAAAGGGACAGCGTGAGGAAGATTTAAAGGACTTTCCGCAGGAAGAAATCCCCCACGATGTATCAAAGGAAAAATTGATTAATACATTTGGCGAAGGTAACTATAAAAGCATGCCGGATGAAATCTGCTGGCAGTTACGCTTTGAGCCGGCAAAGTGGATTGCCGAAAAACACATCATTAAAGTATATGTGGGAACAGACGGGCTGCATCAGGATGAATTCCTGCGTGGAGACCATCCGGGCACCCTGTTCCGTGGCAGTATCGCCACCGCATCACTGGAAGCTGCAATCATTAATGCCAAATATGTAAACAGTAATCCACTTGACCGTGTTTCCAGGGACTTTAAAGCAAACGGTCTGAATCTATCAAAGCAGACCATGTCAAACTGGACAGTCTGGTCTTCAGAACGATTTTTTCAGCCAGTGTATGACCTTATGAAAAAGTGCCAGCTTAAGGCCCATGTAAACCAGTGTGATGAAACCCCTTTGGAGGTCATCCATGACGGCAGGCCTGCAGGGAGCAAAAGTTACATGTGGGTACACCTGACCGGGGAGCTTTCTGATGTTCCGCCCATTGTGGTGTACGAATATCAGAAGACACGGCACAGCGGCCATCCAAAGGAGTATTACAAAAACTTCAATGGAATACTCATGACGGATGGGCTGGAGCAGTACCACAAGCTTGCCCGGGAACAGGAAGGCATTACGAATGCAAACTGTTTTGCACATGCAAGGCGCCGCTTTGCCAATGCCATCAAAGCAATGGGGAAAGGGAATGCCGAAGCAGTTAAATCTTCAGCTGCCTACAAGGCACTGGTGCGGATCGGTGCCATCTATGACCTTGAGAATACTTTGAAAAATCTTTCCCCGCAGGAACGCCTTAAAGAGAGACAGGCTTCAATCAGACCACTGGTTGAAGAATATTTTGCGTGGGTAAAAGATACTTTCCGCCAGGGGCAGATTCTTCCCAAAAGTGAAACAGCAAAAGGTCTTGCATACAGTATAAATCAGGAAGAGTATCTCAAAGTATTTCTGACCGACGGTGAAGTTCCCATAGATGATTCCGCATCGGAACGTGCACTGAGAAATTTCACAATAGGCAGGAAAAACTGGATGACCATCAATACAGTCCGCGGAGCCCAGGCAAGTGCCATCATTTACAGTATTACCGAAACCGCACGTGCAAACAACTTAAATGTTTATTATTACATCAAACATCTGCTGACGGAGCTGCCGCAGCTTATAGATAAAAACGGGAATATAGAACAATCCGTGCTGGAACCACTCATGCCGTGGTCAAAAACTTTGCCGGCTGATTGTTACAGCAAGCGTCGCAGTTAAGCGGCGCATAAATTTTAGGAGAGGCGTCTGGTTTGACGCTTACTTATTTACGCAATAGAGAATGGGATTGAAATATCTAAGAAATAGTTGCACTACACTATTCAAAGTGCCAAGAAGCCCGATATATCAAGGTTTAAAGGCTTATGAAAGGATAAATTCAAGATGATAAAAATATTATTTGTCTGCCACGGCAATATCTGCCGCAGTACCATGGCCGAAAGCGTCATGACGTATCTTGTAAAACAGAATAAATTAGAAAACCAATTCCAGATTGCCTCAGCTGCCACCAGCAGAGAGGAAATCGGCAACGGCCCCCATTATGGGACGGTGAACAAACTACGCGAGAAAGGCATTCCGGTCATACCCCACAGGGCTGTACAGATGACAAAATCAGATTATGACAAATATGATTATCTTATCGGCATGGATGATGCAAATATCCGCAATATGACTCGAATTGCCGGCGGGGACCCGCAGCATAAGATTCATAAACTGCTAGAATACAGCGGAAGCAGCCGGGCGATCGCAGACCCGTGGTATACAGGGGAATTTGGTGTGACATATGATGATGTACTGGAAGGATGCGAAGCGTTTTTACACTATCTTCTATCTGATTTATAAAATATTTTTATAAAATGAATGATGTAATCAAAGATCGTTAAAGGGCAGAAAATCAGGTTTTCTGCCCTTTTTGCACCTCATCCGGTCTTCTATGGATTACATCTTTTACAGGGTTCATACCCCTGTGCGATAATGCTGTCTCTGCTTTCCGATGAGTCCATCCTGTTTGCCGTCGGTAAGGAATTGCAGGATGGCTTATGAAATTTCTTTGTCTTTGTATTCAGAATGTAGGTAAGTTCTGTTGTCTTGTTGCTATTAGATTCTGTTGACGGCTCTTCTGTGACATTAACCGGCTCTTCCTTCTGGCTCTGAGTCACTGCTGAAGAAGCTTCTTTCGTCTCCGATCCTGTCTTAGGACTGTCGGCCGTCTTCTCACCGGCTGACAATTTTGGTTCGCCCGGCTTCCATGTCTCAGAAGCAGGTACATTAAATGTAATCGACTTCCCATCAGATGTTGCTATGATTGTACCGTCTTCATCCGTCCTGTAAACCTTAACACCATTCATGCGGAAGGTATTCAGTGTTTCGGCGTGAGGATGTCCATATGAATTATTTTCGCCACAGCTGATCACCGCACAGGCAGGGTTAACCGCCTGAAAAAATTCTGCAGACGTTGAATATTTGCTTCCATGATGTCCTGCTTTATAAACATCGGCAGCGATATCATAATTATTTCTCAAAATGTCTTCTTCGGCATTTTCTGATGCGTCACCAGTAAAAAGAAATCTGTTTTTTCCGTTTTGAATGATCAGGGCGATCGATGAATCGTTTGGATTGTCGTACTCGTTATTGGGGGCAAGTATTGTTATTTTGGCTGTTCCGAGCAAGTACTGGGAACCAACTTTTGGCGTTGTATCCTGTAAGGACTTGTTATCCAATGCCTGCATCAGCTTTTGCCAGGTCTTATTGTCTTTTTCATAATCGGAGACAAATACTTTATCAACATCAAATTTGGTGATAATGACCGGAGCGCCGCCGATATGGTCTGCATCCGGATGGGTAAGAATTAAATAGTCCAGCGCTTTAATCTTTTGCTTTTGCAGGTAGTTTTGTACTGCGGTTCCTTTTGAATCGTCTCCTGCATCGATCAGCATGGAATGGCCTCCACAGGTAATCAGGGTGGCATCACCCTGGCCAACATCAATGAAATGCACTTTCATTTCATCTGCCTTATCTGACACTGCTGATGCAGTCATTGGCGCAGAAGAAACCGCTCCAATCAAAATAGAGACCGCCAGAATCAAATGAACCATGTACTTACGATTTCTCTTCATGCTTTTAATCCTCCAATGTTTTCTATATCATGATTCTTATTGGGAAACATTGGGATTATAACACATAACCTGTCGAATTACAATGTTACCTGTCCATGTCCATCATTGCGTTTTGTGATAATCTGATCGATCAGTCCAAATTCCAACGCTTCCTGCGCCGATAAATAATGATCCCGTTCCGTTGCTGTCTCGATCTCTTCCACCGACTTTCCGGTATTTTCTGCCAATATTCTGTTCAGCCTTTCTTTACTGCGCAGTATATGATCGGCTGCGATTTTGATATCCGTTGCCTGTCCATGCAGACCGTTTCCATGGACCGCCGGCTGATGGATCATAACTTCCGCATTGGGAAGCGCCATTCGTTTTCCCTTTGCACCTCCCGCCAGCAAAAATGCTCCGAAACTCGCGGCCATGCCAAGGCATATCGTAGAAACATCACACTTGACATGCTGCATGGTATCATAAATCGCAAACCCTGCGGAAATGGAACCGCCCGGACTGTTAATGTATAACTGGATATCTCTTTCAGGATCCTCTGCCTCCAGAAAAAGCATCTGCGCGGTCACGATGCCGGCGGAACTGTCACTGACCTCTTCTCCTAAAAATATAATCCGGTCAGCTAAAAGTCTTGAAAAAATATCGTAGCTTCTCTCTCCACGGCTCGTCTGTGTCACTACATAAGGTACTAAACTCATGCCGCCGCCCTGCCTTTCGTCCGAACCTGCAGAAACATTCTGAAATCAGTTCTCCTGTCAATTTCAATTCTGTTTTGTCTGGGCCGGAATGTTCCAATCCTACGGTATTCCTGCGGCGTGTCTCCATAAACATCATGAAACGCCTGCGTAAAAGCCTGCTGCGACCCATATCCCGCCTCGAAGGCAATCTCCAGCACAGAACGATTTGTTGTAACCAGATCCGCCGCCGCTTTATCCATCCTTCTGCCGCGAATATACTGATACAGCGTGATCCCTGTATCCTCCTTAAATTTTCTGGCAGTATAAAACTTTGAATAATTGAGTGCTGCTGCAATTTTTTCCAGTGTCAGGTCTTCCTTCAGGTTCTCTTCGATAAAATTTAATATTTTTTCGGTTATCCTTTTATCACTCATAGAAACTGCTCCTTCCTGTTTCCAGTCAGCGCAATCTCCAAAACCCCGTTCTGACAGATGCAGCTTCCTTTGGAAACGTTTTTACTATTGTATCACGCTTCCCTGCCGCCTGTTTTCATCAAAATTGCCCTCTTTGCTTATCTTTCTTAATTCCATTCCATTTTTATTCCAACACCAGCGCTTTCTTTGGACAGAATGTGGAACATTTTCCACATCTGATGCATTTGTCAAGGTCAACAACTGGTGCATGAAATCCTTCCTGCGTCAGAGCACCTGCCGGACAGATCTTAACCGATGGACAAGGATGGTTCTGCGGACATTTCTCGATAATTACTTTTAAAGTTTTCTCCATAATTTTATTCTCCCTTTTTAATCATAATCTTCTTTACGTTTTATGTTCTTATGTCTCCGGATATTCATTCGGTTAAATGACTTTCTGATGTGCAGGTCCACACTTCGATGCACTGGTTCTGTTTTTTCCTACGCTTATCCTCATACATCATCTGATCCGCAACATCCCGGAAATGGTCTTTCTCCAACAGACAACAGCCAATGGCATAGCTGATCGTAATCGCACTGGAACGGTTGTAATCTCTGCAGTGCACTTCCAGCTCCTCCATAAAGCGATGCGGATCCCTGCCATATAAAACTGCAAATTCATCCCCGCCCTGTCTGTAGGCTCTCCCGTTCTCACCAACCACGTCCGCAAGAATACAGGCAAAACTCTGCAGCAGTTTGTCACCGGCCGAATGACCAATGGTATCATTTACTATCTTGAGACCATTCAGATCAGCAATAAAATAGTATACCTTACTTTTGTCCATCTCTTTGCCCAAATCCCGTTCCAGCGCATTACGGTTATAAATATTGGTAAGATAATCTATATAGGCAAGACGGCTTCCTACCTCTGTGCAGAAGGCAATGATATTCCGCATCGTGCTGTACTTTGTAACTGAGGCTTCCTCCTCCAGAATCTTCGTTTCAATATTGACAACGTCTACTCCGTACTTTTCTTCCACATTATACTTCACATGTTCCAACACCATCTGCATCTTCTCCCTGACATTGCCAAAAAATACGACGCCGTTTTCACAGACGCGATACCCATACAGGTGGTATTGCTTTATTTCCTTACGAATGTCATTTAAGATCTGAGCGTCCTGTTTCCAGTCCAGACTGTTCTCTGTCTTGCAGAAACAAAGAAGTGCTATGACCGGCTTCTGCTTTTCGAAATCAACTTCTTCCAGCATTATTTCAAAAGAGTACTGATTAAATAATGCGGTGCTCTCATCCACATATTTTTCCGTATTTTCATTACTGAGAATCAACCCTAACAGGATCAGCGTCGAACATACTACCACTACCAGTGTTTCCGGGATCAACATCTGTATCACTGCCGTAATCACATAAAGCGGCACAGCCAGAATGATCGCCAGCCTTTTCTCACCATCCAGAATCTTCCAGTATCGAAGACAATAATACAGGATCAGGATCAGATAAATCACCAGACTGCCGTAAAGCGCATAGGCTTTGGGGCCTAAAGAATAATCCGTTGTCCTGCCGTGGACATAAGTGATTGGCAAGACAAAAATCCCCAGAGCCGACAGTCCAAGCGGCAGCACATGAAGTATCTTTACTGTCCTGGAAAAGCGCAGATTCACTTCCAGATAACTCCTCATATATAAAAACAATAGAAAAATAAAAAACAATATAGAGATCAGATAAATAATATGCGCGATCAGATTTATGACAGCAGGAACTGCATCCCTGTTGTTCACAGTACAGATCGTGATCAGGTCAAACGATGAGCTGAGTACTGCGGCACAGATAAGCCACTGAAAAATTCTCGTTGATCTGACCGGAATATGCGGTTTTCTACAGTAAAAACCGACCATATATAACGTTATCAAAAGACAGGTAAGCGAAGTCTTGGCCAGCACTAACATAAACGATTCCTTTCTATCGCACCCGCAACGGTTAGAGGATACGATACGCCGTAATTCATAAGACGAGACTGCTAAGCCTGCGTCTTGTATATCTCAGGCTCTAATGCTGTAATTCTCGGGACGCAGACCGCCGAGTCTGTGTCTTGTATATCTCAGGCTCTAATGCTGTAATCGTGAACCATTTTCGTAAGAATTACGTAGTAATTCTTGAGACGCAGACCGCCGGGTCTGCGTCTATTATACCACAAACCCGGCAGTTGTAATAGTGCCCAGCAGGTCAGACTTCATTTTTCTGTTTTGCTTTTGCTTTTTTTGTAATCCTATCCTTTTTTCCTCACATAGGAACAGACAGCCAAAACCGCGAAGAAAACAATTTCCACTCCGGCAAAGCACAGCATCGCATACGGCTCCCAGATGGCAAAATTTCCCACTTTCAGGAATTTAAAATCCAATACTTCATACAAAAATCCGCTCGGCACACAGATGCCCCCGGATGGGAGAATACAGGCCAGCCACACTTCGAGCACGGAAATGCCTCCAAACATCAGGTAACTAAAGAGCGGTGCAAGGCAGACAATGTAGCTGATCGCCATCGAGGAAACCACATTCTGGCATCTGGATGATACAAACAGGGTAAAGCATATGCTCGCAATAAATGACAGGAATCCCGCAAGCGCTATGGCAAGCTGAAATTGTCCCATATTCCAGTTTGAAAGTGTCGTAGCCGACCACTCGATCTGCAGGGAAGTTTTTAAACATTCCCATCCAAAAAAGGAATTGACCAAAAGCAGATGGATCGTAATACAGATCACAAACAATACGCCGGTGATCCCTGCCACGGCTGTCAGTTTCACGATTCCCAGCCGGATACGGCCGTGCTTCGTACAGCGCAGGATATCGTCTGCTCCTGTCTGGTAGTCGGTTGAAAAAACCGGAGCCGCAATACAGATAGCAAGAAGCAAAAGCATCATGATCAGAAATCCCTCGTATTCTGTCGCATTGGAATTATAACCCGGATAGTAAACATAGGGTTTTTCTACGGCCTGGTACATTTTAAGCGCCGCACTCTGTGCCGCCTGATTATTTTTCTGCTCCATTTCCATCAGGGAAATAAGTCTCTCTTCACAGGCCTGATAGTAGTTTTCCCCCCACTCCGGATCAATCTCCATATAGTCTCTTGCCATCCCGTTATCACGATTTGCAAAAGCCTCTTTTATCCCATGCATGATCGCACGATATGGCAGAATCCGTCTCTCATAGACGCCCTCTGGAAGATCGTATGTCCCTTCCACGCCATATTCGCGCAGACAAGCCTGGTATTCGCGAAGCGCAGTCTTTATCTTATCCGGCGTAACAACGCCTGTGATCTCTTTTTGCAGATCTTTCAGATAGGCGATCGCCTCAATGCCCTCCAGTCCTTTTATCCTATTGCCCGCTTCATCATACACGTTGACCGCTTCAAATGTCACCGGCAGCCAGGCCATCCCGACAGACAAAAACAACGCAGCCGCAATCATCACCCATGTCCGGCGGGTTTTCATTATTTTTTTGAGTTCGAGTCTGAATAATCTCATGCCTCACTTCCCCCTTTCTGCAGTGCTTCCGGAAAAAGCCATAAATATAAGTCCTCAAGTCTCGCCTGCTCTTCCACTGAATCTTTCGTAAGCGGCTCGTCGGAAAGATAACGTATTACAACATGTCCCGCGTCCTCGTTTTTCAGATTCACGATCTTTAGTTCCCTCTCATACTTTTGCAGTTTTTCCATCGGAACAACACTGCTCCACACCTTTCCCTTCACCAGTTCAACAAGTTCTTCCGTCGTGCCCACGGAAAGAATCTTTCCCTCTTTCATGATCGTGTTTCGCATCGCAATATATTCAATATCAGAAACGATATGCGTTGAGATCAGTACGATACGATCGTGAGCAAATTCTGAGAGCAGATTACGAAACCGCACGCGTTCTCCGGGATCAAGCCCGCTGGTCGGCTCATCCAGTATCAGGATCTCCGGTTCATTCAAAAGTGCCTGTGCGATTCCCACGCGCCTTTTCATACCGCCGGAAAGTTTCGCGATCTTTTTATTCCTCACTTCATACAACGTCATTCTGTCAAGCAGTTTTTCTATTTTGTGCTTCGCATCCTTTTTGGTGAGACCTTTGAGCGCCGCCACATATTCCAGATAATCTGCCACTGAAAATTCCGGATAAAATCCAAATTCCTGCGGCAGATAGCCAAAAACATCCCGGTAGGCCTCTTTCAAAACATCTATCGGCACCCCGTTGTACAATACCTGACCGCTGTCGGGTTTCATAATACCTGCTACAATCCTCATCAAAGTTGTCTTCCCCGCGCCGTTGGCTCCCAACAGCCCCCAGACGCCCGGTGTGATTGTGAGAGAAACATCCTTCACTGCTTTTTTATCCTTAAAATTTTTTGAGATATGTTCCATTGTCAATTCCATATGCCTGATCCTTTCTTTCCTCTTTCTCCTCTTTTTCTTTCTGTTTTTTCTATCTGTCTTTTTCTTCCGTCCATTTCTTCCCGTTCTCTTATCTGTCCGTTTCACTGCATGATTTTTCCTGACTGCGGTTTATAAACTCACAGATCATAATGCATACATCGGCCTGTGCAGCAGCTCATACACCTGTCTGGTACAAAAAAGGAGCAGGACAAGGCATACGATCCCCCAGCCGAAAGAAAAACGCTGTACAAAAAAGGCCGGCCAAAAACGTTTCAACATTACAAAAATCACAAACAGAGCACATGCCAGTCCCCAGCTCGCCGGCTGCAGTCTGTCGGCCGGAAGGTGTCTCAGCAGATACAGCAGACCGCAGGCTGCCATCAGATACGGCAAAAGGACATACAGCAACACACTGTCAATCCGCAAAGAAGTCCTTATGACCGCAAATGCCAGGATGCCAAGAAGCAAAATTATATTTCCGACCCCGATTGCGAGCAGTCTTGCCGCCAATAATCTGACGGAAGAAAAGCGGGTTGTCAGCTCCAGCTCGTACATCGTGTAATGTATGGAGCGGTAAAGAAACGGCACCGCCAGAAACAGCACGAGCACTGACATACAGCAGAGAAGATAAGCGGTATAGCGGGCTGTACTGCCTGTATCCCGCACGGACACAGCATGCATCGGCACTTCGAAAAAGGCGAACAGAAACATCAGCATACACATCTGCACCAGCCAGATTTTACAATAAATAAAACGTACCTGGCGGCGCAGAAATTCCATGAACCCAATCCTCCTGCGCATCTGCTTTTGTGTCAGAATGATCTTTGCCCTGTCGTTGATCTCCTGTGCCGGCTCTGCCCGCATCCCTTTCTCCATGTCGGAAGCCGCCTGTTGTGACGCTGTTTTCAGGAGACTTTCTAATTGTTTTTTCGTCATTTTGTTCATTCTTTCCCTCCATTCTCCAGTTGTCTGCGCAGCTTTTTCAGCGCGGAGCGCAGCCTCGACTGAACCGTACGTAAGGGCAGATTTACAATCTGTGCGATCTCACGCATGGTTAATTCCTGTCCGTACCGTAATATCACGATCTCCTGCAGGTGAATCGGCAGTACGCTTATCATCTGCCCAAACTGCAGCCGTTCATCAACTGACACAAATCCGCACTCTTCATATTCCGGTTCTTCCGTAAGCTGCTCAAACGGCACATCCGTGAGCCATTTGCGCCGTCCCATATCAATACAGGTATTCGCTGCGATCTGGTATAGAAAAGCCCTGAATTTTCCCTTATGAACATAAAGATCCAGACAGCGGATGGCTTTTAAAAAGGTCTCCTGTGCCGCATCCTCCGCGGTCTCTTTGTTTGGGGCATGCCAGATGCAGTACCGGTAGATCTCCGCATAGTACATGGCAGTCAGTTCCTCTACGACACTGTCATCCCCCTGTTTCATTCTCTTGAACAGCTCATCTTCGCGCGTCAAAATGGTCTCCTCCTGTTCAGGATTTTGCAAATTCGTAAGATCAATCTCACATAAAGGGTTCCCTCTGTATAATAGAACGAATCACCACATCAAAAATGATCTCAGGATCAAAATTTTTTTAATTTTTTAAATGTACTTTGGAAAATAAAAGCAGATTCGACGCTTTTATAAAGAAAAACAAATCAGATTTTAAATTTTAGAATGACTGCAGTCGCTCAAAGGTTCCGAGGTTCCCCTCTCCGTTCCCAGACTCACCGCAATCGCTTTCCCAACTTCCCGCATTGCATCCGCTCCGACATTCCCGCAATATTTTTCCAGACGGCTTTTATCGATGGTTCTGATCTGTTCCAGGCAGACCGTACTCTTGCAATCGAGTCCGGAAAACGCAGGAATACGCACATGCGTCGGCAGGTTCCGTTTTCGTTTTGAAGTTAACACCGCAACGATCGTTGTCGGCGCATAACGGTTTCCAATATCATTTTGTATTACCAGAACCGGTCTTCTCCCGGCCTGCTCGCTCCCGCGCGCCTTCTCTATCCTGTCCAGATCGGCATAATAAATATCGCCGCGCCGCAGCGTTCTTTTTAATTTCCTCTCATGTAATACCGCTTTTTCCATAGAATGCTCCTTTTGTCTCATATGTGTGCACTCTCCGGATCTTCCGTCACTTTTGTCTTCACGGCATTACTATAACACAGATAGAGTCCCTTAAAATGGACTATACAAACACTGTTATTGAAACGACAGAAATCTTTCGCTGATGACGTCATACTGCTCTTTGATCTTCAGATAAAGTCCTATCGTGTTCTCTTTTTCTTTTTCAAATTCCGCAATCACTTTGTCATAGTTTTTTATCAGCGTATCAACCACTGACTTGTTGATCTTATTGTTCTCCGCATCCTCTTTCATGATCTTCCGGATCAGTTCGGAGCTGAAAGAATCTTTATAGCTCCGCTTCCCGTATAAAGCGCTTAAAATATCGGCAACTGCGGCAATCTGCTGCGGCAGTGTCAATTGATTTTCCGTCAGTCCTTTATGATAACCGCTCCCATCCAGTTTCTCATGATGTCTGACTGCAATCTGCAATACCGCATCCTCCACGACTCCCGCCAGAATCATTTCCGTAATCCTGACGTGCGCCTTCATGACTTTCATCTCGTCATCGGAAAGCCGTCCCGTTGACTCCAGAATAGAAAGCGGAATTGCAATCTTTCCCAGATCATGCAATAATGTTCCGTAGTAAAGATCGCGCAGATCCCTGCTGCCAAGATGCATTAGTCTGCCGATCTGCTGTCCGAAATTCACTGTCGCCAGCGTATGAACTACCGTGTGCTCACTTCTGAAATCGATGGTATAAACAAGCATCTCCAAAAATCCCTTTTTGTACTGTTCGGAAAATGCTCTTTTTGCAAGCAGTTCCGCCAGTTCCTCCTTGTAGGTTCCGCTGACAAGATTGGCTGTGATCCCGTATTGGGCTTCCGCTCTGTGAAACAGATCCAGGGCTGCCCCGGAAAATATAATATCCCGATAACAGCCAAAGTAATCTTTTTCAAATTTTTCTTTCTGCAAATGAAGAAAAGTATCCATTTTATCCGCCAGATTGAGACACTCGATAATATGTTTATAACGACTCTGGATCAGACCGTAACGGTTATAATCCAAATGATGGTACAAAACAATCTCCGCCCTGTCATCCATCGGTGAGAGATATTTCAGGAAAAGGAAACCGTAAATAGAATGCTGCCACGGATTTTTTGTCTCGAAATCAGACACATTACTTATATTATCTTCTTTGTACAAACCGATATCATGCAGGATGCCTAACATTGTATAATCCACCAGCTCCTGCTCTGTATAGATTTGTTCACATTCCAGCATCTTATACAATATGTACCCTGTAATCTCACCGTGGTTCATAATCTTTGAATTGATGATACTCAATGTTTTTCTGATGATCTCATAGACATCCTTGCTGCTGATAACACTCATTCGCTTATCCCTTATCCCTTTTGACTATTACATGACAGTGGCGTGTGATTTCCATTATAATCCATATCAGATTCTTTTGCACCAATATTTTGAACATGATTCCCCAAATGCCTTAAAAAAGCCCAAAATCATAAAAGACATCCGAAATTCTATTTTCCAGATGCCTTTTATCGTAAACCGTCTTCTTTTTCTTTATTGTTCTTCCGTCTCTTTTTTTCCCAAAATACCTGTCTGTATCGGTGCCTCCACGGCTTCAATCGAATCTGTTTCCTCTGTTGTTCCCGTTTCGCCTGCCTCCTGCGCTTCACCGATACCGGATCTCTCATCGTCGATTTCTTTCTGCACCTGCTGTATTTTGGCATCCTGCGCGATTGCACGCAGAATCAGATTGACATCCTCGGGAGAAAACATGCCGATCGCTTTGGACAGATCTCCGATATTATCTCTGTTTACGATCAGAGAACCGCCGCCGGAAAGACTAATCTGAATACATTTGCTCCTGTCACTCGTATCTCCAAGATGCAGCGATCTATGTTCATTATCGCATACAAAAATGACGCCGTTATAATCTATTATCCCATCCTTTGCCAGATAAGAATACGGCGCACCCTGAGCCGCCTGCCTGCGCTCTTCAAACGGCGACAGTCCCGGAGTGGCTTTCTGGTCTTTTACACTCTGCAAAACAGAATTCAGCCCTGCTTTGGAAAAAGGCACGTTCCAATTTTTCTTCCCATACACAAACTCATCCGCTCCTGCCGCGCCAAGCGCCTCCTCTTTCCCCTGCAGCAGCAGATTCCGGTAATCCTCCGATTGTTCCTTACCATTTGCGAGTCCCTGCGCCTCAGCAAATGCGCACAGTGCAAACAATTCTGCCTGCGATGCTTTTGAAGGTTTTACCTGACTGACATGCACTTTTGTTTCCAGATACCGTTCCCCGTTTTTTTCAATCTTCACTTCCACAATAGGATCCTCGTTCGTAGATGCCGGATCATAAACTGCACTGTATGTTGATCCATCCTCCAATACCCCGCAGCTGAGAATACCGCTGTCCGATTTGCCCTCCATGGAAGACAGACGCGCTCCATTAAAGTAAGTCGCCTTTCCTTCCATATTATACATCGCGACGGCCCATGCATTCTCAGAATCGCCTGATGCATCTGTCTTTGACTTTATATCCGAAGCATCTGTCTTTGCCGCAGCATCCTGGAACAGTACAGCGCTCAGATACCCCGCTCCAAATGACTTTTCCTGTTCCTCCGCCATTTTTTTAACTGCCTGATACTGATTGTTGACTGCCATGTTTTGTCTTACGATTCCTGTAATAGACATACCCTATCTCCTCCCGTGGTTTTGTTTAAACATTCTTTTCCTGAAACAACGATTCCAGTAATTTTTCCTCAATCTCTTCTTCCCTTTTATCTTCAGGTTCTTTAGAAAGTCCGCCTTTTGCATATTCCTCTGCAGCCTGCTGTTCTTTTAACTGCTGTTCTTTCAGCTTTTCAATCCGCTCACGCATTTCTTCTTTTATGTCGTCGATCTGGCCATCCACGCTCTCTAACAGTTTATCCCATTCTTCAACAGAAAGTTCTGTGGCTCCTATGAGAAACTTTGGCGGCCCATTCTTGATCCGGTCCTCAACAAACTCATAAAACTGCAGGAGCGCTTCTTCCACCGTCAGCGTTTCCCCATCATTCCCTCCCGCTTGTGTCTGATTCGTTTTTTTCTGCCACGCTTTCAAAGCCGCCTGCTCCACCGGATCTGTTGTATTGGCATCTACTTTATCGAGATTCACCAAAAATCCCGTAACCGTACCGTCGTCCTGTCTGCGCTCTATGTAAACGCTCCGTTCCTTTTCCTCTATCTGCGCCATCAGCGTAAATCCCTCTTTTGCATAGGCTTTGGCATAGTCGCTCTCCTGATAAGTTATGTTTCTTGCATCAATCTCGAACACTGCTGTGTCAGCTTTGTCATTTCCATATCTTCCCGCCGCAGCCGGCACATTATGATACGGATAAGCAGTGTTGACCGCATGATTCCTCACAACGGCATTGTTTTCTCTTTTTGGCCCCGCAGAATTTCTGTCATTGATATTTTCAGACAGACTCTCATAAAAACCGCTTCCAAAATTTTTGCGGTCTGCCGCTTTCTTCTCTGTTTTTCCAAAATAAGACTGTCTTCCTACTCCATTTACGTTCATACAAGTCCTCCGTTCCTGCTCAAACTATCTCTTAGGGCTTCCCTGCCCCGCTTCAAATTTGTTTTTACCGTATTCTCCGGCATCTTTAAGATCTGCGCAATCTCTCTGATCGAATAGTCTTCATAATAGAAGAAATAAAGACAGTTCCGATACTTTTCCGGCAGTTCCATCACCTTCCACAGGGTTTCATCTTCTTCCATAAATGGAAGCGTAAAATTTGCCCGCTCCTGCTCCGGTATCTTATCGATGCTGACAGTTGTGGTACGCCATTTACTCTTGATCAGATCCTTGCACAGATTCACGCCTGTCCGGATAAACCATGCTTTCTCGTGTTCTTCATTTTCAAACTGCGGCTGATTTTTCAATAATCGGACAAATACTTCCTGCGCCACATCCTCCGCGTCCGCATGAGCCTTCATCTGAATAAATGCCACACGATATACAGTTAAATACCATTTTCTGAAATACGTCTCAAATATTTGTCTTGTCATATTCTGTCTTCTCGTGTTATCAGGGCGCGTAAAGATTATCTACAACGCCCTGATCTGACCCCTTCATTAATAATACGATCCACAACGGCCGGAAGTTTCAAAAATAATCAAAAATATTTTTTGTTTTACTGACCAGTGTCTACCGTCGTCTCGAACAATGCACATTCTCCGATCAGTTCCCGGAAACTACGGTCATTTTGTGAATCTTCCAGTCTGATTTTAGCTTCTTCCCAGTCATCAAACCGGCAGATACAGATCGTCACTTTTGAAATGTCATGCCCGGCAATCACATAGACATTGTTATTTCCTGCATATGCAAGTTCTGATCCATCGGCGTCAAATACGACTACCCACAACGGCTCTAAGGTCTTTTCTATTGTATTGACCGTCATTTCCACCGATGAAAGTTCTATGCTTTGTACACCAATCCCCTCCTGGTTCGCCTCGTCTACAGAAATAACCTTTGCCACCTCATCCGTCTGCGCGATCTCCAGTTCAAACCGCCATTCCCCGTCCCGATACCAGTGCTGGTATACATTCGGAAAACCGACCCATTCTCTGGGCAGGCTGTTACGGTATTCTCCCACTTCCTCATCCGTCATCTGCGACAGTTCCTCATCACTCTTCATCCCTTCCGGGCGCGTGGGGTTTTTTAATGTCCCGATGATGCTGGTAATCTCCAGCTGCATCGTAAATGCAGCCGGTATTTCGTAATAATCCATCCATTCTTCCCAGGTCAGATTGTTAATCTCCGGGTACTCCTCACCCTTTGCATCCGCCTCGTCGACCGCCTGTGCATATTTACTGTCGTCTACTGCAAGCTCTGAATAGTCGATCCGCATGATGCCGATAAACGTATGCGCATCCTCGAATTTACCCTCTATCGTTCTTCTGTTCGAAACCGGATCCGGACGGAACGAATAGGTTTCCTTTGTCCGCACCTGCAGCCATTGCCCACCGTTGTCCACATATGCGGCCATCGGGGGAAATTCCTGAGCATTCTCTATGCGCAGGCCCAGAAAGAGCGCCTGATTCGAGATATATTTTTCCTCAACCGTGACTGTAATATCCCCGTCACATACCTGATAGAATGCGGCGGCCGGTTCCTGTTCCGGCTGCTGCTGCCCTGCCTCCGTCTCCTCCGGTTTCGGATCATATAATATCTCCGACTGCTCCTGTGGAATCTGCCCAAATCGAAACACATCGGCTACCTTCGCAAAAAAATCTCCCAGAACCGGTATTCCGCTTGCCATAACGGGATTCATTACACAGAAAGCAAAAGCCAGTAAAAAGACGGCCGCCGCACTGCCAAGTCCTATGAAAACCTTCCTCATGGAATTGCGTCTCTTTAATTTTCTGATGATCGCATACGCTTCTTCTATCTTATGGTCAATCACATCACAATCCGCTGTTTTCGACCCTAACATTTCACATAATCTTTTATCAGATAATTCTTTTTCAATGATATTATGCTTCACTTTTTTCCCTCCCCTTCTCCTGTATCAATTCCAGACGCAGATGTTCTTTGCCCCGGTGAATCCTGCTTTTGACTGTGTTTTCCTTCATCTTTAAAATATCTGCTATCTCTTTGGTCGTAAACTGCTCCCCAAAATACAGCTGAAAGATAATTCTGCTCTCTTTGGGCAGACTGTTTAACAGCTGTCTGAACTCCACATCCGCTTTTGCCCTGTCAGGTTCTGCGGGCACCTCAATCCATTCTTCTTCGATTCCGCTTCTTTTTTTGTTAAAACGCCAGATCTTCGTGCAGTGGTTGATCAGGATCCTGACAAGCCATGTCTTAAAATAGTCCGGCCTCTTTAACCTGCTTAGATGTTCATATGCTGACAGAATCGTATCCTGTATCGCATCCGCGGCATCTTCCTCATTCCCGAGATATCCGAGTGCGACTCTTTTTAAAGTCTCTTTGCAGTTCTCCACTAAAGAGATAAAAGCTTCGGCATCCCCTCTTTTTGCCTTTTTTACCAGCTCTTCCATTTGGTGTCCTGCTCCTTTCCAAAAAATCCGTATTATGTAATTTTGTAAGCTTACGCACATTAGATAAGATGCCATGCCAGTTCGTTGCAGGAATGATTGTCTTTTTTACCTTTTTATTATAACAATTCCTTATCCCCTTTCAATCATTGTTTCCCTGCCCGTTCCCGTTTTTGATTTTTTTCAATATGGTCGAAATTGCTGTGTTTTTGAATGAAAGCATGATTGATAAAACTCATCCCGCTTATTATAATATTATGTAAAAAATAATCTGTACGGACGGTCAGGCGCCTGCCGTGTCCGTCTCCATAAACGATAAAGATCAGGAGGGTTTCGCGATGCATCTGGAATTTGAGAAAGAACAGATTGAACATGTTATTGACAAAATTGTAGAAAGAACCATGAATATGGATCTGACCTGGGACTGGCCCTGCGGCGTGGCGTACTACGGCATCAGTGAGGCCTATGAGAAAACAGGAAATGAGAAATACCTCACGCTTTTAAAAAGCAGGATCGACGAACTGATCGAGCTCGGCCTGCCCTCCGTGTGGACGGTAAATGCGTGTGCGATGGGGCATTGTCTGGTCTCCCTCTATCAGGCCACCGGAGAGCAGAAATACTGGGACATCGTTATGAGCAAAATCGCCTGGCTGCAAAAAGACGCGCTCCGCTTCGGGGACAGCGTGTTACAGCATACCGTGTCGGCCAAAAACGACTTCCCGGAACAGGCATGGGCCGATACACTGTTCATGGCCGCTTATTTCCTTCTGCGGGTCGGTGTGATCAATCATGACGAAGCGATGATCGAGGATGCGCTGAACCAGTGGTACTGGCACATCAACTATTTACAGGATGAAAAGACAGGCTTTTATTATCACGGCTATAACAATATCACCAAAGATCACATGTCCAGTATTTACTGGGGCAGAGCCAATGCCTGGGCTGCTTATACAATGTCAAAGGTCGGAAGCGTTCTGCCGGAATGCTATCTCTATCCAAAATATCTGGATGTCGCAGGCTCCTTAAATGACCAGCTTGCCGCTTTAAAGACCGTACAGACGGAAAACGGTCTGTGGCGTACCGTCCTGAATGACGAAGCTTCTTATGAAGAGATTTCCGCCTCAGCAGGGATCGCCGCGGCGATGTTAGAGCGCGGCAATCCGTTACATACGCGCTATATCAATAAAGCAATCAAAGGTCTCCTGGACAATGTAGCCGAAGACGGCCGCGTCATGAACGTGTCTGGCGGCACAGCCGTCATGAAAGATGTGGAAGGTTACCGCGGTATTTCCAGACGCTGGATTCAGGGCTGGGGACAGGGTCTTGCGCTCGCCTTTTTCAGCGGCGTACTCATCTCCTCCACAATCGCCAAGGACGGAGCGCTCTGAGATATGCAGGATTACACGAAAAAATACTTTTTTTACCCATCAGATACAGAAGATGCCGTCACGGTAACACCGGACGATCTGTTCACGCCGGAACGCGGTTACGGCTTTATTACGGAAAAAAACATGCAGCAACAGCCGCTGTTAAAATTCCCTGAATTAAACGGCGGCTTTCTGCCCCTTGCATGGCTGCAGAATACGCAGCTTACCCGGATTGTACGGGATCCATACGGCTGTACGGTCGTTTCGTCCGGCGCAGATTCCGAAGGTCTGGAATCCCCTGATAAAAATAAACAGATTCCGCTGCGTTTTAAATGCAGGGTCCCTTCTGAAGGCTGTTATAAGATCCACATGCGGATCCGCGCGCCAAAAACGCTTTCCGATATCCGCATTTTTACAGGCAGACGCCTCCTCTGCGCCTGGCGTCCGCTTCTTATGGAAGGAGAAGATCTCTTCCTGGAACTGTTCACAAACGTCTGCGGCATTATCCCGCGCGGCGAAGAAAAACAATACAATGATCTCTGTATTGAACTGTCCGTTACGGCCAGCCAGCCTTATCTGAGTGAGCTGGAGATCACACGCCTTATCCCGGAAGAATGTTCTGTTCTCTATATCGCCGGTGATTCCACAGTGACCGATCAGCCGGCAGATTATCCGTACGCACCCGAAATAAGCTATGCCGGTTGGGGGCAGATGCTTCCTCTTTACATAAACGGTCCGCTCGCAGTTTCCAATCACGCGCATTCCGGCCTGACAACGGAAAGCTTTCTAAGTGAAGGCCACGCCGGGATTCCTTTTGAATGCGCCGCGAAAGGGGACTATATGCTATTCCAGTTTGGCCACAACGATCAAAAGCTGATGCACTTAAAGGCGCAGGAAGGTTACACGTCAAATCTCGAAAACTATGTGAAAAAATGCAGGGATAAAAAAATCTCTCCCATCTTAGTCACTCCCGTAGCGAGAAACAGTTGGCGGGGAAACGACGGAACCTATAACGATCTCCTTGAAGAATATGCACAGGCTGTTCTTTCCCTTGGCAAAAGACTGTCTGTTCCTGTTCTGGACTTACACCGTCTGAGCATGGAGTTTGTGATTCATTTGGGCAGAGAAGAGGCCAAAAAGTTCTTCTACCCTTCCGACTATACCCACTTTAACGACTTTGGCGCCTGTCTGATGGCCGAAATGATCTGTAAGGAAATCATTCGTGTCTGTGACAAAGCGGATGATTCATACAGCCGTCTGGCCGCTGCGCTCAAACAGAAAGTTCCTAGTCTGCCGGAACCGGGAACCGTAAAACCGCCCAAATGTCCCGATGGATTTATTATGGAAAACAACGCTTCTGAATTTGCCGGACCGGACAGGCCGGATGATCTTCTCCTGCGGGCGGAAGCCATCGATCTGGTAATCCGCAGGGCCGGATTTTTCATGACAAATGTCTACAATGACCAGTTCCGCGATATCATCGGGCATGAATGGTACGCAGGATGTATTGAATGCGGCCTGCAAAACGGAATGATCGATCCGGATCTTTGCAAAGACGGAAAATTTCATCCATTGGAGCCGGTAACGCTTCAGGATTTTATCATTTTTTTGATGATGGCATATCAGAGCAGGCGGACACTGCCGGCTCCGGAATCTGCCCTCTATGACGATCTGCCGGATCAGAGAATTCGACCTCTCATCCGTGCGGCCTGTACCCTTGGAATTCTCTCTAAGGACGATGCGGACCGTCTGGGACAGCCGATCACGCGCTCACAGGGCGCAGACATATGCCGCCAGCTGACAATATTGTAAACGGAGGAATTTGCTATGGAGAAAAAAAGAGGCGGCTTCACGCTGCCGGGAGAATCAGGTTATGAAGAACTGACTTTAAAGCTTGCAGACAAATGGGGCGCTGACGTGATCCGTGACAGCGACGGCACCGAACTCTCCGAAGACATCATTCATGCAGGCTACGGAATCTATTCCACACTGTGCGTGATCCGTGATCACAACGAATGGGCCGGAAAAAATATGAATAAACTGCAGCAGACTTTTCTTTGCACGCCACCTGCAACTGCTGTGAAAAATCAGACCCGCTCTCTCACGATCAATCTGATGGAATCGTTTTTTGAAGAACAGTTTGCCATCAATGATACGGACGCGGCCATGAAATACTGGCAGGTTTATGACAGGACTGTCAATATCCCTGTAGACAATACCGACTGGATCTATGAGAAGCAAACCGGAACGGTAACCATTCAAAATGTCGTTTTCTGGCACACCTATACAGTCAGCTTCCTTGCTTACCGGATCTGGGAAGAGATTTCCATGTACAATCATACGACCAACCATTGGGAAAAGGAACATCTGATGCAGATCGATCCCCGCTATCCCGAGACGCGCGAATATCTGAGAGGCTGGTTGAAAGACTGGTGCGAGTCGCATCCTGACACTACAGTCGTTCGGTTCACTTCTCTGTTTTATAATTTCGTCTGGATCTGGGGCGCACACGAAAAATGCCGTTCCCTGTTCACAGACTGGGGTTCTTACGACTTTACCGTAAGCGACCGGGCCCTTGATGAATTTACTGAAAAATATGGATATTCCCTGACTGCGGAGGACTTTGTCAACCAGGGAAAATTCCACGTGACCCATATGCCGGGAAATCCCCGCAAAGCCGACTGGATGCGGTTTATCAATGATTTTGTAATATCTTTCGGAAAAGAGCTGATCGACATCGTACACGAATACGGCAAAAAAGCCTATGTCTTTTATGATGACAGCTGGGTTGGTTTGGAGCCCTACAACGGCAGATTCCAGGAATTTGGCTTTGACGGCCTGATTAAATGTGTTTTCTCCGGCTTCGAGGCAAGGCTTTGCGCCGGTGTTGACATTCCTGTACACGAGCTGCGGCTGCACCCGTACCTGTTCCCTGTAGGTCTTGGCGGCGCTCCCACGTTTATGGAAGGCGGTGACCCCACTGCGGAGGCCAAACGTTACTGGAACAGCATCAGAAGAGCACTTCTGCGCGCTCCGGTCGACAGGATCGGGCTCGGCGGTTATCTCCACCTGACAGAAGGTTTTCCCGATTTCTGTGACTATATTGAACAGCTCACACAGGAATTCCATGCAATCCGGGAGTTTCATAAAGAAGGAGCTCCCTACTGTATCAAAACAAAAGTCGCCGTGCTGCATGCCTGGGGCGCGCTTCGTTCATGGACGCTCTCCGGTCACTTCCACGAGACGGATAAACACGACCTGATCCACATTAACGAATCCCTCGCAGGACTCCCTGTGGAAGTATCGTTCTTATCGTTTGAGGATGTAAAGGCAGGCGCATTAAAAGATGTAAACGTCGTCATCAATGCGGGCTATGCAGGCAGTGCATGGAGCGGCGGCGATGCCTGGAAAGACGAAAAACTGATTGAAACCTTAACACAGTGGGTCTATGAAGGAGGCACCTTCCTCGGCGTCAATGAGCCCTCCGCAGTGCCGGGATACGACACGTATTTCCGTATGGCGCATGTGCTTGGCATAGACAAAGATACCGGTGAAAGAGTCTGCCACGGCAGATGGCAGTTTGAGGCGGCAGATCCGGAAAGGCTCGTACCCGCACAGGCTTCGCTTCCTGCCATGCCGGACCGTTACCTGACAGACGGGCAGACTCAGGTCCTACTGGCCGAAAACAGTCAGCCCACGCTCAGCATACATGACTTTGGTAAGGGAAAGGGCATTTATCTCTCTTCCTACCGGATCTCTCCCGCCAACACACGGCTCCTGTTCCAGCTGATCCGTTATGCGGGCGGCGAAGGCATCACCGGCCCATACATGACCGACAATCCGGATACGGAATGCGCTTACTATCCCGAAAGCCGGAAACTGGTCGTCATCAATAACAGTGATCAGACGCAGCATACAAAAGTTGTCACCGACGCAGGGAACAAAGAAATACACCTGGAGCCTTATCAGACGATGATGGTGAACTGCTAGAGAATGTTTTCAGCTTTTACTGTTTCAAAACGTCTAAAAAACAGCCACTCCTCCGGCGAGGAGCGGCTGCTTTTTTCCCACTTCTGAATTATACGTAGTACTGCGCCTGCATGTTATATAATTCACTATATAACCCATTTGCTTCTATCAATTCTGTATGTGTTCCACTTTCATAAACACTTCCCCTGCTAAAAACTAAGATCTGGTCACAAAATCTGGCACTGGACATACGGTGTGATATATATGGCAGTTTTTCCATGAATTAACTGATTAAAGTTTTGATAAATATTATATTCAGCCCTAGGATCTAAAGCAGCTGTCGGTTCATCCAAAATAATAATCGGTGCCTCCTTATATAGAGCCCTTGCTATTGCAATTTTCTGTCCTTCTCCGCCAGACGGTTCAAAACCATCCTCTTCAAAGTTTTTATATATATTCGTATAGATTCCCTTTGACAGTAATTCCAGCTTTTCCTGCAAGCCAATCTGATTTAACTTCTGAATAATGATCTTGTCATCATTCTCTTTTCCGAAATCCACATTTTCCTTAACCGTGAAAGAAAACAATTTGTAATCCTGAAAAACTACCGCAAGCAGAGACTGATAATAATCGTAATTCAGCGTTCTGATATCTACTCCATTTACTCTGATACAACCGTTTGTGGGATCATATAACCGCATGAGAAGCTTTACAAAAGTAGTCTTTCCCGCTCCGTTTTCTCCCACCACGGCAATTTTTTCTCCCGGATGTATCTTCAAATTGACATGACGCAGTGCATCAATGTCCTGTCCGGGATAGTGAAAAGAAACATCATCAAATTCTATAGTAATACGCTCCGTATCAATGCCTGTTCTTTTTTCGCCCTCCCGCATTTTAGAAGGTACATTTAAATACTGTTGCAGTGCATCATAATATCCACTGAACTGACGGATATCCAATATGCTTTGTAATAGATCATTCATTGCACTTGAGAACTGCGAAACTGCATTAATATACATGGAGAAATCTCCAATACTGATTGCACCCGCTGTCACTTTAAAAACCAAATAGAAATAAGCAATTCCGTCACGCAGAAACGTCATAAAAGAATTAAAATATTTAGATTGGTTCAAGACTTTGATCTGTTTTTCATAAAACCGGTTGGATAAATTCATATGATGAGATATTTTTTCTAACAAAAAATCCTTTGCACTATAAATCCTGATATCTTTTCCATAAGAGAAATCTTCAGCTACATTAAGTAAATAAGACGTTTTTCTTTCAATCGGAGCTTTCTCCAGATCCCATTTGGTATAATTTTTTCTGACATTGGAATCAACCAATGTACTGAGAAAAACCAATCCGACAAACGCAAGAACTACCCAAAGGGACAATGTGCTGATGATCACAACAATACTTACGAAGATAAATAAATTCCCCAAAATGTTAAATGCACTGTTCAGTACAACGCCAAACCCCTGTCCATTGGCATACAAGAACTTTCTGGCCCGTTCTTTGACGTCCAGAAAATCAGGATTTTCAATATTTTCATAATCACATTCCAACAATTTCCTGGAGATATCGCATTGAAATTTATTAAATACAATTCCTCTGGCAGCGAAAATTCTTCCTTCCAAAAAATCCGTCAAAAAACCGCCTGTGAAATTGAACAATAACAACCCGATCACACAAAATATAATAAAATCTATTCGTTGTTTCCCTATCAATTCATCTACAATATATTTCGGAAAAATAATAGAGGAAACAGGAATCATCAGTTTTGCAATCTGAAGAAGAAGGGAATAAAAAATATAGGATTTCCGATAAATCCATACCTGTTTTAGCAAAAATAATAAACTTTTTATCATATCATGCGTCCTTTTTTCTCTGGATTATAGCACCCTGAACAACATTCTACAATGTTCAAACTGATTTCTCCGAATAATGACCTGCAATCAGCCCTGATACGATCAAAACGATCGCAATGCACATTGTTTTAGCATACATTTCCATGCCTGATAAGATAAAAAGACAATAAAAAGCGATTTCAAAAAACAAAATCATCAGACTTCTTTTGCGAAATATATTTTTCTCATTAGAACTTAATGGTTTTTTGGCGCTTTCAACAGGAGACAACACTATAATACATATCGCAGAGAAAGCCATAAGAATATGTAAAAACCAGGCAGGAATGGATAAATAAAAAACGATTAACAGGCAACATATTGCACTCCCCCAGGATAAAAGAGTACATTTCTTTTCACTGGACGCATGATATCCGCCTGCATAAACTCTTAGCGGAACATAAGTGAATTCAAATAATACTCCTACAAATAAGTTGCCCATTATCGCCGCGCATAACAGCGCTCCCGCAATGTCGATTATAAAATCACGTATTCTTTTTAATCCGAAAGAAATCACCTCGGAATTAGAGCTGTCTACGTATCCCAACAATTGCAGTTTCCGAAGGAGCCTATTCATTTTTATACTTTCTCATTTTGTCAAGCTGATCCGTAAGTTCCTCCTGATAGTATTTCCTTCCACAGGTAACATTCACAGAAACTGTTGCTGCAATCAATGCAAGGCTGAATGCTACCCGATACAATTTGTTATAAAGCTTTCTCATTTGTCTTACCTCCGCTCTTTTTCTGTAATAATAGCACATTCTCTCCTCCCCGCTCCCAAATTGGAAAAACCGGTACGATAAAGGGAAAAAATGGAAAAGAAGTGCATTCATAACTGCACTCCTCCAACATACATTATAATATCAATCCCAAAAATCTCTTCGTCCCGGTTTATTTTGATCATTCCGTCGTACTTTTTTACAATCCGTTCAACATTGGCCAGCCCGATTCCGTGATTTTGAACGTCCGCTTTGCTGCTTACAATTCTCCGCTTTTCCTGATGCAGCTCCCCGTTGTATGCATTATAGATGCTGATATACAGTGTCCCTTTTGCAAATTTCAATTCTATGCTCAAATATTTTTTGTCCGTTTTTTTGAGCGCTTCCATTGCATTGTCCAATAGATTGCCTAACACGATATTCAGATCTAAATCCGGCATAAACGTCTGATTGGGAACATCCACCTTAATTTCCGGTCTGCATCCGGTATCTTTATCAATGCGTTCTAATTTATAATTCAGGATACTGTCTACTCCGATATTTCCTGTTTTCAGATACTCATTTACATGCTCCACATTTCCGCAAAGCTCCCGGGTATATTCGCAGGCTTCCGCATACTCCTGGTTTAGCAGATAAGAATTCAGTAAAGAAATATGATTTTTCATATCGTGGCGCACCGACCTTAAATTTTCCTGAATCTGTGTGATCATCTCAAACTGCTTCGCATACATTTCAATCTGCTTTTCCATTGCTGCGTTTTCCAGTTTTTTCCGATACGTCTCCGAATTTTTTTCATAAATATAATAGGTACTTACATTCATCAGACACAAAATCCCAAGCGCAAACATCACCATATCATTCGAGCGTTCCGGCATCGATATGATTTCTGATAAAACTACGCTTCCGATTGATAAAAACAGGATATTCAGATAGCTCCCCACGGAAAGTTTTATATATCTGTCCAGACGTATGTGCTTTTCAATCATTAATATAATCAGGAATTCCAGAATCACCGAACAAAACCCGCCTACCGCCTCGCTCTCTAAAAGGTGCAGCCGTCTGTTGCATATTTCCCACACAAAATTTTCCACAATAATGCACGAAGCCATAGAAATTGCAACGGCTGCCAGCTTCTTTCCCATATATCCCTGGAAAATAACGCATGTCACAACCATAAGCCCGATGAAGAGAGAAACTGTCGTGCAATTCTGTATATTAATAAAGTAATAAACCGACCAGTTAAAAAGCCATGCTCCTGCATACAGCGGAAACGTAATCATCCCGTTCGTTATTTTAACAGGTAAAAATAATTTGATCACGCGAATATTCATGTACATGCTTAAAATGTTAAATAGCATACTGAATAATAAATCATATACATTCATTTACGATTCCTTCTCATCATATTGAAACGCAGAAGTTTTTCCTGTATTTTCTTCCTGTAGGAACGGCTGATGGGAAGGATCCCGCCTGTTATCATAACGACTTCATCAATACGAAATTCCGCTATATAGCTGATGTTTACGATATAAGATTTGTGAATCGCCCAAAATTTATCCGGATCAATCTGTTTTTCAACCTCTGACATCGATCCGTAATATTCTTTTTCCGTTCCATTATTTATAACGATCCGGACCTTCTTACCGGAACACTGAAAATATTGAATGACATGATCTGCAATACGATAGGGCGTTTTTCCAATATGAAATTCAAAAAACATTTTTTTGTCGGAAAAAATACGCTTATATTCCTCCATAACCCTTATAATATCTTCTTTTCTTACGGGCTTTATTAAAAAATCCAGTGGTCTGTTCTGGAAAAGCTGCATTGCATAGCTTTCATATGCTGATATGTATACAATCTGCGTTACCTCATTTGCCAGATCACGGCGCATTAAACGTCCCACCGTTACACCGTTGACGCGTCTGCTCAGTTCTATATCTAAAAATAGCACATCAAACAGAGCGCTTGTCTCTAAATATCTCAGGCAGTCTTCCCCGGACAAAAAAACTTCTGTTTCTATCGCAATATTTTCCTGCCTTGCATACTCTTTCACATATTCTTCTATCTGGCATCCGAAAGCAATATCATCATCGCAAATACCAATCCGATACATCATATCTTTCTCCCTTTTCATTCTTCCGGATACATCCACCCGGAATATTCCAAAATAGACATATTCTGTACCGCCTGCTTATCGGACTGCAGCATCTGCCTGCGGTACTCTCTCGGCGACATCTGCATGATCCGCACGAAGTAGCGGTTATAGCTGGAAACCGACTGGAAGCCGACCGCTTCTGAAATGCTTAATATCGAATCTTCCGTACTGCAAAGGAGACTGCACGATTTCTGGATGCGCGTATGGTTAACATAATTGAGCGGTGAGATACGCATTACAGACTGGAAAATCCGTCGGAAATGAGTCGGACTCCAATGACATAAGCCAGCCAGAAATTCCATGCTGAACTGCTTCATATAATTATTTTCGATATAGTCAAGCGCCGGAGCAATGGGAAGCGGTGTGGAGGAATGTGAGAAGTCATCTTCTGTATTTTCCATCTTTTCACCTGAAACGTCCCCCCCCTTTTCGTTTTTTTCTTCCCTTTCCTCAGACTGAATCCGGAATATTTCTATATAAAGAGCCAGCATCAGCCCTGTTGTGGTAAACTGATAACCCGGCTTCTCTTCTCTGAGTTCTTCGATCAACAGCATGACAAGCTGGTATACGGCCGGGTACTGCTCCCTGCTCAGTATATATTGGAAGTTTTGAAAGCGGAATGGCTGTAAATCAAAATTTTCCCATGCCGGCGGCAGAGAATTTTTCAAAAGCCCCTTGGGATCCACAAAAAGATAGGACCAGTGGCTCGTTACACCAGGGTCCGAATATGTTGTGTGGGATACATTGCGGGGGATAAAGGTCACGTCTCCTTCTTTGAAAGGAATCGTTTCCCCGTAAAACTCCATACAGCCGCTGTCGGAATGGCAGATCCCAATTTCCAGACAGTTATGAAAATGCAGTCTGTCACTGGGAACATTAGAAATTTTCCAATGCTCTCCGGTAAGCAGTAAAACCGGAAAATGAGGAGCCAGATAATAATTGCGGCATTCCGTTATTGTTCTTACATGCTTTGCCATTTATACGCCCGTCCTTACAGAATCTTTTCTATCATTATCTTATACCAGCTGCGTTTAAAAAAGCAAGCAAAAAAAGAGCAGACGCCTGAGCGCCTGCCCTCCGTTTTATGATCATTTCATCTTTGTTGTGTTACCTGCGTTGTAAGCTTCCGTTCTCTCATCGATGATAGCCTGGAAACCTGCATCCAGATATTTCTGGGATAACTCTTCATACTTCGCGTCAAATTCTTCCGGTTTGCACATTGTCAGGGTATCATAATACTCTGTCCATAAAGATGCAAGCGTTCCTGAATATTCGGAAGCGGAATCAAGCGTTACCGCATAGATCGCATCTGTGCAGGCATAATCGGTTGTAGAGATCTCAAGACGTTTGTTGTAAAAATCAATCACATCCTGTGTAAAGTCCTGAGGAAGTCCTGTAGGAGTCGTTGCTGCAATGATCTCTTCGATCGTACCGGCATTTCTGCTCTCGATCGTTACACACCAGTAGTCTTTGTTGTTGTTGAAGCCCTGTTTGCAATCGCCTTCGTAGTCTGCTACAGATACCGGAAGTCCGTTTTCTGTATTGTAGTTCTCGCCTTCAACACCCCACTGCATCGTGAAGAGATTCTCTTCCTGTGTCATCCACTCCATGTACATCCAGGCTGCTTTCAACTGATCTTCTGTAGCCTGTGAGGAGAATCCGATGATCATACCAAACGGGTTATCCGTACGGTATCCATAGGAACCGCCGTATTCTGCATCAGCCGGAACGACTGCCAGTTCCGCGTCCGGATTGTTCTCATAGAAAGATGTGAGGAAATCCATGTTTGCGGAGATATAATTGCTGTAGTTGAATGCCTTGCCGTTGATGAAATCAGCTTTCCATGTCTCGTCGTCTGTGATGTAGTACTCAGGATTCGTGATACCCTTGTTGTACAAATCATTGGATGCCTGTAAATATTTCTTTGCAGGCTCCCAGTTCATCGGAACGATATTGTAATCACCGTAAACTGCCCACTCTTCCTCATTCAGCGGATATGTTCTGAAAGGATAGTTCTGTGTATCCGCACCGACTGCTACCATCTTGTTGGCAACGATCGGGGAACCCGGATGCTCGCACAGACCTGCTTCCATGATCTTCGTCAGTGCGTCTACCATCTCGTCGTATGTCTTGGGCACTTCGTTATAACCAACCTGCTTTAACCAGTCAAGACGTACAAAGTTCTGATAGGTATAAGTCGTGTTATAATACGGACGTAAAGCAAGCGCGAAATATGTTTCACCGGCCAGTTCCGTGTAAGACAGCTGATCGTTGTCTACCATTCTCTGATAGTAAGTAGGAGCAACCTGTGCAAAATCATCCAGGCTGTAAGTTGCCAGATAACCATCGTTCGCCCACTGCGCTACCTTAGGATAGTCATACTCCATCAGGATCGTCGGCAGATCATCTGCCGCTGCAAGAAGCGCATAATCTGTCATAACGTCAGTTCTTGTGATCGGCACATACTGCACCGTGATGTTGTACTTGTCACCAAAGTTCTCCTGAACCCATTTTGTCCAGTAGTTGTCATCAACTGTCGGTACGCCTTCCACACCTCTGTCATAAACAGCTACTTTCAATGTCACATTGTCGCCAAAAGCTTCCCAGCCGTCAATTCCTGCCGCAGCGTCAGCTGCAGGCGCATCTGCTTCAGCGTCAGCATTATCCGCTGCAGTATCTGTTGAATCTGCACTGCTGTCTGCAGCCGTGTCGTCTGTACTGTTGTCTTCTGTCGCTGTCTGTGTATCGGATGAACTGGATGATGAGTCATCAGATCCGCCGTTTCCGCATCCGCTGAGCGTCCCCGCTAACATAGCGCCAGTCATCGTCAGCACCAACACCTTTTGAAGAACATTCTTCTTCATAATAAATCCTCCTTTTTGTAAAAAATTTCTAAATCCTTTTTATAGTCAATCCGCTGTTTCGCGGAAAACTACCAGTATGTATTTTCGCGTAAGCTTTTTAACCCTTTACGGCACCAACCATTGCACCCTTTACAAAATATTTCTGTAAGAAAGGATAGATGATGATGATCGGTATCGTTACGAACATAATGGACGCTGCCTGCAGCACTTCCGGTGTACTGGTCACGGCCGCCGCCTCGGAAAGCGTAGTCGTCTGTGCCTCGGTAGCCGATGCCACCATCTGGTATAATTTGTACTGTACCATTTTTAAATGATCCGAACGGATATAGTACTGGTTATCCGCATAGGCATTCCAGCGCCCTACTGCATAGAAAAGGGAGAGCGTCGCAATGATCGGTTTGGAAAGCGGCAGTACGATGCGCCACAAAATCTGCAGATTCGATGCGCCGTCCAAAAAAGCGGATTCTTCCAGGCTGTCCGGTATGCTGCTCTGCAAAAATGTCTTCATGATCAGCATATTGTACGGTGAGTAAATGAGCGGCCAGATTAACACCCACATATTGTCAAGGAGATTTAAATCCTTATAAAGCAGGTAGGTCGGGATCAGACCGGCATTAAAATACATCGGTACCATTAAAAGGAAAGTGAGAACCCCTTTGCCTTTCAGCCTTTTTTTCGATAACGGATAGGCCGCACAGGTGCATGCGATCATACCAAACAGCGTAAAGATCGCTGTCACAAGCACGCTGTACCCCATGGAACGCACCATGGAACCATCCTTAAACAAAGACACATATGCGTCAAATGTGATCTCTTTCGGGATCAGATAAACCTGCTTTGCCAGTACCGCACTGTTGCTGGAAATTGATTTCGCAGCCAGATAGATAAAAGGCAGAACACAGGTAAGGCACAACAGCCCCAGCACAAGCATGATCATCGCATCACTGAGACGGAACTTATTGATTGCCCGGCTGCCATCGGGTGTTACTTCTTCAGCATTTACTGCTTTATTCTTAGCCATCTTCTTCCCTCCTCCTTAAATCAGACCTTCTTCACCGATCGATTTGGCAAACCTGTCTGCCAAAAGCACCAGTATCACGCCGATCACGGACTGGAACAGACCGACTGCCGTAGCCATGGAAAACTGTGAATTTCCAAGACCTTTCTCATATATGTAGATCGCAAGCTGGTACTGGAAATCTTTTACCTGTGAGTTTCCAAAAACGGCCAGCCGCTCATAGTTACTGTTCATCACGCGTCCCAGATTAATGATCAGCAGAGTGATGATCGTTGGTTTGATTCCCGGGAGTGTAATATGCCACATACGTTTCCATCTGCCGGCGCCGTCTATCATGGCCGCCTCATATAATTCACCGCTGATACTCGTAATGCCGGCAAGATACATGATCGTGCCCCAGCCCATCGTCTGCCATACACCGATCAGGAGATAGGTGACTGCCCAATGCCATTTTTCTGTCAAAAACGGAACCGGTTCATTTCCCATATTCATAATCAGGACATTGATCAGACCGCTGCTCGGTTTAAAAAGCTGATATGCAACGCTGCCGATGATCGCCCAGGAAAGAAAATGCGGCAGATAAAGGATCGTCTGCGACAATTTCTTGAATTTAGGATAACGCAGCTCATTGAGAAGCAGCGCCAACAGGATCGGGACCGGCGTACCAATGATCAGATCCAGAAAATTAAAGACAAGAGAGTTTCGCAGAGCGCGCAGAAAATCTGCATCCTTAAAAATCTTTCTGAAAATATCGAGGCCTACCCATTCACTACCTGCATAGCCCTTCGCCGGTTTATAATTCATAAACACCATCCGCAGTCCCGGATATGCCGCATAACTGAATACAAATACCAGCACCAGCGGCACCAGTATCAGCAGATATAGCTGCCAGTCACGTTTCAAGGCATTTTTCCATGTGGTTTTCGTCCTCACCGCGGGCACGGACGTTTTGCTCTTCGCCATAAAAATCTCCTCCCTCTGAACAACCTGATCTTCCATGTCAGAGCAGTTTACTGCGATGACTCGCGTCGGAAATCTCAAACTTCAGACTGCGATCATGGCATATCCCCGGCTCTGACTCAAATTGTCGGTTGAAAAATCTTTGATTTTTCAACCTGTCACTTTTTTTGTGGATATTGTATATTTCTTTCACCTCTATGTTCTTGATTATAGGATATATTGACGATGTATTCTAAGCAATATATTTCGCAAACTATGCAAAAACGACCATTTACCTTTCAAAAAATGCATAAACCGCCATCCCATCATTTTCCTCATCTTCCAATTGTAAAAAGACTTGCAAAAACCTGAAAATCACGTATGATATAAAGTATAATATTTTTTTCAGCAAAATCAAAAGAAAGTAAAGAGGATAAGGAAATGGCAATGAGAAAAAGGAAAATGGCGCTTATGCGGGCAATGTCAGAATTAAAAGAAACCGACTATACGCGTGACCCTGAGATCAACAGGATCTATACCAGACTCCTTCGGGGCAGACAGCAGTTTGCAGAGGTTTTTGAAAAAAATATCAAAGCAGTCATGCAGATCAGTTCTCTTGACCTGACAATGCAGCACCAGACAGAAAAAATAATGGATATCTCCCGCAAAGTGTCAAAAGCTACAGAAACTATTTTTGGCGCTTCTGTCGGAGGCGGACACACAAACAATCAGCACGAAGAAATGACCAATACCATCATCGAAGTTTCTGGAGAGGCCGAAGAAGTGTTCCGTAAAATAGATGCCGGACAGACCGAATTAACGACGATTAAAGAACTTTCCGCCGAGACGATCGCGATCTCCCGTGAAATGAAGCAGGATATGGATGAACTCATCAATATCATCAACCAGATGAATGCCGTCATCGCAGGAATCGACTCCATTTCCCTGCAGACAAATATTCTGGCCCTCAATGCTTCCGTAGAAGCTTCCAGAGCCGGAGATGCGGGAAAGGGATTCTCCGTAGTCGCTAATGAGATACGTTCTCTCGCTGAAGAAACACAGAAACTGACACGGGATATGAGTACTTTTGTGGACAACATGAAAAACGCTTCCCAGAAAAGCGTCCAAAGCTCCACAAACACGATTCAGTCACTTGACTCTATGTCCGACCGGATCAACAATATATGGGCACTCAATGATGAAAGCAAACAGCATGTTTCCAAAGTAACCGAATCGATCAGTTCCATCGCGGCTGTCAGCGAAGAAATCAGCAGTTCCATGTCCGAAATGGAAAACCAGTTAAGGGACAGCACCGATTTCATGCGTCAGGTCGGACAGGAATTACAGGAAGCCGCCATGCCGGTAGTCGATATCGAAAAAACGCTCGATGAGACCGTTAAACAGATGGGCAATATGACGCAGGATGATTTTTACCAGTTAAAGAATACAGAGTTTGCACAATATATGAAAAGCGCCATCTCTTCACATCATGCATGGCTTGGCAATCTCCGCAAAATGGTAAGTGAAAGAAAAATCTCACCCTTACAGATTGATTCCACCAAGTGTGGATTCGGACATTTTTATTATGCCATGACGCCAAGAATACCGGGTGTTGGTCCGATCTGGGAAGGACTTGGTCCAAAACACCGTAAATTCCATACATACGGCGTAGATGTGATGAATGCCATTAACAGTAAATCTTTTATGGAAGCGGAACGTCTTTATTATGAAGCAGAAAATTATTCAAGAGAACTGATCTCAGATATGGAAAGAATTTTGCAGATAACGAATGAACAAAATTGAGACACAAAGAAAAGCAGGAAGGGAGCGGAAAAACCGCTCCCCCTGTTGTTTGCGCAATCATTCTTTAAGCCTGCCCCTTTTCCACAGACATCCCCGAAATCCATTTCTCGCGGTACAGTCTGATCAGAAAGATACCGCCCCGGAAGCACAATTCCAGGCACATCGCGATCCAGGCGCCGCGAAGACCCATGCGTGCAGAAAGAAAGATCGCAAGAGGCAGTCTGACAAACCACAGACTGGCAAAGTTCATCATACTTGGTATCAGCGTATCACCGGCTCCACGCAGCGCTCCGGATACAACGATCGACGCTGCATACATCGGTTCCGCGAATACTTCGATCCGCAATACTTCCACACCCAGCCTCTGAATCTCCGGGTCCGGCGACAGCAGCGACATCATAAAAGGCGCGGCAAAAAACATTGCGGCTCCGGTCGCCGCCATCACACCGATGCCAAGCCACACTGCCATCCGGGCAAATCTGCGCGACAGCTCATACCGTCCTGCCCCGATACTCTGTCCTGTCAGTGTCGCGGCCGCATCCCCGATTCCGTAACCGGGCATATAACACAGGCTTTCAGCCGTGATCGCAAAGGAATTGGCCGCGATCGCCACCGCGCCAAGCGGCGCGACCACCCGTGTCGTCGCTACCATGGCTCCACACATCATCACATTTTCCCATCCAATCGGCACCGCCAGACATACTGCTTTTCTGATACAGTCCTTTTCAGGTTTCCAGCTTTCCCCTCTTTTCAGCCGGAAAGTTTCTGATCTCAGACACAGAATACCCATCATCAAAACAGCTGTCACAAGCTGTGATAAAGCCGTTCCGAGCGCTGCACCCATGACGCCGAGGCCCGCACCCGGTATCCGAAACACAGCTCCTCCCAGAGAAACCGTCTGCGTCGGAAAGATAAACAACATATTAAAAACAACATCCTCGATACACATCAAAATATTTAAGATACCCGGTGTCCTCATATCTCCGGCACACTGGAACATACTTCCTGCCAGCCTGTTCATCTGAATAAACGGCAAAGAAATTGCAAAAATGAGAAAATAACAGGAAGCGTCTTTTTGCAGATTCGGCGCACCGCCAAGCCATACCGGAAGAGGGCCGCTTATAAGCGCACCGACAACTGTCAAAATAAAGCTCACAAGCACTGCCGACAGGACCGACTGCCGCATGATGCTCCTTGCCTGTTCCCTCTTTCCGCCGCCGATACTCTGTGCTGCCTGAATGGAAAATCCGGATGCAACCGCCCCGCAGGTCCCGCCAAACAGCCATGTACTGCTCGCCATCAGGCCGATCGAAGCTGACGGCTCTGCTCCCAGACTCCCCACCATGGCGGCATCGATATACTGCATGATAATCGACGTGATCTGCGCCAGAACCGCAGGCATGCTGAGCCGGTACAGCAATACCAGCTGTTCCCGTTTCGTAAATGCCTTTCCATCCTTTAACTGCATTAATAGTTGTCCGCTTTTCATGTTCCGGTTATTTCCTTTCGTATACTGCCGCACTGTGACAAAGCTCTCAGTGCAGCAAATGCGTGCAGGCAGTTCCATTTGCAAAGCCTTCTGTTTTGTGTTAGACTGTTTATTAATACCATTGCTTTAGGAGGCGCTATTTTGAAAATACAGGAATCGGCCGAAAATTATCTGGAAACCATTTTGATGCTGGGAATAAAAAAAGGCAATGTCCGTTCGATCGATATCGCTCATGAATTGGAATTCAAAAAACCAAGTGTCAGCGTGGCGATGAAAAACCTTCGTGAAAACGGATATATCAATGTGGATGACAATGGATTTATCACACTGACTGATTCCGGAAGACAGATTGCTGAGACAATGTACGAAAGGCACCTTCTGCTCTCCCGCTGGCTCATACAGCTTGGCGTCAACGAAAAGACTGCTGTGGAAGATGCCTGTAAAATGGAACACGTACTGAGTGTCGAGAGTTTCGACGCCATCAAAAAACACCTGAGACAATACCTTGACAAATAATTTTCTTTCCGTCAAAGCCCCTGCGGGAATCTTTGATCTAATAATGAAATGATTCCTTTTAATGAATAATCTTTTTCTTTTTCCAGCCGCCCTGCACGTATCTGGCTATGGCGACAAGCATCGCGGCCGCCCATCCGGCGCAGAACGCCCACCAGATGATCTCCACCCCGACAACAGGCGCAAAGAAGACTGTCAGAAACAGTCGGACGAAAAAACTAAGCAGCGTTGTTATAATGAACCAGCTCATATCGCCGCTGCCCTTAAACGTAGCCTTCACGAGCATGAACGTCGAAAACACAACGAGAAAGGCACCTACCACCCTGATATAAGCACATCCGACCGCCGCCACTTCTTCCATGTTTCTCTCTGTCTCTTCTATAAAAAGCCCGATGATCTGTCTGGGAAAAATTTCAAAAAACGCTGTCATAACGAGAGAAACCGCCCCGCAGCTGATCATGGAGGCCCGCAGCCCCGGCCAGATCCGTTCCACTTTCCCGGCTCCGATATTTTGTCCTACATAATTCGAATAAGCATTGCTGTAATTAATCGGTATTGCAGTCGCAAGATTCACAACCTTTGCCGCTGCGGCGCTCCCTGCAATGACGGCCGCTCCAAAACGATTGATCACAGCCTGCACGATCACGGAGCCTACCGATACGATGGACTGCTGAAGCGCCGAAGGCAGCGCAAACCCAAGCATAGTAAAAAGAATCGTTTTATCAAAAAGCGGCATGTCCTGATCCCGTTCCATCCCGGCAAGAAGCCTGGGCACATCAGCCAGGGCAAGAACCGCCGCTGCAAGCTGTGAGATTGCCGTCGCTGCCGCCGCACCGCCGACACCTCCATGCAATATGATGATAAAAAACAGATCTAACAATATGTTTAAGCCCGAAGACACGACCAGGAATCTGAGCGGCGTTCTGGAATCTCCGAGCGCCACATACACCCCGTTTAAAGCATTATAAACAAAAATAGGGATGCAGCCCAGAAAGTAAAACCGCAGATAACGGATCCCCATGGGAACCACCTCTTCCGGCGTATTGATCAGGCGCAGAAGCGGTCCCGCTCCCACCCAGATCAGAATCGTAGACAAAAGTGCCGTCACTGCGCAAAAAACCGTGGAAGTCACCATACACTGCCAGATCTTATCATTCCTGCCCGCCCCGAAATATTGGGCGATTACAATGGAGCCCCCGAGCGCAAGTCCCGTGGAAAGCTGCACGAATACAGCCGTGATACTGCCCGCGCTGCCTACAGCGGCAAGCGCCTGTGTACCCAGTCTCTTACCCACGATAATCGTATCGATGACAGTATAAAACTGTTGAAAAAAATTTGATAAGATCATAGGAATGGCAAAAAGGAGAATCGTGCTGAGCGGATTCCCCTCTGTCATCTTATGCGTTTTTGTTCCTGTTCTTCTATTTGACATAACATACTGCCTCTTAACGAAAACACCCCTGCAGCTGCGGATGCCTGCCTGACATCAGTTTTTAAAACTGTGGATCGGCGCAGGGATCCTGCCGCCGCGGTTTACGAACGCATCACAGGAAAAACTGTTTACCGGCATGATCGGTGCATAACCCAAAAGCCCGCCAAACTCCACAGTCTCGCCAACGCCCTTGCCGATCACAGGAATGAGCCGCACGGCCGTTGTCTTTTGGTTGACCATGCCGATCGCCATCTCGTCCGCGATAATACCGGAGATGGTCGTCTCTTTCGTATCGCCCGGAATCGCGATCATATCAAGCCCTACTGAGCAGACGCAGGTCATTGCCTCCAGTTTTTCGAGCGTCAATGCTCCCGCATTCACCGCGTCTATCATTCCCTGGTCTTCACTGACAGGAATGAACGCGCCGCTCAGTCCTCCGACATAGGAAGACGCCATCACACCGCCCTTTTTCACACAGTCATTTAACAGGGCAAGCGCCGCTGTCGTGCCGGGCGCTCCGGCATGTTCCAATCCGATCTCACACAAAATATCCGCTACACTGTCCCCGATCGCCGGTGTCGGTGCAAGGGAGAGATCTACGATCCCAAACGGCACCTGCAGCCTCCTGGACGCTTCCTTTGCGACCAGCTGACCGACTCTTGTAACCTTAAAAGCAGTTTTCTTGATCGTCTCGCAAAGCACCTCAAAATTCTCACCCCGCACCCTGCTTAATGCGGTTTTGACAACGCCCGGGCCGCTGACGCCTACGTTAATGATCTTATCGGCCTCCGTCACGCCGTGAAACGCACCTGCCATAAACGGATTGTCATCCGGTGCATTACAAAATACCACCAGTTTCGCACAGCCGAGTGAATCCGCGTCTTTCGTTGCCTGTGCTGTCTGTTTGATGATCTCTCCCATAAGCTTCACGGCGTCCATATTGATTCCCGTCTTCGTAGAACCCACGTTGACAGAACTGCACACCCGCTCTGTAACGGCAAGCGCCTTGGGGATCGAGCGGATCAGCTTTTCGTCTGCGGCAGTCATTCCCTTCGAGACAAGCGCAGAATACCCGCCGATGAAATTGACGCCTGCCTCATGTGCCACCTTATCAAGCGTCTTCGCGATCCCAACATAGTCTTCTTCCGTCCGGCAGGCCGCTCCGCCGACAAGCGCAATCGGCGTAACCGCAATCCTTTTATTCACGATCGGAATACCATATTCCCTTGCAATCTGTTCCCCCGTGGCAACCAGATCTTTGGCCGCATCATACACTTTCTGATATATTTTCTCATTTAAGAGTTTTAAATCCGAATCGATACAGTCAAGCAGGCTGATCCCCAATGTGATCGTCCTGACATCCAGATTTTCCTTCTCTATCATTTCATTTGTTTCCGCAACTTCAAATATATTGATCAATGAATTACCGCCTCCGTCTCTATTGTTTCGCCGCAGCCGCTTCTACCTTCTGCTTCGCAGCATCTCAAATCCGCATGCCTTATCTAAATCCTGTGCATCTGATTAAAAATTTCTTCCTTCTGACACTTGATGATCACGCCGATGCTCTCGCCTAGCGTTACCAGTTCCTCGACAATGACGCCGAAGTCTTTCTGAATATGATTCATATCGACGATCATCATCATATTGAAATAACCCTGCACGATCGTCTGGGAAATATCGAGGATATTGATCTGATTCTGTGCAAGATAAGTGCACACTCTGGCAATGATGCCTACCGTATCTTTTCCTACAACTGTAATAATGGTCTTCTTCATTTTCTTACCATGCCTTTCTCTTATATTTCGATCATCTGGGACACTTCGCTTCTTTTGGCAACATAAATGGGGAAATCCCCTTCCCGGTATCCTGCCTCCGACATCATAATCTCGACTTTAACCGTTTCATAGGCAAGCTCCGGCAGATTGTTTTCTTTGCTTAAATGTCCAAGAACCACTGCCTTCAAATGGGTGTTCAACAGTTTCGAGAGCAGTTTTCCGGAGGAATCGTTCGACAGGTGTCCTCTGTCGCTCAAAATACGCTGTTTGAGATAATACGGGTAAGGTCCCACCTGAAGCATATTGATGTCATGGTTGGCCTCCAGATACACGACATCCAAATCCTGCATACAGGCTATCGTATAATCATTATAACAGCCCAGATCCGTAAGGATTCCTATTTTCTTTTTATCATGGCTGATACGATAAGCCACCGGCTCCGCCGCATCATGCGATATCCGCATCGGATACAGGGAGATATCTTTGATCATACATTTTTCGTCGGCGCTAATCGTATGAAAAAGTGATTCCTCCATTTTTCCAAGAGAGGATGTCCGCCGCACAGCCTGCAGCGTGCCGAACGTCCCATAAATCGGGATACCGTATTTTCTGGCAAGCACGCCGAGACCGCTGATATGATCCGTATGTTCATGCGTAATAAAAATTCCGTCTATTTCCGCCAGTTTCAGCCCCAGCTCAGCGGCTCCTTCCTCAATCCGTCTGCCGCTGATCCCGGCGTCAATCAATAAATGCGTTGCATCGGATCCAACATAAATACAGTTTCCGCTGCTCCCGCTTGCTATACTGCATAATCTCATAATTTTTTCAGTCTTTCCAATATATTTTTATCACATCGCCGCTGTGAATCGGCTCCATGTATTGTGCATTTCTACCGTTTAGTTCTGTGGCAATGCCGTTTCCCTGCGGAACCGACAGATCAAAGTTTATGTAATCAAACACATCGACAAAAATATAACCAGTCTTGCCCTCCATCCGGATCTGCTGACCGTTGACCGTCACATGGATCGCCATCGGAATATTGAATGGGCCGGCCGCGGTCACTGTCGACTGACTTACAGCAGACCCCGCTTCCTTCACTATCGGCTGACTTACAGCAGACTCCGCTTGATTCGTTGCCGGCTGGCTTACCGCAGACCCCTCTCGATTCGTTGCCGGCTGGCTTACCGCAGACCCCTCTTGATTCATCGTCGGCTGAACGATCGCTGCTCCCGCCTCATTCACCGTAGGCTGACTTACCGCAGACCCCTCTTCCTTCGCTGTCGGCTGAGCGATCGCTGCTCTTGCCTCATTCACCGTAGGCTGACTTACAGCAGCCCCCGCTTCCTTCGCTGTCAGCTGACTTACCACAGATCCATCTTCCTTTACTACTGGCTGGCCGGACATCGGTTCTGCCTCACTGTCCACCGGCTGGCTGAAAGCCGTTCTTTGCGCCTCTGCACCTCCAAACAGCGGATTCTCTTCTTTGCGCGGTTCGCTCTTCACATAGCTTCCGTCATCCTCAGGCAGACTGTCATACGTATCCGGTGCGCCGCTCCCATAAAGATCTCTGTCAGACAACTGCAGCTCTTCCATCGTCCAGATCACGGAAAAGTTTTCATAAACTTTCGTATCCATATCCGCCAGCTTATTATTGACGTAAATATTCAACTCCTGATTGATGATCACGTCCATAAACTCCGCAACCTGTCTGACCGTATAATAATTCAGAAACTCGATCGCATCATTTTCTTTGATCGCATAGTATCCTGACTGAAGCCGGCCGTTTACCAGCGCAAATTTGGGGAGTTCTATTTTTTTCTCATTTACTTCCACCCACATCACGGAACCGAACTCCGGAAGCTGGTTGACATCAAGCGCTGCCGCCTCGCCTGCCGTCGATTCGATCACTTTGATCTGATCGTTTGCCCGGATCAGCGTATAAAGATCCGCCTCTTTTCCGTTGACCATAATCACGGCGGCTTCTCCGAGCGCCCCTCTTGTGATGCGCGCCTTGCCGTTAACGGTATAGTTCAGTTCTTTTCCGCGCTTCGGAAACAGGCCGTCGTTGGGGAACTCTGCCTGCATGGCCGCATCGACAACAGCCAGCTTACTATTGTCATACAGTTTCACTCTCTGTTCGTTAAATGTGACAAATATAAAATTATTGCTCTGTTCGTAAAAACTTAAACAGATGCCGATCGGCGTCACCATAAGAGAATCTTTCCTCGCATCCTCCTCATAGAACGCTACCTGCTGCATGACTTCCTCGCCCCGCACCGCCACACGCTCGTTCTGAATCTCAAGTTCTTTTGCCAGCGCGTCCGTATATCCGGCAAGTTTGCCGCCGCCGCCGACGACAAACACGGCGCTGACCGATTTGTCCCCGTTCAGCTCTTTGATTTTATCGGCAACACGCTTTGCCATGTCCTGAATCACAGGCGACGCCACTTCCTGAATCTTATCTCTGGAAATGGTCTGCGTCAGTCCCATGATATCTTTATATTGAATCTCTTCCTTTTCACCTGCTTCCCGTTTGATCGCCTCCGCACTTTTGAAATCTACAAGACAGTGTCTGGCGATCACTTCTGTCAGGGCATCCCCCGCGACCGGTATCATCCCATAAGCGACGATACTGCCGTCCCTCGTAATGGAAATATCAGATGTTCCCGCGCCTACATCGACAAGCGCAATATTTAACATGCGGTACATCTCAGGGATCGCGGCCTGGATCGCGGCGATCGGCTCCAGTGTCAGATTCGCCACTTCAAGACCCGCCAGACCTACCGCCTTATACAAACCATCCACCACATCATCCGGCAGAAACGTGGCGATCACATCCACCCCGATCGATCTCGCCTTATGCCCTTCGAGATTACTGATCGGATAATGATTCAGGTAATAACGTATAATAGAATATCCCACACAGTAAAATTTGATTTCCGTGTCGTTATTGTTTAAAAACTCCTCATACGCCTTCTCAACACCCAGGGAATCCAGGGCATAAATGTCTTCCCCGCCAATCTCTTTCTCCGCAGGGAAATCGGTCTCCGCATGTGTGGTCAGCGTCCGCAGTACACGTCCCGCCGCCGCAATACAGACATCTTTGAGTTTCGCGCCGATTTTTTTCTCCAGACGCCCCTTTACTTCGCTGATTGTTGTGCTTACTTTGTGAATATCATGTATCTGCCCGTCCAGCATGGCCCGCGTTTCATGCTCTTTGATACACTGCGCCACCACATGGAAGCGCTCTCCTGTCCGGTACCCTACCGTCCCCACGATACTTCTTGTTCCAATGTCAAGGCCAAATACCAGCGGCCCCGGAAATTTCATCATCTCTGACACAGGTATTCCTCCAATTTCTCATCAATCTGCCTGCACGCATCCGCAAGGCTCCCGCTGTTATCAATCACTACCCTGCAATGCCGTCTGTACGCTTCTTCCGACAGCTGCTTTTGTATGATCTGATCTATCTTTTTATCCGAATAGGACCGGGACTCTCTGAGTCTGTCCCGCCTGACCTGCGTGCGCGCATATACATACCACAGTTCGTCCAGAATCCTTTCATATCCGTCCTCAATCAACAATGCCGCCTCAACAAAGAAGAAATCTGTCTTTCCTTCCGCTTTTTTCTCTGCGATCTCCTGCACAATCAGTTCTTTTACGGCAGGATGAATGATCTGATTCACCTTTTCCAGAATCTCTCCGTCTGCGAAGATTTTTTCTGCCATCTGCTTTTTATTGATCGTACCGTCAGCATTCAGAATCTCTTTTCCCAGAAGCAGGACCAGTTTGTCATAGCATTTTCCGCCCGGCTCCTTTACCAGATGCGCCGCCTCATCCGCCATAAGCACATGCGCATGATAACGCTCTTTGATATATTCCAAAAGTGCGGATTTTCCGGCTCCTACTCCGCCGGTAATCCCGATTGTCCTCATTTTTACCCCACCCGTTCCAGCAGACAAGCTGCGTCAAAGTCATAAAATTATTTCGCATCATACCAGGTCATGCCCGTATGCAGATCGATCTCCAGCGCCACGGACAGCTTCGCCGCATTCTGCATCTCTTCTGTCAGAATTTTTCGCACCTGCTCTTCCTCTGATGCAAGCGTCTCGATCAGTAATTCATCATGCACCTGTAAAATCAGCCGGGAAGAAAGTCCTTCGCGTTTCAGCCTTGCCCATACATGGATCATCGCAAGTTTGATAATATCTGCGGCTGTTCCCTGTATCGGAGAATTCATGGCCACACGCTCCCCGAAAGAACGCTGCATAAAATTACCTGAGGTCAGTTCCGGGACCGGTCTTCTTCTGCCGAACATCGTCTCCGCATAACCAAGCGTTTTCGCATCTGCTACCAGTCTGTCCAGAAAACTTTTGATGCCCGGATAGGTCGCAAAGTACTGCTCAATATATTCGGCCGCCTCTTTTCTGGAAATACTCAGATCCTGGCTCAACCCGAAAGAACTGATGCCATATACGATGCCGAAATTCACGGCCTTTGCATTTCTGCGCTGTAAGTCGGTCACTTCCTCAAACGGCGTGTGGAATACTTTTGAGGCTGTGATCCTGTGAATGTCCTGATCCATCTGATAAGCTTCTATCAACTGTTTATCATCAGACATATGCGCCAGCACACGCAGCTCGATCTGCGAATAATCCGCATCCATAAACAGATAGCCGTCCGCCGGGACAAATACTTTTCGGATCTTCCTGCCAAGTTCCATCCTGATCGGGATATTCTGTAAATTCGGCTCCGTGGAACTGATCCTGCCGGTGGCCGTAATCGTCTGGTTAAACGTAGAATGAATCCGGTTCCCCTCATCAATATATGCCGCCAGACCGTCCGCATAAGTTGATTTTAATTTAGCAAGTCCTCTGTATTCCAGAATATCCGAGACAATCGGATAATCCGGCGCCAGCTTTTCAAGAATATCCGCTGCTGTGGAATATCCGGTCTTTGTCTTTTTGCCTCCGGAAATCCCCATCTTCTCAAAAAGAACCTCGCCCAACTGTTTGGGCGAATTGATATTGAACTGTACGCCCGCCTGTTCGCAGATGGACTGCTCCAGCTGTGCAATCCTGCCTGTGAGCGCCTCTCCGTAAGCTTTCAGCTCGTCCGGGCGTACGCTGATCCCGTACTCCTCCATATCAGCTAAGACTTTTGTCAACGGCATCTCTATCTCATAGAGCAGACGCAGCATTCCCTGCTCTTCCAGCTTCTTTTTTAAGACCTGTGCCGCCCTCAGACAGACATAAGCCTGAAAACAGGCGAAATCTCTCAATTCCTGCGGTTTTTCTTCCATCGTCTGCAAATACGAGGCCTTTCCGCAGACCTGCTTTTTATCCGGCAGCATCAAATCAAGGTGCTCAGCAGCGATCGTCTCCGTATCATAATCGTTCTTTAACGGATTCAGGAGGTACGCCGCCAGAAGGATATCAAAATATCTTTTCTCTTCAAAAGGCGTCATCACATCCCCGCCGCCTGCCGCATCTGACGCCGCGTGTCCCTGATCTCTGTCTTCTATCATATCATAAATCTGCTTGATATCGCAGACGTCAAGTTTACATAATCCGGTCTTCTGAATCCCTGTCAGTTTTCCCGCAAGATACTGCTTTGTGACAAACCCCTGACAGGCAACAAAATATATTTCCTTTTCGGAAAGTGCCAGGGCTGCACCGACGCACTCCCCTTTCTTTCCGTCGTCACGAAAGAGGGCAAGCCCGATCTCATATCCGCCTGTGGTCTCTTTGCAAAGCTTCTCCAGTTTTGTAAAAACAGCCTCTGTTTCTGAAAGTTCTGTGAGCGCCTTAAAATATTCCGCCTGACTGTTCACCGGCGCCGCCTCTTTTTCAAAGCGGGATAAAAGATTTTTAAACTCAAGCTGTTTACATAATATATATGCTTCCTCTGTATAAAAATTTGTGATCCGGGCCATATCAAAAGAGAAATCCAGTTCACTGTTGACATTGATCGTCGCCAGTACTTTGCTCAAATCCGCCAGTTCCTTATTGTTCTGGAGCGATTCTCTGATCGATTTTTTGGACACCTGATCGATATTGGCATAAATATTATCCAACGAACCAAATTTCACCATCAGTTCAGAAGCCGTCTTCTCGCCTACTTTTGGCACACCCGGAATATTGTCCGACGTATCGCCCATAAGCGCTTTCAGATCAATGAACTGCCGTGGTGTCACCTGATATTTGGCCTGCACATCGGCCGCATAATAATCTTCTATCTCCGTCCTGCCGCCTTTCGTCTTAGGGATACGGATCTTAATATGCTCTGTGGCAATCTGCAAAAGGTCTCTGTCTCCGGATACAAGCGCGACCTCAAATCCTTCCTTCTGTGCGCGGTACGCAAGTGTCCCGAGAATGTCGTCCGCCTCTAATCCTGCCTGCTCCATGATGCATATATTCATTGCCTGCAGCATTTTTTTCATCACAGGCACCTGTTCCCGCAGTTCCTCCGGCATCGGTTTTCTTGTCCCTTTATATTCTTTATAGATCTCGTGCCGGAACGTCGGCGCATGGACATCAAACGCCACCACCAGATAATCCGGCGCTTCTTCTTCAAGAATCTTGAACATAATATTCAAAAACCCGTAAACCGCATTGGTGTGAAGTCCCTGTGCATTCGTCAGATCCGGCACTCCATAAAAGGCTCTGTTTAAAATACTGTGTCCGTCTATTAAAACAAGTTTTTGATCCATTTTTCCTCTCATTCCGCCGCCAAAAACGGCTCTTACAGTTTCTTTCAGTTTGTCCGCACAGACAGCTTTATAAACGGAATACGATAATTAAGGCGATCACAATCGCTGCAGCCACCGCAGTCTCAAGGCAAAGCAGCGTGTGCAGCAGCCACAGGCGGACCCTGATCTGGTGCTTCGCCTCCTCCAGCCTTGCCGACAGGGCCTTCTGAAGATTAAAACTCTGGCCCGCTTCCAGCCGTTCGAGTCCTTCTGATACCAGAAACTGGATCGTGAGTTCTTCTTTGCACTCCGGACATTCTTCTATATGCTCTATGAACTGTTCCAGGTCTTTGAAGCTTAAATCGTCCTGCAAAAACGCCGGAATCTTTTTTTCCTCTTCTTTACAATTCATATCGTTACCCTTTCGGACCAAGCCATACAGCTTTTATTATATACCAAATCGCTATCCTTTGCAAAGTGGCAAAGAAAAAAATGACACTTTCTTATGAAAATGTCATTTTTACCTCTTCATTCTGCGGTCTGTTTTTTCATCCGCTGTCTTTTTTATTCTACTGCTGTGATACCGCAGACTCAGCAGGCACGGTTTCTTCCGTCTCCACCGCTGCCGGTGCAATCACACCCTGTGCATCTGCCTGATATGGTGCGCCCTCGATCGTGAAAGCCTGATTGATAACCTGTGCGCCTGTCTCGTCATAAAAATACTGCTTTCCATCCGGCTTCGCCACAATGCCTGTCTGCATCACGCCGTTATCGCCAAAATAATAATTAACGCCTTCTATTTCTACATCGCTGACTAACATATGGCCGTCATGCGTAGAGAAATAATAAGTACCGCTTTCATCGCTAAACCAGCCGTGCTGCATCAGACCGGTATCAGGTGCATAATAGAATCTGCCGTTTTCCAGATCCAGCCAGCCTGTCTGTCTGGCGCCGTTTGCATCAAAATAAAATTCCTGGCCTTCCAGCGTCACCTGTCCTCTTGCCACATCGCCGTTTTCCGTCAAAAAGTAAGTGCCGCTCTCGTCACTGAACCAGCCATGCTGCATCACTCCCGTATCAGGCGCGTAATAAAATCTGCCGTTCTCGAGATTCACCCACCCGGTCAGCCTGACACCGTTTCCGTCAAAATAATACTGCTGTCCTTCCACGTCGGCCTGTCCTCTTGCCACGCTTCCGTCTGCCGTCAGATAATACATTCCGCTTTCATCGCTAAACCAGCAGTTCCTCTGCAGATGCCCGTTTTCATTCAGATAATATCTTGTCTCATTGTGATTCACCCAGCCGCGCTGCATCTTATACCCTGCAAAAAACATCGTCTGACCATTCCTGTCAAGAAAACCGTCTGAAATGATCAAAGAAGAAAAATCTTTAAACTGATAATTGATATCAACCCTTGTATTGACACCTGCCACGCTGCCGTGCGAAGTACTCTGCCAGAAAGAAGCTCCATTATACTCCAGATTGTCCGCATACTGCGCCACCCATTTATCGTAATTCACATTGCCAATCTTCTGGTTGAACCAGTTCTTGCTCGAATATACCATCGGATAATATCCGGCCGCTGAAACCGTCTGACAGAACGTATCAATCAACGCCTGAAGCTGTGCCTGACTCATCCCTTTATGGCAGGTATCTTCCACATCATAAACGACCGGATAACTTACTGTATAATTTTCCAGCCATCCGACCACCATATCCGCCTCATTCTTCGCCTGCTCTACCGTAGAGGCATATGAATATATGTATACGCCGGTCTTGATCCCCGCTGCCTGCGCGCCGCGTATGTTCGCATCAAAATAAGGATCCATGCCCGACTTTGCACTGCCCACTTTAATAAATGCAAATGAAATGCCTGAAGACGCGACACTGCCCCAATTGATCGCGCCGTTGTGTTTTGATACGTCAATCCCCCTTGCAATCGCATTGCCTGCATTTGCCGCCCGTGCCGTCTGTACCGGCGCCAATGCCAATAGTCCGGCAAGTACAAATGCCGTCATTCTCTTACAAACCCTTCCGATTTTGCTCATCTGTTCTCTCCCGTTTTTCTTTTTTGCGTCATTTGTTACGAAATTATTTCATTTCTTTACAAAGATATCACATTTTTGACATTTTGTATAGATTTTGGGAGAAAAAAGAAAAATAAATTTGTACTTGCTATTCAGAAACAAATATGATATTATTAAACACGGCTGTTACATGAAATGCTGGTGTGTCGGAATGGCAGACGAGGCAGACTCAAAATCTGTTGTGGGCAACCACGTGTGGGTTCAAGTCCCACCACCAGCAGTAACTAAAGTACGAATCTGGCCGGGACTTGAACCTGTTCAACTGTCCCACTACCAGCAGTAGTTAAAATCGCTGAATCCTCAGTAAAATCGGGGGTTTGGCGATTATTTGATTTTCAAATATTTTGAGAACCTTTGAGAACTCTATTTTATTGCCTGAAGAAGCTCTTTATTTTTCTCTCAGCCTGTGAACTTTGAAGCCAGGACACTATCGGCGTCGGCGCAAATTCGCGGTTAAAAAATCTTTTATTTTTATAGTTTGAAACATAACTCAGGCACATTCCCGGCGCAGATCAAAAGGGTGCAGGTCTTATTCAACAGACGCTGCACCCTGTTTTGAGTCAGGTTTATAAAGCCTCTCTGTGCATCTTCAGCTCCTGTAGACGCCTGCGATCCGCAGAGATTTCTCCGGAAAGTTCTCTTTTAAATACATCAGGTACTGCAGGGCACTGCCTTCATACGGCTGTACATCACCCAACAGTCCCACTTCATAGCAGCTTCGGATCACGTTGATGATACAGTTGTCCGTATGGTCTTCCTTACAGTCCTTGCATTCTTTGAGAATATGGGCAATCGCCATTTCCAGCTCCGCCTCGTCAAACATTTTGAAATCTGTTGTCGGTATCCGTTCCATGCCGTTATTCACTTCTTTTTTCGGCACTTCCTGATAGTTCCTGATACATTCCTTTGCATAGCCGATCGTACAGTTTTCTTTCTGGCACTGGCCGCATACTGCTTCGTTTCTGCAGCAGTTTCCCAAATCCTCTTCTACCAATGCGGCATCCAATCCCTTTTTGTGTGCTTCCGCCATATGATTTCCTCCAGATTTTGTGATACTACAGATAATATAACATGACTGCCAAAATACAGGCAATCGGTTCTCAGTTTCGATTTTTTAATCACAGGCTTTTAAGAACGATACAGCTGCGCCAGATAATCGGTCACAAGCTGTCTGATCTGGCTCTGCGCCAGATAGGCCTGCCCATAATATTCTTTGAGGCTGTTTACATAGTCTTCTCCGCTTTGTGCCGCGAGATCGGCAAAATATGCTTCTACGTCAAAGGTAAGTCCCGCTTTTTCAAAGACTGCCTGATAGGCGAGATCGCTCTTCACATTTTCTTTTGCACGCGCCGTCAGTTCTTTCTCATAAGCGATCTCATCGTCGATTTGGGTCGATGTCATGCTGTCCGAATATTTTAAGAGTGATTTTACCGCTTTTACATAGTCATTTGGATATGTGTTTACCGTGGTATTCTCTACAATATACTTTGTCAGATAATTTGTCAGATGGCTCTCATAAAAGTCATTTTCCACCTTTGCACGGTACTCCTGTGCCGTCGACACACCTTCGCTCTGTGCCAGGTTCTCAGCCACAAATTCATCAGTCAGTTCAGGCGTCACCATGATCCCGTTAACGGTAACTGCGAAACTTGCATCTTTGCCCGCCATTTCTGCATTTCTGTAATCGTCCGGAAATGTAACCTCTATCGTCACATTCTCTCCCGGTTTGTGTCCGATAAGCTGCTGCTCGAAATCGTCAATAAAGCTCCCGGAACCGATCGTAAGCGCGTAGTCTTCCGCCTGGCCGCCGTCAAACGCTGTGCCGTCGACCGTTCCTGCAAAATCAATGTTTACCTCGTCGCCGTCCGCGATGACAAGGTTCTTATCCTCATTGAGTTCTTTATAGGAAGAAAGAACAGAATTGATTCTGTTGTCGACCTCTTCCGTGGTTGCGGCAACTTCTTCTTCGGGTACGGAGATATTCTCATAATCTGGAAGTGTGACCATGTCCAATGCGGTAACGCCTTCTATCCTGCCGTCCACAGACAGTCCGGCGCCGAAATCCTGACTCGGTGTCGTCCTGATCGACAGAATATAGATCTGTCTGCCCACAACGAAGACGAGCGCTGCCGCAAGCACTGCCGCCGCCGTGATCGAAATGATTCCGGAAATCCGTTTCTGCTTCTGCTCCTTTTGCAGCTGCTTTTTGCGTGCCTCGCGTTTTGCCTTGCTCTTGCTCATATTGGTTTTTGTCTCGGTTTTATTTCTCTTATTATCTGCCATTTTAACTTATGTTCCTTTCCCGGCGTGCGGTATTAATGTTTCCTGTCTGCGCCGTATCCACAGGCACACACTGCCCGACAGCGCCCATTATATCACAGAAAACTGTTATTGAAAAGTATTAACCGCAAGAATCGCCGCTCCTAAAAGAGCAAGTACAACGCCCGTCGCCCGGTTTAGTACTACGGCGTCTGCCTTATTGGCAAACCTGGCTGCAATCCTTGCCCACAGAAGCGTCGAAGCCATACAGAAAAGCAGACACCACAAATCCGGCATGCCGCCAATGACAAAATGGCTGATCGATCCGGTCAATGCTGTGAACGCCATAATAAATACACTCGTCCCGACTGCCGTTTTCAGTTCATACCCCAGTACGCCTGTCAGGATAAGCAGCATCATCATACCGCCTCCGGCACCGATGAAACCACAGATGAATCCGACGATCATCCCGCTGATTATCGACTGGATAATCCGTTTCCTGCCGTTTACTTCATTCATGGCCTCTTTCGTCGTCATGACCGGTTTCACGATGAATTTGATCCCCAAAAGCAGAGTCATGAATACGGAAAAACTGCCCATCGTCGTATTTGGAACACGGCTCGCCGCAAAACTTCCGATCAGGGTAAAAGACAGAACCATGATCATCATCACAAGCCCGTTGCGGACATCCAGGTTCTTATTTTTTCCATATGTATACGCGCTGACCGCGCTTGCCAGCACATCGCTCGCCAGCGCAATGCCAACTGCCTCATAGGCGGGAAATCCCAAAAAAGTTATCAGCATCGGGCTGATGACTGCTGCCGCACTCATGCCCGCAAACCCGGTTCCCAGTCCCGCACCGATCCCTGCTATAAAACAAACTGCTAATTTCAGTATCATTTCAATCCTCCATGTCAGAGCAGAGAGCAGGATATCCGGCTCTACTCTGGTGTTCAAAAAGAAACAGCCAAAAAGCGTTTCTCCTCAGCTGTTTCTTTTATCTGAAAATCTGGTCACGTTATCCGGATCACCCGCTGATCTTAGCAGTAAAATCGGACATTGCCTCCGATATTTTGATCTGCTGCGGGCACACCTTTTCGCAGCTTCTGCATCCTATGCAGGCAGAAGGCTGTTTTTCCTGCGGCACCGCCATCAGCGCCATCGGCGCAATGAATCCGCCTCCTGTAAAGCTATGCTCATTATAGAGATTCAAAAGATCCGGGATGTCGAGTCCTTTCGGGCAGTGGCTCACGCAGTATCGGCAGGCCGTACAGGGCAGTTTGCCGCTTAACATACCGTCCGCAATGGAAAGCATCTCATCCCACTCTTCTTTAGTCAATGGTTTCTCCGTCTCAAATGTATGAATATTTTCTTTTAATTGTTCTAAATCCGACATGCCGGAAAGGATCATCGTCACCTCAGGAATCGTCTGCAAGAAGCGGAATGCCCATGCAGGAATTCCTTCATCCGGTCTCAGTTTTCTTAACTTTTCTGTATCCTTTTCGGGCAGCTTTGCCAGCCGTCCTCCCCGCAGCGGTTCCATGACCCAGACCGGAATCTGATATGAACTCAGCAGTTCCACTTTTGCCTGCGCATCCTGAAACGCCCAGTCAACATAATTAACCTGTATCTGGCAAAACTCCATATGCTCCCCATAAGCTTCCAGAAAACGCTTCATGACCTTACAACTCCCGTGCGCTGAAAAACCCAGATGCCTGATCCTTCCATTTCGCTTCTGCTCCATCAGATACGCAAATATTCCATACTTTTCATCCAGATAGGCGTCAATGTTCAGCTCACACACATTGTGGAACAGATAAAAGTCAAAATAGTCTACGCCGCATTTTTCCAGCTGCTTTTCGAAAATCTCCTGCACCTTCGGCATATTGGCAAGATCATATCCGGGAAATTTATCCGCTATGTAAAATTTTTCGCGCGGGTATCTGCCAAGCGCCTTTCCCATGACAAGTTCAGAGTTTCCGTTGTGATACCCCCACGCCGTATCATAGTAGTTAACGCCCTGTTCCATCGCGCAGGCAACCATATCTGCAGCGGCCTCATAATCGATATCCGCATCATTGCCATCAATGAGCGGCAGGCGCATAGCACCCAATCCAAGTGCCGATAACTGTAGTTCCTGAAAATTACGGTAAATCATCCTATACCCTCCTGGCATTTTTCGTCTGACAGTCTGTCAGCTCATACCCAGCATAGCATAGCCCAAAGACAAAGTCCACGATAAGCTTGTCAGCCTATCCGAATATTTTATCCGTCTCTTTATTCCCCGAAATACGGTTCCACAAATTTTCCATCCCGTTCCACTGCAAAATGAAGATGATCTCCTGTACTTCTTCCGGTGCTTCCCACCGTAGCGATCCTGCTCCCGGCGCGGACCTGAGCGCCCTCTTTCACGAGGATCCCGGCACAGTGCTCATAATGCGTATAGTCCCCGTTCTCACTGTGGTAAAGAACCACATAGTTTCCTTTCTCTTTATCAAATCCAGTCTCATGCACCACACCGTCCGCCGCCGCAAGGATATCTGTTCCTTCCGGAGCCGCATAGTCCACGCCTTCATGTACCCGTACAGCGCCGGTCGCCGGATTCACTCTGCTTCCAAACGTATCCGATATGCGTTCAGCGTCCGGGCAGGGGTCTGCATAAACGACCTCTTTGGGCAGAGAACAGATTTCCTGAGCCATTACGCCCATCCCTTCATCGGAAAGCTGCTGTCTCATTACGCACACAAAATCCTGATCCACGAATGCCTCCCCTATCTGAACGTTCCGTGCTCCATAGCTGCCGCAGGAGACCGGGAAACTGAGCAGATTGAGCCCTTCATACCAGATCGTGCCATCCTCCAGTTTCAGACCGGCACACGTCAACAATCTGAGTTCGTCTGTCGAGCTGCCAAGATTCCATTGAACAAACGTGCCTTCTGTCACGACTGCTTCTATTTTTCCGGCCGCCGCAGTCTGGTCAGGAACCGTGATCACACCGACTTCCTTTCCACTGTCATAGACATGAACCTTCCCTTCCTCCTGTGCGATCTGAAAACGCAGCCTGGCATCCATCTGTGCCATATACTCCCCGGCCGCAGGAGAATAAAGCGTAATGTTTCCCGCTTCGTCACAGTCACACAGATATAACTGCCAGATCTCTGAATCCTCTGTATTGACCGTCTGTATCTGGAAGGCAAATGTCTTCGGCCTGCCGTTGTCTCTCTTTTCATACAGGCAGAAATCTTCTCTCTGCGCATAAACGCCGGAGGGAAGCCATGGAAGCGCAAAGTCATTCTCTTTCCCGTCCAGTTCGATCCGGATCCCCTCACATCCGTTTGCCTCCGTATACATCCCGTAAATCCGTATCCGGGATCCTCCCGTCTCCTGCCAGTCCTTAATCACATACAGGCCTTCGCTTAACGCCCGCGGGCCTTCCTGCAGATATGCCTCTCTGTAATCGGCAATCTGCTTCACCTCCGATGAAGGCATCTGCCTCAGCGCATCCAAAACCGTTCTCTGCGCAATGTCTGATCCCTGTTCCTCCTTTTGCTCCCCTGCTTTTTGGTTGGCATCCGCTTTCTGCTGTTCCGCTTCGTCTCTCATCGCCACATCCAGCATCTTTATCTGCGCAGTCTGCTTCTGCATCAATTCCGTATGCACCGCTTCCTGCTCACGCGCTTCGTAAACTGCCCCTTCCCTGGTCTTTCCTGAAAAAGTAACCACCAACAGACCAAGTACCGCGGCAACGACAACAACTGCCGCTGTCATAAAATATTTTTGTTTTTTTGCAATCCGGTAAATCCGCTCCCGGATCCCCTTTTCCCCACTGTTCATTGTGGAAACGAGGCCGTTCCTGTTCCATCTGCCGTCGTTGGAGGCAATCAGATTCAACAGCGTCCTGCCGTAAGAGAGCCGTTCTTTCTCTCCGAGCAGTCTGATCGCCGCCGCATCGCAGGCAAGCTCGCCGTCCTGCCTTGACACCCTGGCTGCGATCCACACAAGCGGATGGAACCAGTAGATGACAAGCAGAACACAGCGCAGCAGGACCCAGAAAGAATCCCCGTGCCGGTAATGACAATATTCATGGGCCAGAATATGTCTGAACTGACGGGGGTCAGCTGTCATCTTCTTTGTCAGATAGATGTTACGGCCGCTCAGAAACGGAGACGGCAGTCCCTTTAATGTATACACGCCAAGTTTTCCACGGTATTTTCCCTCCGGATCAAAATCCTGTTCCAGAATCGTTCCCTGAAAAGACAGATTCAGTTTTTTTCTGTTCTCACGCACATAGCGCTGCCATTTCGTCATATAAAACAGCAGATAGGCGGCCATGACAAGGGCCCCTGCAAACCATAGAAACGGCAGATACCGCACAGAGGACGCCCGGAGCGCATTCACGGAAAGAGGAAATGTCTTCTCCTCAGGCACGCTCTTTCGATCCGTCATCTGCATCCCGGCAGACCTGTCAGTGCCGGCCGCCGTCTGCCCGTCCACAGGTACACTCACTGCACCCGGCGTCTGTACGCCGGTATATTGATTCTGTTCGGTCAGAGAATCTCCGCTGTATGCCGGCACAGGCATATTTGGCCGCACCGCAGTTTCTTCTTCGCCAGGCGGCAGATAATTTAATACACTCAAGGCGCTGTTTCCAAGCGGCAGGGGAAAACACAGCCGCAAAGCTACGATCAGCCAGAGGGCGTATTGCAGACATGGACTGATCTTTCCTTTTGCCAAAAAGCGGATCCCCAAAACAGCCAGGATCAGGATGGATGAAGTAATCATAAAGTCTCTCATTGCTCTTCCTCCTCTGCTCTTTTCAAAATCTCATATAATTCCGTGATCTCATCTTTGGAGAGTGCCTTTTTCTCGACCATTGTATTTAACATCAGCCCCATGCGGCCGTCAAAGACCCTGCTCAAAAATTCTTCCGTTTCCTGAAGCACCGCCTCCCCCTTTTCAATATCGGGATAATACAGTTTGGCGCGCTGCCCCTCTTCATGATGAACCGCTCCCTTTTCTTCCATGCGGCGCAGAAATGTCATGACTGTGTGCTTCGTCCATCCCGTCGTCTTCTGGAAATGACTGGTGATCTGCATCATCGTCCGGGGCGCTTCCTCCCACAACAGATTCATGACCTTCCATTCCGCCTCAGATAGTTTTATCATTGTTGTTCTACACTCCTTTCCCACGTCAGACTGTTTTGTATTTCCTGCAGGACAAAAAAGGTTGACAAATGACTACCTTCTGTAGCTAAAGTATAGCTTGATGGTAGTCATCTGTCAACCTCTATTTTAAGGACAGCGTAACACTGTCCCTGTTCTTTTGATCCGCCGGCCTTTCTATTCCAGATCCAGCTTCCGGCACCGCCTGAGCCAGTTTCCTTTCAGATAATACAGGATAAACAAAATAGAAGTCACCGTCCAGGTTAACGGATAGCTGAATGCTACCGTGGTCACCTCACGCCGCAGAGGGAGCGCTGTCAGGATCCAGATCACACGAAGCACGCAGACGCCCGCCGCCGTTATGAGCATGGGCGGAATGGCCTCCCCGCAGCCTCTTGCCGTGCCGCCAAGAATCTCTATACAGATATAAGTGACATAACTGGGCGAAATCACCCGCATGATCCTCAGTCCGATCTCAACGACATCAGCATCATCCGTGAACAGTCCAATGAAAACACGGCCTCCCATAATCACAATGCTGCTCAGGAGTACACTCGTGAGCGCCGCCATCACCAGACAGATGCGCACACTCTTTTTGATCCTGTCGTATTTTCCGGCTCCGAAATTTTGTCCGGCAAAAGTAGTAATCGCGACACCGTAAGCTCCCATGACCATCCAGAGAATACCGTCCACTTTGCCGTAGGCTGTCCAGGCCGCAACCGTATCTGTCCCGAAAGAGTTGATGCTTGACTGGATAATCAGATTCGATACGGAATACATCGTAGACTGAATTCCCGCCGGCAGGCCGATCCGGATGATATTGTGCAAAAGCACCGGTGAAAAACGAATCTCCCGCAGATACAGTTTATAAGAATCCTGTGTTTTCATAAGGATCGTGATCACCATAATCGCACTGATCACCTGTGAAAGCGTGGTTGCCACTGCCACACCCACTACGCCCATTTTTAACACCGTTACAAAAAGAATGTCCAGTATAATATTGGCAAGGCAGGAGAGGATCAGGAAGTACAGCGGATGTTTTGAATCCCCCACTGCCCTTAAAATACCGGAACCCATATTATAGATGAGGGCCGGAATGACCCCCAGAAAATAAAGGCGCATATAGGAAGCGGAAAGCTGCAGGATCTCCTCCGGTGTGCTCATCGCCTGCAGAGCCGCCCCGGAAAATAAGATTCCAAGCGTCATAATGACAGCGCCGCCCACAATGGACAACGCTATGGCCGTATGTACCGTCTTTTTCACATCTTCGCTTTTCCCTGCTCCATAATATTGTGAAATAATGACCGTGGCGCCGGAGGAAAGCCCGGTAAAAAATCCGATCAGCAGATTAATCAGCGTGGAGGCGGGGCCGCCCACTGCCGCTAACGCTTCCTTGCCGACAAACTTTCCTACGATCACCGCGTCAGTCGTATTATAGAGCTGTTGGAAAAAAGTTCCAAACAGGATTGGAAAAAAGAAAACGAGAAGCTGCTTCCAGATAACGCCCTCGGTGATCTGGTTGGAAATATGCTTCTTCGGCTGAGCGGAATCCTGCTCCGGTTTTTGTGCCAAAATCTGCTGGTCATCTGTCTTCATATCAAAACACCTCATTCTTTTGCAGTACGGCAGATCATTTGTCCATCCTCTGTATGATAAGACCCGCCTGTGTGATCCATGAACGGAAATCGTATTTTCATAATATACTACAAAACAATGAATTTCGCAACCGGCTATGCTTTCCTCTTAACATATGCTTCATGATCCCCGCAGCAGAGCCGTCACCCGGATCCTGCATCCCTACAGCATCGTATCGTCCCGCAGGACTTCGGCCGGATTGATCTTGCGCACGCTGCGCCATCCCAGATAATAAGCCGCCGACACTGCCGCAGCAATGGACAGCATAAACAGGGCGATCGGAAGGAAGGGTGCCTCGGCAAAAAACTCAGACGCTTCCACATAACCTGCCCTGAGCATATACCAGACTGCCGCAGCTGCGGCCGGCAGTGTGATCAGGACCGGACGCACGACAAGCGCAAATGCCTCAATACAGAACATCCTGCGGATTTCCTGTGGTGTCATTCCGACGGACAAATACCTGGCAAACTCTCTCTTTCGCTGCCGGACAAATCCTGATGTATTGGAAAACACATTGCCGATGCCAATCAGCGCGAGCAGAATACAGAAAAAGCCAAATATCGTCTTCATTCCCCATATCATATCCGCATTCGCCTCATATTCCTGAATGCGGTTTTCACTTTCCGCAATCGCGGCGTCTCCAAGAAGCCGCATGATCTCCCCCTGCAGTGCATTTAGTTCCTCCAGATCTGCATTTTCTCTGCCAAGAACGCAGATCCTGATATCATCCTGCGTACCGCCGATCTGTTCTTTGATCTGCCTCCAGAAAGAAACCGGCAGAAAATGCACCAGTTCGTAATAATCAATGGTGGCATATTCCTCTCTCAGAACAGGGACTTCCGCCGTATACGCCAACACCGGAACCTGCACCGTCTCGGTTCTGCCTTCCGATCCGGATCTGCCTGCCGCTGCAAGAACATTCGACGCATCTTTTTTGTCATAATCCGTCTTTAGATAAGGTACTTCCACGGGATGTCTGAAATCGGGGTTCGTTACGTCGCGGATCACGTTTCGCACCACTGCCCCGTCAAGCCGCGCCGCCGCGCCGATCTGTCCGCAGTAAGAGAGAAAACTGGCGTCATCCAGTATGACAAGCGGCGCATTTACGAGCCATCCGTCCGGTGTCTGTATGACATATTGCCCAGGCGCACCCAAAAAACCGCCGAACGATTTCATTTCCTCGCTCATCTCATCCTCTGTAATCAGCCGTGCGGCATCCGCTTTCTGGTAAACAATGACACTTTGCGCACCGGAAAGCGACTGTAGTGATTCTATCTGCGAAAAAGTGTCGATCTGTGTGTCTTTCACCGTCACCATGATATCCCACGCGTACTGATACCGTTCGAAATAGGTTTCCCGCGTACTGATCTGCGTAAGTGTGAAAAAACACTGCATCATCACAAATGCCATGAAAGAAAACAATAGAGACAGCGATGCCGTGCGCAACGCCTTTTTCTGTGCCCGCAGCGCATTTCCTGCCAGTTCCCCCTCTATGCCAAAGAGCATCGAGAGAATGCGGGATCTTTTCTTTCGTTTCAACTGCAGTTCACCCGCATTTTTGATTGCTTCAAGCGGCGTCAGCCTGCTCAATTTTCCGGCAGGAATCCATGCGGAAATCCAGATCGTGATGACCGTCACAAGCAATGTCACCGCCAATACGAGCGGATGATAGCCAAAGACTGCCTTATGTCTGCCGGCCGTATCATTTCGAAGCAGCGAATTGGACATTTGTATGAAAACCATGCTGATTCCGATGCCAGACACATTGCCCAGTAAAAGCGGCGCGGCGCTGAGCGCTGCCGCCTCCTGTAAAAGACAGGTCCGGATCTGTCTGGGCGTGGCACCGATACTGGAAAAAATACCGAACTGGTGAATTCTGGCATTCATGGAGACCGCAAATGAATTATGAATGATCACGATCAGGGAAAAAGACGCCATACCCATAATGAGCAAAAACAGCGGAAATACCATTCTCGGCGCCGTATCCTGCGGGCTGCGGATCAGATACATCGCAAGCAGTGCATAATTGTAAGTGGCCATCTCCGGCGAACTCCCCGCAGACGCCGCAATCTCAGGTGTATCTTCCAAAACAGACCCATAATCATAAAAATACAGATCAACCGTAATTTCCTGCCGGCCGTCTTCCGGTCTGTTCACGATCACGTCTTTCACACTGGCAAAATTTTTGATGTCTTCTATTTTGTCTTCGGACCCGATAACGATCCTGCTCTGCCAGCCTCCCTCCTCCAGTTCGATCCTCTCAATCTCATACTTCCAGGCATTATAAAATAATCCGCACAATAAAGACAGGAGCAGGGCCGAGAGGAATGCCGCGATCCTGACGGATAAGCTGGAGGAACGGTTGTTTTTCAGATATGATTTCGAATATTCTCTCCACATCATGCCTCCTCCCTTCTTGGTCTGTCATCTATAATACGTCCATCTTCGAGCGTTATGACACGTTCTGCTTCCAGTGCGATCTTTTCATCATGTGTGATCAACAGGATCGTCTGCCCCAGATTGCGATTGGAAAGTTTGAGCAAATCGATAATTTCTTTCGAATTTTTCTGATCGAGATTTCCGGTCGGTTCGTCCGCGAGAAGGATCGCCGGGCGGTAGATCAGGGAACGTGCAATCGCGGTTCTCTGCTGCTGCCCTCCCGACAGCTGATTCGGAAGAGACTCCAGTTTATCTGCGATCCCGAGTGAGACGACGACCTTCTCAAAATATTCCTCATTGGGCTTTTTCCTGTCAAGTGCAAGGGGCATCAGAATGTTCTGGCGCACTGTGAGCGTAGGAATCAGGTTATAAAACTGATACACCATTCCCACTTTCCGACGCCGGAAGATTGCCGACTGTGTCTGATTCAACCCTGCAAGATCCGTACCGTCTATGATGACCCTTCCGCCCGTCGGCCGATCCACACTGCCCAAAATATGCAGCAGGGTCGATTTTCCCGAACCGGATGCCCCCATGAGCGCCACAAATTCTCCCTTATCCACCCGCAGATCAACGCCGTCAAGCGCTGCCGTCTGATTACTGCCGGAGCCGTAAACTTTACAGACTCCCTCACATCTTAAAATTTCCATCTTAACACTCCCTCCCTGTAAATGATTTCTGTTCACAGGATAACAGATGAAAGTTACAACTCAGTGACAATAAAACCGGATTTCAAAGCAGGCGCCGCCCTCCTGCAGATTTCTGGCGCGTATCGTCGCATTCTGGCGCTCCAAAATCTCTTTTGCCAGTGCAAGACCGATGCCGACGCCGCCCTCCCCGGCTCCATGCCCCCGATAAAACCGTTGAAACAGACAGGGCATGTCTTCTTTTGCAAACCCCTCTCCCTCATCCCAGATAAGGATTTCCGTATATAGGGGATTCTGCGCATAAGAGCAATGGATCATACCTCCCTGATTATGCTCCATGCAGTTTTTCATCAGGTTCATGACCGCCTCCATCGTCCAGTCAAAGTCGATAAAGACCGCCATCCCGCCAAGTTCCGGGATGTCTGTTTTTGTGCCGGAACCGTCAAGCAGCTCCTGCAGGTTATCCGCCGCGAGTGTCAGCAGTGTGAACACATCTTCCTCTTTTTGATGCAATACAAGCGCGCCTGCGTCCAGTCTCGACAGTACAAGCAAGGATTCCTCCAGGCGTGTCAGGCGCAAAAGCTGTTTTTCGATCTGTCTGATGTATGGCCTGCATAAAGGCTCTTCTTTTGCCTGCCCGGACGCTGCATCACAGCCCCCCTCTTTTATCATCTGGGCAGAGAGGGAGATCGCTGTGAGCGGCGTTTTTATCTGGTGCGCGATATTGGAAAGATTGCGCGCAAACTCGTTTCGGGCCTGCAGCGCCGTCTCCTTTGTCTGATAAAGAAACGTCACCGTCTTATAGATCTCATCTTCCAGTCTCGAAAAATCATCCTCCCCTGATGTGGAAAGGATGAGCGCTTTTCCCAGATTGACCTGCTCCAGATACGCCGCCAGCGCCCGGATGCGCGCCGCCTCTTTATGATTCCGGTACAAAAAAGTGATGACAAAAAGCAGGGTCCCTGTCAAAAACCCTGCCATCGTAACCAAACTCTTTTGTCGAACCGGCGTATTTTCAAAGTCAGATGCATGATATCCGTACATCGATAGAATATCCTCGTCCTGTGCACGGCGCACCTTCTCCTGTATCGATTCTTTCAGGGCTGCACGGAGCGCCGGTTCCGCCTCCGGCTCCCGTTCCAGCAGATTCCCACAGACCGTATTCAGCATCGCATACTGCATCCGGCTGTCGCGGCCGGAAACAAGCATGGCGGTCAAAACTGCCGCGATCAGACTGGTTGAAACCGTGAATCCCAAAATAACCAAACTGTCTTTCAATCCGCTCATATTGTATCCTCCATACGATACCCCACGCTCCTTACGGTTTTCAGACAGCCCGGTGCTCCCAGTCTGTCCCGCAGCCGCTTCATCGTCACTGTCAGCGTATTGTCATTCACATAGTTTCCATTGACATCCCATACCCGTTCCAGTATTTTTTCTCTCGTAACGGTTCGGCCCTTATTTTGCATCAGGCACAAAAGCAGTTCGTATTCCGATGTGCTTAACAGGATTTCCTCTCCATGAGAAAAAACGCTCCTTCGGTCTGTATCCATCCTGATACCGTCACAGGAAAGATACTTTCCGGCCGCGCCGCCGCTCCTTCTGAGCAATGCCATGATCCGCGAATACAATACTTCCAGTGAAAAAGGCTTCACGACATAATCATCCGCACCGTTTTCAAAACCACAGACAATATCCGGCGAATCCCCCCGGACGGTCAGAAAAATGACCGGAAGTTCTTTCCAGTTTCGACGGATCCAGCGGCACAGGCTGTCTCCCTGTCCGTCCGGCATGTTCCAGTCCAGCAAAACGAGCGCGGGTACCTGTGTCTCCAGCGCCTCCCTTGCCTGAAGGAGCGTCGCACAGATCGTTACCCGTAAGCCCTTTTGCTCCAGATACTTTTGTACGACACCTGCAATCGCCGCATCGTCTTCCACATAATAGAGTTCCACCATAACAACTCCCGGTCCTTTCCCTTTTTCGCCAGACTGCGTTTCCACAGGATCCGCTTTTCACCGGATCGTTGACGACAGATAATATAACACAAAATTGTTACAGTTTGGTGACTGACTGCCGTTTACAGGATCCCCGTGATAAAAATCTCAAATCCGATGACGATCAGGATCACACCTCCAAATACGGCCGCCTTATTTGCCAGTTTCGTGCCGAATTGTCTGCCGATCATCAGCCCCGCCATACAGATTACAAATGTGACTGCCGCAATGATGAGCGCACATACAGCCGCCATAGCCAGCGCATATTCCGCAATCGCAAACCCCACCGACAGCGCATCGATAGAAGTCGCCACCCCTTGTATCAAAAGAGCCGCTATGCCGACGCTTCCTTTCACCGTCTCTCCGTCCTTATTCTGAATGCCGTCCATCAGCATTTTGCCGCCGATCAAAAGCAGCAGAATCAGGGCGATCCATGGAATCCATTTTTCAAACATCTTAAAGTACCGCAGCATCGTATGCACGCAGATCCATCCGATCATCGGCATCGCGGCCTGAAAAAGCGCAAATACGCCTGCAATCCCGCACATTTTCTGCTTCTTCATGCCGGGCTCATTGAGTCCGTTTGCTAAAGACACAGAAAACGCATCCATTGCCAGCCCTGCGCCGAGCAATATACTGTTAAAGAAAAATATCCCATTCCATTCCATCTTTGGTTCCTCCTGATGTCTGACTCTCATTTTCCCCTGACACAAAAATCCCAGGTACAGTTCCAAAAACTATACCCGGGTATCAATCTGAAAAGTATGGACTGCACGTATAGTTTCTGCTATACATGAGTCTCGCAATTTAAAACAAGCCAGACCTCGCGGTCAGTATGTTGACTTGCTACGATGTACGCTTGCTACTCCCTCATGGGAATTAATGGTAGTATTTTAGCATCTTCCTGTGCCTTTGTCAACTGCTTTTTAAACCCTGAAAGACGCCACAGTCTCATTCAAAAGACCGCTCAGACGGAAAAGTTCTTCCATCTGTTCCAGAACCGCCTGCGAATTTCCGTTAGAATCTCTGGCCGAACCTTCCATCTCCTGCATATATTCCATAATTTCATCAACCAGTCCCGTCACGGATAAAATAGACGCATTGATCGCTTCCATTCCCTGATTCATCTCCTGAGAAGCGATTCCCAGAACACCGGAAACGTCACTGTAAAATGCCGCATCTTTCTGATACATGCCGGCGATCTGTGTCATATTCCTGTAATCTTCCATCACCTTCTCATTCATGAAGGCAAGCAGTTTACCCGAACTCTGGGACAGGGCGGATACATTGTGCACCACATCCTCCGTCACTCTGCGTATCTGGTCAACCGCTGCTTTTGAATTGTCCGCAAGCTGTCTGATCTCATCAGCCACCACTGCAAAGCCCTTTCCGGCTTCTCCTGCTCTGGCCGCCTCGATCGAAGCGTTCAGCGCCAGCAGATTTGTCTGAGAACTGATCGCCAGAATCTCATCTGTGAGCGCATTGATCTCACCGACTCTTTTGCTTTTTCCGATTGACAGTTCCAGTTCCTTCTTCGTCTGCTCATAGAGGGCCACCGCCTGCTTTCCGGAAGCTTCTGAGGCCTGATACTGTCTGTCCGCCCGCTGCATGATATCGTTTGACTGATCTGCCGCCTCTCCGGCCCTGACCGTCACATTATTCACTGCCTGCCCCAGTTCCTGCCCTGTCTGTCTGATGCTGTCAGCCAACTGTTTGGCCGCGGCAGTCTGTTTCATCGCCTCCGCCGTAGAAGCTGCCATCGTGGAAATACTGTCATGCAAAAGCGCCATCCTGGCGGATGTGCTTTCAGCTATGGTCCCGATCGACTCTGCCTCTTCTTTCGTATGCAGAATAATGCCCCGGATCTGCTGGCGCACTTCCGCCGTCGCCTTCTTTATCTGCTCCGTCTCATTTTTATATTCCTTTGGAATCGTTTTTTCACTGACTGCATTCTCGGAAAAATCCCCGGAAGCAAACTGCTTTAACATCTGTACCGGCGCCAGCATCCTGCCAATAATGCCTGCCATAAAGGCCGCCACCGATACAATGATCACAATCGCAATTAACGCGGTCATGACAATCATCGCAGTCAGAGACTTCCATACATTGGCCGTGGGTGCGGCAACACCCAGTTCCCAGCTGCTTCCTCTGATCCCCGCCATCGAAAAATAACACTCCGTGCCGTCATAATCGGTCAGCTTCGCCACCACGTCATTCCCGCCGGATCGCAGCGCTTCCAGCCCCGGCATCTTATCCTTTACGGCCACTGCATGTTCTTCCGAAGGTTCAAAGTCCTTATTTTTGTGCGCGACATACTGGCCGCTGCTGTCCACGAGAAAGCCATAGACACCCTCGTCATAACAGATGCTTTCGGTCAGATCTGTCACTGTGCCAAGTGTCACGTCCAGCCCGACCACTGCCGCCAGTTCATCATTTATGTAAACCGGCGCCGCGATTGTGGTACACATCTGATTGGTCAGCACATCCCAGTAAGGATCCGTTACGATCACCGCCTTTTTCTCTGCCGCCTGCTGATACCATCCCCGCGCCACCGGGTCATACCCCTCCGGAATCTCCGCCTCCCTGTTAAACTGGATAAATTTACTTTCTTTCGTTCCGCAGTAAAGGTTGAGCAGTTCTTCTCTGCCCTGCGCATGGACATCCAGCACAGACTGGATCAATTCATCCGCCGTGCTGCCGGAAGCCTCGATGCTGTTGGCTGCTCCCAGCGCCAGCATCTTCTCGTTCTCAATCCAGGTGTTGATCTCCTCGCTATACTTTTCCGCATTCAGCCGCAATGCTTCTGTCTGATCTTTGATCATGCGTTTTCCCGCCACTGTCACAATGCCCGCCGTCGTAAGCAGTATGCTCGCTGCAACAATGCATATGACACTGAATGTCAGTCTTGCCTTAATTGTCTTTCCCACGATCATGCCCTCTTTCTTGCTTTTTTCAGTTCTTTTAAAATAGCACAAAATATGGCAGCGTGACCGCTGATGACGAAAACAACACGTTATTCGACAAAATTAACATACCCGGCGCGCCTGCCGCCATAACATGACCTGACATAACAAGGCGACATAGCAAATACAGAAAAAAGGAACTGTGCACCATTTTGTGCCGCAGTTCCTTTTTCCTGTATTAAATGAACGTTTTTATTCTTTCATCTGATTACTCTGCCAGATCCATCAGGACGTCATCAATGTCGTCCCAGTCCTCATTTGAGACAACCCCGTCGTCAAGCTCCACGTCATAAGTCCTGGTGATCGGATCTTTGTATGAAATCTGGTCCACCAACGGGTTCATCGCATCCAGCATGCCCTGCGCATATTCGTCGCCTTGCACGCCGCTGTCCGCTACCGCCTGGCAGTCGTCTAAAATGATCTCCAGAAAATCTGAAGGATACATCGTAAGTTCAAAGCTTCCGTAGGCCGCCCCGTCCGCAAGATCAACGACCGGCGCATCCCATTTAAATTTCCCGAGTACCTTACGGGCCAGCTCACGGTAACCCGCCATGATCTCATCACTGACTGTCGCAGAATCAACATCGAGATAATACATGAGTGCTTCTGCATAATACTCTATCTCAGATTCGTACAAGTCCTGCGCGCCTTCCTCTGTATCAAAGTTTTTCTCAACATAGGTCGTATAGTCACCATAGAAACTTGCCTTTAACGCCTCATCGATGAACTCTGTACACTCCTGCGCATTGGTCACAATGCCCCAGTTGCTGTCAGCCATTTTGTAAGTGACTCTGTCAATGTTCTCGAACGCCGCGCCGATTCCCACGAGAATGTCCATTCCGTCAGCATTGGTATATGTATAATACAGGTATTCGCCGTCTTCCTCTTCCGGCTCCCCGTATGCCGCGATCACATCCTCTTTGGTACTGTCACAGGTGATTCCGCCGGGAAGTACGACATACATCGCATCCTTTGCTTTGGAAACTTTTAATTCCAGGTAAGAAGTGTCGGACTGTTCAATTTTTGACGGGTCCAGTTCGAGATTGATCGCGCACATACTCACATACTCGGAGCTGTTCTCATCATTGTATAATTCAAACTCATTGGACTCGACAAGATATTCCAGCTCAAAGGTATCTGCATTCTCATATTCTTTTGATATATGCCAGCCGCTTCCTGTCCATTGTGAAATGGCACATGGGAATGAATATTTCGCGCCGTCGATCACAAATTCGCCGCTCTCCAGTTCACTGCCGATCAATGCCATTGCCTCTTCTTTTTGTTTCTCTTTCGCCGCCTCTTCTGAGCCGCCGCATGCCGTCATCTGCAGGCATAAAACGGCACACAGGCCTGTTACCACCAATTTTTTCATTGGTTTACCCTCCCCTTTTATAATAATAAACGTATTATATCCCCTTCGTAAAAGCTTGTCAATCAACAACCCGAAAAGCCGATACGTTCATTCCCGGAAAAGTTGTCATCCTTTTCAAAAAGAGGAATGATTACTGATTTCATGCTGTCCCGCTCCATGTTCAGAAGCCGTTCCACATTGTAAGTAAAGGCCGCTATCTTCCTGTGTTTTTCTTCCTGGGTATGTTCCATCAGGTCATCAAATACGGTATTGGCATACAGGAATGTCATTTCCGCCACTTCCTGCGGATAATCTGTCTGACAGATCCCCAGCGTGATGCCCTCTTTGATCAGCGCCGTGATGAGCGGTTCGATCCCGGCAAGCAGACTCCTTTCCATTTTCTGGTGCATGAGGGCATTCTGCGGTTTATGCATCTGTTTTAAAAGTTCCTGACCAAAATCAGCGGCGCCCACATTCAGTGAAAGCATCATCAATGTAAGGCGCTGCAGCACAGGCACCTCTTTGCGCGCCGCGATCTCCTTTGCATTTTCCAGCAGCCGCTCCATCATACGACTGATCATAGCGTCCAAAATCTCTTCTTTGGATTTAAAGTGGTAATAGAGCGTGCCTCTTGCAATGCCGATTTCCTCCAGGATGTCTCCTGTGCTGGTACCGTCAAAGCCTTTTGTTGTAAAGAGCCGCTCCGCCACATCCAATATTTCATTTTTCCGTTCTTCTGCTTCTTTTACCATACGCATTATACTGGAACACTCCTGTTGAATTTCAAAGCAGTCCGTTGAAAACCGATGCTTTTTTGAGGCAAGTCTTTAATCGACTGAAAGGATGCTGCCATCCAGCTTTTTTATCTCCCGGTTAAAGCAGGCGGCCGCGCTTACCGCAAATCCGCATATTCCTGTACACAGGAACATAACCGCCATGCCGCTTCCCGCACCGTTTCCCACGATTGTCCCAAGCATCCCGGCGGCCCTGTTTCCCGAATTCATGAAAGGCTCAAAAACGTAATCCGCTAGACAGCCTCCAAGAATCATGCCAATCGGTATCGTGCCGTACTGGATCGCATTTCTTACCGCAAACACCCGACCCTGCAGGCCGGATGGAATCTTTCGGTACAGTATCGCATTCTGGTTTGCCATAATAAAAGGAATCGGCAGGCTGGCACAGATTGCGGCAAACGACCACCAAATAGTATTTTTTCCGACGGCCATCATCAGGTCCCCAAAAAAGAAAGACAGCGCCGCCGAAACATAAATCGCCGCAGCCTTACGGCGGCTCTCCTTTTTCACAGAAACGATAATTCCCCCGGCAATTCCTCCTGCCCCCATGCACGCATTGACGATTCCAAGTGCAATACTGTCACCGGAACTTCTTGACAGAATCATTGGCGAGAGAATATTTTCATACGTCAGCCTTGAGAAAAAGTTGATTAACGCCATGGTAAGCATCATATAAAAAAGTCCTTTTTCTTTTTTCAAAAAAGTAAATCCTTCCGCAAACCCGGCAAAAGACGAACCGCATGTCTTTTCCTGCGTCTGTTCCGGAATCGTGATAAAAAGCAACAGCACGCAGAAAGCAAATACAAAGCTTCCCAGATCAATCAGCAGAATAAGAGGCAGTCCTCCTGCCGCAAACAAAAAAGCCGCCAGCGTGGGGCCGAATACCATGATCAGATTGCCGGAAAAGGAATTCATCCCGCTCACATTGGCAATCTTTTCCTCCGGTACAAGCCTGCCTGTCGCTACTGCGGATGCCGGCTGCTGAAAAGCATTTGTTATGCCGATCAGCGCATTGATCAGATAAATATGCCGGAGCGTGAGACGCCCCGCAGACAAAAAGGCAAGTATGGTCAGTGAGCCAGCCGCCGCAATGAAGTCTGAAACCAGCATGATTGTTTTCTTATTATGCCTGTCTATGAAGCTGCCCGCGAACAGGCTTAAAATAATATACGGCACATAGTTACAAAATGACATCATTGAAACAGACATTGCCGAATGACTCTGTCCATACGCCCATATAACAAGCGCAAACCCGGTCATGGAGCTGCCAAGCCCGGATACACTTTGGCTGAGCCATAAAATAATGTATTTCTGAAATGATTTTTCTTTCATTGAATTTTCTCCATTCTATTCTCTTCCGCCATGCCGGAGCGTTTTTTACGCAGGCACGCGGGCCGAATGTCAGATTCGGCTCTTTGATTCTTAAATCGTTTCGAATAAAAAGTACAAAATCCAATGCGGACGATCGTTCTTACCTCTGTACAAATTTCGTCCAGTCACCAGACTTTGTACAGAGTTTATTGCTTAGGTCAATCACCATACGGCAAAGCATATTTCCCACCTCCCCGGTTTGTCCTTTACACAGAATAGTATAACACCGGTATCACTTATCGTCAATTTAACTGCATGCCGTATATCCGGCGTTTTCTTTGCCAAGACCTATGGGAAGCGCTGTATTTATCACATCCAGTAAATCAATGCTGTCTGCCCGCATGAAATTCTTATACACCGGCAGCATTCTTCCGTGCATAGTGCGCTGTCAGGTCTTCCGCTGAAAAATCATCCGGAGAATCGGAGTCGTCACTGTCATACAAAATCCATGTAGCAACGTTCTTCATAAACCATTCCTGTTTTTTCAGGGCATTCCCAATAGCCATCAGGAATTTACTTTTATATGCTTTTTATTCCGTCTTTCTTTTCGTTTTTTCGTACATTCTTTTTTATTATTTTTCCTTTGCCATTCGATTATAGAAATAGAAACCACACAGGGCAAAAGGAGCAACAAACTCAAACGATATTCTGCCAGTGTCTTTCCAACATTCCGACAGAATATCCTGAACCGTTAAAGATGAGATTCCTGATACCATTTCTTCTGCATCTGATATAATTTTTTATACTCTCCTTCTTTTTCAAAAAGTTGTTTATGTGTTCCATCCTGCACGATTTTTCCGTTCTTCATGACCAGTATCCGGTCCGCCAATTTTGCAAGCGCCATCCTGTGTGTTACTATGATAGCTGTTTTTTCTCCGGAATACTCATAAATTTTCTCAAACAGCCTTGACTCTTCAACAGGATCTATCGCTGAAGTCGGCTCGTCCATGATAATCAGATTACAGTCCCGATAGATTCCCCTTGCAATGGCGACTCTCTGCCACTGGCCGCCGGAAAGCTCTCTTCCGCCAAATTCTCTTCCGAGCATAAATTCTCTTCCGAGCATAAATTCTCTTCCGAGAATTGCGTTAATTCCATCCTGATCCAAGTGAATATCCACGTTGCTGCATATCTTTTCCACCTCTTTATCACTGGTGGTTTTCCCCATATCGCTGATGGTAATATTGTCCCTGATGCTCATCCGATACTGCATAAACTTTTGAAACACTGCGGAAATACCGATACGGCTTTTTCCCTTTGCGGAAATCTCTTCAGCACCACTCCGGCGAAAAATGATATCGCCCTGATTGGGCGAATACAGCCCTTCTAACACGGCGCACAGAGTAGACTTTCCGCTGCCGTTTTCCCCCACCAGTGCAATCGTCTGACCGCCGGGAATCGTGAGATTAACATGGTCCAACGCATAGTTTGAAGCGGAAGGATAGGAAAAGCATACATTATTAAGTACAATATTCATATCTTTTTCATAATGGCATGATTCCTGCTCCTCGTGATATCCCTCGATGCATTTTAAATAATTTTCAATAGAAATAACATTTTGAGACGCCCAGGAAAAACGCTCTTCGATTAATTCGTACATAAACCCGTAAAACTGTCTCAGGGAAATCAATACAGCCGCAAACGCTCCCGGAGTAATCTGATTGATGACTGCATACCGGTACAACATAAATACAATGCCCCCATAGAATAGTACGGTCATCGCACAGACTGTAAAATCTATCAACCCTTTCCTGTATTGCAGCTGCATATTCAGTTTGTTTATTTTCCGTAATGTGTTTTCATAGCGTTCACAGAAGAAATGATACAGGCCCAAATGTCTCGTTTCTTTTACATATTCTTTCCCTGTCATGTATCCTAAAAAGGATTCTGTTTTTCTCCGCATCGGCGCAATCTGGTTTTCCAGTTTACGAAACGAAACCATGTGAATAAAATAGGAAACAACATTGGGAATAAAAACAAGAATGACACTTATCGCTAACAGCGGCTGCATTGAGAAAAGATAACAGCTCATCATTCCGAAATAGGAAAAGTAAAAGAAAACAATATCCAGAAGCGCTGTACTCACCCAGAATATCGTCTGACTGCCATTGACCGCTTTATTTATCATATCCAGTTTCTGCGGATGCTCAAATTCCAGGGAGTCCATAAGCGATATTCTTTTATACAAAATACCATTTAATCCTTTTTGCAATGCCTCGTTTAGAATCTGTCCATAACTGTTTGCCACACCATTCATGATCTGTGCCAGCAAAAAAGACAGGCCCATGAAAATCAGATTAAATGCGATATAGTATTTGTCTGCCGCAGAATCATATGCGGTAATGGAGTCATAGAATCTCTGAAGAAAAAAGACCTGTGCAACATAAGAAAGTCCATGGATTAATTGCAGAATACAATAAAGACACATAGATTTTCGCTTTAACCGAAACAAAACTTTTAGTCCAACCAAATTGTAATATATAAATCCCTTTTTATTCATACCACTGCCTCTGACTCTCGTACATTTTCCTGTAAACGCCATTCTCTATCTTCATAAGCAAATCATGCTTTCCCTGTTCTGCCACTGCGCCATTTTGAAGCACCAGAATTTCGTCTGCTATGCGCGCTGCCCCCATCCGGTGTGTAATGAGTATATTGAACTTTCCGATATTCAGCTTTTGGAAAAGTTCGTAAATCTTAGATTCCGCTATGGCGTCCATGGCCGCAGTCGGTTCGTCCAGAATATTAACAGGCGCCTTACTATACAGCAGCCTGGCAATAGCAATTTTCTGCCATTGCCCTCCGGATAAGTCAACTCCCCCTTCTTCTAATTTTCCCAACATGGTATCAAATCCACCGGGAAGAGAACGAATCCAGTCTGTCATATTTAATCCATTACATATATTCTCAATCTCATTTTGTTCTAAGTCCGCCCGGGAATACTGTGCAATCTTTCCGATTCCAATATTCTCTTTTACAGAAAGCTCATATCTTGCAAAGTCCTGGAATACCGCTGCGACCAATCCCTTTAATTCACCATAGGAATACGCTTTCACACTGCGGTCATTGATTAAAATATCGCCTTCATAATTATCATATAATCCCATTATGAGCTTTGCAATCGTTGTCTTTCCCGCCCCATTTTCTCCGACTACGGCGTAACTGCATCCTCCCGCGAGTGTAAAGGAACAGTTCTTCAGGATATCCCTGTCCGTCCCCGGATACCGGAAACTGACATTCCGAAATTCCAGCGATGACGCCTCTGTCACAGGCATTCTTTCCGGCTCTTGCTCAGCGCCTGCCTGCTCATCCAGCTCCATGTACCGATTATAATCATCCAAAAACTGATTTAGCTTTGCATAATTCTGCATCATTCCGGCTAATTGCCACGACATGCTTTGAATGAAATCCAAAACCGCTCCCGCCAGTCCGATATAAAGTCCTGCTGATATTTCATTTCTGAATAATCTGGGCAGCATGACTGCCATAATACAAATCGAAACAATCAACGTGACAATGGAACCGCTCTTCATGTTCGCGTAGCGTTTTTTTATGATCTTCGCTTCCTTTTCGAATGCAGTATCAAACAATTCGTTATATTTTTGTGTTATATGATTGCTGAATCCAAACAGATTTCTCTCATTTGCCGCCTCTTTGCCGGTCAGTACGGAAAAAAAATATTGATATTTTCTTTTTGCCGTCTCCGCATCCTGTTCCAGCACATAATTTGCTTTCCCTGTCTTCATCGCTAAAAAAAGCAATGGATATACAATTACCAGAATAACAAAACCGCTTACCATACTTGCCCTGAAAATGATTGCCATCAACGAGGCCAGCTTTACAGCAAGTGCCAGACTATTGATCACATTGGTATAGCCCTCGTCAAAATAATTGACGCAATTATCCCTGACACGATAAATCAAATTACATGTATTGCTGTCCTCTATGTACTGATAAGAAAGATTCATTTGCTTTTTTAACAATACGCGGTTCATATGAAACGTCAGTCTGTTTCTCCTGGAAGCATCTACAACCCGTGTTATTACAGGTATCATATTCTGGAAAAAGACACACGCCAATATCAATAATAAAGAGAAGATTCCATTTGAACCGGAAGGCTGCGGCGTATCAAAGGCGGATACGCTGTTGATAAACATGGCAATTGCCAAAGTCTGCGCCGCAGGAATCAATGCCCCTAAACCCTGAGATATTACATAGAACACCGTATGAAACGGTAATAATTTTGTCATCCTGATAAAAAATGAATATAGATTGATTCTCCTGTTTTCCATACAGCTTTACACTCTTTTCATGAAAGAATCAGACCTGTGCCGCGCACACCCGCGCCACGCTCGGATGTTTCCTTATACCATTTTGTCTGCTCCGTCCAAATGTTATTGAAATATCCTTTTAAGCGTATCAGTTCCTCAAAATTCCCCATCTCCGCTATCTTTCCGTTCTCCATTACAATAATCTTATCTGCATTGCGTACCGCACCAAGCCTGTGCGTAACAAGGATGACTGTTTTTTCTCCCGCAAGTTCATCCAGTTTCCCATAAAGCGCCATTTCTTCCAACGGGTCTATTGCGGCTGTGGGCTCGTCAAAAAGCAGCACACTGCGTTTCCTGTAATAGCTTCTTGCGAGCGCAATCCTTTGCCACTGGCCGCCTGACAGCTCACTTCCTCCAAATTCCTTTCCCAGAACCACTTGATCCGGCTTTTTGTCAAACAAAAGATCCGCCCATGCAAGGGCATTGCATACCCTTTCCATATCCGGCTCTTTTAAGATGTGGTTCTCACCCGCCGTGTCACTCAGATAAACATTCTCCGCAAGGGTCAGTTTATAGCGTCCATAGTCCTGGTATACGGCACTGATCCGGTCAAATATGCTTCTCTCCCGCAGCATGCTGCGGTCTATACCGCCCAATTCCATTTTTCCTTCTGAGGGCAGTAAAAATCCTGATAAAAGCTTCGCCAGTGTAGTCTTTCCCGCGCCGTTTTCTCCTACAATGGCTACCCGCTCTCCTTTCTTTATCACCAGCGAAATATCATGTAATGCTGCTTCTGCACTGTTGGGGTATCTGTAAGAAACATGCGTAAGCCTTGCATATTCGCCGCTTTCTCCCATCTCTCCGGCACCGTCCCTGACTTCAAACTCCATCAGTTCAAAAAAAGCAGAGGACATGATCCCCGTCTGCATGATCTCCCCGGCATGATCAAACAGCTGTGTGAAGATATTGGTCAGGGCTGCAAAGCTTGTAAGGAGTACGGAGAAACCGCCTATCGTGATTTTCCCTCTTATCAGCAAAAATGCCATCAAAAACAGGGCTGAACAGTGAGACAGGGCTTTGATTCCCGCAAAGGCCAGCCCGCGTTTTCCTGTCACACGGATATGCTGTATTTCTTTCTTATCCAGTTCCGTGCATGCTGATAAATATTTCTTTGCAACGTAATCCCCTGCCCCGTAATGAGTAATCTCTTTCTTCTGGTCACTGGAAGAAAGAAGCCCAAACGCATATTTTTTTCTTCTGGCCGGCGCTACGCTCTCCTGCACGAAAGCGGCCTGATATTTTGCCTCCTGCAACTTCTCCACAATAACAGGAATACTCACAAGCGCCACAAAAAGATACAGTACCGGGTTCAGGCTGGCAAGGTATGTTCCCACCGATAAAAGGTTCAGAACAAGAATCACCGACAGCACGGCCAGATTTGCCGTAAATACCAGAAACATGGAGGCATTTTTTGCATTTTCCACGATGTTATAGTATTCGGCATTATCATAATACTCTAAAGAAATCTCCGCACTCTTTTTGTGGATCCGGTTATCCAGTCCGAGGAAAACATCGCGAAAATATCCAAATTCCATATACTGTCTTGATACCAGTTCAAACAGTTTCATGATCATATAAATTCCTATCATCAAAAGAACCGGTTTCATATAGAAGCCAAACGGCTGCCCGCTGTCATAAAGCGCCGCACGGTCCACAGCAGTCTTCTGCAGGGCCAGCATAAAAGCCGGCAGTACCGCTCCCGGCAGGGACAGCAGCAGGTAGAATGCCATCCCAAAAGGCGCAATCGGAATCACCACTTTTAATGCTTTCGTAATATTACCAACCTTTTTCATTCATACATTCCTTTCTGTGCCTCAAACATACTCCTGTACATGCCGTCTTTCTTTTGCATCAGCTGCACATGGCTTCCCTGCTCCACAAAATGTCCGTCTGCCAAAACGCAGATTTCGTCTGCGCTGACACAGGCTCCCAGACGGTGGGTGATGAAAATATTGGTCAGACTGTCTGAGCGTTTTTTCAAAAACGCAGTGTAAAGTCTCGATTCCGCAAGCGGATCCATCGCCGCAGTGGGTTCATCCCATATGTAAATGCCGGCGTTGCGGTAAAGCATACGGGCAATTGCCAGACGCTGCCACTGGCCTCCCGAAAGATTCAACCCGCCCTCTGTGAGACTGCCAAGCACGGTGTCATATGCATCGGGAAGCCCTGAAATCCATTCGCCAAGCCCCGCCTCTTCTGCTGCCCGTTCCATTTGCGGTTTTGCGGCGCTGCCCGCGGCAGACATCACAATATTTTCCCTGATTGTATAATCATAACGGTTAAAATCCTGAAATACCGCAGAATAGCAGCTCTGCAGCTCTGAAAATGCCATCTCCTGAATATCCCTGCCGTCAATCGTAATTGTGCCGCTCTCAGGTTTATAAAAGCCCATCAGCAGCTTTACAAATGTAGATTTGCCGCATCCGTTTTCTCCCACCAGCGCATAATTTTTTCCTGCTTTCCATGTAAAACTCAAACCGTTCAAAACCGGGTTGTCGCTTCCCGGATAACGGAAAACAATATTTTCCCCTCTGATTTCATGAAAAGATAATGGCCGTTTTTGTTCCTTGCTGCTTTCCGAAGTACGGCTTTCATTCATTGCAGGAATATAATACTGCTCTTCCAGCTCTTCCAAAGCTGTGATATCCTTACAACATGCACGGTATTCCTGATAAGTCGGAAGATATTCGCTGCCCACCGCGACAAAGAAGGTTCCAAGCCTTGTCAGCGCAGGAATGACTGCGATATAGAAACCGATATTAATCTCCCCTCTGGTCAATGGGATCAGAAAAACCAGATAGGCGGAGGCGGAAAAAAGAAAGGTAATGGTATCATAAAACCATAGTATCATGTTAGAGGCAAAAATCCGGCCAAGAAGTTTTCTGTTGGACTGAATATTTTCTTCCTCATATATTTTTTGAATGTAAGAGGTATAGCCGAACAGCTTTTTTTCCTGGGCGAGTCTTCTGTCAAACAGGATTCCTGACAGATAATCTCCCCGCCTTCCAATCTCCTGCCTGGCATGGTACAGCTTCACTCTGTTTTTGCCGATTATTCTGAACGCGATTACCATCAATCCCAGCAGCAGCAGGATTACAAACAAATAGTAAGGCACGCTTCCTGCAAGCAGGAACAGCACCCCTGCTGTCTGTATCACGCCGCCCGCTATTTCCAGTATCGCAAATAATCCGTTTGTATAGCGTTTTTCCGGCGCGTCCTGCACACGCCCAAGAAGCGCCTGATTCTCTGCCTGTTCCAGCGATACCAGCGATATGCGTTCTGCTTTTTTTATGATCAGGCGATCCAATGATTCACGCAGCTGCAGCGCAATACTGCCGTTTAGCCAGTTTAAAAGAGGTGTCTTGAAATACCGGAAAGCATACATGGCCGCCAGAGCCGCAATATAAAGAAGCGATTGCCGGAACTGAATGGATGCCGTAGAAAATCCATCCAAAAAGCGCTGCAGGACGATCACTTCCAGCACGGTAAAAGCCGCCAGTGTCATTACCAGTATACCGGCCGTAAGCGCTGCAAGTACTGCATATTTTTTCTGAATCAGTAAGTGCCAGATATTTTTTGAACCGTTCATTTTTACCCCCACTACGAAATGTCAGGAACATCTGATGTTTTATAAAATTTGTATTCACTTAGTCCTGCAAAATCAAGCCATTCCTGACCAAAGATGGTTACGGAGGCAATTTCTTCATCCAGTTTTATTATTCCATCAACCATATTTCCACCGGGACCTGTTGCTGTAAATTCCAATCCTTCTTCTGTGATCTTTCCAACACCATCCTCAAAAGACCACAGCCTGAATAGTTCTATTTGAATTTGACAGGTTCCGTCATTATTCTGTTTGATTTGTAATGATGGTTCATTTACATCATAATCCGAATATACTCCCTCGTATTCTCCTGTCATGCTTTCCGGTTCTGTCAAATCAGTATCGGCTGAATCTGCAATCTCATCCTTATTTGTTTCCTGATTCTCACCGACATTTCCGCCTGCCTGCGCAGTATTGCCCGTTATAATCGTCTGATCTTCTTCCGCGGTGCTGCTCATTATCGTCGTATGATCTTCTTCTGCGGTGCTGCTCATTATATTCGTCTGATCTTCTTCTGCGGTGCTGCTCATTATATTCGTCTGATCTTCTTCATTCTCTGTCTGCCCGCACGCTGAAAATGTCAACAGGGTCACTCCCATTATCATCGCAATTACCGCTTTTTTCATTCCGGATTTCCCAGTGGAATGCCGGCCTTTAAAAGAAACGCGTCGTACCATTTCTGCCATCCTCCCGTAATATGATTGACATCTTATTTATATCACAAGGCGGCAAACAATAAAATACGATCTGCGTCAGCGACGTAATTTTTGTATCAACAGCGCAAACAGAATCACATTTCAGGACATTTCATGACAGTTTCTCTTTATTCAGGGCACCGTTTTTTCAGAAAATGCTTTTCAATATTCCTGTGCCGCTTTATTTTTTGCAGCATTGATGGCCATCTTTCACTGTCGCAAATATCTTTCAATTACTGTCGTATACTCATCTCTCCAGTTCTCTATTACAAGCCGCAGCGGCTTTGACAGCTCTAAACTGAAAATTCCCATGATCGATTTTGCATCAATCACATATTTCCCCACGCAAAGGAGTACATCCCCTTCAATTTTGCTCATATCATTGACAAATGCTTTTACCTTATCTACGGAACCCAGAATAATGTCAAAAGATCTGGCATTGTTTGCTTCTTCCTGATTCTGATCATAGTTTGCAAGCAACGCATTGATCTCTTCCCTGTCGGGCATGGAACGGATTGCACCCTTTCTGGTTGTCACGATGGATGCCGCGGCATTTGCAAAAGAAAGCATTCTTTCCAGATCCGCCTGTGTCAAATTGTCCAGACCATGCTCCAGTAAAAAGCCAATCACGCAGGCGCAAAAAGTATCGCCTGCTCCTGTCGTGTCAATCGTCCTGTCACTCAGGAATGGTTTTCCGTAAACTTTCTGATCCATATAGTATGCAAGGCTTCCCGCATTGCCCAAAGTCACATTGACCAGCTTAATATTTGACCGCTCTCTGATCATCCGTACGCCTTCATCATAATCTTCCTTTCCGGTCAGCCACTTTATCTCATTATCCGCAATCTTTAAGACATCGCATTCCCCGATTCCATACCAAATTGCTGCTTTCGCATCCTCTCCGCACTCCCATAAAGGCTCCCGCAAATTAGGATCAAACGAGATCAGTCTGCCTTCACTCTTTGCATATGCGGCAGCCGCTTTCGTTGCGGTTGCCGCCGGTTCATTTGTGAGCGAAAGGGATCCGAAATGAAATACCCTGCATCCATCAATCAGTTTCCTGTTAATTTCCTTCTCTGTCAGCATGATATCCGCTCCCGGTTTTCTGTAAAACGAAAATTCCCTGTCTCCGCCCTCCAGTGTATGCACCAGAGCCAGCGTTGTGTTCACATTGCGGTCATAAAGCAGCCCTTCATCGGAAATACCGGTTTCCCTGATCGTTTTCCCAAGCAACCGGCCGAAATAATCTTCTCCCACTTTGCCAATAAACGCGGTCGAATACCCCAAACGCGAAAGCATTGCCAGTACATTACACGGCGCTCCGCCCGGATTTGCCTCAAATAACGGATTTCCTGCTGTACTGCTGCCGCTTTGAATAAAATCAATCAGCAATTCTCCTAATGCAACTACATCAAACATGTCTGCTGCCCTCCTTTCTTTCCTGAATCTCCTGCACAATCTTATTATAGGCTTTTTTATTCAGGCGGTAAAAATATAAGACTGCCGCTGTTACGATCCATAACAGGCCGGGAACTGTCGTGAAAGAATGCTTAATCACAGCCAGCACTGCCGGATTCTGCTGTTGATTGGCCACATACCCCAGACTGCCCAAAACACCTGCCAGTACAGAAGTTCCGATCGCCATTCCAATCTTATTTCCCAAAGAAATAAATGCATACTGAAAACCGTCATTTCGAAGCCCTGTTTTCCATTCACCATATTCTACGCAGTCCGGTACAATTGCATAAATCGCCGTGTTAAATCCTGAGAAGAAAAATTGTGCCAGGCAGGAAAACAGGTAGAACGGAACGGGTGACTGCCCAACCGTAAAAAAGTACATACAGAACATGCTGATCCCGGTAAGCAGCGCAAACAGGGAAGCCGAACGGCCTTTATTGTTTGTCAGTCTGAATACCAGCGGGAAACAGGCTGCGCCGATGATGGAAGGGATAATGATAAAAAGGGAATAGGTACTGAATAAGGTCTGGTTTCCCTCCACATATGTAAAATAATAAAGTGCATCCGCATTCCTTCCATAAAGCGTTACCCCGAACAGGAACTGCCCTGCCACAGCGATCATATACGGTCTGTTTTTCGCAACAGCAGATAGCTGTACTTTCAGGGGGGTTTTTTCTTTCTCCGGTACTTCCACAACTTCTTTTGTTTTTGCAAAACAGAAGATATGGCATGCAGCAAAAATACATCCATAAATGACAGCGATCAAAAGATAGCCTCTCCTGTCATTTCCTTTGCCAAGCGCCGCAATCAGAGGCACTGTTATGATATTAATAATGCCGATTGCAATCATCGCACTGACGGAACGGAATGTGTTAATTTTTGCCCGCTCCTCTATATTCTGTGTCATCGCACCGCACAAAGTTCCGTAAGGAATGTTGACACAGGTATAGCCCAATACCAGAATACAGTAGGTAACCGCCATATACACAATCTTTGCAGTCGATGACCAGTCCGGATGGGCCCAGAAAGTCATCATCAATACCAGCGCTGTCAGCGGCGCGGCGATTAAAAGCCAGGGGCGGTATCTTCCCCACTTCGTATGTGTCTTATCACTTAATCCGCCAATCACCGGGTCATTAATTGCATCCCAGAATCTTGAGAACAGCATCAGGCCGGCAACCGCGCTCATCCCTATCCCGAAAACATCCGTATAGAATATCATCAGGAAATTCCCCACAAACATCCAGCTGAAATTACATCCCACATCCCCCATGCCATAAGCGATCTTACTGATCAATGGAACCTTTACATCCGTATTCTTCTGCTCCATTACAATCCTCCTCTTCTTTTATAAATCCTCCATCCCTGCATTTCCGAACCCATATACAAAACCCCGAAAACAATCCGGTGTACAGTTTCCGGGGTTTTGTATATTGCTCTATGACTGCCCGCCAATTTGTATCACTGCTTTTACAACATCCGCTTTATTGTTCACGCTGTAATCCATGGCTTTCTGTGCCTCATCAAGCCCGAAGATATCCGTCACAATTCCTTTCAGGTTTACCTTGCCTGCCGCAACAGCCTCTATCGCCATCGGGTAGATATGGCGGTAACGGAATACTGTCTTAAACGTCAGCTCCTTATCCAGTGCAAGACTCATGGGAAGCGTCATTTCCCCGCTCTTGCTGTAACCTACCAGCACAATCACAGCGCCTTTCTTCGTCATATGTATCGTCTGCACTGTCGTAACCTGTGTGCCTGCGGTCTCCACTGCCAGATCACAGCCCTTTCCATCCGTCAGTTTCCTTACTTCTTCCACAGCGTCTGTCCGGGCCCCGTTGATGACACCGTCAGCACCCAGCTCCAACGCTTTCTGGAGACGTTTTTCCATGATATCTGCCACATAAACCTTCGACACGCCCATTGCCTTTAAAGCCATCATCGTCACAAGCCCGATACAGCCTGCACCCATGACAACCGCTGTCTGTCCGGCCCTTGCACCTCCCTGCATAGCGACATGGAATCCCACCGCCAGAGGCTCGATCAGTGCGCCTTCCATAGTGCTTACATTTTCAGGCAGCTTAAAGCAGAGATCCGCTTCATGTGCCACATATTCCTGAAACACCCCATCCACTGGCGGCGTTGCAAAAAATACCACATCCGGGCAGAGATTGTACCGCCCTGTTTTACAGAACTCACAGTGTCCGCAGGTCTTACCCGGCTCTAACGCAACCCGGTCTCCGACTTTCAAATGCTTCACATCCTTCCCCACTTCCACCACAGTCCCACCCGGCTCATGCCCGAGCACAAAGGGCGGCTTTACCACATAATCACCGATCGCTCCTGTCTCGTAATAATGCAGGTCGCTGCCGCAGATTCCCACATACTCCAGCCTGACAAGCACTTCATTGTCTTTCGCTTTCGGGATATCCCGCTCTTCAAATCCCATCTTGCCAATCCCCAGCATTACCGCTGCTTTCATTTTTCCTTCCATGATCATTCCCTCCATCTTTCTTTGATTTTTTATTGATATTTCGTTCCACTGCTCTTTCGTTCTATTTCTTTCCTCCTTTTTATATTACTTTATTTATTACTTTATTAATTAGTTTTATTATGTATTTTATATTAGTTTGGAAAACGCGTTCTGTCAAGATATTTTCTATCAATTCAACATTTTCGTTATTTTTGCCAAAACACTATCCTCTGTTTCATCAAAAATGCACACAAAAAAAGAAGTCTCATTTCTGAAACCTCTTTTAACGCTATTTCACCAATATTTTATATCTGGCTGACAAACATCTCTATCACTTTCAGCGCTGCCCCCAATGCAGCCGCAGCCACCTTATAATTGCAGGCTTTCAAATAAGGTTCTTTCTCCCCAAAGGTATTCCTCCCCGCCGCTTTATCCCGTAGTTCCTGAAGGTGCGTATCCATACAGCTCCCTACATAGCCCCCTAAAACAATGTCGCAGTCCAGAAGCATGTAAATATTATTCACTGCAATTGCCAGATAATCCGTATAAGAATCCCATATCTTTACTGCCTCTGCATCCCCCTGATCCAACAGGCAGAAAAACTGTTCCAGTTTCCCGTCCGCCGCATCTGACAAATGCCATGCAGCACAATAAGCATCCAGACATCCTTTTTTCCCGCAATAGCAGATTTCCCCATCCATAACAACCGTCATATGCCCGACTTCGCCACACCGGAAATTCTTGCCCTGGATCAGTTCATTTCCACTATAAATCGCTCCGCCCACCGTGTTACTTAATGAAAGATAAAAAAAACGCTCCGCCTCATCTTTGTGAAACCCTTCCGCATAAGCCCCTGCATTTGCATCATTGAGGAAAAAACATGGGTAGGAAAAAAAGGCACTTATTGAATCAAGCGGCATGTCCTCTATGCCCAATATATGAGAATATGTGATCTTGCCTTTATCCAAATCTATAATGCCCGGAAAGGATATTCCCACCCCTAAAATCTTATCCCTGTCAGCGTCGTTTTCATCCAGAAAACGTTCCAGCCTTTCACTTACTTCCTGATAATAAGCCTCTCCGAAAACATAGGGCTGATGAATACGCTCATATTTAAGAATTTCTCCCACGATATTGGTCAGCACCAGCGCAATATGGTTCCTGGTAATATCCAGCCCCACCGCCAGCCTGGCATTCACAACCGCCGATAAGGCTTTCGCTCTTCTCCCTCCGGTTGACTGCAGTTCTCCTTTTTCCTCCAACAGACCTTCCGCCATCAGCTCTTTTGTAATCTGTGTTGCCGTAGGCAGGCTGATCTTCATATTATATGAAATATCAGGGTTTGACACCGTTCCCTGTTTACAGATATAGCGGAAAACCTCATTCCTGTTTTTCCTCTTTACTTCCATATTGGTTATTTTTTTCTTATCCATAACATCACCCATACTTTATTAAAGTATTTTTTTAAGTCTATCATTTCTCTTAAAAAAATGCAACTTTAGATTCCTGTCAAAAGTATTTGAAGTTACGATTGAAGATTTATTTGACTTTAGGGAAGAACGCTGAACGGTTGAAAGGTTAAATCATTTATTTGACAGCAGAATTTTTATGAAACGAACAGCAGGGCCTGGTTTCATCCGATCCCTGAGATACCGTATCGCTGGCAATGACAGGCAGCCTTGCCCCCATCCTGCACAGCAGCTCATTGCTGATGCTGCCGGAGCGGTCCGCGACTGCAGGGACGGACAATTTATCATATCCTTCCGCACCTGCCAGTGTTGCTATGTCCCCCACTGACACGCCTTCTGTGTCTGTGATATCCACGGCAAGCTGATCCATGCAGATGCGTCCGGCAACAGGCACGACAGACTGCCTGATCAGTACACTGCCTTTTCCGTCGGACAGATTTCCCGGAAAGCCGTCGCCATACCCGACCGGCAGAATGGCGATCCGTGTATCACGCCGCGCGATAAAGCGCCTGCCATATCCAACGCTCTCACCGGCCTTCACGTTCCTGATCAGCACCACCCGGCTTTTCAGGGAGAACACCGGACGCAGGTCCGGTTTTAATACGGTATCATCATCCGGAGAACTGAGAACTCCATACAGGGCGATGCCAGCTCTCACATAATCGCAGGCAAGATCAGGATAGTTCAAAAGTCCGTAGCTGCTCTGAATATGTAACTTCGGCAGGATTATCCCGCAGCTGCGCAAGGCATCTGTCATACTGTAGAAGTTATCAATCTGTCCTTTGGTAAAGGCAATGTCATCCGGATGTCTGCTGTCCGAGCAGCACAGATGGGTAAACATCCCGCACACTTTCAGATTTTGCATCCGGAAAATTTTCTGCACCGCAGACAGCTCCTCACTTGCTATCCCAAGCCTGTGCATACCTGTATCTATTTTGATGTGTACCTTGACGGCAGTCCCCTGATGATTCAGCGCTTCTGCATATTCAAAGCTGATGAGAGTCTGCATCAGGTCATATTCCTTCAGTTGGGATGCCCGACTCACCTGGGTGTACCCAAGTATCAGTATCTCCCCACAGACGCCGGCTTCCCGTAAAGTTATGCCTTCATCAACCGTCGCCACGGCAAATGCGCGGACTCCCATCTTATTAAGACGGGAAGCAGTCAGGACGGCCCCATGCCCGTATGCCTGCGCCTTTACAACAGCCATCAGTTCACATCCCGGCTGCATCGCCCTGTTCAGGATTTCTACATTATGACGCAGATTCTCTACATTGACTTCTATCCATGCACGTCCCGTTTTCAATGATATGTTATTCATTTTCCTGCTTTCCCCCTATCACGCGTACCGCCTGTGAAACAACCGTACAGCCGTCAGGAATATCCGTGTTTACCACTGCCCCTGCACCCACTTTCACATTGCTTCCGATTTTAACGCCCCCGATAATAACCGCACCTGCCCCAATCAGACAGTTGTCCCCTATGACCGGCGCTTTCCTGTTCACTTCGCCAATCGTTACATTCTGGTAAATCCAGCAGTTTTCCCCGATCTGCGCATATCTTGAAATAAAAATCCCATGCAGCCCATGCGGAAGTGTCAGATTGTCTTTTATGACCGTGTCAGGGCCGATATATCCTCCATGCCTGTGGGCGCACCGGCTCATCATAAATGTAAGAATATCATGTACAGGCCCCTCTCCCGTCTTTTTCTGCAGTCTGTACAGCCGCCAGAAATGGCGCAGATTATTTCCTCTTGAATAATCAATGATTCTTCTTCTGATACTCACAATGCTCTCCTTCCCGTCACAGATATAATCCCGTCAGCCGCTCCAGCATTTCCCGGAAAGACAGGCCGATTCCCTTCATCATGCCAGGATAACGGCTATGGGCAGTAAAGCCCGGGATCGTATTCACCTCATTAAATACAATCTCCCCGGACGGTGTGTAAAACAGATCCACCCTTGCAAATCCCGAACATCCCAAAGCCCTGTATATTATCATCGCTGCTTCCTGTATCCGTTTCTCTGCTTCCGCCCCGACTCTTGCAGGCATATAAATTTTGGAGGATTTCAGTGTATATTTCTCAGTGTAGTCAAAGAACCCTCCCGACAGTTCGATTTCGTCAACTCTTCCTACCGTCAGGGTATCAATGCCAAGAATCGCACATCCCACTTCAAACCCTTTTACTTCCTCCTCAATGATGACTTCCGTATCATGTTCAAATGCCAGGTCTATGGCTGCGTCCAGTTCTTTCTTTTCTGTTATCCTTGTTATGCCAAAAGAGGAGCCTGCACGGACAGGCTTTACAAAAAGCGGATAGAGAAGCTTTTCTTCCACCTCTTTCAACGCCGCTTCCCTGCTGGAACATCTGAACGTTACGGATTTCGGAACGGATATTCCCGTAAGGCTGACCAGTTTATGTGCCCGGTCCTTATCCATGCAGATTGCCGAGGAAAGTGTATCGCATCCGACAACGGGGATTCCCGCCAGTTCAAACAGTCCCTGCAGTGTACCGTCTTCACCGTTCTTCCCATGCAGTACCGGAAATGCCAGGTCTGTTTTTATGACATGGTAACTGTCTGCATCAAGTTCTAACATCCCTTTCACGAAACGGCACTGCGAAACGACAACAGGAAACAGATTTTTACTGTCCTCAAACCATGTATTGGCGCTTATCTTTTCTTTGTCGCCTGTATAGTGATACCACTCCCCGTCTCTGGTGATTCCGATTGGAATCACATCAAATCTGTCTGTATTGATATTGTCCAGAACTGCATATGCAGATTGCAGCGACACCTCATATTCTGTAGAATTGCCTCCGAAAATAACGGCTATCCTTTTTTTATCCATTCTGTGTACCGCCTTCCTCAATTTTTATCTCATCTGAGAGCCTGTAAGCTATCTCGCATTGATTGACATACAACGCCCGCTCCGTCTGCCATCCGCTACCGCTGTCCGTTTCCCTGCGGCAGACAGGCGCAATCTGGTATATTTTCTGCCCCTGTTTCCTGTAAGAAACAGATGAATTGAAAACGCAATACGATAAGCCCACGACCCTTTCTGATAAAATACGTCCGTGCATATCGCTATCATCAAAATTGATTTCAATCTGAAATGTATGATCTGTCTCATTCCGGACTTTCAGATCAAGCCAGCCCTCGCCCACTGTGGCATCCGTTCCGCAGGGAATATCTTCTGCTGTCGACGGGAACGATTTAACCGCGTGTCCGTGACGTTCCACAATCGTCAAAGGCGTATGCAGGAACATCCAGAAAAGCGTATCACTCAGCATGCACAGTCCCCCGCCATAGGATGCAACAATTTTTCCGTCAACAAGGTTTAATCCATCTTTGTATTTTTCTTCCCGGTCTGCCCGTCTTACAAGCTGCCAGAAGGAAAAGGTTTCACCCGGTTCGATCACGACCCGGTTAAGCGTCCTGGCAGCGAGTTTCAGATTGTGCACTTTGTTTATCTGGTATTGCATATCAAAGCCGCTGTTTTCATTCAGCATTCGTATCGAAGTTTCAAATACCATGTAAGGCAATGATTTATCAGCTATCTTTTTTGCATACCGGTTCCCATCCTTCCACATTTGAAAATAAAAAAAATTCTTCCTCTGCCATCTGCGAAGCGGAAGCAGAAAAGGAAATATCTGTGTCAGCCTTTTTCTTGACATATAAACGGCTCCTCTCTTTTATGATGACCAATGCGGTTACGGCAATTGTCTATAGAATAAAAAAGCACTCCTGTTATTGGCACAATTATTGTACCAATAACAGGAGTGCGATTTATTTGTTTACGCATAAAGTATTCTGTTGATTTTCTTCGGAATTTCTTACGATTTCCCTACGAAACCGGTAATATGACTTTAAATTCAACCATCTCATTTTCACTTCTTGCTATAATTGACCCATGATGAAGCTCAACGATCTGTTTTGCTATGGCAAGGCCAAGACCCGCCCCGCCGCTGCCTGTGCTTCTGGAAACATCAAGCCTGTAGAACTGTTCAAATATCTGATCCAATTTTTCTTCCGGAATGGTATTGCCGCGGTTGGTAAATGTAATTTCTGCATTTTCACCCTGTCTGTTGACTAAAATGTCTATGTCCGTACCCTCAAAGCTGTAAATAACTGAATTTTTCAGTATATTATCAAATACGCGCTCAATTTTGTCCGCATCACACCTTATCGCAATATCCGCTGAGATCATAAGGTTACAGTTCAGGTTCTTCTCATGGAGCATTGGCTGAAATTCAAACAGAAGCATTTCAAGCAGCCGCATCAGGCTTATCCTGCTGTACTGGAGCGTTATATTTGACAGATTAAACTTTGCTATTTCAAAAAATTCATTGATCAGGTCTTCCAGTCGTTCTGCCTTATCCAGTGTAACGGTAAGATATTTCTGCCGCAGTTCCTCAGAGATCTGCCCCTCATCCCGCAGCAAATTCAGGTAACCTATAACAGAGGCAAGGGGCGTTTTCAGATCATGCGCCAGATACATAACCATATCATTTTTTCGCTGCTCCGCCAGCTTCATATCAAGTTTCTGTTTTTCAATGGTACGCTTTATTACATTAATCTTTTTTTCCGTAACGGAAAGCTCCGGGGACAGAGACACCTCTCCTGCACTTTCATTGAGTAACCCGTCAATTCCCTGATTAATCTCCTGAAAATACTTTGTTAAGCGATTCAGGTAAACACGAAATATAACTAAAAAAACAATGACTGCTCCGACAGTAAACACGAATTCAAGGCGATTACGGAATGTCCATCGGTATAGAGTCTTTGCCGAATCAAAGTCCAGATGAAACCATTTTTGATTTACCGCAACCATCCAGTTTCCAAAGCTGCCCTGTAAAAAACGGGCGCCCAGATAGATACAGCAAAGTGAAATGATAAACATACCTATTATATGGAAAAACATTTTTGTCTTCATCTGCCTGAAATCGTCTGTTTTCTTAACTGTTCTACTTTTCAATCGTATATCCCACTCCCCATATATTTACGATAAATTTCGGTTTCTTTGCCGATTCGTTCATTTTCTCCCGCAGGCGTCCGATATGAGCCATGACCGTATTATTATTGTTCAGATATTTTTCACCCCATACCGCCTCGAATAATTCCTCTGACGCAACTACCATGCCCTGGTGTTCGCATAGATACCATAAGATTCCAAACTCAATCGGCGTAAGCTGTAATTCTTTTCCATACAGATAACACTTATGGGTGTCTTTGTTGATCAACAGTCCCCGGATATCATATTCGCTGATTTCAGCCGCTTTTTTTCCCGCAAGGTGATTATAACGCACATACCGCCTCAGCTGCGTTTTCACCCTGGCCGTTACCTCTAATGGATTAAACGGTTTTGTAATATAATCATCGGCTCCAATTGTAAGCCCCATGATCTTATCCCCATCCTCTGTTTTCGCCGTAAGAATGATTATGGGATAATAAAACTTTTCCCTGATTTTCCGGCAGATCTGAAAGCCGTCTATGTCGGGCAGCATCACGTCGATAATGGCCAGATCCAGCTCTGTTTCTTCGATGCAGTGCAAAGCATCCATGCCATTGTAGAATTTATATACCGTATAGCCATCGTTTTTCAGATAGACCTCAATCAGATCTGCGATTTCCTTTTCATCATCGACTATTAATATCGTTTCATTCATAGCAATAACCATGCCTTTCCATTACCTGCGAATTGAAACCGCAGGCACAAGTATTCGCCGTCTCCTGCCCGACCGTTGACTGCCCGTCTGGTTTTATTCTTTCTTCCGTGTAAAAAAAATGCCAATGACTGCTCCGATCAAAATAATCGGCGCTGCTCTGACAAACAGCCATTCAAACGAGTGAAATCAATCATGGCATATCCCCGGCTCTGACTCAACGATTCGGAAAACGGTACTGGTATTCCGGTATATTTAAAATCCCGTCATCCAAAATTTTATTTCCCAGATACTGAAAGCTCCCATCTTCTGCAAACTGTATGGTAAGCTCATGCGTTATCACTGCATCATCACATAAAATCATGCTGCACACTGCATCCACAGATAACGTGACCGTTCCGTCATCATTTTCCCTGATGTCCGTCACCTCCGGAAAGGAAGTTCCAAAGCAGGCAGGGGCATAATTGAAACAGTCTAATCCCGTCCATGCATAAGTCTGTTTCTCTTCGTCAAATACTGCATAGTCTTGTATCTCTTGCGCCGTTACAGGAAGGTATTCCATAATCAGACACTCAAACGCATCCTTTGGTATCCCGTCCGGATAATCCTCTGAGGGAAACTGCTCCTGATATTTCATTGCATATAAATATTCATATATCCCATTATAATCCAAATCTTCCATATTGTCTGCATCCCATTCAGAACATAAAAGATTGTTTCCCTGATAGGCTAATCCAATCACACATTTTTCCGATAGTTCCCTGTTTTCTTTTGTCTGCGGCTTTACCCTGACCATACAGCTCCCATCCACTATTTCAGTCACTTCCGGGTATTCCGGCACACATAATTGATAACAGAAATAGCCTTTATCCGTAAATCTCCATTCTTTGATCCGGGTATAGGAAAGATATGTTATCACAGGCTTATCGTCATCGCTCCATGCGGCTTTTGCGGATAAAACATACATATCCTTTCCGTCATAAGCATATTGATCTCTCCCAATGCCGCCATCCGAATGTACTTTATAAACAGTTGCAGAACCGGTTCTTCCTGCCAGGGAAGCATTTAAAAATTCTTCCAGTTCCCTGTAGTTTTCCATATTAGAACCTATTTTTGCTATTGTAACCGGGCATCCGGTGTTTTTCAGTTTTTCTGCCATCTGCTCCAGGACTTCATCTGCAATGATAACATTTAGCGCACAGCCTTTATCTGCATGTCTGTAGAACTCTGATATAAGCCCCATCATTTCCATGCAATCTTCTTCCGCCTCTGCTCTTTGGCGGTCATCTACCGAAAGATTATACCCTTTTTCTGTCTGCCTGTCTATGTCTGCCGACCCGTCTGTATTTTCTGTACATTCTTTTTCTCCATAAACCGCTTTCCATTCTTCCTCTGTCAGCCGGTTGGAATGCCACCAGATATCATAATCCTCTTCCGGTAAGATTATCTCATTTGATACATACTGAAAACTGTCCTCACTGAATGGACGGATTACGGTTATGTGTGAAAACTCCTCAGACGTATTTCCACTCGGATATACTGCATTGATCTGAAGCGTAACTGTCCCATCCCCGTTCTCCGTATAACCCACTACTTCCGGATGCGCAATATCCGGATATTCCGCCTCGTAAAAGCCCCGCGGTCTGTACTCATAGGAGGCAGTTTCTGAACTATATACTGTTTTTGAACGAAGTGTTTCGCTGTCTATGTTCAAATATGCCCCAATCACATTTTCAAACAGCCCTCCCGGTACCTGGTAAACAGCTCCAACTCCTAAATTTTCATCCGCCATATAAGGTACAGGCCGGCTGTAAATCATTGGATAGAACCTGTCAAATAAGTCGTAGAAATCCAGCTCCCCGAAATCGTCCTCACTCCAGTTGCAGAGAAACAGATTGTTCTGCTCATAGCCAACCGGCAGAATATACTTTCTGTTATATTCCCTGCACTTTTCATCCAAAGGCCAAACCCGAAGCATCGTATGTTCCGTCGTGTCACTTAATGTCAGTACATAATCCTCATCTGAAAAACAGCTTCCTTCAAAGATTAAATATCCTTCCTCTGTATACTGCCAGAAATCGGCCGGATAACTGACTGTGCTTCTGTTTTTCAGACATCCATTCTGATCATATTGATAATATCCCCTGACAATATTTACGCTGCCGTCCTCTGTTTTGAAATCAAATATACGAACACCCATCTTCACAATCACGATAATCGTCAATTTGGCAGACTCTTTTTCATCTACTGCTTTGCAGAATAAAAGTGCCTGCTCTGCCTGCGTCATGTCAACCTGATTTTCACTGTCAACAGCCACATAACCGTTTTCACCAAGTCTGGCCGTCATGCGCCGTATCGTATCCAGACTTCCCAATGTATCTGCGCCTGCCGCTTCCTCATAAATATCACTGAGAATCTCCTCTATGCGCCATACATCAGCAGAATCCTGTTCATCGGAAAAATCCACTTCATGATCCGCCTGTGTTATCCCAATGTCCGATGCCTCCGTCCTTTGTTCACTGCATCCCGTCAATATCAGCATTATCATGCTAATCGATGCAAATAGAAGATACCTTCTGTTCTTTTCCTCTTTATTGCCCAGCGGCATCCAGGTATCCTTCAGGGTTTCGTTAACGCCGTTTATCCAAAACTGTTTTATCTTTTTCCACAACATAACCGCTTCCATGAGAATCATTCACTGCCTTTTTTAACCCTTCTGAATGTCCATTGTTCTTAAATCCTACTAGTGTAAGATTTGTTTCAAATATTACACTAGTAGGATTTAAATGTCAAGCAGGTTATTCGTGTGAGCTTAATGGTCGTTGTTTTCCAGAGTCATTCTCATAAACGGTTTTATCTTTTTAAATCCCTCTGCAGTCAGAAGCGGAATCCCAATTCCGGCCAGCAGGTAAATCCATTTACTCGCTTCCGTTCCTCCCGCCAGATAAATATAATTAATATCATGAAAAAACAGGTCCCTGTCAAATCCGGCACACAAAGGAGTCAGACAGCTGCACAAATAAAAAATCCCTTTGATCAGCATGAATACCGCCACATGATGCATCATAATGGAATAAGTATTACGTCCAACGGTAACCAGTTTCTCCGAAACAACAGGCGTTTCACTTATGAGCCTTGCTGCCCGTAACCAAAATGCAATCCCTGTGACCACCGTCAGATAAGGAACCACAAATCCGTTGGCAAAACTTGTCACCCATACGACGCCAAATGCCAGTCCTGCATTAAAAATGGAAATCAATATCTGTATGCCTGTGACCATCAGAAAATAAATCCCGTCTGAGAGCGTATCATGTGTCTCTATCTTCTCTTTATAAAAACTATTTTGATTCGGACTTTCCGTGCCGGAGACTCCTTACAAAGTCAACATCACGGATCATCCTGTTCACAGCTTCATTGACCAGGTATTCCACTGATACGGAATATTCTGCCGAAAGTATGTTCAGCCTGTCATACAGCATGGGGTTGGTAAGCTGTACTGTGAAATTTTCTTCTGCTTCCCTGCTCTTACCACCTGTATATCTGTTTTCAGAAACCATTTTCGAAACCTCCTTTCCGATCAGAAAACCCGGAATGCGCAGGTTTCTGTCAGGCACCGATGCGCTTCACGAATCTTCCTATTGTATAAAAAATCCCCATGCCGTAAACGGCACAGGGATTCTATCATATCATGCGGCTTCTATTCTGTTTGCTGACGGCTGAGCATGTCAGTCCTTTTATCTACAGATACTTTTCAGTTCCTTTTCTTTTTTCTTTAATTCTTTTAAATCTTTCTGCTTATATGTATAAGAAAAGAATCTACTGAAAAAAATACAATTAAATGCCATAATTGTACATATATTATTAATCTTATTTATAGCACTACTTTCCAATGGCAGATTAATTATTGGTAATACAAACATAAAAAATGCTAAACTCAAAATTATTAGTACATTCAAATTATTTTTATTTTTCTTCTCTATTAATTTCATAGTATCATTGAGTTGATTTAAATCCCCGAGATCATCATCTTCTTCCTGCATTAAAATGATATTTTCTAAAAATTCCTTATCTTCTTTATTTAATTCTAATTCGTTAATACTCTTTAAAGCAGCAGCTACATCTTCTCTGCTTAAAATGAATAATCGGTCAACTTTTTCCTCCCCCAGCTTTGCAACAAAAAAATCATATTTTTCCTTAGCAGCTTTCCCATACTTTTTTAATATGTCTTTTTCAATTTTATTTTCTTCTTCTGCCAGTTTGTCTAAGAGGAAAAAAACTTTATGCCGAATTTTTTTGTCAATTTTAATTTTTTGAGAAATCAAATCTATGATCGAAATAATACATCCACTTACACTGGCGCCAAAAATAATCTGGTTATAATTAATGATATCAATTCCAAAAATATACAAAATTAATACCATTGTTAAAAATATGGTATACACCAATAAAAAGGACGTATTATTAATTTTCATTTGATTTCCTCCAATTTATTTCCATTTTCATTACTATACCACAGTTCTCTCCTCTCAGATAGTCTTATTACAAATTACAGGATTTTGCACATTCTTCCTGTCAGACACCGATGTGCTTCACGAATCGTCTTATCGCGTAAAAGAAACCCCATGCCATAAACGGCACAGGGATTCTATCATGTCATTTGACTTCTATTCTTTTTGCTGACGGCAGATTATATCAGTTTTTTCAATACCGGAATCTTCTTCACAACAGCTATAAAAATCACTCCCAGTATAAATGTTAATAATGTATAAAAAACTGCAAGGATGAAGTCGTTTGCATGAATATGTACGATCAGTTTAGCGACCTGATTCCGAATCATATCTTCTGTCAGGTAAATGCCGAAAACCGTATCTCCCACAGCAAGAATTACCTTTTCCAGTCTGGCAGAATACCGATGCCCTGCATCCATGCTTTTTATGAAGCCAAATATCCCAAAACTGATTATTGGCGTTAAACATTGTATGGCGTCCATGAAATCTCCATTCCAATCCATATTCTTTTCAAAGATCAGGCATACAGACACGATCACACATAATGGCAAAATTGCCGTCAGACTGTATTTCACGGCTTCCTTTCTATCATTATGACAGGGCATCTTATCAATCCAGTACCCCAATAAGGGATAAAGAAAAACTGACGGCAGAAGAAAGATACTGTTATTGATAAAACAACCGGAAAAATACCCGAACATAGTAAGCACACTGCCCAAACAGCTAAGGCCAAATAAATACCTGTAATCCTGATCCCTCATCCCGGCAACCGTCTTCCGAGGCAAAGGAAGCAGGAGTAAAAATCCCAGATACAGATACAAATACCAATAGGTTTCCAGCTTTGGGCTGCTGTAAATATTGTTCCACCAGCCCCTGACAGACAGCTCCGCCTTTCCTGTCCTGACATAGCGGAAATACTGCAGACTTCCCCAAAACAGGATAATTCCCGCATACCTGACAATCCGCCTTGAGAACAGATACCTGTAATCTTCTTCCTTTCCAAGCAGCGTTGCCCCTGAGATCATCAAAAAAAGGGGCACTGCCGTTTTGCAGACCGGTATCATCAGGACTGACAGATAGTAGGAACAGGGATCGGACGTATACTGGTATAAAGTAAACCCCAGCTCCCTTGTATGATTATAAATAACCAGTATGATCGCTATGATCCTTAAACATTCAATATATGTCTTTTTCATAAATTCGGCGTTTCCTGTCTTTCATTCCATTTCATTTTCCTTCCGCCGTTTACTCAATACACTTTCAATAAATTTCACGGTATATCCTCCTGCTCTTGCAATCTTAGCCCTTTCACGCCTGTCCGTTTCCTGCTTTGCCAAATCCGCTATAAATTCAGAACGGTACAGCTTCATAGGACAGTCAATCTTATCACCCCGAAAATACTTGAATAGTTTAAGCATGGCATCACGGCCAATCAATTCAAAAAGTTCCAGATAACTGTCATTTAGAGCCTCCGCTTCATTGCCATCAACACCAAATGCCTGATAGATCATTTCTTCATTGATATTATCCAGATCAATGTTCATTAAAATATCACCTCCTGCATATGAGATCTTATCAATGTCCGTCTCCTTAAATCCAGTCATATAAAAGAACTTTTAAAGGAGAATATAAAGCCCCTTTAAAAGTTCCTTTCTTATATCCCAATGCTACAAGCTCCACAGGGACTGTTCTGCCAGATCCAAAATATTATTCTGTACATATCTGTTCCACTGACAGGAAATATCCCGTCGAATTGCATATCTGTTACGTCTTATAACAGATTTCAAACTTTTATACCCTGTGCATCTCTAACATCCCGGAATCCGCAACAGATTACCTGCACCTGTTGGCACTCCCTTGTCTGCAATGCAACCGATAAGATACGGTTTAACTCGCCCTCGTCATAGTGATAGTTTCTGAAAATAAAAAGGCAGCTGATTGTCTGTAAAAATAATCAACTGCCTAAAGGTAAAAAATATTCAGTTTTTACATCATTTTCTGTTCTGATTTTCCCCGACAGATGGGAATTTAGCGCACAATATCGGTATTTGTAATATTAAATCGAGTCGAAACGGTCGAAACGGACATAGAACGGGAATTGTTTTACGTAATTGGAAATGGTATAATTTTTCCAGTACAAACTGATAAATCTTTATTTGGAGGAATGACCATGTTCAATGAAAGCTTATACGATACACCTGGATTTTGCCGTCATGGTTTAAGTGTAGACCTAATAAATAAAAAACAGATTTTGTTTGTTCCTGTCCTGCAAGCCAAAGTTATTTCTGAGGCAGCTATTATCTACGATTATCCGATGGATGCAGAAGAAATTGGGAGATTCGTTTTCAAATTCTTTGAGCAAATGAAGTTACGGAATTTAACGTTTCATACGCCCTATAAAAATTACTGGCTTATGCCCAAGGGAATTCGGAGCTTCAAAAAATATGTAGAAGCCACTTTTTCCGTTGACCTTACATGGGAGGGAGATGTCTTTAAGGTCTGCCGCTGGTTTCTGGCACATGACCGTGGATTTGAACCAGAACATTCCAGCAATGATATCACCATAAGCAACTCCGTTTCGGCAAAGGAACTGGGAGAGTTTATTCTGTAGCAATTCGATTACATTGAGAAAAAGCGTCAGGGTTCGTAAATTCCAGTTTATCGGAGACTATGAAAAAAAGTCTGTAAATACAGATCTTCTATGATAATGATGGGCGAA
>CANPUE010000008.1 GCA_947577185.1 uncultured Lachnospiraceae bacterium | reverse complement strand
AACTACCCAAAAAACTACCCAAAAAACTACCCAAAAAACTACCCAAAAAACTACCTCCGGCTTATCGTTAAACCTGACGCAGACGGAAAGGAAGATATTAGAAGAAATCAGTGTCAATCCTAATATCACGCAGATTCAGCTTGCAGAAAATATCGGAATTACGACAGATGGAATCCGCTATGCGGTTAAGAAACTGAAGGAGAAAGGCATTCTGAGCAGGATCGGAGCAAGAAAAAATGGGAAATGGATCATTTTATAGAGTAATGCAGCTTTACTAAGTCAGCTGTGAAGAGAATCAGGAGATAATTTTGACTATAGGTATCGCAGCGCACAAAGGAGCCTAAGAGTAAAAAAATGACAGAATTAACATCAATGATTAATATCGGTAAGGAGATGGCAAAAAAGCTTGATTCTGTAGGGATTTGTTCAGCCGAGGAACTGATTCAATCAGGCTCTGAGCAGGCTTTTGTGAAATTAAAGGCAGAATACCCCAATGTCTGTCTGGTACATTTATATGCGTTGGAAGGTGCGGTCTGCAATATGGAGTTTAACAGCCTTCCGGAAAACAGAAAAAGAGAATTGAAAGAATTCAGCGATTTTCTGAAAAGGTGAGCCAGTTGGAAAAACGTAGGAGGAGCGCCAAAATTCTGGCGGAATGAGAGGAAATATGACAATACGATCTGCTGTCCCTGACGACTTTGAGAAGATACTGGAAATTTATGCTTACGCGCGGGAGCAGATGCGTGCCGCAGGCAATGCCAGTCAGTGGGGAGATGATAAGCCGTCTCCTGAAACGGTCAGAGAGGATATTGAGAAACATCAGGCATATGTGATCCTGCACCGGGGAGAAATCTGCGGTGTTTTTGCGTTTATCATCGGCGAAGACCCAACCTATCGCGTGATTGAAGCGGGTGCGTGGCCAAATGAGGAACCATACGGGACACTGCACAGGATTGCGGGAAACGGACAGGTGAAAGGGATATTGGCGGCGGCATTGTCTTTTTGCGGGGACAAAATAAACAATATCCGCATTGATACGCATGATGATAATAAGATCATGCTGCATCTGTTGGAAAAATATGAGTTTTTGCGGTGCGGGTATATCTATATCGAGGATGGGAGCAGGCGGATCGCTTTTCAGAGCATATAGAAACGCAAATCTATATGCTCTGTTTTTTGTTAAGGCGTGTCATTCTCCATCACGTTATCGCTTTTCCGGAATTCTTTTGCAAGGAAGAAGAGGCCAAAGAGCAGGCCGTCCAAAAGGAGTGCGGCGGGTATCATAGACCAGGTCAGCTGTTGATTTTCCAGTACTTCTGTGGAATAGTTGTTAGCGACTACGAGCGCCAGGTTGTTGTTTAGATAATGTATGATCACGGGCACCCAGATATTTTGGGTTTTCATGTAAGCCCAGGCAAAAAAGATGCCGAGAGTCACGCAGGTGATGATCTGAGAGATGGTCATGATCAGTCCCATATCCGGTGTAGTATAGTAAAAAAAGTCCAGAAAGATATGCCATAAGCCCCACGCTACGCCCAGAATCGCTACGCCGCCCCGCAGGCCGTACCGTTTTTGCAAAATAGGCTGTAAGTAATAGCGCCATCCGTATTCTTCCCCCAGAAATGCCGCGCAGGAGAGAAAGAAATTGACCGGGAGAAAGAGCAGATATGTCCAGGTGCCGGGATTTTTGAAGATTTCGAGTATCATGCCCGGCTGGCCGTCCATGGCGTAAGCAATCGCGGCGCGGCCAAAATAAAGGGGCAGAAACGCAGCGATGCATATAAGGGAAGATTTCCAGTTTTTCCATCCAAGTCCGTAAGCGCTGCGTCTCTTTTTTCCTGATAAAAGAAGCAGAACCAGACAAAGGACGCTTCCGCCGATCGATACATATTGGCCGAGCACTGCCCACACGGAGACGGCCATTCCATAAAGTGTGACTGTCTGCTCCGGAGCGGCAACGGACAGCACGCAGAAGGAGAGCATCAATACAGTGACCAGTAAAAAGCATAGATAAAACCATCGTGGCAGCAGGCTGTCTGACCAGCTGGTGAGCAGATATGCCAGCATGACGCCGGCCGCCGGGTAGAACATCTGAGCGTTTGGAAATATGCTCATTTCGACCGGTATCGTGCTTCCGTACCAGGTCAGGAGCCCCATCACGTAAGTGACCCCGTAGGCGATGAGGAGAAAGATAATAAGTTGTTTTTTGTTGGATTCATTTGTCTGTGTCATTTTTGCATTATACCTGTACCTTTCTTAAAACTATGCGGAGAATGCCGTTACTTTGACATCCGCCTGATCCTATTGTAGCATCTTGTGCCGCTGCCGGAGTATAAAGTGCCCAGACAGTCAGTTTCGTGCCTGAATAGACACAGGTGATTCTCGTGATTTTTCATATTTTTGTATTTTTCATAATTCAAAAGTTTCGTTGCATTTCCATAAATCCTGTGATAGAATGAAAAAGTCCTGCATGAGACTGACCGGGAAAGCCGGTTTCGATTGGAAGGCAGTCCGGCAGGCGAAAAGACTGATGAAGGAGAACAGGTTTTACAATGACTGGACTTGGATATACACCAATTTGCAGCAGTAGCAGCCGCTCAAAAACAGCAATTTTGCGTTTTGACGGGATTACTGCGCCCATTTTTGGATAAAAGGGTCATTGTTATCATGCAGTAATTCCGGTGGGACATATGGAAATATGTTCCTTTTTTTATGCACAGACCCGTGCAGAGGAAACTTACGATGTTTACATGGAAAAGGAGTTACTGCAATGAATAAGAATTTAAAGAAAAATATCTATCTGGATTATTTATTCCGTTTTTTATCCAACTTCAATCTCTGTGATGCGATCTGGGTGCTATATCTGGGCTATCAGGGATTGAGTCTTTGGCAGATTGGCGTGATAGAAGGGATCTTTCATGCAACGAGTCTGCTCAGTGAGATTCCCTCCGGTGCGTTGGCGGATCTGCTTGGCAGGAAAAACGTTATGATCGCAGGGCGGATCTGCGGTGTCATTTCATCGATGTTCATGTTGTTTTCGGATCATTTCTGGCAGTTTGGTATCGGCTTTGTCTTTGCCGCATGGAATTATAATTTGCTGTCCGGCTCAGAGGAAGCGCTTTTATATGACACATTCCTGGCGCTGGGGGAAGAGAAAAAATATTTTAAAACCAATGGCAGGCTGAATTTTGTCGTGGAAGTGTCTCAGGGGATTTCCGTATTTATCGGCGGGCTCCTGTCAGAGTATTCGTACGTGTTCTGTTATCTGGCGGCGGCCTTTGTGGAAATACTCTCTGTATTGGTGTGCTGCTTCATGAAGGAGCCGGAGCGGACGCAGGAAAAAGAGCAAAAGATCAGCGTCAGGGAACACTTTGTCGTGACATACCGGATTCTGAAAGGAAACCGGGAAGTTCTGCATATATTATTTTATTATTCGGTGCTGTTTGCGTTTTACACCAGCCTCTTTTTTTACAGTCAGCAGTTTTATTATGAACGGGGATTTGGCAGGGCGGCGATCAGCCTGATTCTGCTCGGAATGGGAGTATGCTCCTGCCTGGGAGCGCTTTTTAGTGAAAGGCTCTGCAGACTTATGGGGAAAAGAGCCTGTTATCTGGGCGGCATCATGATCGCGGCCGGGATGATTGCAACAGCCGGCCGGACTGCGGCAGTGTCATTTGCCGGGTTTGGTTTGAGCAGCTTTTTCAATGCGATGCTCTATCCGCTGCAGTCGGAAGAACTCAATAGTCGTATCCCTTCCGGCCAGCGGGCGACGATCATTTCGGTCAGCAGTATGTTTTTTTCGGTGGTGATGATCGTGCTGTTCCCGTTAATCGGCTGGGCCGGGGATATGGCGGGCCTGCAGGATGTGGTATGGATGGCAGGCGCAGGACTGTTAGTTTTTCATATAGTGTATGGGAAACTGTCCAGGCGGCTTTGATCCGCACAGAAAAATGAAGAAATGAGGGATGCGCCGGGATGAAAAAGAAGATTCTTATCATTGAAGACGATAAAGACCTCGCGGCAGTCACCGCAGACATGTTGGGCAGTTACGGATATGAGGTGAAGACTGCCGCGGGTTGTGAGGAGGCATTTGAATGTCTGACGCATGAGCAGTTCCAACTGCTTTTGATGGATATCAATCTGCCGGACGGCACCGGATTTACTGTGTGCAGGGAACTGCGTAAGGTTTCCAGGGTGCCGGTTATTTTTGCCAGCGCCAGAACCGGAGAGGATGATAAGATCAAAGGACTCGATATGGGCGGGGACGATTATCTGGCAAAGCCGTATTCTCTGCGGGAACTGCTTGCGAGAGTGAATGCTCTGATCCGCAGGACATATGGAGCGGAGGAAGAAAGAAGGGTCTATACGTTTGGCGCGGTGAAGGTTGATACGTCCCTGCGGACGGTGGAGCGCGCAGGCGCGGAGGTAAAGCTGGCGCTGCGGGAATTTGATCTGCTGGCGTATCTGTGCGCCCATCCCAATCAGGCGCTCTCCAAAGAAAAACTGCTTCATGAGGTGTGGGGCGCTTTTTCAGAGGCGGAGACGGCAACCGTGGCGGTACACATCAGGTGGCTGCGGGAAAAACTGGAGGAGGATCCGGCCAATCCCCGTTTTATCAGGACGGTGTGGGGCGTCGGGTATCAATTAGAGGGTGTGGAGCAGTCAGCGACATAAAGATAGTCGGAAAGAAGGTTTTTCCATGAAAAGACAACTCTTGAAATTCGCGCTCGCTTTATTCATCTTATTTCTGGCGGCAGCATTGTGCGCATGGATTCGGGTGGAGAATAAGATAGCGGGTATGGATTCCGGTGCGGAAAACAGACTGGTGCTGTTAAATGAGATAGAGCAGCTTACGACGGACAATGAGGGCCGTAATCCGGCGCAGGAAGAGATCGGAAGACTCAAAAACAGCCTGCATGACGGCACGGCAGATCAACAGGGCGCTATGATGCGGCGTATGTTCGTTTTTTTCGTCTGCTTTACCGCAGTCTGCCTGCTTGCAGGCTTTGTCTGCCTTTACATTTGGATCCTGCGCCCTTTTTATAAGCTGGAAACTTATGCGGAACAGATTGCAGGCGGAAATCTCGAAATCTCTCTTGGATATGAACGGAGCAATTTTTTCGGTGCGTTTACCTGGGCTTTTGACCATATGCGCAAAGAGATCCTTGCGGCAAGAAAAAATGAAGCGCTGGCGGTCAGGGAGAATAAGACGATCATTGCGACGCTCTCTCACGATATTAAGACTCCCGTCGCGTCGATCCGCGCTTATGCGGAAGGTCTGGAGGCCAGTCTGGATGCGGATTATGAGATGCGGGAACGCTATCTGAAAGTCATTATGAAAAAATGCGACGAGGTCTCCGGACTCGTGAACGATCTCGTGCTGCATTCCCTGTCAGAGCTGGAACGGCTGGAGATCAGGGAGCAGAGGATCCGTATGCGGGCGGTTTTAGAGGATACTGTGCGCGATCTGGAGAATACCCGCATCGTATTATGCCGGCCTGTTCCGGACGCGGAAGTCTGCGCTGACAGAAGGCGCATGGAACAGGTGATCTCCAATCTTCTGGAAAATGCCGGCAAATACGCGCCGGGAAGCAGGGTGGACGTTCAGGCGTTCTGCCAAAAGGACCGGTATGAGATTCACATACGGGACTATGGAAGCGGAATCATGCCGGAGGATATGCCCTTTGTCACCCGGAAGTTCTATCGGGGCAAAAATGCGGACGGCAGGCCGGGGTCCGGGCTTGGACTCTATATTGTAAGCTATATCATGGAGAAGATGCAGGGCGGACTGATTCTGCAAAACCACAGCGACGGCCTGGAGGCCGTCCTGTGGCTGCCTATTCATAAACTTCTATGATGACTGTATCTGCAATAAAAGTTTCTCCGTCAAATTTCCCTTCCGCTTCCAGTACGCTGCCTGTCCGGATATCTGAAAAAACAGCGTCATTCATTTCGATCTCTCCGCCGTTTATGGTCCAGTGACAAAAGACGGTGTTTTCCGTACAGCAGATTGTCACAAGTTCTTCATCGGAGCCGCCTGTTTCCAGTGTGATAACGTCAGAACCGTCGTTTGGCGATTCTTCCGTCTGCACGCGGCTGATGACAAAGCTTTCCTGTGCGATGCTCTTTACTTTTCCGCCGATGATAATGCTGTCCGGCGTATGCCTGAGCGTAATGTTGTTTTTGGTGTCCGGAGACGGGGAAACGGAATCTTCGTTTACGTCTGTGTCCGTGTCAGGAACAGGATCTGCGTCAGTCCGATCGATGACGGCATCGGCTGCCGGCGTATCCTCCGGTGCAGGGGACGGCGCCCTTCCGCAGCCTGTGACTGTGCTTATAAACAGAGCTAAGAGGACTGCGGACACTGCCGCAGTTTTTCTGATATTATGCTGTGTACTTTTCTGCGTGTTCTTTTTCATTCTTTTCATCTTTTGCTTCCTCACTTATTTTTTTGTTTCTGATTATAGCGGCAAAAGTTCTAATCTTTTTCTAAAGTGGAGGACTGCGGACAAAAAACAGGTATGAAAACGGCCGGAACAGGCAGGTAATATTGCAAATTATATAATATATTTGTGAAAACGTTGATTTTACGACAGAGAGATGTTATAATTCTGCTAAAAGGAGGAAATGTCTCATGCAGATTTCCAGCAGATTTACATTGGCCGTGCACATCATTGCCTGTATTGATACATTCAAAGATGAGTACAAAGTAACAAGTGATTTCCTTGCCGGGAGTACAAATGTCAATCCGGTTATTATCCGCAGGATACTTGGACAGTTAAAAGCTGCCGGGCTTGTGGAGATCACAAGAGGATCGGGAGGCGCAGCCATTGCCAGACCGCTTGATCAGATCAGTTTCCTTGATATTTATCGTGCGGTAGAGTGTATAGAAAACGGTGAGCTGTTCCATTTTCATGAGAACCCCAATAAAGAGTGTCCGGTGGGGCGGAATATTCATCTGGTAATGGATGACAGGCTGCACAGAGTACAGTGTGCAATGGAAAAAGAACTTTCCTCCATTACCCTTGAGGATGTTCAGAAAGATATTAAAAAGGTGTTGTAACTATTGACATTACAGAAAAGTCCTGATACAATCATGTTGTAACATAAATCATTACAATAAAAGATGATCGGGAGGTAGAGGACATGGGAAATTTCAGTAAGGTAAGTGTGGCAAAGGATGCAAGGACAGAGTTACATGATCTGCTGTCACTGACAGGAGCAGAAATCAGTATCAATAATCTTCCGGCAGGGACGGGTGTGCCTTTTATCCACTCGCATAAGAATAACGAGGAAATTTATGCGATTCTGTCGGGAAAAGGAAAAGCGGTAGTGGACGGAGAGACCATTGAACTTGCGGCGGGCGACTGGATCCGCATTGCACCGGCAGGACAGCGTCAGTTCTTTGCGGCGGATGATGAAGCGGTCAGTTTTATCTGCATTCAGGTAAAGGAAAATTCGCTGGGATGCTATACAAAGGAAGATGCGCTTCTCCACGATGAAAAAGAATAACACAGGTTTTCAAGCCCCGCTGTGTGCAGCAGGGCTTGAAAACTTTAAGCTGACGGCAGTGTCAGTCTGACTGAAAAACCACCATTCTCACGGCGGCTGATCGTAGTCGATCCGCCGTGTACCGTGGTGATCTGTTTCACAATCAACAGTCCCAGTCCGTGCCGCTGCTCCGCCGTGTTTTCGTTACAGAACATGTAATGCGGGGTGTGGTTGAGCCTGTCGATTTGTTCGTCTGTTATGCCGCGGCCGTCGTCGGAGACGGTTATACTGCAGGTTCCGCTTCTTTGAGGGGATTGCCAGGTATTGTCCTGATCAGCTGTTACGCTGACGAAAATATTACAGCCCTGTTCATTATGGTTGATGCTGTTTTGGATCAGGTTATTTAACGCACGTCTGATGAGGTTTTTATCAACAGTCACGGGACAGGCCGTGAGTGTTTCTTCTGTTTCCCACAAAATACTGTACTTGTCTTCCAGCCCGGCATTTATGAAGTCTACGACGACTTGTCTGGCAATGGCGACCAGATTGAGGGCGGCAGGCTGGATGGGCTGCATGTGATATTCCAGTTTGGAGGCCAGATTGAGATCATTGATCAGATCGCGGATACGCTCGCTCTGCTTAACGATCGCGGAGACTTTCTGCTGTTCACCGGCATTCAGGCGCGGGCTTTCTTTCAGCTGACCTGCATAGCCCATAACCATCGACAGCGGTGTGCGGATGTCATGCGAAACGCCGGAGATCCAGTTGGCACGCGCGGTTTCCCGTCTGCGCAGCTGATAGTTTTGTGACTGCAGGACTTCCGAGGTGCGGTTGATGTCTGCGGCCACTTCCGACAGCAGGCCCTTTTCGGGAAGATAGACGGCCTCCCCGGCGGGCAGGGCCTTTATGGCGTCCGTGATCGGTTTGACAGAGCGCAATACGGTGAAGTTGGCGGCGAGATAAAGCAGAAAGATTGCACTTACATTCAGAAGGAGCAGGGTAAGAACGAGCTTTGGTGCATTTTTTATGAGATTGTAATCCCAGGTGGGAGACATATCTTTCCAGAAGGAATCTTTGGGAAAACCGATTACCAGCAGGCCGTCTTCTGCTCCGCCTGTGAAAGTCGGATAGTCTGCGATATAGCCGCGGGTCAGCCCGGAAATATCGGACAGGGTATAGGCCGTCGGGATTTCTGCGGGAAGGTTCGGGGTTTGCCATACGACGGTTCGGTTGTCATCGTCGATCAAGACTGCCCAGGCATCATAAGTATGCAGTTTATCCATGATTTCATCCGGCATGATATAACCGTCTGCGTTCTTTTGCAGGCTCTGCGCCGCCTCTTTGGCGGTGCGCCATGGTGCGGTATCGGAAACATGGCGGGAGGTGACCGCCATGAAAAAGGCCAGATTCAGGACGGGAAGCAGGATTGTGCTAAAGAGCAGGATAGCGAGATATTGGCGTATCAGTTTCGGGGCGCTTTTCATTGGCATTCTCCTTGTGTGGTTTCATTTTTCAGATCACTTCTAAACGACTGATTTCAAAACAACTGGTTTCGTAAACAAACGATTTCAGAGCGGTCGATTTCGGAACGCCGGTGTCGCAGGCTCACCCAAACGATTCATTCCGACGTTCGTTTTCGCCGGCAGCTTTAACGATCAGCTTATAGCCGAGGCCCTTGACCGTGACCAGAGATACCGGATGGGACGGATCGGCTTCTATTTTTTCGCGTATGCGGCGTATATGCGCCATCAGGGAATTTTCGTAGCCGAAAGGGTTGTCGCCCCATGCGGCTTCACAGAGGGCATCGATCGTCACGATCCGTCCGGCGTTGCGGCAGAGGGCGGATAACAGATTATGCTCTTTCGCGGTCAGCGGGACGGATACGCCGTTCCTTATGACTTCTGCGCGGGACAGATCGATCGTACAGTTCTGCAATCTGACGAACGGGTCCTCTTTTTTGTAAGTTCTGCGGAGAATGGCCATGATACGGAAGAGGAGTTCTTTCGGCAGAAACGGTTTGACGATATAATCGTCAGCACCGAGGCCGAATCCCCTGAACTTATCGTCATTCTCTCCGCATGCAGTCAGAAACAAAATCGGAAAATCGCCGTTTCTCTTTAACTGCTCCATCAGAACAAATCCATTTCCGTCTGGCAGCATCACGTCCAAAACAGCAAGCTCCGGACGAAAACGCTCCGCCGCAGACAGTGCCTGCCTGACACTGCCTGCCGTTGCGATCTGCGTAAAACCCTCACTTTCTAAAATCGAAACGACCATGTTCAATAATTCCGCTTCGTCATCAACAAGGAGAATACGTTTTGTTTTCAGAAAATTATAATCCATGAGAGCCCCCTCTTTCCAATTGTACAGGCAATGCGCCTGTGATATGATAGGCAAAAAAGCAGTAACCCTGTGCCCATTCAATTACGCAAGCCGCCGGGCTTGCGTCTATGCTATCATTGCTCAAAAGCAGTAACCCTGCGCCCATTCAGTAAGAATTGCAAAGCAATTCTTATGACGCAAGCCGCCGGGCTTGCGTCTATTATACCACACGATCCCCGCCGGGTCTGCGAAGCAGAGAAATTGTAAGGTAAATGTAAGGTGGGGAGAATGTTGCCGTAAGGAGCGTCCTGTAGACTGAGAAGCATAAGGAATGAACAGTTCCGTGCGATGACGGCGTAAGCCGCCATCAGCAGGTATAGAAGCGTGAAGCGCTTCGGATTGGAGGAAAAACATGAATATGATCGAAACGCAGAATCTGTCTAAATCCTATTCCGGTTTTCGGGCGGTGGACGGTATCAGTCTTCATATTCCAAAGGGTGCGGTATACGGGTTTCTGGGGCCGAACGGCGCGGGAAAATCGACGACGATGAAGATGCTCTTAGGACTGATCAAACCGACGGGAGGCTCATTTGTCATTGATGGAAAAACATATCCGAAAGATCGTGTGGAAATTTTAAAAGAAGTCGGTTCACTGATCGAATCGCCCGCTTTTTATGGCAATTTAAGCGGCAGGGAAAATCTTGAGATCATCCGCAGGATTTTAGGGCTGTCCAAAGAGTCTGTTACGGAAGCGCTGGAGCTTGTGGAGCTGACACAGCACAGGGATAAGCCTGTGAAAAAATATTCTCTGGGCATGAAGCAGAGACTGGGACTTGCGGAGGCTCTGGTCGGCAGGCCGCCGATTCTGCTTCTGGATGAGCCGACAAACGGTCTTGATCCGGTCGGTATCCATGAGATCCGGACGCTGATCAAGTCTTTGCCGGAACGGTTTGGCGCTACGGTGATCGTTTCCTCGCATCTGCTCTCCGAAATCGAGCTGATGGCGGATACGGTCGGAATCCTGAATCACGGGCATCTGCTGTTTGAGGGAACGCTGGAGCGGCTAAAAGAAAATGCGCTCACCTGGGGCTATCCTTCGGACAATCTGGAAGAAATGTTTCTTGCCATGATAGAGGCCGATAACAGGCAGAGAGGCGGTGTGAGATGAATCTTTTGATTGAATGCAAAAAAATAAAGCGGACCGGGCTTTTCCCGACGTTTTTCATCGGCGGTATTCTGGCGGGGCTTTTCCCGCTGCTTGATATGACCTTCCGCGCTGAGCGCTACAGGAAGAGCAGTCAGCCGCCAATCGAGATTTTGTTTTCGGCGGACTGGCAGATGATGGCAATGCTCAATACGCTTTTGATCATTATCTGTGCCTGCTTCCTGTATTATGGGGAATATGCGGATCACGCCATCCAGAAGATGTGCTCACTTCCGATCCGGGAGAGCAGACTGTTTCTTGAAAAATTTATGCTGATGAGCTTTTTATGTCTGTTTGTATTTGTGATCGAAGGGGCGGCTTTCACCTACTGTGCGCTTCGCTGGTTTGGCGGCAGGATGGATTTTTTTCCGCTTTTGACCGGAGTTTTTAAGAATTTTGGATACTGCTTTTTTCTGATGCTGCCCGCCGGCCTGCTTTCTCTTCTGACTGCCTCGGCGTGCGGGAATCTATGGACTCCGTTGGGCATAGGCGTCATTTGTCTGTGCCTTGCGACCATGATTCCGGTGAACAATCCATGGCTGTCGCTGTTTCCCTATGCGCTGCCGTTTCAGATGCTGGCGGGGACACGGGCCGAAACCGTGATCTTTTTTGTAACCGCGGGAGCGGTGGAATGTGTGGTAATCTTATTGGCAGAACTACTGTTTCTGAGAGTCAGGAGGGCATTTGCATGAATTTCTTATCTTTGATCGGAATAGAATGCCGCAAAATCAGGCGTTCTAAGATCCTTTTACTATTGGCTGCGGCCGTTATTATCTACTGGATTCCGTCTATCCTCAATGCGCGGCTTAATTTCACGATGCAGGCGGAGGGAATATCACCCGAACATAATTTCATGATACAGGGATTTCTGGGAATGTCGTGGTTTATTTTTCCGGCAAGCATGATGGTGAGCATTGTCCTGATGCATCAGACGGAACGGGCGGAGCGCGGTATGCTGAAGATGATGGCTCTGCCGGTAAATATGGCAAAGCTGTGTCTTGCGAAATTTATTTTGCTGCTCATGCTGGCAGTACTGCAGCTGTTATTGATGGTCGGCATGTATTATGTGAGCGCGGCCATTGTGACGCGCACACAAAATTATGCGTTCTGCCTGCCGGCGGGGCTTATTTTCAGGGAAGCGGGGCTGCTTTTTGTCTCATCTGTCCCGATGCTGGCTGTGTTCTGGCTGTTGTCCGTCTGCATCAGCACACCGATCTTTTCCATCGGTGCGGGCCTTGCGTCGGTGGTGCCGTCAGTGATTGCGATCAACACGAAAATCTGGTATGTGTATCCGATGTGCTATCCGTTTTATGTCATTACGGCCGAATACGGGAAACTGGCGGAGAATCTGTCGGAACCGGATCTGCGGTATCCGCTTTGGATTCCCATCGCGATTGGGGTTGCTGTTGTCAGTTTATTGATTTCCTGTCTGATGTTCGGGCAGGCTGAAAGGAGATAACATACGATGAAATATAAATTTTTTTTGGGAATCTGTCTGCTCATGGTACTCGTACCGTGGACCATCCTTCCGATCCGGAACTTTGAATGGGCGTTGGCATCGCCTGTTGCGGAGCGGATGATCACCGCTTATGCCGTGTTTATGGTTTTCAGTGGGATCTTCACAGTGTTTTGTTATAAAAAACTGACACTTCGGAATTTATTGATGAAGGCTGCGCTTGTGATAAACGGGATTTATGCGGCGTTTGGGCTGATCGTTCTGGGGCTGATTTATCTGCCTAAGGGAACGCTGTAGGGAATCGTAAGGATGTTTTTTGTAATCATGGCTTGACAGCGACACGATGTCGCACTTTATACTTGCGTCATAGAGGGAGAGAGGTTGGAACTATGAAAACAATGACGATCCGTGAAGTCTCTGTCAGATTTGGGATTTCTACAAGAATGCTGCGGCATTATGAGAAAATAGGCCTGCTGAGCAGTATGCGCAGAGAAGATTACGCTTACCGCGTTTATGATGAAACTGCAATCAGGAAAGTACAGCAGATCATCATCCTGCGGAAACTGCAGATTCCGTTAAAGCAGATCAGGTGTATTCTGGAGGGAGACAGAACCGCGGCTGTCCGTATTCTGGAAGGCCGGCTTTATGACATGAGGGAGAGCACGGCATTACTCGATGACATGAAACGTGCGCTGGAACGATTGCTGGAACTGTTTCATGCCGAGTCCTCTGACGGGCGATATCCGGACTTTGTGAAAGAGGATACGATCGTGGAACTGACGAAGCTCCTCCCTCTGGAAAAACATCATTTGAAGGAGGAACGAAAAATGGATCATGCAAAAGAGATGATAGAGAAGGGAAGCTGTGTCCGTATCGTGCAATTACCGCCCTGTACGGTAGCCGCTTACCAGTATGTAGGGGATGAGCCGGAAGAAAAGGTGGGAAATGTCATGAGCCGGTTCGTCTGTTCCAGCGGATTATACGACAAAAAACCCGATGCCCGTCTGTTCGGTTTTAATCATCCTGACCCGGATCCGGAAACCGGCTTTCACGGATATGAAGACTGGGTGACGATCCCGGACGATATGGAGGTGCCGGAACCTCTGGTGAAAAAGCAGTTTGCCGGAGGGCTTTATGCTGCATATACGATCAACTTCCCGGATTTTTTCGAATGGAAATTTTTGACCGAATGGGTCGATAAGAATGAAAAATATCAGGCCGATTATCACGATATGTCCCTGAGTGATATGGGCGGCTGTCTGGAGGAACATCTCAACTGGGTGTATTCCGCACACATGGGATGGCCGGAGAACGGCATTGACGGAAAACTTGATCTGCTGCTGCCGGTGAAGATGCGCAGTGGGACGTCCGGGTCCGGCGAACCGTCGTCTGCAGACAGATAAAAAAACAACTGCTGCCGCTGATGGGGGGCTTTCGATACGATTATCGGATTGGAAAATATGTATTTTTATTTTTCTTAAAGACTTCTTAATAATTAATCTGATATGATATCCCTGCACAATATAAGGAAAAGGATGGGGAATCGATAGTATGAAGACAACGATCATGAAAGCGACAGATCTGTGCAAAAGCTTCGCTGTCGGCGGCAGGCAGAACCATGTGTTAAACAGGGTGAATCTGGAAATCTATGGTGGGGATTTCACTGTGATCATGGGTTCATCGGGCGCAGGGAAATCCACGCTGCTCTATGTGCTGAGCGGGATGGACAGGCCGACAGGGGGTGAGGTTTGCTACAGGGACCGGGTGATCAGTCATTTAGATGAAAAGGATATGGCGTCCCTGCGGGCGCAGGAATTTGGCTTTGTGTTTCAGCAGGCACACCTTGTCAGCAACCTTACGCTGTTTGAGAATGTGGCGGTGACGGGCTATCTTGACAAAAGACAGAGTGAGAAGGCGGTAAGAGAGCGTACGGCGCAATTGCTGCAGCGGATGGATATCGCGGAGGCGGCGGAGCGTCTGCCGTCCCAGGTATCGGGCGGAGAGGCGCAGCGCGCAGCCGTAGCGCGGGCGATCATCAATGATCCGGGCATCATTTTCGCGGACGAACCGACCGGCGCGCTCAATAAGCGCAACACCCGGGAAGTACTGGATATCATGACACAGTTAAACGAAAACGGCCAGAATATTCTGATGGTAACGCATGATATGAAGGCGGCAGTCCGTGCGACGAGACTGCTCTATCTGGAAGACGGAAAGGTGATCGGTGAGATGACAATGCCTCCCTATCAGAAAGAAGAGGCAAAGCGCAGGGAAAAACAGGTGGAGGCATGGCTCTCCTCCATGGAATGGTAGAGCGGAGGAGGGGAGCGCTGTGAAGATCAGAAAATATATGACACTGCTCAGAGCAGATATCAGGAGTCAGAAGGGAAGCTTTATCGGGATCGTAATCCTTGTTTTCCTGATTACAATCTCTTTATGCGCCGTTTTGTCTATTTGGGACAACACAAATGCATATGAAAAAGAGCAGATCGAAGCGATCGGCTATGGAGATATCGCTTACTGGGTATCAGGGATCACGGATGAGGAACTGGACAGCCTGCTGGCACAGATCCGTTCATTGGACGGGGTAGAAGCAGTGGAGGTGCAGGATATCCTCTGTTTCACGGAATATGTTGTGTATAAACAGGATGCGTCTTTTCCTGAGAAGGTTTCATCCACTTCTGTGGAAGGTTCCTTTTTCATACAGCAATGGGGCGACGAGCGGTATGATCATCCGGTCTTTGACCGAACGCTTACAGGGATAGAAGCCTGTCCGGATAAACTCAACAACAGTGAAATCTACGTGTCACCCGCGTTTGCTTCTTTGTATGACGCCGGGATCGGGGATGTGGTGGAAGTAACTGTGCCGGATGGAAAAAAAGAACGTTTCCGTTTTACGATAAAAGGATATTTTGAGGATGCCGTGGCGGGGAGTGCGCTGATGGGAATGAAGCAGGCGCTCATGACACAACAGGATATGCGCATACTGAAAGAAGCGGCCGGCACAGCACAGACGCGTGTGCTCCATATTTTCGGGAAACCGTCCGAAAACCATGCCGACGGCGTACAGACAGGAGCACTGCAGAAAGCATTGAACGAAAAGACCGATCTGTCGGCGTATGAAGCTTTTGTCTATACCAAATCTGCCATTATGGGTTTCATGGTGATCCTGCAGAACCTGTTTGGCGGGTTGTTTTTACTGTTTGTTCTGGTTCTGCTGCTTGTGGCGGTGGTAATCATCGGGCACAGCATCAGCAGCAGCATTGCGCTGCATTATCAGGACATGGGCGTGCTCAAAGCGCTCGGTTATACGTGCAAAGATCTGCGCATCATACAGTTGCTGCAATATCTGACGGCGGTTTTGTGCGGCATGGTTCCCGGGATTCCGGTGTCGGCATTTGTCGTGAGCGGGATCAACCGGATTACAGTCACCGTAACGGGTATGCTGACCCCATCGGATATTCCGCTTGGAAAAAGCCTGTTTGCGCTGGGCGTGATCCTGCTTCTGATTATCGCATTTATCTGCCTGAAAACGGCTAAAATCGGTCATATTACACCGATCCAGGCGATTCGCGGCGGCGCGGCGGATGTCTGTTTCAAAAGCCGCCTGAGCGCACCCGTGCACAAAAAAGCGCTGGGATTCTGGCTTGCGTACAGACAGCTTGTGTCGGGGAAAAAGCAGTATTTCAGCATTTGCCTGGTCACAGCCCTTTTGGTCTTTTTCCTGTCGCTGATGGGGCGGATGGCAGCCTGGCTGGGTCCCGACGGCAAGGGGCTGATTGATGTTTTCGGCGCCGCACCCTATGACCTGAGTATTGAGTATCTGGAAACAGAGGCAAGGGGAGCCGTGGAGGAACGGATCGATTCCCGTGCCGGTATCGCTGCTTCCTATCAGAGTAAACTTTCAAGGGCGTCTGTCAATGGCGTAGAGTATCTGATGAATGTCATCTCTGACCCTGAATTTTACAATCTGCTCGAAGGAAGAACCTGCCGTTACAGCAATGAACTGGTTTTGACACAGACGGTGGCGGAAGAACTGGACGTTCGGATCGGGGACAGTGTCACGCTTCTTTGCAGGGGAGAAGAACGTCCTTTTCTCATCAGCGGGATCTATCAGTCGGCCAATGATATGGGCGCCAATTTCGGTATCAGCCAGGAAGGATATGAGAGCTTCAAACAGGGTGCACAAGACGAAACGTACCGCACGCATTATCTGTTAAAAGTGCCGGACCAGACGGAGGAACTGGCGGAGGAAATCCGCAGTGACTATGGGGATCAGGTGAGTGTGGACATCAATACATGGTCCGGAATCGACAGCATTGTGGCGTCAGCCTCCATACTGATGGGATTCATGTATCTGCTCACGGTTGTCTTTGTGTTTGTCACGGTAGCGCTCACGAGCGGCAAGATCCTGCATAAAGAAAAGCATGATCTGGGAATTTATAAATCGCTTGGCTTCGTATCGGGCAGCCTGAGAATTTCCTTTGCCCTGCGCTTTTTCATGACGGCGGCGGCCGGTTCCGTTTTCGGCATTACGCTCAGCGCTTATGTCACTGACCCGATGGCTTCGGCGGTTCTCAGATTCTGTGGTATGAGTCATTTTACCTCTTCGCTCAGTCTTTTTCATATGATACTGCCGGGCATTGTCGTATGCGGTCTGTTTCTGGCATTCGCCTATCTGGCGTCGGGAAAGATACGGAAGGTGGAGCCGGGGATTTTGATCGTAGAGTAAATTTTCAACGAAATACTCTTTTATGACTCTGCATTGTTTTTTTATCTGATTTGTCATATACTTAGCATGAAAGTTTCGGAAGCGGAAGCATTTTGCGGATACCGCGGACGAGACTGACGTCAGATAAAGGAGACAAGAGGGAAATGAACTATGACCTGACCGAAGGAAGTATTATGAAAAACCTGCTGCGCTTTTCCTTTCCGATCATGATCGGAAATATGCTGCAGCAGTTATATAATGTGGTGGATACGCTGATCGTAGGGCGTTATCTGGGGGAAAACGCGCTGGCGGCAGTCGGCTCGTCCTATACACTCATGATTTTTGTGACCTCGATTATTTTAGGACTCTGTATGGGCAGCAGCGCCTTTTTTTCCATGCAGTACGGGAGCAGAGATCAGGTGAGGCTGGAAAAAGGGATCTTTATCGCGTTTATGGCGATCGGATCTGTTACGGTGCTGTTGAATGTTCTTGTTTACGGCGGGATGAACGGGATCCTCATTTTTATGCGTGTGCCGGAGGAAGTGGCGCCGCTTATGAGGGAATATCTGCTTTGGATCTTCGCGGGGATCCTGGCGTCCTTTCTCTACAATTTTGTCGCCAATCTTTTGCGGGCGGTCGGAAACTCGCTCATACCGCTTTGCTTTCTGGGCGTTTCCGCAGTGATGAATATTTTCCTGGATCTTTTATTCATCAGGCGTTTTGGCTGGGGAGTGGGCGGCGCTGCGGCTGCCACGGTGATTTCCCAATATCTGGCCGGGATCGGTATTCTTCTGTATTATCTGTTAAAATATCCGAATCTGTGGGTGAGAAAGGAGAACCGTTGTTTCGATCACGCGATCTTAAAGGAACTGGCCGGACTTTCGTCACTGACCTGTTTACAGCAGTCGATCATGAATTTCGGAATACTGATGGTGCAGGGTCTTGTGAACAGTTTTGGACCTGTGGTGATGGCGGCGTTTGCGGCGGCGGTAAAGATTGATTCTTTTGCCTATGCGCCGGTGCAGGATTTCGGCAATGCCTTTTCCACTTATGTCGCACAAAACTACGGGGCGGGAAAGGAAGAACGGATCCGTAAGGGGATGAAGGATGCCGTACTCGCCGCGTTCGTGTTCTGCATGGTCATTACCGCGCTTGTGGTCGGTTTTGCCAGACCGCTTATGACATTGTTCATCGATAAGGAGAGTGTGGAGACGATAGCGGTCGGCGTCGGTTATCTGCATATCGAAGCGGCCTTTTATTTCGGGATCGGTCTGTTGTTTTTGTTCTACGGATACTACCGTGCAGTGAACAGACCGGGGATTTCGGTCGTGCTGACGGTCGTCTCACTGGGAACGAGGGTGGCCCTGGCCTATCTGTTGTCGGCGGTGCCGCAGATCGGCGTGACAGGGATCTGGATGTCGGTGCCGATCGGCTGGATACTGGCCGATCTGACCGGGGCGTGGTATTTGTTAAAAAACAGGAAACTCAGGAAAGGAAAGTAAGTCAGTATGAGAGAGCAGACTTTATTGCAGGATTTGTTTACGTTTATTGATCAAAGCCCGACGGCGTTTCATGCTGTGGCAAATCTGGAAAAAATGCTGGAGGAGGATGGGTTTGTCAGGCTGAAAGAAAATGCGGTCTGGCAGATCAAACAGGGTGGAAAATATTATGTCAACCGAAATGACTCGTCGGTGATTGCGTTTGTCATGCCGGAAGGAGAGCCGCTGGGATTTCATATGGCGGCGGCGCACAGTGATTCTCCCTGTTTTAAGCTGAAGGAAGCGCCGGAAATCGTAGTGGATGATTATTACCTGAAACTTAACGTGGAAAAATACGGCGGCATGATCCTTTCCACATGGATGGACCGGCCGCTCTCGCTGGCAGGCAGGGTAATCGTTCGGGGAAAGAACGGTCTGGAAAGCTTTTTGGCGGATCTGGATCAGGACGCGGCCATCATCCCCAATGTCGCGATCCATATGAACCGCGACATGAATAAGGGCGTCGAATATAATCCGCAGACAGACATGCAGCCAATCATCGGCCTGCCTGACCGGAAAGGGGCGTATCACGAATGGCTCGCGAAAGTGTCCGGTGTGAAAAAAGAGGACATTCTGGGAGAGGACATTTATCTTTATAACAGAGATAAGTGCCGTCTGCTCGGCATCGGGGATGCCTTTATCGCGGGGCCGAGACTGGATGATCTGGAATGTGCTTTTGCGGGGATGCGGGCGCTTATGGAAGAGCGGCCAAAAGAATATGTGAATCTGTGTGCAGTCTTTGACAATGAAGAGATCGGGAGCGGTACGAAACAGGGGGCGGATTCTACGTTCCTGAAGGATGTGCTTCGCAGGATCTGTCTCTGCCTGGGAGTGGGAGAAGAGGCATACTACCGCATGGCGGCGGAAAGTTTTCTGATCTCTGCGGACAATGCGCATGCGCTTCACCCGAACCATCCGGAAAAAGCGGATGCCATCAACAAACCGGCCCTGAATGGCGGGATCGTCATCAAATATCACGGGAGCCAGCGATATGCAACCGACGCTTATTCTGCGGCGGTTATGAAAGAGATCTGCCGCAGGGCGGACGTGCCGTATCAGGCCTATGCGAACCGTTCGGATATCGCAGGCGGCGGTACACTGGGCAATATTTCTACTGCGCAGGTATCTGTCAATACAGTCGACATCGGTCTGCCGCAGCTTGCCATGCATTCCGCACTCGAAACAGCCGGGGCGAAGGACATCGGGTATCTGGTGAAAGCGCTGAAAGAGTATTTCCGACAATAAAGAAAAACGAAACTATAAAAAAGCACGAAATCATAAAAAGCACGAAACCATAAAAAAGCGGCATGCAGCATTCCGGTGAAAGACCCTGAAAAATGCGGCATGCCGTTTTGACTGGCATTCATTCCCCTAAAAGAGCGGGATAGCAAATGGTTCTATTTCAATGACAGAGGAAGAATTGGCGATACGCTCTCGATACTCTGTCGGGGTGCAGTTTAAATAACGCTTGAACAGTTTATTGAAATAACTGATACTGTTAAATCCGACTGACAGCGCCAGATCTGCAATGGAATGGCTGCTGTCGTGTTCATTCAGGATCCGCTTGCTTGCCTCAAAAATGCGGTATTTCATCAGATACTCGAAAGGAGTCATCTGTATCGTTGCCTTGAAGCAGCGGCAGCATTCACTCTTACTGACGGCGATGCTGTCTGCGATGTCGTCTAACGATAATGCTTCCGCATGGTGCAGACGGATAAAGAGCATGGCTTTTTTGACGCGCTGCTCATTGAGTGAGATATTGGGTGTCTGCGGGATGCTTGCCTGCGGCAGTCTGCTCAGCAGTGTAGCCCAGAATTCGCACAGATAGCCTTTGGTGACGATCTCGTAGCCAAAATTTTTCGTCAGATTGACAGAGAGCACCTTATTGACGAGCGTGAGCATACTCTTATGCCACGCGTTGTATTCTTCGAGCACCATTGTCTTTAAAATAGCGAAACTCTGCATCGGGAGCAGGAAGTTAGTACGCAGATAGGAGCTGTTATATCCAAACAGAAAATCCGGATGGAATACAAGCGAATAATAAGTACATTTGCTGCCCTCTATACAGTGGATGGAGTGCATGACATTCTGGTTCATGATCAGGCCCTGGCCCGGCGTCAGGATCTGTTCGTTGTCATCTGTTAATACTTTGGCATACCCGTTTCCCACAACAAGGACTTCCATTTCTTCATGCCAGTGCCAGCGGATCGAGTGAGTGTGGGACTGGTCTAAATCTACCTGATAGACGCTGACAGGGTATTCCAGATTTCCATGCTCACTTTTATCATAGAAATTGTTATAGGTGTTCTTGAAATGAATATCGTCGATTGAAGTTTCGGGTTTCTTTTCATCTTCTCGGTTCAATTTTAACCTCCATTTTCTATTTTGTTGGTTAGTGAGTGTGGATATAATGTGGAAATAGTGACTTGTAAAAGTAACTCACAAAAATCAGGTAAAAACTATGTATCTTTGGAGTGACCTGTATAAGTGACTTGTGAAAGCGACTCGCTAATAATGAATAAGTTTTATGGTATTATTGTAGCACGCAAAAAAAATTTAGTCAAAAGATTTTTCGGGGAAAAATAGTAAAATATTAGCAAAAAATATAAGGATAATAGCGAGTTTTGAAAAAATATTAGCGAAAGCGTCCGGGAAAGTAAAATATTATTATAGACTTGAGTTGACAAATACCCCGAGAGGGTATATTCTATTAAAAGATAAAATACCCTGAAGGGGTATACAGGAGGATGAAATGAAACAACAGGCAAAGCAGGAAACAATAAACTGTGAATGCTCCCATAAAACAAAAGAACGTTCCACGAAAGAATATAAGGATCTGATGAATCGTCTCAGGCGTATCGAGGGACAGGTACGGGGCATTCAGGGAATGCTGGAAAAGGATGCATACTGTACGGATGTGCTCGTGCAGGTGGCTGCGGTCAATGCGGCGTTAAACAGTTTTAACAGAGTGCTGCTCGCCGAGCATCTGCGCACCTGTGTGACGGAAAACATCCGCGCGGGAAACGATGAGATTATTGACGAACTGGTAATACTATTACAGAAGCTGATGAAATGATGAACGAAATAATGAAAGAAATAATGAAACAGAGTGATTGCGTAACGGAGCTTTTGAGGCTTTGCGCAATTGCCGGCAGGAAATCGGAGGGAAGGAGATACACATCATGGAACAATATACAGTTACCGGAATGAGCTGCGCGGCCTGCAGTACAAGGGTGGAAAAGGCTGTGTCAAAGGTGGAAGGCGTCACGGGCTGTTCGGTCAGTCTGCTGACCAATTCTATGGGCGTGGAAGGAAGTGCGCAGGCGGAAGCGGTCATTGCGGCGGTGGAGGCGGCCGGATACGGGGCGGCAAGAAAAGGCACCGCTGCTTCCGCACAGAAGGAAAGCGGCGGGAAGGCCCCGGATTATGACAGTGTGCTGGAAGACAAAGAGACGCCGCTTCTTTTTAAGCGGATGAATGTCTCGATCTGTCTGCTTCTGCCGCTCATGTATTTTTCCATGGGCCACATGATGTGGGGATGGCCTGTGCCCGCATTTTTTAAAGGGAATCCCATCGCGGTGGGAATCTTACAGCTTCTTTTTACCACAGCAGTCATGGTCGTGAATCAGAGATTTTTCATAAGCGGTACGAAAAGCCTGATGCATAAAGCCCCCAACATGGATACGCTTGTCGCGATGGGGGCGGGGGCGTCTTATGTCTACAGTGTCTATGCGCTGTTTGCCATGACCGGAGCCCAGATAAGAGGAGATGACGCGGCTGTCATGTCTTATCTGCATGAATTTTATTTTGAGTCCGCGGCGATGATCCTGACGCTGATCACGGTCGGCAAGATGCTGGAAGCACGCTCGAAGGGAAAGACGACAGATGCGCTCAAAGGACTGATGAAACTCGCGCCTGAGACGGCGGTGGTCTTAAAAGATGGGAAAGAGGTCGAAGTTAACATAACACAGATCCGGCCCGGTGATGAATTTGTCGTCCGGCCGGGTGAAAATATTCCTGTGGACGGTATCGTCGTGGAGGGAAGCAGTGCAGTCAACGAAGCGGCGCTGAGCGGGGAGAGCATTCCGGTGGATAAGCAGGCCGGAGATGATGTTTCCGCGGCGACATTAAATCAGTCGGGCTTCCTGCGCTGCCAGGCAACGAGAGTCGGGGAGGATACGACGCTTTCGCAGATCATCCGTATGGTCAGTGACGCCGCGGCGACCAAAGCGCCGATTGCCAAGGTGGCGGATAAGGTATCCGGTGTTTTCGTACCGGCCGTCATCGGGATTGCACTCTTTACGGGGATCGTCTGGCTGATTGCGGGAGAAAGCTTCGGTTTTGCCCTGGCAAGAGCGATTTCCGTACTGGTCATAAGCTGTCCGTGCGCGCTCGGTCTGGCCACGCCGGTGGCGATCATGGTGGGAAACGGCATGGGCGCAAAAAGCGGTATTATGTTCAAGACGGCCCAGTCGCTGGAACTTGCAGGTAAGGTCAGGATCGTCGCTTTGGACAAAACAGGAACGATCACAAGCGGCGAACCTGAGGTTACGGATATTGCGCCCGCGGCAGGCTGCAAAACGGAAGAAGAACTGCTCAGGCTGGCCTGCGCGCTGGAACAGAAAAGTGAACATCCGCTCGCGAAGGCCATTCTGCAGATGGCCGGGGAACGGGAGATCCAAACGGAGGCGGCGCAAGACTTTAATGCCGTTGTGGGCAACGGACTGACCGGGACCTGGCAGGGAGAAGAACTGGCCGGCGGCAATCTGAACTTCGTACGGACCAAAGCGGAGATTCCCACGGAAGCGGTCTCTCTGGCAGAACAGATGGCCGGTCAGGGAAAAACACCGCTGTTTTTTTGCAAAGCGGGCGTATTTCAGGGGATCATCGCGGTCGCGGATGTCATGAAGCCGGACAGTGCCGATGCCGTCAGAGAACTGCAGAACATGGGAATCGATGTTGTTATGTTAACCGGAGACAATGAGCGGACGGCACAGGCGATCGGACGGCAGGCGGGTGTAGATGAAGTGATTGCGGGCGTTTTGCCGGACGGCAAGGAGCAGGTCATCAGAAAGCTGCAGGAACGCGGCGCAGTGGCGATGGTCGGTGACGGGATCAATGATGCGCCGGCGCTGACCCGGGCGGATATCGGGATTGCGATTGGCGCCGGTACGGATATCGCGATCGACGCGGCAGATGTCGTGCTGATGAAGAGCAGACTGCGGGATGTGCCTGCCGCCGTGCGTCTTAGCAGGGCGACGCTGCGCAATATCCATGAAAACCTGTTCTGGGCCTTCTTTTATAATGTGATCGGGATTCCCCTCGCAGCAGGTTTGTGGTATCCTGTCTTTGGATTAAAACTGAATCCGATGTTCGGTGCGGCGGCTATGAGCCTCTCAAGTTTTTGCGTTGTCAGCAATGCGCTGCGCCTGAATTTCCTGAACATGTACAGTACGAAAAAGGATCGGAAAAGGAAATGGAAACAAAGCCCTGATCAGGATCAGAAGAAAAATCACGGGACAGATCAGGACGGGACAAATGGTAATCTGAATCAAAATCGAAAGGAGACGATGAAAATGGAAAAAACAATGGAGATCAAAGGCATGATGTGCGGACACTGTGAAGCGGCAGTCAAGAAAGCGCTGGAGGCGCTGCCGGAAGTAACGGAGGCGGTCGTAAGCCACGAAAAGGGAACCGCGGTGGTTACTTTGCAGGAACAGATCGCAGATGAAGTTTTGAAAAAAGCCGTGGAAGAGAAAGATTATGAGGTGACAGCCGTCATCTGACAGCCGCTTTTTTGTACTTTAGGCAGTATTTAAGTCTTACGGTGCCGTCTGGTAATGAGCCAGGCGGCATTTTTTAATCTTATAGGAAATTGCTGTAATCGCAGAGGGAGTCATATTGGCCGGTTTTTTGCTCTGTTTCGTGTTTTCCTTTTGTTTACATAATTGACAAAAAATGAGTTATGAATATAATTATAATAGCAGAATCAGGCAATATCCGCGGTGCCTGCGGTTTTGGGGACCAGGATCTCTTGTCTGAATGATAAAAAAGAAATAAAAACGGCAAAAGAAAAGGAGAAGAATGTATGAAACGAATGACAGCATGGCTGACGGCTTTTTGTCTGATCGCATCGTGCATCCTTCCGGTTCGGGCGCAGGAAGCGGACGGAATGGATTTGCCTGGGACAGTGGGAGAAGACAGTCTGTTTTCCAGTCCGGGCATGAATGCGGTGCCTGAAGGTGGTGTAGGGGAGGAAAACGTAAAAACACCGGTAGGGGATGTCAATGACGATCCGGTGACCGGAGAGGGGAACAGTGTCACGGGAACCGGCAGTGAGAATAAAGCGCCGGAGGACGAAGATAAGAACAACACCCCGGGAGCCGGTGATGAGAATAAAACCCCGGAAGACGAAGATAAGAAGGAAACCCCGGAAGACGAAGATAAGAAGGAAACTCCGGACGAAGATAAGAAGGAAACTCTGGACGACGATGAGACGGAAAAGCCGGAAGACGGCGATGAGACGGAAAAGTCGGACGACCAGGATGAGACGAAGAAGCCGGGGACCGGAGACAAAACAGAAACACCGGAAGACGACGAGAATGCAGATCCGGAAGCGGACGACCCTCTTACGGAGCCGGGACAGCAGCCGATCGTAACGGATCCCGACAGCAGCTGGAATGACAGCCAGGTTTCCGGCAGCATCACCGGAGGGATCGAAGTGGTCCTGATGAATGCATTGCCGGTTGAGGTTTCCGGCGTGGAAAACGGCGGCGGAATCGCTCTGAACGTAACGTTGGAAAACAAAGGCAGTAAAGAAGTCAGATTGGGAAACAACGCGCAGAAACATATGGTATCGTTTGATGATCTGGAATCGGGAACCTATCATCTGCGGATCACGGAAACACAGACAGGGGATTCGGGATATGGCTTCCTTGCTTATGAGCAGGATATTGTTGTTTCCGGGGATATCAAGACAGCGGAGATTTATACCGGCTTTGTGGAACTGCCCGGAATTGAATATGTGCAGGGCATGACACATCCCGGCGCGATGCTCATCGGAGACGTGAACAGAGACGGCAGACTGGATGATGCGGATAAGGATGCGATTATGCAGGCGATCAGCCAGGGAACGGCAGGCGCCACAGATTTAAACAAGGACGGTATAACGGATCTTGTCGATCTGCAGTATTTTACCAACAGCAAAACAATGTTGGACGCAAATGCGGACACTTCCGCAGTTTTGTGCAGCAGGGTCTCACCGAATGCGGTGCAGGTCAATATCAAAGAGAATACGATGATAGAAGAGGGAGATCCGGCAGAACTTCTCAAAGACGGCGGACTTCTCAAACTGAAAAATGCCTCCGGCCAGGAGATTTCCGCCGCTTCACCGGTAGAAATCGGCTTTAATCTGGAAGGCGGGCAGCAGGCCGCGCAGGAAGTAGAGCAGATCACGGTTGCCATGTCTGGGAATGCGATCGAAAGCGGTGTCCTTACAGTGGAGACAACGGATGCTGCGAACCCTGTTCTGTTTTACCAGATTGAAGGGGGAAAAGTGCTGTCTGCGGTCCGTACGGCATCCCTGCAGCCACAAAGTCAGGATCAGGAAGGCGCTCTGACAATCGATCTGGGCGGACAGATCGCCGTCAAGAAAGTAACGCTCATGATAAGCGGCATGAAATTCGGCGGCAGTCTGGCAGCGATCTCTCAGGTGGAATTTTTAAATGATATGGAAAACAGGATTCCTGTTCCGGATATGAATGTACCCGACGGGCTTGTTCTGACAGGGGGAAACAAATCATTCCGCGCCACATGGAACGCACAGGTCAACGTGACCGGTTATGAGGTACAGATTACCTACCAGGGTGAGACGGAAGAGCGGCGTGTGGCTTCCAACCAGCTGGAAGTGAAGTCTTTTAAAGGCGGCAGGCTGAAAAACGGAGAAATCTATGAAGTCAGAGTGCAGTCAGTAAACGGTACATGGAGCAGCGGTTACTGCAGTCCCGCAAGCGTAAGCCCGATTGTTTCAGGACGGCCGGATGCTCCGGATAATCTGAGAGCGGTGGGCGGTTACTGCCGTATCAGTCTGACCTGGAAAAATATGGAAGACACCGATTACTATAACATTTATTATAAGGAAGCGGGTGCAGCCTCCTTCACACAGATTTCAGGCGTGGACCAGAATCGGCATATCATCTCCAATCTGAAAGATGAGACTACCTACGAGGTTTATGTCACCGGCGTCAATGAAATAGGGGAAAGCAATCCTTCCATCCATTCAGAAGCCAGGACAATTACGCTCAAACCGGCGCAGATGCCGAATTATAAACTGATCAATGAGTCTAACGGAAAAGGGAAAGTAAGTGCGCATATCACCAATGTAACCCGAGGAAGGGGATCTATGGTGTCCAGCCCGTTGGATACGGCAGACAAGAGTGCGCTTGGAACCGTTGATAAGGATGCGGCATCTTATTATCAGGTGCTTGACTGGGATGACGGGGCAAGTTACCCGGCGGCAACAAAAGGACTTCTGTTCACATTCGATGATTATTATCAGATGAGTTATATCACGTTTGCGGAAGTTGAGGATATCAGCTGGTACAGCGGCGCTTATGTTTATTATTATGACAGGGAACATCCGGAGGGAACTGCAGCCGGAGGATTGTCTCTGGTGCAGAAGACCGATGAAAACGGCAGGAAATATTATATGATCAAGCTGGCTTCTCCGATCACGGCCAATAAGATCAGGCTTGGATTTACGAGAGGGGACAACCTGCGCAACATCATTATTTCAGAAGTGAACTTTTATTATTATGACAGCTTGGAGGATGATATTCTGGCATTATATGCGGATGATCTTCACACGACGCTGCGGAGTGACGTGACGGAGGCGGTGATCCAGGAACTGCAGAAACGTCTGGATACCAAAGACGCCAAAAGCGGGGAGTATCACCCTGAGCGTGCCATGCTGCAGAGGGAGTTAGATAATGCCAGAGGGCTTCTGACCTCCGATTTTCAGGGTGTGGTAGAGATCAATGCAAAGATAACAGGGGCTAAAGACCGACATCTGGGCTTTGGCGGCCTCAATGCATGGCAGCCGCTTGGCGTTACGGCATATGAAGGTGAGCAGCTTGTGGTCTATGTAGGACACGACCAGTTAAAGACCGGATCGGATTCGGCATTAAAACTGATCGCGACCCAATACCATGCAGAAGCAGGCGCATTTGCCTCAGAGATCGCGAATCTGAAAGTGGGACGCAATGAGATTACGATACCTGCCATTCAGACACTTGCCTGCGAGGGAGGCGGAGCTCTCTACATACAATATACCGGAAACAACGAGAACGACAGGTATGCTGTACGGGTAAGCGGCGGTGCCAGAGAACCGGTGCTGAATCTGTACGGTGTGAACGATTCCGCGCAGAGGAAGGAACGTATCGCGGCCTATGTCGCGGAACTGGAAAAACATGTGGCTTCGCTGCCGGAGCAGCATAAAAACCTTCATGAGACTGTGGCAGGAAGCAAAGTCAACCGCAGTTATGAGAAACAGAACTGTATTCTGGGCGCTACGGACATCATGCTGGATCAGATGATGCTGTCCGTTTCCGCAGAGCAGATTCTGGCAGGGCTTGGAAAAGGCAGTACACAGGAGCGGGCAGACAAACTGGAACAGTCCTTAAAGGCAATGGAAGATATGATGGTATTATTCTACCAGCATAAAGGGCTGAGCAATGAAGCGTCCGCACCGGCGACAGACAGACTCCCTGCCCAGCATCTGAACATACGCTATATGAGAATGTTCGCCGGAGCGTTTATGTACGCGGCCGGAAACCATATCGGGATCGAATGGGGATCTGTATCGGGGCTTTCTTCGGCGGTGCCGGTTCAGACTGACGAGGCAGGCCGATACGCCGGCGGCAGATATTTTGGCTGGGGGATCAGCCATGAGATCGGACACAACATTAATCAGGGCAGTTATGCGATAGCGGAAGTGACCAACAACTATTTTGCCCAGTTGACGAAATCCGAGGACAGCAACGCGACCGTGCGTTTCAAATATGATGAAGTTTATAAAAAAGTAACATCCAATACGGTTGGGAAGCCGTCAAATGTATTTACCCATCTGGCTATGTACTGGCAGCTTCACCTTGCTTATGACAGAGGGTATAATTATAAGACCTATGACAGCTATGAACAGCAGCAGGCAAACCTGTTTTACGCCCGGGTTGATTCCTACAGCAGAGATCCCTACAGGGCGCCCGGAAATCTGCAGCTGAACGGCGGCAGTGACCAGAACATTATGCGTCTCGCCTGTGCGGCAGCGCAAAAAGACCTGACAGAATTTTTCGTGCGCTGGGGTCTTGTGCCGGATGCCGAGACGATCCGTTACGCGGGACAGTTTGACAAAGAAGAACGTGCATTGTATTATCTGACGGATGATGCAAGGGTATATGAGATCGAACACGGTACGGCAGGATCGATCAAGGGTGCGAACGTAGTCGGCTCGGGAAGCAGTGTCAGGACAGGAAGCAGCATTCCGAACGAGGTGACGGTTTCTATCGAGAGCACGGCGGATGAGAATATTATTTTGGGCTATGAGATTGCCAGATATCAGTATGAGAATGGCATACCGGTACGACAGGTGATCGGGTTTACCACGGGAACAGAATATGTGGATCACGTGGCGACGATCAATAACAGAGTGCTGGCTTATGAAGTTACGGCGGTGGACAAATTCGGTTACCGCTCCAATGCGCAGGGGATCGGCAGTGTGAGGATCTCCCACGACGGCAGCCAGGATAAATCCATGTGGACAGTGACCGCTAATATGCGCTCCATTGCGGATACGACTCAGGAGGCTGAGGAGGAGGATCCCTGTGCACCGGAACCGGTTCCGGCAGTTTCCATGGTGATCGACGGCGATTATAAAAAGGACTATGAAGGGATGACAGGAGGCAGCGATGCACAGATCACGATTCAGATGAATCAGGTTCTCGAAGTCTGCGGCCTGAAATATACCGTGAAATCCGGGACACCAATCGGAGCTTATACGATTGAAGTCAGCATGGACGGCGGCACATGGACCACTGTGAAGACAGGAAGCTTTGACAACAAGACAGGAAGCCAGACCGTTTATTTTGAAAACAGCAATAAGGATCCATGGGTCTGCACTTATGATGCGGCCTACGTCCGGTTAAGTGCGAAAGGACAGTCGTCTGTGTCCATTGCGGAAATAGACCTGTTAGGGCCTTCCGGAGACAGCATTTCCTTTGGCGTGAGAGAAAGTGATACGCAGGGAGCAGTCGGACTGTTAAGTGAGGACTATATCTATGAGGAAGGCAAAATGATTCCCAAAGGGTCATTGGTCTTCACCGGAAGCTATAAAGGAAATCCGGCTTATAATGTGGTGATTCTTTTTGATGAAGAAAGAAATATCGTAGGCGGTGTGGACGAAGAGAATGTATTAAAGTCTGAACAGATTATTCTGGCAAACGTACCGGAAAACGGTCTGTTGGGCGAGGTAAGCGACGGTATCTGGATCTACTGGATCGAGCCGGAGCAGATTCCCGGAGACCTGAAAGGCAAAAAAGTGAGGGCACAGTTATATCGTGTGGATCATGCCCTGACGAACGAAGGACAAAGACTGGTTAGTGATACGATGCCGATCAGGATACCGGATCAATTAGAGAGTATTACACTTAAAAATAATGTGCAGGAATCAGAATGACGGCATGTCATTTATCAGGTGCACAATGGCAGGTGATAGGAAGTGAAACAGATTCGGAACAGGTTATGTCTGGGATTGACTGTACTTGCTCTGACCCCTCCGCTGCAGGCATATGCAGCGGGGCGGGATTTGGTGGTGCTTGGTCAGGACGGAAGCCAGGTGGCTGTGTCATTGGAAATGAGCAATGCATCGGAAGAAAAGATTACAACGGTAGCCGTATCCCTGGATGTAAAGAGCGACGATCCGGGCCAGATGAACGTATCGTTTCAATTTGCGCCGGAGCTTGGGGGAACGCAGCATGGCTTTGTATACAACAAAGAGACCGGCAGGATGGACATTTACGTGGCGTCTTCCAATAGCCTGTTTACACAGGAACGGCTGAACCTCGGGAATGTGCAGGTACAGCCGGTGGATGCAGACAAAAGTGTATCGGTGGATATCAGTTACCGCGAAAATTCCTTTCAGACGGCGAACAGCAGTTACGGTGATAAGACACCGGTGGTGGAAGGAACGGTTCCGCCCGTAAACATACAGCTTGGAAACGGCACGCCGCTGCCGCCGGCGACGGGGCCGGGCACACCCGGTTCCGGAAACAACGGTACAGGTTCAGGCAGTACTGGCGGCGCAGGAGATATCGGTGAAGGAAACGGCCCGGGGGACAATTCCGGAGAGGCAGGCGGAAGCTCTAACAGAGATCAGGGATTGTATGATGACACCACCCGGTTTACAAATGATCCGGCAGCCGCGCAGAAGATATCTTCTGAGGTGGTCAAAAAGGATAATACGGCGAATACGCCAGTGAATTTCGGCACAGGAAATGCATCTTCAGCCGTCGGAAAGAAAGGCGAAAATGCCGGTGTAAGCTTCATAAAGACAAAAGATAAAGTTTCGGTGATCTCACCGGAAAACGGTCCGTCCGGGATTCTTGTATCCGGGGGAGGAAAAGGAACCGGAGGCGGGAATTCTTCAAATGGATTTTTAGCGGGAGCAGGTGAAGACCCGTCCGCAGAAGGAGGGGTGGGAAGCAGTTTTTCACAGGACGATACCGGAGAAGACAGTTCGGAAGAAATTCTGTTAGACCAGAAGAACGGCGGTGCGGTAGATAACAGGAAACAGGGAATGAAAAGCAGGATCCTGATTCTGTGCGCGGTCATTGCCGGCTTATTGATTCTGGCAGGGGGATTCTTCTTACTGCCCATAAAACGCAAAAAGCGCAGGCCGCCGGAGAACAGGAAAAGGCGGAAGCGGAAAAAGAGCGCAGCCAGCCGTAGAAAAAAAGAACCGACAGAAAGAGTGAAGAAACCGGACGGCAGTGTAAGAAAGCCGACAGGAAGCCCTAAGAAGGCTGAGGCCAGTGTGAGAAAGCACACGGAAAGCCCTAAGAAGGCTGAGGCCAGTGTGAGAAAGCACACGGAAAGTCCTAAGAAGGCTGAGAGCAGTGTGAGAAAGCCTGTGGAAAAGCCTAAGAAAGCTGAGACTGCCGTGAGAAAGCACACGGAAAGCCCTAAGAAGGCTGAGGCCAGTGTGAGAAAGCCTGTGGAAAGCCCTAAGAAGACTGACGGCAGTGTGAGAAAGCCTGTGGAAAGCCCTAAGAAGGCTGAGGCCAGTGTGAGAAAGCCTGCGGGAAGCCCCAAGAAGGCTGAGAGCAGTGTGAGAAAGCCTGTGGAAAAGCCCAGGAAAGCTGAGACTGCCGTGAGAAAGCATACGGGAAGCCCCAAGAAGACTGAGGCCGGTGTGAGAAAGCCGGCAGGAAGTCCTAAGAAAGCTGAGACTGTCATGAGAAAAGCCGCGGGAGGTCCCGGGAAACCGGATGCCGGCGTGAGAAGGCCCGCGGGAAGCCCGCGCAGACCAAAGGGATAGGGGAACAGGTGAAAGATGGGAAAAATTGATCGTGAGGATATGCTGGAACTGACAAGGAGGATGACCCTCAGGCGCAACTGTTTTGACAGGATCGCGGGGGCATACCTGGATAAAGACGGGTTTGTCGATGGGACATTTAACAGACATTTTCAGAGACTGTCGCAAAAAGACCGGCAGACAAACCTGAATATCGCCAGGACAGTTCCGTTTGCGGAGACGAACGTACGGTTAAAGGAGTATGTTTTTTCGGAGGATGAGAGAAGACCGGGCAGCGTGTGGCAGCTTTTGATGGCGTTAAAAGAATGCGAGTTAAAAAATGACGCCATGCTGGATACTTTTTATGAAGTGTTCGGAAACAGATACCGGACTGCGGGAGACTATGCAGTATATCTCTTCCATGGGAGTTATGATGTGCCGTTAAAAGCGGCGGATAAAGAAAACCTGTGGGAATCGGAAGAAGTTTACCAGTTTCTGATCTGTGCGGTCTGCCCGGTGAGCGGGGACTATGAGCCGGGGGAGACGGAGTGCGGCTTTCTGTTCCCGGCGTTTAAAGACAGGAGCAGCGACATCTACAGGATCAATGTTTTCGCGGCGGATGAAAAAAGCAGTCAGGCGCAGAGTCTGAGGAAGATCCTGTTTTAATACAGCGGCACATCAGCATACCGCAGAATAAGAAAGGAAATAGCGGACAATGAAAAACAGAAAGTGGAAAGAATTTGAAAAACTGACAGAGAAATGCTATGAAAACATGGAAAAGGCGAAGGAAGCACCGGAGTGTTGGCACAAAGCATATGCGGTTCTGAAAGAGATCATTGCGGAAGAGCGGGAAAAACGGCCGGGATATGCGAAAGAACTGTATCAGTTGGACGAAGAAACCGATTACTGCTACGATGTGCAGGGATGGCTGGATGACTATCTGGACGAAGTGGACATGCAGGATGACAACGTTAGGCTCCTGGAAATCTGTGATGAACTGTTAGATATGTTCCAATGGGAAGAAGATGTGCCGTCAGATATCAAACTGCTCAAATCGGTGACTCTGCGCGCTGTAGGGAGAGCAGAGGAAGCGGCGGCATTCTGCAGACAATGGCTGTCCGAGAGGCCCGATGATCTTGCGGCGGTAACGGCGAACGTTTATGCGGAAATGGGGATTCAGGACATGGAGGCGGCGAAAGAGCTCATACGGCAGCACATTCCCGAAGGGACACAGTGTACCGAGGAAAACGACATGTTGTTTACCGCAGCGGCATCTTTTTATCAGAAGACAGGGGATAAGGAAGAAGAAAAGCGGATCAGGCAGGCGCTGGAGGCCTATGAGGAATACCTTCAGGCGTATTTCACGGGAAATGAGGCGGACGGACTGCTGTGGGGAGAAGACGAAGATATCCTGCCGTTTCAATAACGGCGGGACTTCATGCAAGGATCGGAATTTCAATCTGCACAATATAGTCTTCTATGCGGCCTGCAACGGTTTCGTTGATCCCTTTTTCATAGGAATAGCCGGATAATGTGAATCCCTGCCTGCGGGCATAGTCTAAGACTGCCTGATATCGTGAGGGAAGTCCGTTCCAGTCTCCTTTATGAAAGGCACGGATATAAATTCCGGCCGGCTGTATATGAAGACCGCGTTCCTGGCTGAGCCGGGGAATTTCTATAAACAGTTTCGTATAGTCATCAAAATTACCCTTTTCCAGGCTGGAAACGGGAATCATGGATCCGTAGGAGGCATCATGCAGACGGCCCAGCTGATAGCGGGCCGTTTCCGCGGTGATCAGTTCCACTTCTTTTTCAAAGCTGACATTTTTGTCAATTTCTACTGTTACCAGACAGCGTTCTTCTTTTTCAACAACACTGATTTCAGACAAATCCATAGTCAGCAGGGTCGTCATGTCCTGTCTGTGGTTACAGACAGTCTTCCTGACCGCCTGAAGATGGGCGATCTGCCTGTCCAACTGGTCGATTTTTTCATCCAGAAGGCATTTCAGACTCTGCGCAGAGCGGTTTTTCATAAAATCCTGTATTTCAGAGACAGACACCCCCAGTTCCCGGAGCAAAAGGATCGTTTCGAGTATGGGACTCTGGTGATAATTATAACAGCGGTATCCGTTGACAGGATTGATGACAGCGGGTTCAAACAGCCCGATCTGGTCATACCACATCAGTGTTTTTTTGTTGATGCCGTGAAGGGCGGCGAACTGCCCGATTGTGAGCAGTCTGTTTTCTTCATTCATTTTTCTGCCAGAGCCTTTCTTGTATTATTGTCAGTCTGTTTTATCAGTATAGCATAAAGCATAAGAAATTTAAAACTTTTCATTTTGCTATTGACCGTACAGTTACTGTACGGTCTATCCTTTTATATGACAGCAGAAAGCAGATCCATAAAAGGAAGGAGAAAAGTATCTATGGAAAATCAAAATGCATATTCAAAACCTGTTACGTTAAAAAATATTCTGAAATTTGCAGTTCCGACGATCGCTATGAGTGTATTTATGTCTTTTTATACGATGGTCGACGGTCTGTTTGTGTCGAACCTGATCGGGACTGATGCGCTCTCAGCAATCAATCTGACCGCGCCGGTCATCCAGCTTGTCACAGCAATTTCTACCATGCTGGCTACAGGAGGAAGCGCGGTCATCATGAAGAAGATGGGAGAACACAGGACACAGGAAGCAAAGGAAGACTTTACCTTCCTGATTCTGGTGAATGTAGTCGTGGGGATCGTTATGTGTGCGGCCGGTTATCTGGCAATGGAGCATATTTTCTCCGGCATGAATCTTTCGGCGGATGTGGAAGGGTACTGTATGGAATATTTAAGCCGCTATCTGGTGTTTACCGTGCCGATCCTGCTGATGAATAATTTTACCCTTTATATGATTGCCAGTGAAAAGGCAACACTCTCTCTGATCTGTTCCGTGTCAGGCGGTATCCTGAATATGGTGCTTGATTATGTGTTTATCGCAGGGTTTTCAATGGGGATCAGCGGTGCAGCGGTTGCGACTGGGCTGGGATATTCTGTGACGGCGGTTGTCGGTCTCATCGTCTTTAGCCGCAAAAAGAGCCTGCTGCATTTCACAAAGCCATGTCTGCGCTTTGGCGTACTGGTGAAGGCGGCCGCAAACGGATGCTCGGAGATGGCGACGGCGCTGGTAACCGGGATCATAACGATGATGTTTAACTGGACAATGCTTCATTATGTCGGTGAAAACGGCGTGGCGGCAGTCACGATCATTATGTATGTATTGATGTTTGCAAGTTCTCTGTATACAGGTTATTCCTACGGCGCAGCTCCCATGTTGAGTTATTATTACGGCGAGCAGAATCATGAAAAGTTAAAAAAGCTGGTGACGATCAGCCTGAGAGTGATCGCCTTTATTTCCGTCATTACGGTAGCGCTGTCTTATGTTCTGACAAAACCGCTGGTATCGGTATTTGCCCGTCCGGACAATCCGGTGTATGATCTGGCGGTGGCCGGAAACCGGATCTGTACGGCCGCGCTGTTTTTTATCGGCTTTAATATTTTTGCAAGCGGCATGTTTACCGCATTATCGAACGGCGTGATTTCGGCAGTGCTTGCATTTTCCAGGTCATTCGTGTTTATGCTGATTACGATGATCGTGCTGCCCCTTATCCTGGGGGTAAACGGAATCTGGCTGGCAACGCCCGTGGCAGAGCTGATGGCACTTATTCTGTCTGCCGTTCTGTTCCTGCGGTACCGAACGAAATACGGGTATTGATCTCATTCATTTTGACTGATAATTTCACATATTACGGCAGATATTCGTTGATTTTCGTAAAGGAATATGGTATAACTGTTTCATATGGGCTGCCATGACGGCGGCGAGAGCGATAAAATGCATAAAAAAGATGAATGTAGGGTACGGAGGAAACAAAAATGTATCATTGTAAGGTTCACCTTTATCTGGTGGGCGATGGCTGCCGCGTGTTTGAGCTGGTCAGGGAAATGCTGCCGTTAGAGCATTTTACACATGGGTTTACACAGAGCAGTGTGCCTGATAAGACATTGACGGCCGGAGCGGACGTTATAATCTTTTCTATGGAAAACCTCGGTGGACAGGAGCCAAAAGAGGCACTGAGGACATTGCTGGCAGACAAAGCAAAAGAAGCCAGGCTGATCCTGTTGGCAAAGCCGGACCAGATTGATATGGCAGAAGATTTTCTGTCGGAAGTTTTTGATATTTGGACACTGCCAATGACGGACGCACAGATCCGTTTTCGCTTTCTGCGCTGGCAGCAGTCATATAAAAAAGAAAAAGATGCATGGCAGACCAGTCAGTACCTGGATGCGATGATCGATCATGTTCCGAATCTGGTATGGTATAAGGACAAAAACGGTATTCATGAGAAAGTAAATGAAAGTTTTTGTCAGACGGTGAATAAGACCAAAGAACAGGTACAGGGGCGGGGCCATGCTTACATATGGGATGTCGAGCAGGACGATCCTGTCTGTATCGAGTCTGAAAATGAAGTGATGAGCAAACGAAAAACCTTCGTATCAGAAGAAATTATCAGGGCCGGGGAGGAAATGAGGACGCTCACGACTTATAAATCCCCGTTATATGATCTGGACGGCAGCGTCATGGGTACGGTAGGCGTGGCGATCGATGTGACGCAGGAACGTGCCTATGAGAGGGAAATTATCCGCAAAAACCAGTCACTCGAATCGATCTTTACATCACTGGACTGCGGTGTCATATGCCATTCTCTGGACGGGACGCGCATTTTGAAGATCAATAAGGCGGCGCTGCGCATACTGGGTTATAACACGATGGAAGAGATGGTGGGCGGCGGTTTCGATATGGTTGCGGAGTCTGTTGTGGAGGAAGACAAGGACAGACTGAAGGAAAATATGGAACAGCTTGAAAAGATCGGGGACAGCATCAGTGTGGAATACCGTATCCGGCATGTGGATGGAGAGATTCTGCATGTGATGGGAAACATCAAGCTGTTAGAAGAAGACGGGGAACTGTATTACCAGCGTTTCCTGTTAGACTGTACCGCGCAGAAGATACAGGAGAAGAAAAAAGAAAGACGCCATATGGAACTGATCCATGCCCTTGGCGCGGATTATTATCTGATCTGTTATTTTGACCTGAACACGGGCACAGGTTCTCAGATCCGCAACGAGGACAGCCATGACAGTATGTTTGGCGGTATTTTTGATGAAGTGACATCGCTCCGGGAAAATATGGAGCGTTATATCGATCAGTTTGTACACGAAGAAGACAGAGAGATCATGAAGCAGTTTTGCGCGGCGGAGCGGATAAAAGCGGAGTTATCGCTGAAGAGAGCGTATATGGTCAACTATCGTGCGATCTGCGGGAATGAGATCAAATATTTCCAGATCAAGATCGTCCGGGTCGGAGAATGGGGCCTGACAAAGGGCATCGTGGTAGGATTTCACAGCGTGGATGAGGAAACGCGGGCCGAAATGGAGAAAAACAACCTGTTGGAGAATGCGCTTGCACAGGCAAACCGGGCAAGCAAGGCGAAGAGTGTGTTTCTTTCCAATATGTCGCATGATATCCGCACGCCGATGAACTCGATCGTCGGTTTTACGAATCTGGCGATTTCGCACATAGATAACAGAGAACAGGTGGAAGAATATCTCAAGAAGATCATGACATCAGGAAATCATCTTTTGAGCCTGATCAATGATGTTTTGGATATGAGCCGTATCGAGAGCGGAAGGATTCATCTGGACGAGAAACCCTGCAGCCTGTCAGAGATCCTGCACGGACTGCGGAATATTCTGCAGGCAGATGTCAATGCGAAGCAGCTTGATTTGCAGTTCGATACGGTTGATGTTCTGGATGAGGACATTTATTGTGATAAACTCCGTCTCAACCAGGTTCTTTTGAATCTGTTAAGCAATTCTGTCAAGTATACGCGGGCGGGAGGCTCCGTATTCATGCGGATTACGGAGAAAGCGGGCGCGCCTGCAGGCTATGCCAATTATGAGTTTTATATTAAGGATACCGGGATCGGGATGAGCGACGAGTTTGTGGCACATATTTTCGAGCCGTTTGAGAGAGAACAGAATTCAACGATCAGCGGCATACAGGGTACCGGGCTCGGTATGGCGATCACAAAGAATATTGTGGATATGATGAATGGCACGATAGAGGTAAGGAGCGAGCAGGGAAGAGGATCTGAATTTTTTGTTTCCTTTACCTTCAAACTGTATGCGGAGGCGAAGATACCGCAGATCATCACGGAATTACAGGGATGCAGGGCATTGATTGTAGATGATGATTATAATACATGTGACAGTGTATCTTATATGATGGGACAGCTCGGCATGCGCGCCGAGTGGACGCTGTCGGGAAAAGAGGCCGTGCTGCGTACTCATCAGGCGCTCACAAGGGGCAACGATTACGGTGTCTATATTATTGACTGGCTCCTGCCGGATATGAACGGCATCGAAGTGACCAGAAGGATACGCAAAGAGGTGGGAGACAAAGCGCCGATCCTCATTCTGACTGCGTATGACTGGGCTGATATCGAGGAGGAGGCAAAGGAAGCGGGCGTTACTTCATTCTGCAGCAAACCGCTGTTTTTGTCGGAACTGCGCAGCAGCCTGCAGTCTGCGATAGAGACGAGTGAGGGAAAGAAGAAAAAGGACAGAGAAAAGGCGTCAAAGAACCGGACAGGTCACATCCTGTTAGCGGAAGATGTCGAACTGAATCAGGAGATCGCAGTCACCATTTTGGGCGATGCCGGATTCACGACGGAAGTCGCCGACAATGGACAGATTGCGCTGGATATGATCAGAAAATCCGAAGAGGGTTATTATCAGCTTGTCCTGATGGACGTACAGATGCCGGTGATGAACGGTTATGAAGCGGCAAAAGCGATCAGAAGCCTGGAGAATAAAAAACTGGCGTCGATACCGATTATTGCAATGACGGCCAATGCGTTTGAGGAAGATAAGCAGGAAGCTTTAAACGCCGGTATGAATGGGCATATTGCGAAACCATTCGATATTGAGAAGCTCCTGGCGATGCTGGATGAGTTATTAGATTGAGAAACCGCCTGCGCGAATTTCTCATCGCGTGTCGCCGCAGTAAACTGCTCTGACATAAAGGATCAGATTAAAATAAATGAGTGGGCGGAACGATCAAATGGAAGATTGCATGCAGTTATTTGACCCCAAAACAGCAGACTGGTTTCTGAAAGCCTTTGGGAAACCCACACCGGTACAGGAAGAAGCGTGGCCCGCCATAGCGGGGGGCGGGCACGTACTTGTTTCTGCCCCGACAGGAACCGGCAAGACACTCTCCGCTTTTCTGGTGTTTCTGGACCGCTTCAAAAAAGAGGCGGAGGAAGGTACGCTCAAAGAGGAACTGCGGATGATCTATATTTCTCCGCTCAAGTCGCTGGCAGCGGATATCCGTGAGAATCTCGGACGACCGCTTACCGGCATCGGCGCAGAGGGAATGATCACGACGGCGATCCGCACCGGAGACACGACAACTTCGGAAAGACAGCGGATGATACGCAGGCCGCCGCATATTCTGATCACCACACCGGAATCCCTGTATCTCATGCTCACCAGCAAGACAGGACAGAATCTTTTAAGCAGTGCAGAAGCAGTTGTAATAGACGAACTGCATGCGCTCATCGATACAAAGAGAGGCGCGCATCTGATGCTGTCTCTGGCACGGCTTGATCTTTTGTGCGGGAGACCCCTGCAGCGCATCGGTCTGTCCGCAACCATTTCGCCGCTTTCGGAAGCGGCACGCTACCTGGCGCCGGAACAGGTTCATATCATAGCGCCGTCTATGGAGAAGAAGATTCAACTCCAGGTCTTAGGTTCCTATGCAGATATCCGAAAAAAAAGAAAAGATCCCGTCTGGCAGGAACTGTCAGAACTCGTATATGGCCACTGTCAGGGAAAGCGCAGTGTGATCGCTTTCGTTGAGGGAAGACGCTATGCGGAAAAACTGGCATATTATGTCAACCAGATTGGCGGGGCGGAATTTGCCAGAGTCCATCACGGAAGCCTTTCCAAAGAACAGCGCCAGGAGACGGAGACTGCTTTACGGGAGGGAAGGCTCAGACTGCTGTGCGCGACTTCGTCCATGGAACTGGGAATCGATGTGGGTGAGATCGATCAGGTGCTCCAGGTAGGCTGTCCGCGTACGATCTCGTCCACGATGCAGAGACTCGGCCGGGCAGGCCACAATCCATTCCGCACGAGTGTGATGTATCTGTTTCCAAGAACCCCTGCGGAAAGCATATTGTGCGGCATGACGGCCCGCCTGGCGGCGGAAGGGTATGTGGAACGGATGAATCCGCCCAGCGGCTGCTTCGATGTGCTGGCGCAGCATCTGGTATCGATGGCTGTCTTTCGGGGGTACGAGGTTGACGATGTGATGGAGATCCTGCCGCGCGCCTATCCATTTCGTGAAGTGACAAAACAGGACGTGAAAGCGGTGTTGGAGATGCTGGCTGGCGACTATGAACATAAGCGCGACGTGCCGTCGCGTCCCAGAGTACTGTACGACAGGATTCATGAGCGGGTGGAAGGAGACGGTTACAGCAGGATCCTCGCAGTATCCGCCGGAGGGACCATCCCGGATAAAGGGCTGTATGCCGTGCGGACGGAAGACGGCGTGAAAGTGGGAGAGGTGGACGAGGAATTTGTCTATGAGTCTCAGCGGGGAGACCGTTTCATTCTGGGCGCTTTCGCATGGAAAGTACTCCAAATCGGGAGAGATGCGGTGACGGTGACGCAGGCGCCGGTGGAAGGAGCAAGGCTGCCGTTCTGGAAGGGAGAGCTGAAAGGAAGAGATAAGGAGACAGGGATCCGTTTCGGCAGGATCTACCGCAGTCTGCAGGAGGCGGAACAGACGGGAAAACTGAAAGAAGCGCTTTTGGGACTTGGACTGGAAGAATCGGCGGCAGAGTCCGCGGCCGGCTATCTGAAACGGCAGATCGCACAGACAGGAGGGCTGCCGGACGACCGGACGATCCTTGTGGAACATTTCAGAGATCAGTCCGGCAACAGCCAGATGATGTTTCATTCCGTGTTCGGCAGAAGGATCAATGCGCCGCTCTCACTGCTTGCCGCGTGGTTTCTCAGGGAAGAATTGCAGATGGAAGTCGGGAGTGTGGACGAAGAGGATGGTTTTCTGCTCTATTCCTACGGCGACAGAAGGCTGCCGGAAGGGGTACTTGGGAGACTGGAACCGGAAAAGGCCGAAACCATTCTCGCAGCGCTTCTGCCGTCAACTGCGGTCTTTAACATGACATTCCGCTATAACTGCGGCCGGGCGCTGATGATGGGCGCGAGAGGAAACGGGAGGCATCCTCTTTGGATGCAGCGCCTCAAAAGCGCGGAGATGCTTGAACAGGTCGTGCGGGAGAAAGAACATCCGCTCATCCGTGAGACAAGGATGGAGTGTATGTGCCAGCTTTGGGATACGGCCGGCGTGAAAGAAGTGCTGCAAAAGATCGTGACCGGGGAAGTGAGGGTACGTGAGGTCTATACAGAGACGCCGTCTCCGATGTCACTGCCCCTACAGTGGGCGCAGGAGGGCGCTGTTATGTATGACTATGCGCCGACACCGCGGGGCATCCATGCGGCGGTGGAGGAAGCGCTGCATCAGGAAAAGGAACTGTTGGCGCCGGGAGAGCGGGAACTGTCACAGACGCAGACAAGGGGGAAACTGCCGGAGGATGAGCGCCAGCTGCACGCCCTGCTGATGACGGAGGGCGATCTGGCGGCCGGGGAACTGGACATTCCGGTGCAATGGCTCGAAAAACTTGCTTCACAGGGCCGGGCGCTGTATCTGGAACAGGGACTTTGGATTGCGGCGGAGCAGGAGGCGGAGTACAGCGCTGCGCTGTCGGAGGCCGCAGAAGGAAGCGGGTATTGCGAGGAGGCTCTGCAGATCGTCCGCCGGATGCTGCGTTACCGCGGCGGCGCGCGGGCGATACAGACGGCGGCCCGCTACGGCTGGACGACGGAAAAGGCACAGGGCGTGCTGCTTGAACTTGCAGACAGGAAGGAAGCCGTCGCACATGCCGTATCCGGCAGTGCCGCGGATGATGTGATCTATTACCACGCACAGATGTATCAGCGCGCCAGGATCAAGACCGTATTAAACCGCAGGGAAGAGATCGCGACCCGTCCGCCGGAGGCTTACGCGGCGCTTTTGACCGCCCGGATGCGCCACAACGCGCCGCCTGAGGAAGCAATCAGGACAGCGCTTGCCTCTCTGAGCGGAACGGCTTATCCGGTTTCTTTCTGGGAAGAGGTGCTCCTGCCGGTCAGAGTCAGAAATTATAAGGGACAGCTTCTGGACAGTCTTTTGGCTTCCGGCGATTTCTTCTGGCATATGGAAGAAGGCGGCAGGCTTGCCTTTGATCCTGTGAGCCGCATCGACTGGGAGGTCAGAAGAGAGATTCCGTGGCAGGATCTTTCCGAACAGGAACAGCTTCTTGCGGAGACGTTAAGCAGCAGGGGAGCCAGTTTTATGCAGGCGCTGAGCGGCGTTTTGGACGGGCGTTCACCCTATGACGCGGTACTCTCGCTCGTGGAAAAAGGTGTCGTATGCGCAGACAGCTTTGTTCCGGTTCGGATGCTGAAAGACCGGAAGAAAATAGAAAAAGCAACGCCCAGGCAGCGGGCGGGCGCGCATGTCAGAGCATTGTCATCCGGCCGTTTTGACCTGGTGCGGCAGATCCGGCCGTTTTCAATGGAGGAACAGATGGCGCGCTGCTTTGACAGATATCTGATCCTGTGCAGGGAAACGGCAGCGGCATACGGGATATCCTGGCAGGAGGCGCTGTCGCTGCTCCGGGTGAAGGAATACACGGGAGAAGTGCGCAGAGGGTATTTTGTGAAAGAGCTTTCCGGCGCCCAGTTTATCCGAAAAACGGATCTGGGCAGCGTGACGGCGGCCCTCGCAGCGCCGCAGAAAGAAACGGTGTGGCTCAATGCGGCGGACCCCATGCAGCCATGGGGAAAACTGTTTGCGCACAGGCCGGACAGGGCATTTCTCAATGTACCCGGTACCGCGGCAGCTTTGTGCAGCGGAGAGCCTGCGGCTGTTCTGGAAAGGCAGGGGAAGATACTGCGCATTTTTGCCCCGGAAGCACGAAAGTCGGCGCAACTTACAGAGATCATGCAGCTTTTTGCGGAAGCATTCAGGAGCGGCAGGATCTTTTGCGGCAGAAAACGGATTGTCGTGTCAGACTACCCTCCGGAGGCCGCCGATGCGCTTGCGGGGGCTGGATTTGGCCGTGAGATGCATGATTACGTCCTGTATCGGTAGTAAGGTTTTGATAAAAGAACTTTTCTGTGAAAAAAGGCAGTGCGTCATGATATTAAAATAAGACAAAAAATGCCGATGCTCTTTTTGACGCAGCCGACAGGACGGGTTTTTTTGACAAAAACATGTCCCAAATGACTTGCAAATGCGGCAGATATGTCATTATTAACTTGACTTTGAGTCGGATTATGATAAGATATAGAGTAGCATGCCATAGTACTATACTGGCAGAACAAAAGACGGCAGGAAACCGGTATCGGATATCGGCTGGAAAGAAAGTGGTGATGAGAGAAAGAAAACGGCACAGTGGGAGAATCTTACAACTATATTTCCAGCTGTTTTGCTGATTTTTTATTGACAATCCCATAGGAAAAATGGTATTTTATTTAAAGATGAAAGATATTAATAGTAATACAGATGAAATGCTTACGGAAATCAGATTCGGAATCATCAACAAATAAACATAAAGGCTGAGGAAAGGATACGGTTACGAAATTATGGAAGCAGAAAAGAAAAGAAAAAAGATCCTGATCGTCGATGACGAAGAAGTTAACAGAGAGATTTTAAAAGATGTCTTTCGGGATGGCAATTATGATCTGCTTGAGGCAGAGGATGGTGAAGACGCTATTTTTAAACTGAAAAATAATAGTGATATCGTACTGCTGCTGCTCGACATCGTGATGCCGGTTATGGACGGTTTCGGCGTATTGGAATATATGAACGGCGAAAACATGTTAGATAACATTCCGGTTATTCTGATCACGAGTGAGGATGCGCTCGACAGTGAAGATCAGGCATATTCATACGGTGTGGCCGACGTTATACATAAACCTTTCTATCCGCATATTGTAAAGAGAAGAAGTAAAAATATCATTGACCTGTACCGGCATAAGCACCACATGGAAGTACGCCTGAAAGAACAGGAAGAAGAGATCCGCAGACAGCAGAAAGAGATCCAGGACAACAATGAGTTTATGATCGACACACTCAGTTCAGTCGTGGAAGCGAGAAGCGCAGAGACCGGAGAACACACGAGGCGGATCAAATATTTCACGAGAATCATGTTGAAATACCTGATGAAATATTATCCCAAATACGGCATCACACCGGAACAGATCGATGAGATAGCCAGAGCATCGGCTCTGCATGATATCGGTAAGATCGGGATTCCTGATGCGATCCTTCTGAAACCGGGAAGGCTCACGCCGGAAGAATTTGAGATTATGAAAACGCATACGACGATCGGATGCGAGATACTGGAAAAATCTTACAGAGACCAGACGAGTGAATTTTATCGTTACAGTTATGATATTTGCCGTTATCATCATGAGAGATGGGATGGAAAAGGTTATCCCGACCAGCTGGTTGGAGATGAAATACCCATATATGCACAGATTGTTGCCATTGCAGATGTCTATGACGCACTGGTAAGTCCCAGAGTATACAAAAGTGCATATGCCAACAGTATGGCATATGATATGATCATGAACGGCGAATGCGGACAGTTTTCGCCGGATGTACTGGAATGTTTCGGACTTGCTAAACAAGATTTCTTCAATATTGTAGAAGTAATTAAAATGTTTGATTTTTCGTGATAACAGCGGATGATAATACAAACAGGCAGCAAAGAAATCTTGATTTTTTGGCTGCCTTTCAATATTATTTGGGGAGGAATTGTAATGCAATGGAGTGAAGGCAGTGCATTTCCGATTGAAGATGCGTTGGAAATGATCTTTGTGTTTGACCGCAGGGGAACAATTTCATATGCCAATGTCACTGCGAAAAAAAAGCTTGAATATGAAGAAGATCTGAATGGAAGACATATTTCGGATATCTTTCCGGGAACCTTTAAGGCATCAGACGACGGGTTTTGCACGGAATATCCGTTTGGAACACAGATACAGAACCTTGTGGCGTACCGCAAAAACCTGACCTGCTTTCCGGTGGAGACGAGGATCATTGAAAGTACCGTTCACCCGGAAAATTACATATGTATGGCGAATGATACGCTGGAAAAAGAATACTTAAACCGGGAGATCACCCATGTAAAGCAGGAAGCAGAGCAGGCGCTGAAAGTAAAGTCGGAGTTTGTGGCGAATGTGACGCACGAACTTCGCACGCCGGTTAACGGCGTACTCGGCAATACGAGAGAACTTTTAGACCAGGTCACAGATGAGCAGATCTTAAAATCGCTGCGTCTGATTGAACGCTGCTGCGGCGATATGAATAAGATTATCAATAACATATTGGATTTTTCAAAATTGGAGGCGGGAAAGTTTGTTCTGGAACCACGCCGCTTTCATTTCAGGAATATGCTGGATTATGTTCGTTCCCAGCATATCAATAAACTGACGGAAAAAGGACTTGGATTTTTCATGACAGTTTCTCCTCAGATACCGGAGTATGTGGTTGGGGATGAACTGCGCATCGTACAGATCTTAAATAATCTGCTCTCCAACGCGCAGAAATTTACCGCGGTCGGCAAGATCACCGTGGAAGTCGTCAGAACAGCAAGAGTAAACGATAAAATAGAGCTTTTTTTCATTGTAAAGGATACCGGTATCGGAATCGACAAGGCGGACAGAGATAAGCTCTTCCAGAGTTTTTCACAGGTAGACGCGTCCATTTCGCGAAAGTACGGCGGTACGGGACTTGGGCTGAACATCTGTAAGCAGCTCGCGGAACTGATGGGCGGTAAGATCGAAGTAGAGAGTGAAAAGAACAAAGGAAGTACCTTCTCTTTCTCTATCTGGGTGGGAATCTGTGAAGGAGACGATGCTCTGTCGGCACAGCCGGAAGACAATGCCGCGCGGCCGGGAATGTTTATGGCGGCGCCTCAGGAGGAAGAAGGGAACGCGGAAGATGCGATTCTGTATGGTACGCCGGAGAACAAAGAGGTGTTGAAGAAGAGCCTTTCCAAGCTGATCCTTTGCGTGGAGATGGAAAACTGGGAGAAGGCGGAGATGTTTATGGAGACCATCAGACAGCTTACCCAGGGAGCGCCGCGTGAAGTAAGCCGGCTGATCCTGAAACTCAAGATGGCAGTTCAGAAGGAAAACTATGAGAAAGTAAGTGCCGGATACGAGGAACTGAGTGAACTGATCAAATGATCCATGCCGTGTATGCAGCGGCAGGCCTGACAGATCCGGGGCCGGAAACTGACAGAAAGGATACAATTGCGGATTGGGGGCGCATATATGGAATATGAAGTAAAAGACAAAAGTAAGCAAACTGTACTCATAGTTGACGATATCGAGACAAACAGACTGGTGTTGGAAGAAATCATAAAGGATATGGACTGTCGTCCGATCCTGGCGGAAAGTGCAGAGCAGGCGCTGGCGATGGCAAAGGAATGTTCTCCGGAACTGATCCTGAGCGATATTTCCATGCCGGGCATGGATGGCTATGAACTTTGCAGACAGTTGAAGAAGCATGAGACGACAAAAAATATTCCGGTTGTATTTATTTCGGCGTTTGATGATCCGATGGATATTGTGGAAGGTTTTTTACTCGGCGGAGAAGATTACATTACAAAGCCGTTTATTCCGGAAGTTGTTCAGGCGCGTGTGGGCGTTCACCTTCGTCTGCATGAAGCAAAGAGCGAACTGATGGAGATGAACAGGCGCCTGCAGATTTCTGTCAGTGAACAGTTAAAACAAATGGAACTTGAAAAAAAGAATATTCTGTATGCACTGGCCAATATTGCATTGCAAAATTCAGGGTATGAGAGTGATTATATGGAGCGTCTGAGACGGAACTGCGGAATCCTGGCACAGGGAATGCAGCTGTCTCCGATGTTTGAAGACAAAATCTCCGACACTTATATCGATACGATCGAACTGGCGACTCCGTTATGTGATATCGGGAATATCGGCGTGCCGATGGAAATTCTCAAAAAGAAGACGGAGCTGACTGAGGAAGAAGTTGCGATTGTACGTAATCATACGGGCATGGGAGCAAGACTGCTCGGAGATCTTTATGTGAACAACGATTATAATGAATTTATCGGGACAGCGATCGACATCGCAAAATACCATCACGAGGAGTGGAATGGGAATGGATATCCGGATGGACTGGCGGGCGAAAAGATCCCGCTCGCGGCACAGATCGTTTCCATCATGGAACGATATACGTCCCTGACAGAGAAAAATGCCAACAGCAGGGAAGAAGCGCTCGCGCGCATGAAGGAAGAGGCAGGCGTGAAATTCAATCCGGATATCTATGAAATATGCCGCAGAATAGCCAGACAGTTTAGCTGAATGAAAGCGGATAAAAGACAGACAGATTTGAAATTCGGGGGGAATGCAAGATGGAAATGACAGATGAAGAATTGCGGCGGATCTCAGTCTTTATGAAGCAAAAATACGGTATAGAGCTGGGACAGAAAAAAGTCATTGTAAATGGAAGGCTGCAAAACTATTTGAGAAGAAACGGCTGGAACAACTATCATGAATTTATGGATGTTGTCGAGCATGATAAGACCGGCGTACAGGAAAAAATATTAGTCAATTTTCTGACGACCAATCATACGTATTTCATGAGAGAATTTGAACATTTCGATTATTTCAGGAACGTCGTACTGCCATGGCTTCGGAAAAAAGAGGAGAGGACCAAAGATCTGCGTATCTGGTGCGGTGCGGCTTCTACGGGAGAAGAACCGTATATGATCGCGATGGTTCTGGCAGATTTCTTCGGATTAGAAAGGGAGCAGTGGGATAAGCGGATTCTGGCGACCGATATTTCCACAAAAGTGCTGCAGCAGGCAATGGTCGGTATTTACAGCGATGAGCAGTTAAAGAATCTTCCGGATCAGTGGAAACGGCATTTTTTCCAGTCGGTCGCGGGAGGCAGTCAGTATCAGGTGGTGGATGAACTGAAAAGAGAGGTTATTTTCAGGCAGTTTAATCTGATGGATCCGCTTCCGTTTAAAAAGAGAATGCATACTGTGTTTCTGCGGAATGTAATGATCTATTTCGATGAAAATACAAAGAGAGATCTGGTTCAGCGGGTGTATGACGCAATGGAGCCGGGCGGCTACTTCTTTATCGGCACAACAGAGACGATTGACAGAAACAGTACGCCGTTCCAGATCATTCAACCGTCAATCTTCAGAAAAAGAGAGGGGTAATAGACGATGCAGCCAATCAAAGTATTAGTAGTAGAAGACTCTATCGTGTTCAGGGAACTGTTGGTTCAGAATCTGAGCAAAGACCCGGCGATCAGAGTCGTGGCGACAGCAAGGGATCCCTTTGAGGCGAGAGATCTGATTCTGGCGCATAAACCGGACGTTATGACACTTGATGTGGAACTTCCGAGAATGAGCGGAATCGATTTCCTGCGCAAGCTGATACCGCAGTATCCGCTGCCGGTAGTCGTTATCAGCGCTCTGAGTGATAAGGTGTTTGATGCCATGAATGCGGGCGCTGTGGACTTTGTGGCGAAACCGGCCATATCGAACCGTTCACAGCTGGAGGATTTTATCAGAAACGAACTTCTGGTAAAAATAAAGATAGCTTCGACGGCGAAGATCAGCAACATTAAAAAGACTGTCATGATGCAGCAGGAACAAAAACAGGCACATTCGAATATTCGCAGCAACCTGATTGTGGCGATCGGTGCGTCAACGGGAGGAACAGAAGCCATTTTTTCTGTGGTCAAAGATTTTGGGACAGATATTCCCGGCATCGTCTGCGTGCAGCATATGCCGCCCAAGTTTACGGAAATGTATGCGAAGAGACTCAATGATCAGTGCCGGATTCAGGTGAAAGAAGCGCAGAACGGGGATCGTGTGATTCCGGGACATATGCTGATTGCCCCCGGCGGGGACAGACATATGAGGTTGATCAAGGGAAACGGAGCCTATCAGGTAGAAATTAAAGAGGGTCCGAGAGTGAACGGACACTGTCCGTCGGTGGAAGTGTTGTTTGAGTCGGTGGCAAAAGCTGCGGGACGCGACGCCGTAGGGATCATTCTGACCGGTATGGGCGGTGACGGCGGGAAAGGCCTGCTGTCCATGCGCAAAGCAGGCGCGCACACGATCGGACAGGATGAATCCACTTGTGTAGTTTATGGTATGCCCAAAGTTGCTTATGATTTGGGGGCGGTAGAATACCAGGAAAAACTGGGCGATATCGCTGGAAGAACATATGCAGTGTTAAATAAAATGTAAAGGAGAAAGGATATGAAGATTCTGTTAGCCGAAGATGATTTTGTAACAAGAAAGTTTATGGTCAATTTCCTGTCAAAATACGGCGAATGTGATGTGACTGTGGACGGCATGGAAGCAGTGGACGCATTCATGATGGCGTTAGAGGATGGGGAGCCGTATGATCTGATCTGTCTTGATATTATGATGCCGGTTATGGATGGATATCAGTCTCTCGTAGGTATCCGCAACCTGGAGAAGGAAAGAAATATTCCGGAAGACCAGCAGGTCAAAGTCATCATGACGACAGCATTGAATGATGAAGCTAATGTTAAAATGGCATTTGATCTGGGATGTACCATATATTCAGGGAAGCCCATTGACCAGGATAAATTTGAACAGGCGTTAAAGAAACTGAATCTGGTCTGAACAGGTGTAAGGAGAATACTTAGGAAAGGAGAAGGATATGGCGGACGAATTTAGCACAGACGGCATGTTGGATATGTACCTGTTCGAGAATGGCCAGCTTTTGGAACAGCTTCAGGAGATGGTTCTTGAGCAGAAAGATGCGGATTGCTTTGATGAGGACAGCATCAATGAGATTTTCAGAACAATGCATACCATTAAAGGTTCTTCCGGCATCATGATGTTTGATGAGATTACAGCAGTTGCGCATAAACTTGAGGATGTTTTCTATTATCTTCGTGAATCTCATCCGGACAATGTGCCGCATCTCGAATTGGTAGACCATGTATTAGAAGTAGAGGATTTTATTTCAAGTGAGATGGAAAAGATCCGCAACGGCGACCCGGCTGATGGAGAATCCGGTGAACTCGTAGCCACACTTGACGAGTTTCTGGAGAAGATCAAGGGCGGCGGCGGAAAAAGCAGTAAGAAAAAAAATGCGGAGGTGCCTGCAAACAAGCATGAGGAGCCAAAGCAGTTTTATATCGCGCCCGTTGCAACGAGCGCAAGTCATTTTTATAAGATTTACGTTTCCTTTTTCCCGGAAACGGAAATGGCAAATGTGCATGCCTATAAAGTAGTATATGCGTTAAAAGAATTTGCGGAGGACTTATTATATTCTCCGGAAGACATCATTTCGGATCCGGACAGTGCGGAGACGATCATCAAAGAAGGATTTAAGATCCTGTTGCAGGCACAGTGCAGTGAGGAAGATATCCGTAAAGTGGTCGGGGTCGGCTATGATATTGATAAAGTAGATATTTATGAATGCAAAGCATCGGAATTTTTGCAGGGATTTGATTTCGGAGATCATGATATCACCTCACCTGTTCCGGCGATAGACCTTGAGTCGAGCGTGGAAGAGATTGATGCCCGCACGGGGGCCGGAGAGGGCGAAGCCAAAAAAGAAGAGAAGAAGCCTGAGAAGGCACCGATTGCGCCAGGCGATTTCGTCATCAAATCCAAAGAGCCAGGCAAACAGAAGAAACTGGCAAAGGATAAACCGAAAGGGGAAAAAGCTTCTTTCATCAGCGTAAATGTATCCAAGATGGATCAGCTTATGGAACTGATCGGGGAACTTGTTATTTCCGAGTCGGTGGTGTTACAGAATTCCGATCTGAAAGTTCCGGGACTTAATCTGGATAACTTTAACAAAGCGGCGGCGCAGCTTGCCAAGATCTCCACGGACTTACAGAATGTTATTATGTCCATGAGAATGGTGCCGCTTGCCAATACGTTCCAGAAGATGAACCGTATTGTATTTGATGTTTCCAGAAAGCTTGGCAAGGACATTGAATTTGTTATGGTCGGGGAACAGACAGAAGTAGATAAAAATATTATTGAACATATTTCCGATCCGCTGATGCACATTGTGAGAAACTCAGTCGACCACGGGATTGAAACCAAAGAGGAACGCCGTGACAGCGGCAAATCGGAGCGCGGCAGGGTTACTCTTTCCGCAAAAACAGAGGCGGGTAAGGTATGGATCAGCGTGGAGGACGACGGTGGCGGACTTGACAGAGATAAGATCATCGCCAAGGCCAGAAAACAGGGTCTGCTCGATGACACGAAGCCGGACAGCGCTTATTCGGACAAAGAAGTATTCCAGTTTATTACACTGCCCGGATTTTCCACGAACGAGGTTGTTACGGAATATTCCGGACGAGGCGTCGGCATGGATGTCGTTGTCCAGAACATTCAGGCGATCGGCGGTTCCCTGGAAATTGAGAGCAAAAAGGGATTCGGCAGTATCATGAGTTTGAAGATTCCTTTAACGCTTGCCATTATAGACGGTATCGTCATGGAGATCGGCCACTCCTCTTTTGTCATGGAGACAGGGGCAATCAAGGAATTTGTCCGCGTAAGAGAAGACATGATGATCCACGAGCCGAATGGAGAAGAGTACATTATGATACGCGGAGAATGCTTCCCGGTGCTCAGGCTCGGACAATGGTATGGACTGCAGGAATACAAAGAGTCCGTTGAGGAAGGCGTGATGTTGATCCTGGAGGTAGAAGATAAAAAAGTCTGTCTTCTTGTCGATAAACTGGTTGGAGAGCAGGAGATAGTAGTAAAACCGATTCCTTCTTATATTAAGAAAGTAAAAGGTTTATCCGGCTGTACACAGCTTGGAGACGGAAGCATCGCTTTGATCCTGGATGCTCCGGGACTGATAGAATAAAATGAATAGAAAGGAACGATAGATCACATGGATGATAGAAGTGAATTGAAGAGACAGGTTGACGAAGAGAGCAATGCTTCCAGCGAACGTGATACACAAAAAGGAAAGTATATGACTTTTAAGTCCGGAAATGAATATTTTGGTCTGGAAATCCAGTATGTGAATGAGATCATTCAGCTGCAGTCGATTACGGCGATTCCTGAGACTGAAGATTACATTAAGGGACTGATCAACCTGAGAGGAAAGGTAATTCCTGTTGTTGACGTCCGCCTCCGTTTCAAGCAGGAGCCGTTTGAATACAATGACAGAACCTGTATTATTGTGATCAACATCAAGTCAATGATGGTTGGACTGATCGTAGAAAAGATTGCGGAAGTTGTTGAGATCAAGGAAGACAACATTCTGCCGCCGCCGAGAGTGGGACGTGTCGACAGCGCACAGAACAAATACGTTTACGGCATCGGCAAGGTGGGCGATACCGTAAAACTGTTGCTGGATCCCGATAAACTGTTGAATGATGAGGATCTTTCAGTTGTCGAACAGGCAAACGAAATGAGTATAGAAGAAGAATGAGAGGTATAAAAAATGCTAAAAGACATGAAGATAAAAACAAAGTTAATATTGGGATTTTGCATCCCGGTACTGCTTACCATCATTAACGTGCTGGTAGGGGTATGGGTCACAAATTATGCGGTTAATACGATCAGCGTGATGAATGAAGAGGGGGCACAGCAGGTTGCTACAGGATTGGATCAGCTGGTAGAAACGATCAGTGAACTCAATGAGCAGGGTGCGTCTGAAATTAATACCGAATTGCACAACGTGACGGTTCTCGATGAGGCTGAGCGCAATAAGCTGATGAATTTCGTCAATTCGGGTAAGGACAACAGAGTTGAGAACTTGAGAAGCCATGGCGAGGAGTTAAAGACGTTTGTAAATACCGGCAAAGATGAAAGAATCGCTACTTTGCAGAGAACCATGAACATTTCGAATATCATAAGTCTTGTTCTCCTGGCGATTTCCGTTATCATCACAGTACTCATCGGTACTGCCCTGATCAAAGTGATTGCGATGTCAGTCGCGCAGTTGTCTGATGCAGCCAAAGACATTGCCCTTGGACGTGTAGAGCACATTGAGATGAACAAGCGGGGCAATGATGAGTTCGGAGAACTGGTAGACGAATATACGAAAGTGATTGATAACATTAAATACCAGGCGAGCATCGCAGAAGAAGTATCAAACGGTAATCTGACCGTTTCCGTAAATCCGGCTTCTTCAGAAGACGTACTTGGTAACTCCTTAAAGAAACTGGTAGAAGATAATCTTCGCACCTTATCCAATATCTCGGAGGCAGGTTCTCAGGTAACGATCAGTTCCTCTCAGGTGGCAAGTGCAAGCCAGGCACTGGCACAGGGATCAACGCAGCAGGCAAGCGCGATCCAGGAGATCACGGCATCCATCGATGAGATCGCCGAGAAGACAAAGCAGAATGCGGAACAGGCAAATGAGGCAGCTACTCTGGTAGCGAAAGCAATCGAAGATGTAAAGCGAGGAAACAGACAGATGCAGGATACCATGTCTGCTATGCAGGATATCAATAAGTCATCTGAGAATATTTCCAAGATCATCAAAACGATTGATGATATTGCATTCCAGACCAATATTCTTGCACTGAATGCGGCCGTTGAGGCAGCCAGAGCAGGCGAAGCAGGAAAAGGTTTTGCGGTTGTTGCAGAAGAAGTCAGAAGCCTTGCGGCAAAGAGTGCTGCAGCATCAGCTGAGACCGCTGATCTGATTGAAGATTCCATCGATAAAGTAAGTTCCGGTTCCAGAATCGTGGACGATACTTCCAAGGCGATGGAAGAGATCACGAGAGTTGTATCTGACAGTGAGATGATCATCAACGGTATTGCGGAATCTTCCAACTATCAGGCAACGGCAGTTGCGCAGATCGAGCAGGCGATCACGCAGGTATCACAGGTAGTACAGACCAACTCCGCTACGAGCGAGCAGTGTGCGGCTGCGAGCGAAGAACTTTCCAACCAGGCATCCAGAATGAGAGAGATGCTGTCAATCTACAACCTGGGAGCAGGCAGCCAGTCTTCCTACAGAAGCAGCAGCAGCCCGTCTTCCTACGCTTCATCCAATGCGAATGAGCAGGTTATTTCCTTAGGAGATGATTTCGGAAAGTATTAAGCTGGAAAAGAAAAATGAGGATATGACTGGCACAGGGGCTTTCTATTGCAGGCTCCTGTGCCGAACTTGTAAATGAAGACAGGAAAGGGGAGTAACCTATATGAGTTTATTCGACGAACTGAAAGCCTTAAATGTAGATGTTGACGGCGGTTTAAAACGTATCAGCGGAAACGAAAAACTGTATACGAGACTGCTTGGTTCTTTTACCAAATCGATTAAGACCTATCATGTGGATACGGGGTTTGACGGAAATGATTATAATGATATTATAGAAAAAACACATGCGATCAAAGGTGTTTCAGGAAATTTATCTATTACGCCCGTATACGAAGCTTATACAAAGATTGTGGATCTGCTTCGTGCAGGAAAACCTGAAGAGGCAAGAGCAGAGCTGGGCAGCATCCTGCCCGTACAGGATGAGATCGTGGCATGTATTGAAAAATATATGGAATAAGGAATTTCATTGCATTTATGGATGAATGGAGAAATAAGATGGATAAAAAGACAATGAAATTTTTTGAGCACAGTATCATCAGTGTTATTGTGATCAGTATCATCGTATTTGCCGGATTGACACTGTTTATGTCAAGAGAGACCAAAAAGTCCATGGAAGAGATCAGCCACATTTACATGTCTGAAATGAGTCTGCAGATCCAGCAGAAATTTCAGTCAATTATTGATCTGAGACTGATGCAGGTGGAGGGAATGATAGAGCAGACTCCTCCGGAGAACAGTGTTTATGGAGATGATCTTCTTGAGGAACTTATGTTGAACGCGGAGTACCGGAGTTTTGAATACCTGGCTCTGTACGAAAATCACACGAATACAGAGATTATTACGGGAGATGAACTGTCAGTTCCCAATTACGAGCACATTGCGGAATCTCTTGAGAAGGAAGGGACTATGCTGACTTCTGTGGAAATGGCTGATGGAGAGAAGATGATTCTGATTGGCGTCAGTGCGGCATATCCGATGAAAAACGGTAAGACAAGCAAGGCATTGGTGGCAGGTTTTCCCTCCGATTATCTGAATGATCTCCTTTTCCTGAGTGGGGAATCAACATTGGTTTATTATCACATTATTAACAGAAATGGTGATTTCATTATCAGAAATTCGGATGCTTATAGAGAAAGCTATTTCAACCGTATCCTGGAAATGTATGACGAATACAACGATAAGCTGCCGGCCCAGTATGTAGAAGAACTGAAACAGTCGATGACTGCGGGTACGCCGTATTTTGAACGTGTCAGCTCAGGAGGGGAAGAGAAGCAGATTTATTGTTCACCGTTACCTGGAAATTCCGGCTGGTATCTGATCTGTGCAATGCCGGTGAATTTTCTGACGCAGTCGATCAGTGACCTGTCTACTCTGCGGATTCTCATTACATTGGCTTCCAGCATGATTATCTTTATTGCAATGGCAGTCATTTTCGTGATGTATTACCGCATTTCCAAACGGCAGATCACAGATCTCGCCATTGCGAGAAGAGAGGCTGTTCATGCCAATATGGCCAAGAGTGATTTCCTTGCCAGCATGAGTCATGATATCCGGACACCTATGAATGCAATTATCGGTATGACAGGTATCGCTCAGAAAAATCTGGAAGACAGCGACAGACTGAAAGACTGCCTTAATAAGATCAGCCTTTCCAGTAAACATTTACTCGGCCTGATTAATGACGTTTTGGACATGTCTAAAATCGACAGCGGAAAAATGGTGCTCAACATGCAGGCGGTTTCGCTCAAAGAGCTGATGGATGACATTGTGAATATCATACAGCCGCAGGTCAGTGAGAAAAAGCAGATATTTGATATTTTTATCAAAAATATTTTTTCGGAAAACGTGATCTGTGACAGTGTCCGCCTCAATCAGGTGCTGTTAAATCTGTTGTCAAATGCGGTGAAGTTCACGCCGGAAGGCGGTCGGGTAGATGTGTATATGCAGCAGGAGGTCATACCGGAAAAGGACGACCTCATACGGACACATTTCCTTGTGAAGGATACGGGAATCGGTATGTCACCGGAATTCCAGCAAAAAATATGGGACACTTTTTCCAGGGAAGAAACGGATAAGGTGCGCTATATTGTGGGCAGCGGACTGGGGACATCCATTGCAAAGAAGATCATTGATCTTATGGGCGGAACGATCGAGCTGGAAAGCGAGCAGGGAAAGGGAAGCACGTTCCATGTAATATTAGACCTGCAGATGTCTGATCTGACTGAAGATGAGATGAAACTGCCGGAGTGGAATATTCTGGTAGTGGATGATAACGAACTGTTATGTGAGAGCGCGGTTGCAAACTTAAATGAACTCGGAACACGTGCGGAATGGGTAATGAGCGGTGAGGAAGCCGTTAAGCAGATAGAAGAGCGCCATAAAAAGAAAGACGATTATAAGTTTGTCCTGATAGACTGGAAAATGCCGGGTATGGACGGGATTGAAACGGTAAAGGCGATCCGCCGGCTTGTGGGGATTGATATTCCGATCTTCCTGATCTCAGCATATGACTGGAGCGAAATGGAATCTAATGTGGACGAATCCATGATCGAGGGATTTATCTCCAAACCGCTCTTTAAATCGACATTGTACCATCGCCTCAAACAGTATATGGACGAGTATAATAAGGAACTGGAAGAGGGAGAAAGCTCGGAACCTGACTTTACCGGTAAGCATATTCTTCTGGCGGAAGACATAGATTTGAACTGGGAAGTCGCAAGTGCGATCCTGTCGGTGACAGGAATGGATCTGGATCGTGCGGTGAATGGCAAAGAATGTCTGCAGATGTTTGATGATTCCGAGATTGGATATTATGACGCGATCCTGATGGATATCCGTATGCCTGTCATGGACGGCTATGACGCCACAAGAGCAATTAAGGCGCTGGAACGTGAAGACAGCGGTCTGCCGATTATTGCCATGACAGCGGATGCTTTCTCAGACGATGCGCAGCGCTGTCTGGAATGCGGTATGGTTGCCCATATCGCGAAACCGATCGATGTGAAAGAGTGTATGCGCATTCTGTCAAAATATCTGGATGATCCCAAACAGGGAGAGAAGGGGAAGAAGGATCAGTAAAAAAGTGAGCAGTAAAAAGAAAAGAATAATTTCTGTCATATTCAGTTTTTGTCTGACGACTTTCTGCGTCGGCTGTGGTTATGCTGCAGCCGACGCGGCGCCTGACGCGGCAGACCTGACGTTTAATCGCAGGCATGAAATGGTTATGATCCCTGAAATACCGGTATCCCGGGAAGAAGAAACAGCGCAGGAAACGCCCGGGGCCGGACAGGGTGTATACTTTGGTTCAGAACATGCTTCGGGTAGTAAGGATTTTAAATACCTGACAGAAAAAAGCCTGATTACAGCTAAGACAGATTCCAGACAGGAAGCAGAGATTCCTGTTTATGTACCGAACGGAGAAAAAGCGTATGCTTCCGGTGCGTCCGCAAAAGGTGAGTACGCCGGGGTTTCCGTCAAGGTGGATCTGGAACCGTATGTACAATATAAGCAGGAGGACTATACGGTCAGTTCCAATCTTGAAAAATATGTGGAAGGTGAAATCGATTATCACTATGAGAATTACTTTGATCTGGAAGTAACTGCGATAGAGGAGCTGAGTAAAGATGCAGCCTCCTGTGAAATGAATTTTATGAAGTATGATGCTTTGGAAGATACCTATGCACCGTTTGTGGTCGTGTATAGTTTACAGAAGATAGATGATGAGATACTGGCGCTTGTGGTCGTCACCATAGATGCCGACAATACTACCAGTGAGACAGACAGCCTGTTACAGGAACTGTCTTCGTTTTACCGGGTCCCTCTTGGGTGGGACAGCTCCTTTGCGGAGATAAAAAGAGCGAAATTTGAAAATACCGGCCAGTCTGTGGACGGGGTTTTTTATCTGGACGGCCTGTCCTTTGAATTGCCTGACGGCTGGGAATTTGATGAAGCGGCAAGCGGATACGGTTCAACTTTCTATGCGCCTGACGGCGATTTTGACAACGCCGATACGGGAATCTGCCTGATGGAAGTGATGGAAGCGTTTGGGCTCATCGAGTATATGCTGGAAGATGCGGAAGGAACCTTACAGATGCTGGGAGAGATGGAAGGCGTTCAGGATCTGGAGATGAAAGATGTAGGCTTTACTTTTCTCGGGCGTACTCTCTGCTTCTCCATGAAAGAGTATGAGGACGATAAACTCTACAGCGTGATTATGATCTACGCGGAAGATGACAGAAACCAGTATTCCATGATTGCCACTTCTTTACTGGAAGAAAACGGGGAAGAAATGACGCAGCCGGATGAAGAAATGCGGGAAGCGCTGGAACTGTTCTTTGAGACGGGAAGGGTGCGCAATGTGCTCTGACAAATGCGGTAGAAAGGATACGGAAGAAGACGTATGAAAAAAGAGATCATCTGCGGCGTGTGCAGTCTGCTTTGTTTTGCCTACTGCCTGCTGATATACAGCATTAAATCCGGAACACGGTTCTACCTCGTGTGGGGATTCGGCGGGGTCTGCTTTCTGGGGCTTGCATTTTTCTTACATTTTGATCTGTGGCTGCGGCTGCCCTCTTTCATGCGCAGGATTATCGTAATCGGCCTTATATTCGGGATCCTTACCTTCGTGATCGTGGAGGGGTGCATTATCAGTCAATGCAGGGCCAAAGGAGAAGCCGGTCTTGATTATATTATTGTGTTGGGTGCGCAGGTAAAAGAAAACGGACCTTCCGCCGCCTTAAAATTCCGTCTCGATACTGCGTATGACTATCTGACAGAGAATGAGGGAACGATGTGCATCGTCTCAGGAGGGCAGGGACCGAATGAACCGTGTACGGAGGCTGAGGGAATGGCCGCATATCTGATCGGCCGCGGGATCGATCCGGCACGCATTCTGCTCGAAGATAAGTCAACGGATACCTCCGAAAATATCGCGTTCAGTTCGGTCTATCTGGATATGGAGAATGACACAGTGGGTATCGTGACCAACAATTTTCATGTTTTCCGCGGCGTCCATCTGGCGAAACATTATGGGATACGGCATGTCTGCGGGATCGCGGCGCCCTCGGATATTTTTTTTCAGGTAAATAATATGGTGAGGGAATTTTTTGGCATTATAAAGGATCTGATTTTTGGAAATCTGGTCTGACCGTTGCAGGGTGCGTACAAACGGCAAAGACTGTTTCCAAACAGCAAAAGAAGAAGCGGATACAGGGTAAAAAGATGAAAAGGATGAAATTAGTTGCAATGGGCGTCGTCCTTTCCCTGCTTTTTGCAGGATGCGGCGCAAAAGAGGAGATCAGCCATACCAAAGCCGGCATGGAGGCGATACAGAATCTTGAATATGAGGCGGCTTTAAAAGAATTTGATGAGGCTTTAGCCAATCATGAGGAAGAAAGAATGCTGTGCCGTGGGATCGGTCTGGCCTACATGGGACTTTCCCAGTATGAGAATGCGATCCCCTATCTGGAAAAAGCGCTGCGGCTTGGCGACGGGACCATTCGGGACATCGACTATGATATTAACTATTATCTTGCCACTGCCTATTTCCGAAACGGGCAGGAGCAGGAAGCGATACGCGCTTATGATGCCATACTGGCGCTGCGTCCCAAAGACGTGGAGGCCTATTATCTGCGAGGAAGCGTGAAGCTTTACAGCGGTGATTATGAAAATGCCAGGACGGACTTTGATAAGGCGATTGAACTGGATAAGCAAAATTATGACCGGCTGATTCAGATTTATATCGCGCTGGTGGACAACGGTTATCGTGATGTCGGCAGAGAATACTTTCAGAAGGTCATAGCGGATAACGAAAAAAACATTTCCAATTATGATCTGGGACGCATTTATTATTATATGGAAGATTATGAAAATGCCAAGAACCATCTTTCACAGGTCAAAATCTCATCGGATTATGAAGCCTCTCTGTATCTGGGAAGAACCTATGAGGCATTGGGCGATTACAATTATGCGGCCAGCATTTATAATGATTATACGCTTAATGACCAGAGTAAGGCAGAGATTTATAATCAGCTGGGACTCTGCCGGATGCAGATGGGAGAATACGAACTGGCATTGATGGCATTTCAGTCGGCGATGGCCATTGAGGGGAACGATATCATGCAGGCGTTGAAATTCAACGAGATCGCTGCCTATGAAAAGATGGAGGACTATAAGGGCGCCGCAGCACTGATGAGCGATTATCTCAAATCCTATCCGGATGATGAGGCCGCCAAACGCGAGTACCAGTTCCTGAAAACAAGATAATGATATTTGACAAGTGAAATGCCCGATGGTACTATATTTAGTAGATCACATCAGAGTTTAATTTGCAGAAAGGCAGGGTTATTGATTATGGGAGATACCTTCTTACGCGTAAAAGGAATCATTAAAAAAGAGGATAGCTATCTGCTGCTCAAGAGATGGGTGGATGACCGCATTCCGGATCCCTTTGTATGGGAGTTTGTAGATACGGAAGTGGAGCATGGAGAGGCGCCGGATGAGGCGGTTCTGCGCGCGATCCAGGAACAGCTGTCCATAGATGGAAAAATCGAAAAAATTGAATACACCTGGTCCAGCCTTCTCGGTGATACACACTGTGTCGGCATAGCCTATATCTGTTCGGTTCCGGAAGAGGAGGAAAAACATATTGTGCTTTCGGAAGATTACGGCGAATATGAGTGGGTGAAACGGGAGCAGTTTGAGGAATATATTGAGAACCAGTTTGTACTGCAGGATCTCAAAGGTAAGACGCTCTGATAAGATAGAACGGAAAAGTGGGAAGGCGGCTGAAACCGGCAGAGCGGAATCCGCAAATACCGGAGCAGCACATGAGGAAGGAAACCAGAATGATAAATGAATTAATCAGTAAAATAAAGAAGACCGGAGCGCCGATCGTGGTCGGACTGGATCCGATGTTAAAGTATATTCCGGAACATCTGCAGAAAAAAGCGTTCGAGCAGTATGGAGAGAACTTAAAGGGCGCGGCCGAAGCAGTCTGGCTGTTTAACAAAGAGATCATCGACAATATTTATGATTTGATCCCGGCAGTAAAGCCGCAGATTGCCATGTATGAGCAGTTCGGCATCGAGGGACTGGCTGTTTTCCAGCGGACAGTTTCATATTGTAAAGAAAAGGGACTGATCGTGATCGGTGATGTTAAGCGCGGTGATATCGGCTCCACATCGGAAGCCTATGCGATCGGACATCTCGGGAAGGTGCAGATAGGCAGTCAGTCATTCCGGGGATTTGAGGAAGATTTTGTGACAGTCAATCCTTATCTCGGTTCGGATGGCGTCAATCCTTTTATCAAAGTGTGCAAAGAAGAACATAAAGGCATTTTTGTCCTCGTAAAGACGTCCAACCCAAGCAGCGGTGAATTTCAGGACCGCATGCTGCAGATGGAAGACGGGAGCAGCCGGCCCCTGTACGAGATCGTCGGTGAGCATGTGGCAAAATGGGGTGAGGAATGCATGGGAGATTCTTACAGCAATGTAGGAGCCGTTGTGGGTGCGACTTACCCGGAACAGGGAAAGATTCTGCGTAGGATTATGCCCAAAGCCTTTATCCTCGTGCCCGGCTATGGCGCGCAGGGAGGAAAGGGCGCAGATCTGGTACATTTCTTCAACGCTGACGGCCTTGGTGCGATCGTCAATTCTTCCAGAGGCATCATTGCAGCCTACCAGCAAAAAGAGTATGCGGAATATGGAGCGGAGCGTTTCGCGGAGGCTTCACGGGCAGCGGTACTTGCAATGAAGGAGGATATTGCAGGAGCGCTTGGGAGCAGGTAAATGGTAAAGTAAATGATTCTTATATGTTTTCGGGTGCCGCGTTTTAGCGCACCCGAAAACAGTCTTATTTCTTAGATTTTTTCCACACACAATTTCTCATGGATTAAGCGGAACGAATGTTCAGGAAGCAGGTAATTTTTGTCGGAAAACAGGCGAAAATATCACATGCTGCGCAGCTGGATTCTGCTATAATGAATATAGGCAAAGTCTTTGCACAGACATTTTAATGATTACCCGAAGAAGGATACAAGAGATGGACTTTTTATCAGCTTTTCAGGCACATTTAGAAGAACTGGATACGGTGTATGATCTGTTTTCTTTTAGTTTCTCTTTTTTGTGTCATACAGTTGGAATGCAGGATGAAGCAGACTTTATCAGTAAATATATTTTGGCGAATCCGCATTCCCAAAAGGTAAATCCGAATTTGCAGGCTTTAAAGATCTTTAGCAGTCATATAGAAAAGATTTTATCACGGCAGGAGGAACAGGGGATTTCTTTTGAAACTTGCTTGTGTCAGATAGAGGCGGAAATACATCATAAAAAAGATACCCTGATTGCGTTTGGGATACCCAGTGCAAATGAGGCAGCAATCCCCTTGTTTTTATTGTATGCCATTGATCGTTATGTTATGGGGAAGGAAAAAAGATGTACCGATCCTGAACCCGTGAACAAATGTTATGACGAACAATACTGTATTTACCTGAACGGGGACAGTGATCTTTTAAAAGATGCCTCAATAAAACTTCGATTTTCAAAGAAGATCAGCGACCTGTGCATAAGAAATCAGTTTGAGAGGCTGGTCATTTTAGAAAAGAAATCCCTTCCTGCAGGCGTCAGTCCGCCCAGGATCATCTCATTGTATGTAGAGCAAAAGGATCAATACAGACAGCAGAAGAGGCGTGACAGAGTATGGAGGGTGGCACTGCTTCCTTTTGGCCGGAATGACATGACAAAGAAGGTTTTTAAGGAGGGTGCATCTTATTGTGTAAAGTACAAAGAAGCTCATTTAAAACAGGGAAAAGAAAGAGCGGTTTCTCTTCTTGAAAGAGCAATTGATGCGGGGGCTAATATGATTATTTTTCCCGAGTATGTATGTTTCCCGGAGATGCAGGAGGCGATTCAGGCGCACCTGCAGTACCTGTATCAAAAACAGAAAAAGAGGCTGCAAAAGCTTTTTCTTGTAGTGGCAGGCAGCGGCTGGTACGAAGGAGATAACAATGTCGCCTGTATTTATAGTTACAAAGGAACTTTAATCGGCAGACAATATAAATATGCACGATATCATAATGTGGGCAGAGGCACGTCGGGTGATATGGTGGAACACTTGACGGCGCCAGGCAAAGAAGTGACATTTGTCAGGATAGACGGTGTAGGGAAATGCATGACGGCAATCTGCAGAGATATTCCGGACAAATCATATATTTACGGGCTGGCGGATGTCTTTTCACCAATCTTTTTGTTTATACCTGCATGGAGTCCATCTGTTAACATCGGATTTAAAGAGCCGCTCAAAGAGATCACTGCAGGGAATCATAAGACTTCTTCCATTTTGTGTAACTGTTGTGAGGCGTTTCATGGAACAGGACCATTTAAAGAAGAGAGCGGTTTGGTCGTAACGCCATACAAAGAAGGCAGTGTGGTGATTGGAAAAGAAGATATGATCAGACGCTGTGAGAGCATCTGTGATGAAAGATGCGGGACAGAAGGGTGCATTCAGCTGATTCATATGAATTTCAGCATAAGAGCCGTAAAAAACGGAAATATGGTTCAGCAGATTGAGCAAATTTAGATTGTAATTTTTTTTTTGATTGGGTATACTAAAGTATAAACAGTTTATAAATTGTTTAGGGGATAACATATATGGAAAAAACAAGATTACAGAATATCAGTGAGACAATATGGCAAAGAATAGAGAAGAAAAAGCGTATTCAGGAGGAACAGGCATACATTTATTTTGATGGAATCGTTGACGTACTGTGCGGCGGTGAGAGAGTTACTGTGTCCTGCGAGGAAAATAATCTCTCAAACAGTCTCAGCGAAATCTGGAGCTATCGAAATCTGGATGAATTTTCAAAAGAAAATGTCTTTTTATTGGGAAGTATCTGGGGCGCTATGAAGGTAGAAGAGAGAAAACGGGAGCGCAGAGAGGAAGCGTCTGATCTGGAAAGACTGATCAGGAAATATCATAATTATTTCTGGCTTCTGCGGGCAATGGAGCAGGAGCCGGGTATCAACCACAGAGATCTGGCAGGACGGGGAAAGAAGAAGCCTTCCGAGTTGTCCCAGCTGATCGCACGCCTGGAGCCGGACGGTCTGTTCACCCATAACCGCATCGGCCGCGAAAAATATTATTATATACAGGAACGGGGCAGAAAAGTCTGTAAAGCGATTGCCGGTGAGAATTCTGAAAAAATACAAAAGCGCGGGACATGGCCAGATTTTTTTGTAAATTCTGTTTTTGTAAACAGTAAAAATGCCTGGTTTGGGAATGAATTCCTGTCTGCAGAGCAGTTTATTGCGAATAAAGTCGTTGACAGGAAAGAATATAAACCTGTGTATGCGGTCAATAAAGAGATATGTAATGATATCAAGGTTTCCTGTCTGGATGAAAACAGGAGTTCCAGTGTGCGAGATTTATTTAATGAGACAGTGATGAAACGTAGCAGGGAGGCGCATCGGAGAGGTCTGGCTGATATGGGAGGTGGAGTGAATCCTAATGTAAATTGGGGGCATTATATCGCTTGCTTTGTCAGCCGGAGCGTATCCTGTGAAGAGAATGTCCCTATTTTAAATTAGCGGCTTGGAGGCGAATATATCATGTCAATGATTTCAAAAGAGTTTACAGAGGCATTATCAGTTATATTGGAAGACACAGACAGAGCGGGGATTGATGCGGCGCAGGAAGTATATCGGTTGATTGTCTGTCAGGAAGATCAAAGTGATGTATTGCAGTATTTTCTGGAGAACGCTGTGGAGATTCAGACATTCAGAGAAGAAAATCAATCTTTATACTTCACGGATGAAACGCTGTATAGTTTAAAGAATCGCTGCAATAAACTGATTGACGGCATATTGACGAAACTGCTCCAACAGGGCCTGGAATGCGGGAAATTTTACCGGAAATTATGGAACTCGATTCAAGATGGTGCTTTGCTGGATTTAGAGGAAGAAAAAATTTATGCGCTGTACTATTTGTGGATAGACATCAGGCTTCCGTACTTTTCATTAGACAAAGGAATTTATATGGAGAATGATAAGTTTCGGGAGATCAGTGACAAACGGTGCAAAGAGATAAAAAAGGCGTGCTATATCCTGGAAGCTCCATTGCAGCAGAGAACGGAACAGACCAGTCTCATTATTCAGATTTTGGAAGGCTGTGAAAGTGAAGAAGAAAAAGCGGTCATTCTGGCGCAGATCTTTTCATATTTAGAGCGGAGAATCTGGGACGGCATTTACAGGACGATACAGGAAAGCGGGGAAGAACAAAAGCAAACTGATTGATAAAAACACATTTTCATGTTAAACTAAATGTGCAAACAATCTGAAAGGGGCCCGACGAATATGGAACAATACAAACAGCAGTTTATTGAATTTATGGTAGACAGCCAGGTACTTAAATTTGGTGATTTCACTTTAAAGAGCGGAAGAAAATCTCCGTTTTTTATGAATGCAGGAGCATACGTGACAGGAATGCAGCTGCGCAGATTAGGAGAATATTATGCCAGAGCGATCCACGATTGCTATGGACTTGATTTTGATGTACTGTTTGGGCCTGCTTATAAAGGAATTCCGCTTGCAGTTGCAACAGCGATGGCGATCAGCGAACTGTACGGCAAAGAAGTGAGATACTGCTCGAACAGGAAAGAAGTGAAGGATCATGGTGACGTTGGCATCCTTTTGGGCAGTAAATTAAAAGACGGCGATAAAGTGGTCATCATTGAGGATGTCACAACTTCGGGAAAATCAATCGAAGAGACGTTCCCGATTATCAAAGCGCAGGCTGATGTGGAGATCAGAGGATTAATGGTATCCTTAAACCGCATGGAAAGAGGTCTCGAGAGTGAGAAGAGCGCGCTTGTAGAGATCAGAGATAAATACGGGTTTGAGACGAACGCGATTGTCACAATGGAAGAGGTGGTTACCTGCCTGCACAACAGGCCATATCAGGGAACCGTTTACATTGACGATACACTAAAGGCATCGATTGACGCATATTATGCACAGTACGGAGCAAAATAATTACGTGGAAAACGGAGGGCGGCAGTATGGAAGAAAAAACATATAAAACGATGGGCGGCGCCGGAGCAATGAATGTTGCAGTCGGTGTGGTATCCCTGGTAATCGGAGTGACAAGCGGCATTTTGCTGATCATTGGAGGCGCCAAGCTTCTGGCAGGCAGAAATAAAATATTATTCTGAGAAATGAATGGGTATTTCCGCCGGAAATGCCCATTTACAGATTTTGGGACGAAATCAGTTTCAACCGGCAGGCTGAGAGAAAGGCATGGTTATTGAGATGAGCCACAAAAACAGTTATATGTTTACCAATAAGAGTCACACGCAAAAAGGGATCATGGCGACGATACTGGGGGTGATTTCGCTCATCACGCTCGTCTATACGCTCGTTATGAGTTACCGGAGTGCGGGTCAGATACCGGGGCAGTACGGAGCGGCGGCGCTTCTTGTGACAATCTTTGCCTTTGTGGGCGTGGGACTCGGAATGGTTTCGAGGACAGAACGGGATAAGTTTTACTTTTTTTCTTATCTCGGCATTTTCTTAAATGTGCTGGCGCTCATGATAATAAGCGCGATTCTGTATGCGGGAGCGTATGAGATCGGGTGAGCGGTCGTTGTTTTTGATTCAGAGGAAGCAGAGAAACAGGAAATTAACTGAAATATATAAAAATCTGGAAAGGACTTGATCCATATGCACGAAACTATCATGAATGAAGAAAAGAAGGAACTGGAAGAAGAACGTTTTTTGCTCGCATGGGAGCGGATCGGGCAGATACCGCAGGAAGGCAGATGTGAAGAACCGTATCGCAGTTATTTTGCAAAAATGGCGGAATTTGCACTGCTGATGAAAGAGACCTGGGACTTTGTGGCGGACGGCGCTCTCTATCGTGCTTCCATGGAAGAATTACAGGAGAAAAATCACAAACTGTATGAAGATATCTTACCGGAGAATTACGGACACAGCTATGCGGATCCGGATTTTGCGGCGGTATGTTTCGGGAAGGAGATGGGACAGCCGCTTTCCTTTTTATGTGCGGAGCTGCGCGGTATGATTGCGGCCGCCTATGAGCAGTCGATGAGTGACATGCTGATACGTATGGAATTATTGCTGGAGGTGTACCAGGCCTTTTTGTGTGCGGCACAGGAGGAGGCGTTTCCAAAAGCAGAAGAGATCAGAGATATACTATACTGGTATGTGAGCGACTATTATGAGACGGCGGCCTGTGAAAAAGTGGCTTCTGTGGTACTGCCGCAGAGAGACTTCGCGGCGAGGATCGTGATGGAAAGTGATCTGTCTGATCTGCGGTATCTGTATTATTATGGAGAATATGTGTCAGAAAATGAAATCCGGACAGCAGAGCATCTGCTGGAACTGCCGGAAGAGACAATCAGGCTGATGGCGGATACGTACACGGAGGGGTACCGCATTGGTTTCGAAGTGTGTAATAAGGACATATCCATCAAAAAGAGTGTGAACGTGCGTTATTGCATCGGGTTTGAGCGGATGATGCGGGCCGCCATCCGCAATTTTGATCAGATCGGGTTGAAGCCGACGATCTACCGTTCCGGCACCAATATTTTTCAGGGGATCAGCGTGAATAAGAACGGTTATTTCGGCGCCAATCCCAATAAGCAGTTCGATTATGACCACAGGGAAGATCAGGCGCTTTTCCTTGACAGTCAGCTCGTAGAACGCAGACTCGAATGTATGCAGAACGCTTATGAACAGTTTAAAGAGGAAGCGGCAGTTTTTGGCGGGCCTGCTGTTTTGGAGATTTTCGGGGAACAGCCTTTTGTTCCGGCAAACAAAGACACGGCGTGCAGACTGTCGAAAAAACAGCAGAAACTTTCTGTGGAATATATCTCGAAGGCAGGTGCCATACAGAATCAGTACATTAAGGGGGAGGAAAGAAGCTTTACGATCATTGCTTTTCCCATCCCGGAGATCGGTGAACGCTATGAGGAGATCTTTGATGCCTTCATCCGCATCAATACACTGGATTATATGCTCTACAGGGGGATCCAGCAGACGATCATCGACACGCTTGACAGAGGGGATTACGTGCTGGTTAAGGGAATGGGCAAAAACCGGACCAGTCTCAAAATAAAGCTGCACACGTTAAACGATCCTGAGAAAGAGACAAATTTTGAAAACTGTGTGGCGGATGTCAATATTCCGGTCGGAGAGGTCTTTACGTCTCCGCAGCTTGCCGGAACGGAGGGCATTCTGCACGTGACGCGAGTCTTCTTAAACGAACTGGAATATAAGGATATATCGATCCGTTTTCAGGACGGCATGATCACGGAGTATAATTGTTTTAATTTCCAGACAGAAGAGGAGAACAAAAAGTATATCAGAGAGAATTTACTGTTTCATCATGAGACGCTGCCGATCGGGGAATTTGCAATCGGAACGAATACAACGGCCTATGTTGTGGCAAGGAAATACGGGATAGAAGACAAGATGCCGATATTGATAGCGGAGAAGACAGGGCCGCACTTTGCGGTAGGCGATACCTGCTATTCGCACGCGGAGGACGTGAAAATGTATAACCCGGACGGCAAAGAGATCATTGCCAGGGACAATGAGATTTCCCTGCTGCGCGGGCAGGATGACGGTAAGGCGTATTTTAACTGTCACACTGACATCACGATCCCTTATGACGAGCTGGGGGAACTCTCGGTCGTGACGAAAGAAGGCGATGTAATCCCGATCATTTTGGAGGGCAGGTTTGTTTTAAAGGGCTGTGAGGCATTAAATGAAGCATTTAATTGAATGGAATTGAAGTGTTTTGCGTAAAACATATTGATTCTTAACGGAAAATTTAGTACACTAGATACAGAATTATGTCATTCTTACACAAGATATAGTAGGTTGAAAAATCAAAGATTTTTCAACCGCGAATTTGCGCCTGCGGCCCAAAGTTCGCAGGTTGAGAGAAAGGCATGGTTATTAGAATGAAAAATCATGCTGATGCAATGATTTTTCAACCGGCAATTTGAGCCGTGGGCTCAAATATGCCATGATTGCAGATGAGTCAGAAGCAAAGTATCGAACAGCATAAAAAATACAGGAGGGTCAGAGCATGGCACAGGTTGGTATTGTTATGGGCAGTGATTCCGATATGCCCGTTATGGCAAAGGCAGCGGAAATTCTGGATGAGTTCGGGATTTCTTATGAGATGGCGATCATTTCCGCTCACAGGGAGCCGGATGTCTTTTACGAATATGCAAAAAGCGCAGAGAACAGAGGATTTAAAGTGATCATAGCCGGAGCAGGGAAAGCGGCGCATTTACCGGGTATGTGTGCGGCAATCTTTCCGATGCCTGTGATCGGAATCCCGATGAAGACATCCGATCTGGGAGGCGTGGATTCCCTGTATTCTATCGTGCAGATGCCTTCCGGTATCCCGGTTGCGACAGTCGCGATCGGCGGCGGGCAAAATGCCGGTATCCTTGCGGCAAAGATCCTCGCGACGTCTGATGCGGCGCTCTTAGACAAACTGAAAGACTATTCAGAAAAATTAAAAAAGAGCGTCCAGGAGAAAGACGCCAGATTACAGGAAACAGGTTATCAAAATTATAAATAACGGACAACGAAGAGAAGTACAGCCAGAAAGGAGTTCGCACGAGATGGATTATAAGACAGCGGGCGTTGATATAGAAGCGGGATACAAATCCGTGGAACTGATGAAAAAATATGTGAAAGAGACGATGCGGCCGGAAGTATTGGGCGGGATCGGCGGTTTTTCGGGGGCTTTTTCCCTTGCACAGATGAAAGATATGGAAAAACCGACGCTTGTGTCAGGAACAGACGGTGTCGGCACCAAGCTGAAACTGGCTTTTTTGATGGATAAACATGATACGGTCGGTGTAGACTGTGTTGCCATGTGTGTAAACGACATTGCATGCGCGGGCGGAGAACCGCTGTTTTTCTTAGATTATATTGCCTGCGGCAAAAATTATCCGGAAAAGATCGCGACGATCGTCAAAGGGGTTTCCGATGGGTGCCTCCAGTCCGGCGCAGCGCTGATTGGCGGTGAGACCGCGGAGATGCCGGGATTTTATCCGGAAGATGAATATGACCTCGCGGGCTTTGCCGTCGGCATTGTAGACGAGGCGAAGCTGATCACCGGAGCACAGATCAAACCGCAGGATACGCTGATCGGAATCGCTTCTTCCGGTGTCCACAGCAATGGTTTTTCGCTTGTCAGGAAAGTGTTCGAGATGACAAAGGAAAATCTGAATACTTACTATGAAGAGCTGGGAGCGACGCTTGGCGAAACCCTGATTACGCCGACAAAGATTTATGTAAAGGCACTGCGGGCAGTCAAAGAGGCGGGCGTGACCATCAAAGGGTGCAGTCATATCACGGGCGGCGGTTTTTATGAGAATATTCCGAGAATGCTGCCGGATGGTATTCAGGCCAGAATCCGCAAAGACAGCTATCCGGTCCTTCCGATTTTTGAATTACTGCAAAAAGCAGGAAACCTGGAAGAAAAAATGATGTATAATACTTATAATATGGGCATCGGCATGGTGCTTGCCGTTAACAGCGATGATGTGGATCAGACGTTAGAGGCGGTCAAAGCGGCGGGCGAGACGCCTTACGTGATCGGGGAGACGGCAGCCGGAGAAAAAGGAGTCACGTTATGTTAAGGGTATTGGTGTGTGTGTCCGGCGGCGGCACCAATCTGCAGGCCATTATTGACGGGATCAGGCAGGGAAACATTACGAATGCGGAGATTGTCCGCGTGATCAGCAACAATCACGGTGCCTATGCGTTAGAGCGTGCAAAAGCGGCCGGTATTGATGCATTGTGCGTTTCGCCAAAAGACTTTCCGGACAGGGAAGCGTTTCATGAACGGCTCATAGAGGCCGTGGAAGAGAAAAAACCGGATTTGATCGTGCTTGCCGGTTTTCTCGTCGTTTTGCCGGAAAAAATGTTTGCGCGGTATGCGAACCGGATCATCAACATCCATCCTTCGCTCATTCCCTCCTTTTGCGGAACCGGCTTTTATGGTCTGAAAGTACATGAGAAAGCATTGGAGAGAGGTGTAAAGGTGACGGGGGCCACCGTTCATTTTGTGGATGAGGGAACAGATACCGGGCCGATCTTTTTGCAGAAAGCAGTTATGGTGGAGCAGGACGATACGCCGGAGACTCTGCAAAAAAGGGTGATGGAACAGGCGGAGTGGGAGATCCTGCCCCGCGCGATACATATGATCGCAAACGGAGACGTGACAATAGAAAACGGAAGAGTAAGACTTCTTAACTAGGGAAAAGAATGGGTTTGGAAAGGGGTAAGGTGCGGTATGAAAGTTTTGATCGTAGGCAGCGGCGGCAGAGAACATGCGATTGCTGTGAGCGTGGCAAAAAGCGCGCGCGTGGATAAGATTTACTGTGCGCCCGGAAATGCCGGGATCGGGCAGGTCGCAGAATGTGTTCCGATCGGGGTGATGGAATTTGACGCGCTGGCCGATTTTGCGAAAGAGAAGGCTGTTGATCTTGTGATCGTCGGGCCTGATGATCCGTTAGTCGGCGGGCTGACAGATGTGATGGAAGCAGCGGGGCTGCGGACATTCGGGCCAAAGAAGAATGCGGCCATTTTGGAAGGCAGTAAGGCATTTTCTAAGGATTTGATGAAAAAGTATCATATCCCGACAGCGGCTTATGAAATCTTCGACGACGCAAAAACAGCGCTTGCGTATCTGGAAACGGCGGATATGCCGATTGTATTAAAGGCTGACGGGCTGGCGCTTGGAAAAGGCGTTTTGATCTGCAATAACCTGCAGGAAGCAAAAGACGGTATCAAAACGATTATGGAGGAGAAAAAGTTCGGTGATTCGGGGAACCGCATTGTCATTGAAGAGTTTATGACCGGCAGGGAAGTTTCTGTACTTTCCTTTGTGGATGGTAAGACCATTCAGATCATGTCGTCCGCACAGGATCACAAACGCGCAGGAGACGGCGATACGGGTCTGAACACCGGAGGAATGGGAACTTTTTCCCCCAGTCCTTTTTATACGAAAGAAGTGGATGATTTCTGCAGAGAACATATTTATCAGGCTACGGTGGATGCTATGGCTGCGGAGGGGAGACCGTTTCAGGGAATCATCTTTTTTGGACTTATGTTAACCGAAAAGGGGCCAAGAGTTCTGGAGTACAATGCACGTTTCGGTGATCCGGAAGCGCAGGTGGTTCTGCCCCGTATGAAAAACGATATCATTGACGTGATGGATGCCTGTATCGACGGCACGTTAGACCAGCTGCATCTGGAATTCGAGGACAATGCCGCAGTCTGTGTGGTTCTGGCTTCCGACGGCTATCCGCTTTCTTATGAGAAAGGCTATGTGATCAGTGGTCTCGAGAAATTTGAGGAAAAGGACGGCTATTATTGCTTCCATGCGGGCACGAAGCTGACGCAGGAGGGGATCGTAACAAACGGCGGCAGAGTGCTAGGCGTAACGGCTAAGGGAGAGTCATTGCGATCGGCGCGGGCAAATGCTTATGAGGCTGCGTCGTGGGTTACTTTTGAAAATAAATATCTGAGATCAGATATCGGAAAAGCGATTGATGAGCAGGTAGAAAAATAAAGTGAAAAGTGGGTAGGTAATAAATAATCAGGGGGGAAGGAAAATGAATCATGTGAAAGATTTCGCAGATATGGATGTGTACAACCGCCCGAAAGTATGCCCCGAATGCGGCGGTGTCATGGTATTTAAGGGGTGCGGGGAATATCGGTGTGAGAAGTGCAGATACATTGCCTATGATGATTATGGAAAAGTGAGGAATTATGTAGAAAAGCACAGAGGGGTGACTGCTGCGCAGGCGGCGGAAGCAACAGGCGTGAAGCAGAAGACGATCCGCACGATGTTAAAAGAATCCCGTCTGGAGATTGCCGACGGATCCAATTCCTATCTGAAATGTGAGATGTGCGGCACACAGATCCGGTCGGGAAGGGTATGCCCTAAATGCGAGACTGCTTTCAACAGGGCATTGGAAGAAAAAGAACGTCAGAAACGCGAAAAGATGATGGCAGGTTTCGGATCAGAGCGCGGCGGTTCAGAAGAAGGTGCAAAACGATTTATACGGGATAAATAAATTTTTTAGAAACGAAAGGAAAATTCAGGGTATCAGAATGAAAAAATGTTGGAGACGCAGTGACAGGAAACTAGTAAAGGGTATGTTTGTAGCAGTCTGTGCAGTTTTGCTGTTTATGGGACAAAAGAACATCAGCCATGCGCAGATGACGGGAAAGATCACGGCGGCTTCTGCCAGGATCAGGCAGCAGGCGGATATGAACAGTACGGCAATCGGCAGCGTGCCGGAGGGAACGACGGTTACAATTGTTAACGACGTTACGGATGCTACGGGGACCAGATGGTATGAAGTGAATGCGAACGGTACAGCTGGTTTTATCCGTGCCGATCTGCTGAGCGCCAGCGCTTCTGCAGATTCGCAGCAGACGCAGGCACCCGCGGCTGACGGAGCGCAGGCTCAGGCAGAGACCCCGATGGATGCGCAGTATGCCACGGTCAAGGTAGCGAATGCCAAGGTCAGAAGTACGCCGTCCACGAGCAGCGGCGTAGTGGAAGGTCTTTCAAACGGTACACAGGTCACTGTGGTCGGTCAGTCCAACGGCAGCGATAGTAAGATATGGTATTATGTGAATTTCACAAGTTCATCCGGGGAAGGAAAGAACGGTTTTATCCGTTCGGATCTGTTAGAACTCGGGGAAATGGTGCCGGTGGAAGCACCGCCGGAGCAGCCGCCGCAGGAAGAACAGCCCCAGGAACCGCAGGAAGAGGAGCAGCCGCAGCATACGGGCTACGAAGTAGTCTATGATGATGGCGCAGGGGTCTGGTATCTTTATGATTATACAGGGGAAGGCAATGGAACCTATCAGAACCTCGAGGATGTTCTGGCAGCGGCGCATGCACAGGGACAGATTGAAGAGGAAGCTGCAAAGTCGATCACCAAACAGAGGATCGTTATCATTGTTCTGATTGCACTGGTTGTCGTTCTTGCGGTCGTTATGACGATTCTGATCTTCAAACTGCGTGATGCATATGATGATGACGAGGACGATGAAGAAGAAGACGAGGACGATGAGGATGAGGAAGACGACGAAGAGCCTCGTGCAAGACGCAGGGAAGAGACAGTAAGACGCAGGGAAGAACCTGCAAGGAGAAGCAAAGAACCCGTAAGACGCAGAGAGGAACGGGAAGAGCGGGATGAACCCGTCAGAAGAAAGAGCACGACGCGGGATGGGCAGGCACCTGCGCGCAAAAAAACAACATCTTCTGCAAGACCGGCATCGTCCAGAGAAGATGCGCGTGAAAGAGATGCTGCGCCGGCAAAGCCGGCGCCCAAGAAAAAGGCAAAGAACTTCATGGCGGATGAAGATGAGTTTGAATTTGAATTTCTGAATATAAAAGATAAGGACAGAGATGTATAATACACGAAAAGGTGGCATAGGGACGGCGGCAGTATGGTCATAGAAATTGATTTTAACAGTAACGAGGCAATTTATTTACAGCTTAGAAATCAAATTGTTCTGGGAATCGCGACCTCCAGGTTCAGGGAGGGGGATGCCCTGCCGTCCGTCAGACAGCTTGCAGAGAGCATAGGTATCAATATGCATACTGTCAATAAAGCATATTCTGTGTTGAAGCAGGAAGGGTTCGTGAAAGTAGACCGAAGGAAAGGTGCAGTTATCGCGCTCGATATCAATAAGATTCAGGCTGTTGAGGAACTCAGGGGGGACTTACAGGTGATTCTTGCAAATGCCTGTTGTAAGAATATTTCAAGAGAAGAGGTACATGCTCTTATAGATGAAATATATGAGGATTATGGAGGAATTTGATCATGCAGCCACAGTTTACGGATAAGGCGAAGATGGCATTAGCAATGGCCGAGCGTGCGGCCAGAAATTTAAGGCAGAGTTATGTAGGAACAGAACATATCCTGTTTGGATTGTTGAAAGAGAACACAGGGGTTGCCGCTACCGTGCTTGCGAACAGCGGTTTACAGGAGAATCAGTTAAAAGAGATGATCAAAGATCTGATCGCACCCGAAAGCACCGTCATGCTTGCGGAGCGTGACGGTTATTCCCCGAGAGCGGAGAAAGTGCTTGAGGAGGCACACAGACAGGCGGACCGCTTTCGGAGTGACAAAACAGGAACAGAGCATATTTTGCTCGCACTGTTGAAGGAAGGGGAAAGCGTAGCGGTCAGGCTCTTAAATACACTCGGCATTTCCATTCAGAAACTGTATGTGGAAGTGCTGACGGCGATAGGAGCGGACAAATCCCTTTACAAAGAGGATTTGGGCAAAAAACAGAACAAAAAAAGAGGCGGCGCCTCCACGCTGGAACAGTACAGCAGGGATCTGACGGCGCTTGCAAAGGAGGGAAAGCTGGATCCTGTGATCGGCAGGGAAGAGGAAATCCAGCGTGTTGTACAGATTCTGAGCAGAAGAACGAAGAACAATCCCTGTCTGATCGGGGAACCCGGTGTCGGCAAGACTGCGGTTGTGGAGGGTCTGGCGATGCGGATTGTGATGGGAGAAGTGCCTTTTACCGTGCAGGACAAACGGGTCATGACATTAGACTTATCGGGCATGGTAGCAGGCAGTAAATACCGCGGCGAGTTTGAAGAGCGGATCAAAAAGGTGATCCGGGAAGTCATAGAAGATGGGAATATCATCCTGTTTTTGGATGAGATGCATACGATCATCGGCGCGGGAGGCGCGGAGGGCGCTATCGATGCCTCCAATATTTTAAAACCTTCTCTTGCCAGAGGGGAGATTCAGCTGATCGGCGCTACGACGATCGCGGAATACCGCAAGTATGTCGAGCGGGATGCTGCGCTGGAACGGAGATTTCAGCCGGTGACAGTTGAGGAACCGTCGCTGGAAGAGGCGGAAAATATACTGCGGGGGGTCGCTTATAAGTACGAGGAACACCACAATGTCACGATTACGCCCGAAGCAATATCTGCGGCAGTGGCATTTTCAGCAAGATATATCAATGACAGAAACCTTCCGGACAAGGCGATTGATCTGATCGACGAGGCGGCAGCGGCGGCGAGGTTACACAGTGCAAAGCAGCCGGATAAGCTGAAAGAACTTGCGGAAGAGATTCAGAAAACCGATTTGCAGATCGAACGTTCCATCCGCATGGAAGCTTTCACACAGGCGGCGGAACTGCGCAAAAAGCAGGACGCGCTGATAAAGAAGTACGACCGCATGCAGGAACGCATGGAGAGAAACAGCGAGAAGAAAGATTATGTCATCGGTGAAAATGAAATAGCCGAAGTCGTTGCACTCTGGACCAGGATTCCGGTAAAGAAGCTGGCGGAGAAAGAGAGTGAGAGACTGCTGAAGCTGGAATCCATTCTGCATGAGCGGGTGATCGGCCAGGAAGAAGCCGTGAAAGCGGTGGCAAGGGCAATGCGGCGCGGCCGGGTGGGACTGCAGGATCCAAACAGGCCGATCGGTTCCTTTCTGTTTTTGGGACCCACCGGCGTCGGGAAGACAGAACTGAGCAAGGCGCTTGCGGAAGCTATGTTCGGGTCGGAGAACGCGCTGATCCGTGTGGATATGTCGGAGTATATGGAAGGACATTCAGTCTCTAAGATGATCGGTTCTCCTCCAGGTTATGTCGGCTTTGAGGAGGGCGGGCAGCTCAGTGAAAAGATCAGAAGAAATCCTTATTCGGTCGTTTTGTTTGATGAGATCGAAAAGGCGCACCCGGATGTGTTCAATATTCTGCTGCAGGTGTTGGACGACGGGCATATTACCGACTCTAAGGGCCGAAAGGTAAGCTTCAAGAATACGATCCTGATCATGACATCGAATGCAGGAGCGCAGAGGATTATAGAGCCTAAAAACCTTGGGTTTTCTTCCGGCACTTCCGAAAAGCAGGATTATGATAAGATGAAATCCAATGTCATGGAGGAAGTCAAACGGATCTTTAAGCCGGAATTTATCAACCGAATTGATGAGATCATGGTATTCCATCCGTTAAACCGCGACAATATGAAAGAAATCATAGCGATGCTTTCCAGGAAACTGACAAAGCGATGCAGAGAGCAGATGGAGATTGACCTGAAGATTTCTCCGGCGTTAAAGGACTATATCGTAGAGAAATATACGGATGCCAAAATGGGCGCCAGACCGATGAAGCGTGCGATCCAGACAGAAATCGAGGATACGCTTGCAGAGGAAATTCTTTCCGGTACGGTAAAAAGCGGTGACAAAGTAACTGCCGGCATAAAAAACAAAAAAGTAGTGTATAAAGTTGTATAGAGTACATTGGGGAATCAATGATAAAGACTTAGGAGGAGGAACAATGGCTGTAGTAGAGGAATTGCTTCGTACGGAAGCAGACGGCGCAATCAGTTTTGGGAATCACAGACTGGATGCAAAAGCAAAGGTGGAGGATTTTGAGCATCAGGGGGATCTTTTGAAGGTAAAAACCTACAAGAGTATCACCAAACTTGAGAAAAACGGCATGTTTGCGTATGAATCCGTACCGGGAACGAGTGTGAACCATTTTGTGGAACGGGAGGACGGCGTGGATTTCCAGGTGGAAGGAGACGAAGATGCACAGATCACCGTCGGGCTGGAGGATGACACGGAGTATGATGTTTTCGTGAATGATGCCAACATCGGAAGAATGAAGACGAATCTGGGCGGCAAACTCAACATCAGTGTGGAACTTGCAGATGCCGGAGAAGTAAAAGTAAGGATCGTAAAGTAAGAAAGTTATGGCAAAAGCGAAGATGACCACAGTATTTTACTGCCAGAACTGCGGACACGAATCCGCCAAATGGATGGGACAGTGTCCGGGCTGCAGGGAGTGGAATACTTTTGTGGAAGAGAAGATAAGCGCAAAGACCGCAGCCCCGTCTCTCACGGCAAAGGAGAGACGGGAGGCGGGGACACCGGCCAGGCTTTCGGAGATTGCCCTGAAAGATGAGGAAAGAATGTCCACCCATATGCGGGAGCTGGACAGAGTATTGGGAGGCGGGATTGTACCCGGCTCCCTGATTTTAGTAGGAGGAGACCCCGGTATCGGGAAGTCGACGCTTCTGCTGCAGGTATGCAGGCATATGGCGGCGGACCGCAGGAAGGTACTCTATATTTCAGGAGAAGAATCTTTAAAGCAGATCAAGATCCGGGCCAACCGCCTCGGAGAGTTTGAAGACAGTCTTTTTTTGCTGTGTGAGACGAATCTGGGAATCATAGAAGAGACGATGCGCCATCACAGGCCGGATGTCACAATCATAGATTCGATCCAGACGATGTACCAGGAGACGGTTTCCTCAGCGCCGGGAAGTGTTTCTCAGGTGAGGGAGGCGACCAATGTTTTTTTGCAGCTTGCAAAAGGGATGGGCACTTCTATCTTTATTGTGGGGCATGTGACGAAAGAGGGAACCGTGGCAGGACCACGTGTGCTGGAACATATGGTTGACACCGTGCTCTATTTTGAAGGTGACAGGCATGCTTCCTACCGCATCCTGCGGGGCGTCAAGAACCGATTTGGTTCTACCAACGAGATCGGCGTTTTTGAGATGCAGGAACAGGGTTTGGCTGAGGTGGTTAATCCGTCGGAATTTATGCTGGATGGAAAACCGGAGGGGGCGAGCGGTTCGATCGTTTCCTGCTCCATGGAGGGAACCAGACCGATCCTGTTCGAGATACAGGCGCTTGTCTGCCGCACCAATTTCGGTTTTCCAAGGCGGCAGGCGATCGGAACCGATTTTAACAGAGTCAATCTTCTGATGGCGGTCCTTGAAAAAAGGGTGGGGCTTCAGATGTCAGACTGTGATGCTTATGTCAACCTGGCAGGCGGCATGAGGATATCGGAACCGGCAATCGATCTGGGCATCGCGATGGCGATCGCATCCAGTTTTAAAAACCGTCCGCTCGATGATAAAACCGCGGCATTTGGAGAGATCGGACTGAGCGGGGAAGTCCGCGGCATCAGCATGATCGAACAGCGCATTCAGGAAGCGGTTAAGATGGGCTTTACCACTTGTATTATCCCCAAAGTCTGCCTGAGACAGGTGAAAAATAAAAATGCAGGTGACGCCAGAATCATCGGCGTTTCTTCCGTACAGGACGCGATGGATTTGATCATTTAGCGATTCGGAGCCTGTCAATTTTTAACAAACTGTAAAAAAACCACAGTTTTGTATGTTCAAATATATTTTTTTATGATATGATAAATCCGATGCGAAGCAGAAAGTACGGAAAATGAAGGAGTCATTATGGACGAACAGAAGCAAAACTCTCAGACTGAGAGCGTCGAAACTTCTGGAGATTCCGGGCAGATGCAAGAGAACACTTCTCCGAAAAGAAAGTTTAAATTCTCGATCCCTCTGCTGATCCTGGAATTTCTCATTTTATTGATAGCAATCGGAGTATTATATGTCATCACGACTACAACCAGTGAGATAGAACGTACGGACATTGATCCGGATATGATTACCATCAACGAAGAAGTAAAAGAGACGAAAAGAGAGCAGCAGAAAGAAACAACAGATAACAAGAGTGAGGCCGAAAAAGATCAGGATGCCGCGTCTCAAAAAGCAGAAAAGGCACCGTTAAAAGGATATCGCAATATTGCCCTCTTCGGCGTGGACGCCAGAGACGGCCAGCTTGGCAAGGGAACAAGAAGCGATACGATCATCATCGCCAGTATCAATCAGGATACGCATGAGATTAAGCTTGTTTCCGTTTACCGGGACACCTACCTGAATCTGGGAAACGACAGCTATAATAAGTGTAACGGCGCATACGCCAGAGGCGGCCCGGAACTTGCAATCAATATGTTAAACGCTAACCTGGACATGGATATTACGGATTATGTGACAGTCGGGTTCAGCGGACTGATCGAAGCGATCGATGTTCTGGGAGGGATTGAGATCGAAGTCACAAAGGCGGAGATCAACCATCTCAATAACTATCAGCTCTGTATGGCGGAAGAACTGGGAGTTGATTACATACCGGTAACCAAAACAGGCGTGCAGACCTTAAACGGGATGCAGGCGACGGCCTACTGCCGTATCCGTTATACGAAAGGTGATGATTTCAGACGGGCGCAGAGACAAAGGGATGTACTCGGCGCGATGATGGTAAAGGCCAAAGGCGCCTCACTTTCAACCCTGAGTGAAGTTGTCACTTCGGTGCTTCCTTCCGTGAACACCTCGTTAAATGTCAATGAGATCATCAGTGTTCTCGGAACAGTGGCGGAATATAATGTCGTGCTGTCCGAAGGCTTCCCGTTTGTGCAGGAACGTGCAAACGCGACAGTCGGAAGCAAAGGAGCGTGCATTATTCCTACCACGCTGGAGGAGAATGTGACAGAACTTCATAAGCTCTTATACAACGAGAGCGATTACACGCCTTCTAAACAGGTGGTGAGCATCAGTGAGGAGATCACCGTACAGACGGATGAGTATGTAAATTAAAAAGTTACAGCAGTTTAATGAGAGTTGAACTGCTGTTTTGCTTGAATAACAGGAAACATAATAGGAAAGGTTTTTCGTTCAGATGAAAAAATTACTTGTTTTTCTAAAGGATTATAAGAAAGAGACTGTGCTGGCGCCGCTTTTTAAAATGCTGGAGGCCTGCTTTGAACTGTTTGTGCCGCTTGTCATGGCGGCGGTCATCGACCGCGGTATCGCGTGTTCGGATATGAAGTACGTCCTGAAAATGGGGCTGGTACTCGTTATGCTGGGGATTATCGGACTGGTCTGTTCGATCACGGCACAGTATTTTGCGGCGAAAGCGGCTGTCGGTTTTGCGGCAGGACTCAAACATTCACTGTTTGAACATATTCAGCATCTTTCTTTTTCTGAGATGGATACGCTCGGCACTTCCACGATGATCACACGGATGACTTCCGATGCCAATCAGGTACAAAATGGTGTGAATATGGTGCTGCGTCTCTTTTTGCGTTCTCCCTTTATCGTATTCGGAGCCATGATCATGGCATTTACCATTGATGCAAAAGCTGCTTTCATTTTTGTCGTGACCATCCCGCTTTTGTCGGTCGTTGTCTTCGGGATCATGATGATCACGATGCCCCTTTACAAGAAGGTACAGGCAGGGCTCGATAAAGTGCTCGGCAAGACGAGAGAAAATCTCACCGGAGTGAGGGTAATCAGGGCGTTTCATAAAGAAGAACAGGAAAAAACAGAATTCGAAGAGAGCAACCGTGCGTTGACTCACCTGCAGATGTTTGTCGGCAGGATATCTGCATTGACCAATCCGGTCACATACATTATCGTCAATGGCGCAACGATCATACTGATCTATACAGGTGCAGTGCGGGTAGATACCGGATATATCACACAAGGTGAGGTAGTCGCGTTAGTCAACTATATGTCACAGATCCTGATCGAGCTTGTGAAGCTGGCCAATCTGATCATTACGATCACGAAAGCGCTTGCCTGCGCCAATCGTATCCAGAATGTTTTTGAACTGCGCTCCAGTATGGAATGGCAGTGCGGGGCGGCGCAGAAAGGAGCCGTATATGGGGAAGACGGCGATGGTCCGTATGTCGTGGAATTTGACCATGTTGGTCTGACCTATCACGGCGCGGGCGCAGAATCTTTGAGCGACATAGATTTCAAAGTGAAGAAGGGACAGACGATCGGTATTATCGGCGGCACGGGTTCCGGGAAGTCCTCGCTGGTGCATCTCATTCCAAGGTTTTATGATGTGACAAGAGGCTGTGTGAAGATTAACGGCAGGGACGTTAAAACTTACGGAATGGAAGAACTGCGGGAAAAGATCGGTATGGTCATGCAGAAAGCCGTTTTGTTTCAGGGAAATATCAAAGATAATCTAAGCTGGGGAAAGAATGATGCGACGGACGAAGAAATCAACCGTGCGCTGGAGATTTCTCAGGCGAAAGAATTTGTGGATACAAAGCCCGGAGGAATTCTGGAACCGATCGCGCAGGGAGGAAAAAATCTTTCCGGCGGGCAGAGACAGCGTCTGACGATCGCACGGGCGGTGATCAGAGAGCCTGAGATCCTGATTCTTGATGACAGCGCTTCCGCACTCGACTATGCGACCGATGCGAAGTTGCGCAGGGCGATCCGCGGGATGGGAGACGGAACGACCGTCTTCATCGTATCGCAGAGAACTTCGTCGATCCAGTATGCGGACTGCATTATCGTGCTGGAAGACGGACATATGGCGGGAATCGGCACGCATGAGGAGCTGTTGGCGGACTGTAAAGTATATCAGGAGATTTATTATTCTCAGGCATGATTGGGGAAAGGATTAACGGAATGAAACAGGCAGGGAAAAATCAGAAAGACACTTTAAAAAAGGTGCTTCACTATATCAGAAAATATTGGGTTTATCTGGCATTATCAGTCATAGCGGCGGGCGTAACGGTGGCGCTTACCCTGTATCTGCCGATATTGACAGGATATGCGATTGACCTGATCCTGGCAAAAGGACTCGTAGATTTTCCGGGAATTTTTGCGATTTTACAAAAAATGGCGGTAGTGATCCTGATTACCGCGTTTGCCCAGTGGCTGATGAACGTCTGCAATAATAAGATGACTTACCGGATCGTACAGGATATCCGCAACGAGGCATTTTGTAAGCTGGAAATTCTGCCATTAAAATATATAGACGGGCATTCTTACGGTGAGATCGTCAGCCGTGTTATCGCGGATGTGGATCAGTTCGCGGACGGACTGCTGATGGGTTTTACCCAGTTTTTTACCGGCGTGATCACGATCCTTGGCACACTCGGCTTCATGCTCAGCATTAACGTCGGGATCACAGGCGTTGTCGTGCTCATCACACCGCTTTCATTTCTGGTAGCGGCTTTTATCGCCAAAAAGACTTTTACGATGTTTAAGCTGCAATCCGAGACAAGAGGCGAGCAGACTGCGTTTATCGATGAGATGATCGGTAACCAGAAGATTGTCCAGGCATTTTCCCATGAGGACGAATCGATGGAAAAGTTTGATGAGATCAATGACAGACTGCAGAAGGCATCTTTGAAAGCCATCTTTTTTTCCTCGATCACGAATCCGTCAACCAGATTCGTCAATAATCTCGTATACGCGGGCGTGGCGATCAGCGGCGCGGTCCTTGCAATTCGGGGAGGAATCAGTGTCGGCCAGCTTTCCTGCTTTTTGAGCTATGCCAATCAGTATACCAAACCATTCAATGAGATATCCGGCGTTGTCACGGAACTGCAGAACGCGTTGGCATGTGCCGCCAGGATCTTTGAGCTGATCGAAGAAAAACCGCAGCCTGCAGAGCCGGAGCATGCGGCGGTATTAGAACAGGTGGATGGTTCGGTGACCTTAGAGAACGTTTCCTTTTCTTATGTGCCGGATAAAAAACTCATTGAAGACTTCAATCTCGCTGTCAGACCGGGACAGAGAGTGGCGATCGTCGGGCCGACCGGCTGCGGGAAGACGACGGTCATCAATCTGCTCATGCGTTTTTATGATGTGGATGCCGGATCGATCCGCGTGAGCGGTCATGATATCAGAGAAGTCACAAGAAAGAGCCTGCGGCACAATTATGGTATGGTATTGCAGGAGACCTGGTTAAAAGCCGGAACGATCCGGGAAAATATCGTGATGGGAAAACCGGAAGCGACCGAAGAAGAAATGATCGCCGCGGCAAAAGCGTCCCACGCACACAGCTTTATCAAGCGTATGCCAAACGGATACGATACCGTGATCGCAGAGGACGGGGGGAATCTTTCTCAGGGACAGAAACAGCTTTTATGCATCGCCAGAGTCATGCTCTGCCTGCCGCCTATGCTGATATTGGATGAAGCGACATCTTCGATCGATACGAGAACCGAGATCAAGATACAGCAGGCGTTTGCTACGATGATGAAAGGCAGAACCAGCTTTATTGTGGCGCACAGGCTTTCAACGATCAAAGAGGCGGATGTGATCCTGGTCATGAAGGACGGAAATATCATAGAGCAGGGAAATCATGAGAAACTGCTTGCAATGAACGGATTTTATGCGAACCTTTATCAGAGTCAGTTCGCGAGATAAGAAAAGAAACCTGATCACACTTGCGGTCAGGTTTTTTCATATATCATTGTGATAGTACGACAACGGTTAACAAAATAGATTGAATCAGGAGGACGATGATCCATGAAGAATGAATACGATAACGAAACGTTTTTTGAAGAATACGGAAAAATGCCCCGCAGCAGAGAGGGGCTGAGCGCTGCCGGAGAATGGCATCAGTTAAAGCCCCTCTTTCCGCCGCTTGCGGGAAAAACTGTCCTTGACCTGGGATGTGGCTATGGCTGGCATTGTACCTATGCGGCGAAACAGGGAGCGGAACAGGTATTGGGGATTGATTTGAGCCGGAAAATGATTGAAGAAGCAAAAAAGCGAAACGCAGAACAGCGAATAGTGTACCGTGTCTGCGGAATAGAGGAATATGAGTACCCGGAAACGATGTGGGACTGTGTTGTATCCAATCTGGCTCTGCACTATATCGAAAATATCGAGAAAGTATTTCAAATGGTACACAGAACGTTGAAGCAGGACGGCGTGTTTATTTTTAACATAGAACATCCTGTTTTTACGGCAGGAGTCGGACAGGACTGGATTTACACGGATGATCGAACACCCCAATGCTGGCCGGTTGATCAGTATTTTATTCCGGGAGAACGAAGCACGCATTTTCTGGGGTGCGATGTCGTGAAACAGCACCATACGCTTACACAGATATTAATGGGATTATTGAATAACGGCTTTACATTGAAAGCCGTTATGGAAGCCGAACCGCCCGAAGAAATGATGAGCCTTCCGGGAATGAAAGACGAATTGCGCCGCCCAATGATGCTGTTGGTGAAAGCCGGTAAAAAAACAGGGTGATACAGGCAAATCTTACATTTCATGATAATAGGCGGCGTCCTGGTTGTAATCCATGTACTCTGTGCGGATGTCAGCCACAGCGCCGTTTTCCCAGCTGAAGACCATATAGTAGTACTCTACTTCGTGCTCAGCCAGATATTCCTCCGAACTTAACAGGGAGAGAAGATCACTTCGTTCGATTGCGTTCTCCGTACAGATCTGTTCAATTGTCGCTGCGGTGCCGTCGATAAAAAAAGCAGGCAGGATCGTCTGGGTGGAATCTGTAAAAGGCACGGGTGTTTTCTTCGCGTCAAACGCTTCGTAGGCGCCGCTGCCAATCGAAACCTCCAGATCATAATCTTCATATGCGTCAAGAAATTCTTCTGTCGTGGAACCAATATGAATGCCCCGGCTCGTTGCGATGCCGTCACTGTAATTCAGTTCATAATCTCCCATTGTCAGAGGAACGGCATCCGCCCTGCCGCAGGCAGTCGGTAAACCCAATAACATTATCATCATGAATCCTGCCGCAGATCTTTTGAGCAGTTTTTTCTTCGTATTTGTTTTCACTGTATTTCCATCCTGTATTTTCTTTTCACTGCACTCATTTAGATGAAATTATTATATCATGCTTCGCCTGCTGTGGCAATGGGTATACGATTCGGATCCCGTTCATTGTGCGCGAAAAATGTCGTATTTGCAGAAATAACATCTGAAAAGCCAAAATTAACATATTAATGAAGAAAAAAAATATGATATGATAAAATATAATAATAGATTGTACATGAAAAATGGATCCTGTATGACAGGAAAAATGAAAGCGAAAGGACAGGTTTCTATGAGGATTGCAATCTGTGATGACTGTGCGGCAGATGCGGAGGAACTAAAAAGCCGTCTGACCGGACATGCGGCCGTGGTGTATACGGACGCGGAAAGTCTCCTGACGGATGTTGAGAGCAGGTCGTTTTGTTATGACCTGTATCTGCTGGATATTTATATAACAGAATCGGCGGATGGGATCGAACTGGCAAAAAGAATCCGTGCCCGGCAGGAGGATGCTGCCATCTGCTTTATTACTACGAGCAACGACTTTTACAGAGAAGCTTATAACCTGTATGTTCTTCAGTATCTGATCAAACCCGTGCGGGATGAGGAACTGCAGAGACTTCTTGACCGGGTGATGGATACAGTACTCAGAAAAGACAGGAGCCTTACGGTTCGTTCCCGTAAACAGACGATCTGCATTCCGTATAATACGATCTTGTATATGAGCAGCAGAGAGCACACTGTTTCCATCTGCTGTGAGGATGGTGCAGTACATGAATGCAGCGGCAGGCTGACGGAAATGGAGCAGGAGCTTCAGGGCGGCGTATTCCTGCGCTGCCATCAGAGTTTTCTGGTCAATATGTACCATGTGGATAGTATGAGCGGCACGCAGCTAATGATAGCCGGACATCAGATTCCGGTTTCCAGGCGTTATTATGCTGATGTGAGAGCGCGCTATCATGAGATTATGTTTGAAGAGGTAGGTTGAAAAATCATGCCGAAGCAATGATTTTTCAAAGTCTGAACTTTGTTCAGACTGCAATTATGAGTCAGAGCCGGGGATGCGCTTTGACTGCTCTGATATGGAGGGTAGTTTGAGAAGATGGAAATACTGAGGGATTTGTCGATATTCTGGGCCATGTTTCATGTGATATTCCTGTTCATTATGCTGTTTCGATCGCGCTATACGCGCAAAAGGACGATTCTGGCCGCGGGGATCGGCATGGGAGCACTGATGTTTCTCAATGCGGTGTTGCTGCTGGCGGCAGGTATTGACTTTGTGTCAAAGGTTTTTTTGTTTACCTGTTCGATTCCAAGTTTTATCTTTTTCTATGTGATGTCCGCAGACAAGAAATTCCGGTTTGTGCTCACTTTCTGTCTGGCGGACACTACCTGCCTCTGGATCATGGCAGTCACGAACCTGCTCGACTATTATCTGGGCGGAGGACAGTATATCGTACTTTTTGTCAGCAGGCTGATCGCCTATCCGCTCGTGGAATATTGTGTATACAGGTTTCTGCGTAAACCATACCTGGAACTGCAAAACACAGTGGAAAAGGGATGGGGGTTTTTTGCCTGCATGACGATGTTGTATTATGTGCTTCTTGTGGTGATCGTACAGTTTCCCACCAACATCGTTAACCGGCCGGAAGATACGCTTTCCTGTATTCTGGTTCTGCTGCTGCTGTTATTTAGTTACGGCGTGATATTCTCGTCATTATACAGACAGCTCCTCCTCTACAGAAAGCAGCAGAGTGAACGCATCCTGCAGGAACAGAAAAATTTTCTGGCGGCACAGCTTGACAGCCAACAGCGTATCCGTAAAATGAAACACGATATGAAAGGACATACGATTATGCTTTCCGGCCTGCTCGCATCAGGCAGGACGGAAGAGGCGCTGCAGTATCTGGAAGGAGTTAAGGAAGAGATGGACGTTGCATCAGGGCAGTTTTGTGCCAATCCTTATATCAACGCACTGCTTGCCCAATACTATCACAGATTTCAGGAGATCGGGGCACAATGCAGAATGGACATTCAGATCGGTGAGGAAGAGGTGCCATACATGGAACTGTGCCAGATTCTGACAAATGGTCTGGAAAATGCCTGTGAGGCGCTCAAAAATCTTAACGAGAGCGACAGAGAAGTTTCCATACAGATGAAGTACAAAAAGGCGTATCTTCTGATCCGCATCAAAAACCGCTGTTCCGGGAGCCTGTGCGTGGAGAGCGGAACGATCCCGCCCACCGGGAAAGCAGGACATGATCATGGTTTCGGGATTCCGACGGTACAGGAGGCTGCACAGCGTCTGGAAGGAGACATGTGCTGTTATACACAGGACGGATATTTCGTGCTGGATGTGATGGTGCGGATAAAAGATAACTGAAAGAGTGATACGCGGAGGGAGAGAACAGGGCTTATGAACAACAGTAAGAGAAGAAATCTGCTGAAGGTTTTTTTCTTACCGGATTTTTTTGCCGGATTTTTTTCGCCAAATTCCCTGAAAAAGTTCTTGCCAACATGCCGGTATCTGTGCTATAATTCTTTTTGTTGAGTTTCTATATTTTAGGGGCATAGTTCAAAGGTAGAACAGTGGTCTCCAAAACCATCGATGTGGGTTCGATTCCTACTGCCCCTGTTAACATTCCGTGTTTTGCACGGAATTTTTTTGTGTGCGGAAAACGGTTGTGCAGCGCGGCTTTTTCTGACCGGTATTCTGAGACGGATCGCCGTAAGATATTGAAACGTCCCTCTTTTTTTGGTACGCTGTCATTGAGCGGGCATGAAGTATAAATGATTCCGCGTAAACGAATACTACAGAAAGGCAGGTTTTCTTCCGTCATGGCAGATAACAGAAATTTAACGATCGGAGATATCGCAGAGGAACTTGGCGTTTCCAAAACGACTGTGTCACGTGCCATATCCGGCAAGGGACGGATCGGGAACAAGACACGGGAGAAAGTATTACAGTATATCGAAGCGCACGATTACAGGCCGAATGTGATCGCGAAAGGACTCGCGCAGTCGAGGACTTACAACATCGGTCTGGTGCTTCCGGGAGATTATCATATTGTGGAACTTCCCTTCTTCCAGAAGTGTATGCTCGGCATCAGCCGGACTGCTTCTGAGAAAGATTATGATGTGTTGATCTCTGTGGTCACACCGGACGATATTTCCAAGCTGCAGCGTGTCATTGTGAATCATAAAGTGGACGGCGTGATCCTGACGCGGACGCTGGTGGAGGATGCACCGGCCAGATACCTGAAAGAAACAGGCATTCCGTTTGTGACGATCGGCAGTATGCAGGATGACTCCATCGTGCAGATTGACAATGATCACAGGAGCGCCTGCAGGGAGTTGACGGAGAACATGTTAAAGAAGGGTGTGAACAGGATCGCCCTGATCGGCGGGAGACAGGATTATATCGTAACAGGCAACAGACTGAGCGGTTTTTTGGACGCGTTTGCCGGCAAAGGCCGGGCGGTATGCGAAGAAGATATTTATCTGGATGTGGAAGATGCACGACAGGTTGAGGAGATCGTGACAAAGCTGCTCGCAAATGGGACGGAATGCATTATCGCGATGGATGATCATCTTTGCGGATGTGTGCTCAATACGTTGCAGCAAAGAAGGGTTAAAGTACCGGAGCAGATAAAGATTGCCTCTTTTTACGACAGTTCCTTTCTGGAAAACCGGTCGCCTTCGGTGACTTCGATCCGCTTTGACGTGGAGGAGCTGGGGGAAATGACCTGTAAGATCCTTTTGGACATGATAGACGGCGGGGAAGTGCCCGCCCGAACGCTTCTTGGATACCGGGTATCCATGCGTGACTCGACGGAGGGATATGTATAAAATGCACAAATATTTTTGAATCAAATAGGCAATTGTGTTCATTGACAACAACTGCCCCGTTTGTTATTCTAGGAACATGAACAACCGATTGCGCACTTGAAAAATCAAGAAAAGAGCAGGGGGCTGAAGGAGGACAATATGGAAAATAAATTTATCGTAAACATTATCCATCGTCCGGAGATGGTGCCTGAATATGCAGAGAAGGTAACCGGACACGGAAAAGAGGAAGATATCGGCAGAAAGGCGCTGCTTACGGAGTCTTTGGATATTTTCAGGACCCAGCAGGCGATCGCACACAAGAACGGTCTCAAGACAACGATTCAGATGACTTACGCATCATTGTTTAATGATGAGGCGGTCGAACTTGCCAAAGCCGATCATGAGAAATATGGTGACGAGATCGCGCTTTCTTTATTAGGACTGCCCTGTAAGGAGTTCCGTGAAAAATATAAAACAAAAGATTTCTGTATCTGGATGTTTTCCATGGAAGATAAGAAATCGATCGTGGACGACGTGTTCGGCAAATTTTATGACCGTTTCGGGTTTTATCCGGAATCGACGGGATCTTATTACATGGATGCCGATCTGATTAACTATATCAAAGAAAAATATCCGATGGTCAAGTGTGCGGTCGCGACATGCTGGGAGGAGGGCCCGAAGGCATATCATACCTGCAACAATTCCTGGTATACATTCATGGACGGCGGCCCGTGGGCGCCATGGATCCCAAGCAGGCAGAACGTACATGCACCGGCTGCAAATGAGGCGGAGGACAGCGGTATTGTGGCGATCCCGCATCTGTCGCGCGATCTGATTGCCTGCTATGACGGAAACGGATCCAATTTCGGAACCCATCCGCAGAACGTGCTGCGCAGTATGAGTTATGATTCTAAGACATGGGAATATCCCTATTTATATAATCTGATCGATCAGTACCGTGATCTGGCCAGATATAATAACGGATATGCGTACAATATGATGTTCGTCGGTCCCGGCTGGATGAACAAGATGGGCCGCTGGGAGGCGCCCTATGAACTTCTCTTAAAGTCTTATGAAGACGGGATGGCCTACTATGGACAACTGAAAAAAGAGGGAAAACTGGATGATATGACAATGGCTGAATTTGCCGGTTACTATCGTCAGAAGAAAACATACACAGAGCCGGAATGCGCTCTTTGGCGTGACATTTTATATGGATCGGACAAACAGCTTTTCTGGTACTGCGATCCCTTCATGAGAGTCTGTGCGAACATGGATCAGGGCGGTGCGATCGTTGATCTGCGTCCTTACGCGGCGAAACTGGAATGGCCGGTGGGAATCGGAACGAAGCACATCACGGATGCTTCCTATCCGTTTTTGATCCAGGAAAAATACAGAGCCGGATACTTCACGCATTATGCGGGAGAAGGTACGGTCAGAAGTGCGAAGCTGACTTATCAGGGGGAGGAAGTGGATCTTTGCCTGTGCAGGACAAAAGCACATTTTTCCGAAGAGAAATCTGATTCACAGGAAGGGAAAACAAGGATTCTTACGCTCGATCCGGTGGACATTGAATTTTACGATCTGACTGTGAAACTGCAGACGAAGCTGTATTTTGAGGAAGGCAGCAGTGCGGTGAAGATTGAAAGAACCATTCTTGAGATGAGCAGACCGGATGCAGAAGTGGAGATCAATGAGTATATGACAGCCTGCTACGGCACGACGGAATACTCCGAGGATATGAGCAATATCACGCTCACCTGCACAGACGGCGCAGACAGTAAGGAAATCAGATATGCTTACAAATGCCGCGAGGAGCAGATGGAAGGCGCTGCAGAAGTCACCGCCGTCGTTCCTGAGATCGAGACGAGGGTATCCCTCACCTGTGAAAAGAAAGAAGCGACAGGCTATATCAAAGAAGGATATGCCTTTTCACCGATGTTTACGTTAGGTTATACAACAAAGCTGAAAGATAAGGAGGTATTTGCGACATGGCTCAATCTGGCAAAGGCAGACTAAATTACAGATGTCCCTCCTGTTTTATGAGAGACCTGGATATCGATATGTTTTATGACAAAGACAAAAAGGAATATCACTGTATCCGCTGTCAGTATGTCGGGACGGAAGAGGATGTTCTGGAGAAAAATGAGATGGTGCGCTTTCGGTATAAGGATGCGATGAAGCGGTTTACGAAGTTTGATTTCGACTGAGTCTGAAAGCGTCTGTGACAGGGCAGAAGATACCATATGACGGCAGTTTTTGCAGAAAGGCAGATTACAACAATGAAGTTTCTAAAAGGAATGGACCTTTCCACATTAAAAGAAGTGGAGAGCCTCGGGGGCAGATTTTATGATCACGGGGCAGAGATGGATATTTTTGATATTCTCAAAAGCTATGATGTCAATGCCGTCCGCCTGCGGCTTTGGAATGATCCTTATACGGAGGACGGGGAGCCGTATGGTGCGGGGACGAATGATCTGCCTGTGACGATCGAACTGGCGAAGCGCGCGCTGGCAAAGGACATGGAAATCCTGCTCGATTTTCATTACAGTGATTTCTGGGCGGATCCCGGCAAGCAGAGAGTGCCCAAAGCGTGGCGCGGCATGAATCTGGAAGAACTGGAGCAGGCCGTTTTCTCCTATACGAAGGAGACATTGGAGGCGATGCGGGAGGCGGGCGCTTTCCCTACGCTGGTGCAGGTGGGGAATGAGGTTACAAACGGTCTGCTCTGGCCTTATGGCAGGACACCGGATTATGAGAGTATCACCCGTCTGATCAATGCGGGGATCCGCGGTGTCCGCACCGTGGATGAAACGATACCGGTCATGATCCATCTGGATAACGGCGGAAACAATGCGCTCTACCGGGAATGGTTCGATGCGTTTATGAAAAAGGGTGAGAATTTCCAGATCATTGGCCTTTCCTATTACCCGTTCTGGCATGGGACACTGGATGACCTGAGCAGGAATATGAACGATCTGGCGCTCCGCTATGGAAAAAAGCTGATGATCGCGGAAGTTTCCATGGGTTACACGATGGAGGACTATGCTGCATATGAGAAACTTGCCCCGCAGGAGAGAAAAGGGATGGCGACGAAGCCGGAACTGGCGGCCGCGATCGAATATCCGATGACGAAAGAAGGACAGAAGGCATTTTTGCTGGATCTGTTTGCACGGCTTAAAAATGTGCCGGAGGGAAAGGCAGGGGGATATTTTTATTGGGAAGCCGCCTGGATTCCGGTGGCCGGTTCCGGGTGGGCCTCCGATGCGGCGATCGCCTACATGGAAGAAAAAGGGCCCGGCGGCAACGAATGGGCCAACCAGGCGCTGTTTGACTATGACGGAAATGCACTGCCTGCGCTGGAAGCAGTCAGGGACTTTATTTTCTGACACAGGCAGTGGAATTTCGGATGATAAGCTGCGGACGCAGCAGATTTCTGCTGACCGAAACATGATTGATCGCGGAGTTTAAAGTATAGAAACCGCACTTGCCAAGCTCGATCCGTTCCTGCCTGATGGTCGTGAGCGGAGGGGTCAGCTTGGCGGAGATCGGGATATCATCAAAACCGATCACACTGATATCTTCCGGGACACGATAGCCGAGTGCTCTGCATTCTTCGAGAACGCCGGAGGCGAGCAGATCGTTTCCGCAGACGATAGCAGTCACGCCATGCGCGAGCAGACCGGCCACATGGTCTTTGGCGGCCGCGGCTACATAATAGCTGTACGGCATCCATTCTTCCCTGATCGGAAGCGCATGCGTATTCATGATATCGATATAAGCCTGTCTGCGCTGTTCCGTGATCATGGAATTGGCTGAGCCGTTTAAGAGGGCGATTTTTTTATGCCCGAGGGAGGCAAGATGCTCTATGGCAGCGTCGATCCCTTCAAAGCTGTCCGTCCCGATGTAGCTGACATTCGGATTTTTTCGGATATAATTGTCAAAAAGCGTCGTTGGGATGGAGGTTGTTTCCAACTGATCCATCCAGGAATCCTGCAGGGCAAAGCCGACCAGAAAAGCGCCTACATATCCGTTCTTCATCATAAAGGTATCATACTTTTCCAGCATCTGAAAAGCAGGTGTCACAGGCATGACGGTGACTTCAAAATTTGCCGGATATGCGGCCTGTTTAAAGCCAAGGATAATATCGTAGCCAAACTGATCGGGTGTCTCATAGTTCATATTTTCGATGAAAATACAGAGTTTGCGACATTGTTTCGTGCGCATCTGTTTTGGGACATAGCCCATCTCGACAGCGGTGTCCAGTACCGTCTGCCGGAGCTGTTCACTGATATCGTTGGCTCCGTTTAAGCCTTTGGAGACTGTGCTGACGGAGATGCCAAGTTTGTTTGCAATATCTTTGATGGTTGCCATATGTTTCTTCCTCGGTTGTAGATAGATGACAGGTTTCCTGTGATCTGAATCATATTATTATATAAAAAAATAACTTGGTTTTCAAGAAAGAATCTGTATGATCAGCAGATTGCCTAAAAAAAACGCCTGAGAATAGTAGATTAGTACAAAAAAATACAGGAACAGGGAAAGAACAGTTGACAAATTGACTCAAAAGAGTTAAATTTACAGTAGTGCGAAAGTTTACGAAAATAACAGACCCGTTCAATTAACAGGATTGTTCCACACAAAAGGCCGGATATAAGATGTGGGAACACATTTTATATAGATTAAACAATCAACAAAGAAAGAGAGAGGAAAAAGTTATGAAGAAAAAAGTATTAGCAGCATTACTTGCATCAGCAATGGTTGCTGGCAGTCTTGTTGGCTGTGGGGACTCCTCAGACACAAAGGGGGGGGATGCTTCAGCTGATAATTCTGCGGCCGCAAATGATTCGTCTGCTTCAGACACTGCAGACAGCAGCGCTTCCGGTGATTCAGCTTCCGGTGATTCAGCTTCCGGTGACAGCGCATCCGCAGAAGGCGGCGAGGCCGTTGAGTATGGTTCCGGCAACATTTCTATCTGGGTTGCTGAGAACATGGTAGAGTTTACACAGAAAAAGGCAGCAGAATTCTTTGAGGCAAATCCTGACATGGCAGGTTATACCGTCAGCGTTGAGCCGGTAGGTGAAGGTGATGCAGCCGGAAACATGATTACAGACGTAGAAGGCGGTGCCGATATGTTCGGTTTCGCACAGGATCAGATCACACGTCTTGTTTCAGCAGGTGCGTTATGTCCTGTTGTAAATGACAATGCAACATTTGTTACTTCTCAGAATGACGCAGGTGCGTCAGCAGCGGCTACCGTAGGTGATATGATCTACGCTTATCCGATGACGTCTGATAACGGTTATTTCTTATATTATGACAGCAGCGTGGTAACAGATCCCTCTTCCTTAGAGAAGATCGTTGCTGACTGTGAAGCGGCAGGCAAGAACTTCTATATGGAGATCAACTCCGGATGGTATCAGCCGGCATTCTTCTTTGCAACAGGCTGTACACTCACTTATGACACCAACAATGAAGGTAACTTCACAGCATGTAACATCGACTATGTATCCGACGCTGGTCTGGTTGCATTAAAAGAGATGATCGAACTGAAATCTTCTCCGGCATTCCAGAACGGTTCTTCCATTTCCAGCGGAACAAACATCGCTGCAATCATTGACGGTACATGGGATTCCGACGCAGCGAAAGAAATCTTCGGCGACGGCTACGCATGTGCGAAACTTCCTTCTTTCGAAGGTTCTGACGGCAAGACTTATCAGATGAGCGGCTTCGGCGGATTCAAGCTCTTAGGTATTAAACCGCAGGAAGATGCCGGCAAACTGGCAGTATGCCACGCACTTGCACAGTACTTAACGAGTTCAGAGGTACAGCTTGAGCGTTTCAACGAAGCAGGATGGGGTCCGTCCAACGTAACGGCACAGCAGGATCCTGCAGTTCAGGCGGATGAGGCTCTTACAGCTCTGGCAGAGCAGCTTGCACTGACGATTCCTCAGGGCAACTATCCGGGTGATTACTGGACACTTGCAACATCTCTTGGTGATGATATCATTACCGGTACTTTAAGCACATCTTCAAGTGACGAAGACCTGACAGCAGCGCTTCAGGCATTCCAGGATACTTGCATTTCTTATGCACAGTAATATATGAATAAAGTATTATCCGGCGGAGGGTTTTCCCTCTGTCCGGGTATTACATAGATTATTTTCGGCATAATACAATCAGGAGGGATTTTGAATATGGGAAAAGATGCAGGATCCGTCAGCGCGGCAAAAAAAGAGAGCTCTGTTGGAAGATTTTTTGAGGCGCTTGGAAATGACTTGAAAGAAATCGGCCTGACTTTTGCAGAGGGGGACTGGAAGACAAAAGTCTCTTTTTTAATCATGGGGTTTGGGCCTCTTATGCGTAAGCAGCTTGTCAGAGGCATTGCCTTTCTGGCAGCGGAAGTACTGTTCATCCTTTATATGGCCGGATTCGGATGGAATTACCTGAAAGATATCGGTACGTTGGGAACAGTAGCCAGAGTGGTAAATGATAATGGAACATACAGTTACAATGACAACAGCTTTTTAATCTTACTTTATGGTATTTTATCGATCATCGTTATTTTTGCTTTCCTCGTTGTCTGGAGGATGAATATCAGAGAGAACCGGAATGAGGAAGCGCTTTTAGCGGCAGGAAAAACGCTTGCGACTGCAAAACAGGATCTGTATTCTCTTCTGGATTCTCATTTTGATAAAACGCTGCTGGCGCTGCCGGTGCTTGGGATTTTCATTTTCACCGTGCTGCCGATCATTTTTATGATCTGTATCGCATTTACGAATTATGATGCGAATCATCAGCCGCCGACGAACCTGTTTTCGTGGGTTGGAGTGGAAAACTTCAAAAATCTGTTTTCTTTTGGCACAACAGGAATGGGCAAAACCTTCTTTATTGTGCTTGGGTGGACGTTAGTCTGGGCTTTTTTTGCAACTTTCCTCACCTATTTTCTGGGAATGGGCGTTGCAATTATGATAAATAAAAAAGGGATCAAATTCAAAAGATTATGGAGAACGATTCTGGTCGTAACGATCGCTGTTCCGCAGTTTGTTTCCCTGTTGTATATTTATAAGATGTTTGCAAATGACGGTCTGATCAATTCTTATCTCATGAAATGGGGATGGGTGGACGCGTACATTCCGTTCTGGTCGAACCCGACAACGGCTAAGATCCTGATCATTCTCATTAACTGCTGGATTGGTATTCCTTATACGATGCTGATCACCACGGGACTTTTGATGAATATTCCCGAAGACCTGTATGAGAGTGCAAGGATCGACGGGGCGAACGGTTTCCAGATGTTCCGCAGCATCACGCTTCCTTACATGCTGTTTGTAACAGGACCGTTTTTGCTCACACAGTTTACGGGCAACCTGAACAACTTCAATGTTATCTATCTGTTAACACAGGGCGGTCCGCAGTCTATGGTGCTTTCCAATAAGGCGGGCTACACGGATCTGCTTGTAACCTGGCTGTACAAGATGACGGTCAACGATACGAACTACCGTATGGCGGCCGTGATCGGTATCATGGTATTCGTAGTCACAGCAGTGATCTCGCTGGTTGTTTACGGCATGCTGCCGTCAGTAAAAGATGAGGAGGGATTCCAATAATGAGTGGTTCGATGAAGACAAAAAGAGCCATAAGTAATGCGATTACTTATGTGGTATTGGTTATTATCAGTATTGTCTGGTTATTCCCGTTTGTATGTCTGCTGTTACAGAGTTTCCGTTCTTATAATGAAGGCGGCGGCGGTATGGTAGAGTATCTTTTGCCCAAGCAGTTTTCACTGGACTCCTATGTGTATCTGTTCAGCGAAGAATGCAAGTTTGTACGCTGGTATGGGAATACGCTGACGATCGCCGTTTTTGTGGCACTCTTCCAGACGATCGTGGTACTGTGCGTCAGCTATGCGCTGTCCCGTATGCGTTTCAAAGGCCGTACTTTCCTGATGAAGTTCTGGCTGATTCTTGGAATGTTCCCGGGCTTCCTTTCCATGATCTGTCTGTACTTCCTGTTAAAGCAGTTCGGGCTGACACAGGAGGGCGCGATCCCGGGACTGATCCTCGTATCGGTGGCAAGTTCCGGTATGACATACTATGTCATGAAAGGATATTTTGACACGATTCCCAAGGCGCTTGACGAGGCGGCCAGAATCGACGGCGCTTCCCGTGCAAGGATCTTCTTTACCATGATTATTCCGATGGCGAAACCGATCATCATTTATCAGGCACTGGTTGCGTTCATGGCGCCATGGTGTGATTACATTTTCGCTTCCTATGTAGCATTTGGATTTTCTGACAGCTACAATGTGGCAGTCGCACTGCAAAGATGGGTATGGACGAACGATTATCAGGGCTTCTTCACAAGATTCTGTGCAGGCGGCGTTTTGGTAGCCGTACCGGTTACGATTCTCTTCATGTGCCTGCAGAAGTACTATGTGGAAGGTGTTACCGGCGGTGCTGTAAAAGGTTAAGGATACCGTCTCCGGTGACGGGGCATTAAGTTTATCGTCAGAACGTTATGATTGAAAGAGTGTGAATAGAAAATGCAGACTGTCTTTTGAAAAAGAGGGTCTGCATTTTTCGATAAGCTGACAGGAAGCTGCCTGTCAGTGATCAGAATCAGAAGGGAGAGAGAACGCATGGCAAACGATAAAGAGCAGTTGAAACAGGGGCGGGCGTGGCACAGGCTGCTTGCGCTGCTTCTGGCGGCCAGTATGCTGTCGGTGCTGTCCTGTGGAAGGACGCAGGACGAACAGGGCGGTGGTGACGAAGCAGGGCAGCAGGGGACAGAGACGCAGGCAGGAACGCAGACAGGTTCTGCAGAGGCAGGTACGGAGGAAGCAGGAACGCAGGCAGACACCGTCGGGGCAGGTGCAGAAGAAACGGAAACGCAGACAGATACCGCAGAGGACAGAGAGCCGGACATTACGGATACGATTCCGTTGGAGGTCATAGATGACAATTACCGCACTTATTATGAAGTATTCGTGTATTCTTTTTATGACAGCGACGGCGACGGGATCGGGGATCTGCAGGGACTGATCTCGAAACTGGATTATATCAATGACGGTGATGACACGACAGATACCGACCTTGGATGCAATGGGATCTGGCTGATGCCCATCAATCCGTCTCCGACGTATCATAAGTATGATGTGGTCGATTATTATGAGATAGATCCTGTTTATGGGTCGTTGGATGATTTTAAACAGCTGCTCGCGGAATGTGACAAAAGAGGGATCAGGGTGATCCTGGATCTGGTATTGAACCATTCTTCGTCCCAGAACCCATGGTTTGTGGAAGCCTGTGATTATCTGAAAGAACTGGGGGACGGTGAGCCGGATCCGGAAGCATGTCCTTATTTTGACTACTATCATTTTACGAAAGAACCTTATGCGGCATGCTATCAGGTGGAAGGTACCGACTGGTACTATGAAGCGCAGTTTTGGAGTGAAATGCCGGATTTGAACCTTGACAGTGAGGCGCTGCGCGGTGAGATTGAGCAGATCGCGAAGTACTGGCTGGACATGGGGGCCGGAGGCTTCAGGCTGGATGCCGTGAAGGAATATTATACAGAGAGCATACAGGATAATATCGCGTTTCTTGACTGGTTTACGGATATCGTGAAGGGGCAGAAAGAGGATGCTTATCTGGTAGGTGAGGCGTGGCTCAATATGAGCGGCTACTCCCAGTACTATGCGAGCGGGATCGACAGCCTGTTTGATTTTGCCTTTGCAGGAGCCGACGGTATTATTTCCAAGGTGCTCCATGGCTCTTCGGCGGCGCGTTATGGAGAGACGGCGGCTTCTCTGGAAGAGACGTTCGGGCAGTACAATGAGGACTATATTGACGCACCTTTTTATACCAATCATGATATGGCCAGAAGCGCAGGGTATTATGTCGGTGAGTCCGCATTGAATCAGGTTAAGATGGCGGGCGCCATGAATCTGCTCATGAATGGTTCGGCCTTCCTGTATTATGGGGAAGAACTGGGCATGAAAGGTTCCGGTAAGGACGAAAATAAGCGTGCGCCGATGTATTGGAGCATGAATGCAGACAGCGAAGGCATGTGCGACGGACCGGCCGATATGGAAGCGTTTGAGATGAAATATGAGAGTCTGGAAGAGCAGGAGCAGGATGCGGATTCGATCTATCAATATTACAAAAAGGTGATTAAGATCAGGAACCAGAATCCGGAGATCGCCAGAGGGGATGTCACGTATCTGGAAGATGCGTCGAATGAAAACTTCTGTGTTTTGAAAAAAACATGGGAAGGTTCCGAGCTTGTGCTTGTCTTCCACACAAAAGCAGAGACACAGGAGCTGGATTTGTCAGGAGTGAGCCTGAACGGGAAAGAAATCTCTGCGGAGAATGTGCGTGGTACGCTGGAGACCGGAGCGGAGAAAATCATTGTAGAAGGCGGTAAAGTGACGATGCCTGGATATTCTGTCCTTGTTCTCAAGTAATGCAATGTCGGGTTTTTAAAAAAACTGAAAAACGAAATTTTCTCTTTTATTTTATAAAATTTCATATTGTATTAATTCGTATCAATTTTACACAACAAAACCCCCGAAGGTAACTTCGGGGGTTCCGTTGTGTAAAAGGGGAATTCTTCCGGAATTGCTATTACCGACTTAACTTCCGTGATTAAGTCTATATTAAATATATAATTTTTTTTGAAAATCGTCTACGAATATATTGCGAAGAAATAAAACTATATTGTCGCAAAATGTAAAAAAATGTCGAGATATCATTTATTCGTAAAGTCGATGAAAAGAATATGATTGAAATCTGAGGAATATTAGTGTAAAGTAGTAATAGCATATAAAGGGGGGCGGAGTTTTCTTTCTCTGAAATATGCACTATATTTAGCAAAGATGCAAAGGAAGAGTGAGTTATGGAAGGAAATGCAAAGAACACAGGGGGCTGGCGCACCAATAAATGGGTTCGTGCGGCAATTCCCGCATTGCTGCTTCACTGCAGCATCGGTACCGTTTACTGTTGGTCAATTTTCAGTCAGGAAATTGCCGACTATATCGGGTTTTCAAAGGGAGCGACGGAATGGGCATTCAGTTTTGCCATCTTCTTTTTAGGAATGTCGGCGGCATTTCTCGGCAATGTCGTTGAAAAAGATATTCATAAGTCATCCCTGATTGCTTCCATTTGTTTCGCAGCCGGCATGGCGGGAACAGGATTCTTTATTTTTTATGGCGGCCAGCATAAGGGAAGCGCTCTGGCCCTGATCGGAATTTACATATGCTATGGTTTCATCATGGGAATCGGACTGGGAACCGGCTATCTTTCTCCGGTCAAGACATTGATGCTCTGGTTTAAGGACAGAAAGGGACTGGCAACGGGTCTGGCAGTTGCAGGTTTTGGTGCGGCGAAAGCGATCGCGAGTCCGATCATGCAGTCAATGTTAAGCAATCTCGGGGAGGGCGGCATCTATAAGATGTTTCTGATCCTGGCGGTCGTATACTTCCTGATGATGTTTGTCGGCCACCTGCTCTTAAAGAAACCAGGAGACTGGCATGAGCCGCAGAGCAAAGACAAGAGCCAGGGCATCATGGCAGTGTTAAAGACCAAACCGCTTACCAATTATATCGGTATCTGGCTGATGTTTTATATCAATATCACCTGCGGTCTGGCCCTGATCTCACAGGAGAAGATGATCGTTAAATGTATCGGTCTGGCAAGCTTCGCAGGAATCATTTCCACAGTGTCCGCAGTCTTCAACGCGGGCGGGCGTCTTGGCTTCTCAGCATGGGCGGATACGATGAAGGACAGAAACACGATCTATAAACTGATTTTTATACTCTCTATTGCGTTTACGGCAATCGTGCTGCTCACAAGCGGTATTAAGAACGGAGAAGGAAATACGCTGTTGATCATTCTTGTTCTGGGTCTGATTTTTGTTGTCAATGCAGGGTATGGCGGTGGATTTTCCAATGTGCCTACACTGTTATCCGATCACTACGGCATGGGAAATATCAGTGCGATACATGGTATCACACTTTCCGCGTGGGCATTTGCAGGCCTTACGGGCAATCAGATGGCGACATGGATCGTGAATACATTCGGTTCGCCGGTTGAAATTGAACACGCGCTGGCAGACGGTACGGTGGAGATGCTCACAGTGAATCCCACGGGTTACCAGTACGTATTGTACGCAACGATTGCGTTGTATATCATTGCCCTGATCATCTGCCTCATATTGGTGAAACCGACCGATAAGGCAAAAGCATGATAAGAACGGTATCCATTAAGAAATTCTGAAAAATTTAGAAAATGAAAAACAGGAGAGTCTGTCGAGCGGCTCTCCTGTTTTTGATATTTCAGTTCGTATTCCTGTAAAAGTCATATAAGTGATTCCGGTTATTTCAGCAAAAATGCCCGCTGGTTTTCGATCTCCGTGGGAATCTCCGCGGAGGTTTTGCGGATCTTCTGATACAGATTATCCATATGATGGACTTTCTGAGACAGCTTGATGTCATAGCGGTCCATCGTTTCTTTATATAAGGGGTTGGCTTTTAACTTGTTCCTGATCTCTCTTGAGAACGGACAGTGTGTGAAGAGGATGTTACGGGCCACCTTATTCAGACGCGGTGAGCCTGCGCCCTCATAAATGATCCAGGACTCATAGTCGCGTATAAACATTTCCTTGAAACTGTTCTTTGCTTTCTGCATGCTGAGTTTGACTTTGTCTTTCGCATCTGCGGACAGCTCCCTGTTTTTCTTATAAAACTGGATATAGTCGAAGTATTCACTTGTAAGTGAAGGTTCGGAAACGTCGTTCCATCTTGCACCCTGAATACGTTTGCACATTTCCCAACGGTATTCGCCTGTCAGACGCACGAGAATATTGTTCAGATCTTCCATCTGGAAGATGGAAACCATCATGCGGGAAGGCGTTGTACGTTTTCTGCCCTCGATCTCCTGCCACATCACGCCGCGGACACCGACATTGGGCATCAGAATGACATCGGGAAGGATTTCTACGCTGACAGACTCTTTCGCAATGCCGATATCCGGATTGCTGTACATCGTCTCCCGGTAATAAGCGCTGAAATCGGTATTCCGGATATGTTCGAAGCAGTCCCGTATTTTGTCGGCGGAAACAAGAGAACCTGACAGGTCTTTCAGGACGTTGCTCTCGGAAAAAACAGGACAGAAGATACTGATACGTCCAAAAGTGATCTTGTTTACGGACTGGAACATATTGCTTAATTCAAACTCTACCTGTGCCTTTTTGTCTGTTAACATAGGCGCCTCTTCGGCGGCAGTGATCTTACCGGTAACTTTCAGTTCATGGACATAAGCCGCGTAGTCATTGTCAAATTCGTTCCGGCAGGGCGCTTTGCGGCCCTCATAGACAGCCCTCAGCCATTCGTAAGCTGTGTAAACTTTCCGGGAAGGATCGGTTGGCAGAGCATCTACGATGGAATAAAGATAAGAGGCATTTTCCAGTCCTGCCAGCTTCTCGTCCACATAACCGAAATTGAAGAACATTTTGACGATCTTCGGTACTTTGGAGTCGGAAAGGCTTTTGAGAAAGGCACTTGTATAAACCTGATAAAACAGCTTGGTGATCGTCATGCGCAGTTTTCTGCTGGCGTCATCAGAAGCGTTCTTATCTGTCATTTTATTGAATTTTTCGATTGCTTCTTTGAACTTGGAAGCGGTATCGTCATCACATTCCGCATAGGTCAGGATCGTATGCAGGGAATCTGTGAGGTCAGGCACCTCGGAAGCGGAAGCCTGATCGACCGGGGAATCGGAGGACTGCTGCAAAACCTCGAGTTTCTCCTTGTATTCCCTGACACGTTCTCTGTACATGTCCTTATCAATGGAATCATGATTTTCCAGCTGAATCATCATGGTGCCGAGCGCGGCCGTGATGGCGGTGGAATCTTCGTTGTGCGCACCGATCTTGTACAGGATGCTCGCATACAGATCAAAGAAGTCGAGCCGGTTCTCGTTCATGAGCAGATCGGAGATCCCTTCTTTATAATCGTAAAGTTCACGGCAGACGGATATGATATCATAGACATCCTGACTGGCTTTTAATAACATGCCGAGGATAAAGTCGGCAATCTGTGCTTTCGCGGATATACTTTTCATGATACGCTGCAGCTGTCCGTAATAATTGCTCAGCCAGTCGGGCACATCTTCCTCAAGAACCAGTTCGGATACGTTTTCCAGACCCGGAAGCGCTCTTGTGGAGAAACCGTGTTTTGTGGTGAAACGGCTGTATTCAGAATAACTCTTCATCAGATATTGATAAAAGTTGTCACAATCGAAACGCATCAGTTCATACTGATCAACGATCTCCTGAAGCTGTCTGAACAAAGAAGTTACGATAAGATTGGACAGATCTGATTTGGCGTGAAGCAGATCGGACAGATGCCCGTCTGTACACGAATAGGGGGCAAGCGCTACATCCTCTGCCGCCTGATACGTGATAAAATAGGAATCATAGAAGAGTTCGCAGACTCCTATGACATCTCCTTTGTTTAAATAAAATTCGCCGCCCGGAAAGGAAGCGCGTACGGTGCCTTTTGCGATTACATGCAAGGCTGTAATGGGCTGTTCACTCTGGAACATCAATGTTCCCATAGGGAATTCCTTAACTGCCATATGATTACTCCCCTCTGTCTGCGGTGCAGACATACGTATTTTCTTACTATTATAAAACTTTTAGGGCATAAATACAAGGAAAGAGGAAAAGGAAATTTACATGGAAATACGGAACTGAATTGACACTGCCTCGTATCTGGTGATAAAATGATGAACAGCAGACAAACAGAAGAGCATTTGATAAAAGGCAGGGAGGATTATTTATGCCAAAAAGAACAGATATTCATAAGGTGCTGATCATTGGTTCGGGTCCGATCATCATCGGGCAGGCCTGCGAATTCGACTATTCAGGGACGCAGGCCTGCAAGGCGCTTCGCAAACTGGGGTACGAGATCGTACTTGTCAATTCCAATCCGGCGACGATCATGACGGATCCGGAGACTGCGGATGTGACCTATATCGAGCCGCTTAATGTAGAACGTTTGGAACAGATTATTGCAAAGGAACGCCCCGATGCGCTGCTTCCCAATCTGGGAGGGCAATCCGGGCTTAATTTGTGTGCAGAGTTAAATAAGGCGGGTGTCCTTACAAAATATAACGTAAAAGTCATCGGTGTGCAGGTGGATGCCATAGAACGCGGGGAAGACCGTATTGAATTTAAGAAGACGATGAACAGACTCGGTATCGAGATGGCGCGCAGCGAGGTAGCCTACTCGGTGGAGGAAGCGCTTTCTATCGCAGAGAAACTGGGTTATCCGGTCGTTCTGCGCCCTGCCTATACGATGGGCGGCGCCGGAGGCGGGCTTGTATACAACCGCGAAGAATTGAAAGTGGTCTGTGCAAGAGGACTGCAGGCATCTCTGGTGGGACAGGTTCTGGTGGAAGAGTCCATTCTCGGATGGGAGGAACTGGAACTGGAGGTGGTGCGTGATGCGGACAATAATATCATCACGGTCTGCTTCATAGAAAATATCGATCCGCTGGGCGTGCATACGGGAGACTCTTTCTGCTCGGCGCCCATGCTGACAATTTCAAAGGAATGTCAGAAGCGATTACAGGAACAGGCGTATAAGATCGTGGAATCGGTAGAGGTGATCGGCGGCACGAACGTACAGTTTGCGCATGACCCGGAGACGGACCGGATCATCGTTATCGAGATCAACCCCCGGACTTCGCGTTCTTCTGCGCTGGCTTCCAAAGCAACAGGATTCCCGATCGCACTGGTATCCGCGATGTTGGCGGCAGGACTTACTTTAAAGGACATTCCCTGCGGCAAATACGGTACGCTTGACCGGTATGTGCCTGACGGCGATTATGTGGTGATCAAATTTGCCAGATGGGCGTTTGAGAAGTTTAAAGGCGTCGAGGACAGATTAGGGACGCAGATGCGGGCCGTCGGCGAGGTCATGAGCATCGGCAGGACCTATAAAGAAGCGTTTCAGAAAGCAATCCGTTCGCTGGAAACAGGACGTTATGGCCTGGGACATGCGAAAGATTTTGATAAACTGCCGAAAGAAGAACTGCTCAGAAGGCTGAATACGCCTTCGAGTGAGCGGCATTTCCTGATGTATGAGGCGCTTAGAAAGGGCGCGACAGTGGAAGAGATCCACGAGATCACCAGAGTCAAAGCCTATTTTATCGAGCAGATGAAAGAGCTTGTAGAGGAAGAAGAGGCTATTTTACAGTATAAAGGAAGTCTGCCGTCCGATGAGATGCTGACTGCGGCCAAGAAAGACGGATTCTCCGATAAGTATCTGAGCATCCTTCTGGAAGTGCCGGAAGAAGAGATCCGCCGCCGCCGGATAGAACTGGGAGTGGAAGAGGCGTGGGAAGGCGTTCATGTCAGCGGGACAAAGGACAGCGCCTATTTCTATTCCACCTACAATGCGCCGGACAAAAACCCGGTGAACGAAGATAAGCAAAAAATCATGATCCTGGGAGGCGGGCCGAACCGTATCGGGCAGGGCATCGAGTTTGACTATTGCTGTGTTCACGCGGCGATGGCTCTGAAAAAGCTTGGTTTTGAGACGATCATTGTCAATTGTAATCCGGAAACCGTTTCGACCGATTATGATACGTCTGACAAGCTGTATTTCGAGCCGCTAACGCTGGAAGATGTGTTAAGCATTTATAAAAAAGAGAAGCCGCTCGGTGTGATCGCTCAGTTTGGCGGACAGACACCGCTCAACCTGGCATCAGAACTGGAAGAGAACGGTGTGCGCATTTTGGGAACTTCCCCGTCTGTGATCGATCTGGCGGAGGACAGGGATCAGTTCCGTGCGATGATGGAAAAGCTGGAGATCCCCATGCCGGAGTCGGGTATGGCGACTACGGTGGAGGAAGCCCTTGTGATCGCCAGAGAAATCGGCTATCCGGTGATGGTGCGTCCTTCCTATGTATTAGGCGGCAGAGGGATGGAAGTGGTTTACGACGATGAGAGCATGACAGAATATATGAATGCGGCAGTCGGCGTGACGCCGGACCGTCCGATTCTGATCGACAGATTCTTAAATCATGCGCTGGAATGTGAAGCGGACGCGATCAGCGACGGGGAACATGCTTTTGTACCTGCCGTGATGGAGCATATCGAACTGGCGGGCATTCACTCCGGAGATTCGGCCTGCATCATTCCTTCCGTGCACATTCCGGAGGAAAGTGTGGAGACGATCAAGGAATATACAAGAAAGATCGCGGAAGAAATGCATGTCAAAGGCCTGATGAATATGCAGTATGCCATCGAAAACGGAAAGGTCTTTGTGCTCGAGGCAAATCCCAGAGCGTCGCGGACCGTACCGCTTGTATCGAAGGTCTGCAATATCCGCATGGTGCCTCTGGCGACGGAGATCATCATATCGGAACTGACGGGACGTCCTTCGCCGGTGCCGGCGTTAAAGGAACAGGTGATTCCCAACTACGGGGTAAAGGAGGCGGCTTTTCCCTTCAATATGTTTCCGGAAGTAGACCCCGTTCTGGGGCCGGAAATGCGTTCCACCGGGGAAGTGCTCGGGCTGTCCCGTTCTTATGGGGAAGCGTTTTTCAAGGCACAGGAGGCGGTTTCGTCGAAGTTACCGCTTGAGGGAACGGTACTGATTTCCGTCAACAAAAAGGACAAAGACGAGGTGGTCGAGGTAGCAAAGAGCCTGGCGGGAGACGGTTTTCGGATCATGGCGACCGAGGGAACCTGGAAGCTGATCACGGAGGCGGGCATCCCTGCAGTCAGGGTGAAGAAACTTTATGAAGGACGTCCGAACGTGGGCGATATGATCACCAACGGAGATTTTGACCTGATCATCAATTCTCCGGTCGGAAAGGACGGCCGGCATGATGACAGTTATCTGCGCAAGGCGGCGATCAAGGCCAAGGCGCCTTATATCACGACAGTTGCCGCGGCGAAGGTAACGGCAGAGGGAATCCATTATCTGAAAACGCATAAGAGCAGCGAAGTGAAATCACTGCAGGAACTGCACAGTGAGATTCATGATAAATAAGGAACTGAAAAAAAGAACCGTACAGGGTTCTTTTTTTCTGATTTTTATGCTGTACTTTTATGGCAGGTATGATAAAATATTTATGACATATATGTTTTTTTGCCCCTCTGTATGGGGCAGGACGGGAAAGGTTACAGGAATTCATATGGCAATAGAAAAGGAAGATATCGAATATAGAAAGCGGGTTGTACAGGAATATAAGCCCGATGTGGAACGGCTGATCCGTTATCTGCCGTGGCTGGAAGAAAAGTCGGGGGCAGTCGTGTCGGAAACATTTAGTGGTTCCGGCATCGAAGGCCATTCCATCCCGTTTCCGGTCTATGACAGTACGCTGTTAGGTTTCATTAAGGAAGTACAGAGAACGAATCTGGTCGACAGGAATTATGTCTATATTTATTCCAGATACAGAATGCGGACGCACGAAGATGAACGGAAGATGATAGAGAAAGCGGATATCACGCAGATGGATATTCTCAAAGGAATCTTATCGAAATATGTAATGGGTGGAATGACAAAGGGGAGAATGTGGTCCGAAGCGGTCGAAGAACGTATTTTTCTGGGTGTGGTAAAGAAGATGAAGGAAAACCTGGAATTTTGGGACAGGCCGATGACGTAACTATTAAGGAAGGTATTTGGGTATTTATGGGAGAAAAATCGCTACAGAAGAAACAGTATATTTTGGAAACGGCGCGCAGAGTATTTGTGGAGAAAGGCTATAAAAATGTGACGATGAAAGATATCGTGGAAGCCTGCGATATCAGCAGGGGCGGACTGTATCTGTATTTTGGCAGTACAGAGGAGATTCTGCTCGCTGTCTTACAGCAGGATGCGGATGAGACGGACGACGTGTTTTCCAACAATATTACGCAGGACGACTCTGCGGCGGATATCCTGACGCTGTTTTTAAAAGAGCAGAAGAAGGAGCTTCTGCGCAAAAAGAATAATCTGACGATGGCTGTCTATGAGTATGCGTTTGAAAACAAAAAAAATGAGGTGCTGCGCAAGCAGTTTGAGGCCGGGGCAAGAGTGATTGAGAAACTGATCGAATCGGGAATTTCATCGGGAGAATTTTACTGTGAGGATCCGAAAGGCGCGGCAGACAATATCATGTATGTTCTGGAAGGGATGAAGATCAATTCGCTGACGATAGGGATCACGGAAGCAATGGTTGATGAACAGCTTTTGTATATCATGCAGGGGCTGATCATTGAAATGTAAATAAAACAGCAGGTTCTATACGGAGGAACAAATTCATCATGGGAAATGTAAAGCGTATTTATGTGGAGAAAAAAGAGCCTTTTGCGGTAAAGGCAAAAGAACTGAAGGAGGAACTCGGGAGCTATCTGGGTATCGCAGGCGTGAATGAAGTCAGGGTGTTTATCCGCTATGATGTGGAAAACATATCGGACGGCATTTTCGACATGGCATGCCGGACCGTATTTTCCGAACCGCCTGTCGACATTCTGTATCGGGAAGAGATCGAGATCCCTGCGGACGGAAAAGTATTCAGTGTGGAATTTCTGCCGGGGCAGTTTGACCAGAGAGCGGATTCTGCCGTACAGTGCATACAATTCCTGAAAGAAGACGAGAATCCGGTGATTCGGACTGCTGTCACTTATTTGATAACAGGACAGGTATCCGAGAGCGAGTTTGCCAGGATCAAAGCTTACTGCATTAACCCGGTCGATTCCAGAGAGACTGATATGGTGAAACCGGAAACGCTGATCACGGTCTATGAAGAACCCGCAGATGTGACTGTCTTTGAAGGATTCGCGGATATGCCGGAGGCAGAACTGCATGAATTGTATGATTCTCTCGGTCTGGCAATGACGTTTCAGGACTTTTTGCATATCCAGAAGTATTACCACGGGGAAGAACACAGAGATCCTACGATGACAGAGATCCGCGTGCTGGATACTTACTGGTCGGATCACTGCCGTCACACGACATTCTCCACGGAATTAAAGGACATTACATTCCAGGACGGCTATTATCAGAAACCGATCAAAGAGACTTATGAGAGTTATCTCGAGACGAGAGAGGAAGTCTTTGGCGGCAGGACGCCGGAATATAAGAAGGAAAAGTTTATCTGTCTGATGGATCTTGCGCTGATCGCAATGCGCAGGCTGAAAAAAGAAGGAAAGCTGAACGATATGGAGCAGTCGGATGAGATCAATGCCTGTTCGATTGTCGTTCCGGTGGAAATAGATTATGGCGAAGGGCCTGTGACCGAAGAATGGCTGGTATTTTTTAAAAACGAGACACACAACCATCCGACGGAGATCGAACCGTTCGGCGGTGCGGCTACCTGTCTGGGCGGTGCGATCAGAGATCCGCTTTCCGGGAGAGGCTATGTCTATCAGGCGATGCGCGTCACGGGCGCGGCGGATCCGACAGTACCCGTCGCGGATACGCTCAAGGGCAAATTATCACAGAAGAAGCTGGTGCGCGATGCGGCGGACGGTTATTCTTCTTATGGAAACCAGATCGGTCTTGCAACCGGACTGGTACAGGAGATCTATCATCCCGACTATGTAGCCAAAAGAATGGAGATCGGGGCAGTCATGGGTGCGGCGCCCAGGAAAAATGTTGTGCGCGGGACCTCGGATCCGGATGATGTCATCATTTTACTCGGCGGCAGGACAGGACGCGACGGCTGCGGCGGTGCCACAGGTTCTTCCAAAGTGCACACGGAAAGCTCTATCGAGACATGCGGCGCAGAAGTGCAGAAGGGAAATGCGCCGACAGAGCGCAAGATCCAGAGACTTTTCCGCAGGGAAGAGGTCAGCCGTCTGATCAAAAAATGCAATGACTTCGGCGCGGGCGGTGTTTCCGTGGCGATCGGGGAACTGGCAGATGGTCTCATCGTGGATCTGGATCGGGTACCGAAAAAATATGCGGGTCTGGACGGCACGGAGCTTGCCATTTCCGAATCGCAGGAGCGGATGGCAGTGGTGGTTTCTCCGGCAGACGTAAATACGTTTTTAGGATATGCATCGGAGGAAAATCTGGAAGCGGTCGCAGTCGCGGTCGTTACGAAAGAACCGCGTCTGATCCTGAAATGGCGTGGGAAAGAGATCGTTAATATTTCCAGAGCATTTCTCGATACGAACGGCGCGCATCAGGAGACAGCCGTATCCGTGGACATGCCGGTCCCGGAAGAAAATTATCTGCGCAGGATCGCAGTGCCTGCCGTGCAGGAAGCTTTGGACCGCAGCGATGTGAAAGAAGCATGGCTTGCGCTGTTAAATGACCTGAATGTGTGTTCCCAGAAGGGACTTGTGGAGATGTTCGACGCCTCGATCGGTGCGGGCAGCGTCTATATGCCGTACGGCGGTAAATACCAGCTCACACAGACACAGGCGATGGTAGCGAAACTGCCGCTCCTGCAGGGAAAGACGGATACGGTGACGATGATGAGTTATGGCTTTGATCCTTATCTGTCAAGCTGGAGTCCCTATCACGGCGCGGTCTATGCGGTGACGGAATCCATGGCGAAGATCGTGGCAAACGGAGGCGATTATAAGACGATCCGTTTCACGTTCCAGGAATATTTCAGACGCATGACACAGGATCCTGCGCGCTGGAGCCAGCCGTTTGCGGCACTGCTTGGCGCGTATCAGGCGCAGACTGCCTATGGGCTTGCGGCGATTGGCGGTAAAGATTCCATGTCCGGTACGTTTAACGATATCGACGTGCCGCCGACACTCGTTTCCTTCGCCGTGGATATTGGCAGGAAACAGAACATCATCAGCCCGGAACTCAAAAAGGCCGGGGACAGACTGGTACGTTTCAAAATAGAAAAAGACGAATATGACCTGCCTGTTTACGGGAAGGTGATGCAGCTATACGATAAGATTCTGACACTTATGTCAGAACATAAGATCACGGCGGCTTATGCACTGGATGCAAGGGGCATGGCGGCGGCGGTCAGCAAGATGGCGTTCGGCAATAAGCTTGGTGTGACCATAGAAGCGGATGTGACGAAAGAAGCGCTGTTTGGAAACGCGCTGGGCGATATCCTCGCGGAAATGCCGGCGGATGCGGCAAACGGGCTTGTGAAAGAGAATGCGGACTGCATGTTAGTCGGTACGGTTACGGAGGACGGCGTTTTTGCATATCAGGATGTCACAATACCGATGGAAGAAGCGCTGCAGGCCTGGAAGAGCAAATTGGATAAGGTGTTCCCTTACACTTCAAACAAAGATAAGACTCCGGTCTCATCGGAAGTCTATCATGCGGAAAACGTCTATGTGTGCAGGCACAAAATTGCAAGGCCGACCGTATTTATTCCGGTCTTTCCGGGGACAAACTGTGAATATGACAGTGCAGGAGCTTTTGAGAGAGCCGGTGCCGATGTGATAACGAAAGTATTTAAAAACATGACAGCACGGGACATCCGGGAAAGCGTGGATGTTTTTGAAAAGGCAATTTCCCAGGCGCAGATCATTATGTTCCCCGGCGGATTTTCTGCGGGTGACGAGCCGGACGGCTCCGCGAAGTTTTTCGCGACGGCTTTCCAGAATGAGAAGATAAAAGAAGCGGTTATGAAACTGTTACAGGAACGGGACGGTCTTGCACTGGGCATCTGCAATGGTTTCCAGGCGCTGATTAAGCTTGGGCTTGTGCCAAACGGCGAGATCACGGGGCAGAAGGAGGACGCTCCGACGCTGACCTTCAATACCGTTAACCGCCTGATTTCCAAGATGGCATATATTAAAGTGGTTTCCAACAAATCCCCCTGGTTACAGGGGGCTGTGCCCGGAGAAACTTATGTTAACCCGGCATCCCATGGAGAAGGACGTTTCGTGGCGTCAAAAGAATGGATCGACAGGCTGTTCGCCAATGGACAGGTGGCCACGCAGTATGCAGACTTTACAGGGAACGTATCCATGGATGAAGAATGGAATATCAACGGTTCCTATGCTGCGATCGAAGGGATCACTTCCCCTGACGGGCGCTGTTTCGGCAAGATGGCACACGCGGAGAGAAGAGGCGACGGCGTTGCGGTGAATATTTACGGGGAACAGGATTTGAAGATTTTTGAGTCTGGTGTGAAGTATTTTGGTAATTAGTAAGAAGAAAACCCCGTCGCTTGCGGCGGGGTTGCTTGTATGTCCGGCAGGCAGGAAGTTACGAAAGATAAGACTGTCTGAGCGCGGTATCAAGGAGGAATTATGGGAATCCTGAAGAAAAACAAGAATAACGGCAGTGAAACACAGACAGGAGAACAGACAGAAACAAAAGAGCGGCCGGCGGAAGAAGGCGCCGTGCGGAAAAAACACCCGCTGCGCATTGTGCTCCCGCTGCTGTTGCTGATCGCATGTACGGCCGGTGTCTGTTATACTTTTTTTGTACATCCGCAGTTGAAGACAAAAATACCCGCGATGGCAGAAACACTTTTCCGAAAAGAAGGAACACAGGAAACAGGAGACGTTTCGACAGTCAAAAACGATCTGACGGCGGACGAGACCGGGAACATGCAGTCACAGCCGCAGGAAAAGGCGGAAGAGGTACAGACTGAGGAGCAGCCGCAGCAGGCAGAGCAATCACAGCCGGATCAGTTCCAGGCGGACCAATCCGAGGAGGCGTCTGATGACGGAGAAGACGGGGCTGTATTGGAAGGACTCAGCATCCTCGGAGAAAAAGCGGATGGAATCGGGACTGAGAGCAAAGCGGAGACGTCCGGTGCAGGCGAAAGTCTGGAGATTATACCTGCCGGTGCAGATGAGGAAACTTTCTGTGGTGCAGACGGCCCCATCTTAGACTATGCGGATGAGAAAGTCATTGTTTTTCACGATTATTACGGCTTGTTTGTCTATGATCGGCAGAGTGCGGGAATGAGCGGAACAGTGGATCTGGAAGCAATCGGCTGCCAATATACGCAGGGCGATTCTTTCTGTGACGTGATTGTGGAAAAGGGCGCAGAGACGATTTATCTGCATCCGCTTGATTCGGACGATATGTATGTTTATCTGCCAGAGGCGCATACTCTGACAAAGGAGCATTATGCGCAGGCTGTTTTGAAAAAGAGACAGGATCTGCAGCTGACGGAAGAAATGACCTGGCAGGACCCGGACGTTTTGAGGTCGGTACAGTGTGCCGTACTGGAAGATGGTGCCTGCCTGTATCTGGAGAGCGGCAGCGGTATGGCGGCCGATCTGCTCTATGTCGTGGAAGAGGACGGAGAGCGGCGCAGCTCAGGTTATCTTTTTGATCTGCGGACCGGAACGGATACCCTGTGGGCTGAGGAATCTGCGGAGGCTGTTTCCGAAATGCTTTTGGAGAAGGAAAGCGGTGAAGAGGAGCTGCGGGAGGCAGAAGACGGGGGATTGGATGCACAGGCCGGAGAAGATGACCTTCCGGACAAAGAAGCGGTCGTTGTCAGTGATTACAGCGAAGAAGCGTTCAGAGAACTTTGCAGGCAGATCGATTACAGAAAGCTGATGCGGGAGCAGGAAACTTATTCAGGCTGTGCTGTGACAGTGGAACTGACTGTGCTAGAGCAGATAGACGGCGGACTGTTTGACGATCATATTTATTATCTTTGCATGACACAGGACAGCAGGGGATTTGACCGTTATTATGTCATTCGCGACGACAGAGGAGAAGATGCGGCACTCATTCTGGAAGGCGATGTGCTGCAGATTTACGGTCTGTTCTTCGATACTTGCAGATGCCCGGCACAATATACGGCGGTTGACATGGAGATTCCTGCACTTGCGATGGCGTACTGCGACTTGCAGGAGGAATTTTGATGATTACTAATCGTTGAAGAATAAAGACGCTTGTGCTAAAATAACTAAGGCGTGTTCACAGCAGGCCGCCACACAGGCAATAGAATCAGCGGAGAGGATATGGGTGAGAATGAAGGCATTTTTAATTTTGGAAGACGGTACTGTGTTTGAAGGAACACAGATTGGCGCTCAGAAAGAAATCATCAGTGAGATCGTGTTTAATACCTCTATGGCGGGATATCTGGAAGTACTGACGGATCCATCCTATGCCGGACAGGCTGTCTGTATGACATATCCTCTGATCGGTAATTATGGCATCTGCCGTGAGGACATGGAATCGCGCAGGGCCTGGCCGGACGGTTTTATTGTCAGGGAACTGAGCAGAATCCCGAGTAATTTCAGATGTGATATAACGATTCAGGAATTTCTGAAAGAAAACGACGTCCCCGGTATCGCCGGGATCGACACGAGGGCGCTTACAAAGATTCTTCGTGAAAAAGGAACCATGAACGGCATGATTACCACGAGGGAATATGATTCTTTCGAAGAAATTCTTCCAAAATTAAAAGCGTACTCGACTGGAAAAGTAGTCGAAACTGTGACCTGTCACAAAAAATATGAGGTAAACGGTGTAACGGATCTCGCGCAGAACGGCCCGATTTCGGGAAGTTCGCGTTTTGATCCAAAAGCATATAAGGACGGAAAACGGGAGAAACGGCCGAGTCTGGTAAGGGAACGAAACGGCGGCGGTCTTCGGGTTGCGCTCCTTGACCTTGGGGCAAAAGACAATATTGCGCGTTCTCTTGCGGCAAGGGGCTGTGATGTCACGGTCTATCCGGCCGGTACAACGGCGGAAGAAATTCTCTCATCGTTTCCCGACGGCATTATGCTCAGTAACGGGCCGGGCGATCCGAAAGAGTGCACAGATATGATAGCGCAGATCAGGAAGTTATATGATTCGGAAGTACCGATTTTCGCGATCTGCCTTGGACATCAGCTCATGGCGCTTGCCACTGGAGCGGATACTTATAAGATGAAATACGGACACAGGGGCGGCAATCACCCTGTAAAGGATCTGGAGAGCGGGAAGATTTATATTTCTTCGCAGAATCACGGATATGTGGTAGATACCGGAAAATTGGATCCGGCCGTGGCGGTTCCTGCTTTCATCAACGTAAATGACGGTACAAATGAAGGTCTTTCTTATACAGGTAAAAATATCTTTACCGTTCAGTTTCACCCGGAAGCATGTCCGGGACCACAGGATTCCGGTGATCTGTTCGCCCGGTTTATCAACATGATGAAAGAGGTAAAAACTTCCGCGGCAGGCAAATAGGGCGGAGCGCTTACAGATAAAATGGAGGAGAGAAGATGCCAAAAAATCCCAATGTAAAAAGAGTGCTGGTAATCGGTTCGGGGCCGATTGTGATCGGGCAGGCAGCCGAGTTTGACTATGCGGGTACGCAGGCGTGCCGCTCCCTGAAAGAAGAAGGAATGGAAGTCATCTTAGTGAATTCCAATCCCGCTACGATCATGACAGACGGTGATATTGCAGATAAGGTGTACATTGAACCTCTGACGGCCAAAGTGTTGGAACAGATTATCATGAAAGAAAAACCTGACAGCCTTCTGCCCAATATGGGAGGACAGGCAGGGTTAAATCTTGGCATGGAACTGGATGAATCCGGCTTTCTGGCGGAGCATGGCGTGAAACTGCTCGGTACGACGGCGAGGACGATCAAGAAGGCGGAGGACAGACTGGAATTTAAGGAGACGATGGAGAAGATCGGGGAACCGTGTGCGCCTTCCCTCGTCGTAGAGAGTGTGGAGGACGGCGTTGCTTTTGCAAAGAAGATCGGTTATCCGGTTGTCTTACGCCCCGCTTACACGCTGGGCGGTTCCGGCGGCGGCATTGCCGGTAATCAGATACAGCTGGAGGAAATTCTGGCAAACGGCCTTCGTCTGTCCCGTGTGGGCCAGGTATTAGTGGAGCGCTGTATTGCAGGATGGAAAGAAATTGAGTATGAAGTGATGCGCGACAGCGCCGGGAACTGTATCACCGTGTGTAATATGGAAAACATTGATCCGGTAGGCGTTCATACCGGCGACAGCATCGTGGTCGCGCCGTCTCAGACATTGGGTGACAAAGAGTACCAGATGCTTAGAAGTTCCGCATTGAATATCATCAATGAACTGGAGATCACCGGCGGATGCAACGTGCAGTTTGCCCTGCACCCGTCGAGTTTTGAATACTGTGTCATCGAGGTAAATCCCCGCGTGAGCCGTTCTTCCGCGCTGGCCTCTAAAGCGACCGGGTATCCGATCGCCAAAGTTGCCGCGAAGATTGCCCTTGGCTATACGCTGGATGAGATCAAAAATGCGATCACAGGCAAGACCTATGCAAGCTTTGAACCGGCGTTGGATTACTGTGTGGTGAAGATTCCAAGGCTCCCGTTTGATAAGTTCATAACGGCAAAACGTACTTTGACGACGCAGATGAAGGCCACCGGCGAAGTAATGAGTATCGCCGACAATTTTGAAGGCGCGCTGATGAAAGCGATCCGCTCGCTGGAACAGCATGTGGACTGCCTGCGCAGTAATGATTTCTCGGATTTATCCAGAGAGGAACTGCTCGATCGGATGAAGATCGTGGATGATCAGCGGATTTACATTATTGCGGAAGCGGTCAGAAAAGGAATCGACTATGATACGATCCATGAGATCACGATGGTTGATATCTGGTTTATTGATAAGATCGCAATTCTGACCGAGATGGAGGAAGCGCTCATAAAAGGACCGCTTACAATAGAATTGCTGCGCGAGGCCAAGAGAATCGAATTTCCTGACAATGTGATTGCAAGACTGACAGGGAAAGACGAAGAAGAAATAAAAAGGATGCGTTACGATAACGGCATCGTGGCGGCCTTTAAGATGGTTGATACCTGCGCGGCGGAATTTGCCGCGAATACGCCGTATTATTATTCTGTTTTCGGTTCCGAAACGGAAGTGGAGGAGACGCATTCAAAGAAAAAGGTTCTGGTGCTTGGTTCGGGGCCGATCCGTATCGGGCAGGGAATCGAGTTTGATTACTGTTCTGTCCATGCGACATGGGCTTTTGCAAAAGAAGGTTACGAGACGATCATTGTCAACAATAATCCCGAGACTGTCAGCACGGACTTTGATATCGCGGATAAACTTTACTTCGAGCCATTGACGCCGGAAGATGTCGAGAATATTGTCAATGTGGAAAAACCTGACGGCGCCGTAGTGCAGTTTGGAGGCCAGACAGCGATCAAACTGACACAAAGCCTGATGAAAATGGGTGTGCCTATTCTGGGCACTAAGGCAGAAGATGTGGATGCGGCCGAAGATCGGGAACTGTTTGATAAGATTCTGGAAGAGACCGGGATTCCAAGAGCCGCAGGCGGTACGGTATATACGGCGAAAGAGGCGAAGGAAGTTGCGAACCGGCTCGGCTATCCGGTACTGGTGCGTCCTTCCTACGTGCTTGGCGGACAGGGAATGCAGATCGCGATCTCAGATCAGGAGATCGAAGAGTTTATGGCGGTCATCAACCGCTATACGCAGGAACATCCGATCCTCGTAGATAAATATCTGCAGGGAAAAGAACTGGAAGTCGATGCCGTGTGTGACGGCACCGATATTCTCATACCGGGGATCATGGAACATATTGAGCGGACAGGCGTTCACTCAGGTGACAGTATTTCCGTATATCCGGCCCGGACCGTCAGTGAAAAGGTAAAAGAGACGATCGCGGAATATTCCAGGAGGCTGGCGAAGGCTCTGCATGTCATTGGACTGATCAATATTCAGTTTATTGCGGTGGGGGACGAGGTTTATGTGATCGAGGTCAATCCGCGTTCTTCCCGTACGGTTCCTTATATCAGTAAAGTGACGGGGATCCCGATCGTGGATCTGGCGACGGAGGTCATTATCGGAAAGAAGATCAGAGAACTGGGCTATGAGCCGGGCTTACAGCCTGCGGCTGACTACTATGCGGTCAAGATGCCGGTATTTTCCTTTGAGAAGATCCGCGGAGCGGAGATCAGCCTGGGGCCGGAGATGAAATCGACCGGAGAATGCCTCGGAATCGCCAAAACTTTTAATGAAGCGCTTTATAAAGCCTTTTTGGGAGCAGGTGTCAATCTGCCCAGATATAAGCAGATGATCATCACCGTAAAAGATGCCGATAAAGGCGAAGCAATTGAAGTGGCAGGACGTTTCGAGAAACTCGGCTATAAGATCTATGCGACCAGAAGCACAGCCGCCGCATTGAATGAGGCAGGAGTGAAGGCCAGAAAGGTCAATAAGATCCGTCAGGAATCACCGACTGTCATGGATTTAATTTTAGGACACAAAATAGATCTCGTTATTGATACGCCGACGCAGGGGCGTGACAAGAACAGAGACGGATTCCTGATCAGAAGAACAGCAATCGAGACGGGGATTTATTGCATTACGGCAATGGACACGGCGGCGGCGCTCATATCGAGTCTGGAAAACGCGGCCTCTCAGGGGGAACTGCATCTGGTTGACATTGCATCGATTGCAAAAAAGGATTGGTCGGAAAAAGCGCTATGAATCCAGTCAGGAATTATCAAAAAGAGTTGGACAAAATAATTGAAAAACTGCCGCAGCAGCATACAGGCAGGGAGGCCCCAGGCCTTTTTCTCCATAGCTGCTGTGCTCCATGCAGCAGTTATGTGCTGGAATATCTGCGTGTGTTTTTTGAGATCACAGTCTTTTATTATAACCCCAACATTTCCATGCAGGAAGAATACCACAAGCGGGTGGCGGAACAGAAACGGCTGATCCAGACTTATAATGAAGAGAATGGAGAACGGGGACATTTTATTCATGTCATAGAAGGAGATTATGAGCCGTCACGTTTTTTTGAGATGGCAAAAGGACTGGAAGACTGTCCGGAAGGCGGGGAGCGCTGCTTTGCCTGCTATGAGATGAGACTTCGTGAGACGGCAGTGCGGGCGGCCGCAGGGAATTATGACTTTTTTACGACGACACTGACGATCAGTCCGCTGAAAAATGCGGGAAAGCTCAATGAGATTGGTGAGCGGCTTGCAGGGGAATATGGTGTAAGCTGGCTGCCTTCGGATTTTAAGAAGCGGGGAGGCTATCAGCGGTCGATCGTGTTATCAAAACAATATGACCTGTACAGACAGGATTACTGCGGCTGTGTCTATTCCAGACGGCCTCAATAACAATGACAGAATGCAGAAACCCGAAATGAAAAGAGGAAAAAGTGGAAATAAGAAGTTAAAAAAATTTCAAATAAAATGTTTCAATAAAAAAGTAAAACAATAAGTTAAAATAAAAATTCCGAATCAACAGGTATGCATAAAAAAGGCATGAACAGCAAATAGAAAGGTTTGATACAGCAATGGATAAATTTTTAAATCTGATCTCAGAAGAAATGAAAAAGGCATTTGAGGCTGCGGGTTACCAGGCGGATCTGGGAAAAGTAACGATCTCTAACAGGCCGGATCTGTGCGAGTACCAGTGCAACGGCGCAATGGCGGGCGCAAAACAGTATCATAAGGCGCCGATCATGATCGCAAATGAGGTGGTGGAAAAATTACAGGACAGCGCCGTGTTTGCAGATGTCAGTGCGGTAATGCCGGGTTTTTTGAATCTGAATATCAAAGAAGCATTTTTGCAAAGCTATCTGAATGAAATGTGTCAGGATGAAAAGTTTGGTCTTGCCATGCCGGAAAAACCGCAGAAGATCATTGTGGATTACGGCGGGCCGAATGTTGCAAAGCCGCTGCATGTAGGCCACCTGCGCTCCGCGATCATCGGAGAGAGCATCAAGAGGATATGCCGCTATGCAGGACATGAGGTCCTTGGCGATATCCATCTTGGCGACTGGGGCTTACAGATGGGATTGATTGTAACGGAATTAAAAAAGAGACAGCCGGAACTTTTGTATTTTGACGCAACATATGACGGAGAATACCCGAATGAGGCACCCTTTACGATTTCAGAACTGGAGGAAATCTATCCGACCGCCAGCGCAAAATCCAAAGAAGATCCGGCATATAAAGCGGAAGCGATGGAAGCGACCGGCAAACTGCAAAGTGGCGTGCGCGGCTACCGTGCACTCTGGCAGCACATCATGTCGGTTTCGGTAGCGGATCTGAAAAAGAATTATAGCGCGTTAAACGTTGATTTTGACCTCTGGAAAGGGGAATCCGATGTTCATGATCTGATTCCGGCCATGGTCGAAAAGATGAAAAAAGACGGCTTTGCGCACGAAAGCGAAGGGGCGTTAGTCGTTGATGTGAAAGAGGAGACTGATACCAAAGAGATCCCCCCCTGCATGATCTTAAAATCTGACGGTGCGGCGCTGTATAATACAACGGATCTGGCGACGATCGTAGACCGTATGGAGAATTATCGGCCGGACAGCATGATCTATCTGGCGGATAAGCGTCAGGATTTATATTTCGAACAGGTATTCCGCTGTGCGAGAAAAACCGGATTGGTTAAACCGGAAACAAAACTTTTGCATATTGGCTTCGGAACGATGAACGGAAAGGACGGAAAACCTTTTAAGACCAGAGAAGGCGGTGTGATGCGCCTTGAAAATCTGATCCGCGGGATCAATGAGGAAATGCACCGCAAAATAGCGGACAATAAGTCTATGGGTGAGGAGGAAGCGAAGGAGACTTCAGAGGTAGTTGCGCTTTCGGCCTTGAAGTACGGAGACTTGTCCAATCAGGCATCCAAAGACTATATATTTGATATCGATCGTTTCACTTCTTTTGAAGGAGACACCGGACCGTATATTTTGTATACGATCGTGAGAATCAAATCGATTCTGAATAAATACAAAGAGCAGGGCGGAAAGATCGATGGCATTCAGATCAGAGAAGCGGTCAATGCGGCGGAAAAGGATCTGATGCTGCAGATCACCGGATTTAATGCCATGCTGGAAGCAGCCTTTGAGGAAGCAGCTCCTCACAGGATCTGTGCCTACATCTATGATCTGGCCAATGCGTTTAATCATTTCTATCATGAGACGAAAATTCTGACTGAGGAAGAAAAAGAAAAACAGGCTGGCTGGATAGCATTACTTATGTTGACCAAAAGAATTTTGGAGACATGCATTGATCTGTTGGGCTTTTCGGCGCCGGAACGGATGTAAGGGCAAGGCGTGATGTTGGTTCCTTTTCCGGTTTTTCCAAATTTTTCAATTTTTTTCAAAATTTTTTGAAAAGCGCTTGACATTTATTTTAAATAATTGTATACTGTCAAAGTGAGTTACGGAAAAGGACAACTCATGGTCGAATGGGATCTTAGCTCAGCTGGGAGAGCATCTGCCTTACAAGCAGAGGGTCA